>NZ_FNHS01000005.1 GCF_900103445.1 Methylobacterium phyllostachyos | reverse complement strand
ACCACCAGCGCCGGCACGCCGACCTGACGCGCCAGCAGGATGTGCTCGCGGGTCTGCGGCATCGGGCCGTCGGCCGCCGACACCACCAGGATCGCGCCGTCCATCTGCGCCGCGCCCGTGATCATGTTCTTCACGTAGTCGGCGTGGCCGGGGCAGTCGACGTGGGCGTAGTGCCGGTTCGTCGTCTCGTACTCCACGTGCGCCGTCGAGATCGTGATCCCGCGCGCCTTCTCCTCCGGCGCCTTGTCGATCTGGTCGTAGGCCGTGAACGTCGCGCCGCCCGTCTCAGCCAGCACCTTCGTGATCGCCGCCGTCAAAGACGTCTTGCCGTGATCGACGTGGCCGATCGTCCCGATGTTGCAGTGCGGCTTGGTGCGGGAGAACTTTTCCTTGCCCATCAGAGCCTCCTAGATTCGAATTCGCGTTGCGGAAGAAGAGATACCTAGGCGTGAGCCTTAGGCGTACTTGGCGATGACCTTCTCGGCCTCGCCGCGCGGCACCTCTTCGTAGTGGTCGAACTGCATCGTGAAGTTGGCGCGACCTTGGGAGAAGGAGCGCAGCTGGTTCACGTAGCCGAACATGTTGGCCAGCGGCACCATCGCGTTGATGACGTTGGCGTTGCCCCGCATGTCCTGGCCCTGGATCTGGCCACGGCGGGCGTTGAGGTCGCCGATGACCGAGCCGGTGTACTCTTCCGGCGAGACGACCTCGACCTTCATCACCGGCTCGAGCAGAACCGAGCCGCCCTTCTGCAGGGCCTCACGGAAGGCCGCGCGGGAGGCGATCTCGAAGGCGAGCGCCGAGGAGTCGACGTCGTGGTAGGCGCCGTCGATCAGCTCGACCTTCACGTCCACCACAGGGAAGCCAGCGAGCACGCCAGCGCCGAGGACCGAGTTAAGACCCTTCTCGACACCGGGGATGTACTCCTTCGGCACCGCGCCGCCGACGATCTTCGACTCGAACGCGAAGCCCGCACCCGGCTCGTTCGGCTCGACGACGAACTTCACGCGGGCGAACTGACCGGTACCACCGGTCTGCTTCTTGTGCGTGTAGTCGATCTCCTGACGGCGGGTCAGCTTCTCGCGGTATGCCACCTGCGGCTGGCCGATATTCGCGTCGACCTTGTAGGTGCGGCGCAGGATGTCGACCTTGATGTCCAGGTGGAGCTCGCCCATCCCCTTGAGGATGGTCTGGCCGGATTCCTGGTCGGTGGAGACGCGGAACGACGGATCCTCGGCGGCGAGCTTCGCCAACGCGATGCCGAGCTTCTCCTGATCGGCCTTCGACTTCGGCTCGACGGCGATCTCGATGACGGGCTCCGGGAACTCCATCTTCTCAAGGATGACGGCCTTCTGCGGATCGCACAGGGTGTCGCCCGTGCGGGTATCCTTAAGGCCGGCCAGGGCGACGATGTCGCCCGCGAAGGCCTCCTTGATGTCCTCGCGGTTGTTGGCGTGCATCAGCAGCATGCGGCCGACGCGCTCTTTCTTGTCGCGCGAGGAGTTGAGCACGTTGGCGCCCGAGTCGACCTTGCCCGAGTACACGCGGCAGAAGGTGATCGTGCCGACGTGGGGATCGTCCATGATCTTGAAGGCGAGCATGGAGAAGGGATCCGAATCCGTCGGGTGACGGACGGTCTCTTCCTCGGTCTTGAAATCGAGGCCCTTGATCTCGCCGCGGTCGGCCGGGGAGGGCAGGTAGTCCACGACGGCGTCGAGGAGCGGCTGCACGCCCTTGTTCTTGAACGCCGAGCCGCAGAGCACCGGGTGGAAGGCGCGCAGCTGCACGGCCTTGCGGACGAGCTTACGCATGGCCTCCTCGTCCGGCTCGGTGCCGTCGAGGTAGGCGGACATGGCCTCGTCGTCGAGCTCGACGCAGGCCTCGACCAACTTGGTGCGATACTCGACCGCCTGATCCTTCAGGTCGGCCGGGATCTCGACCTCGTTGTAATTCGCGCCCAGCGCCTCGCCCGACCAGACGATCGCCTTCATCTTGATGAGGTCGATCACGCCCTGGAAGTTGGACTCGGCACCGATCGGCAGCTGCAGGCACACGGGCTTGCCGGCGACGCGGTCGATGATGTCGGCCACGCACTTGAAGAAGTCGGCACCGATCTTGTCCATCTTGTTGACGAACACGACGCGCGGCACGTCGTACTTGTCGGCCTGACGCCACACAGTCTCGGTCTGCGGCTCGACGCCCTGGTTGCCGTCGAGCACGCACACGGCGCCGTCGAGCACGCGGAGCGAGCGCTCCACCTCGATGGTGAAGTCCACGTGGCCGGGGGTGTCGATGATGTTCAGGCGCTTGTCGCGCCAGAAGCACGTCGTCGCGGCGGACGTGATCGTGATGCCGCGCTCCTGCTCCTGCTCCATCCAGTCCATGGTGGCGGCGCCCTCATGGACCTCGCCGATCTTGTGGGACTTTCCGGTGTAGTAGAGGATCCGCTCCGTGGTCGTGGTCTTGCCGGCATCGATGTGGGCCATGATGCCGAAGTTACGGTAGTCCTCGATCGCGTGCGTGCGGGGCATCGGATTGCTCCTGAGAGACGGCGGAACCGCTTACCAGCGGTAGTGCGAGAAGGCGCGGTTGGCTTCCGCCATCCGGTGCGTATCTTCCCGCTTCTTGACGGCGTTGCCGCGGTTGTTGGCGGCGTCGAGCAGCTCGGCGGAGAGACGCTCGATCATGGTACGGTCGTTGCGCGAGCGGGCGGCCTGGATCAGCCAGCGGATCGCCAGTGCCTGACGACGCTCGGTGCGCACCTCGACGGGGACCTGGTAGGTCGCGCCGCCGACGCGGCGGGAGCGGACCTCGATCATCGGGGCGACGTTGTCGAGGGCGGCGCGGAACACCTCGATCGGGTTGGCGCGGGCGCGGTTCTCGACGATGTCGAAGGCGCCGTAGACGATCCGCTCGGCGGTCGACTTCTTGCCCTCATACATGATGGAGTTCATGAACTTCGTCAGCACGACATCCCCGTACTTCGGGTCCGGGATGATCTCGCGCTTCTCGGCTGAGTGACGACGGGACATTTTTGGCTCTCGAATATTGGGTCTTAAGCACCTGACGCAGGCCGCCTTGAGCTTTCGCCGGCGACATCCTTGTCAGGCAGTGGAAACGTGAACGCCCGAAAAACTTACCTCGGACGCACTTACTTCGGACGCTTGGCGCCGTACTTCGAACGGCGCTGCTTGCGGTTCTTCACGCCCTGCGTGTCGAGCACGCCGCGCAGGATGTGGTAGCGCACGCCCGGAAGATCCTTCACGCGGCCGCCGCGGATCATCACCACGGAGTGCTCCTGAAGGTTGTGGCCCTCACCCGGGATGTAGCCGATCACCTCGAAGCCGTTGGTGAGACGCACCTTGGCGACCTTACGAAGCGCCGAGTTCGGCTTCTTCGGGGTCGTCGTGTAGACCCGGGTGCAGACGCCGCGCTTCTGCGGGCAAGCGTCGAGCGCCGGAACCTTGTTGCGGCTCCGCTGGATCTTCCGCGGCTGGGCGATCAGCTGGTTGATCGTCGGCATCCTGTGCCCTCTTCCTCGGTCACCTAGTCCGGACCGCGATGAGCAGTCCGCAATACGAATATGCGCCGGAGGGCTGGTCAGAGCCCCTCGGCGCGGTGCGGGCAGAGGAGCACGCTCAAAAACGAACGCGCTCGTACCTACGGATCTGACTTACAGCGTCAGGCGATTTGATTCCTCGGAACGCGCGGGGCGTTTGCGGCGGCGTCCGGAACATATCCGAGGGGGCCGTCGGCAGCCGGTGGCCGTCCGAAGTGGCGCGCTTCTAGACGCGGTTGGCCCCGAGGTCAATGCATCCGCGCCAGAAATCTGCACCGCGCTGGAGGTTAAGGTTCGGTGAAGCGGCCGCATACCGGCTCGCGCGCGCCAGACGCATCGGGGTGCGAGAGGGCTGCGGGCGAACAACCCTCCTCAGACCCGAGACCTTAAGCGTCCGGAAAGGATCCGTCGGATCATCCCGCCGGACGGCAAAGAAGATCTATGACGTCCGGCCTCGTGCGGCTGGCACTCCGTACCCTTAAAGCCCTGAAGAACGGAAAGCTGAATCGTTGCTTTCCTGTCCCACCGGGAGGAAACATGCGGCCGATCGCTGGATGTCGGCACGAACATCTTCGTCGGGCCGTCGCCTGCCCCGCCGATGCGATCGATCGTCTTCGACCCTGACGGCCGAGCGGGATCTCGCCCGCCGCAGTCCCGTCCCATGGAGATTAGCGTGCGCCGCCTCTTCGCCTTCGCCCTCGCAACGCTTCTGTCGGTGGGCGCAGCCCAGGCCGACCGCCTCGACGACATCAGGAAGGCGGGTGTCCTGCGGGTCGCGTCCTTCGACAGCAACCCGCCCTTCGGCTTCGTCGACCCGGCCACCAAGCAGATTACCGGGCTCGACGTCGATTTCGCCCAGGCCATTGCCGACAAGATCGGCGTGAAGCTGGAGGTCCGCCCGACCAACCCAGCGAATCGCATCCCGCTTATGACCTCCGGCAAGGTCGATCTCGTGCTGGCGAACTTCACCATCACGGAGGAGCGCGCCAAGCAGCTCGATTTCAGTATCCCGTACTTCGCCTCCGGCCAGCAGTTCCTGGCCAAGAAGGGCACGCTGTCGTCGCCCGATCAGCTGAACGGCCTGCGCATAGGTGCCGACAAGGGCACCGTGAACGAGATCGTGCTGCGTCGGGACTTCCCGAAGGCCACGGTGGTCGCCTTCGACGACACGCCCTTCGCGTTCACCGCCCTGCGCAACGGCAACGTCCAGGCGATCACCCAGGACGGGCCGAAGCTCGTCGGGCTGCTGGCGAAGGTACCGGACCGGCAGAATTACGAGATCCCGCCCTTCAGCATCTCCAACGACTATATCGGCGTCGGCATTCCCAAGGGCGAGACGCGCCTGCGAGACCTCGTGAACGAGACGCTGCGGGAGTTGGAGAAGACCGGCAAGGCGGCAGTGATCTACGACCGCTGGTTCGGCCCGAACACCGACCAGCCGCTGCCGCGCCTGTTCCGGATCGGCGAGCACGACTGACCGGGCCGGTGACGTGAGCCTGTTCGGCGATCTCCTGGCGCCGCGCTACCTCGTCTGGCTGCTGCAGGGTTTCGGGGTGACCCTGGCCCTGTCGGCGGCAGTCTGCTTCGTCGGCACGGCGTTAGGCCTCGCAGCCTGCTGCCTGCGGGAGATTGGCGGTCCCGCGGCGCGACGCGTGCTGGCTGCCTTCGTCGGCCTCCTGCGCAACACGCCGCTGCTGGTGCAGCTCTTCGTCTGGTACTTCGCGGTCGCGGCCCTGCTGCCGAGCGATGTGACGGCCTGGCTCAACACACCGCACCTCCTCGACCTCGGGCCCACCACCCTGCGATGGCCCGCCTACGAGACGCTCGCGGGCTTCGTCGGCCTGACGCTCTATGCGGCTGCCTACATCGCCGAGGAGGGCCGCGCCGGGATCAACGGCGTCCGCGCCGGCCAGCGCGAGGCGGCCCTCGCTCTCGGCCTCACGCCGGTCCAGGCCTTCCGCCACATCGTCCTGCCGCAAGCCCTGCGCGTCGCGTGGCTGCCGATCGTCGGCCAGTACCTGAACACGATCAAGAACACGTCGCTGACCATGACGATCGGCCTCGCCGAGCTGTCCTACGCGTCCCGGCAGGTGGAGACCGAGACGTTCCAGACCTTCCAGGCCTTCGGGATCGCCACGCTCCTCTATATCGGCGCGGTCGCCCTGGTGGAGGCCGCCGGGCAGGCCCTGGCCCGACGCGCCGCCGCGGGGTCTCGCGCATGAACCTCGCGGTCATCACAGACAATCTCGGCTACCTGCTGCTCGGCGCCTGGCCCGACGGGCCGATCGGCGGGCTGGCGCTGACGCTGATTCTCTCCGGCCTGTCCGGCTTGGCCTCGGCGGCCCTCGGGCTGGTCCTGGGAATCGAGCTCGCGATGAGTGCCGGGGTGGTGCGCCGGGCGCTCGTCCTCGGGCTGGGCTTCTTCCGGGCGATTCCGATCGTGATGCTGATCTTCTGGAGCTACTTCCTGCTGCCGATCCTGTTCGGCGTGTCCGTGCCGGAGATCGGCACCGTGGTGACGGCGCTCTCGCTCGTCGGCGGCGCCTATCTCGCCTACGGGGTGGCGGCGGGGATCGAGAGCATCGGCCCCGGCCAATGGGCGGCTGGCCTCGCGTTGGGATTCGGCCGCTGGCAGGTGTTGCGCGTCATCATCCTACCGCAAGCCATGCGCGCCATGGCGCCGTCCTTCGTCAACCAATGGACGGCGCTGATCAAGGACACGTCGCTCGCCTACGTGATCGGCGTGCCTGAATTGTCCTTCGTGGCCACGCAGGTGAACAACCGCGCGATGGTCTACCCAGCCGAGATCTTCCTGTTCGTCGGGGCAGTCTACGGCGCGCTCTGCCTCGCCCTCGATCGGTTGGCGGCGGCGCTGGCGCAGGGGGCGCAGTGGGCCTCCCGGCGGAACCGCGGCCAGCCTGCGTCACACCTGGGCGTGCCGGATCGGGGCAGGGGTGCCCCGCCATGGTCTACGGAAGTTTAAAGCAAACCGTCGAAGTGTCGCGATCAACGGGCGGCCGGACCGCCCCTGAGTTCGCGTCGAGGGTATGCGTATGGGTTGCGTCGCGGTCAGCAACGTCGTTCCGTTCCGGCGGCCTCTTCCCGCCCAGGCACCGAGCGAGCGCGATGCGCGCGATCGCCGTCGCAGCGAGCAGCGCTCCCTGCTGGATGCGGTCTACGCCACCGGCAGCATGGTCCTGGCGGCGGAGGATCGCGCGACCAAGCTCACGGCCTCGCGCCTCCAGGTCTACGGCTTCCTGGCGATCGAGGAGATGCGGGAGGACGGTACCATGCGTCGCCTGCGCCCCTCGGAGGCGATCCGCGCCCGGGGCGAGCGGCCCTGGCGCCTGTCGAAGCCGGCCTGCGGGGCCTCGGTCACGATTCCCAGCCTCGACGGCTTCCTGTTCGAATCGGCCGGCCAGCCCGCCTGATCGAATCGCCTTCGTGTCATGTGGGCCGGTGTGCAGATCTGCGCGCCGGCCCTTTGTGTTTCGTGGTGCCGAGCCACCGCTCAGCCTTATGAGCCTTGAGCTCAGCCCTAGATCAGTCTCGGTTGTCGTGCCGCCTGCACGGTATAGGGTCAGTTGCAGAAGCGACCGCACACCCTTTCCTGGGCGCATGCAGCGCCAGCGGCATGCAACCCGAGATCCGGCACACGACGTCGCGAAGCGTCTGAATGGATCAGCCTGTGCCGCTGGCGCGGCGCTTCGTGTGCGAGATCCCGGATCAGGTTCCGCTTAGCCCCGCCTGTCCAGGAAAGGGCGCGCGTCACGGGCCGTCACGGCGAAAATCCCCCCGGTTCGGCTTGCCTTCCAGGGCGACCCGTAGTATCCGCCCGGCCTTCGCGAGAAATTCGATGGGTGCTCGCACCCTGTGAACGCGGTGACCGCGCCGGTGTCCCTTCGACACCGCCAGCGCGGTCGAACACATGAGCCGGGGACGTCAGATCCCCATCAGGCGTCGTCCGCCGGGCAATACCGCCCGCGTGCGGAAACCCGCCTGAAACAAGGAGTCACGCACGTGATCCAGATGCAGACGAATCTGGACGTCGCCGACAACTCGGGTGCACGCCGCGTTATGTGCATCAAAGTCCTCGGCGGGTCGAAGCGCAAGTATGCCGGCGTGGGCGACGTGATCGTCGTCTCCGTCAAGGAGGCGATCCCGCGCGGTCGCGTCAAGAAGGGCGACGTCATGAAGGCGGTCGTCGTTCGCACGGCCAAGGCCGTCAAGCGCGTCGACGGATCGGTGATCCGCTTCGACAAGAACGCGGCGGTCCTGATCAATAATCAGAAGGAGCCGATCGGCACCCGTATCTTCGGACCGGTTCCGCGCGAACTCCGCGCCCGCAACCACATGAAGATCATCTCCCTGGCTCCGGAGGTGCTGTGATGGCCGCCAAGATCAAGAAGGGCGACACGGTCGTCGTGCTCACCGGCCGGGACTCGGGTCGCTCGGGTGAGGTGATCCAGGTTCTGCCGAAGGAAGGCCGGGCCTTCGTGCGCGGCATCAACCTGATCAAGAAGCACCAGAAGCAGACCCAGAACCAGGAGGGCGGCATCATCTCCAAGGAGGCCGCCATCCAGCTCTCGAACATCGCGGTGGCGGACGCCAACGGCAAGCCGACCCGCGTGGGTTTCCGCATCCTCGAAGACGGGCGCAAGGTCCGGTTCGCCAAGACCACGGGGGATCAGATCGATGGCTGAGGCCGACAAGAACGCCTACACCCCACGCCTGCGCAAGCACTACGACGAGGTGGTTCGCCAGAAGCTCATCGAGCAGTTCGGCTACAAGAATCCCATGGAAGTGCCGCAGATCACGAAGATCGTGATCAACATGGGCGTCGGCGAATCGACCGCGGATTCCAAGAAGGCCTCCGTGGCTGCGGGCGACCTAGCCCTGATCGCCGGCCAGAAGCCGGTCATCACCAAGGCCCGCAAGGCCATCGCGACCTTCAAGGTCCGCGAGGGCATGCCGATCGGCTGCAAGGTCACCCTGCGCAAGCAGCGCATGTACGAGTTCATGGACCGGCTGATCACCATCGCGCTGCCGCGCGTACGTGACTTCCGCGGCCTGAACCCGCGCTCGTTCGACGGCCGCGGCAACTACGCGCTGGGTCTCAAGGAGCACCTCGTGTTCCCGGAGATCTCCTACGACAAGGCCGAGCAGACCTGGGGCATGGACATCGTCGTGGCGACCACCGCCAAGACCGATGCCGAGGCCAAGGCCCTGCTCGCCGCCTTCCAGTTCCCGTTCCGGCAGTGAAGCCCTCGGGCTTCAGACGCGGACACCGGAGATAGACGATATGTCGAAGAAAAGCTCAGTCGAGAAGAATGAGGCCCGCAAGGCGCTGGTGAAGCGCTTCGCGGCCAAGCGGAAGGCGCTCCTCGAGATCGCCAACAACGATGCCCTCGAGATGGAGGAGCGCTTCGAGGCGCGCCTCAAGCTCGCGGAACTGCCGCGCAACTCGTCGGCCACCCGCATCCGCAATCGCTGCGGCATGACCGGCCGTCCGCGCGCCTACTACCGCAAGATGGGCATCTCGCGCGTGGCGCTGCGTGAGCTTGGCAACCGGGGCCTGATCCCCGGCCTGGTCAAGTCGAGCTGGTAAGGAGGTCCCCATGGTCAACGATCCCGTGGGCGACATGCTCACCCGCATCCGCAACGGCCAGCTGCGCCGTCGCAACGTCGTTCAGACGCCAGGCTCGCGCCTGCGCGCCAGCGTCCTGAACGTGCTGAAGGCCGAGGGCTACATCCGCGACTACGCGGCGACGGACCTCGGCAACGGCCGCACCGAGTTCGCCATCGAGCTCAAGTACTACGACGGGCGCCCCGTGATCCGCGAGATCAAGCGCGTGTCGAAGCCGGGCCGCCGGGTCTACTCGTCAGTCGGTGAGCTGCCGCACGTGGCCGATGGCCTCGGCGTCACCATCGTCTCCACCCCGCAGGGCGTCATGGCCGACCACGAGGCGCGCGAGCGCAACGTCGGCGGTGAAGTGCTCTGCACCGTGTTCTGATCGGGACGGAGGAGGTTATCCCATGTCTCGCGTAGGCAAGAAGCCGGTCCCCGTGCCGGCAGGCGTTACCGCCACGGTCACCGGTCAGACGGTGAAGATGAAGGGTTCGAAGGGCGAGCTGTCGTTCGACGTTCCGGGCCTCGTCAACGTGGCGATGAAGGACGGCGCCATCGAGGTGCAGCCCATCAACCAGTCCAAGCCGGCGCGCTCCCTGTGGGGCACGTCGCGCGCGCAGATCGCCAACATCGCCGAGGGCGTGTCGAAGGGCTTCGAGAAGAAGCTCGAGATCACCGGCGTCGGCTATCGCGCCGCGATGGCCGGCAAGGCCCTCAAGCTGTCGCTCGGCTACAGCCACGACATCGAATACGAGATCCCGGCCGGGATCACGATCGCAACCCCGAAGCCCACCGAGATCACGATCTCCGGGATCAACCGCCAGCAGGTCGGTCAGGTCGCCGCCGAGATCCGCGAATACCGCGGACCCGAGCCCTACAAGGGCAAGGGCGTGAAGTACGCGGGCGAGTTCATCTTCCGCAAGGAAGGCAAGAAGAAGTAAGGAGGGCATCATGTCTCGCAAGCTCGAAGCCCTCGATCGCCGCAAGGCGCGCGTCCGCCGCGCGCTGCGGGCCGCCGCCAACGGCCGCCCGCGGCTCTCGGTGTTCCGCTCGTCGAAGCAGATCTACGTGCAGGTCATCGACGACTTCGCCGGCAAGACGCTGGCCTCGGCCTCGTCGATTGACAAGGCGCTCAAGGGCGAACTCAAGACCGGCGCCGACGTCGCCGCCGCCAAGGCGGTGGGCAAGCTGGTCGCCGAGCGCGCCAAGGCCGCGGGCGTCACGAAGGTGATCTTCGACCGCTCCGGCTACATCTACCACGGCCGCGTCGCCGCCGTGGCCGAGGCCGCCCGCGAGGGTGGCCTGGAGTTCTGATTTTTGGGACTCGCCGTCGGCGCCTCTGTCGACGGCGAGCCCGATCGGGACCATTGAACAACGGCGGGTCGGACGTGCTCCGTATGTCCGGCATTCGACAATCAATCGAGCGAGCAGGCCCGCCGCCTGCGCCAGTGAGATGAACAGGTAAAAACATGGCACGTGAACGTGAAGGCGGGGGCCGCGGCCGCCGCGAGGAGCGCGAGGAGCGCGACAGCGAATTCGTGGACAAGCTCGTCCACATCAACCGCGTCGCCAAGGTGGTGAAGGGTGGCCGTCGCTTCGGCTTCGCGGCCCTCGTCGTCGTCGGCGACCAGAAGGGCCGCGTCGGCTTCGGCCACGGCAAGGCCCGTGAGGTGCCGGAGGCGATCCGCAAGGCGACGGAAGCCGCCAAGCGCGGCCTGATCCGCGTCTCGCTCCGCGAGGGCCGGACCCTGCACCACGACGTCAACGGCCGTCACGGCGCCGGCAAGGTGATCCTCCGCGCGGCCCCGCAGGGCACCGGCATCATCGCCGGCGGCCCGATGCGCGCCGTGTTCGAGACGCTCGGCATGCAGGACGTCGTCGCCAAGTCGCTGGGTTCGTCGAACCCCTACAACCTCGTGCGCGCCACCTTCGAGGCGCTCAAGAACGAGGACAGCCCGCGCTCCGTGGCGGCCCGCCGCGGCATCAAGGTGTCGACGCTCCAGTCGCGTCGCCGCGATGCCGATCCGGCCGACCAGTCCGAAGCCGCGGTCGCATAAGGGGAGGGTCCGATGGCACAGAAGACCGTCCGCATCGAGCAGATCGGCTCGCCGATCCGCCGCGAGGCCAGCCAGCGTCAGACGCTGATCGGCCTCAAGCTCAACAAGCTCCACCGCGTGTCCGAGCTGGAGGATACCCCCTCCGTGCGCGGCATGATCCGCAAGGTTGCGCACCTCGTGCGCGTCCACGGCGACGTGGCGTGAGGAGGTCCCGATGAAGCTCAACCAGATCAGCGACAATCCCGGCGCCACCAAGGACCGGATGCGCGTGGGCCGGGGCATCGGCTCCGGCAAGGGTAAGACCGCGGGTCGCGGCGTGAAGGGTCAGAAGGCCCGCACCGGCGTGGCCATCAAGGGCTTCGAGGGCGGTCAGATGCCGCTGCATCGTCGCCTGCCGAAGCGCGGCTTCAACAACCTCTACGCCCAGGACCTGAACGAGGTGAACCTCGGCCGGATTCAGGAGGCTGTCGACGCCGGCAAGCTCGACAAGGCCGCCACCGTGACGGTTCAGAGCCTGGTCGAGGCCGGCATCATCGCTCGTCCCCGCGACGGCGTGAAGCTGCTCGGCGTCGGCGAGCTGACCGCGAAGCTCAGCTTCGAGGTCACCCGCGCCTCCAAGTCCGCCGTCGAGGCGGTCGAGAAGGCCGGCGGCTCGGTCACGACCGTCTACGCCCAGGGTGCCTCCACCCGCGGCGGCAGCGAGGCGGCCACGGCCTAATGGGGGCGACTCCGGGACCCGTTGCACGGGCCCGGCGCACCCTTTAAGCCGATCCTTCGAGCGGCGGCCCTGCGACCACGCGGGCCGCCGTTTTTCGTTTCATCCGGGCTCGACTGCCCGGCGACATGTCCAGGACGCGACGCTTATGGCCTCAGCCGCCGAGCAGCTTGCCGCCAACCTCAATTTCGGTGCGATCGCCAAGGCCGATGAGCTGAAGAAGCGCATCTGGTTCACCCTCGGCGCCCTCGTGGTGTTCCGGCTGGGCACCTACATCCCGATTCCCGGCATCGATCCGGAGCAGTTCGCCCGCAACTTCCAGCAGCAATCGGGCGGCGTGCTGGGCCTGTTCAACATGTTCTCGGGCGGCGCCGTCGAGCGCATGGCGATCTTTGCCCTGAACATCATGCCGTACATCTCGGCCTCGATCATCGTGCAGCTCCTGACCTCGGTGATCCCGAGCCTGGAAGCGCTGAAGAAGGAGGGCGAATCCGGCCGCAAGGTCATCAACCAGTACACCCGCTACCTGACGGTGGTGCTGGCGCTGGTTCAGTCCTGGGGCATCGCCATCGGCCTGCAGAGCTCCTCGGCGGCGATCGACCCGGGCCCGTTCTTCCTGGCCTCGACGGTGATCACGCTGACCGGCGGCACCCTGTTCCTGATGTGGCTCGGTGAGCAGATCACCTCGCGCGGCATCGGCAACGGCTCGTCGCTCATCATCTTCGCCGGCATCGTCGCCCACCTGCCGGTGGCGATCGCGGGCGCGCTCGAACTCGGCCGCACGGGCGCCCTGTCGCCGGTGGTGATCCTGGGCGTGGCCGTCGCGGCTGTGGCACTGGTTTACTTCATCGTCTTCATGGAGCGGGCCCAGCGCCGGCTGCTGATCAACTACCCGAAGCGGCAGGTCGGCAACCGCATGTACGAGGGCCAGACCTCATTCCTGCCGCTGAAGCTCAACACCGCGGGCGTGATCCCGCCGATCTTCGCCTCGTCGTTGCTGCTGCTCCCGGCGACCGCGGCGAGCTTCTCGGCGAATGGCGGTGCCACCGGCTGGCTCGGCACCGTGACGGCCTATCTCGGACACGGCACGCCGCTGTTCATGGCGCTCTACGCAGCGCTGATCATCTTCTTCACGTTCTTCTACACCGCGGTGGTCTTCAACCCGCAGGAGACAGCGGACAACCTGAAGAAGCATGGCGGCTTCATCCCGGGTATTCGCCCCGGCGAGCGCACCGCGGCCTTCATCGACAAGGTGCTGACGCGCATTACGGTGATCGGCGCCCTGTACCTGACCCTGGTCTGTTTGTGCCCCGAGATCCTGTCGTCCTACGCGGCGGCGAGCCTCGGCTTCGGCGGCACCTCGCTGCTGATCGTGGTTTCGGTGACGATGGACACGGTGGCGCAGATCCACGGGCACCTGATGGCGCATCAGTACGAGGGCCTCGTGAAGAAGGCGAAGCTGCGTGGCGCCTCGACCACGCAACGGCGACGCTGAGGCTGATACAGAGACGGGACGGAAACAAGTATCCTCCCGACTCTGGCCTAAAGGTCCGGATGCCTCTGCGCCCGGGACCGGCTAGACATTCCCCAAACCCGGCGATGCCAGGGAGGCTTCGCCACCGCCGATGGGCCCACGGAGCGTGGGTCGAACGAGGAAAACGCCATGCGCATCATTCTGCTCGGGCCGCCCGGCGCGGGGAAGGGGACGCAATCCGAGCGGATCGTACAGCGCTTCGGCATCCCGCAGCTCTCGACGGGTGACATGCTTCGGGCAGCCGTGGCCGCCGGCACGCCGGTCGGGCTGGAGGCCAAGGCCGTGATGGAATCGGGCGGCCTCGTCTCGGACCGGATCGTGGTGGGCATCGTGGCCGACCGGATCGAGGAGCCGGATGCGCGCCGCGGCTTCATCCTCGACGGCTTCCCGCGCACCGTCGCACAGGCTGAGGCGCTCGGCGAGATGCTGGCCAGCAAGGGCCTCAAGCTCTCCGCCGTGATCGAGCTGAAGGTGGACGAGGCCGCGCTCATCGGCCGGATCGAGAATCGCGCCGCCGAGACTTTGGCCCGCGGCCAGGCCGTGCGGAAGGACGACACCCCGGAGGTGTTCAAGCAGCGCCTGGAAGCTTACCGCACCCAGACGGCGCCCCTCTCGGCCTACTACGCCCAAAAGGGCATGCTGCAGACCGTCGATGGCATGCAGCCGATCGACAAGGTCACGGCTGATCTGATGGCGGTGCTGGAGCCGCATGCGGAAGCGGTCGCCTCGTGATAGCCGCCCGCCGTTGACCGATTGGTGATCGGGTAGAGGCGAAACTTCGGCGTGAGCGAAAGGTTAAGAGGCGCATCCGTGTTGGGAACCGCCATGACGCTCCGCCATCTTGCCACCGCGACCCTCCTGCTCGCGGTGGCCATTCCCCCCCTGCCTGCCCTGGCGCAGAGTCCGGCCCAGTCCTTCGTGTACAGGCAGAAGCGGTTCCGCCACGCCTGTCGGCCTCCGCTGAAATTCGCGGCCGGCACCTGTGTCCGCCACTGCCCGGCGGGCTACCGGAACAACGGTGGCTACTGCCGGCTGCTGAATCAGGGCTTCCGCTAAGCCGGTCTCGCAGAAACTGGCCGCCGGCTCAGCGTCGAAAACCGACGGCGGCCGATGATACCGGCGGACGAAGCGTTGGCCTGCCGACCCAGGTCCCTTTGCATTCGCCGCCGGAGCGCCGACGCTTCAGCCTGATCGGGCGCCGGGACCGATCTGCCAAGAACCGCCGTCACGTCCGCCTCATGCCTAGATCCGCCCGTCGCGGCGCAGGCTGCCGAAGAAGTTCATGATGTCCATCGGGAGCGACCGATGGCCGAACAGGCGGAGCGGGTAGCCCTCCGTGGTCCCGTCGCGCAGTTCGATCATCGCCGTCATCGCATTGTAGCGGAACACCATGCGGCGCCCGGCAAAGGTGGCCCAGAGCAGAGGGGGTTCCGCCGCCATGTCCTGGAGCGCTACGCTGCCGGGCTCGGCCTCGGCGAGCACGCCGCCGATCACGGCCATGGTCACCGGCACGACCTCATCGAGCGTCTCGACTGCGGCGCGCAGCACCGAGTCGGCGAAGGTCCGTAGGGTTGCCCCGTCGCTGGTCAGAACCGCCATGTTCGCCCCTTGATTACGCTGACCTGCACGCTGCGCTCCTCGCATGTTTGGCAAAGACACGCCCATCCATCGTTGACATCGGCGCGCCCGCGCGCTAGCAGGCCCACCTTCGTCCAACCGAACGATGGTCCGAGGTACCCTGTCCAGGGTCACCCGCGGGCCGCGTTGTCGTTTCACGCGCGCAGGGGCCGGCCTCCACCGGACGCGCGCGACATCATCCCGGTCCGCCGGGCATCATATGGAGAGTGATCGTGGCCCGTATCGCAGGCGTCAACATCCCGACCAACAAGCGCGTCGTCATCGCGCTTCAGTACATCCACGGCATCGGCGCCAAGAAGGCCGAGGAGATCACCCAGAAGGTGAACATCCCCGCCGAACGTCGCGTCAACCAGCTGACCGACGCCGAGGTTCTCTCGATCCGCGAGACGATCGACCGCGACTACCTCGTCGAGGGCGACCTGCGCCGCGAAGTGTCGATGAACATCAAGCGCCTGATGGATCTGGGCGCCTACCGTGGCCTGCGTCACCGCAAGCAGCTGCCGGTCCGCGGCCAGCGCACCCACACCAACGCCCGCACCCGCAAGGGCAAGGCGAAGCCGATCGCCGGCAAGAAGAAGTAATTTCCTGGACCTTGGAGGCCGTGCTTCGCCCGGCCTCCTCTCCGTCGTGCCGGTGTCCCTCGCAGCACCCGGCTTTGGCTGGGCAGCTCGGCACGGGCACTCCGGCCAAGTCCCAACAGAATCCCGAGCGCCTGGTGTTACGGGCGTGTTTGAAGGAAGAGTGAAAAAAGATGGCTAAGGAACCGCAACGCGTCCGCCGCCGCGAACGCAAGAACATCGTGTCGGGCGTCGCCCATGTGAACGCCTCGTTCAACAACACGATGATCACCATCACGGACGCGCAGGGCAACACGATCTCGTGGTCGTCGGCCGGCGCCATGGGCTTCAAGGGCTCGCGGAAGTCGACCCCCTATGCCGCTCAGGTCGCCGCCGAGGATGCCGCCCGCAAGGCGTCCGAGCACGGCATGCGCACCCTCGAGGTCGAGGTGTCGGGCCCGGGTTCGGGCCGCGAGTCGGCGCTCCGCGCCCTTCAGGCCGCTGGCTTCACGGTGACCTCGATCCGCGACGTCACCTCGATCCCGCACAACGGCTGCCGGCCGCGCAAGCGCCGCCGCGTCTGATCCGGATCAACGAAACCCTTTGACGGAGAAGCTCATGACGGGATCGAAGCCGCTTCCGGGCGTGCTGCGTTGGAACCTCGGCGACCTCACGGTCACCGCGCTCAACGACGGCTGGTTTCAGGCGAGCCTCGATCTTGTCACGGGCATCTCCAAGGAGGAGGCCGGGCGGCTGCAGCTGGCCGGTTTCCGCACCGAGCAGCCCAAGATCACGCTGAACGCCTTCCTGATCACGGGCCCCGGCTTCGCGCCGACCCTGATCGATACCGGCTACGGCGATCTGGCCCCCGCTCCGACCCTCGGTCGAATGGGCGAGGCCCTCGCGCTCACCGGGGTGACGCCGGAGGAGATCGGCACGGTGCTCGTCAGCCACCTGCACCCCGACCATGTCGGCGGGCTCGTGAAGGATGGTGCGGCACGCTACCCGAATGCCGAGATCGTGCTGCACGCCGACGAGGCGGCGCATTGGCTGCCGGACGCGGCGCTGGCCAGGGCGCCGGATGGGGCCAAGCCCTATTTCGAGGGCGCCCGCAAGGCGCTCGCGCCCTACGCCGGCAAGGTGCGCGAGCATCGGGGCGGCGAGGTTCTTCCGGGGATCACGGCGGTCCTGCTGCCCGGTCACACGCCGGGCCATTGCGGTTTTCGCATTGTCTCCGGTGGACAGTCGCTGATGATGTGGACCGACGTGGTGCACCTGCCGGCGATCCAGTTCAAGAACCCGGAGGCTGGCGTCGGCTTCGATGTCGACGGCGACCAGGCGCGGGAGACGCGCAAGCGGATCCTGGACGAGGTGGCCCGTGAGCGGACGCTCATCGCCGGTGGCCATCTCGAATTCCCGGCGCTCGGCTACGTGGATCGGGACGGGGCAGGTTACAGCTTCGTGCCGGTGCTGTGGGTCGGCGGCGAGTAACGACGGATACGGATTTCAGGGACCGTTCGGGGCGCCAGGGGGCTGCGCCGGACGGCCGAAGCGCGGGAACGGGCGTCGCGGATCCCGGGCAAGGACGAGAGGTAGGATCGTGGTCATTCAGAAGAATTGGCAGGAACTGATCAAGCCGAACAAGCTGCAGGTCACGACCGGCGACGACCCGAAGCGGGTCGCCACGGTCGTCGCCGAGCCGCTCGAGCGCGGCTTTGGCACGACGCTGGGTAACGCCCTGCGCCGGGTGCTCCTGTCCTCGCTCCAGGGCGCGGCCGTGACCTCGGTGCAGATCGACGGCGTGCTGCACGAATTCTCGTCGATCCCGGGCGTGCGCGAGGACGTCACCGACATCGTCCTCAACATCAAGACCATCGCGATCCGCTCGCAGACGGACGCGCCGAAGCGCATGACCCTGCGCAAGACGGGCCCGGGCCTCGTCACCGCCGGTGACATCGGCACGGTCGGCGACATCCAGATCCTGAACCCCGACCTCGTGATCTGCACGCTGGACGACGGCGCCGAGATCCGCATGGAGTTCACGGTCGCCACCGGCAAGGGCTACGTCCCGGCCGAGCGCAACCGCCCCGAGGACGCGCCGATCGGCCTGATCCCGGTCGACTCGCTGTTCTCGCCGGTCACCAAGGTCAGCTACCGCGTCGAGACGACCCGCGAGGGCCAGGATCTCGACAAGGACAAGCTGACCATGACGGTCGAGACCAACGGCGCGGTCTCGCCGGAGGATGCCCTGGCCTACGCCGCGCGCATCATCCAGGACCAGCTGCAGGTCTTCGTGAACTTCGAGGATCCGCGCAAGGAAGAGGCCGCGCCGCTCGCGCCGCAGCTGCCCTTCAACCCGGCGCTGCTCAAGAAGGTCGACGAGCTGGAGCTGTCGGTCCGTTCGGCGAACTGCCTGAAGAACGACAACATCGTCTACATCGGCGACCTGATCCAGAAGTCCGAAGGCGAGATGCTGCGGACCCCGAATTTCGGCCGCAAGTCGCTCAACGAGATCAAGGAAGTGCTCGCCGGCATGGGCCTGCACCTCGGCATGGACATCCCCGGCTGGCCGCCGGAGAACATCGAGGATCTCGCCAAGCGCTTCGAGGAGCACTACTGAGAGGCGCAGCCGCCTTGGGCTGAACGGGGCGGCGCTCTCCAACGCGGCTCGTTTGGCTGATTGAGACCCGGGACTTCGCTGAGCCGACGCGAAGTCCCACAGAATCCCGCCGCGGGGTCATGCGGAATCAACCGCCCTGTTTTCGGGGCACCCGGCCGTACCGTGGCACGGCGGCCGAGACCAGAAGGAAGCCAGCACCATGCGTCACGGTTATCGCGGCCGTCGTTTCAACCGCACCGCCGAGCATCGTAAGGCGATGTTCGCCAACATGTCGGTCGCGCTGCTCAAGCACGAGCAGATCGTCACCACCCTGCCGAAGGCGAAGGACCTGCGTCCGGTCGTCGAAAAGCTGATCACGCTGGGCCGCATCGACAGCGTCCACACCCGCCGTCTGGCGATGGCGCAGCTGCGCGACGCCGACATGGTGAAGAAGCTCTTCACGGTGCTCGGGCCGCGCTACGCGGGTCGTCCGGGCGGCTACTGCCGGATCATGAAGGCCGGCTTCCGCCAGGGTGACAACGCCCCGATGGCGGTGATCGAGTTCGTCGATCGCGACGTCGAGGCCCGCGGCAAGGATTCCGGTCCGAGCCAGGTCGCCGAGGCCGCCTGATCCTCAAACGGGCCTCCCGGCCCCCGTTATCGTCAAGAAGCCGTCCCGGTTCCCCGGGGCGGCTTCTTGCATTGCGCGGTGCTTCGCATTCCTGCGGGCGCAGCAAAGCGATCTGAGGCAGCGCGCCCGGCTCGGAAAATGCCCGCTGACTTTGGGTCGCTGTGCTGCGCCCGCGGTCACGATGCACGGATCACAAAAAACCCGCCGGCTCGCGCCGACGGGTCTGAAGCAGGGTCCACGTCTCGGATGGTCTGCCGGAGCTCGCTCGAACGATCCCTTCGGCCTGGGACCGGGAACTCAACGGCGCCGCGATCCGAAAACTTCTATCCCTGCTGATACGCGTCCGGTGGAGCGTCCTGATCAAGATCGTTGTCGCGCCTGCGGCGCGGGAAGATGCCGTGATTGCTCATGGTCCACCTCCTCTTCGTAACCCGGGCGCTAGGCTCCGGTGAGGGAACAATGAGCCGGCAGCCGGTCGGTTCCCGAACGGTTCAGTGGGATCCCGTGTCCGCCGCATCGAGCAGCAGGGAGACCCGGTCCGCGAGGTCGGCCGAGCGGAACGGCTTCGCCAGTACCGGCAGATCCTCCGGGATGTGCATCGCGTCGGCATGGCCCGTGAGGATCAGCACGGGCAGGCCCGGCTTCCGCTCGCGGATCGCGGCTGCGAGTTCGACGCCGCTCATGCCCGGCATGGCGAGATCGGCCACCACGATGTCGAAGCGGTCGCGGTGGAGCGCGCGCAGAGCCGCGTCGCCATCGCCCGCCTCCGTGATGCTGTGCCCGAAGCCGGTGAGGAACGAGGCCGTGACGTGCCGGACCTGCGGATCGTCGTCCACGATCAGGATCCGCGCCCGCCGGGCCGAGACGGGCGCCGGGTGCGCCGTCGGGGCGAGCCACTCCGGACCGGCCTCGGCGAAGGGCAGAGCCAGCTCGACGCGCGTGCCCTGACCGACCTTGCTGTCGATCACCAGTCGGCCCTTCGATTGCTGGGCGAGGCCGAACACCATGGCGAGCCCGAGCCCGGTGCCCTGACCCACCGCCTTGGTGGTGAAGAACGGCTCGCAGACCCGGCGCAGGATCTCCTCCGGGATGCCGGTGCCTTCGTCCGTGACGCTGACGCCGAGATAGGCCCCATCGGCGATCTCGGGATCCCCGGTGATGCCGAGCCGCCGGGTCGCCACCGTGATGGCGCCGCCCTCAGGCATCGCGTCGCGGGCGTTGATGCACAGGTTGAGGACGGCGAGTTCGAGCTGTTCGGGATCGACCTGCACCGCCGGCAGGCCGTCTTCGAGGTCGGTCCGCACGGTGACATGCCCGCCAAGGCTGCGGCCGAACAGGTCGCTCATCCCCACGATCAGGGCGTTCACGTCCACCGCCCGGGCCTGAAGGTCGTGGGCGCGGCTGAAGCTGAGGAGGCGCTTTGTCAGCGAAGCGCCGCGCTCGGCCGCCCCGCGGGCATTCTCGATCAGGCGCTGGACCCGGGGCTGATCGGCGACCTTCGGCCCGGCCAGTTCCAGGCTGCCGAGGATCGCGGTCAGCAGATTGTTGAAGTCGTGGGCGATCCCGCCCGCCAGCGTGCCGAGCGCCTGCATCTTGTCGGACTGGCGCAGGCGGCCCTCCAGGATCCGCTGCTCGGTCACGTCCCGCTCGATCACCGCGAGGTGGCTGATCGCGCCACCGGCGTCGCGGATCGGCACCCGGGTGACGTAGCTCCACTGCTCGGCGCCGGTCGGGCCGTCGCTGACGAGGACCTCGGCCACCGTGCCGGCCCGGATCGCCGCCGCATCGGGCTCGGCGCTGGCAGCCCCCCTGGCGCCGAGGATATCCTCCTCGCGCCGGCCGAGGCAGGCGGCGATGTCATGGCCGAGGAGGGCCGCCTTGCGGGCGTTGAGCCGCACGAAGCGCCGTTCGGCGTCCTTGAAGCTGATCGCGTCCTGGGCATGGTCGAGCAGACCGCGCAAAAGCGCCCGCTCGGTGGCGAGGTCCCGGCTGAGGCGATACCGCTCGAAAGCCTGCCGGACGGTTGAGCGTAGCAGGGCCGCATCCCAGGGCTTCGTCACGTAGCCGACGATGCCGCCGCGGTTGAGCGCCGCGATCACCGCGGTGATGTCGGCATAGCCGGTGAGCAGGATCGCCTGCGCGTCGTGGAAGGTTCGGGCTTCGGCGAGCAGCGCGTCGCCGGTCAGCCCCGGCATGCGCTGGTCCGAGAGCACCACGGCGATGTCGGGCTCGGCGCGCAGGATCTCCAGCGCCTCGGCGGGGCGCGAGGTCGTCAGCACCCGGTAGGAATCTTCGAACAGATCCTCCAGGGCGATCAGGATGTCCGGCTCGTCATCGACGGCCAGGATCGTCCCTACACCTGCCGTACCGTCAGTCATACACTGGCCGCCTGCCGCGGGATCCCGATCACGAAGCAGGCTCCCCCACCCGGGGCCGTCTCCACGGTGAGCGAGCCGCTATGCGCTTGAACGACGCTATAGGCAATCGCAAGACCAAGCCCCGTACCGGACCCGACCGGCTTGGTTGTGAAGAACGGCTCGAAGATTTTCTCACGCAGGGTTTCCGGAATACCAGGACCGGTATCGCTGATCCGGATCTCGTCGAGATCCTCGGTCGAACGCGTATCGATGCGGATCGTGCCGCCCCCCGGCATGGCGTCGGCGGCGTTGCCGAGGATGTTCATCACGACCTGATTGAGCAGGGCCGGGGTGCAGTGGATCTCCGCCCGGCCGTGAAAGGTTCGCTCGACGACGATCCGGTCGCCGAGCTTGTGCTGGATCAGGGCCAACACGGTCTCGATCGCCTCCGGCACGTTGACGAGGGCGCGCTCGCCCTCATCGAGGCGGGAGAATTTCCGCAGGTTCAACACCAGATCCTGGATCCGGGTCAGCCCCATCCGCATCGAGCCGACCCGCTGGCGGGCCTTCTCGACGGCCCGGGCGGCGGCCTCCGGGTTCGCCTCCGGCAATTCACCGAGGAGGCGCTCCACCGTGCCCTGGTGGGCCAGGATGAAGGCGAGCGGGTTGTTGATCTCATGGGCGATGCCGGCGACCAATTCGCCGAGCGAAGCCATCTTGGCGGCCTGGACCAGCTTGGCCTGGGCTTCGGTGAGCTGCCGGTTGGCATGGGCGAGGTCGCGGTTGGCCCGCTCCAGCGCGTCGGCGAGGCGCGCCCGGGATTCGGCGGCCTCGGCCTCGGCGCGGGCGCGCTCGACGGCCCGCTCCCGCTCGCCGAACTGGCCGGCGATGCGCCGGTCGTCCTCCTCCAGCAGGCGGCGGCGGACGAAGCCGCGGACCCGCAGCGCCAGGACCTCCGCGTCGGTCTTCGACACCACGTCGTCGGCGCCCGCGGCGTAGGCCTCGACCAGGAAATCCTTGGCCGGATCACCGCCGGCAATGCCCACGAGGTGGAAGCCCGCCCCCGCGGCCTGGCCGGAGCGCCGCTCGCTGATCGCCCGGCACAGGGCGAGCCCGTCATAGGCGTGACCGAGGAGATCGACCGTGACGCAGTCGAACGGCTCCCCGTCCGCCAGCGCGTCCAAGGCGGCGAGCGCGGCCTGAGGACCGTCGGCGCTCGCCACATGGTGCCCGTCCTGGGCCATCAGGCCGGCCAGGAAGGTCCGGTAGGTGGCGCTGCCGTCGATCACGAGGATCCGCCCGCGCCGGAAGGCGGCCGCGCCCGGCCCCTCGGCCTCGCCGGCCGGTCGGCGCTCGCGCAGCAGGGCGCGGATGCGCAGGATCATCAGGTCGCGATCGGCGGATTTCGGCAGATAGGCATCGGCGCCGCTCTCAAGCCCCTGGCGCTCGCCGCCGTTGCCGCCGGTGAGCATCAGGACCGGCAGGGCGCGGGTGCGCAGGGACAGGCGCATCTGCCGGATCAGCTCGTCGCCGTTCATGCCCGGCAGGTGGTAATCCGCCACCACGAGGTCCGGCTGGCTCCGGTTGAGATGGTCGAGGGCGGTCTCTGCCGAAGCGCAGCGCTCCACCGCGAAGCCGTGGGACTCCAGAAAAAGGCGCAGCTCCAGGGCCTGCGTCTCCGAATCCTCCACCAGCAGGATCCGGGCAGGTCCTTCCGGCGGGCCGGCCAGGGCCTCCGTCACGGCCGCAATCCCGGTTCGGCAAGTCGCAGGACGTGGTCGGCAATCCGGTCCAGGGGCAGGACGGCGCGGGCCGCCCCGAGGCGCACCGCCGCCGCCGGCATGCCGTAGACCACTGCGGTACTCTCGTGCTCGGCGACGGTCTGAGCGCCGGCCTTGTGCATGTCGGCCAGCCCGACGGCCCCGTCTTCGCCCATGCCGGTGAGCAACACCCCGATTCCCGAAGCGCCGGCCTGCCGGGCCATCGAGCGGAACAGGACGGTGGCAGCCGGGCGCTGTCCCGAAACCGGAGCGGCATCGACCACCCGCAGGATCCGGCCCGATCCGAGTTCCAGATGCCGGTCCCCGGGCGCCACGTAGACCCGGCCAGGCTCGGCCCGCTCCCCCTCCCGGGCGAGGCCGACGGGCAAGGTGACGACGCTGTCGAGCCAGGACGCGAACCCGTCCATGAAGGCCGGGCCCATGTGCTGCACCACCAGCACCGGCAGCGGGAAGTCCTTCGGCAGGGCGCCGATGACCTTGGCGAGCGCCGGGGGCCCGCCCGTTGAGGCTCCCAGCCCGAGGATGCTGGGTGCAAGGCCTGGCAGGTCGGCCGGTGGGGCGTAGGAGGCCGCGGTGGTGCGGCCCGCCCATTCGCTGCCGATCGGCCGACGGCGGATCACCGGGACCTGGGCCATGATCCGCAATTGCGTGCAGATCTCCCCCGCCACCGCCTCGTAGCCCGCATGGGTCGTGGCCACGGGCTTCTCGACCACCGACAGCGCGCCAGCGCGCAGCGCGTTCATGGAGATGCGCAGGGACGAATCCTCGACCGAATCCGCCACCACGACGATCGGGGTCGGGTGCTCGGCCATGATCCGGCGGGTCGTCTCCAGCCCGTCGATGCCGGGCAGGCGGATATCCATGGAGATCACGTCCGGACGGGCGGTCCGGAGCTTATCGAGGGCCTCCTCGCCGGAGGCGACCGCGGCGACGATCTCGAGGCGGGGATCGCGGGAGACGATGTGGCGCAACAGCTCGCGCACCACGAGGCTGTCCTCGACGAGCATGACGCGGACCGGGGTCACAGGAGCTGCCCGATCGTGGCGAGCAGCTGGCCCTGGTCGAAGGTCTGCTTGGTCAGGTAGGCGTCGGCCCCGAGGTCGAGACCCCGGGCCACGTCGGTGGCGTCCCCGCGGGAGGTCATCAGGATCGTCGGCAGCCGGGCGAAGCGCGGATCGGCCCGCAGCGCCTGGAGCAGGCCGAACCCGTCGAGATGCGGCATTTCCACGTCGGCCAGGACAAGGTCCACGGGCTCGACCTCGGCGCGCAGCCGGTCGAGGGCGTCCTGGCCGTCGACGCAGACAACCACACGGTAGCCGGCCGCTTCCAAGATGCCCTTCTCCAACGTCCGGGTGGTGATCGAATCATCGACGACCAGAATGGTCGCCCGCGCGGAGGGCCGTGTCGCCGTGTCGCCCGGCGCGCGTGTCGTCGAACGTGGAGCCTGCGCCATCGTTCCGAACGACGACGCGACAGCCGCGCGTGTCGCAAGCCCCTCGGGGTCGAGGAGGAGCACCGGGACGTCGCCGGGCAGGACCGCCGTGCCGGCGATCAGGCCCGGATCGGTGCCGAAGGCGGGGGCTGGCAGGACCAGGAGGGAGCGGACATCGTGCAGCCGGTCGACGGCAAGCGCCAGACGCCCGCCGCCGGCCCGCAGCACCACGGCGAGCAGGGTCTCGGGATCCTCCGCGTCGGGTGCCTGACCCAGGAGCGCGGCGAGGTCGCTGACCGGGTGGTTCGTGGCCGCATCGCCCGCACCGAACCTCAGGATCGTGCGTCCCATCGCCACGGGCAGATCGGCCCGCTTCAGGCGCAGCAGGCGCTCGACAGCATTGCCTGGCAGCGCGTAGCTGCGTCCGCCCGCCTCGACCAGCAGCAGGCTGCGCCGGGCCGCCGAGAGTGGCAGGCTGAAGACCAGCGCGGTGCCGGACGGCGTGCGCGGCTCCAGGCGGACGCTGCCCAGAAGCTGGCGCGCCGCATCCGCCGCCACCGCGAGGCCGTAGCCGCGGCCCGACAGGGTATCGACCGCCCCCGCGGTGGAGAAACCGGGCTCGAAGACGAGCCGCAGCAGGGTCTCGGGATCGGGGCTCGCCTCCGGGGCGAGAAGGCCGCGTTCCCGGGCGACGGTCTCGATCCGGGCGAGATCGGG
The DNA here is from genome assembly GCF_900103445.1 of Methylobacterium phyllostachyos. Taxonomy (GTDB): domain Bacteria; phylum Pseudomonadota; class Alphaproteobacteria; order Rhizobiales; family Beijerinckiaceae; genus Methylobacterium; species Methylobacterium phyllostachyos. Next base: position 343,537 of record NZ_FNHS01000005.1, on the reverse strand, counting down.
TCCCGGTCCATCGTCGAACACCGTGACATTGAGCTGGGCGCCGCGCACCACCACCGCCAACCCGAGCCCGAGCGCCTCGGGCTTGCCGGCCGCGCGACGCTGCTCCGGGCTCTGCCAGCCATGGCTGAGGGCATTGCGCAGGGCGTGGAGCAGGGGGTCCTTCAGCGCCTGGAGCGTACCGCGCTCCACCGGCAGGTCGAGGCCGCGCAGGTCGAGATCGACCTCGCGGCCCTGCTCCCGGGCGGTCTCGCGGATGGACCGGGCCAGCGGGGCAAGGACGGTCTCGGCCGGCACCAGAGCGAGGCGTTCGGCAGCCGCACGGACCTGAGCGGCTGCCCCGTCGATGGCGCTGCTGGCCACCGCGTGGCGCCGGGCCAGGTCCGACGCTTCCCGGGCGAAGGCGCCGGCCTCGGCCGCGAAGCTGCGTAAGTCGGTCCTGTCGGTATCCGCCCCGGCAGCGAGCACCTCCGCCCGGACACGCAGATCCCGAGCGAGCCCGGCCAGTCGCGCAAGGCTCTCAGCCGCCGAGGTGCGGCCGGCCAGCGTGCTGGTCAGGTCGTGACTCGCCCGCGCCATCGCCTCGACGGCCTCGCCGGGCACGCGCAGGAAGGCGGCGCCGGGATCGGCCGGCTCAGGCGGCGGCTTGGATGCCAGCGCCTCGGGTGCGGGTGCGGGTGCCGTGGGCTTGGGAAGCGAGCCCTGGGGCTTGGGGGCCGGCGCCCCGCCCTCCGGAGCTGGCCCGGCTTGCGGGGCGGGATCGGCCAACGGCTGAAGCTTGGCGGCCGTCTCGCCCGGCAGCCCGAGGACCTGCCCCAGGGCCGCCAGGGCGTCGGCCGGCATGTCGGGCCCGACCCCGTCCTGCAGGCCGGCGACGTAGGCCTCGATCCGGTCGAGGGCGAGGTGGACAGCGTTGGCCGCCTCCCGGTCGAGGGCGGTGGCACCGGTCCGGACCTTCTCGAACAGCGTCTCAAGGCGGTGCGCGACCGCCTCGACCGCCGGCAGATCGACGGCGCGCGACGCCCCCTTCAGGCTGTGAGCCCGGCGGAACACGTCGTTCCAGTCCGGCGTGGCGCTGCCGAGCGCCCCGCGGATCGCGGTGACATGCTCCCGGTGCTCGACATCGAAGGCAGCGAGCAGGAGCTGGCGGATGTCCTGAGCCAAGCGCCCGGCCTCAGTGCCGGTAGCGTTCGGCCAGCGCCATCAGCGCCTGGGCCAGCTCCGTGAGGTTGGCCGAAGCGGATTCAACCTGCCGCGTGCCGACCGCCGTCTGCTGGCTGGCCTGCCGGATGTTCTGGAGCGCGCCCATCACCTGTTCGATCCCGAGCTGCTGCTGGTTCGTCGAGGCGACGATCTGCTGGAAGGTCTGGACGTTCTCCTCCACCCGGGCGGTGATCTCCTCGATGGTCCGCTGCGTCGTGTCGGAGCGGGTCTTGCCGGCGGCGGCGCGCTTCACCGCCTCCTCGGTCAGCATCACCGAGGTGTTGATGCCCCGCTGGATCTCGCCCAGGATCCCGCGCACCTGGCCAGTCGCCGCCTTGGCCTGATCGGCGAGCAGCTTCATCTCGGAGGCGACGACCGCAAAACTGCGCCCGCTCTCGCCCGCCGCCGCCGCCTCGATGGCGGCGTTCAGCGCGAGGAGATGCGTGCGCTCCGAGATGTCGTTGACCGTCTCGATGATGTCGCCGATCGTCTGGGTCTTCTCTGACAGGCTGACGATGTTGCCGGCCACCGCCTCGGCCTGCTCGCGGATCGCGTCCATGGCCTTGGCGGTGTCGGAGACGGCCCGCAGCCCCTGCCGGGAGGTCTGGGCGGTGGCCTGGGCGGTGGCGATCACCTCGGTGGCGCGCTTGCTGATCTGCGCGCCCGAATGGGTGATCTCGTCGACCGTCGCGGCGGTCTCCTGCACGGCCGCGAATTGCTGCTCGACGGAGGCCGCCTGTTCCTGAGCCGAGGCGCGGATCTCGGTCGCGGCGGCGTTGAGGTCGGCGGTGGCGGCCCGGTTGGTCTTGGCGAGGTCCGAGAGGCCCGCCACCATGGCGTTGAGGGTGGTGGCGAGCCGGCCGATCTCGTCGAGTCCGCTGATTGTCAGCTGGCCCGACAGATCCCCGCCGCCGACCCGCTCCACGAACGCCATGACGGTCTCGAGCGGTCGCACCACCGCGCGGCTGATCAGCCACGTGACCAGGATCGCCAGCGCGATCGCGGCGGCGAGGGTCAGGTAGATCGAGAGGCGCGAGCGATCGTAGACCTCCTGGGCGGCGCGTTGCCCCAGCGCCATGCCGCCATCGAGCAGGGTCCTGAGGTTCTTGATCCCCTCCAGGAAGGGCGCCTGGAGGCGGGTGATCTCGTCGTTGCGGGCGTCCACGCCGGGGACGTCCTGCTTGGCGATGGCCGCGAACTGCGCCTCGCCGAGACTCCGGACCTCGCGGAAGGCGCGCTGCACCTCGGCGGCTGCCGCGGCAATCCGGTCCCAGGAGGCCACGCGCTCGGCGGAGGCCGAGTAGGCGCGGTACTCGGTGGCGAGCTGGATCGTCGTGGTGAGCCGGTTCTCGATCTGGGTCGCGGTCTGGCGCCATGCCGCCACGGTGTCGTCGGTGCGCGCCGTCCGCCCCTGCGCCTGCATCAGCATCGCGATGACGGCGGTGCGGCGCAGCAGCCCGAGGTCGCGGGCCTCGTTGCCGAGGTCGTCGAGCTGGCGCAAGACCGTCATGTCGCGCCGCACGATCGCGTCGGTCGTGTCGCGCACCGCGCCGATCTGCTCCAGCGCATAGAAGCCGAGCGCCACGATCACCACCGTGACGGCGAAGAAGCCGAGGAGGATGCGTCTTCCGATCGAGAGGGTCACGGTCGGGGCTGGCTCCGATTGGGTTCCGGCTGCCCGTCAGGGCAGGGCGCGGCGCAGGAGGCGGGGAAGATCGACGATGACGAAGTCCGGGCGGTCGGCGGCCGCCGTCCCGGGGGCATAGCCCGAAGCGGCGTCGTTGCCCAACCCGTCGGGATCCGGGGATTGCCCGGCGGACACGTCGGCCGCGCGGGCGATGCCCAGCACCCGATCGACCGCCAGGGCCAGGGGCTGATGGGACGGGGCGCCGCGCAGCACCACGAGATGCCCTGCTTCGGCCTCCGGATCCGGCCGGCCGAGCGCCCGGGCGAGGCTGAGCACGCCGACGATCCGTCCCGAGACGGCGATGAGGCCGATCAGCGCCGGCACCGCGCCCGGCATGGGTGTGGCGGACCGCATCGGCAGCACCTGTGCGACGGCGCCCAGCGGCAGGCCGTAGCGCTCACCCCCGCAGACACAGACGAGATGGTCGAGGCCGGCATCGACGTTTGCCGCGGCGGTGCTCCGCCGCGCCAACGCCGCCGCGCGCTCGGCCCTGATGTCCCGCGCCGGGCGAGGCCGCGCCGGCGCGCCGCCGTCCACACCGCTCTGGCGTGCCCTCATCAGGAACCCCTGCTGTCGCGGTCGAGCACCGCGCGGATCGCGGATGCCCCGGCGGCAATCTCGGCAGCAGACGCGCCGTCACCCTCGGACAGCACCGCATCCGGCTGCAGGGCTTGGCTCAGGGCGATGGCGTTGTCGAGGGCGCGGGCCGCCTCGCTCGATCGTTCGAGGGCGATAAGCAACAACCCGAGGTGGTAGTGGGCCATCACGAAGCCGCGGTCGAGATAGAGGGCCGCCCGCAGCGCCCGCTCGGCTTCCGCGTCGCGGCCCAGCGCCCGGGCGAGGAGTCCTTCGTAGAACCGCAAGACGGGATCGGTCGGATCGCGATCGAGGGCGACCCGTAGCGCCCGCCATGCGGACGCGGTCTCGCCGATATCCGCCAGGGCGCGGATCCGGTCGCGGTCGGAGACCGGGGGGGGCGCACGCTCCTCAGCCACGGTTTCGGCTGGCGGGACGGGCGGCCTCGTTCCCTCGGCCGGGGGAACGGCTGGCGCACCGGTCGGCACCCAAGGGGGCACCCAGGTCGGCGTGAACCCTTCGGCTCCGATGCCCGGCGGTATCACAGGTAGGACCGGCAACGCTGGCGCGGCCGGCACCACAGGAATCACCGCCGCATCCGGCCGGGCACGGTAGGCCACGGTCCCGGGCAGGCTGACGGCATCGAGGAAGCCCGAGAAGGCCGGGCTCGGCTCCGCATGGCCGAGGAGCAGCCAACCATCCGCCCGGAGCCTTCGTCCGAGGCCGCGCACCACCGCGGTCACCGTCCGGGCGTCGAAATAGATCAGGACGTTCCGGCACAGGATCAGGTCGTAAGGCTCGCCCCCCGGCGGGTTTGGCTCGACCAGCGTCAGCAGGTTGCCGCGCTCGAACCGCACGCGCCCGCGGTACTCCGGGCGCAGGGCGTAGCCGCCCTCCCGCCGGATGCCGGGGGCGGGGGGCAGGCGTGTGAAGTAGCGCAGCCGCTCGTCCGGCGGCATCGTGCGCAGGGCCCAGCGGCCGTACTCGGCGGCGCGCGCAGTAGCGAGCGCCTCGGTGCTGATGTCGGTACCGAGGATCGAGACCCGCCAATCCGGCAGCGCGTCGCCGAGGAGTTCCTGCACCAGGATCGACAGGGAGTAGGGCTCGGCCCCCGTCGAGCAGCCCGCGCTCCAGATCCGAAGAGTCCGCTCGGCGGCCCGGGCGGCGATCAGCTCCGGCAGGATCCGCCCGCGCAGCGCCTGGAACTGCTCGGCATACCGGAAGAAGAACGTCTCGCCGACGGTGATCTCGGCCTCCAGGCGCGCCCATTCGGCTTCGCCCCGCACGCCGTCCGACAGGAGGGCGGCGTAGGCCATGCAATCGGCCGCCGCGACATCGCGGAAACGCCGGCGCAGCCGCTCGATCAGGAGGTCGTCCTTGTCGGCGTAGTAATGATGACCTGTGCGCGCGATGATCCGCGCCTTCAGCGCCGCGTAGGCGGGATCGGTGCCCGGATCGGGCAAGGGAGACCCGGGACGGGACATCGCGGATCAGACGGAATCGGGCAGAGCGGCGAGGCGCTCGGCGGCGGCCCGGGTCAGCGCCGCGATCCGGGACTGCTCCTGCGCGGTCAGGAGGCGCTCAGGGGCCAGCGCGTGGACGAGACGTTCGCCCAGGACGAGTTCGGCCGTCACGCAACCGTTGAGCGTCCCCGCCTCGCCGGTCGGCCGCACCGCAGATTCGGGGACCGTCACGAGGTCGGCCGCCTGGTCCACGAGATACGCGACAGCCGCACCCCGGACGAGGACGAGATGCGCGTAGAGGCTGTCGGCAGATGCGGTCGCCACCAGGCCGAGCAGGGCCGCAAGGTCGATGACGGGGATCGGCGTGCCGCCGAGATTGAGGAAGCCCGTCAGCCAGCCTCCGGCGGCGGGCGGCATGTGAAGGTCCGGCAGCGGCAGAATCTCGGCGACTGCAGCATGCGGGAGGGCACAGGGCGTGCCGGCCACGTCGAGGAGGAGATAGGCCGTCCCGCTGCTGGCCACCGCCTGTCCCCCATGAACGTGGTCGCGGCGCAGCCGGGACGGCTGGCGCAATAGGCCGAGTCAACGCCTCCGGCAATCACCCAACCCGCAGGCCCTCTCGTCGCGGGGAACCAAGTCTCGCCTCAGCCGCTTATTTTCCGACACAGCAAAGCCGGTCCTCCGTCGGGTGACGCCTCGCCCGCGCCGGTCTAGGTCAAGGATGGACGATGAGGAAACTTCTTTTGGCCGCGGCCTCGCTGACGCTGCTCGCGGGCTCCGCCTATGCCCAGGGCAACGCGCCGTACAACAACTCCGGCTCGCAGGCCGGCGGCCCGCGCGGCGGCATGGAGCGCGCCGGTGAGGCGACCGCGATGGAGCGGGGCGCCGCACCGACCGAGCGGCCGATGATGCGCAAGCGCATGAAGCACAAGCGGATGATGAAGCATCACCGCCGGATGCGTCACCACATGTGATGGCGCGGAGCCCGCCGCCGAAAGGCGGCCGGGCCTCCGTTGCTTGGGCCTGCCGTATCCGCGGCAGGCCTTTTTCATGCCCGAAGCCCAGCATGTGTTTGACGTCGGGCTATCCGGAACCATAGTTCCGCCGACGGACCGGCGCGGTGTCCGCAGAGGACTTTGCGTGGTGCCAACGGGCGGCCCACGCCCGTCGAAACGCGGCAGCGCCAAACGCGATGTTCGAAAACGAACATCCCAGCATCACGGCCCGACCCGATGGGCGACGGGGCAGGGTAGGGGAGGATCGATGTCGCGACCGCTCGAGCGGAGGTCCGAGGAGAGGTTGGAGGCGACCGGGGTCGAGGGGCGGCGCAGCGCCATCGTGACGGCTGTGCGCCAGCGCGGCTTCGTCACCATCGAGGCGCTCGCCGCGCAGTTCGGCGTCACCGTCCAGACGATCCGGCGTGATCTCAACGAGCTGAGCGCGGAGGGCCGGCTGGAGCGCTACCGCGGCGGCGGCGGCCTGCCATCGAGCGTCGAGAATATCGATTATGCCGATCGCCGGGTGACGCTGCTGCCGGAGAAGACGCGGATCGGCCGGCTCGCCGCGAGCCGCATCCCGTCGCACTGCTCGGTCTTCATCAATATCGGCACGACGCCCGAGGCGGTCGCCCGGGAGCTGACCCGGCACGACGATCTCAGCATCATCACCAACAACCTGAACGTCGCGCTGTCCCTCGCGGAGGCGACGGAGTTCCGCATCGTCGTCGCCGGCGGCACGGTGCGCAACCGCGACGGGGCCGTACTCGGCCAGCTCACCTGCGATACGCTCAGCCAGTTCCGGGTCGACGTGGCGGTGATCGGCACCAGCGGCATCGACGCCGACGGGGCGCTCCTCGATTACGATTACGAGGAGGTGCGGGCGACGCAGACCATCCTGGCCCATGCGCGGAAGACCTTCCTGGTGGCGGACCACAGCAAGTTCACGCGCCGCCCGATGGTTCAGGTCGGGCGGCTCGATCAGATCGATACGTTTTTCACGGACCGGCCACCGCCCCCGGAAATCGCCCTGCTGCTTGACCGGATGGGTGTCACCCTGGCCGTCGCCGACGAGGTGAGCGAACCCTAACGAACGAAAAAATTTTCGCTTGCGAAAACGAGAGGCCAGGTCAATATAGTGCCAACCCGCCACCAGGGCGGGACAGGAGGAACCATGGCGGCTGCAACGCGTCAGCGCGAGCCGTCCGACGCCTACGATCTTCTGGTCGTCGGCGGCGGCATCAACGGCACTGGCATCGCCCGGGATGCGGCCGGCCGCGGCCTGTCGGTCCTCTTGGCCGAGCGCGGGGATCTCGCGGGCTTCACGTCTTCATCCTCGACGAAGCTGATCCACGGCGGCCTGCGCTACCTCGAATATTACGAGTTCCGGCTGGTGCGCGAAGCGCTGGCGGAGCGCGAGCGGCTGCTACGGCTCGCCCCGCACGTGATCTGGCCACTGCGCTTCGTCCTGCCCCACGACGACGGCTTACGCCCGGCCTGGATGCTGCGGCTCGGCCTGTTCCTCTACGATCACCTCGCGCGCCTGCGGACCCTTCCAGGCTCCCACGGGGTCGACCTGCGCAAATCCGACTACGGCGCGCCGCTGCAGCAGCGGCTGAAGCGCGGCTTCGTGTATTCCGACTGCTGGGTCGAGGACAGCCGCCTCGTGGTGCTCAACGCCATGGACGCCCGCGAACGCGGCGCCACGGTGCTGACCCGCACCGGCGTCGTCTCGGCCCGGCGTGAAGGCGAGGGCTGGGTCGCGACTTTGCGCGACGAACGCGGCGGGGCTGAGCGGACGATCCGCGCCAAGGCCGTGGTCAACGCCGCCGGCCCCTGGGTCAGCGCCACCCTCGGCGGCACGCTCGGCATCAACAGCCGCGCCGCGGTGCGGCTGATCAAGGGCAGCCACATCGTGGTGAAGCGCCTGTTCGAGGGCGATCAGGCCTACATCCTGCAGCAGCCCGATAAGCGCATCATCTTCGCAATCCCCTACGAGCGCGACTTCACGCTGATCGGCACCACCGACGTGCCCTATGACGGCGAGCCCGGCCCGGTCTCGATCTCGCAGGAGGAGACCGACTACCTCTGCGGGTGCATCAACCGCTCGTTCGACACGCAGATCACCCCGGCCGACGTGGTCTGGAGCTATTCGGGCGTGCGCCCGCTCTACGACGACGCGGCCGAGAACGCCTCCGCGGTGACCCGCGACTACGTCCTCGACGTCGAGGACCAGGGCGGGAAGGCCGCCGTGCTGTCGGTGTTCGGCGGCAAGATCACGACCTACCGGCGGCTTGCCGAGCACGCGCTGGAAAAGCTGAAGCCCTACTTCCCGCACCTCAAGAAAGCCTGGACCGGGGACGCGGTGCTGCCGGGCGGCGCCATGACGGATGCGGATTTCGACCAGTTCCTGGCGAAGCTGCGGGCGGAAAAGCCGTTCCTGCCGGAGGAGACCGCCCGCCGCCTCGCCCGCGCCTACGGCACCCGGGCGCGGGACATCGTCGGGACCGCCCGCTCCATGGCGGATCTCGGCGAGGCCTTCGACGGCGGCCTGACGGCGGCCGAGGTTGATTACCTGCGCACCGAGGAATGGGCGATCACCGCCGAGGATATCCTGTGGCGGCGCTCGAAGCTCGGCCTGCGCACGAGCCCGGAGAGCGCCGCGCGCCTGACCGTCTATCTCGATCGCAGGGCCGCGGCGGCCTGATTGTTTCGGCACCGATCCGGCGCAGACCGGTCGGGCATAACAGGGGAGGGAACGATGAGCCGTTACGTCGGGGCCATCGACCAGGGCACCACCAGCAGCCGCTTCATCGTGTTCGACCGGGAGGGCAGCGTGATCACGCTGGCCCAGGCCGAGCACGCGCAGATCTATCCGGCCCCGGGCCATGTCGAGCACGACGCCACCGAGATCTGGACCAAGACACAAGCCGTGATGCGCGAGGCGCTGGAGAAGGGCGGGCTCCAGCCCTCCGACCTCGCCGCGGTGGGCATCACCAACCAGCGCGAGACCACGGTTATCTGGGACCGCAGGACCGGCAAGCCGCTCCACAACGCTCTGGTCTGGCAGGACACCCGCAACGACCGTCTGGTCGCCGAGTTCGCCCGCGAGGGCGGTCGCGACCGGTTCCGCGATCTCACCGGCCTGCCGCTGGCGAGCTATTTTTCGGGTCTCAAGCTTCGCTGGCTGCTCGACCATGTCGAGGGCGCCCGGGAGAAGGCCGAGGCCGGCGACGTGCTGTTCGGCAACATCGACACGTGGCTGGTCTGGAACCTCACCGGCGGCACGGAGGGCGGCCTGCACGTCACCGATGTGACCAATGCCAGCCGCACGCAGCTGATGTCGCTCAAGACCCTGGACTGGGACGCGGGCATGCTGTCGACCTTCGGCATCCCGAAGGCGATGCTGCCGAAGATCGTCTCGTCGAGCGAGGTCTACGGCGAGACCAGGGCGCCGTTCGCGGACGTGCCGATCGCCGGCATCCTGGGCGACCAGCAGGCGGCCCTGTTCGGCCAGACCTGCTTCACCCCGGGCGAGGCCAAGAACACCTACGGCACCGGCTGCTTCGCGCTGATGAATACCGGCGAAGAGCCGGTCCCCTCGAAGGCCGGCCTCGTCACCACGCTGGCCTACCGCCTCGACGGGCAGAAGCCCGCCTACGCGCTGGAGGGCTCGATCGCCATCACGGGCGCCCTGGTGCAGTGGCTGCGCGACAACCTGCACATGATCAAGGATTCCGCCGAGGTCGAGACGCTCGCCACCACGGTCGAGGACAATGGCGGCGTCTATTTCGTGCCGGCCTTCTCGGGGCTCTACGCGCCGCACTGGAACGAGGGCGCCCGCGGCCTGATCATCGGCCTGACCCGCTACGCTAATCGCGGCCACATCGCCCGCTCGGTGCTGGAGGCGACCGCCTTCCAGACCCGCGAAGTGCTGCAGGCGATGGCCAAGGATTCGGGCATCCCCGTCAAGGAACTGCGGGCCGACGGCGGCATGGTGGCCAACAACACGCTGATGCAGTTCCAGTCCGACCTGCTCGACGTGCCGGTGGTACGCCCGAAGGTGGCTGAGACCACGGCGCTTGGCGCCGCCTACGCGGCGGGTCTGGCGGTCGGCTACTGGAAGGGGCTCGACGACCTCAAGCGCAACTGGGGCGTCGACAAGCGCTGGACGCCGAAGATGGATGCCGGCCAGCGCGAAAAGATCGCCGCCGCCTGGGGCCGGGCGGTGCAGCGCTCCTTCGACTGGAAGACCGACGAGGAGTGAGGGAGCGGACGGCGCCGCTTCTCTCCCTCCCCCCTCTGCGGGGGAGGGTGGCCCGCGAAGCGGGTCGGGAGAGGGGAGCGACGGTGCAGAACAAGGCTGCGCCCGTCATGAAGCCTGCGCCAGATCTTGAACCCGGGCTCCCCTCTCCCGCCCCCTGCTAACGCAGGCCCCGCCCCCCCCCCGCAGGGGGGGGGGGGAGAGCGCGTGACCGGTTGCCGGAGCTCGCCTCATGGGCGCCATGTCCTGCGCGGCACCGGAACTGTCAAAAATCAACAACAAACGGGGGAGACAACATCATGGCATCACCATTCCTGGGCGAATTCCTGGGCACGATGACGCTGATCGTGCTGGGCGACGGGATCGTCGCTGGCGCCCTGCTCAAGAAATCCAAGGGTGAGGGCGCAGGCTGGATCGCCATCACGGCAGGCTGGGCCTTCGCGGTGCTCGCCGGCATCTTCGTAGCGAACGCCACCGGCAGTCCCGACGCGCATCTCAACCCCGCCGTCACGGTAGCAGGCGCGGTCAGCTCCGGGGATTTTAGCAAGCTCGCGGTCTACATCCCGGCCCAGATGCTGGGCGCCTTCGTGGGCGCGGTCATCGTATGGCTACATTACCTGCCGCATTGGGCAGCCACGCCGGAGCAAGACCTCAAACTCGCCTGCTTCTGCACCGGCCCGGCGATCCGCGATGCGAAATCCAACTGGATTTCCGAGATCATCGCGACCTTCTTCCTGATCCTGACGATCTCCGCCCTCGTGACCAATACGCTGGGCTCGACCGGCGCCATCCCGCGGGGTGTGGCGCCCTACATGGTCGGCATGCTGGTCTGGGGTATCGGCCTGTCGCTTGGCGGCACCACCGGCTACGCCATCAACCCCGCCCGTGACCTCGGACCACGCATCGCCCACGCGGTGCTGCCGATCGCCGGCAAGGGCTCTTCGGATTGGGGCTACGCCCTGATCCCGGTCGCCGCCCCGGTTGTCGGCGCGGCTTTGGCCGGGCTGTTCGTGCGCGCCCTCGGGATCTGACGGAACCGCCATATCCTCAACCGCCGCGGGGCGTCCCTGCGTCGCGGCGGTTTGCGGCGCGGCGCGTCGGGGCTTAAGTCAGGACGAACTCCGACCGCGCCTCCGGGCGCCCCACGCGGTGTGGCAGCCCCCGACCCATGGCCGTCGTCCTCGACATCCTGAAGAACGATCCGCGGCCGGTCCGCCACCCCGAGAAGGCCCACCGGCCCGATCAGCCCGTCCAGGCCAAGAAGCCGGACTGGATCCGTGTGAAGGCGCCGGGCTCCAGGGCCTGGACCGAGACGCAGAAGATCGTCCGCGAGCACGGCCTCGTCACGGTCTGCGAGGAGGCGGGCTGCCCGAATATCGGCGAGTGCTGGGAGAAGCGGCACGCCACCTTCATGATCATGGGCGACACCTGCACGCGGGCCTGCGCCTTCTGCAACGTGCGCACCGGCCTGCCTGACGCCCTCGACATGGCCGAGCCCGAAAAGATCGGTGACTCGGTCGCCAAGCTCGGCCTGCACCACGTGGTGATCACCTCGGTCGACCGCGACGACCTGAAGGATGGCGGCGCCGAGCATTTTTCCCGCACCATCGCGGCGATCCGGCGGGCCAGCCCCGGCACCACCGTGGAGATCCTGACCCCCGACTTCCTGCGCAAGGACGGCGCGCTCGAGGTCGTGGTCGCCGCCAAGCCCGACGTATTCAACCACAATCTGGAGACCGTGCCGGCCAAGTACCTCACGGTGCGGCCCGGCGCCCGCTACTTCCACTCCGTGCGCCTGCTCCAGCGGGTGAAGGAGCTCGATCCGGCGATCTTCACCAAGTCCGGCATCATGGTCGGGCTCGGCGAGGAGCGGAACGAGGTGCTCCAGCTCATGGACGACCTGCGCTCGGCCGATGTCGACTTCCTGACCATCGGCCAGTACCTGCAGCCGTCGAAGAAGCACCACGAGGTCGTGCGCTTCGTCCCCCCTGACGAGTTCAAGGCTTACGAGACCACCGCCTACGCCAAGGGCTTCCTGCTGGTCTCGGCGACGCCCCTGACGCGTTCGTCGCACCATGCGGGCGAGGATTTCGCGCGTTTGCAGGCTGCACGTCGGGCGAAACTGGCGCCTGCGCTCTCGGCCTGAGGAAACCCAGACACGATGCCGTCCTTCCGGGTCACCCGCACGGTGAAGCATTCGCCGCAGCAGATGTACGACCTCGTCGCCGACGTGGAGCGTTATCCCGAGTTCCTGCCGCTCTGCGAATCCCTGCGGGTGATCCGCCGCCAGGACATGCCCGACAGCGGGCAGGTGCTGATCGCCGAGATGGGGGTTGGGTACAAGGCGATCCGCGAGCGCTTCACCACCCGGGTGAGCCTCGATCCGGCGAATCTCAAGATCGTGGCCGAGTATATCGACGGCCCGTTCCGGCACCTGGAGAACCGCTGGCTGTTCAAGGACGGCCCGAACGGCGGCTGCGCGGTCGATTTCTTCATCACCTACGAGTTCAAGAGCCGCACCCTCGGGCTCCTGATGGGCACGATGTTCGATCGGGCTTTCCGCAAGTTCACCGACGCCTTCGAGGGGCGCGCGGATCGCATGTACGGGGCGCGGGCGTAACCGCCGTCCTCGCGAGCGCTGGGAAGCGACCCAGGGAAGCGGGACGCCTCCGAATAGAGCGTTGCCCTGGATTGCTTCGCTTCGCTCGCAGAGACGGGTTCAGGCCCGCGCCGACACGCGCACATGCTCCGGTCGCACACCCATCCCGATCATCCGGGCCGGCAGGACCTGTAGCAGGGGCACCGCGTCGAGAATCCGCAGGGCCAGCGGTGCGCGGAACGGCGCATCCGCCTCGAGTGAGGCGGCGATCACCCGGGACTGAATCACCCGCTGTAGCGCCTGCGTGGCCCGCATCGGAAACATCCGGCGGCCCTGGACCCGGGCGAGGTCGGCTTCGGCGACGGGACCTGCCCGCAGCGGCCCGGCCAGGAGATTGGCCGCCGCCACCGCATCCTGAATCGCGAGATTGATCCCGACGCCACCCACCGGCGACATGGCGTGGGCGGCATCGCCGATGCAGAGCAGACCCGGCCGGTGCCAGCGCTCCAGCCGGTCGACGGTGACGGTCAGGAGCTTGACCGCGTCCCAATCGGCGATCTCCCCGGTGCGGTCGGCCAGGAACGGCGCGATCTGCGCGACCGCATCCCGGAAGGCCGGCAGGCCCTTCGCCCGCAGCGCCGCGTCGCCACCTTTGGGCACCACGTAGGCGCATTGCCACGCATCGCCCCGGTCGAGGGTGATCAGGATGCGCCCCGGCCCGAACCGCCCGGCCGCCGCCTCCGGATCGCCGTCCCGACGGGATAAGCGGAACCACAGCACGTCGATCGGCGCGCCGAAGGCCCGGGGCGTGAAGCCCGCACGGTCGCGCATCCGCGAGTGCCGGCCATCCGCGCAGAGCACCAGATCGGACCGGATCTCGACGGGGCCGTCCGGCCCCTCGGCACGTACGCCCAGGACCTGACCGTCGGCCTCGATCAGGTCCCGGGCCTCCGTGCGGCGGATCAGGCGGAAGGCCGGATAGCGCCCGGCCTCGTCGGCCAAAAAGTCTAAAAAGTCCCATTGCGGCATGAAGGACAGGAACCGGTTGCGCGTCGGCAGCCGACTGAAATCCGCGACCCGGTAGCTGCGCCCGCCGACGACCCCGGAAAGATGTTCGACACGCCGCTGGGGCAGGGTGCGGAAGCGTTCGGTGAAGCCCAGCTCATCCATCAGGTCGAGGGTGGAGGGGTGGATGGTGTCGCCGCGGAAGTCGCGCAGGAAATCCGCGTGCTTCTCCAGCACCACCGTCTCAATCCCGGCGCGGGCGAAAAGTAGGCCGGCCATCATCCCGGCGGGGCCACCGCCGACGATGCAGAGGCGGGTGGTCACCGTATTCATCGACCGTCCCTCCCAGGTCAGTCGCGAAGAGCCTCCTCCAGAAGGCCGATCGCGTCGGCGACGGCGGCGCGGCGGATGCCCGCGCGGCCGAGATCGCCGTAGCGTCGCTCGAGGTGGCGCACCGCGCCGTCCCGCACGGCGAGGCCGAAATGTACGAGACCAACCGGCTTCTCGGCGCTGCCGCCGCCGGGACCCGCGATTCCGGTGATCGCCACCGCCACCTTGGCCCGCGAGGCGCCGAGCGCGCCGGCCGCCATGGCCCGCGCCACCGGCTCGCTGACGGCGCCGTGCTTCTGGATCAGATCCATCGGCACGCCGATCGCCTCGGCCTTGGCCTCGTTCGAGTAGGTGACGAACCCGCGCTCGACCACCGCCGAGGAGCCCGGCACCGCGGTGAGCAGGCCGGCCACGAGGCCGCCCGTGCAGGATTCGGCGGTGGCGATGGTGCGTCCGGCCTTGGTGTAGGCGGCCACCAGCGCCTCGGCGCGGGCCAGAAGCTCCGTGTCGTCGATCATCGCGAACAGGCTCCCATCGGGCGGGGGCGCCCTATCTCGTGGTGTGAACCAGGGCCGGCCTCCACTCAAGGACGAACGGCTGCCGACAGGAGACACCGCGTCCATGATCTTCCCTGCTACGACGGCCATCTTTGCCGGGCTGCTGGCCCTCGTCTATCTGGGCTTATCGGGTTGGGTGATCGGGGCGCGGGTCTCCGAGAACGTGCTGTTCGGCGACGGCGGCGACACCGCGGTGCTCAAGCGGATCCGCTCGCACGCGAATTTCATCGAATACGTGCCGCTGGCGCTGATCCTGATCGGCCTGCTGGAAGCCGGCGGCGGCGGCCACGGGCTGGTGCAGGGGCTACTGGTGGCCCTGCTGGTCGGCCGGATCCTGCACCCGATCGGGATGTTCGCAGCCCCGAACTCCCCGCGCCAGTTCGCCTGCCGGGGTGGCGGCATCCTGCTGACGCTGGCGGTGCTCGGGATCGCCGCGATCGCGCTGCTGCTGCGGGCGGGCTGAGTCCGGGTTTCCAAAGGGCGAGCCCTTTGGTGGGTTGTCAGGGCAAGGCCCTGACGGATTCCAGGGCTCTGCCCTGGACCCGCGAAAGGGCTCGCCCTTTCGAAACCAAGACTTCGCGCCCGCCCCTTAGGCAGGCTCGTCCACCTCGGGCAGCCGCACCGTCGCGGCGGCCTGGGCGGCGAGCCCCTCCGCCCGGCCAACGAAGCCGAGCTTTTCCGTGGTCGTCGCCTTGATCGAGACCGCCGAGAGCGGCACCCCGGCGATAGCGGCGATGCGCGCCCGGATCTCCTCCCGATGCTGGCCGATGCGCGGCGCCTCGGCGAGCACGGTGATGTCGAGGTGGTCGATCCGGCCGCCCCGGGCGCGGACCAGCTCGCAGGCATGGGCCAGGAACTGATCCGACGAGGCCCCGCGCCAGCGCTCGTCGGAGGGCGGGAAGTGGGTGCCAATATCGCCGTCCGCGATGGCGCCGAGCAGCGCATCGGTCAGCGCGTGGAGCGCCACATCGCCGTCGGAATGGGCGAGCACGCCGCGATCGGCCGGGATCTTCACGCCGCCGAGCCAGACATGGTCCCCGGTGGTGAAGGCGTGGACGTCGAAGCCGGTGCCGAGACGGGTCACGTAACTGGTCATGGCGCGGGCTCCCGGCGCTGGGGCATCAGTGGTGCCGGCCGCGAAGGCGCGGTCGGCCTCGATCAGGTCGGCGGGCTGGGTGATCTTGCGATTGGCGAGATCGCCTGCGAACACAACCACCGACAGGCCTGCCCATTCGGCGAGCGCCCCGTCATCGGTGAAGGCGTCGAGGTTCTGGGCCGCGGCGTCGCGATGCGCATTCAGCAGCGGGCCGAACACGAAGGCCTGGGGCGTCTGGACGGCGCGCAGGTGCTCGCGCGGCGGGGTCTCGTGCACCCGGCCGATGCCTGGGGCGATGTCGACCACGCGCTTGACCGTATCGGTCACCGGCACGCCCGGCACGGCGGCGCCGTGGTCGCGCCCGGCCGCGATCGCCCGGGCGATCAGCGGCGCATCGACGTAGGGGCGGGCGGCGTCATGGACCAGCACGATCTCGGGTGCCGCGCCGGCCAGGGCCTCGAGACCGGCCCGGACGGAGAGTTGGCGCGTCGCGCCGCCCTCGACCGGCTGGGCGATCTTGGCGCGAAGCCCGGCGTCGAGCTCCTCCAGGCACGTCTGAAAAAAGTCGGCCGCGTCGGCGGCGATCACCGGCTGGATCCGGTCGATCGCATCCTGGGCGGCCAGCGCTGCGAGCGTGCGCGTGAGGACCGCCTGACCGCCCACGCGGCGATACTGCTTGGGCGTCCCGCCGCCGATGCGGATGCCGCGGCCGGCCGCCACCACCACCGCGGCGACGCCGGAACCCGCTTGTGCGGATCCGGTGGCAGGCGTGCCGGTGGCGGACATGGGCGGTGAACTCGTGGGATCTGGGTGCAGGATCGCGGCCGGGCGCGGGCCAGCCGTGCCGCCACTGCCCTGCCGGTGAGCAGGCCCGTCGTTTAAGCGGGGGTGGACGCGAAATCAACGCGCGGCCCCGCTTGCCAGCGGACCGGGCTTGCCTCATTGTTGTGCAGAATGGCGACTGATCATTATTTGAGCGCGCTGCGCGGGGGACGGCCGATGGAGGGCGGGGCACAGCCTGCGCCGCTTTGCCTGTTGGCCCCGCTCTCCGGCGTCACCGACCTGCACATGCGTCGGATCGCCCGCCGCTGCGGTGCCGACGCGGTGATCTCCGAGATGGTGGCGGCGCGGGAATTCACCCGCGGATCCGGCGAGGCCACGCTGCGCGCGAACGGGTCGGGCGTCGATCTCCACGTGGTTCAGCTCGCGGGCTGCGAGGCAGAGCCGATAGCGGAGGCCGCGCGCCTCGCTGAGGCCGGCGGCGCCCATGTGATCGACGTGAACATGGGCTGCCCGGCCAAGATCGTCACCGGCATCGCCTCGGGCTCGGCCCTGATGCGCGACCTCGACCATGCCGAGCGGCTGCTCGCCGCGGTCCGGAACGCTGTTTCGGTGCCGGTCACCGTCAAGATGCGCCTCGGCTGGGACGACGCGACCCGCAACGCCCCCGACCTCGCAGCCCGCGCCGAACGGCTGGGGCTCAACGCCGTCACGGTCCACGGGCGGACCCGGCAGCAATTCTACACCGGCACGGCCGATTGGTCGGCGATCCGCGCGGTGGTGGAGGCGGTGTCGATCCCGGTGATCGCCAACGGCGACGTGACCGACCTCGCCAGCGCCCGGGACTGCCTCGCGGCCTCCGGCGCCGCCGGGGTGATGATCGGCCGGGCGGCGACCGGCCGTCCCTGGCGCGTCGGGCAGGTCGCAGCGGCGCTCGCCGGCCGGCTGGTCCCAGAGCCGTCGCGGGCCGAGCAGGCGGCGCTCGCCGCCGAACACTATGCCGGCCTCCTGGCGCTCTACGGTCGCCAGATGGGCGTGCGCCACGCGCGAAAGCACCTCGCCGCCTATGCCGAGACCGGCGGGGCGCTGGAGCCGGCCGAGCGGTCGGCGCTCCTGACCACCACCGATCCGGAGGTCGCCCTGTCCCTTCTGGCCCGGGCCTTCGCGGGACCGGCCGACACCGTGCGGGAGGCCGCGTGAGCGACGAACTTCCCCCCCAGGACCCCGGCACAAGGCGCGATACCGCCGCCGAGGCAGTGCTCAACGCGCTGCCGCTGCCGGTGCTCACCATCGGCGGCGACGAGCAGATCCTCCACTGCAACCACGCCGCGGAGGCGTTCTTCGACTATTCCGCTCGGTTGATGCAGCGCCGCCGGCTGCGCGACATCATCCCGTTCGCCTCGCCGATCATCGCCCTGGTGGCCGAGGTGCGGCGGCGCCGGGCCAGCGTCAGCGAGTACCGGGTGGAGCTGACCCAGCCGCGCCTCGGGCTGGAGCGCAGCGTCGACGTGTTCGCGACGCCCCTCGGCGACGACGGCGATGCCGTGGTGATGATGCTGCAGGAGCGCACCATCGCCGACAAGATGAACCGCCAGCTCACCCATCGCGGTGCCGCCCGCTCGATGGTGGCACTCGGTGCGATGCTGGCCCACGAGATCAAGAACCCCCTCGCGGGCATCCGCGGCGCCGCGCAACTCCTCGAGAGCACCGGCGCCGAGGAGGACCGGATGCTCACCCGCCTGATCTGCGACGAATCCGACCGGATCGTGCGCATCGTCGAGCGGATGGAGCTGTTCGGCGACGAGCGCCCGGCCGATCGCGGCGCCGTCAACGTCCACGGGGTGCTCGATCAGGTGAAGCGCTCGGCGCAATCGGGTTTCGCGCGGCACATCCGCTTCGTCGAGACCTACGATCCGTCCCTGCCGCCGGTTTTGGGCAGCCGCGACCAGCTGATCCAGGTGATCCTGAACCTCGTGAAGAACGCCGCCGAGGCGATCGGCCCCGACGCGGTCGAGGGCGAGATCACCCTGTCGACCGCCTTCCGCACCGGCCTGCGTCTGCAGGTGCCGGGCTCGCGCGAGCGGGTCAGCCTGCCGATCGAGGTGGCGGTGCGCGACAACGGCCCCGGCATCTCGGCCGAGCTGCTGCAGGACCTGTTCGATCCGTTCGTGACCACGAAGGCACAGGGCTCCGGCCTCGGTCTTGCATTGGTGGCCAAGATCGTCGGCGATCACGGAGGGATCGTCGAGTGCGATCCCGCCCCCCGCCGCACGACGTTCCGCATCCTCCTGCCGATGTCGAGCGCCCGGGACGGGCGCGAATCGGCGGTCGATCCGTAATATGGTTTTTCCCATCCGGCCCCCGTCGGAGGTCTGAGTAGAGAGTCATGCCGAACGGCCACATCATCGTCGCCGACGACGACGCCGCGATCCGCACCGTGCTCAACCAGGCGCTGTCCCGGGCGGGCTACGAGGTCCGCTCCACGGGCAACTGCGCCACCCTCTGGCGCTGGGTCGCGCAGGGGGAGGGCGACCTCGTCATCACCGACGTGGTGATGCCCGACGAGAACGTGTTCGACCTGCTGCCGCGCATCAAGCGCGTGCGGCCGGAGCTGCCGATCATCGTGATGAGCGCGCAGAACACCTTCATGACGGCGATCCGCGCCTCGGAGCGGGGCGCCTACGAGTATTTGCCCAAACCCTTCGACCTGAAGGAGCTGATCGCCATCGTGGGTCGGGCGCTGTCGCGGCCCCGCGGCACGGCACCCGCCGGCGCGCCCCCCGAGAATGAAGACATCCCCCTGGTCGGCCGCTCGCCCGCCATGCAGGAGATCTACCGGGCGCTGGCCCGGCTCATGCCCACCGACCTCACCGTGATGATCACCGGTGAATCCGGCACCGGCAAGGAGCTGGTCGCCCGGGCGCTGCACGATTACGGCCGGCGCCGCACCGGCCCGTTCGTGCCGGTCAACATGGCGGCGATCCCGCGCGACCTGATCGAATCCGAGCTGTTCGGCCACGAGAAGGGCGCCTTCACGGGCGCGCTCCAGCGCTCGGCCGGCCGGTTCGAGCAGGCCGAGGGCGGCACGCTGTTCCTCGACGAGATCGGCGACATGCCCATGGAAGCGCAGACCCGTCTGCTGCGCGTGCTCCAGCAGGGCGAGTACACCACGGTCGGCGGCCGGGTGCCGATCAAGACCAACGTCCGGATCATCGCGGCGACCAACAAGGACCTGCGGATCTCGATCCAGCAGGGGATCTTCCGCGAGGATCTGTTCTTCCGGCTGAACGTGGTCCCGCTGCGGCTGCCGGCCCTGCGCGAGCGCTCGGAGGATGTGCCCGACCTCGTCCGCCATTTCTTCGTGCTGGTCGAGCGCGAGGGCCTGACCCGGAAGTCCCTCGACGGCGACGCCATGGAGCGGCTGAAGCGCTACCGCTGGCCCGGCAACGTCCGCGAGCTCGAAAACCTCGTCCGGCGGCTCGCCGCCCTCTACCCGCAGGACACGATCACCGGCCCGGTGATCGAGGCGGAACTCGACACCCTGCCGCTCGCAAGTCCCGCGGCACCGTCCGCCAACGGCGCCGCGCGCAAGGCCGGCGGTGAGTCGGAGAGCCTGTCGAGCGCGGTGGAGCGGCACCTCTCGGATTACTTTTCGGGTTATCGCGACACGCTGCCGCCGCCGGGGCTCTATCACCGGATCCTGCGGGAGATCGAAGGCCCGCTCATCGGCGCGGCGCTCGCCGCCACCCGCGGTAACCAGATCCGAGCCGCGGAACTGCTCGGGGTCAACCGCAACACGCTGCGCAAGAAGGTGCGGGATCTCGACCTCCAGGTGTTCCGGACGGCGCGATAGGTCGGGAAGGCCGGTCGAACCAGCCGGGCGCCCGGTTTGCTGCGCCCGCGCGACCGCGCGATACGGTCAGGGCGCGAGCCATTCCCCGCGCCAGCCGGTCGCAGACCTGTGCCAAGCCGCCCGACGGTGGCCGCGTCGATCGAGATAGAGAACGTCGAGCCGCTCGGCCCGAACCACCACGGCGGTGAAATGCGGCCGACCGAGCGATGGGGCCGCATTCTCGTCCGGCAGCCGGTAGGCGCCGCCTTCGAGCAACGCGGTTCCCGGTGCAGGCTCGGCGCCGTAGCAGACGCAGCTCATCGCCCGGGATCCGGCCCAGGCGGCCTCGGCCACGGCGTCCTCGGTGTGCAGCGTTGCCTGGCCCTCGACGCGGATCTGGATCTTGGCCGCCGCGTCGTAGGCGGCGAGCGCACAGGCCGGGTTCGCGGCGATCTCGGCGGCCTTGCCGGAGCGGCAGTCGCAGTGGAACCGGAGGGTGCCGGCTTCAGGATCGGCTTCGCGCAGCACCACGATGCGCAGCCGCGGCACGCCGTCCGCATTCAGCGTCGCCAGGGCCGGCAGATGGAACCCGCTCCTCCCCAGCGCAGCGCCCTCTGCCAGGAGCCGCCACGCTTCGGCGAAGGTGGCGTCGAGGTCGTCGTAGAAGGCCGGCAGCGGCGCGCGGGTCATGCCCCGCTCCGCCTGCGGCGCCGCTCGCGGAAGATCAGCGCGAGGTTGCGCAGGTAGATGCCGGTCGACAGGCCCTGGCCGATGATGATCACCGGCTCGCGCCGCACGAAGCCGTAGACCAGGGTCATCAGACCGCCGAGGATCGAGAGGAACCAGAAGGACAGCGGCATCACGCTGCGCCCCGCCCGCTCGCTGGCGATCCATTGCAGGATGAAGCGGGAGCCGAACACCACCTGAGCGACGATGCCGAACACCAGCCAGAAATCCATCCGGGTGACGAACACGTCGTAGAAGTAGTCGGGCAGGTCGTGGGCGAGCTGGATCAGCATCCGACGTCCTGGTCTGCCGGCGGGCCGGCCGGCGCGGCGATCTCTTCCGGGCGCGGATCGGAGCGCTTGCGCCGGATCAGCCACCAGACGCCCGCGAGGTCGAGGAGCCCGACCCAGAGGCGGTCGAACAGCCCGTAATTCGAAACGCCGGTCAGCCGCGGCCGGTCGATCACGTCGCGATGGACCACGGCAAAACCCTCCCGCGCCACGAGCGCCGGCATGAACCGGTGCAGGGCATCGAAATAGGGCAGCCGGAGATAGACGGCGCGCCGGAACACCTTGAGGCCGCAGCCGGTGTCGCGGGTGGAATCCTTGAGGATCCGCCCGCGCACGCCGTTGGCGATCCGCGACTGGAGCATCTTGAACGGCCCGTCCTTGCGCCCGCGCCGCTGGCCCTGGGCGAGCCCGGCCCCGGGGCCGGCCTCATCAAGGGCGGCGAGCAGGACCGGGATGAAGGCCGGATCGTTCTGGCCGTCGCCGTCGAGGGTCGCGACGGTCTCGCCCCGGGCCGCCAGGACGCCGCTGCGCACAGCGGCGGACTGGCCGCCACCGGTTGCATGGCGCAGCACCCGGAGCCAGGGCCGTCCCGCCCGCGCCGCCGCCAGCGCCGCCGGGGTGGCGTCGGTGGAGCCGTCATCGACGCAGATCAGCTCGAAGGCGAGGCCCGCGCAGGCGGCCTCGATCTCGGCTACCAGGGGCGCGACGTTGCCGGCCTCGTTGCGCATCGGCACGACGACGCTGAGACGGGGGGCCTCGGTCATGGAGTCACCCCGTAGGCCGTCACAAAGACCCGCCGGCCGGTGTTGAGGTTGAAGCCCTCGACCTCGGCCATCGGGGCCGGCGCCCCGTGCCCCACCGGCCAAGCGGCGTTGAAGTCGTCGCGGTCCCGGGCTTCGACGAAGAGCAGCCGGCAGCCGCCAGCCTCCAGGAACTCCCGCGCCGCCGGACCGTCCGGCGGCAGGGCGAGCCCGGTGCCGATCAGGAACACGAGGCTCGGCTCGCGATAGCCGAGGCTTGCCACCGCGGGGTCCGCGCAGGGCATCCGGTCGCGCAGGGCGGCGAGCCGCGGGGAGACCTTGAGGGCCGGCAGCGAGCGCTGCGCCACGCCCAGCACCGCCGGTCCGAGGAGGCACGAGGCCAGCACGCCGAGCACGAGGGCACGCTCGGCCGATCCCTCCACAGGCCCTCGGGCGAAGGTCAGCCACGCAAGGCCGGCCACCGCGCAGGCGGCCGCGAGCAGCGGCAGGGCCGGCCAAGGGATCGTGTGGCTATCGAGGCGCCAGCCGACGACGCACAGGCCAAGGGTCAGCGCCACGGGAATCGCCGGCACCAGCAGCGCGGTCAGGCGGGCGCCGCGCAGCCGCGGATCCAGCGCCCCCCGCGACAAAGCCAGCACGGTGAGGATCGCGAGCCACGGCATCAGCGGCAGGACGTAGTGGGGCAGCTTGGTCGGTACCGCCTCGAAGATCAGCCAGGCCGGCAGATCCGCGGCGATCAGGAACGCGATGGCGGGTTCGCGCCGCGCCCGCCACGCGAAGGGCAGGCTCATGGCCGCGAAGGCGGCGCCGGGCCAGAAGGTCGCGAAGAACGCGAGCGTGTAAGCCCCCGGCGGTCCCCAGTGCCGCTCGGCCGCGCCGCCGACCTTGCCGAGCATGTCGTGCCCGATCGCCTCGGCGTAGAAGGCGCCCCCGCTCTTCCAGGCGATGGCGGCGAACCAGGGGGCGACCAGCAGGAGGGTCAGGGCGAGGCCCGGCAGCGGCCGCAGGGGCAGCAGCCAGCGCCCGGAGCGCGCCACGACCGACAATCCGAGCGCCGGCAGGGCGACGAAGAGCGGGACCATCGGCCCCTTCACGAGGATGCCCAGAGCCATTCCGAGCCAGAAGGCCGCGAAGATCGGTCCTGCAGGGGTTCGGCCCGCGCGCGCGGCGAGCCACGTTCGGGCGAGCGCCGCGAGGCTCGCGGTGGCGCAGGCCGCCAGGAACGCGTCGGTCTTGGCGAGGTGCGCCTCGGCGTTGAGCATCAGACAGGCGCCGTAGAGGGCGGCGGCGAGCAGCGCCCCGCGGCGCGGGAGGAAGGCGAGCGCCGCCCAGTAGGCGAGCAACACCGAGGCGGCGGCGCCAATCAGCGAGGGGATGCGGTAGAGGGCGATCTGCGTGCGGGCGTCCGGCACGCCGAGCGCTTCCCCGGCCGCCACCGCGGCCGCCTGGGCCCAGTAAATCCCCACCGGCTTCTTGTTGCGCGCCTCGTCCTGGAAGCGGATGTTCACAAGGTCGCCGGTCTCCAGCATCTGCTTCGAGGCCTGAGCGAAGCGCGGCTCATCCCGGTCCATCGGCTGCAGCGAGATCTGGCCCGGCAGGAACAGGACCAGGCAGAGCGCCAGCAGGGCGGCGACGGCGCGGGCATGGGTCACGCTCAGCGCATCGAGCCCGCGGCCGATCCGGTCGGCGGGTGCGAGGCGCGCAGTGCCGCCGGCGGAAAGGCTCGTGGTCATGCCGGGCCGGTCAATCAGGATCGCGCGGGAAGGTCAAATGCACCGGGGGCTCAGGGGTGCGGATATCCGTATCGGGCGGAGCATTCGGTACCGCTGTCACGTCTTGTCTGTGTGTTGGAGGCGAGGTCGCATTCCGCTGGCGCTCCATGCCGCCGGGACAGGGGGAGTCTTGGCGGCACCACCCCTTCTCGCGGACCGGTGCAGCGCAGCGCAACCTGATCCGGACCCAGCGCGAGACGCGCCACGCAGCGGCGGCACATTCAAGCGACCAGCAGCTCCCGCAGCTCCCGCATGTCGGCCACCCCTTCCAGCGCGTTGACCCGCGCGATCAGCCGATCGGCCTTGTCCGGCCCGAGAACCGGCGCCATCAGGTCCCACGCCTTGGCGTTGACCGCCTCCGTGTTCAGCGGGTTCTCCTTCGTGCCAGGCGGGTGCCGGGTGTGGTGCTCGACGATCCGGCCATCCGCCAGCGTGATCGTCACGATCGCACCACGCGGGGCAGCCGGGTCCATCAGGGCCGGATCCCCCGCGAGCTCGACCTTGGCGCGTTCCGCCGCGATCACGGGATCGTGCATCAGGCCGGCATCGTGGCTGTCGGCGAAGGAGACCGCGCCCTTCACCAGCGCCAACGCCACGAGGTGCTGGCAGCTGACATCCGGCATGGCGCTCGACCCGACGATGCCCACCGCGTCGGTCGGCACCTTCACCAGGATGTGGCGCACAGTCTCCGGCGTCAGGCCGTATTGCCGGCGCAAGCTCAGCGTCGCGTCGAGCGGCGACTGGATCGGGTAGCCGACCGAGTAGGTCTTGATCGCCGTCTCGGTGACGAAGAAGCGGCTGCCCAGCCCGTCCAGCATCGCGTCCGGCTTCGGTGCGGTCGAGAGGGCGTTCAGCAGGTTGTGGCGTCCGTCGAGCACGTCGGCCACGCCCGTCAGCCCGGCCTCGACCATGCCGACCGCCGTGACACCGTTGCGCGCGCCCATGCCGGCGAAGTCGAAGGCCTTCTCGACATGGTCGTGATCGCGCACCCAGCTCCACAGGCCGGAGACCTGCTGGGCCGCGTAGGACAGCGCGAAGCGCATGCCGCGCTCGTCGAGGCGGGCGAGCGACGCGGCAGCGCCCAGCGCCCCGAAGGTCGAGCTGGTCCCCTCCGCGCTCCGGTGCGTGCCGCGCACCTGATCGGGCCCGAGCGCCAGCAGCAGCCGGCAGCAGAGGTCGTAGCCCAACGCCACAGCGCGGACGAATTCGGGTCCGGAATTGCCGTGCAGCTCGGCGAGCGCCAGGGCGGCCGGCACGGTGGCACAGCCGGGATGGGCCTTGGTCACCGGCTCGAAATCGTCGGTCTCGTCGGCATGGGCGCACATGGCGTTGGCGAGGGCGGCGTTGACCGTCGTGGTCCGGAAGCCGGAGGCGACGACCCCCGCCTGCTCGGTGCCGCCGAGACCTTTGACGTAAGTCAGCGCCATCGCGCCGGGCTGCATACGGGCGCCCGACACCATGGCGGCGAAGGTGTCGAGGATCCGGTGCTTGCAGGCGATCAGCACCTCCGGCGGGAGAGCCTGTTCCCGGGCGGATGCCATGTAGCGGGCGAGCCGCCCGGTCACGTTGGCTTCCCCGGCCAGGGCCGGCAGGGCCTTCGCGACTCCGAGGGCGCCGGCGCCCTGGATCAGGCGGCGCCGGGTCGGCGCGTTCACGTAGCGGCCCGCAGGCGCGCGAAGCCGGCGTCGAGGTCGGCCTTGAGGTCTTCGACGTCCTCCAGCCCGATATGGAAGCGCAGGGCCGGGCCGCCCGGCGCCCATTGCGTGGCGGTGCGGTAGCCGGCGCAATCGAACGGGATCACGAGGCTCTCGAAGCCGCCCCAGGAGAAGCCTATTCCGAACAGCTGCAGCCCGTCCAGCATGGCGGCGACCGCTGCCTCCGGCACCGGCTTCAGGATCACCCCGAACAGCCCGGAGGCGCCGGAGAAGTCGCGCTTCCAGATGGCGTGGCCGGGATCCTCCGGCAGACCGGGATGGAGCACCCGCAGCACCTCGGGCCGGGCCTGGAACCACCGGGCCATCTCCAGCCCGGCGCGGCCATGCTCGCGCAGGCGCAGGTTCATGGTGCGCATGCCGCGCAGTGCCAGGAAGATGTCCTCCGCACCCGCGCACATGGCGAAATGGTCGAAGGTGCGCCGCACGGCCGGGTAGTAGCGGGCGTTGGCCGAGGTCAGGCCGATCAGCAGGTCCGAGCCGCCGCTGAGATACTTGGTCCCGGCCTCGACCGCGATGTCGACGCCGCGCTCGTGCGGTGGGAACAGCAGCGGCGTCGCCCAGGTGTTGTCCATGATCACGCAGGCGTCGCGGGCATGCGCCTCCGCGGCGATGGCCGGGATGTCCTGCATCTCGAAGCTCTGCGAGCCGGGCGCCTCGACCAGAACGGCCTTCGTGTTCGGCCGCATCAGCGCGGCGATGCCAGCCCCGATGGTGGGATCGTAATAGGTGACCTCCACGCCGAACCGGGCCAGCACGCCGTCGCAGAACTGGCGGGTCGGCCGGTAGGCGGAATCGGTGACGAGGAGGTGATCCCCCGCCGAGACCGCGGCCATCAGCGCGACGGTGAGTGCCGCCAGACCGGAGGGCGTCACCACCGTGCCGGCGGCGCCCGCGAGTTCGGTCCAGGCCTCGGTGAGCGCGTCCATGGTGGGCGTCGCCGAGGTGCCGTAATTGTAGCGCCCGCGCCGGTGCTTGATGGCGTCGTAGGTCGGGTAGAGGACCGTGGAGCCGCGATAGATCGGCGTGTTGACGAAGCCGTGCTGCGCGCCCGGGTCGCGGCCCGCATGGACAAGGCGTGTCGCGGGGGCGAAACTCTTTTCGGACTCGGGCGAGGGCTTCAGGGACATCGGAACTCGGGGACCGGGCTGCGCTGCACCGCACGAAGCGCCGCCCGCCCGGCAAGGTCAAGCGAAGCCTCCAGTCCCAAAGCCCCGGACGCCTTCGTTTCCCCGGGATCACGGCTTCTCGGGCGGATCCGAATTCACGGCTTCCTCATACGCCTCCATCCAGGCGGCGCGTTCCTCGGAGCCCTCCGGATAGGGACACGCGGTCACGGGCTTGCCGTAGAGGCGGGCATTGCGGCCCTGGATGAACGGGCTGTCGCTCGCGGTGGCCTGGACGTTGGTCAATATCGCCTCCCGAAGATTTGGGGTTGAAGCCTTGGGGTGGGGCTTCGTTAACGGCCGCGTCGTAAATCTGTTGCCGTCTCAAGTCGCGTCCCGGGTCGTCGCGTGCGTATCCTGCGTTCTCTCCTCGGCGCCGCCCTCGTCCTCGCCTCCACGGCGACGGTGGTGTTCGTCAGTGCCGACCGGCTCGCCCATCTGGCGCCCACCCCGGTGGTCCGCGCCGCCCAGGCGGAGCCCTCCGCAACCGGATCGATTCCGGCGCCGATGAAAGCCGCGCCGGCGCCGAAGCCGGCCGCGCCCAGCATCCCGAACGGGTTCGACACCGAGCGGCTCCACGCCCTCATGCGCGGCGACCCGATCCTGCCGGGCCGGTAAGCCTTCGCAAAACCGGGCCTACAGCATCGGGACTGTTCTCAAGCGCCGGTTCAGAGGCCGCCTTCGGGGAACCGCAGCGGACGCGTCCGGGCGGAATCGCGACGCGGCCGGATCCGTTGCGCACCCCGCGCCCCTCTCCCGCACGGCAGACGCTTACGGCGGTCCAAGCCGTGTCTTGTGGCTTGCATCGACGCGGAGCGGCAGGGATCGAAGCCGAGGCGTGACGCCTGGGCCGGGGCCGCCCCCCCCCCCCGCGCAGGCCAGGGGGCGGATCCATCCCGGGGGGCCTTGACGGGGAACGGCATCCCGACAGCAGACCCGGTCCCCAGAAGGCCGGCAGGGTCGCCAGCGCGCACGCGGCCGCCGCGTCCGATTGGCAGTTCCTGGCCGGGGGTGAACACCGGCATACCGGCGTAGATGCCCGCGGGCAGGCAGCCTGGATCTGCACACGGCGGCGGAGATGAAGGCGGGCGGGACCTTGGCGGTGGCGGCGTCACCGTCGTGCCTCATGGCCGCACCGGGAGCCTCCGCCCAACTCGGGCGTCCGGAACAGTTTGTCCACCCGTAATTCTTACCGCCGCTCAGGGCAGAAATACCGCGCAGAAGTTCTACTACCGACTCCATTAGCATTCAGAACTGTCACATCCATCGGCAAAAATTCGCCGACGCTGATCAGCGCCCAACCACGCAGATTTATTATTGAGTTGCGGAAATTTCAGACCTATGCTGCGCTTCGTCAGGAGCCAAAGTCGTGAGCCGTTTCGTTAAGACTCGAATTTCCTTGAAGATTGCTTTTGCATTCGCTTTTATCGCAGCAAATTCAGTCGGGTATTTATGGTATATCTCCAAGCGCATGATCGTGGTCGATGCGACCTACAGCGCCTATCTCGACAACGACGCCACGGCCGCCACGATGGCGGCGCGTCTCGGCCGCGTCGTCTATCAGATGAGCTACGTGGCCTTTCGCGCCCTCGGCGAGGCCGATCCGGACGAGTCGGACCGGGTGGGCAGCGCCTTCGAACCGCTTCCGGCCGAGGCCTCGAAGCTCCTCGGCGGCGTGCGCCGGAACGCGCCGGCCTTCCACGACCGGATCGACCGGATCGCCGGTCTACTGGACACCTACGCCCATCTCACCGGCGAGATGTGCGCCATGACCAAGAAGGGCATGAGCGCCCAGGCCCTGACCCTTGCCCACAAGAAGGTGGATCCCCTCCAGAAGACGCTGTTTGCGGAACTCGACGCCTTCGCGGACGACCTCGGCGCGGCGATCCGTGACGGCTCCGCGGCGCTGGGGACGGAGACCCGGACGACCTTGGTCTGGGTGATCGGCCTGTCGGCGGCGGGCATCGCGGCCAGCATCCTGGTCGGCCTGCTGATCGTGAGTTTTGGCGTCACGCGCCCGCTCGGCAGGTTGACGGTGGCCCTGAAGGCCATGTCGCAGGGAGAGCTGAGCGCGGAGGTTCGGGAGGCGCGGCGCCGGGACGAGATCGGCGCCATCGGCAAGGCCGTGGAGGCCATCAAGGCCCTGGTCGCCCGCAGGGCCGCCGAGCAGGCGGACAGCAAGCGGCGGACCGACGAGGCCGTCGCCGCCGATCGCAGCCGCACGCTGATGGCCTTCGCCGACGGCTTCGAGGACACGGTGGGCCGGATCATCGGCCTCGTCTCCGCTTCGGTCGCCACGCTGCAGGCCACCGCCCAGACCATGACCGACACGGCCGCGCGCACCGCCGACCGCTCGACCGCTGTGGCGACCGCCGCCGAGGAGGCGGCCGCCAATGTCAACACGGTGGCGAGCGCGGCCGAGGAGCTGGGCTCGTCGGTCCTTGAGATCGGCCGGCAGGTCAGCGGCTCGGCCACGCTGGCGCAGAACGCCGTCTCGGAGGCCGACCGGACCGCCGCCCTGGTGCAGGATCTCAGCGCCGCCGCCGGCAAGGTGGGCGCCGTCGTCGAAATGATCGCCACCATCGCGAGCCAGACCAACCTGCTGGCGCTCAACGCCACGATCGAGGCCGCCCGGGCCGGCGAGGCAGGCCGTGGCTTCGCCGTCGTGGCTGGGGAGGTCAAGGAACTCGCCGGGCAGGCAGCCCAGGCGACGGGAGAAATCTCGGATCAGATCGGCCACATCCAGGGGGCGACCGGACAGGCGGTGTCGGTGATCGCCACGATCGCGGCGCGGATCCGCGAGATCGACACGGTGGCCACCTCGATCGCGGCGGCGGTGGAGCAGCAGGGGGCGGCCACCCAAGAAATCGTCCGCAACGTCGCGCAGGCCGCGACTGGGACCAGAGAGGTCACCGCCAACATGGCGGGCGTGGCCGAGGCCTCGGAGGCGACCGGCGCCGCCGCCGGTCAGGTTCTGGCCGCCGCCTCCGCTCTGGCGCGCCAGTCGGAGGAACTCGGCGGCGAGGTCCGGCGCTTTCTCGCCACGATCCGGGCGGCGTGAGCTCGGCCACTCGAGGGCGCCGGATCGTGCGGCCAAAAGGCCTCATGATTGGCATCGAAAGATTTTTCTTTGTCCGAAATCATATCCAATTTAGAATTCAAATCCTGCATATGCATCTTCGCATATCGCCTACAGAACAATCTTTAGTTATTTGATCATCACGCAAAAAATCAACACTATCGCTTGTCTCTGTTTGGAGCTGACATAATTTGACGCAGCCAGACCAAGGCCGCGTCGAAGGAACCATCATGAACTTAACGATCAAGGTAAATATTCTGTCGAAGCTGCTGACGGTCATTGCTTTGATGGGTGCCATTTTCTTGGGATGCGCCCTGTACACATCCAATAAAATCGCCGGCATCGACGGGGCCTACACGATCTTGCTCGACAAGGAATCGAAGGCGGTCGTGAAGGTCGCCCGCCTGAACCGCATCGTGGCGCAGCTCGGCTACACCGCCCTGCGCACTGCGACGGAGGCCGGCACCGCCGAAGGGACAAGCATCGGCCGCCATCTCGACACCCTCGCGGCCGAGGCGTCGACGCTGATCGACGGCGCCCGGCGGGAGGCGCCGAACTTCCGGGAGCGCATCGATCAGATCGCCAGTTATTTCGACGCCTCTATGCGGGCGATCCGCGACCTGCGCGATCTGGCCGACGCGGGTAAGGCGGACGAAGCCCTGTCCCTGGCGCGCCGGATCGCGAACGGCGACCAGAATCAGGTGACCAAGGCCGCCCACATGCTCGTGGACGACATGGAAGCCTCGCTCCAGAAGCGGTCGGACGACTTGACCGTGGAGGTCAACGCCACGCGCTCGCTGCTGCTGGCCGTCTCGCTCACCGGCATCGCTGTCGGCGTGGCCGCGGGCTTCGTGGTCGTGATCTTCGGCGTCACGCGCCCGATCCGCCGGCTGGCGGCCAAACTGCAGCGCATGGCCGACGGGGCGATCGACGCGGAGATCACCGAGGCCCGACGCGGCGACGAGATCGGCCTGATCGGCCGGGCCGTCGAGGGCATCAAGGCCCTGGTCGCCCGGAACGCCGCCGAGCAGGCCCAGAGCCAGCGCAGGGCCGAAGAGGCAGCCACGGAGGCGCGCCGCCGGGCCATGCTGGAACTCGCCGACGGATTCCAGGGCACGGTCGGCCGGATCATCAACTTGGTCTCCGCTGCGGCGACCGAGCTGCAGACCACCGCGCAGACCATGACGGCGACGGCAACACAGACGGCCAGCCAGTCCACGACCGTGGCGGCTGCCGCCGAGCAGGCCGCCTCGAACGTCAACACGGTAGCGAGCGCGGCCGAGGAACTGGGCTCGTCGGTGCAGGAGATCGGCCGGCAGGCGGATGGCTCGGCCAAGCTTGCCCAGGGCGCCGTGTCCGAGGCCAGCCAGACGGCCACACTGGTGCGGGACCTCAGCGCCGCCGCCGCCAAGGTCGGCGACGTGGTGCGGCTGATCACCGACATCGCAGCTCAGACCAACCTGCTGGCGCTCAACGCGACCATCGAGGCGGCGCGGGCCGGGGAGGCCGGGCGGGGCTTCGCGGTGGTCGCCGCCGAGGTCAAGGAGCTGGCCGACCAGACCGCCCGGGCGACCGAGGAGATTGCCGGCCAGATCAGCCAGATCCAGAAATCGACTGGCTCGGCCGTCTCGGTCATCGGCGGGATCACCGACCGCATCCGGGAGATCGAAGCGGTCGCGACGTCGATCGCGGCCGCGGTGGAGGAGCAGAGCGCGGCCACGCAGGAGATCGTCCGCAACGTCGGTCAGGCGGCGCAGGGCACCGGCGAGGTGACCAGCAACATCGCCGGCGTGGCCTCGGCGGCCACGGAGACGGGCCGGGCGGCGGACCACGTCCTCGGCGCCGCGTCGGACCTGTCGCGGCAATCCGAGCTGCTCAGCGGCGAGGTCGAGCGCTTCCTGGCGACGATCCGCGCCGCCTGACCGAAGCGGGACCGGGACAGGGGAGGTCGGCCCTGCGTCCTTCCCCCTGTCCCAGGCGGGCTGCCGGGCGTACAGCCCCGGCACCGCCCGGCCGTCCGGGCCGATCGGGAGGAACCCGTGGGCCTCGTCTACGCGCTCGCCGCCTATCTGAGCTGGGGCCTGCTGGTCCCGGTCCATTTCCGTCTGCTCGGAGCCTACAGCCCGAACCACATCCTGGCCGAGCGCATCGTCTGGTCGAGCCTGTTCGCCGGGACCCTGGCCCTGGTCCTGGCGGCGCGCCATCGCCTCGTTCTGCCGCGGCCCCTGCGCCCGCGGCATGCCATGCTGGCGCTCTCGGCCGCGATGATCGGCGTGAACTGGCTGCTCTACCTCTATGCGGTCAGCAGCGGGCACCTGCTCGACGCGAGCCTCGGCTATTACATCAATCCGCTGGTCAGCGTGGCGCTCGGGCGGGTGGCGCTCGGCGAGCGCCTGCGGCCGCTGCAGGCGGCGGCCGTCGTGGTCGCGGCGGTGGGTGTCGGGGTCGCGGTGATCTGGGCCGGCGAGCTGCCGTTGATGTCCCTGTCGCTGGCGGTGAGCTTCGCGCTCTACGGCCTCGTCCGCAAAATCGTCGGGGTCGACGCGCTGGTCGGCTTCCTGGCCGAGACGCTGCTGCTCCTGCCGGCGGCGATCGCGTGGCTCGTCCTCACGCCCGAGCCGTTCCTGCCCGCAGAGCCTGCGAGCCGCGCGCTGCTGATGCTGACCGGCCTCACGACAGCCCTGCCGCTGATCTGGTTCGCCGCCGCGGCGGTGCGGCTGCGCCTGACCACGCTGGGCCTGCTGCAATACGTCGCCCCGACCTGCCTGCTCGGCCTCAGCGTGCTGGCCTATGGCGAGCGGGTGGAGCCGCACCGGGCCCTGATGCTCGCCCTGATCTGGGTGGCGCTCGCCCTCTACACCGTCGATGCCCTCCGGGGCCGGCGCACCCCGGTCCCCGCGCCGGCGCGGTCGGATCCGGGCGCGATGCGTGTATAAGGCATACTGGTACGGGCCAGCCGGGGCCGGATCAGGAATGATGCGCAGCCGATGAGCGAGCGATGAGCGAGACAGAGGGCGGCGCCGCGGCCGTAACGGATGCCGACTACCGGATTCTCGCCGAGACGCTGCCGCAGCTCGCCTGGATCGCCGAGGCCGACGGCACCATCATCTGGTACAACCAGCGCTGGTATGACTACACCGGCACCTCGCTCGAGGAGATGCGTGGCTGGGGCTGGCGCACCGTCCACCATCCGGATCACGTCGCGGCGGTGACGGAACGCTATCAGGCCGCCATCGCCCTCGGAAGCTCCTGGGAGGATACGTTCCCGCTGCGCGGCCGGGACGGGGTCTACCGCTGGTTCCTCTCCAAGGCGCGGCCGCACCGGGATGAATCCGGGCGGGTCCTGCGCTGGTATGGGACCAACACGGATATCTCCGGTCGCCGCGCCATCGAGGAGCGCCTGCGCCATTCCGAGCAGCGATTTCGGGCACTCGTCGACGCTTCCGCGGCCGTGATCTGGAACACCAACGCCGCGGGCGAGCTGACCCCGCCGCAGGTCCGCTGGAGCATCTACACGGGCCAGACCGAGGAGGCCTATCAGGGCTGGGGCTGGCTCGACGCGGTCCACCCCGACGACCGCGGGCAAGCCGCTGATGCCTGGGCGGCCTGCGTGGAGGCGCGCAAGACCTACGAGATCGAGTACCGCCTGCGCCGCCACGACGGGGTCTGGCGCGCCATGGAGGTCCGCGGCGTGCCGGTGCTGGCCGAGGACGGCAGCCTGCGGGAATGGGTCGGCACCTGCGTCGACGTCACCGAGCGCAAGGAGGCCGAGGAGGCGGTGGAGCGGGCGCGCCAAGCCGCCGAGGCCGCCAACCGCGCCAAGAGCCAGTTCATCGCCAACATGAGCCACGAGCTGCGCACGCCCCTCTCGGCGGTGATCGGCTATTCCGAGATGCTCGGCGAGGAGCTGGAGGATATCGGCCAGGCCGCCCTCCTGCCGGACCTGCGCAAGATCGAGGCGGCGGCGCGCCACCTCCTGTCGCTGATCAACGACGTGCTCGACATCTCGAAGATCGAGGCCGGCCGCATGACCGCCTCGGCCGAGACCTTTGCCGTCACCGATCTGCTGCAGGACGTGTCCGACGCCACCGGCTCCCTGGTGGAGAAGAAGGGCAACCGCTTCGTCCTCGACACGGACGGGGCCGATCTCGGGTCGATGCACCAGGATCAGACCAAGATCCGCCAGTGCCTGCTGAACCTGATCGGCAACGCCGCCAAGTTCACCGAGAAGGGCACCATCACGCTGACGGTGCAGCGGCACCGGGAGGCGGGGGCCGATTGGCTGTCCTTCGCCATCGCGGATACCGGCATCGGCATGAGCGAGGAGCAGATCGGGCGCCTGTTCGAGCGCTTCGTGCAGGCCGACGACTCCACCACACGCCAGTTCGGCGGCACGGGCCTCGGGCTCGCCATCACCCGCGCCTTCTGCCGGACGATGGGCGGCGACATCGGCGTCACCAGCAATCCAGGGGCGGGCTCGACCTTCACGATCCGCCTGCCCGCGACGCTGGCGCCCGAGGACGCACCGCCCGCCGAGGCCGAGGCCCACGCGGTGGAGCCGCACGAGCAGCACGAGACGGTCCTGCTGGTCGACGACGATCCGGCCGCCCGGGAGCTGCTCCAGCGTTTCCTGGAGCGCGAGGGGTTCCACGTGCGCAGCGCCAACGATGGCCGCGCCGGCCTGACGCTCGCCCGGGCGCTCAAGCCCCGGGCGATCCTGCTCGACGTCGAGATGCCGCGCATGGACGGCTGGGCGGTGCTGCACGCGGTCCGCAACGACCCCGACCTCGCCGGGACGCCGGTCATCATGACCTCGGTGGTGGCCGAGCAGGGCCTCGGCCAGGCGCTCGGCGCGACCGACTATTTCGTCAAGCCGATCGACTGGGACCGGCTCAAGGGTATGATGGAGCGCTACCGGCCTGAGGCGCCGAACGAAGCCCGCATCCTCGTGGTCGACGACGACGCGGATGCCCGCGAGCGCCTGCGCCGGTCGCTCGGCCGCGAGGGCTGGATCGTCGACGAGGCGGAGAACGGCCGGATCGCCCTGGAGCGGGTGAACGAAGCGCGGCCGAGCCTGATCCTCCTCGACCTGATGATGCCCGAGATGGACGGGTTCGGCTTCCTGCGGGCCCTGCGCGCCCGGCCCGACGGCGACGTGCCGGTGGTGGTGCTCACCGCCAAGGAGATCACCCATGCCGAGAAGGAGAGCCTGACCCGGCAGGCCGACCGGGTGATCGCCAAGGGCTCGATGAGCCTCGCGGAGATCGGCCGGCAACTGCGGGTGCTCTACGCGCGTTCGGCGAGCGAGCCGGTGCCGGGACAACTCCAGGGCCTGATCGCGCGGCTCGCCGAGCAGGAGACGGGGGACAGGCCATGAGCGATGAGGGAATCGATCCCGACAAGGCGGTGGCGATCCGCCTGCGGGCGCGGCTCGCCGTGGTGGAGCGTGCGGCGTGGTTCGGCATGGTCCACGCCATGAAGACGCGGCCCGAAGAGACCGAGGCCTACATCGCCTCCGAGCGGGCGCGCTGCACGGAGGGTTTTGGGAGTGGCGCCTGGGCGAAGGATCTCACCGACGCGGAGCGGACAATGCTGGCCGACGAAGTCGATGCCGGCTTGGCGCAGCTGATCGAGGATGCGCGCGGCGAGGTGTGAGCCGCCGTCTTTGCGAGCGGAGCGAAGCAACCCAGTGTCGCACCACGCCCTCCGAGGTCGCGCTGCCCTGGGTCACTTCGCTTCGCTCGTGATGACGGCGAGGACGGCATCAAGCCCCGGCCCCTAAGCCCCTCGAAACACATCACCCCAAGCCGGCGGCAAGCCCGTCCACGAGAGAGGCGCCGCCACCGCCTGCCCCGGCAGGCTTCGCGCCGAAAACACCCCCCGCGCCACCGCCCGGGCCAGCACCTGCGCGGCGGCATCGCCCAGGCGCGCCATTTCCACCACCGGATCGGCCAGCGGCACGGCGCCGGTGGCCGCGGCAAACACCAGATCGCCGTCGAGGGGGGTATGCGCCGGCACGAGGGCGCGGGCGAGGCCGTCCTGGGCCGCCACCGCGAGGCGGCGGCACTGCGCCTTGGTCAGGCCTGCGTCGGTCGCCACCACGGCGAGCGTCGTCGCGGCGCCCGGCAGCGCCCGGGCCGGAAAGGCGAGGGCGTCGGTTGGTACCCGGGCCGGCGAGCCCAGGCCGCCGAACTCGTCGCCCGCCTCGAAGGGCGCGGCCCAGAAATGCGGCCCGTCTCCGATCGTCGCGTTGCCGAAGGCGTTCACCGCCACGAGCGCACCGACCCGGAAGCCCGTGCCCGCGACGAGCGCCGAGGCCGAGCCGATCCCACCCTTCAGACGCCCGGTGCGCGCGCCGGTCCCGGCCCCCACGGAGCCCAGCTCGAAGGCCTCGGCCGCCGCCGCGGCGGCCTGGAAGCCGAGTTCGCGATAGGGCGGGTAGCGGCCCCATTCCTTGTCGCCGCCGTTGAGCAGGTCGAACAGGATCGCCCCGGGCACGATCGGCACCCGCATCCCGCCGACCGGGAAGCCGCGCCCGGCCTCGGCGAGCCACGCCGTCACGCCCGCCGCCACGTCGAGTCCGAAGGCCGAGCCCCCGGACAACACCAGAGCATCGATCCGCTCCACGGTGCGCTCGGGATCGAGCAGGTCGGTCTCCCGGGTCCCCGGCCCGCCGCCGCGCACGTCTACGGAGGCGATCACCGGCGCGTCGAACAGGATCGCGGTGACGCCGCTGGCGATCCGCAGATCGCTCGCGTGGCCGACCCGCAGGCCGGGAATATCCGTGATGCAATTCCGCAGCATCGGTGGAGCTTGCCACGACGGGCGATCGACGCAAATCCCGGCAGGCGCCGCGGACCGCCCGACCGGGTTCTCCGGTTGGTCAGGCGGCAGACCGGATCAAGGAGCACGCCATGAACGTCGGATTCATCGGACTGGGGCGGATGGGGCGGGCCATGGC
Source organism: Methylobacterium phyllostachyos (assembly GCF_900103445.1). GTDB lineage: Bacteria > Pseudomonadota > Alphaproteobacteria > Rhizobiales > Beijerinckiaceae > Methylobacterium > Methylobacterium phyllostachyos. The sequence goes on along the minus strand of NZ_FNHS01000005.1, from coordinate 306,686 downwards.
GGCCAGTCTCGCAAGGGCCGGGCACACGGTCCGGGCCTGGAACCGGTCGCCGGAGGCCGCGAAGGGCATTGCGGGAGTGACGCCGGTGGGTAGCGCCGCGGAGGCCTTTGCGGGCGACGCCGTCATCACCATGCTGGCCGACGACGCGGCGCTCGAGGCCGTGATCGTGGCCGGCGGCCTGCTCGACCGGCCGGAGCGCCCGGGCGTGCATATCGGCATGAGCACGATCTCGGTGGCGCTCGCCAAGCAGCTCGCTGCGGTGCACGATCGGGCGGGCGTCCCCTACATCTCGGCGCCGGTCTTCGGCCGGCCGGACGTGGCGGAGGCCGGCAAGCTCAACATCGTGGCGGCCGGCGCGTCGGACCTGATCGACCGCGCCGCTCCGCTGCTCGACGCCATGGGCGCCAAGACCTGGCGGTTCGGCGACGATCCGGTGCGGGCGAACGCCGTCAAGCTCGCCGGCAACTTCATGCTGATCTCGGCGATCGAGGCCATGGCGGAGGCTTGCAGCCTGACCGAGGGCCACGGGGTGCCGGGCGCCGACTTCCTCGACCTGATGACCAACACCCTGTTCGCCTCGCCGGTCTACAAGGGCTACGGCGCGTCGATCGCCCAGAACCGCTACGAGCCGCCGGGCTTCATCCTCAAGCTCGGCGCCAAGGACGTGCGGCTCGCCCTCCAGGCGGCCGAGGGCGCGGGCGTGCCGATGCCGTTCGCCAGCGTCCTGCGCGACAGCCTGATCGAGGCGATCAGCCACGGCGACGGCGAGAAGGATCTCGCGGCGCTCGCCCGGGTCTCCGCACGCCGTGCAGGGCAGGGTTGAACCCGGCAACGACATTGCACCTTAAATGCGAAATTTAAGACTCCGTTCAAATAAACGTTACAGTGTCCGCGCGACTTTAAACGCGGATACCAGCACATGCTTCGCCGACTCGTCTCGCTACGCGCGATGTCCCTGTCCACGAAGGTGATCCTCTTGGCGATGCTCGCGGTGTCTATCACCGCGGGCGCGATCTCGATCACCGTCTCGCGGCAGACGTGGTCGCAGATGGAGGATCGCCAGCGCGCCAACGGCGAGCGCAACCTGCGGACGCTCGCCCTGGTCCTGGCCGAGCGGCTGCCGGGCGCGACCACGGAACTCGCGGACACCCGGGTCGCCAAGGTCGCGACGCCGAGCCTCTCGGGCTTCACGGATGCCGCCGTGGTGGACAACGCCGTGGCGTATACCGGCGGCATGGCGACGGTCTTCAGCTTCGAACCCGCGACCGACAGCTTCGTGCGCCGCCAGACGACGGTGCGCCGCGAGGACGGCGCCCGCGCGGTCGGCACGGCGCTCGCCCCCGACAGCCCCGCCCAGGCCGTCGTGCGCGCCGGCAAGACCTACGAGGGTCCGGCCATGCTGTTCGGCCGCCGCTACTACACGGTCTACCAGCCGACCTTCGACGCGGCCGGCACGGTGAACGGCCTCCTGTTCGTCGGCCTGCCGATCGAGATGTATTTCGACGCCCACGCGCAGACCATGACGAGCCTCGGCATCGCGGCTCTGGTCATCGCGGCGCTGGCCTGCGCCCTGGTGGGCTTCGCGGCGGCGCGCCTGTTCCGCCCCTTCGCGACGATCGCGACCCGGATCGAGGGGCTGGCAGCGGGCGATCTGGAGACGCCGATCCCCCATGCCGGGCGCGGCGACGAGATCGGCGCAGTGGCCCGGTCGGTCGAGGTGCTGCGCGGAGCCGGCCTGCGGACGCGGGAGCTCGAAGGCCTGCAGAGCGCCGGCGCCGCCGGCGAGGCGCAGCGGCGCGCCAATCTCGACCGCGCCATCGAGGCGTTCCGCGGGCAGGTCGGCGTGCTGAAGGGTGCGCTCACCGCCAGCACCGGCTCGATGCGCGACCGGGCCGGCGAGATGGCGGCCAGCTCCGCCGAAGCCGAGGGCGCGGTGGCCGAGACCGAGCGGGGCTCGCACGAGACGTCCGCCAGCGTCCAGACCGTGGCGAGCGCGGCCGAGGAACTCTCCGCCTCGATCAGCGAGATTGGCGGGCAGCTCAATCAGGCCGAAGCCCTGGTCGCCACCGCGAGCGCGGATTCGGACGCGATGAATGCCGAGATCGGCGGCCTCGCCGAGGCCACCGGCCGCATCGGCGCCGTGGTCGGGCTGATCCGCCAGATCGCCGAGCAGACCAACCTGCTGGCCCTCAACGCGACGATCGAGGCCGCCCGGGCGGGCACCGCCGGCCGCGGCTTCGCGGTGGTGGCGAGCGAGGTCAAGGCACTGGCCGAGCAGACCGCGAAGGCCACCCAAGAGATCTCCGGCCAGATCGCCGGCGTCCAGACCTCCACCGCGGCCACCGTGGCGGCGATCGGCCGGATGGGCGAGCGGATGCGCGCGGTCAGCATGACCACGGGCGGCATCGCGGCCTCGGTGAGCGCCCAGAGCGCGGCCACCGCCGAGATCTCCCGCAACGTCGCCGAGACGGCCGGCGCCACGGAGGCGATCGCCAGCGGCCTCTCCACGGTGGCGGGCGCCGCCCGGCGCTCCGCCCGGATGGCTGCCACCGTCACCGAGGCGGCTCAGACGGTCGATACCGTTGCGGCCGAGCTGGAGGGCGAGATCGAGCGCTTCCTGGCGCAGGTGGCAGCCTGACGCACAACGTCGATTGGGTGCGGGCGGCAGCAGATCGGCCTGCCCGTCACCCGCTCGGCTACGATGTTCACACAACGGCGCCGACGCGCTCTCCTCCCCCTTGTGGGGAGGAGTTGGAGGTGGGGGTAGAGCAGAAGGCACCTTGACGCTCGATCCTGAACCACCCCCACCCCTGGCCCCTCCCCACAAGGGGGAGGGAAAAGCGCTTTGTTTCAAGAGCGTTCAGCGCCGGCAAGGGAAACGGAAATCTGCTAGGCCCACCCGTCGGGCAACGGGGCAATCGCATCCTTCCTGAGAGCGACAGCCCGCGCTCAGAGCCCGAACCGGGCGAAGGCGGCGCGCTCCTCAACGGCCGCCATCGCGCCCCCGGCGAGGTCGTTGATCCCCCCCGGCGTACCACCCCGGCGCAGCAGGCGGGACAGGAACCCGCCCCGGGCCTCGGCGACGAGCCTGAGATCGACCTTCTCGCCGAACCGGGCGCGCATCACCGTGCGCACGTCGCCCAGCGCATCGACGAGGCCGAGGGGCAGCGCCTGCCGGCCGGTCCAGACCGCCCCGGTGAACAGGTTCTCGCCCTTCGACAGGGTCGGGCGGCGCGCTGTCACAAGGCCCGTGAACAGGTCCTGCACGTCGGCCTGAATGCGCTTCAGCCGCTCGACATCCGCCGGATCCTCCGGTCGGAACGGGTCGAGCATCGACTTCGCCTCGCCCTGGGTGTGCACACGGCGCTCGACGCCGAGCTTCTCCAGCAGGCCGTGGAAGCCGAACCCGGCCGAGACCACACCAATCGAGCCGACGATCGAGGTCGGGTCGGCGACGATCTCATCGGCCGCGCAGGCGATCATGTAGCCGCCGGACGCCGCGACATCCTCCACGAAGGCGAGGACCGGCAGGCGCTTCTCCTCAGCCAGCGCCCGGATTCGGCGGTGGATCAGGTGCGACTGCGCGGGCGAGCCCCCCGGCGAGTTGATGATGAGGGCCACCGCCTTGACGCCCGGCATCCCGAAGGCCCGCTCCAGGCTGCCCGCCACGCCGCCGATCGAGAGCCCCGGGCGGATCGGCGAGACCGCCCCGATCGTGCCGGAGAGCCGGACCACGGCGACCCGCGGGCGGCGGTCGCGGAAGCGACGCGGGAGGAGGGCGCGGACAGAGTCGGACAACGCGAACGCCATGGGGATCTTACGCGGCTCGTCTGGGGATCGGGGCGGGAACGGCCCGGCTGGGTCTACCGGAAACTGGGCGTTCCTTAACCCCAAGCAAGGGTGGTGCGTCTGCGCAGTCCCACGGATCGAACCGTTTGCCGACCTTGGCCGTTCTTGGCGGTGGCGCGTCGCGCGCCGACCCGGATCCGCAGGCACATCCGGGCCTCACCACGGGAGAGAGACGATGCGACCCTGGCCTATCCTGGTCCTCCTGGCCGCGCTGATCGGCGGCCTTGCCGGCGCGCCCGCCCGCGCGGCGCCCCTACCGGTCCCGGCGACCGCCGAGGCCGCGGCGCCCGCCCCAGTGGTACAGCTCGCCCGCTGGCATTACCGGCGGCACTGGCACCATCGCCATCATTGGCGGCGCCACTGGCATCACCGCCGCCACCATTGGCACCACCGGCACCACTGGCGCCGGCACCACTGGCACCGCCATCACGGCTACCGGCACCACGCCTTTCGGGGCCGCGCGGTGGGCCACCGCCACCTGACATTCTACTGAGCCCAGCAGCCCGCGGCCCGGCCTTTTCCGGCCGGGTCGCGGGCCTGCCGACGACCTTGCGGGCGGCCTCGGAAAACCTTATTTAACCGTCTGATATCACTGCTCTTCCGAGAGGCCGTTCCGGCGCATCGCGCGCCACCCCGGAGCGGCCGAGAGCACCGCCCATCCGGGCTTCAGAACGGAAACCGACTTGGCCGAGAACGATCCGACTGGCGCAGCCCCGCCCGCCAGCGACATCCGCCCCGTCTCCATCACCGACGAGATGCGCCGCTCCTACCTCGATTACGCCATGAGCGTGATCGTGAGCCGGGCGCTTCCCGACGCGCGCGACGGGCTCAAGCCGGTGCACCGGCGCATCCTCTACTCAGCCTTCGAATCCGGGCACCTGCCCGAGCGGAAATACGTCAAGTCGGCGCGCATCGTCGGCGACGTGATCGGTCTCTACCACCCGCACGGCGACCAATCGATCTACGACGCCTTGGTGCGGATGGCGCAGGACTTCTCCATGCGCCTGATGCTCATCGACGGGCAGGGCAATTTCGGCTCGGTGGACGGCGATCCGCCGGCCGCCATGCGCTACACCGAATCACGGCTGGCCAAGCCCGCCACGGCGCTGCTCTCCGACATCGACAAGAACACCGTCGATTTCCAGCCGAACTACGACGAATCGCGGGAGGAGCCGACCGTCCTGCCGGCCCGGTTCCCGAACCTTCTGGTCAACGGCGCCGGCGGCATCGCGGTCGGCATGGCGACCAACATCCCGCCGCACAATCTCGGCGAGCTGATCGACGCCTGCGTGGCGCTGATCGACGAGCCGGGTCTGACCATCGAGCAGCTCACCGAGATCGTGCCCGGCCCGGACTTCCCGACCGGCGGCATGATCCTCGGCCGCGCCGGCACGCGCCAAGCCTACGCGACGGGCCGCGGCTCGGTGATCCTGCGCGCGAAGTCGCATGTCGAGGAGCTGCGCAAGGAGCGCGAGGCGCTGATCTTCACCGAGATCCCCTATCAGGTGAACAAGGCGACCCTCGTCGAGAAGATCGCCGAGCTGGTGAAGGAGAAGCGCGTCGAGGGCATCTCCGACCTGCGCGACGAATCCGACCGGACGGGCATGCGCATCGTCGTCGAGATCAAGCGCGACGCCATGGCGGACGTGGTGCTGAACCAGCTCTATCGGTTCACGCCGCTGCAATCCTCCTTCGGCTGCAACATGGTGGCGCTGAACGGCGGCCGCCCCGAGCTGATGAACCTGAAGGACCTGCTCCAGGCCTTCGTGGATTTCCGCGAGGAGGTCGTCTCCCGGCGGACCAAGTTCCTCCTCGGCAAGGCGCGTGAGCGCGCCCACGTCTTGTGCGGCCTCGCCATCGCGGTCGCCAATATCGACGAGGTGATCCGCCTGATCCGGACCTCGCCGGACCCGAACACCGCCCGCGAGGCCCTGATGGCCCGCGACTGGCCGGCCCACGACATCGCGCCGCTGATCGCCTTGGTCGACGACCCGCGCCACCGGGTCGCCGAGGACGGGACCTACCGCCTGTCCGAGACCCAGGCCCGCGCCATCCTCGACCTGCGCCTGCAGCGCCTCACGGCTCTGGGCCGCGACGAGGTCGGCGACGAGTTGAAGACGCTGGCCGACGAGATCGCCGACTATCTCGACATCCTGCGCTCGCGGGTGCGCATCCAGACCATCGTGAAGCAGGAACTCGTCGAGGTCCGCGAGCTTTTCGCGACCCCGCGCCGGACCGAGATCGTCGACTTCGACGGCAGCGTCGAGGACGAGGATCTGATCGCCCGCGAGGACATGGTGGTGACCGTGTCGCATGCCGGCTACGTCAAGCGCGTGCCGCTCTCGACCTACCGGGCCCAGCGCCGGGGCGGGAAGGGCCGCTCCGGCATGGCGACCCGCGACGAGGATTTCGTCACCCGCCTGTTCGTGGCCAACACCCACACGCCGGTGCTGTTCTTCTCCAGCCAAGGTCAGGCCTACAAGGAGAAGGTCTGGCGCCTGCCGATGGCCGCCCCGAACGCTCGCGGCAAGGCGCTGGTCAACATCCTGCAATTGCAGGACACCTCCGAGCGCATCACCACGATCATGCCGCTGCCGGAGGACGAGGCCTCCTGGGAGACGCTGGACGTGATGTTCGCGACTGCGAGCGGTAACGTCCGGCGCAACAAGCTGTCGGACTTCACCACGGTGAACCGCAACGGCAAGATCGCCATGAAGCTCGATCCGGGTGACCACATCGTCCATGTCGAGATTTGCCGGCCCGACCAGAACGTGCTGCTGACCACGGCGCTGGGCCAGTGCATCCGCTTCCCCGTCGAGGATGTGCGCGTATTCAAGGGCCGCGATTCGACCGGCGTGCGCGGCATCCTGCTCGGCAAGGACGACAAGGTCATCTCGATGACCATCCTCAACGCCTTCGATGCCACCGCGGAGGAGCGGGCCGGCTACCTCAAGATGCGCCGCGCCGTGACCGGCGAGGCCGAGGAGAACAACGAGGCTGAGGCCGAGGACGGCACCGAGGCGGCCGCGATCTCGCTCGACCGCTACAACGAGATGGGGGCGGCCGAGCAATACGTGCTCACCCTGTCGGAGCGCGGTTACGGCAAGCGCTCCTCCTCGTTCGAGTACAGGACCTCGGGACGCGGCGGAAAGGGTATCACGGCAATGCGGGTCAATGCCCGCAACGGCAGCCTCGTGGCGTCCTTCCCCGTCGAGGCCTCGGACCAGATCATGCTGGTCACCGATGGCGGCCAGCTGATCCGCGTCCCGGTGGACGACATCCGCATCGTCGGCCGGGCCTCGCAGGGCGTGACGGTGTTCAACACCGCCAAGGACGAAAAGGTCGTCTCGGTGGAGCACATCGAGGGCGAGGACGAGGGCGCCGCCGAGGGTGGCGCGGAGGGCACTGCGGACGACGTCCCGGAGGGCGGCAGCGAGGGCTGACACGTCGCGCCGGCGCGGCAGGTTCCGTCCGGCGCGAAAATGCTCTAGGTCGGGTCGCGATGACCCGCACTGCCCTCTACGCCGGCTCGTTCGATCCGGTCACGAACGGCCATCTCGACGTGGTCCGCCAAGCCTGCCGGCTGGTGGACCGCCTCGTGATCGCCATCGGCGTCCATCCCGGCAAGGCGCCGCTGTTCTCCGCCGAGGAGCGGGCGGCGCTCCTCGCCGAGACCTGCGGGCCGGTGGCCACGGAGGAGGGGGCATCCCTGGAGATCGTCACCTTCGACGACCTCGCGGTCTCGGCCGCCCGGCGCTGGGGCGCCGCGATCTTCATCCGCGGCCTGCGCGACGGCACCGATCTCGACTACGAGATGCAGCTCGCCGGCATGAACGGCGCCATGGCGCCGGAGGTGCAGACCGTCTTTCTGCCCGCCTCGATCCAGGCGCGCCCGATCACCGCGACGCTGGTGCGCCAGATCGCCGGCATGGGCGGGGATGTCTCGCCCTTCGTGCCCGCTTCCGTCGCCGCGCGTCTGCGGCAGCGCTTCGCCGCCAATTCCTGATCACCCGAAAGGACTTCGATGAACCGACGCCACGCCCTCCTCGCGCTCGCCCTCACGCTCGGCACCGCCACGGCGGCCCGGGCTGCCGACGCCAACACGGTCTATCTCCAGACCAAGGATGGGCGGATCACCATCGAGCTGCGCCCGGATCTGGCGCCCAAGCACGTCAAGCAGATCAAAACGCTGGTCTCCCAGGGCTTCTACAACGGCCTGAAGTTCCACCGCGTCATCGACGGCTTCATGGCGCAGACCGGCGACCCGAAGGGCAACGGCACCGGCGGCTCCAGCCTGCCGAACATCCCGGCCGAGTTCTCGCAATCGGCCCAGTTCCGCCGCGGCACGGTCGGCATGGCCCGCTCGTCCGACCCGAACTCGGCCAACTCGCAGTTCTTCATCTGCCTCGCCGATGCGCCCAATCTGAACGGCCAATACACGATCGTGGGCAACGTCACCGACGGGCTCGACGTGCTCGACAAGATCAAGAAGGCCGCCCCCGGCGCCCCGGGCGGCGCCGTGCAGGACCCCGACAAGATCGTCAGCATGACGCTGGCCGAGAAGGGCAAGTAGCGGCCGTATGCCGGGCTGGCGCGCCGCCGTGATCCTTCTCGTGAGCTTGGGCCCGGCGGCCGCCGCGCCCTACGAGGGGAGCCCCTTCTACGGCTACGCCTTCGAGCCCGGCGGCGGCTACCCGCTGAGCCTGCCGCAGACCCTGCGGGCCACGATCGCGGTGCCGGTGTCCCGCATGGCGACGCGGCCGGCCGACACCCTGGCCGAGCTCTACCCGGCGCTCGCCGCCTGCTGGCAGGTGCCGGCGGGGCTCGGCCGCCCGAACGCCGGGGCCGACAACTTCGAGATCACCACGCGCTTCGCTCTCCGGCGCGACGGCAGCCTGATTGGCCCGCCACGCATCACCTACGCGGCGGGCGTTGCGGGCGACCAGCGCAAAACCCTCGTGCGTGGCACGCTCGATGCCCTGTCGCGCTGCACCCCGGCCCACATCACGGCCGGCCTCGGCAGGGCCATTGCAGGCCGCCCGGTGGCGCTGCGCTTCGTCTACCGCCCGCCGGCCTGAGCGCCGGCGACCCCGTTCGGGTCCTGGCCGGATCCGGCGCGCGCCCCTACTTTCCCCTCAACCGGAAGGACTAAAGACATGGCCGACAACGAAACCATCGTGCTCGAGACCACCAAGGGCCGCGTCGTGATCGCGCTGCGCCCCGACCTCGCCCCGGGCCACGTCGAGCGCATCAAGACGCTCGCCGCCCAGGGCTTCTATGACGGCGTGCCGTTCCACCGGGTGATCGACGGGTTCATGGCCCAGACGGGCGACCCGACCGGCACCGGCTCGGGCGGCTCCGACCTGCCGGACCTGAAGGCCGAGTTCAACGCCGAGCCGCATGTGCGCGGCACCTGCTCGATGGCGCGGACCAACTTCCCGCACTCGGCGAACTCGCAGTTCTTCATCTGCTTCGACGACGCCCGCTTCCTCGACAAGCAGTACACGGTGTGGGGCAAGGTCGTGGAAGGCATGGACGTGGTCGACACGATCAACAAGGGCGAGCCGCCGCGCTCGCCGGACAAGATCGTGAAGGCGACGGTCGCGGAGGCCTGAGACCGGCCACGGTAAACGGCTTCGGCTCCGCCGTCTTTGCGAGCGGAGCGAAGCAATCCAGTCAGCGCGACATATCCCAATGTTCCGCTGCCCTGGGTCACTTCGCTTCGCTCGTGATGACGGCGGAACTGTATCAGTCTTGGTCGAGCACTTCCGCTGCGGCCAGATCCTCCGGCGCGTTGATATTGAGGAACGGGTCCAGCCGCTCTACCGGCCACGACGCCACCGCTGCCCCGTGAGACGCGATGAAGGCGCCGACGCGCCGCTCTCCGCGTTCGAGATAATCCCGAAGCGCATGGCGCAGGGCCGTCGGCCAGAGCGCGATCGTGAAGTGCTGCCGCTCCCCCGAGGCCGCGAGGGCGATGCTGGTTTCCAGCACGACAGCGTGGAGCCGCGCCACCAGATCGTCCGGAAGGAACGGCGCGTCCCCCGACACGCTCACCACGCGCCCGATCCCGTGAGCCGCGGCATACTCCAGCCCTGCCAGAATCCCAGCCAGCGGTCCCGGCTGGCCCGGTAGCGGATCCGGCAGGATCGGCCCCGGAAACCCGGCGAACCGCGCCGGGTCGCCGTTGGCGCTCAGCGCCAGCCCGGCCCTGCATTGCGGTCCGAGCCGTTCGACCACCCGCTCCAGCAGGGTCCGGCCGCCGAGCCGGAGCAGGGGCTTGTCGCCCCCGCCCATCCGCCGCGCCTGCCCGCCGGCCAGGATCAGGCCCAGGACCGGCGGCGACGTCATGGCCTTACTCGAACACGATCTTCGGCGCCGTCCGCCCGGCCGGCGCGCCAGACAGGTTCGCCCAGAGCTGGGCGGCGATGTCCCGGTAGACCTTGGCGTGCGGCCCGTCCGGATCGGTCGCCACCACCGGCTGGCCGTTATCCGAGGTTTCGCGGATCGCCATGTCCAGCGGGACCTCGCCGAGGAACGGCACGCCGAGGCGCTGCGCCTCGATCCGCGCGCCGCCATGCCCGAAGATGTGCGAGGCGTGGCCGCAATTCGGGCAGACGAAGGTCGCCATGTTCTCGATCACGCCGAGGATCGGCACCGCGACTTTCTTGAACATGGTCACGCCGCGGCGCGCGTCGATCAGCGCGAGATCCTGCGGCGTCGAGACGATGACGGCGCCCGAGAGCGGCGTCGCCTGGGCCATGGTGAGCTGCGCGTCGCCGGTGCCGGGCGGCATGTCGACGAGCAGCACGTCGAGTTCGCCCCACAGCACGTCGCGCAGCATCTGGGTGATCGCCGACTGCACCATCGGGCCGCGCCAGATCATCGCCGTCTCGGGCTCGATCAGGAAGCCGATCGACATGACCTTGAGGCCGTAGCCGACCATCGGCTCCATGGCCTTGTTGTCGACCACGGTCGGCTTACCCGAGAGCCCGAACAGCTTCGGCACCGACGGGCCGTAGATATCGGCGTCGAGGAGGCCGACCTTCAGCCCCTGCGCCTGGAGCGCCAGGGCGAGGTTGCAGGCGGTGGTGGACTTGCCGACACCGCCCTTGCCGGAGGCGACCGCCACGATGTGGCGCACGCCCGCGATCTGCGGGCCCTGGTTCGGCGGCGCGCCGGGCCGGGGCGGCGCGACCGGCGGTGGCGTCACGGGCCGCGGGGCGGCGCTGCTCTGAGCCGGATGGCTCTGATTCCGCTCGGAGGTCAGGCTCGCGAACACGCCCGAGACACCCGGCATCTGCAGGACGCGGCCCTCGGCCTGCCGCCGAACCGGCTCGAACCGCTCGGCCTCGCTGGCATCGACCAGGATCGAGAACATCACGCGGCTGTTCGGATCGACCACGACCTGGGAGAGCCGCCCCGAACCGGGCAGGGTGGTGCCGGCGGCATCGACGGTGACGTCGGCAAGCGCCTTCAGCACGTCGTCGCGGGTAATCGCCAAAATCGTTCTCCACCGGGCAAGCAGGTATGCCAGTGCATGTAACCAAGCCTGCCCAGAACACCAGACCCCCGGTCTGCGATCGCCAGCCGCGCCAGTACCAAGGCTTCGGCAGCTTCAGACCGACGGCGTTCGGATCTGCCGGGTCAATCTCTCAGTGCGCCTTGGCGATCAGATTGCATTCCTCCATTGGGCCGCGCACCACGCTCCCATCGCCACGGCGGTACATGCCGTTGCGGACGTGCCGGCAGCCCAGGGGGCCGCGCAGCCGCTTCACGCGCTCGACATGGACACTGCCGGCGCGCCGATTGGAAAAGTCGTGGCCGCCGATGCGCACGCCCGAGCCGAACCGCACCTCGGCCCACGCCGGCAGGATCGAGAGGGTGAGCGCACCGATTGCCAGCGGCATGGCGGCCCGCCGCCTCGCCTGTGACCGCGTCATCCGAACCTCCGCCTCGGCACGCGCAAGCTGAACCAACGGGAGATTGATCCGTTGTCGGGGCAGCCTTCAGGCGGGGACCTCTCCGGAAGCGCCTTCGCGCCCCGCGGGACTCACCGCCCGAACCGACGATCAGGAGACCAAGTTCATGCATCAGGGCAACCACCGCGACCACGAGGGCGCGAAAAAGCTGTTCGAGCTCATCAAGGACGTGAAGATCGCCATGATGACCACCGCCGATTCCGACGGCACGCTCAACAGCCGCCCGATGTGGAACAACGACGCCGACGAGAACGGCGACCTGTGGTTCTTCACCAAGCTGCACTCGCCCAAGACGGCCGAGATCAGCAAGGACAACCAGGTCAACCTGGCCTATTCCGACCCGTCGAGCCAGACCTACGTCTCGGTGGCCGGCAAGGCCGAGATCGTGCGCGATCAGGCGAAGATCAATGAAAAGTGGAATGAGAGCCTGAAGACCTGGTTCCCGAACGGCAAGGACGACCCGGAAGTCGCGCTGATCCGCGTCCACCCGGAGAAGGGCGAGTACTGGGACAGCCCCAACAGCACAATGCTGCACCTCTACGGCTACGTGAAGGCCTCGCTCACCGGCGAGAGCCCGAAGACCGAGACCAAGAAGGTCGATCTGGCCTGAGCTTCCGGTTTCAGGTCACGGCGTTTTTGCGGGCGGTCTCCATCGGAGGCCGCCCGTCTTCTTGACGGGGCCGGGCCCGGCATGCGCTCTGCGTCAGCAAGGCGCGGCAGAGTCCCAAAAGAATGCTCGATCTGGCCAAGCGGGTCTACGATCACAGCTTCCGCATCGATCCGATCGTGCGGTCGCTGCTGGACACGGATTTCTACAAGCTGCTGATGGCGCAATCGATTCTGCGCCGGCACCCGGACATCCGCGCCACCTTCGGCATCACCAACCGGACGCGCCGGATCCGCATCGCCGACGAGGTCGATGCCGAACGCCTGCGCGAGCAGCTCGACCATGCCAGGACGCTGCGCCTCAGCAAGGGCGAGGTCACGTGGCTGCGCGGCAACGTTTTCCGCGGCCAGGGACGGATCCTCGGGCCGGAATTCGTATCCTGGTTCGAGAACTTCCAGCTCCCCGAATATGAACTCGCCGTCCATGACGGCCAGTACGAGCTGACCTTCCACGGCCCCTGGGTCGAGACCACGATGTGGGAGGTGCCGGCGCTGGCCATTCTCAACGAGCTGCGGGCGCGGGCCGTGCTGCGCGGCATGGGCAAGCTCGAGCTTCAGGTGCTCTATGCCCGGGCCATGACCCGGGTCTGGGAGAAGATCCAGCGGCTGCAGAAGCTGCCGGACCTGTCGGTGGCCGACTTCGGCACCCGGCGCCGCCACGGCTTCCTCTGGCAGGATTGGTGCGTTCAGGCCATGGCCGAAGGGCTGGACGGGGCGTTCCTCGGCACCTCGAACTGTCTGATCGCCGCCCGGCAGGAGGTCGAGCCGGTGGGCACCAACGCCCACGAGCTGCCGATGGTCTACGCGGCGCTGGCCGAGGACGATGCCGCCCTGGCCAAGGCCCCTTACGCGGTGCTGTCCGACTGGCAGGAGGACTATGGCGGCAACCTGCTCGTGGCCCTGCCCGACGCCTACGGCACGACGGGCTTCCTGGCGAACGCCCCCGACTGGGTCAGCGACTGGACCGGAATCCGCATCGATTCCAAGGACCCGATCGAGGGTGGCGAGGAGGCGATCCGGTTCTGGCAGGAGCGTGGGCGCGACCCGCGGGACAAGCTCGCGATCTTCTCCGACGGGCTGGACATCGACGAGATTGAGCGGATCCACGCCCGGTTCCACGGGCGGATGCGCATCGGCTACGGCTGGGGCACGCTGCTCACCAACGATTTCCGCGGCCTCATGCCGGACGGCAAGCTCGATCCGGTCTCGATCGTCTGCAAGGTCACGGAGGCGAACGGGCGGCCGACCGTGAAGCTCTCCGACAATCCAACCAAGGCGCAGGGACCGGCCGAGGAGGTCGCCCGCTATCGACGGGTGTTCGGCGTGGGCGACCAGGAGGCGCTACCCGTGGTGGTGTGAGGATCGGTGTCAGACCCGCTGCGGTGAAACTCGCGGGCTGACGAGCGGCGATTGAATTCATTATACTGCCCGGCAATCGGAGCCGCCCTGGAGCGGCCCTGTCCGGGAGAACGCCATGTCGATGAATCGCCGCTCGCTGATCGGGGCCGCTGGGCTCGCCCTGACGACGCCTGCCCTGCAGGCCGGTCACGCCGCCGAGGCCTCGAAGCCCGCGGCCAAGCCGGCACCGCCGCCTGTCACAAAGATCCTCGCCCAGTGGATCCTCAGCTCGTCCTACGACACCCTGCCGGAGGCGGTCCGGCGCGAGGGCGTGCGCAGCTTCCTGAACTGGGTCGGCGTGGCGATCGGCGGCTCGCACCACGAGACCGTGGACGTGGCGGTCTCGGCCCTGCAGCCCTTCTCGGGGCCGCCGCAGGCCGGTTTGTTCGGCCGGACCGAGCGGTTCGACATCATGAACGCCGCCTTCATCAACGGCGTGTCGAGCCACATCTTCGATTTCGACGACACGCACCTGAAGACGATCATCCACCCGGCCGGCCCGGTCGCCTCGGCGATCCTGGCCTATGCCGGGATGAAGCCGATCTCCGGCAAGGATTTCCTCGACGCCCTGGTGGTGGGGATCGAGACCGAATGCCGGATCGGCAATGCCGTCTACCCGAACCACTACGATGCCGGCTGGCACATCACCGGCACCTGCGGGCCGTTCGGCGCGGCCGCCACCGCCGGCAAGCTGATGGGGCTCACCGAGCAGCAGATGGTCTACGCGCTGGGGCTGGCCGCCTCGCAGCCGGTGGGCCTGCGGGAATCGTTCGGCTCCATGAACAAGAGCTTCAACCCGGGCCGGGCGGCGGCGAACGGCCTGTTCGCGGCGATCCTGGCGGCCAAGGGCTTCACCTCGTCGGACGGGATGATCGAGGCCAAGCGCGGCTGGGCCAACACGATCTCGACTAAGCAGGACTGGTCGGAGATCACCGACGGCCTCGGCACCCGCTATGAATCGCAGCTCAACACCTACAAGCCCTTCGCCTGCGGCATCGTCATGCATCCGACGATCGACGCCGCGATCCAGATCCGCGACGAGGATCACGTCAAGCCGGAGGACATCAAGCGGGTCGACCTCAAGGTCCATCCGCTCGTGCTGGAACTGACCGGCAAGACCGCGCCAAAGACCGGGCTAGAGGGCAAGTTCAGCATCTACCACGCCGCCGCGGTGGCCTTCGTGGAGGGGGCGGGCGGCGAGAAGCAGTTCAGCGACCGGGCGGTGAACGACCCGCGCGTGGTGGCGCTGCGCCAGAAGGTGATGCCGGTGGTCACCCCCGGCATCGACGCCGCGCAGGTCGACATGACCGTCACGCTGAATGACGGACGGACCTTCCACCGCCACATCGAGCACGCGATCGGCAGCGTCGAGAAGCCGATGTCCGACAAGCAGTTGGAGGCGAAGTTCGCCGACCTCGCCGCGGGCGTGCTGCCGGACGCGCAGGCCAAGCGGGTGATGCAGCTGTGCTGGTCCCTGCCGGAGCTGAAGGATGCGGGCGACGTGATGCGGGCGGGCGTCCAGGGGGCGTAAGCGCGCAAGGAAGCCTGCGGGATCGTTTTCGGCCCCTGTGCCGTTCCCCGTCCGCGAGGCATCCGATGCTCCCGGCGGCTGCCCGCGCGTGGCGTTCGGGACGCGGATCAGCGTATGGGTAGCGACACCCCGGTCGGGGTTGAAACGACGGCGCGGCGCGGGACCGCGTTGAACCCGCCGCGCTCGGCGCGCGTGACCGCGGCCGAGACGCCGCGGGCCGCCATGGCCTCGCCGGTGGTGGTGGGTGCCACCATCATCGCGGCCCTGTATTTCGGCCGCGAGATCTTTATCCCGATCGCGATCGCGCTGCTCCTGTCCTTCGTGCTGACGCCGCTGATCAACCGCCTGCGGCGGCTGCGCCTGCCGCGGCTGGTGGCGGTGGGCGTGAGCGTCCTGCTGACGCTCGGCATCGTGGGGGCGATGGCCACCCTGATCGGCATCCAGGCGGCCGACCTCGCGGGCGACGTCCCGCGCTACCGGGCCACGATCGAGCGCAAGATCGAAGGCCTGCGCGACTCCCCCGTCGGGCACGTCACCGCGTACGTGGCCAATATCGGCCGGGCACTCCACAACGGCGGCAAGGAAGCCGGCAAGGAGGCGGCCGGCGCCGAGAAGCAGGCCGCCTCTCCGCAACCGGGGCCGGAACAGGCTGCGCCGCCGCAGAAGCCCCTGGTCGTCGAGGTGGCCTCGACCCCGCCGGGGGCGCTGGAGATGCTGTCCACCGTGCTGGCGCCGGTGATGCACCCGCTCGCCACCGTGGGCATCGTCTTCGTGGTGCTGCTGTTCGTGCTGATGCAGCGGGAGGACCTCCGCGACCGCATGATCCGGCTCGCGGGTTCGAGCGACCTGCACCGCACCACCGTGGCGATGGACGACGCGGCCAAGCGGCTGAGCCGCTACTTCGTGGTCCAGCTCGCCCTCAACGCCGCCTTCGGAATCGTGGTCGGCATCGGGCTCTACGTGATCGGCGTGCCGAACCCGGTGCTCTGGGCGATCTTTTCGGCCCTGATGCGGTTCGTGCCCTATCTCGGGGCCGTCGTGTCGGCGATCCTGCCGATGGCGCTCGCAGCCGCGGTCGATCCCGGCTGGAACATGATGATCGCCGTGGCGATCCTGTTCATCATCCTGGAGCCGCTCACCGGCCAGGTGTTCGAGCCGATCTTCTACGGCCAGTCGACCGGACTTTCCCCGTTCGCGGTGCTGGTCTCGGCCCTGTTCTGGACCTGGCTCTGGGGGCCCGTCGGCCTCCTGCTCTCGACGCCGCTCACCGTCTGCCTCGTGGTGCTCGGCCGCCACGTGGAGCACCTCGAATTCCTCGACGTGCTGTTCGGCGACCGGCCCGCCCTGACCCCCGTGCAGAACTTCTACCAGCGGATCCTGGCGGGCGATTCGGAGGAGGTGCTGGGCCATGCCGAGCTGATCCTGCAGCAATGCTCGCTCTCGTCCTACTACAACGAGGTCGTGCTCAAGGCGCTGGAACTCGCCGCCCGCGATGGCGCCCGCGGGGTCCTGACCGCGCGCCAGAAGGGGGCGATGCGCACGGCGCTCGGCGAGCTGATCGCCGACCTCTCCGACCGGGGCGACGCCGTGACCGAAGCCGGCGGGGAGGGCGAGGCGGGCGCCTGCAGCCCGATGCCGATGGGACCGGCGCCGGATGCCCTGTCGAGGGCGTGGACCCGCCCGGGCGCAGTCCTGTGCATCTCCGGGCGCGGCTTCCTCGACGAGGCCGCCGCCGCCATCCTGGCCCAGATCCTGGAGAAGCGCGGCCTCGGCGTCCGTACGGTACCGTTCGCGGAGGCATCCTCGGCACGAATCACACGGTTCGGGCCGGGCGCGGCGCGGATGGCCTGCGTGATATCCCTGGCGCTCGACGGCGAGCCGACGCATCTGCGCCGGCTGATCCGGCGCCTCAAGGACCGGATGCCCGATGTGCCGATCCTGCTCGGGCTCTGGCTCGCCCAGGGCGAGGCGGCCGGGCGTGCCGGCCGCGGGACCGAGCGGGCGACCCAGGCCGAGGCGCAGGTCGGCTCCCTGCGCGAGGCCGTCGAGGCGGTACTGGCCGCCGCCCAGCAAGACCCTGCCGCGCCGGACGAGACCGGATCGAAGCCTGTCCCCGACAGGGGCGCGGGCACGGCGCGCCTGTCGGCGCCGGCCGAGGCATGAGCGGGGCGAAGCGGCGGGGGGACTTGACGGCCGGGGCCCCACGCCGGTTTCGTCTCGCACCGGCCCGGCGACCGATCGGGCCGGGGCCGGAACAGGGGACAGAACCGATGAGCGTCGTCGAACTCGGGCGGTTCCTGGACGATCTCGCGGATGCGTCCGGGAAGGCGATCCTGCCGTTCTTCCGGGCGCAGTTCGGCTTGGACGACAAGGCCCGCGGCGGCGCGCCGTTCGATCCGGTGACCGAGGCCGACCGGGCCGCCGAGGTCGTGCTGCGGAAGATGATCGGCCAGACCTTCCCGGGCCACGGCATCCTGGGGGAAGAATTCGGCTCGGAGCGGACCGACGCCGAATGCGTCTGGGTCCTCGACCCGATCGACGGGACCCGGGCCTTCATCGGGGGCCTGCCGACCTGGGGGACCCTGATCGGGCTGACCCGCAACGGCGTTCCGGTACGCGGGCTGATGCACCAGCCCTATCTCGGCGAGCGCTTCACCGGCGACGGGAAGAACGCCCGCCTGCGCGGCCCCGCGGGCGAGCGCACCCTGCTGACCCGCCGGTGTGCCGATCTCGGCCAGGCGATCCTGGCCACCACAGACCCGCGCCTGTTCGCGGCCGGGGAAGAAGCCGAGCGCTTCCGGACCCTGGAGGGACAGGTGCGGATGTCCCGCTACGGCGCCGATTGCTACGCCTATTGCATGCTGGCGGCGGGGCAGATCGACCTCGTGGTGGAGGCGGGTCTGAAGCCCTACGACATCGTGGCGTTGATCCCGATCATCGAGGGGGCCGGGGGCCGGGTCACCGCCTGGGACGGCGGGTCGGCGGCCGGCGGCGGGCGCGTCGTGGCGGCGGGCGACCCGCGGCTGCACGCGGCGGCGCTCAAGGTGCTGAACCCGTGAGGGCAGGGCGGCAAAACCATCCGCATACTGGCAAGGCGGCGGGAGGATTGAACGCATCGGCAGACGGCACGCGCCGTCCCTCCCCCCTTTGCGGGGGAGGGTGGCCCCTGCCTCAGCAGGGGTCGGGAGAGGGGAACCCGGGTTCAGGAAAGGGCGCGACCTTCATGAAGGGCAGAGGCTCGGTCTGCGCCGTCGCTCCCCTCTCCCGACCCCCTTCGGGGGCCACCCTCCCCCGCAGAGGGGGGAGGGAGGGCGGCGCGCCTACCAAAAGCCTTCAGGGCCGATCCGCGTGCTGTTGAACGCCCTCGTTCTGCTCACAAGCCTGATGCCTATCACCACAGAGCGCGCGGAGGCCCTCCTGCGCGCCGCGCCGACCACACCGGCAGCCACCACCCCCGCCGAACCAGCCCCGCGCTTCGACTCCGCCACCCGCTCGGTGTCGAACTGGCACGCCCAGACCGGCGCGCAACTCACGCCGCGCGCGCTCGCCCTCACGGCCTCGCTGGCGGAGGATCCGCCCTACGTCGCCCGCTGCGTGCGGCTGAACAATGGCTGGTGCATCAAGTCGGCCCGCTGGCCCGGCGAGATCGGCGCCGATGCCGAAGGTCACACCGCCTTCGCCACCCTCGATGACGGGGCCGACGCCGCGGCGAGCCTGCTGCGGCGCTACTACCGCGACTATAACCGGCATACGGCGCTCGCCATCGTGCGCCGCTGGGCGCCGGCCGAGTGCCGGGTCGCGTCCGCGAGCCGGGGCGGAAAGACACCCGCGGTTTCGGCGGCCCTGGCGCCCCGGGGCCTCGGCGGGACGCTGCGCGCCCGCTTCCTCGCCAAGCATCGCCCCGGCGGGGCGCCCCGGGGCCGGACCGCCCTGCGGGTACAGCCCTGGTCGCCGCTGGCCCGGATGGCCGGCCGGCCCGCCCGACGCCCGACCATTCCGCACGTCGCGGCCCTCCGGCCCATTCCCTCAATCGCGTCCGACATCACGCCCTCCGCGCGCCCGGCCCGGACCGTCGCCGATCCGGCGGCACTCCTCGACCGCAAAACGGATGGCCGGGTGCCGAGCGCCGACCGGTTGGTCGCCGAATCCGCGCTCCTGCCCGCCATCGCGGCCGGCCTGCCAGTCCTCGACCTGCGCCTGCCGGCTCCGCTCTGCACCGGCGACGAGACCCGGATCCAGGCCTATGCCGCCCGGATCAGTGGGAGCGTCGGCCTGAAGCCCGGCGACGACCTCGACCTGTTCGGGCCGGACGGCGCCCCACGGGCCAATCTCGCGCCGGTGATGCTGGCCATGTCGGCGGTGGAACTCGGCACGCTGCGGGCCGGCCCCGACCTCGTCGCCGGGGCGATCGCCCGGCTGCGCCCGCTCACGCCGGCCGCCGGAGGCACGCCGCCGTAACGACAAGCCTTGCGGTTCGACGCGAGTCGCGCCACCTGTGCCCCGCCTGTTCCCCTCACGACGAGCCCGCCCGTGCCCCTGACCGACCTTGCCGCGCGCGCCGGCTCGGCCGTCAAAGCCTTCGCCGAAGCCTCGCACGACCTGTTGATCCAGCCGACCCTCCGGCTCGGGGTCACCGGGCTCGCGCGCTCGGGCAAGACCGTGTTCACGACGGCGCTGATCCACCACCTCGTGGAGACGCACGCCCTGCCGGCCTTCGCGCCCGCGCAGGAGGGCCGCCTGCGCCGCGCCAAGCTGGTGCCGCAGCCCGACGACGACGTGCCGCGCTTCCCCTTCGAGGAGCATTTCGGCACCCTGACCGAGGCCCGGCGCTGGCCGCGCTCCACCGACCGGATCAGCCAGTTCCGCCTGGAGATCGCCTACGAGCGCGCCGCCGGCTGGCGCACCGGGCCGGCGACCCTGATGCTCGACGTGGTCGATTATCCCGGCGAGTGGCTCCTCGACCTCGCGTTGATCGAGACGAGCTACACCGCGTGGTCGCGGGCCACGATCAACGGCACCCGGCGGCCGGGCCGCGCCGCGGTGGCGGCCCCCTGGCTCGAGGCGCTGAAGGGCTTTGACCCGAACGGCCCCCTCGACGAGATCGCGGCCGAGCGGGCGAGCGACGCCTTCAAGACCTACCTCGCCGGCCTGCGGGCCGGGCCGGAATCAGTGGCGACCACGCCGCCGGGGCGGTTCCTGATGCCCGGCGATCTCGCGGGCTCGCCGGCGCTGACCTTCGCGCCCCTCGACCGCCTGAGTGAGACGATCGACCCCAACAGCCTCGCCGGGCTGATGGAGCGGCGGTTCGAGGCCTACAAGAGCAAGGTCGTGACCCCGTTCTTCCGCGACCATTTCCAGCGGGTCGACCGGCAGATCGTGCTGGTCGACGTGCTCTCGGCGGTCGATGCCGGGCCGACCGCCCTGGCGGAGCTGGAGGAGGCGCTGGACGCGGTGCTGCTCAGCCTCAATATCGGCCGCAATACGGTGCTGTCGCGGCTGTTCGCGCCCCGGGCCGACCGGGTGCTGTTCGCCGCCACCAAGGCCGACCACCTCCACCAGACCAGCCACGACCGGCTCGATGCGCTGCTGCGCCTCCTCGTGTCGCGCGCCATGCGGCGGACGGAAGCCGCGGGTGCCCGGGTCGGCACCGTGGCCCTGGCCTCCGTGCGGGCGACCCGCGAGACCACCGTCCACGACGGCGCCGAGACCCTGCGGGCGGTCGCCGGCACGCCGGAGGCCGGCGAGGTGGTGGGCGACGAGGTCTTTGACGGCAAGAGCGAGGCCGCGATCTTCCCGGGCGAACTGCCCGCCCGAGCCGAAGCCGTGCTGGAGGGGGCGGTGGAACCGGGCTCCCTGCGTTTCCCGCGCTTCCGGCCGCCGCTGGTCCGCCCCGACGGCCTCGGCCGGCCTGGGCACCTGCCGCAGATCCGGCTGGACCGGGCGATGCAGTTCCTGATCGGGGACAAGCTGGCGTGACGATGTCTGTGAGTCTGCGGAGCCCTCTTCCATGACCTCGGGCCAGAAACCCCGCGCCTTCCGGATCACCCCGGAGCCGCCCGCGAACGCGAGCGTCACCACCACGCCCCTCTCCCCCGGGCCGCAGACCCGGATCGTCGAGGAACCCTTCGAGATCGTGGATGCCGCCGACGGCGTCGCGGTGCCGGTGGCGCCCAAGCGCCGCTCGCCCTGGGGGGCGCTGTTCCTGTCGGCGGTGGGCGGCCTCGTCTCGCTCGGGATCGGGCTCTCGGTCGAGCGGATGATCGCCGACCTGTTCCAGGCCGCACCCTGGCTCGGATGGGTGGCGCTCGCCCTGCTCGGCCTCGCCGCGCTGGCGCTGCTGGCGATCGTCGTGCGGGAGCTTGCCGGCCTGCGGCGCGAGCGCAAGATCGAGCGCCTGCGCCAATCGGCCGTCGATGCCCTGAGCACGCGCGATCACACCGGCGCGCAGGCGGTGGTGCAGGCGCTCTCAGCCTTCTACGCCGACCGCGACACCCTCTCGGCCGGCCGCGCCCGGATCGATGCCGCCGCCGACGCGATCCTCGACGTGGACGACCGGATCGGGCTGGCCGAGCACGAATTGCTGTCCGGTCTCGACCGGCAGGCGCGCAACGCCATCGCGGCGTCGGCCAAGCAGGTCTCGGCGGTGACGGCGCTCAGCCCGCGGGCGATCGTGGACGTGGCCTTCGTGGTCTTCGCCGCCGTGCGGCTCCTGCGCCGGATCGCCGCGATCTACGGCGGGCGACCGGGTTTCCTCGGCTTCCTGCGGCTGGCACGGGCGGCGGTCGCGCATCTCACGATCACCGGCGGCATGGCGGTCGGCGAGAGCGTGATGCAGCAGGTGCTGGGTCTCGGGATCGCGGCCCGGATTTCCGCCAAGCTGGGCGAGGGGGTGCTCAACGGGCTGATGACCGCCCGGTTCGGGCTTGCGGCCCTCAACGTCTGCCGCCCGCTCCCCTTCGTGCGGGAAGCGCCGCCGCGGCTCGCCGACGTCGCCGGGGAGCTGCTGCGCGCGGCCGAAGCCGAATCGAAATAAGGGCTACTTGGCGCCCGCCGCAGCCCGGCGGTTGGCGATGCGGGAGAACATGTTGCCGGTATAGTCGGCGACCTTGGGCTTCTCGGCCTCGCCGACCTTCGCCTCGAAGGCCTCGATGCGCTTGAGCAGCGCCACGTCGTTGAACAGCGAGCTGTTGAAGTTCGCCTGCGCCCGCGGCCCGAGCGCGGTCTGGACCGCCTCGAGTCGTTCCAGAAGCTCTTTGCGCGTCACGATTCTCTCCCGGGGCGGCCTCGGGCCGAAGGACCGCCCGCGGCCCCAATGAACGGGGCGGTGGTAAACGGCGCGTTAACGCGTCCGGCTCGAAACGCCGTCCCGAAGGCCGGACGCCGTCTTTCCGGGCAATGCCCTACCCAACGCCCGACAGATCAACTCCCGTGAGTTCGGCCGACAACGCCCAGAGCCGCGCGGCCGAGTCGGGATCGGTGGCGTAGGCTTTCACGCCGACGAATGGTCGATCGGCTGTCTCGGCGCGGACCGCGATGTCGCAATCCTCGCAGTAGACGCCCCCGAGCCCGTCGAGCTGCGGCGCGGTCGCGGCCCAGACCTGGGTGGCCGCCCCCTGCTCGGGTGTCTTGAACGTTGGATCGGCGGGCCGGCCCTCGGGGTCGAGCCAGCCCTGTGCGATCATCTCGGCTTGGCTGAGATGGCGTTGCAGCGGCGTGAAGATCTTGCCCGGATGGAGGGCGAAGGCGCGGATGCCGCTCTCGCGTCCGAGGCGGTCGAGGTGAACCGCGAACAGGATGTTCGCCGTCTTGGACTGGCCGTAGGCGCGCCATTTGTCGTAGCCGCTCAGGCTCTGCACATCGTCCCAGTCGATCCCCGCGATGTGGTGCCCGGCCGAGGAGACGCAGACCACGCGCGCACCCCGCGCCAGCAGCGGCCAAAGGCGGAGGGTCAAGGCGAAATGCCCGAGATGGTTGGTGGCAAATTGCGCCTCCCAGCCCGGTCCGACCCGCGTCTCCGGGCAGGCCATGAGGCCGGCATTGTTGATGAGTCCGTCGATGGGCCGACCGGCCGCCAGGAGACGGTCGGCACAGCGCTCCACGGCGGCGAGGTCCGAGAGGTCGAGGGCGGCGACCGCGACACGGTCGATGCCCCGCGTCGCCGCCATCGCGGCCTCGGGCTGGCGGGCGGCGACCAGGATATCGGCCCCGGCCGCCGCGAGCGCCCGGGTCGCCGCGAGGCCGAGCCCGGAATGCCCACCTGTGACGACGAAGTATCGGCCAGTCAGATCGAGGCCCTTCAGAACATCCGAGGCCTTCGTCTGCGGGCCATATCCGGTACCGAGTGGTCTTTGTGGGTCCTGCACGCTGCGGCTCCTGAGACGAGAAGGCCGGATTGCCTTCGACGCCGGAAACGATGCGCTGTGGCGGCAGAGCAGACCATGCTTTAGGATCCGCTATCCTTTTCCGCGCGTCCGATTGCGACCCGATGGACCTCCCGATAGATCCCTTGTCGGACGTGCTGTCGCTGCTGAGGCCGAGACGGGCGGTGAGCGCGGGTCTGAAGGCGGGCGGCGCCTGGGCCCTGCAATTCCCCGGTCATGACGGCATCAAGTTCAACGCCGTGCTACAGGGTGCGTGTTGGGTGTCGGTCGACGGCGAGGCCGAGCCGCACCCGCTGCGCGCGGGGGATTGCTTCCTGCTGACCCGGGGAAAGCCGTTCCGCCTTGCGACGGATCGCGGCCTGCTACCGATCCCATCGGAGGCGATCTACGACCGGGCCGTGGACGGCATCGCGACCTGCAATGGCGGCGGCGATTTCTTCCTGATCGGCGGCCGCTTCCACTTCGACAGTGATCAGGCGGGCCTGCTGTTCGATGCCCTGCCGGCGATCGTCCATGTCCAGGATGCGTCGAACCAAGCGTCAGTACTGCGCTGGTCCCTGGAGCAATTGGCCGGCGAGCTGAACCGGCAACCGCTGGGCGGCGCGCTGATGGCCGATCACCTCGCGCAGATCATGCTGCTTCAGGTGCTGCGGCTGTGGCTGGCCTCGGATCAGGCGCGCCATGCCGGCTGGCTGAGGGCGCTCGCCGACCCGCGCCTCGCACGCGCCCTGGAGGCTCTCCATGCCGAGCCGCAGCGCCGGTGGCGGCTCGACGCGCTGGCGGCGCGGGCCGGCCTGTCGAGGACAGTGTTCGCCGAGCGCTTCCACGAGACGGTCGGCCTGACGCCGTTCGAATACCTGCGACGCTGGCGCCTGCATCTGGCCGCCGACCGCCTGCGGCGCACGCAGGCGAGCGTCGCCGCGATCGCGCATGGGGTAGGTTACGAATCGGAGGCCGCCTTCAGCACGGCCTTCCGGCGGGTCTTCGGCCAGTCGCCGCTGCACTACCGGATGTCCGGCTCAAACCGCGCAACGATGCGATCCGAGTGAGGTCGCGCCACCGCAGTGGACCGCCGTCCTTGCGAGCGGAGCGAAGCAATCCAGGGTAGCGCCACGTCCGGAAGCGACCCGCCGCCCCGGGTCGCTTCGCTGCCCTCGCGATGACCGTGCGAAGCGGGCTGCGCGCCCCCTCACAAACCCTTCAAAAACCCCGCGAGCCGCATCAGCCCCTCAGGCCACGGCCCGTGCCCGCTCGCCACGTTGATGTGGCCGGACTCGCCCGCGTCGACCGTCAGCGAGCCCCAGGCATGGGCGAAATCATCGGCCCGATCGTAGCGGCAGTACGGGTCAGTCCGGCTGGCGACGAGCAGCGACGGGAAGGGCAGGGGGTCCCGGGGCACCGGCGCAAAGGCGCGCGCCGCCGCGGGCACGTCGGGGCTTTCCTCCACGTCGGGGAGGGAGACCAGCAGGGCGCCGCGCACCACGCCCGCGGGGAGAAGCGGCACTGCCTCGACGCTCGCCACCACCCCGAGGCTGTGGGCGATCAGGATCACCGGCCGGGTCGCGGCCGTGACCGCCTCGGCGATCCGCCCGCACCAGGCCTCCGGCGTCGGCGCGTGCCAATCGTCCTGCGCGACCACGCGCGCTGTGGCGAGCCGGCCCGCCCAGCGAGCCTGCCAATGGTCCTCCTCTGAGCCCCCGAGGCCCGGGACGATGAGGATGTCGCAATCGGCGGTCTTCATGCCGGATTGCCTAATGCGGTCCGCACGAGCCGTCGAGACCGGGCCTCATTCGGCGGCGATCGGGGCGGCCCGTTCCAGCTCGGTGATGTAGGCGGCGATCTGCATCGAGGCCCGGTTCTTCGCCTTGGCCTCGATCTCGAAATCCGCCCAGACCAGGTGGCGGGCCACGAGGTCGTTCACCGCCCGGTTCCACATCAGGTCGGAATGGGCGGCGAGGTCCCGGACGGCATGGCCGGCCTCGCGCAGGGCAGGAAAGTCCGGCAGCGCCTCCGGATCGGAATCCGGGATCACCGCCTCGCGGGACACGCTGATATGGGCGATCGGCCGGACTCCACGCCAGGATTCCTTCACGCGGGCGATGCGGGGCTCGTCGGGTTCGAGGTACTCGCCGCCGCTCTGGACCCAGTGATGGTGCAGATCGAGGACGACCGGCACGATGTCGGCGAGTTGCAGCACGGCGTCGAGGCCGAACACGTTCTCGTCGTTCTCCACCGTGATGAGGTCGCGCGCCACCTGGCTCGCCCTGGGCAGGGTCTCGCGAAATCCCGCGACGCCGGGGTCGCCCGCGCCGACATGGATGTTGATATGGGCACCGTGCGGGTGCCAGCCGCCGCCGTAGCCCATCCGATCGAAGATCTCGGCGTGGTAGTCGAGTTCCGACAGGCCGTTGGCGATGGCCGCCGGGTTCCGGCTCGCCAGCAGGCAGAACGGGCCGGGATGGAAGCTCAGCCGCACCCCGAGACGGCGCGCCAGGGCGCCGGCCTCCGCGAGGCCGCGCTCGACTAGGGCCGCCATCTCGGGCTCGGCGTAGATCGGCTGCGCGATCGGGTGGGTGTAGCCCGGCAGGACGTTGCTCGCCATGCGCAGCAGGCGCTCCAGGGGCGGGCGGGCGCCGACCCAGGCGATCTGACGGGCGAGCGCGTCGAGGTTGTGCGCCACGAGGCCGGACAGCTTCGCCCGCCGGGAAGCGGGGTCCAGCTTGGCGAGATGGGCCATCGTCACGCTGGTCAGGTTCATGTGGAGCGTCGCCTCGCGCTCCGCCTTGAGGGTGGCGTGCGTACCGGGGGGCTCGTCCAGGATGAACTTGCAGCAGAAACCGAGGCGGGGCTGATCGACCATAAGACGCACAACGCGCGGAAAGCGTTCGCGTGCCGGCCCAAAGGGCGAAGATTGGCGGAACGGGGGCTGCGCGCCGACGTTTGCCCCCGTGAGCGCGGCAGTTCCGCGCGCACGGCCGCCCCCGACCCATGACTCCGCCGCCCTCGCGTTCGACCGGACAGTCTGAAACAGGCTCGATCCTGTGGATCCTGATGCTCGGCTCGGCACTGGTCACCCTGGCCGCGGCCCGGCGAGGTGAGCCGGCGCCTCGTCCGACCCCTGGCCCGCTGGCCGACCCCGAGCCCGGCAGGACAGGTCCGGGGGACAAGGATCCGCGCCGGCACGTGGCCCCCGGGGCGCGCTCGATCACCGGCCGCGCGGCGCAGCTCACCGTGGCGACCCAGCCCGAGCGCGGCCGCACCGCCGACGCCCCCACCGAGATGACGCGGGCCGGCTGGAAGGACATCGCGGTCCGGGTCTACCTGGAGTTCAACAAGGACCGTGTCCTGGCCGTCGCCGCGGGCGTGACCTTCTACACCCTGCTGTCGCTGTTCCCGGCCATCGCCGCTTTGGTGACCTGCTACGGCCTGTTCGCGGACGTGACCGTGATCAACGACCACCTCGCGCAGCTCCACGCGGTGCTGCCCTCCGGGGCCGTCGAGCTGATCGGCGATCAGGTCAAGCGCATCGCCGCCAAGGGCAGCGGCTCCTTGAGCGTCACGTTCTTCTCCAGCTTGCTCTTGTCGATCTGGAGCGCCAACGCCGCCATGAAGGCGATGTTCGATGCCCTGAACGTGGTCTACGAGGAGGACGAGAAGCGCAACTTCTTCTGGCTCAACCTCCGCTCGCTGACCTTCACGATCGGGGCGCTGCTATTCATCATCATCGCGCTCAACGTCATCGTCGTGGTGCCGGTGATGCTGAACTTCTTAGGGCTCGGATCGACCGCGTGGTTGCTCGCGGCCCTGCGCTGGCCGGCGATCCTGATTGTGCTGCTCGGCGGCCTCTCGGTGCTCTACCGGTTCGGGCCGAGCCGGGAGCATGCCCGCTGGCGCTGGGTCGGGGTCGGCAGCGTCGTGGCGGGGCTGCTCTGGCTCGTCGCCTCGCTGCTGTTCTCCTGGTACGTCGCCAATTTCGGCACCTACAATGAGACCTACGGCTCGCTCGGCGCGGTGATCGGCTTCATGACCTGGATCTGGATCTCGTCGACGATCGTGCTGCTCGGCGGCGAGATCAACGCCGAATTGGAACATCAGACCGGGCGCGACACCACCACGGGGGCGCCCCTGCCGATCGGGCACCGGAAGGCGCGGATGGCCGACACGGTGGGTGCGGCAGCCTGACTGTCAGCGGCAGGACTGCCGAATACCCCGGCGCACGCCTATATGGTGCTGCGACAAGGGAGATCACCATGGCGGATACGCCGACCACCAGCCCCGACGCCCGCAGCGACGCCGAGTGGCGCGAAACCCTCACCCCGGAGCAGTACCGGGTCCTGCGCGAGCACGGTACCGAGCGGGCCGGCACGAGCTGCCTGCTTGCCGAGAAGCGCCCCGGCACCTTCACCTGCGCGGGCTGCGGCCAGCCTTTGTTCGAGCAGGGCACCAAGTTCGAGTCCGGCACCGGCTGGCCGAGCTTCTTCGAGCCGATCGACGGGGCGGTGGCAACCACGGTGGACCGCAGCCACTGGATGGTCCGCACCGAGGTGCATTGCGCCCGCTGCCAGGGCCATCTCGGTCACGTCTTCGACGACGGCCCCGCCCCCACCGGCCTGCGCTACTGCATGAACGGCGCCGCGATGAATTTCGAGCCGGCCGGTTGAGGTTAGGGCTCTCCTTTAACCTGGGTTGCGAACGTTGAGCGCAAAGGCGGGATAGCGGGGACAGGACGGGCCGCAACCGTGTCCTGGCCCGCAATCGGTCTTGATTTCGGCACAGTTTTGCTTAGCGCTTTATTCTCTCATGTTGTCGCTGCCTGGAGTTCGGCGACGGAAGCGGTCGGGTATGGTCCAATACGGCGTTGCGGTTCCGCTTATACGCCGTGCGTGGCCGTTCCACTTGCATCCTCGTGTCCGGGCCTGCGACCCGAAGGGTGTCCGCCGGATCGGCGCGCCGCCGACCAAGCGGGAGGGGTATTGAGTCCATGAGCACCGTTCGCCGATTTCTGGTCGCCCCATCCCTGGTCCGCCTGATCCGCAAGGAGCGCGGCGGCGCCCGCATCACCGAGGGGCACTTCGCGCCGCAGGGCGGCCGGGCCTCCTTCGTGCGGGTCGATGGGCAGCAATGCCAGCTGGTGCTGGTCAACAAGGGGCCCGACGGCATCCCGGTCGAGGAGCGCACAGACGTGCCGCGCGCCCACGGCGACGCGCTGCTCGACGTCTGCCCCGGCAAGGCCGCCTATGACCGCACGACGCTGACGATCGGCGGGCGCGAGATCGCCATCGACCGCTACGTCACCCCGGGCAGCCTGGACCTGATCAGCGTCGCCTTCGACAATGACGGCGACGCGGCAGGCTTCCAGACGCCGAGCTGGTTCGGTCGCGAGGTCAGCGGCGAGCCGGCCTTCGAGCGGCAATCCCTGGCGATCCAGGGCGTGCCGGCCCAGGAGGAGGTGCCCCTGAGCAACGCGGCTTTGGACGCGGTGCTCGACCTGATCGAGCCGCGTTTCGGCTTCGGCCGCTACGGCGCGAGCGCCCGGTCCACGGAGTCCGACGAGGGCGCGCTCGGCGCGATGCGGCGCATCGTAACGCCGCCTCCGGCCCCGCAGGCGGCCCCCGTCCCGGCCGCGCCCGTCGCCCCGCCGCCGCCCGCGCCGGAGCCGGCACCGGAACCTGTCGAAGCTGCGCCGGTCGCGGTTGCTCCGCCCGAGCCGGCCCCCGAAGCCCATGTCGAGCCGGAAGCCCCCCCGGCCCCGCCGCCGGCGCCGGAACCCGTCCACCACGAAGCCCCCGCGCCGCAGGCCGCCGCCGCGGATTCCCTGCACGGCGACACCCGGATCGACGACGTGATCGAGAGCCTATCGCAGGCGCTTGGTGCGGCGATCCACCAGCAGCCGGAGCATGGGGCCGAGGCCAAGGATGCGAAGGAGACCGATCCGGGCTCGATGTTCGAGCGCTGGACCGTGCGCCCCCGCCGGAGCCAGCAGCAGACCTGAGATCCGGGCCAGCCGCGCCGGCACGAAGCGATATCCGGGCCGCGGTGCATCACGCACCGCGGCCCGCTGTTTTGAGAGACTTGATCAGACGCACGGCGCCGGGTCGCATTCCGCTGACGCTCCGTGCGCCCGGGAAAGGCCGCCGTAAAATCGGCGGGCCGCGATGTCTGCGGATTGCTCAACACCCTGCACAAGCAGGCCCCGCGCCCCTTTCCTGGCGGACCGAGCCCGACCCGCCTCCGCCTCAGTTGCGGATCACCACCGCCGCGCCGCCGCGGCTGCGGGCGAGGCTGAACAGGGCGGCCGCGTGCCCCGGCGACAGGCGGATGCAGCCGTGGCTCGCCCGGCGCCCGAGGGAGCCCGTCGCGTAGGTGCCGTGGATCGCGTAGCCGCCGCGGAAGAACATCGCGTGCGGCATCGGCGAGCCGTGATACTTGTGCGAGCGCCACATCGGCGCCATCAACCCGACCCTGTAACGGCCGGTCGGCGTGACGTAGCCGCGCCGGGCGGTGGAGACCGGCCAGTCATAGGCGGGATAGCCGTCCACGAACACGCGCATCCGCTGGCTGCCCTGGTCGATCTGCGCGACGACCCCGGCGGCCGCCGGCGCCGACAGGACGCCGGCCAGGAGCCCGCCGAGCAAGGCGGCCCCAGCCCAATGACGTACAGCCACGGAAAACCTCCGGAATGCCTCTGAACGCCGATGGGCGGACGGCGAAATCCGGCGACGACGGAAATAAGCCGCACGTGTTGGGATGAGCGCGATTATCGGGCGCGAGAAGTACTTCGCGGCGGGGATCGACAGGTTTTTGTCACGCTTGGTTCCCGGTAGATTACCGACCTACCGTTGAGGCGCCGGACGATAGCCGCTAGCGTGCCGGCACATCGGGAGGGTGCGCGGCAGTCGCACGGATAGGACATGGCACAAGCAATCCACGCGACGAGTCCGGCCGCGGCGCCCCGCGAGCCCTGGTACAAAGTTCTCTACATTCAGGTTCTGATCGCCATCGCGCTCGGCGTCCTGCTCGGCTGGTACGACCCGGCCACCGGCAAGGCGATGAAGTGGCTCGGCGACGCCTTCATCGGCCTGATCAAGATGATGATCGCGCCGATCATCTTCTGCACCATCGTGCACGGCATCGCCTCGATCGGCGACCTGAAGAAGGTCGGCCGTGTCGGCCTGAAGGCGCTGGTCTACTTCGAGGTGGTCTCGACCGTGGCGCTGCTGATCGGCGTCCTGGTCGGCGAGGTGATCAAGCCCGGGGCCGGCTTCAACGCCGACCCGTCGAAGCTCGACGCCTCCAAGGTCGCGAGCTACGCCAACAAGGCCGCCGCCGACTCGACCGTCGCCCATATCCTGGCGATCATCCCCAAGAGCTTCCTCGATCCCTTCGCAACCGGTGACCTGCTGCAGGTGCTGCTGATCTCGATCCTCACCGGCGTCGTGGTGACGGGTCTCGGTGATCGGGCGGCGTCCGTGAACCACGCGATCGACACCGCCGGGCAGATCTTCTTCCGGATCATCGGCATCGTGGTGAAGCTCGCGCCGATCGGTGCCTTCGGCGCCATGGCGTTCACCATCGGCGAGTACGGCATCCAGAAGGTCTACGACCTCGCGTGGCTCGTCGGCACCTTCTACGTCACCGCGATCCTGTTCGTGGTGGTGGTGCTCGGCGCGATCGCCCGAGTGGCCGGCTTCTCGATCCTGCGCTTCCTCGCCTACATCAAGGACGAGTTGCTGATCGTGGTCGGCACCTCCTCCTCCGAGACGGTGCTGCCGCAGCTCATGACCAAGATGCGCCGGCTCGGCGCCTCGGATTCGGTGGTCGGCCTCGTGGTGCCCACGGGCTACTCGTTCAACCTCGACGGCACCAACATCTACATGACGCTCGCCACCCTGTTCCTGGCACAGGCGGTGGGCGCGGATCTGACCCTCTCGCAATACGCGACCATCATCCTTGTGGCGATGCTGACCTCGAAGGGCGCCTCGGGCGTGACCGGCGCGGGCTTCATCACCCTGGCGGCGACGCTGTCGGCGATCCCCAACAGCCCGGTCCCTGTCGCCGCCATGACCCTGGTGCTCGGCATCGACAAGTTCATGTCCGAGTGCCGCGCGCTCACCAACCTCGTGGGCAACGGCGTCGCCTGCGTGGTTGTCAGCCGCTGGGAGGGCGAGCTCGACGTGGCCAAGCTCAACGAGGTGATGGCCCACCCGGTCTCCATCGGCACCCACATCACCGACGAGACGCCCCAGCCGATGGCGACGGACCGCAAGGTCGCCGCCGCCGAGTGATGGCGGCCCCGACGGGACGGGCACGCCTCGGCATCGATCTCGGCGGCACCAAGATCGCCGGGATCGTCCTCGACGGGGCCGGTGCGACGCTGGCCGAAGCCCGGATCGCGGCCCCGCGCGGCGACTATCGCACCACGCTGGAGGCGGTGGCGGACCTGGTGCTGCGGCTGGAGGCCGAGGCGGACCTGCCCTGCACCGTCGGGATCGGCATGCCGGGGAGCCTATCCCCGGCCACCGGGCTCGTGCGCAACGCCAACTCCCACTGGCTCAACGGCCTGCCATTCGGCGCCGACCTCGCGCGGCGGCTCGCCCGGCCCCTGCGGATCGAGAACGACGCCAATTGCCTCGCGGTCTCGGAGGCGATCGACGGCGCCGGCGCGGACGCGCGGGTGGTCTGGGCCGTGATCCTCGGCACCGGCGTCGGCTCGGGCCTCGCCATCGACGGGCGGGTGCTCACCGGCCATAACGGCATCGCGGGTGAGTGGGGCCACGGCCCGTTGCCCTATCCCCGCGACGACGAGCGCCCGGGGCCGCCCTGCTATTGCGGACGGCGGGGCTGCATCGAGACCTGGCTATCCGGGCCGGGCCTCGCGGCCGATCACGCGCGGCGGCACGGTGGGGGCCTGACCGCCGAGGCGATCGTGGAGGCCGCCCGCGACGGCGCGTCCGACGCGGCGGAGACGCTCGCCCACCATCTCGACCGGCTCGGGCGCGCGGCCGCGCAGGTGATCAACCTGCTCGATCCGGACGTGATCGTGATCGGCGGCGGCCTGTCGCGGATCCCGGAACTGATCGCCGGCCTACCCGCCGCAATCGCCCCCCACGTCTTCTCGGATGCCTTCGAGACCCCGGTGCGGGCGAGCCTTCACGGCGACGCCTCGGGCGTGCGCGGTGCGGCGTGGCTGTGGGAGGCGGAGGCCGTCTGAGACGGCGTCCACGCGGAGCATGGCGGCTCGGACCGCCCGATCCACATCCTGAAGGGCGGGAGCGCGATCGCCGCCGCATCGTGCGGCGTGCGACCGGGGCCTTGCGGTCAACAGGCTCTGAGCGCGCCTCCCGTGCCGACACGGGGCGCGGTCCCGCCGCAGACCGGGACCCTCCGGACGATCGGTTCACACCCGACATCCACCTCGCCGCGCGCCCGTCGGACAGCACCGGCGCGGTGCCGTCATGATTTTTGCCGTTGCAACCATCTTGCTCAAAGTCTTTCCAGAGATTATTTTTGTCCAGCTCTGATGATTCAGCCTGACAGACCGCAAAATTTTCGATGACAATCGAATTTTACCGTCCTTACAAGCTGCTCATTTTGCGTTTTTGACTCGCTAATTAGAAAAACAATCAATAAAATGTCAGGGATGAGCTCCGAGATGGGTTTGGTACCAGCCAAAACCCCTTCGGAGTCTTGAAATGCGCGTGCTCCTGGTATCCTCGGCGTTCAACAGCATGACGCAGAGGTTTTTCGTCGAACTCTCGGATGCCGGCCACGACGTCGCCGTGGAGGTCTATGCCGGCGACGAGGAGCGCCTCGCGGAGGCCTTCGCGGTTTTCCGCCCGGATCTCGCCATCGCCCCGTTCCTGACCCGCGCGATCCCGGAACGGCTCTGGCGCGCCTACCTCACGCTGATCGTGCATCCCGGAATCGAGGGCGACCGCGGCCCCTCAGCGCTCGACTGGGCCATCCAGGAGCGATGGGACCTCTGGGGCGTGACCCTGCTGCAGGCCGAGGCCGAGATGGATGCCGGCCCGATCTGGGCGACGCGGACCTTCCCCCTGCGCCAAGCTCCCAAAAGCAGCATCTACCGGCGCGAGGTGATCGACGGCGCGGTGGCCTGCCTGTGGGAGGCGCTGGCCAACCTCGAACGGCCCGGATTCCAGCCGCGGCCGCTCGATTACGCGGCCCCGACCGCCCTCGGACGCCTGCGCCCCTCGATGAAACAGGCGGACCGCCGCATCGACTGGAGCCGGCACGAGACGGCCGAAATCCTCGCGCATATCCACGCGGCCGACGGGGTGCCGGGCGTCCTCGACGAACTCTACGGCCGTCCGGTCTACCTGCACGCCGCCTGCGCCGAGCCGCGCCTGCGGGGCGAGCCGGGCCAGGTGATCGCCCGGTCCGAGAGCGGCGCGATCTGCCGGGCGACGGTGGACGGCGCGGTCTGGATCGGCCGCCTGAAGCCGAAGCAGGAGGGCGGCATCAAGCTCAGCGCCGTGCAGGTGCTCGGCGACGCGCTCCCCGCGGATCTACCGGTCATCGCCCCCTCGGAGGAGCTGGCTTATCCGAACCCGGTCGAGGAGGTGCGCATCGAGCACCAGGGCGACATCATCCGCCTGCGCTTCGACTTCCACAACGGCGCCATGAGCACGGCCCAGTGCCGCCAACTCCAGGCCGCCTTCGAGCAGGCGCGGGCCCGCTCGCCCAAGGTCATCGTACTCGCCGGCGGCGACGATCTCTGGTCGAACGGCATCCACCTCAACGAAATCGAGGCGAGCGCGGATGCCGCCGCGGAATCCTGGGCCAACATCGTGGCCATGGACGACCTGATCCGCGCGATCATCCTGGCGACCGACACGGTCGTGGTGGCGGCGGTCGGCCGCAATGTCGGGGCGGGCGGGGCGATCCTGCCGCTCGCCGCGGATTTCGTCCTGGTCCGCGAGGGCGTGGTGCTCAACCCGCATTACCGCAACATGGGCTGGCTCTACGGCTCGGAGTACTGGACCTACCTGCTGCCCCGCCGGGTCGGATGGGAACGCGCCGTCGCGCTGACGGAGGGCTGCCTGCCGATCAGCGCCCGCCGCGCCGCGGAGATCGACCTCGCCGATCAGGCGATCGCCGGTGAAGCGTTCGACTTGGCCGTGCAGGCCTTCGCCGCTGCCAAGATCGAAGGTCACGCCGCGATCACCGCCCGCAAGCAGGCGGCGCGGGACGCGGACGAGGCGCAGCGCCCGCTGGCGCAGTACCGGCGCGCCGAGCTGACCCAGATGTACCGGAACTTCTTCCAGCCAGATTCCCCCTACCACCGGGCGCGCAACGCGTTCGTGTTCAAGCGCCCCGCCTGCTGGTCGCCGGCCTCCGTCCGCCTGCTCGCCAGCACGGCGGAGCCGGGGGGTATCGCGCCGCCCACGCTCTCCGAAACCTGCCGGCCGCCGGCGGCCGTGGGCTTCTGACGCACGGCTGCCGCCCCTGACGCAGACGTGTTGGGGGCGGCCGCCTTGCGGGCGCCGGTTGGGCGGGGCAGGAGGGCCGGCCCCGTTCCGCGATGCCCCCATGATCGTCCGCACCCGGCCCAACCTGCTGACCCTGCTGTTCACCCTGCGCGGCTCGATCCTGCCGCGGGTGGCCCCGAAGCTCGTCGGCATCGTTGCGGTGTCTTGCGCGGTGGTGTGGGCGGAGGCGCGCTGGCCAGGCTTCTTCCCGGTCAGCGCGGGGGTGACGCCCTTCACGGTGGTGGGCCTCGCGCTCTCGATCTTCCTGAGCTTCCGCAACAACGCCTGCTACGAGCGCTGGTGGGAGGCCCGGAAGCACTGGGGCAGCCTGATCGGCGAGGTGCGCAACCTCGCCCGCGCCCTGCCAGCCTTGCTGCCCGACCCGGACGCGGCGCCCCAGCTCCGACGGCTCTCGGCCTTCGCGCACGGGTTGCGCGCCCGCCTGCGTGCCCTGGACGAGGCCGCGGCCGTGGACGGGAAGGCCCCCGGATCGGACCTGTCCGGCCCCAACGCCACCGACGCGATCCTGGCGGCCATGACCCGCGACCTCGCCGGGCTCATGCGCGCCGGCCGGCTCACGGATATTCAGTTCGGGCTCTTGGAGGCGCGGATCGAGGCGCTGTCGGGGGTCCACACCGCCTGCGAGCGCCTGGCCAACACGCCGCTGCCCTTCGCCTACACGCTGCTCGTCTACCGGACCGCGTGGCTCTACTGCCTGCTCCTGCCGGTGGGGCTGGCCGGATCCCTGGGCTGGGGCACGCCGATCGTGGTGGCGCTGGTCGGCTACACGTTCTTCGGCCTAGACGCCCTCGGCGACGAGCTGGAAGAACCCTTCGGCACCGAGCCGAACGACCTGCCCCTCGACGCCATGGTCCGCACGGTCGATCGGATCGTCCACCACGCCCTCGGCGAGCCGATGCCGGAGCCGCTGGCGCCGGACGGGTACTGGCTACGGTAATTCTCGGGTTCCCAAAGGGCGAGCCCTTTGGCGGGGCATCGGGGCGGAGCCCCGATATCGGGCTTCGCCCGAACCCACCCAGGCTCCGCCCCGGACCCGCAAAAGGCCCAGGCCTTTTGAAACCATGACGTTTCGCGCTTGCGCCGGGCGCGAAACGCACATAAACATATCTTTATGTCTATCGAAGCCAAGCGACAGGCGGGATCGATCCCCTTTCCGGAGGCCTTGGGCGTCCTGCGCGCAGCCGCCGAGGAGACGCGCCTGCGCATCCTGGCCCTGCTCGTCGAGGGAGAGCTGTCAGTCTCCGATCTCACTGACATTCTCGGCCAGTCGCAGCCGCGGATCTCGCGCCATCTCAAGCTTCTGGTCGAGGCCGGGCTGGTCGAGCGCCACCGCGAGGGCGCCTGGGCGTTCTTCCGGCTGGCCGAGGCCCGGGCCGGCCTCGCCGATCCGCTGCTCTCCGGGCTCGACCGCACGGCACCGCCCCTCTCGGAGGATCGCGCCCGGCTCGACGCCGTGCGGGCGCAGCGGGCCGAGACGGCCCAGACCTTCTTCGCCCGGCTCGCGCCGAAGTGGGATGAGCTGCGTTCGCTGCACATCTGCGAGACCGTGGTCGAGGCGGCGGTGCTCGACGCTCTGGGCGACCGGCCGATCGGCAGCCTGGTCGACCTCGGCACCGGCACGGGCCGGATGCTCGGCCTGCTGGCGCCGCTCGCCGGGCGCGCCACGGGTCTCGATTCGAGCCACGCGATGCTGTCGGTCGCCCGGGCCAACCTGGAGCGGCAGGGCCTGGCGCGGGTCGATCTGCGGCAGGGCGACATCCACGCGCCGCCCTTCGCCCGGGCGAGCTTCGACCTCGTGGTGGTCCATCAGGTGCTGCACTATCTCGACGACCCGGCCCGGGCGCTGCGCGGTGCCGCGCGGCTGGTGGCGCCGGGTGGCCGGCTGCTGGTGGTGGATTTCGCCCCCCACGAACTCGAATTCCTGCGGACCGGCCAAGCCCACCGGCGGCTCGGCTTCTCGGCCGATCAGGTTTCCGGCTGGCTCGCCGACGCCGGACTTGCGACAATCGCCACCCGCGATCTGGCGCCCCGCGAGTCGGGCCAGCTCACCGTCACCCTCTGGCTGGCCCAGGACGGGCTGGCCGACGAGACCACCGAACAGCCTCAGCGCGCCGTCGCCTGAGGCCCAACCCATCGTCTGAACCGACCGACATAGAGGACGAGACCGATGCGCCGCTCCACCCACCGCGCCAGCCGCGACGGCTACCACCCGATTCGCGTCTCGATCGAGTTCTTCCCGCCGAAGACCGAAGAGATGGAAAAGATCCTCTGGGCCTCGATCGAGCGCCTTGCCCCGCTGCAGCCGAGCTTCGTCTCGGTCACCTACGGCGCCGGCGGCTCGACCCGCGAGCGCACCCACAACACGGTCGCCCGGATGGTCCGCGAGACCAGCCTGAAGCCCGCCGCCCACCTCACCTGCGTGGACGCCTCGCGCGAGGAGATCGACGCGGTGGTCCAGTCCTACTGGGATGCCGGCGTGCGCCACATCGTGGCCCTGCGCGGCGACCCGGCCGAAGGCGTCGGCCACGCCTACCGGCCGCATCCGGAGGGCTACGCCTCGACCGCCGAGTTGGTGGAGGGGATCAAGCGGATCGGCGACTTCAAGGTCTCGGTCTCGGCCTATCCCGAGAAGCACCCGGAGGCCGCCTCCCTCGACGCCGACATCGACGCCCTGAAGGCCAAGGTCGATGCCGGGGCCGATCAGGCGATCACCCAGTTCTTCTTCGAGAACGAGATCTACCTGCGCTACCTGGAGAAGGTCCGGGCCGCCGGGATCACCATCCCGATCATCCCGGGCATCCTGCCGGTGCAGAACTTCAAGCAGGCGGCGAACTTCGCCCGCCGCACCGGCGCCTCGGTGCCCTACTGGCTAGCCGCCCGGTTCGAGGGGCTCGACGACGATAAGGAGACCCGCCGTCTCGTGGCCGCCGCGGTGGCGGCCGAGCAGGTGCTCGACCTCGTGGACGAGGGCGTCAACGACTTCCACTTCTACTCGATGAACCGCTCGGATCTCGTCTACGCGATCTGCCACCTGCTCGGCCTGCGCGCCCAGGCGCCGAAGCTGGCGGCGGCTAAGGCTGCGGCTTAGATTTCAGCCGCGCCCGGTTCGGGCGCGGCAGGGGGTTCATCGCGATGGCCGAGCCGCAGGATATGATCGTTCCGCTCCTCCGGGAGATAAGAGCGGAGATGAGCGCAGGTTTCGAGCGCGTCGACCGCAAGCTCGAAGAGCACGATGCGCGCTTCGACAAGCTTGAGCGCCGCTTCGACAACCTGCGTGAAGCCGTGAACGGCGAATCGGTCCTCGGACGCTACGCTGCTGCGGAGGTCGAAGAGCGGCTCGAAGCGATTGAGAGGCGACTTGCCGCCCTGGAGAAGGCAGGCTGACCTAGCTAGCCACCACCAGCTCGTTTGAAGCGGCGCGGCTGGATTGCTTCGCTCCGCTCGCAAAGACGGGTTGTGTCTGAGCCAACGGCCCAGGCACGCACGAGAAACCGAGGATCCAACCCTCCACCTCATCCTGAGGTGCCGCGCGAGCGGCCTCGAAGGAGGGGTCCAGGGATCGACACGACATCTGGAGGCCTCCTGCGAGGCCTCCGCTTCGCTCCGGCACCTCAGGATGAGGTGGCTGATGGGATCACCCGAATGACCGCTTTTGCCCCCGTCGACGGCACCGAGATCGAGAAGGCCCTCCGCCAGCGCGCGGCCGAAAAAATCCTCGTCCTCGACGGGGCGATGGGCACCGTGATCCAGCGGCTGAAGTACTCGGAAGAGGACTTTCGCGGCGGCCGGTTCAAGGATCACGGCCACGATCAGAAGGGCAACAACGACCTCCTGATCCTGACCCAGCCCGATGCGATCCGGCAGATCCACCTCGACTATTTCCTGGCCGGCGCCGACGTCTGCGAGACCAACACCTTCTCGGGCACCACCATCGCCCAGGCCGATTACGGCATGGAGTCGATCATCCACGAGTTGAACGCCGAGGGCGCACGGCTCGCCCGGGAGGCCGCCAAGCTCGCTGAGGAGAAGGACGGTCGCCGCCGCTTCGTGGCCGGCGCCATCGGGCCGACGAACCGCACCCTGTCGATCTCGCCGGACGTGAACAACCCGGGCTTCCGGGCCGTGACCTTCGATCAGGTGAAGCAGGCTTACGTGGAGCAGGTCCGCGGCCTGATCGACGGCGGCGCCGAGCTGATCCTGATCGAGACCATCTTCGACACGCTCAACGCCAAGGCCGCGGTGGCGGCGGCCTGGCAGGTCTTTGAAGAGACCGGCATCCGCCTGCCGATCCAGATCTCCGGCACGATCACGGATCTCTCGGGCCGCACCCTGTCGGGCCAGACCCCGGCGGCCTTCTGGCACTCCCTGCGCCATTCCGAGCCGCTGACCTTCGGCCTCAACTGCGCGCTCGGCGCCCGCGAGATGCGCGGCCACATCGCCGAGCTGTCGCGGATCTGCGACACGCTGGTCTGCGCCTACCCGAATGCCGGCCTGCCGAACGAGTTCGGCCTCTACGACGAGAGCCCGGAGGCCATGGGCAAGCTGGTCGGCGAGTTCGCCGAATCCGGCCTCGTCAACATGGTCGGCGGCTGCTGCGGCACCACCCCGGACCATATCCGTGCCATCGCGGAGGCGGTCGCCGGCAAGGCGCCGCGGCCGATCCCCGAGATCCCGCGCCTGATGCGGCTGTCGGGCCTCGAACCCTTCGTGCTCACGCCGGAAATCCCCTTCGTGAACGTCGGCGAGCGCACGAACGTCACCGGCTCGGCCAAGTTCCGCAAGCTCATCACCAACGGCGACTACGCGGCGGCGCTGGACGTCGCCCGCGATCAGGTGGCGGCCGGCGCGCAGGTGATCGACGTCAACATGGACGAGGGCCTGCTCGACTCGCAGAAGGCGATGGTCGAGTTCCTGAACCTCGTCGCCGCCGAGCCGGACATTGCCCGGGTGCCCGTGATGGTCGATTCCTCGAAGTTCGAGGTGATCGAGGCCGGCCTCAAGTGCATCCAGGGCAAGCCGATCGTGAACTCGATCTCCATGAAGGAGGGCGAGCAAAAATTCATCGAGGCCGCCAAGATCTGCCGCTCCTATGGGGCCGCCGTGGTGGTGATGGCCTTCGACGAGCAGGGGCAGGCGGATTCCTACGAGCGCAAGGTCGAGATCTGCACCAAGGCCTACCGGATCCTGACCGAGCAGGTCGGCTTCCCGCCCGAGGACATCATCTTCGATCCGAACATCTTTGCCGTCGCCACGGGTATCGAGGAACACAACCCGTACGGCGTGGCCTTCATCGAGGCGACCCGCACGATCCGCGAGACCCTGCCGCACGCCCATATCTCGGGCGGCGTCTCGAACCTCAGCTTCGCGTTCCGCGGCAACGAGCCGGTGCGCGAGGCGATGCACGCGGTGTTCCTGTTCCACTGCATCAAGGCTGGCATGGACATGGGCATCGTCAATGCCGGCCAGCTCGCCGTCTACGACGAGATTCCGGCGGAGCTGCGCGATTTGTGCGAGGATGTCGTCCTCAACCGCCGCGACGATGCCACCGAGCGCCTCTTGGAGGCGGCCGAGCGGTTCAAGACCGGCGCCTCGGCTCAGGCCAAGACCGCCGACCTGACCTGGCGCGAGGCCCCGGTCGCGAAGCGGATCGAGCACGCGCTGGTCAACGGCATCACCGAGTACATCGTGGCCGACACCGAGGAGGCGCGCCAGGGCGTGGAGCGCCCGCTCCACGTCATCGAGGGCCCGCTGATGGCCGGCATGAACGTGGTCGGCGACCTGTTCGGCTCCGGCAAGATGTTCCTGCCGCAGGTGGTGAAGTCCGCCCGCGTGATGAAGCAGGCGGTGGCCTATCTCGAACCCTTCATGGAGGAGGAGAAGCGCGCCAATGGCGGCGACGGCAAGCGCCAGGCCGCCGGCAAGGTGCTGATGGCCACCGTGAAGGGCGACGTCCACGATATCGGCAAGAACATCGTCGGCGTCGTGCTGGCCTGCAACAACTACGAGATCATCGATCTCGGCGTGATGGTTCCGGCCGCCAAGATCCTGGAAACCGCCAAGCGCGAGCAGGTCGACATCGTCGGCCTGTCGGGCCTGATCACCCCGTCGCTCGACGAGATGGTCCATGTGGCGGGCGAGATGGAGCGCGAGGGGTTCGACGTGCCGCTGCTGATCGGCGGCGCCACCACGAGCCGCGTCCACACGGCGGTGAAGATCCACCCGGCCTACGCCAAGGGTCAGGCGGTCTATGTCACCGACGCGAGCCGCGCGGTCGGTGTGGTGTCGAGCCTGATCTCGAAGGAGACCCGTGGGCCCACGATCGAGAAGGTCCGGGCCGAGTACGCCAAGGTCGCCGACGCCCACAAGCGCTCGGAACTCGACAAGCAGCGGCTGCCGCTCGCCAAGGCACGGACCAACGCCTTCAAGATCGACTGGTCGGGCTACAAGCCGGCCAAGCCGACCTTCACCGGCACGCGGGTCTACGGCTCCTACGAGGTCGCCGACCTCGTCCCCTACATCGACTGGACGCCGTTCCTGCAGACCTACGAGTTCAAGGGCCGCTTCCCGGCACTCCTGGACGATCCCGAGCAGGGGCCGGCCGCCCGCGCCCTCTACGAGGACGCGCAGGAAATGCTGAAGCAGATCGTGGCGGAGCGCTGGTTCAACCCGAAGGCGGTGATCGGCTTCTGGCCGGCCAACAGCGTCGGCGACGACATCGTGCTCTACACCGGCGAGAGCCGGTCGGAGCGGCTCGCCACCTTCCACGGGCTGCGCCAGCAGCTCTCCAAGCGCGACGGGCGGTCGAACACCTGCCTGTCGGACTTCGTGGCCCCGGCCGAGACCGGCATCGCCGATTACGTCGGCGGCTTCGTGGTCACGGCCGGCCTGGAGGAGGTGCGGATCGCCGAGCGCTTCGAGCGGGCGAACGACGATTACCGGGCGATCCTCGTGAAGGCGCTCGCCGACCGCATCGCCGAGGCGTTTGCCGAGCGGATGCACGAGCGGGTGCGCAAGGAGTTCTGGGGCTACGCGGCCGATGAGGCCTACGCCCCCGAAGAGTTGGTGCTGGAGAAGTACGACGGCATCCGCCCGGCCCCGGGCTACCCGTCCCAGCCCGATCACACCGAGAAGACGACCCTGTTCGACCTGCTGAAGGCCGAGAGCCGGATCGGCGTGAAGCTCACCGAGTCCTACGCCATGTGGCCGGGCTCCTCGGTGTCGGGGATCTACATCGCCCACCCGGAGGCGCACTACTTTGGCGTCGCCAAGGTGGAGCGGGATCAGGTCGAGGATTACGCCGCCCGCAAGGGGATGGATGTCCGCGAAGTCGAGCGCTGGCTCGGGCCGATCCTGAACTACGACCCGGCGCGGTATCTGGCTGAAGCCGCGGAGTAGGGGCGGGGGCTCGCGCCCCCGTCATCGCGAGCGCAGCGAAGCGACCCAGGGCAGCGCGACATTCGTCAGCGTGCCGCCGCCGTGGATTGCTTCGCTCCGCTCGCAAGGACGGTACGCTCAAACCGCCCCTCCAGCCTTCAGCACGTCCCCGCACCCCGCGTATTCACATACAGCGCATAAACCGAGTGCGACGCCGCCATCAGCAGCAGGTTGCGGTTGAGGCCGCCGAAGCACAGGTTGGCGCAACGTTCGGGCAGGCGGATCCGGCCGATCGGCTTGGCCTGCGGCGAGAGCACCAGCACCCCGTCCTCGGCCTCGCTCATCCCCCAGCCGCACCAGAGATTGCCGTCGACATCGACCCGGAACCCGTCCGGCGTGCCGGTGCCGGCATCGTAGAACACCCGGCCGTTGGCGGTCTTGGTGCCGTTCTCGACCACGTCGTAGACGCGGATCAGGCGGTTGGGCTTCGCCCGGGCTTCGATGACGTAGAGCTTGGACTCATCGGGCGAGAAGCAGAGGCCGTTCGGCCCGGCTACGCCCTCGACCGCGACACTGGCCTGGCCCGTCTTCGGGTCGATCCGATAGATGTTGCCCGGAAGCTCCGGCGCCGCCATCGACTCGTGCGGGTTCGGCCCGAAGGCCGGGTCGGTGAACCAGATCGCGCCGTCGGAATGGCAGACCACGTCGTTCGGCGAGTTCAGCGGCTTGCCGTCGAACCGGTCGAGCAGCGTGGTGATGGTGCCGTCATGCTCGGTGCGGGTGACGCTGCGGGTCTTGTGCTGGCAGGTGATCAGCCGGCCCTGCCGGTCGCGGGTGTTGCCGTTGGCGTAGTTCGACGGCTTGCGGAACACCGAGAGCGTGCCGGACGCCTCCTCCCACTTCATGATCCGGTCGTTGACCACGTCGCTGAACAGCAGCGACCCCATGTCGCCGAACCAGACCGGCCCCTCGGCC
Organism: Methylobacterium phyllostachyos; assembly: GCF_900103445.1. Classification (GTDB taxonomy): domain Bacteria; phylum Pseudomonadota; class Alphaproteobacteria; order Rhizobiales; family Beijerinckiaceae; genus Methylobacterium; species Methylobacterium phyllostachyos. Next base: position 263,020 of record NZ_FNHS01000005.1, on the reverse strand, counting down.
CAGCGGCAGCCGGTGGCGACCCGCTCCACGGTCGCCGAGGCGAGGCGGTACTTGGCGAAGGCCGGCTCGAGGATCTCAACGGCCGGGTCCGGCACCCGCTGCGACGGCTCCCAGCCCGCCCCCGCCGCCCGCGCGGCACCGATGAGGGCCGCCCCGGCGAGCAGCCCCCTGCGTGCGATCATCGCCATGTGTCCTCCCTGATGAAAGTCTGACGCTGTTCACGCGTTTCAGACCGAAAAACCCTCGGCGGCAGGCCGCGACGGGCCCCCTCTCCCGTGCGGGAGAGGGTTGGGGTGAGGGGCGAGACATTTCAGGAGGGACCACTCCGTGGACGTGCGTTCACGGTGCGCCTTATCCGGAGAGTTCTCGTCCCTCACCCTGTCCCTCTCCCGCACGGGAGAGGGGACCCGTGCTTCGTTCCCAATCGCTTCGCCCGGCGGCACTATGAGATTTCAGGAGCCGGGCGACCCGAGGATGGGTCAGTGGATCTCGGGTTCGGGGATGCCACCCGCCCCCTCGAGGAAATCGAAGTCGCAACCCTCGTGGGCCTGCCGCACGTGCTGGGCGAACAGGCGGTTGTAGCCCCGCGGATAGGCCCGGTCCGGCGGGCGGAACGCCTTCACCCGCTCGGCGATCTCGGCATCGTCGAGGTGCAGGTGGATCCGCCGTCCCGGCACGTCGACCGTGATGAGATCGCCGTTGCGCACGGCGGCCAGCGGCCCGCCGGCCGCCGATTCCGGTGAGACGTGCAGGATGCAGGCACCGTAGCTCGTACCGCTCATGCGCGCGTCGGAGATGCGGACCATGTCGCGCACGCCTTGGCGGAGCAGGACCTTCGGGATCGGCAGCATGCCCCATTCCGGCATGCCGGGGCCGCCGATCGGGCCGGCATTGCGCAGGATCATCACGTGGTCGGGCGTCACGTCGAGGTCGAGGTCGTTCACCGCCGCGCTCATGGAATCGTAATCGTCGAAGACCAGCGCCGGGCCGGTGTGCTGGAGGAGGCGCGGTTCGGCGGCCGGCGGCTTGATCACGCACCCGTCGGGAGCGAGGTTGCCGTAGAGGATCGCGGTGCCGCCCATGGCGACGATCGGCTGGTCGAGCGGCCGGATCACGTCGTCGTTGTAGACCCGGATGCCGGCGAGCCCGTCGCCGATCGTGCCGCCGCTGACCGCGCGGGCATCGAGATGGAGGAGGGGGGACAGGCGCGCCATCAGCGCCCGGATCCCGCCTGCGATGTGGAAATCCTCCATCAGCCACTGACCGGAGGGCCGCAGGTTGGCGATCACCGGCACCTTCTGGGCGAATTCGTCGAACTCGGTGAGCTTCACCGGGATTCCGGCGCGTCCCGCCATGGCGACGAGGTGGATCATCGCGTTGGTCGAGCCGGCGAGCGCGTTGTGGACCACCAGCGCGTTGTCGACGGAGCGCCGGTCGAGGATGTCGGAGGGCTTCAGATCCTCCCAGATCATCTCGACGATCCGCCGACCGCAGGCGCCGGCCATGCGGGGATGGTCGGCATCCGCCGCCGGGATCGAGGCCGCGCCCGGCAGGGTGAGCCCCAGCGCCTCGGTGATCGACGTCATGGTCGAGGCCGTGCCCATGGTCATGCAGGTGCCGGCCGAGCGGGCGATGCCCGCCTCCATGTCGTTCCACTCCTGCGTGGTGATGTTCCCGGCCTCCTTCTCGGCCCAGTACTTCCAAACGTCGGAGCCCGAGCCGAGGATCGTCCCGCCGAAATGCCCGCGCATCATCGGGCCGGCCGGCAGGAAGATCATCGGCAGGTTCATGGAGATGCCGCCCATCACGGTGCCGGGCGTGGTCTTGTCGCAGCCGCCCATCAGCACCGCGCCATCCACGGGATGCTGGCGCAGCAGTTCCTCCACCTCCATGGCGAGGAGGTTGCGGTAGAGCATCGTGGTCGGCTTCACGAAGTTTTCCGACAGCGACAGCGCCGGCAATTCGATCGGGAAGCCCCCCGCCTGCCAGACCCCGCGCTTCACGTGCTCGACCCGCGCCTTGAAGTGCTGGTGGCAGGGGTTGATGTCGCTCCAGGTGTTGATGATGCCGACCACCGGCTTGTCGCTGAAATCGGCGCGCTCGTAGCCCATCTGGAGCATGCGCGAGCGGTGGCCGAAGCTGCGCAGGTCGGTGGCGCCGAACCAGCGCTGGCTGCGCAGCTCACCCAGTGTCTTCTTGCGTGCGCTCATCGCGATGCCCTTCGTCTCACGCGTTGGGGCGGACCGCGCCGGTCGCGCCCGCCTCCGTGGCCGGCGCCTGCGGGCGGATCGACACGAAGGCCAGGGCCGCCGAGGCCAGCGCGCAGCCTGCGAGGAAGTAGAGGCCGGCCTCGTAGGTGCCGGTGGTGTCCTTCAGCCAGCCCAGGACGTAGGGGCCGACGAAGCCGCCGAGATTGCCGATCGAGTTGATCAGCGCGATGCCGCCGGCCGCGGCCGATCCCGACAGGAACTCGGCCGGCAGGGGCCAGAAGGCCGGCTTGGTGCCGTAGAGCCCGACGGTGGCCACCGACATCGCCACGAGCGCCCAGAGGCTGCCGAGCAGCGGCCCGGAGGCGATGAGGCCGATGGCGGCGACGATCGCCGCGATGACGAAGTGCCAGCGCCGCTCGTTGCGCCGGTCCGACGACCAGCTCCACGAGACCATGCCGAGGGTGCCGACGATGTAGGGGACCGCGGTCGCGAGCCCGGTCTGCCAGTCGGTGAGCTTCAGGCTCTTGAGGATCGGTGGCAGGAAGAAGGTGATGCCGTAGGTCGCCGTGACGATGGTGAAGTAGATCCCGGCCAGCGTCAGGACCCGGGAATCGGTCAGCGCCTGCCGGAGCGTGAAATGGCCATGGGCCTTCACGGTGCTGCGGCGCTCCGCCTCCAGCGTATCCTCCAGCCAGCGGCGCTCGTCCTCGGCGAGCCACGTCGCCTTGGCGGGCCGGTCGGTCATCAGCGCCAGCACCACGAAGGCCAGGATGATGGCGGGCACCGCCTCGACCATGAACAGCCATTGCCAGCCATGGAGGCCGAGCACCCCGTCGAGCTGGAGCAGCGCCCCGGAGATCACCGCCGTCAGGGCGTTCGAGCCCGGCACCGCCAGGAACAGGGCCGCCACCACCCGGGCGCGGTATTTCCGCGGGAACCAATAGGTGAAGTACAGGATCATGCCCGGGAAGAACCCGGCCTCGGCGACGCCGAGCAGGAAGCGCATCACCAGGAAGCTCACCGGGCCAGCGATGAACGCCATGCCACCCGCGATCAGCCCCCAGGTAATCATGATCCGGGCGATCCAGATCCGCGCCCCGGTGCGCTCCAGCAGCACGTTGCTCGGCACCTCGAAGAAGAAGTAGCCGAGGAAGAAGATTCCCGCCCCCCAGCCGTAGAGCGTCGCCGAGAAGCCGAACTCCCGGTTCAGGCCGAAGGAGGCGAAGCCCACATTCGTCCGGTCCATATAGGCGACGAAGTAGATCACCACGATCAGCGGCAGGAGACGCCACGAAACCTTGGAAATGGTCCGCCGTTCGATCTCCGGCGCCGCCGAGACCGTTGGAATGCCCGCCGCCATGGCGCCCTCCCTGTTCTGACCGTGCTTTTATCTGCCCGCGAACGGGGCTGGCCTTCAGCGGCCGGTCTGCTTCCGCCACGCGGCGAAGTCGGCGAGGCTCTGCTCGTCGGTCGCTGGATAGAGGCCGAGGATCGAGCGCCCCTTGCGGACCTCCTCGGTGACGAAATCCTCGTAGGCCGTCATCTCCACCGCCTCCGCGGCGACCTCGTCGGCGATGTGGGCGGGGATCACCGCGACGCCGTCGCCGTCACCCACGATCACGTCGCCGGGGAAGACCGGGGCGTCGCCGCAGCCGATCGGCACGTTGATGTCGATCGCCTGATGGATGGTGAGGTTCGTCGGCGCGGACGGCCGCACGTGGTAGCTCGGCATGTCGAGGGCGGCGATCTCGTCGGCATCGCGGAACCCGCCATCGGTCACGAGTCCGGCGCAGCCCCGCACCATCAGCCGGGTCGCCAGGATCGAACCCGCGGAAGCCGCGCGCGCATCCTTGCGGCTGTCGATCACGAAGACGGCGCCGGGCGGGCATTCCTCCACGGCCTTGCGCTGGGGATGCGCCCGGTCGCGGAACACGGTGATCGGGTTCAGATCCTCGCGGGCCGGCATGTAGCGGAGCGTGAAGGCCTCGCCGACCATGGTCGGGCCGCCCTTCTTCAGGGGCAGGACGCCCTGGATCATCTGGTTGCGGAAGCCGCGCTTGTACAGGGCGGTCATCAATGTCGCCGTGCTGACGGTCTTCAGCTTGGCGCGCGTTTCCTGCGACAGCCCGGACATCGGCTCATCCTCCCTGGTGGTCGTGTCACTCCACGGTGCGGCCCGAAGGAACCGCCGTGGGCGCCGACTGATATCTCAGGGCTTGAGTAGCATGCCGTTCGGCGCCATTGTCAATGCCTCCGTCTGGCGTCAGACAAATCCTGAAACCAACAAACACGTGTATTGGTCGGAGCGAAATTTGTGTCGGCAGGATCGGGCTTGAACGGCCTCAGCATCACGGAACGGCCGCGCTCCCTCGCGGAGACCGCCTACGACGCCATCGAGCAGATGATCATCAGCCGCCGCCTCGCCCCCGGGGCGATGGTGTCCGAGGGCGAGCTGGGCGAGGAACTGGCGCTCGGCCGTACCCCGGTCCGCGAGGCGCTGGCACGACTGAAGGCCATCGGCTTCGTCGAGGTCCATCCGCGCCGGGGCGTCCTCGTCACCCCCGTCGACCTCATCACGCATCTCGAACTGCTGGAGGTCCGTCGCCCCCTCGACGAGACGGTGGCGCGCTGCGTGATCGCGCGCGGCACGGACCAGGAACTCGCCGCCCTGGACAAGGGTGTCGCCGGTCTGCTCGCCGCCGCCGGGGCCCGCGACCGGGAGACCTATTTCCGGAGCAAGCGGGTGCTGCACGAGGCGATGGTCAACGCCGCCCACAACGCCACCCTGACCAGCACCATGGCGGCGCTCCACGCCCAGTCCCGACGCTTCTGGTACACCTACGAGCCGACCGCGAGCTTCGTCGACTGTGCCCGGATCCACGCAGGGATCGTGGCCGGCGTCGTGGCGCGCGATGCCGAGATGGCAGTTGCCGGTATCGGCACCCTGTTCGACTTTCTCGACCAGATGACGCGCAGGGCCCTCGACCGCCGGCCACTGGTCTGACAGGTTGACGGCGACCCGCGGACCTCTATCCTTGGCTGAGATATCACCGGCATCTCAGACCGGATCAGCGGCCACCTCGGCCGAAGGCCGCACGGCGGGATCGCCAGGGAGGACGGCTTGAGCGGATTGCCCCCACGCACCGGCGCGCGGATTCTCGTCGACCAGTTGCTCGGGCAGGGGGTCGAGCGCGTCACCTGCGTCCCGGGCGAGAGCTACCTCGCGGTGCTCGACGCGCTGCGCGACAGCGGCATCGACGTCCTCGTCTGCCGACAGGAGGGCGGCGCCGCCATCATGGCGGAGGCGGCCGGCAAGCTCACCGGGCGCCCGGGCATCTGCATGGTCACGCGCGGCCCCGGCGCGACCAATGCCTCGGCGGGAATCCATATCGCCCGGCAGGATTCGACGCCGATGATCCTGTTCGTCGGGCAGATCGCCCGGGGCATGCGGGATCGCGAGGCGTTCCAGGAGATCGATTACCGCCAGATGTTCGGCGGCGTCGCCAAATGGGCGGTGGAAATCGACGACGCGGCCCGGATCCCGGAGATCCTCGCCCGGGCCTTCCGGGTGGCGATGCAGGGCCGGCCCGGCCCGGTCGTGATCGCCCTGCCGGAGGACATGCTCGACGACGTCGCGGCGGTCGGTGACGCCCCTCGTGTCGAGCCGGCCGAGCCCGCCCCGTCCCAGGCCGATGCGGAGCGCCTGCGGGCGATGCTCGCGGAAGCCCGGCGCCCGGTCGCGCTGCTCGGCGGATCGCGCTGGAGCGCCGAAACCTGCGCGGCCTTCGCCGCCTGGGCGGAGCGCCACGACATACCGGTGGCGGTGTCGTTCCGCCGGGCGCAGCTCTTCCCCGCCGACCACCCGAATTTCGCGGGCGAATTGGGGATCGGCCCGAACCCGGCCCTCCTCGCCCGGATCAAGGAAGCCGACCTGCTGCTCATGGTCGGCGGGCGCCTGTCCGAGATGCCGGCGCAATCCTACGGCCTGCTCGGCATCCCCGACCCCGGCCTGCCGCTGGTGCATGTCCATCCGGACCCGGCGGAGCTCGGCCGGGTCTACCAGCCGACCCTGGCGATCCAGGCGAGCCCGGCGGCGTTCTGCACGGCCCTGCCGGAATTCGCGCCGACCGGGTCGGGCCGGGCCTCTGAGGCCCATGCCGCCTACCGCGCGTGGTCCGAGACGCCGGAGCCGAAGCCGGGGGCGTTCCAATACGGCCAGGCGATCACGTGGCTCCGGGAGCGGCTGCCGCCGGACGCGGTGATCTGCAACGGCGCCGGCAACTTCGCGACCTGGATCCACCGCTACTACCGGTTCCGCGCCTACGGCACGCAGCTCGCGCCGACCTCGGGCTCCATGGGCTACGGCCTGCCGGCCGCCGTGATGGCCAAGCGCAGCCACCCGGAGCGGATCGTCGTGGCCCTCGCGGGCGACGGCGACGTGATGATGACTGTCCAAGAGTTCGCCACCGCCGTGCAGTACGCCGTACCCATCGTGGTCGTCGTCCTCGACAACGGCATGTACGGCACGATCCGGATGCACCAGGAGCGGGAATATCCCGGCCGGGTCTCGGCGACCGAATTGCGCAATCCCGATTTTGCGGCCCTCGCCCGGGCCTGCGGCGGCCATGGCGAGACCGTCGAACGCACCGAAGAGTTCGCCCCGGCCTTCGAGCGCAGCCTCGCTTCGAACCTGCCGGCGCTGATCCATTGCCGCGTCGACGCGGAAGCACTCACCCCGACCATGACCCTCGCGGCGATCCGCGAGAAGGCGCTGGCCGCGCAACGCGGCTGACCGCCGCCCGCGGGCGCCCCAGCGCGTCCGCATCACAGGATGAGGAGACGACCATGACCGTGCGCGGCGAGACCCTGATCGGCTCCGAGGCCCGGCGCGGCACCGAGACGGCGTTCCGCGCCGTCGAGGCCGCCACCGGCGAGCCCCTGGAGCCGGACTTCCCCGGTTCGAGCCATGCGGATCTGGAGCGAGCCTGCGCCTTGGCGGAGGCCGCCTTCGACACCTACCGCGAGACCGACCCGGAGACCCGCGCGGGTTTTCTGGAGACCATCGCGGCCAACATCCTGGAGATCGGCGACGAGCTCGTCACCCGCTGCATGGCCGAGACCGGGCTGCCGCGCCCGCGGATCGAGGGCGAGCGCGCCCGCACGGCCGGGCAGTTGCGCCTCTTTGCCGGCGTGGTGCGCGAGGGCAGCGCCGTCGAAGCCCGCATTGACCCGGCCCTGCCCGACCGCACCCCCCTGCCGCGCCCGGACCTGCGCCTGCGGCGGATCGCGGTGGGGCCGGTGGCGGTGTTCGGGGCCTCGAACTTCCCGCTCGCCTTCTCGGTGGCGGGCGGCGACACCGCGTCGGCGCTGGCAGCGGGCTGCCCGGTGGTGGTGAAGGCCCACCCGGCCCATCCGGGCACCTCCGAGCTGGTCGGACGCGCTGTCCAGAAGGCGGTCGCGGCCTGCGGATTGCCGGAGGGAGTCTTCTCCCTGTTGTTCGATGCCGGCCAGTCCATCGGGCAGGCACTGGTGGCCGATCCCCGGATCGCCGCGGTGGGCTTCACCGGCTCGCGCCGGGGCGGCACGGCCTTGATGGCGATCGCAGCAGGGCGCCCGCTTCCGATTCCGGTCTATGCCGAGATGAGCAGCATCAATCCGGTCCTGCTGTTCCCCGGCGCCCTGGCGACGCGCGGCGCGGCGATCGGACAGGCCTTCGCGGCCTCGCTGACGCTCGGCGCCGGTCAGTTCTGCACCAATCCGGGCCTGATCCTGGCTCAGCCCGGGCCCGGCCTCGACGCCTTCCTGGAGGCCGCCGCTGCGGCCCTGAAGCAGAGCCCGGCCGCCACCATGCTGACCCCCGGCATCCAGCGGGCCTACCGTGAGAGCGTCGCCCGGGTGGCGGGCCACGGCGCCGTCACCGTGGTGGCGGAGGGACCGGAGGGGGCGGCAACCCAGGGGCGGGCCGCCCTGTTCACCACCGATGCGGACGCCTTCCTGGCGGATCCGGTGTTGCAGGAGGAGATGTTCGGCGCCACCGCGCTCGTCGTGTGCTGCTCGGATCTGTCAGCGATGCGGGCGGTCCTCGACCATCTGGAGGGGCAGCTCACGGCCTCGCTGCACCTCGCCGCGGAGGATCACGCGGCCGTCCGGGACCTGCTGCCGCTCCTGGAGCGGCGAGTCGGGCGCATTCTGGTCAACGGTTTCGGCACCGGCGTCGAGGTGGCGCACGCCATGGTGCATGGTGGCCCGTACCCGGCGACCTCGGACGGACGCACGACCTCCGTGGGCAGCCTCGCGATCGAGCGCTTCCTCCGGCCGGTCTGCTATCAGGACATGCCCGATACCCTGCTGCCGGCCGCCCTCCAGGCCGCCAACCCCCTCGGCCTGCCCCGCCGGATTGACGGCGTGCCCGAACGCCGCTGAGACCGGATCGGCCGGTCGTCGGATCGCCGAAGGGTCGGGGCACAGGGTTCGGCTTGCCACGCTCTTGCCACGCCCTGTCCCGCCGTCTAGAGAGCCACGGCCCATGGTGGGGCGTCGCCAAGTGGTAAGGCAGCGGTTTTTGGTACCGCCATTCCCAGGTTCGAATCCTGGCGCCCCAGCCAAATTTCTGGAGGAATTTCAAGCCCTCAGGGCCGGGATATGATGGACACTGCGGAACAGAACGTGTTTTTCCGGCGCACAAGGGTCGGCACACTTCCAAACGGTCACAAACCCAGCCGTCCCTGAGCTTCGAAGAGCCGCTGAGATCGACGATTGCCAAATTGACGCCTTGGTCGATCTGGTTCCGACCGACCGCGCCCCGGAAGCGTGCCAACCCCACAACCGGCTGGACCCGCACATTCGTCGAGACGCGTCTCGCGAGTCAGCGCGAAGCGGAAGCAGAAGCGTCGAAGGCCGACCAGCTCGTGCGGAAGCGTGACAAGGTCCCAGCCGCAATCATGTTTGCGCACCCGGTGGGCGAATCAGACCGGCCAGCATAGCCCAAAGATATGGCGCTCGATCCGAAAGCCCCCTCAGAAGCGGCTCGAGGCTTGGCTCGCCGGGCACGAGGCTGAGCGCGTTCCGCTGCCGCACCATCTCCCGGCGCGACCTCCGCGCCGGACCTGCGCTGTGCCGCTCCGCATCAATCTCTTCATCTGGATCGGGATGTTCTGGAACTTCGTCACCAACGTTTATCGGCCGCTGTCAGCGCTACACGGGTGACCAAGTCTCGGTACTGCCAATCCTGGTTCGGTCCCCGCGTCCAACAAAGTACCTGAAAGGAATCCAAGCGCTCAAGACTGGCAGATGGCGGACCCCTTAGAGATGACGCTGCCAAAGCGGAGGATGCATTGGAACTGCGGCTCGACAGGATCGTGGTGGTCACCAAACTCTGCTACGCGAGCAATCATCTCAACAGAAGTTCCACACCTTGACCTCATATGAAAAGATAATTTTGCTGCCGATAATTCGATCAAGCTACGCTGGCGCGATGCAATATACATGCGATCATGGTCAGCGAAGACACCCCCTGCCGAAGACGGGAAACCGTTCGGTCGGGGTCGCACCGCTATACGCCACGACGCTGGGCAAGTCCGCCGACGGCTAGACGCGGGTGTCGCTCACCCTGGCACGCGGTGAGGCACCCATAGCGGTCGGCTGAGCGCAGTTCCTGCCCGAGCGCTCCACGGGCGACCCGAATCGAATGGTATGGGCCGGCATACCCAAGGGCCTGCGTGCGGGCTGCACCAAGCTGGAGAGTGCGGTCGCGGAGATCGACCGGGTTCGGGCGGGTGGCATGCGCTTCGGCTACATGGTGGCCAATGCACGGTATGGGTCAGCCCCGTTCCAGTAGGCCTTGAGCGCGCTCTGCGCGCAGGCCCACCAGCAGATGAAGGAGGAGCTCGGCCTCGACCACTTCGAGGGCCGCTCGTGGACCGGGCTGCATCGGCACGCGCTGATGACAAGGATGGCCTACGCCTTCCTTCAGACCCGGCGCCACGCAGCGGCGGGACGAAACAAGGACGCGCCTGCCCCCCGCCCCAGCCCCGGATGCCGGCGATCCGGCAGGCCATCCTCGATCACCTCAGTCGGCCACCGCCGCGGCCTTGCCCGCACTGTCACGCACTCCTCGATCTCCCACCCCAAACTCAGTCAGCCAAAGCAGTGTTAGAGCATCTTGTCTTAATGCAAGAGAACGGGCATAAACCCTCGACTCTGAGAAGCAGGGGGATTACTTAGAGATCGAAGGCTTTATCTCTCAGAACAGCAGCAGTTTTGCTACAGAAGCAGATTCAAAACTTCCCGAATTGATAAGACCAAGCGATTCACTTCGCGTTTACCCGCATCCTGAGGATAAATTAACTTGACTAACGAGCAGATTATCATTCTTCGAACAAATAAATTCGACGATCGTCATGAATTTATTTGCAATAGATTGTCGACTATCAAGGGTTTTGATTTCTGCGTTGCTGTTGACGAAACATCGGGTGCTGTCCCGATTCCAGGACGCTTTATTAAAATTGTGATTGATAAGGATTTCATGACGCAAGAAAATCTGCCGCTTGCGGAAAAGGCTGGCTGGGCCTGTGGAGACTATTTTATATATGCATCCATGTTGAGCAGACGACCGTATAGACATTATTGGATGATCGAACCGGACGTCTTTCTCAGATTCGAAGACGAAAACGAATTTTTTTCTCTTTTCGATGATCATGCCGAGGTAGATTTTATTGCTGCGGGCTATGATCGAGCTTACCCGGGCTGGGTCTGGTCGAATACAATGTCTGCCTATGGACTGCCGGTCTACGGATGCCTCTTTCCAGTCGTCCGAATATCGTGGGGAGCAGCAAATTATCTGCTCGACAAACGCCGCGCTCCACTCCCTGGGCAAAAACTAGGAATCGAGGATTATCCGAATGATGAGGTATTTTGCGCAACGATGCTCACAGATGCTGGGTTCAACTGCAGAAACATCAATTCATTTGGTCGCCACCTAACATCCATTGAGACATTCGGCATTCGAAGGCCGTACCCCTATAATTATCTCAGGCGTGGCTTCAAAGACGGAATGATATATCATCCAGCTGTTTCGAGCCCAGTTTTATTTTATAAATTCAAACACATCATTGAGGAAGGCGGCGGCGAGGATCTCGCATTCGCTGCAACACACCTACCACATTCAAAGGATGATCTGAGTCACGAGGAACATGCACTCCTGATTAGTCTATTAAATGAAAAGCTCAATCTGTCATAGAATTGAATGCCTGTATGGCAACAACGTTCTTCGCAATAGCTAATCAGAAATGGAACAAGAGGCAGTCCCTGAAATTTCTTCGTGCGAACTGGTCAGTCTCAGCGAGGGATGCGACAGGCTTACAAAGAACTTGCGCGGCTGAGCCACTGGGGCTGAAGCGACGAGAGGTGCCCCTGCCCAAACCAGGACGCCTTTGCGGTCAGCGAAACTTCGCATTCTCGATCAGTGCCCCGTCAGCCCCACCTTCGCCAGCACGATTCCCCTGAACGCCAGCAGCGCGGCCGAGGCCAGCCCCCAGCCGACCCGGCACAGCGTCCGCATCTGCCCGTTCACCGCGGCGAGACCCTCCTCCGCCTCGGCCCGCGCCCCGCCGTCCGCCCCATTCGCTTGCTACGAATGCGGACTGACAGATCTAAGTGAGCCCTGAAATTGCTCGAGAATTCGGCTTAGGTCGCACAGAAACAGGATCACGGCGCCCCCAGCCAAATGTCTGGCGGGAAAACAACATCCTCGGCTCTAAGCCGCCACGGCGGCGTCGGCATGGTTGTGCAGCGATGATGCGCCGCCGCGCGTCTTCCGCGATGGCCGCTTGGTGTCGACCCCGCTGACGCAGTACGACGACGCCCTCACCTCCCAAGCTGCATCGGACCGGGAGGTTGCCGCCCCGCTGATCGGGCGCACGGAAGCGCTCGGAGGTGTAGGCCATCGCGACCCCTAGGGTGCCGGGCCGAGTCTGCGCGATCACGAGGTTCGCCGGTCCACCGCGTCTCCCCAGGGCTCACTGGCGGGACGCCCAAGCCCCCCAGGCCCGGACGCCCACGCCTGCGATCGGGAGCGGGGATGGCGCATACAGACGGGCGTGCCGGGCCTTCGCAGCGCCGGACGCTGCCCCGGGACTAGGCTCTAGAAAAGCTCGATATCCGGCGTATCCGTGCCGGCAGTCGCCTTGCCGAGGGCCTGCGCGTCGACGCGGTGCTGGATCTGCGTCACGTAGCGCGACCGGACCGTCTCTAGGATGGCGGTCGGCCGGATCAGTGCCGCCGGCTCGGCCCCGATCAGGCCTTGCCGCAGCCCGTCGAGACATTGGCGGAGCATCGCGTTCGATTCATCGACCGCCTCGATCTGCTGGCGCACCACGTCCTGGAACTGCACCTGTCCGAAGACCGACAGGACCTGATCGCCCACGGCGGATGTCTGAGACGCGATCTCGGCCAGATCGGTGCGCACCATCCCGAGGAGCACCTGGGTCGTCGTCCGGGCGATGCCGTCCAACTCGGTCATCAGGGACTCGAGGCGCTGCTGCTCGCTGTGCGTCCCCTCGGCCCCGTGATCGGTGGTGAGCACCTGAGCGATCGTCCGCTGCACGTTCGAGACCTGGGCCCGGGCCTCCGCCATGGCCGCCTGGGATGCCTGGGCGAGATCCTGGAGTTCCCGGGCGATCACCTTGAATCCGGCCCCGTGGATGCCGGCCCGGCTGGCCTCGATGTTGGCGTTGAGGGCGAGCATCCGCGTCGAGGCCCCGACCTTCTCCAGCGAGACGATCAGGGTATCAAGACCACGCATCTGGTCCGCCGCGGCATCGACCGTGCTCCGCTCCGCCCGAGTCTCCCGGAGACGGCCATCGAGGTAGGTTCCAAGGGATTGCGCCAGGGTGTGAAGCGCGGTGTCGCTCTGCTCGGCGAAGCCGACGATCCGTTCACGCGTGTCGGCGATGCAGCCGGCGCTGCGCATCTGAGCCGCGTTGAGCGCCTCCAGGGACATCATGATGGCGCCGGCCGCATCCTCCGTCTGCGCGACGATGCTGAGCAACTGCTCGTGCGTGACGGAAAAGAGGGGTTCGAGCGCGACGAGGTCCCGCGCCACATCCCGTCCCGCCACAGCCACGTGACTCTCGACCGGCAGCGCACTCCGCGTCGGCTCAGCAGAGGCCGCATCGATGGGCCGAGGTGGGAGTGCCGCATCGGCCGGGGCCGGATCGGCGGAGCGCTGCGCCGCGCGCGTCACCAGTCCCCCGCAGATCGAGGCGGCGGCCGTGATCAGGAGCTGCGTCGGTTGCGCCGCGCCAAGGATCAGCGGCAGGACGCCGACCGCGCAGCCTGCGGCACCGCTGACGAGCAGCGTCTTCACGTCGGTCCTAACGACGGCAGGTCTGTGGGCGGCAGGCCTAAGGGCAGCGGAGGAAGCGGTTTGCATCGCGGGAACAGTTGCTGCGTCTCGATCGGCGACACGCTACGGGGCCGGGAGGCCGAAGCCCGCAAACGGGTTTCGGCACAGGTGCGTCGTCCGGATCAAGCAGCGCGGGCCTGGAGTGATGGGGCGACCTGCCTTACCACCTGCAGCAGCTTGTCGGCCTGGACCGGCTTCACCAGCCAGCCGGTCGCGCCCGCTTTCCGCGCCTCGTCCCGCTTCTCCTGCTGGGACTCGGTGGTCAGCACGAGCATCGGCGTGAAGCGGGTCTGCGTAAGCTTGCGCAGCTCCTGAATGAGCTGGACGCCGTGCATGCCGGGCATGTGGTAATCCGTAATCACCAGTGCAGGGCTGAGCCCGGATTGGATTTTCTTGAGCGCCTCCTCAGCATTGGCGGCCCTCTCCACGGCGTATCCTGCACTGTTCAAGATACCGGACATGCTTGCCAAAATCGTTGGCGAGTCATCAACAATTAAAACGCGGTACATGCCCGACCTCTCTATTTCGACATCTTTAGATTAGAACCATCATAAATTCCTCAGCAATGGGGTTTTTCAGATCGCCAGAACTTTTTCCATGACGTGACTGCATAGCACGTCAAAATCCTGAACCGCTCGCGAGCGCGGCTTGAAATAACGGAGCGGCACTTCGCGGCCGAAAGCTTCTGCCAGGGCAATATCCGGACGGATCCCCGGCAACAGCCGATCGCGGCCGAACCGGTGCTCGAGCCGCTCCAGCGCCTCCCGCTGCATGGTCATGCGCAGATCGACCTGGACCGGCATGATCGAGAGGCCGCGCAGCTCCGGGTTGAGCGTCGTGGCGACGTGGAAATACGAGCGGGCGAACTGGCCGACGCCATCGACCGCGAGGTGGTGGAGCTGGGTGGGGACGAGGACGTGGTGCGCGCTCGCCAGGGCGTTGATCAACAGGGCGTCCGCCGTCGGTGCAGTGTCGATCAGGGTGATCGCGTAGGACGCCGCCAGGGGCTTCAACGCCGTCGCGAGCGCCAGCGGCGCGACCGCGCCATCCGGACCCAAGAAACCGCGGTCGGCCGGCAGGATGTCGACCTGGGGCACGTTCGTGCCACGGATGGCATGGCCGAGATCCGCTGCCCCGGTGCCGCGCCCGGTGCCGCGGTAGAGATCGTGCACCGTCGGCTCGCCCGGCGCCGCGCGCACCCCGAAGCCCAGGCCGGCATGACCCTGCGTGTCGAGATCGACGAGCAGCACCCGCTGGCCGCGATCCGCGAGGGCGGCGGCGAGGTTCACCACCGTGGTGGTCTTGGCGGTGCCGCCCTTCCGATTGGCAACGGCGAGGATCCGCGCAGTCATTCGGCCACCGCAGCGGGAAGGCCGGCGAGGCAGGCGGCAGCCACCAGACCGTCCGGGCGGCCGCGTAGGGCAGGGGCGGCCACCATCAGCACCTGCAGGACGGCGGTGTGGAGCCACGCGGCGCCGGTGAGATCCACTGTGGCGTCCGGGGTCGCCCGCAGGGCGTCGAGCAGGGGCTCGGCCTCCTCGACCGGGCAATGCCCCATGAGTCGGAGGGTCGCGCCGTCTTGTTCGAGGGCCATCAGATCAGATCCGGAAGGTTGAGGACCAGGAGGACCCGGCCGTCACCGAGCAGCGCCGTGCCGGAGAAGCCCACGAGCCCGGCGAGCAGCCCGTCGAGGGGCCGTACGATCACCTCCATGCGTTCGCGGAAGCCATCCACCACGATGCCGACCCGCTCGCGCCCGACCCGGGCGACCATCACGGCCTCCTCGTCGGGCGGGGCGCCCGCGGCCGGGGCGAGCCCGAGGCTGTCGGCGAGGCGCACCAGGGGGATGACCGCGTCGCGCAGCACGAAGGTCTCGCGCTGCTTGATCCGGTGGATCTGGCCGCGGGGCACCTTCACGGTCTCGGCCACCGCGTCCATGGCGACGCCGTATTGCTGGCCGCTGGCCTCCACGGTGACGATCCGGGTCACCGCCATGGTCAGCGGCAGTTGCACGGTCACGCAGCTGCCCTGGCCGAGCCGGCTCGCCAGCCAGACGTCGCCGCCGGCCTTGCGCACGGCGTTGCGCACCACATCCATGCCGACGCCCCGGCCCGAGAGGTCGGAGACCTGCTCCCTGGTCGAGAAGCCCGGCGCGAAGACGAGGTTGACGAATTCCTCGGGCGCCATCTGGGCGGCCTGATCCGGGGTGATCAGGCCGACGCGCAGGGCCTTGTCGCGCACCACCTCCGGATCGATGCCCTTCCCGTCATCGGCCACCTCGATGATGACGTTGTCGTTCTCCTGGCGGGCCGAGAGGCGCAGGGTGCCGCGGGCCGGCTTGCCGACGGCCACACGGTCGGCTGGCGTCTCGATCCCGTGGTCGAGGGCGTTGCGGACCATGTGGATCAGCGGATCGGCGAGGCTCTCCAGCACGTTCTTGTCGGCCTCGGTGTCCTCGCCCTGGATCACCAGCTCGACCTCCTTGCCGAGCTTGCGCGTGGTGTCGCGCACCAGCCGCGGGAAGCGCTGGAACACCTGGCTCACCGGCATCATGCGGATCGCCATGACGCCGACCTGCAGGCTCTGGGCGATCCGGTCGATGACCGCGTACTGCTCCTTGATCTCCCGCCCGAGCTGGCGCGAACCGCTGACCTGCTCGACCCGGCCGGCGAGATAGGCGAGACCGTTCTTGGCGACCACCAACTCGGCGGCGAAGTTCATCAGGGTGTCGACCTTGGCCTGATCGACCCGCAGCATCCGCGCCGGGCCAGCGCCCGCCCCCTTGCCGTCACCGCCGTCCGGCGATTCCGCGGCCGACAGCGCCGGCGCGGGCGCGGCGGGCGACGCCACGGCGGTCGGTGTCGCGGCTGGGGCGGCGGTCGGCACGGCGTCGTCCGCCGGCCGGAGGAGGGCGAAGAGCGCGGCGGTATCGCCGGGCCGGGCCAGGGCGGCCTTCAAGGCCTCCGCCCGGGCCGGGGCGAGGTGCGGCAGGCAGCGCCGCACCACCGTCCGCGCTGCCGCGAGCCGCCCCGCATTCAGAGCCTCCTCGGCGGTCACGGCCAGCATCTCGGCCTGCACCGCCAGGATCGCCTCCGCCCGCTGGCGCAAGGGAGATTCCGCCCCGGCTGAGGTCCGAGACGGCGCGGCCCCGGCAGGGGCCTGGAGAGCGGCGGCCGGAGGAGAAGCGGGCGTCGGGACGGGTGTCGCGCCGTCGATGGCGGACACGAGGCGCAGCAGCGCGCCGGCGTCGGCGGTTGCGGCCAACGCCGCGATCCAGCGCAGGGCCGCGGCCTGCCGGGTCGCCGAGCCGATGATGCCCAGGAGTGCCGCGGCCGCGGCCTTGAGCTCCGCTCGCGCGCCTGTCGCCACCAGCGCCCGCGCCCGCACGCCGAAATCGCCGAACATCTCGGCCGCGTCCTCGGGCCCGGCGAGGACGATCAGATCCTCGGGCTCGATCGGGCTCAGCTGCACCTGATCGGAGGCGTAACGCAGGTGTTCGGATACAGCTTCGAGGGGGGCGGCGCAGAGCGCCTCGAAGCGTAGCCAGCTCAGGACCGGATCGTAGGCTTCGAGGGGCGGCACCGGGCCGCGCGGCACGACCCGCAGGCCGAGCAGGCCGGGCGCCTGCGCCACGAGGTGGGCCGGGTCGTCGCCGCGGAAGAAACAGCTCTCGTCGGGCTCGTAGCTCCAGGCAACCAGGGGCGCCCCCGCCGCATAGGCGGCCTGACGCTCGGCCTCGGGCAGGGAACCGAGCCAGTCCGGCGCCGCCTGGCGCCCCACCGTGTCCACCGAGGCTGCCGGCCCCCCTGCTTCGAGCCAGCCGCGCAGGGTTTCGACCCGGCCCGCCATCGCGGCCTCGGCGTCGTCGGGCAGGACCTCGCGGCTCTCCAGCGCATCGATCCAGTGGCCGACGAGATCGAGGCTGTCGAGCAGCCCATCGACGATCTCGGACTCCAGGGTGAGCTTGCCCGCCCGCACCTCAACCAGGAGATCCTCGGCGGCGTGCACGAGGTTGGTCAGCGGCGCGATGTCGAACAGGCCGGAGGTGCCCTTGAGGGTGTGCACCGCCCGGAAGATGTCGTCGAGGGCCTCGGCGCTCTGCGACTTCTCCAGGGCCAGCAGGCCGCTTCCGGCATGCTCCAGGAGCTCACGTGCCTCCGGGATGAACTGGGCGAGCAGGGCGTTGGTCACGGTGCGACTCCGGCCATTACGGCGGCCACCTCGGTCAGCACCTCCGGGCGCACGGGCTTGACGAGGTAGAGGTTGGCGCCCGCCGCGTAGGCCCGGTCCCGGTCCTGCGCGGCGCTCTCCGTGGAGATCATCACGGCCGGCACCGCCTGCAGCTCGGGCATGGTCCGGCCCTGCCGCAGGAAGGCATAGCCGTCCATCTTGGGCATGTTCACATCGACCAGGATCAGGTCGAAGCTCTCGGCCACGGCCTTCTCCAGGCCCTCGAAGCCGTTCACGGCCTCCTCGACCGCGAAACCGGCCTCCTCCAGCACGTCGCGATAGTACATGCGCACCGTGGTGGCATCGTCGACCACGAGGATACGGGTCATCTCATGCCTCCGCGCTCAGGGGCTTCTGGTAGACGATCGCCTCCGTGAACTTTCGCAGCTCGAACAGCGAGGAGATCCGGCTCATCGATTCCGAATGGCCGAGGCAGACGAAGCCGCCGGGCCGCAGCGCCTCGTAGATCGTCTGGGCGGCGTCGCGCCGGGAGGCGTCGTCGAAGTAGATCAGCAGGTTGCGGCAGAACACGACGTCGAAGTTGCGGAACTGCCGGGTCGAGAGCGGGTCCGAGAGGTTGACCCGCGCGAACGCGATCGAGTCGCGGATATCGGGGATGACCTCGTAGGCGCCGCGCACCCGCTGGGTGTAGCGCTCGAGCGTCGCCTTGGGCACGTGCTGGACCGCCCGGTCGCCGTAGAGGCCGCGCTTGGCTTGGTCGAGCACGGTGGTGTCGATGTCGGAGGCGACGATCTCGATGTCGTAGTGGTCGACCTCCGGCCAGGTATCGAGGAGCTGGAAGGCGACCGAATAGGGCTCCTCCCCGGTGGAGCAGGGCACCGACCAGATCCGCACCGCCTCGCCGGGCCGCTTGCGGCGGGTGACCTCGGGCAGGATCGACTGCACGAGGCAGCGGAACTGATATTCCTCCCGGTAGAAATAGGTCTCGTTGACCGTCATCAGGTTGACGAGCGTCTGCAGCTCCTGACCGCTGGCCTGGAACCGGATGGTGTTGAAATAGTCGCGGAACAGCGTCTGGCCGCTGGCCAGCATCCGCTCCTGCAGGCGCTTGTCGACGAAGTAGCGCTTGTTGTCGGCGAACATGATGCCGGTCTTGCGATAGAAGAAATCGCGGAATCGGACGAAGTCGCTGTCCGAGACGACCGGTGCCGATCGGGGGTCGTGGGCGCTCATGCGGGCCGCCGGTCAGGCGATGCGGCGGCGGGCGGCCCGCGCGGCGAAGCGCAGGAACGGGGCGTCGGGGAAGCGTTCCGCCGCGGCCTCGATCTCCGGGATCATCTCGGGTGTGCCGATCTCGGCGAGCACATCGATGGCGGCCGCGACGACGTTGACATGCGCGTCCTCGGCCAGCGCCCGGCGGGCGTAATCCGCCGCCGCGGGATGGCGCAGGGAGACCAGGACGTTGACCGCGAAGATGCGCCGGTCGCTGTCCGGATCGGAGAGCGCCCGGTCGAGGGCGCCGATCACCGCCGCGTCCATCTCCGAGAGGGTCTCGATGGCGGCGTTGCGCAGCCAGACATCCTCGGAGCCGAGCAGCGCGAACAGGCTGTCGGCCGCTTCCGCGGTGCCGATGCGGCCCAGAGCCAGGAGGATCGCCTCGCGGACGCTGCGATCCGCCTCCCGGGCGAGGCGGTCGGCCAGCGGCCCGACCGCGCCGGGATCGCCCGCCAGCCGGTGGGCCGCCTCCCGGCGCTCGGCGGCCGTCGCCCCCTCCAGGGCCACCAGCGGATCCTCGGCGGCGGCAGGCGCTGGCGCCTCGGGATGCTTGCGGATGAGGGCCATGACGATCTCAGGAGAGCCAGCCGACAAGCTGGCCGGGAATGGAGCGGGCGGGCAGCGTCAGGGTCGCGCCGCCGAGGCGGATCAGCTCCGCCGGCATGCCGAACACGACGGCGCTGGATTCCGCCTCCGCGATGGTCCGGCCGCCCGCGGCCTTGAGCGCCGCCATGGCGGCGGCGCCGTCATCGCCCATGCCGGTGAGCTCGACGCCGATCAGGGCGTCGGCGGCCATGTGGTCCCGGGCGCTGCGCACGAGGCGATCGACGCTCGGGTGCCAGCGCAGGGCCGGGTCGCTCGCCACCGTGTTGACGATGAGCCGGCCGAGCTTGCGCTCGATCACCACGTCGGCGTCGCCCCGGCCGATATAGACGTGGCCCGGGGATAGCGGCGCCGGACCGGTGACCTCGACGACCTTCAGGGCGCAGATGCGGTCGAGGCGCTGGGCGAAGGGCCCCGTGAAGGCGGCGGGCATGTGCTGGGCGATCACCACCGGCCAGGGCAGGTCGGCGGGCAGGTCCGGCAGGATCTCCTCGAGGGTCCGCGGCCCCCCGGTCGAGACGCCGATCAGGACGCAGCCGTCCACCCGGGTCGCCGGCCGGGGCGCCCTGTTGACGATCTCGCTGCGCCCGCGCCGGACCCGGTCGACGAGGCCGTGGGCGCGCCGCGGCTTGGCCCGGACGGCGTGGCGCACCTTCTCGACCATCTCGTCGCGGACATCCGCGATGTTGAGCGAGACCGTGCCGCCGGGTTTCTCGACGTAGTCCACGGCGCCGAGCTGCATCGCCTCCAGGGTCACGGCCGCGCTGTCGCGGGTGAGCGAGGAGACCATCACCACCGGGCGCGGGCTCGTGGTCATGATCTCGTTCAGGCAGGTGAGCCCGTCCATCTCCGGCATGTTGATGTCGAGGGTGATCACGTCGGGCGCGTAGGTGGGGAGCTGGTCCAGGGCGTCGCGCCCGTTGCGGGCGGTGCGGACCTCGAACTGGCCGGTCTCTTCGAAGATCTGACGCAGGTGCCGCCGCATCAGGGCGGAATCGTCGACGATCAGGAGCTTGGGCATCGGGATGCGAAAGGCTGGTCGGTGGGTCGGCGGGCTGGGGTTCGGGGGCAGGGCGGCCGTCAGGCCGCCTTCAGATCGGCGACCTCGTGCCGGCTCAGCAGCCGATCGACGTTCACCATCAGGATGATGCGCTTGGCCGCGGCGAGATTCGCGATCCGCTCGACGGCGTTGTCGCCGTCCTGCGAGAGATCCGGCGCCGGCACGATGGCCGAGCGGGGGATCTTCAGAACCTCCGAGACCGAATCGACGATGAAGCCGGTCCGCACCCCGGCGATCGCGAAGACCATGATGCGCTGGCGGTCGTTGCGCTCGGCATCCGGGAGTTGGAAGCGCCGCCGCTGATCGACCACCGGGAGCACCGCCCCGCGCAGGTTGACCACCCCTTCGATGAAGTCGGGGGTCCGCGGAACGTGGGTCAGCTGCTCGGGGACGCGGACGATCTCGTGCACCGCCTCGATCGGCACGCCGTATTCCTCGTCGGCGAGGCGGAAGACCACGAACTGCTCCTCCTCGTCGGCCCGCGTCACCTCGGCCCCGCCGCGCGTCTCCTGCATGGTCCCCTCCTCGACGGCCAAGTCGCCGGACAATTGGGTGGTGGCGAACAGGCGGCCGGCCGACAGGATCGAGACCAGCCGCTTGCCGCCGTTGAGCCGGCAGATCGACTCGACCTCGCGCAGCGAGCCGCCGTTCGACAGCAGGTCGGGCAGCGGATCGACCACGGCGCGGGCGACCCGCAGCACCTCCTTCACGGTGTCGGTCACGATCCCGACGGAACCGGCCGCTTCCCCCCGGGACACGACGACGATGCGGTTCTGCTCGCCCAGCGGCGCCGCGGGCAGCCCGAACAAGGTTCGCAGGCTCACCAGCGGCAACAGCCGGTCGCGCAGGTTGATCACACCGATCACGTGGCGCTCGGCGTTCGGCAGCTCGCTCACCGCCTCCGGCACCTGAACGATCTCCTGCACGTGCTCGATCGGCAGGGCGTATTCCTGGCCGGCGAGTTCGAAGGAGACGAGCTGGATCTCATCGGAAGCCTCGCCCTCCGCCCCGGCCCGCGCCGTGGTCGCGGCACCGAACTCGACCGGGCCGTCGACCTGCCGGCCGGCCCCGCCGCCGCGCCCCGAGCCGCTCCGCTGCAGCAGGCGGCCGAGATCGATGATCATCACCATCCCGGCCGTCCGCTTGATCACGCCGGACAAAAGGTCGGCCTCGGCGCTGGCGGTGAGGCCTTCGGCGCCCTCGATCTCGCCGGGTTCGGCCGTGATCACGCTCGCCATCCGGTCGACCACGAAGCCGGAGGTGATCTCCTGGCCGCCCCCATGGCCGCCCGCCCGGTTGATGACCACCACCCGGGTCGCGTCGTCGTGGCTCTTGTCGGGGAGGGAGAACAGCCGCCGCAGGCTGGCGACCGGCAGGACCGAGCCGCGCAGGTTGGCGAGGCCGGCGAGCGCGGGTGGCGCGAGCGGCACATCGACCATCTCGGGCAGGCGGATGATCTCCTGCACCTCGGCGAGCGGCACCGCGTAGGTCTCGCGCTCGACGTGGAAGGTCACGAACTGCCGCACATTGGAGGCCACCGAGGGATCGTCCGGTGCGGCGGAGGCGGTGACATCGTTGGACATGTCGGATTCCGGGCAGGCAGGGTTCGGGCGGGACCGTCCCGGCGGGGCGGTCTTTGCGTGGGCGCCCTCGGAGAGGACGCCCCTGGCGCGGGCGGACGCCGCGACGGCGCCGAGAGCCGGCGCCCCTTACTCCTGGTTCTGAAGTTCGTCGGCGAGCGAGGCGACCTCCTCGATCGCGGCGGCGAGTTCCTCCGCGCCCTTCGCCTGCTCGCGGGCCGCCTGCTGCGATTCGACCACCGATTGGCTGCCCTGCTGGGCCGCCGTAGCGATCTGGTCGATGCCGCGCTTGGCCTCCTCGATGGTGCGCAGGATCATGTCGGCGCCCTGCAGGATCTGCCGGTTGCCTTCGAGCACCCCCTCCATGTCGTCGGCGGTGGTCTGCAGGTCCCGGGTGATGGCCCGGTTCTTCTCGACCTCGGCGCCGGCGGCCGACGAGATCGCCTCCAAGTCGCGGCTCACCACCACGATCTGATCCTGAATCGCCTTCACCAGATCCTTGATCCGCTCGGCGTTCTCGGACGAATCCCGGGCGAGGTTCCGGATGTCGGTGGACACCACCATGAAGCCCTTGCCGAACTCGCCGGCCCGGGCCGCCTCGATCGAGCCGTTCACCGCCAGCATGTTGGTCTGGATCGCCACCGTGGTGATCGCGTCCACGATCTTGTCGATCTTCCGGCTCACCTGCTCCAGGCCGTGGATCTGCTCGCGGCTCTTGTCGGTCTCCGCGAGCGATTCGGTGACCCCGGCGACCAGCGCGTCCACCGCGGCCCGGTTCTCCTGAAGCTGGCCGGTGACGAGGTTGCCCTTGTCGAGGGCTTCCTGCGCCCGGGCCTGGGCGACGCCCGCCCCCCGCTCGATCTGCGCGATGGCGGCCGACGATTGCTGCGCGGCGGCGGTCTGCTGCTGGGCGCCCCGGTCGATCTGGTCGAGGGCCGTGGTGATCTGCGCGGCGGCGCGGTTGATCTCCTCCACCGCGGAGGACAGCTCCTCGGCCGCGGAGGCGACCTCCTCGGCGCTCTTGCCGATGTCGGTGGCGTTCTTCAGCTCGTCGGCCAGCGTCGAGAGTTCGGCGGAGGCCTGCTCGCTCTCGCCGAGGGCGGTGGTCTGCTGCTCGATGGTCTTGAGCGATTCCTGGCACGCGGAGGATTGCTCCTCGGCCGCCGCGGCGATCAGCTCGGCCCCCTTCTGCGCCTCGACCGCGCCCTTCTCGGCCTCGATCGACACCCGGGCGATGGCATCCGCCCCGTTCGCGATCTCGACCATGGCGGCGCGCACGCCCTCCAGCTGGGCGGTGATCGCCTGGCCCCGCTCGACCTGCTGGCGGGAGCCCTCGGCCGAGCGGTTGATGCCGTCGGCGATGACCTTCACGTCCTCCTGGATCCGGCCGATCAGCGCCTGGATCTCCTCGGCGCTCTTCTCGGAGGTCTCGGCCAGGGTGCGCACCTCGTCGGCCACCACCGCGAAGCCCTTGCCGTGCTGGCCGGCGCGGGCCGCCTCGATGGCGGCGTTGAGCGCCAGCAGGTTGGTCTGGTCGGCGATCCGGGCGACGGCGCGGACGATGTCGCCGATATTGGCGGCCTGACGCTCCAGCTCGACGATCATCCTGACGGAGGCGGCCTGACGCTCGGCGGCGGTGCCGATCGAGCTGAGGCTGAACCGGATCTGCTGGCTCACCCCGGCGATCAGGGTCTGCAGGGCCTCGGTCTTCTGGCGGGAGGTCTCGGCCTCGGTGCGGGCGCCGGTGATCGCCTCGGACACCGTCGTCACGGCCCGCTGCGATTGCTCGGAGGCGCCGGCCGCCTCCTCGGCCCCGGCGGCGATCTGCTCCATGGCCTTGCGCAGTTCCTCCGCCGCGGAGGATGCCTCGGCGATGCCGCTGGCGAGCTGCGTCGTGGCGGCGGCGATGCGCTCGGCCGCCTTCTGCTGCTTGGCGAAGGTCCGGGCCCTGCGCCGGTTCTCCTCGTTGAGCCGCCCGAGCTGGCTGACACTGGCCTGCTCGCTCTTCCGCACTGCGCTTTGCGGCCCCGGGAGGGCGGTCTTCTTCACGAGAGCCATGACGTCTTTCCGCTCTTCTCAAGTTGAGGCCGCACGCCAGCGACGACCACGCAGAACGCTTTCACGCGGCGGGTCATACGAAGCCTCAAGTTTCAAATCAATAAACTGATCGTGATTTTCTGATCTGCGATGCACAGATGAACCACAAATTGTTCAGATGATCTTTGAGTTATACACTACAATGCAAAGTCATTCTTGGTCGGTACGCGTTCAATATAACCATCTCTTGCGCAGACTTCACTATCAGAAGCTCTATTTTCTCCAGTACGGTCGAGCAACGCGATGGTGACTATCATGAATTTTCTACAACGCCGTGCCGGCTGGCGTTCAGGTTGATCGTTCGTGCCGGCGCCCCGATTCTCAGACGGTGGCGCGGCTTGGGACGCGAACCCAGGTCCGGCCGCGGATCCGATCGATCATGGGCGCGGGTCTTCGCCCTGCACCCGACGCACGAAGGTCTCGACCAGCGGCTGCTTCGCGTGCATCCAGAGGGCGTAGACGTCGGCGCGGATCCGCGGTCCCCGGAGGGGCCTGTAGACCACGTCGGCATGGGCCAGCCGGGCGACGCATTCGGGGATGATGGCGATCCCCAGCCCGGCCGCGACGAGGCTCGTCAGCGATGCCGCCTCGACGGCCTGATGCGTGATGGTCGGGACGAAGCCGGCCTCGGTGCAGCGGTCCCAGAGGTATTTGGCGAACCGGGAATCGGCGAGCCGCAGGAACACGAACCGCTCGCCGGCGAGATCCGCCAGGGCGACGGGCGAGGCGGCCAGGCGGTGCCCCTTCGGCAGCACGAGGCGGACGCCCTCCCGCCAGGCGCGTGCACGGATCAGGTCGGCGTCGGGCGGCGGGCAGCGCAGGAAGCTGACATCCGTCTGCCCGGATCGCAGCAGGGCGATCTGCCGGTCCGGCGACATCTCGTGGATGCGCAGATCGACGTCCGGATAGGCGCGCGCATAGTCCCGGATCGCCCGGGCGAGGGGACCGGCCAGCATCGATCCGGTCAGGCCGACATTGAGGATGCCGGCGGTTCCGGCCCCGATGGCCCGCGCGCGCTCGACCGCCCCGCCGGCCCGCTCCAGGATCGCGGCGGCCTCCGCCAGGAAATCCAGTCCGGCCGGGGTCAGGGCGACGCGCCGCGTCGTGCGCACGAACAGGGCGGTTCCGATCTCGGCCTCGAGGTCCCGGATCTGCTGGCTCAGCGGCGGCTGCGCAACACCGAGGCTCTCGGCGGCCGCGGTGAAGTTCAGATGTCTGGCGACCGCCAGGAAGTAGCGAAGATGCCGAAGTTCCATGCCGTGTATCCCAGGGCTCCTATGGGCCTTTGGCGGCTCGAGCGGCCTGTCGGAGCAGGAGGCAGGCGAAGGCGACGCGGTGGAGGTCCGCCGGCGTGCCGGCGAAGCGCTGGTCAGCTTTGACGCGTCTGCGGGAGCGGGATCCCCGGGCCAAGGAGGGCTCGACGCTGGTTTACAACCATATCTAGACTCAAAGCGTCTGAATGCAAACGAAACAGATATTTGACGTCTGAATGCTCCGGCGGGAGGGTGTCGTGCTGCGACGCTCGACCATTTGGCCCGCGTCCGCGGATCGGAGCCGAACGGCCCGGGAGCGGAACCGCTCGCGCACATCAGGGAGGTTGCGATGAGGCGCTTCTTCGCGTCGCTGTTCGGGCAGGTGGTCGCCGCCCTCGTGCTCGGCATCGTCGTCGGCATGGTCTGGCCGGGCTTCGCAATCGCCCTCAAGCCGCTGGGCGATGCCTTCATCAAGCTCATCAAGATGGTGATCGCGCCGCTGGTCTTCGGCGTCGTCGTGCATGGCATCGTCGGCGCCGGCGACCTGCGCAAGGTCGGGCGTGTCGGCCTCAAGGCGCTGATCTACTTCGAGGTGGTGACGACTGTGGCCCTCGTGCTCGGCCTCGTCCTCGCCTACCTGTTCGCCCCCGGCCACGGCATGAACATCGATTTGGCGACCTTGGACGCCAAGTCGCTCGCCGGCTACACGGAGCGCGTCGGGCAGGTCACCGGGCCCGTCGACTTCCTGATGCGGCTCGTGCCCACGACCTTCGTGGATGCCTTCGCCAAGGGCGACATCCTCCAGGTCCTGATCCTCGCGATCCTGTTCGGCGCCGGGCTCACCCTCCTCGGCGAGCGCGGCCGGCCCCTGGCCGACGGCCTGGAGCGCATCACCGAGGTCCTGTTCAAGATCGTAGGCTTCATCGTTCGGCTCGCCCCGCTTGGCGTGCTCGGCGCCGTCGCGTTCACGGTTGGCCGGTATGGCGTCGGCTCGCTGAAGCAGCTCGGGATGCTGGTCGCGCTGTTCTACGCGGGCGTGGGCGTGTTCGTGCTCGTCGTCCTCGGCGGCATCATGCGGCTTGCCGGCTTCAGCATCCTCAAGCTGCTGGCTTACCTGCGCGAGGAACTGACGGTGGTGGCCGCCACCGCCTCCTCCGATTGCGTCCTGCCCCAGGTCATGCGCAAGCTGGAGCGGCTCGGCATCAAGGATTCGACGGTCGGCCTCGTGATCCCGACCGGCTACTCGTTCAACCTCGACGCGTTCTCACTCTACCTGACGCTGGCCACGGTGTTCATCGCCCAGGCGACGAACACGGATCTGTCCTTCAGCCATCTGATGCTCATCCTCGGCATCGCCCTGCTGACCTCGAAGGGCGCCCACGGCGTGCCGGGCTCGGCCATCGTCGTGCTGGCCGCCACCCTGTCGGCGGTGCCGGAGATCCCGGTGATCGGGCTGGTGCTGGTCCTGTCGGTGGATTGGTTCGTCGGCATCGCCCGGGCGCTCGGCAACCTGATCGGCAATTGCGTGGCGACGCTCGTGGTCGCCGCCTGGGAGGGTGACCTCGACCGCGCGCAGGCGCACCGCGTACTGAACGGCGAGCAGACCACCGACACGGCGGCGATCCTCGACGCCGCCGGTCGCCCAGCCGCAATCGGCCTGACGGCCATCGGAGAGCGTCCATGACCGCGCAAGCCTATAACCCCGCCTGTGGCGGCCTGCCGGCGCAGACGGCGCTGATGACCGGCCGCGCGGTCTTCACCGAGGCCTACGCGGTGATCCCGCACGGCGTGATGAGCGACATCGTCACGAGCTTCCTGCCCGGCTGGCATGGGACCCGGGCCTGGATCCTGGCACGGCCCCTCTCGGGCTTCGCCGAGACCTTCGCCCAATACCTGATGGAGGTCGCCCCGGGCGGCGGCAGCGAGACCCCTGAGCCCGATTCGGGAGCCGAGGGCGTGCTGTTCGTGAGCGGGGGCACCCCGCGCCTGGAACTGGCGGGTGAGGCCCACACGCTACGTCCCGGCAGCTACGCCTACCTGCCACCGGGCGCGTCCTGGCGCCTGCGCAACGACGGCACCGAGGCGGCCCGCTTCCACTGGATCCGCAAGCGTTACGAGCCCGCGCCGGGGCTCGGCGTGCCGGACGCCATCGTCGCGCACGAAAGCGAGATCGCGCCGGCCGCCATGCCCGGCACCAACGGCGCCTGGGCCACGACCCGCTTCGTCGCCCCCGACGACCTGCGCCACGACATGCACATCACCATCGTCACGATGCAGCCTGGCGGGACCATCCCGTTCGAGGAGACGCACGTGATGGAGCACGGCCTGTTCGTGCTGGAGGGCAAGGCCGCCTACCGTCTCAACCGCGACTGGGTCGAGGTCGAGGCGGGCGACTTCATGTGGTTGCGCGCCTTCTGTCCCCAGGCCTGCTACGCGGGTGGCCCGGGCCAGTTCCGCTACCTCCTGTACAAGGACGTCAACCGGCATCCCGCCCTGGCGCCGCGCGGGTTTGCCCGATGAAGGCGGCGGAGCCCGGAACGCGCTCGGTGACGGCCGAGCCCCTGACGGCGGCGGCCTTCGCGCCGTTCGGGCAGGTGATCGACACGGCGGGCACTGCGCCGCGCCCGATGAATGCCGGCATGGCGCGCCGCTTCCACGATCTCGCGGCCGTCGAGGTGGTGGGAGAGGGCGCGCGGGTGGTGGTCGGCCTCGTGGAGGCTCAACCCTACGCGCTGCCGCTACGCCTGAGCCTAGTCGAGCGACACCCACTCGGGGCGCAGGCCTTCGTTCCGTTGAGCGCCGCCCCGTTCCTGGTCGTGGTCTGCCCGGACGAGGACGGCAAGCCCGGGCGGCCGCGGGCCTTCGTTACCGCCGGGGGCTGCCAGGGCGTCTGCTACGCGCGCGGCACGTGGCACGGCGTTCTCACGCCGTTCGGGGCGCGGCAGGATTTCGTGGTGATCGACCGGGGCGGACCGGGCGAGAACCTGGCGGAGCACACGTTCGCGCACCCCTGGACGATCCACCTGCCGGGCGGGAACTGACGCTGACCCGCGCGGGGGCGCCGCGGGACAGATCAGGACTCGACCGCCTCGGGCTGCTCCGTGAAGGTGTACACGACTTCGCCGGTCCGCTCGCACACGACGCTGACGGACGTGGCGCCGCTCTGCGCCCTCTGAACCGGGAGCTGAGCCTTGGCGTGGGCGATGGCGGCCTCAAGATCGCAGGGCCACAGCTTGGTGAAGCTGACCCGCTTCCCCTTCTGGAACGAGATTCTGTAGGCCATCGGTATCCTCCGTTTGGCCCGAGCATACACATTGCGGCCGAAGAGAGTCGTCCCCGGAGGGCATGGCCCAGATGCACGGCGAGCGGTGGGGACGGCCATGCAATATTTGCATGGGGCGCCGGGCCGAGGGGCGACACCGGGAATCAGCTGGGATGGCGAACAGGCCCTGTGCGAAGGCCTGCGTGCTGCGGACGGGACGCCCGCAGCACGTCCGAGAGGGGCCGGCTGCTCCGGCAGGGGCGGCTCATCGGCCGCGCCGGCATCAGCGGGCCGGCACCGCCGTCGCGACGACCCGCCGGGCGGTCGGCGAGGCCGGGACGAGGCGCGGAACCGTCGCGAGCTCGGAGGTCGGGCGCGTCGCGGCCGTGGTCCGCGCCTGCTCGCGGTAGAGCGGCGGCGTCAGGGTGAGGGCCTCGTCGGCCAGGGCCGTGCCGGCTGTCGGAGCGGCGATGAGGGCGGCGAGAACAAAGGTGCGAAGGGTCATGATCAATCCTCTCAATGGCCGGGTCCTGCCCGGCGTCGAGGGATATTTACGCTGCACAGCAACATGATCCAAACAGATTGGATCGATAGCTCATATTGATGACATCGATGTTCGATCGGATTCGCACGCGCACCGACCGACGTGGGGCGGGCCCGATCCTCCGCTGCCCAGACGCAGCACTGCGATCCCCGCGCCACTGGCGCACCAGCGGATCAGCCCAGGATCGCTCGAGCTTCGGGAGGCGGTTTTGGGTGCGGGAACGGGCCGGCATCCTGCTGCGCGTGGCGTCCTGCTTCGGTTCGGGCGTGATCGTCATCACGCTGACCCGCCGCGCACTCAGCGGCCGAGTTCGACAGGGATGCTCAGGTCGGCCACGCCCGCGCTTCCCACGAGGCCGGCCGGCGGCGCGGAGAGCGGGCCGACGCCCCTGACGGCGCGCAGAGCCCGCTGATCGAGCGCCGGCGAGCCCGAGCTGCGCTCGATCTCGGCAAGCTGCAAGGCCCCGTCGGTGGCGATCTCCACATGGACGACAACGGTGCCGGCCCGCCGCCCGGACCCTGTCCGCCGCTCGGCCCGATCCGCGGCATCGATCCGCATGACGAGGTCCGAGAGCCAAGCCCGCGCCGCAGGTCCGGGCATCGCCCGGACGGCAGACGCGCAGGCGACCAGAAGCAAACCGAGAAGGAGGGTCCAGCGGGCGGGAACAAGCGACGGCATGCGGGAACGGCGGCTCCTGGCGCGCGTGACGGTTGCATCATCCTACGCGTGCAAGGTTGCCTGACGCGACCCCCGAAACGCGTCGCGCTCAGGAGACGGTGGCGGGTCTCCGGCCCCGTGGCCCGGCCGCGGCCAGCATGACCTCGTCGGTGCCGACCTCCAGGCCGGTATAGCCCAGCATCTCGGCGAGCTGGGTCCGCGCCCGCCAGACCCGGCTCTTCACGGTGCCGATCCGGCACCGCATGACTGCGGCTGTCTCCTCGTAGGTGAGGTTCTCGATCGCCACGAGCACCAGCGCCTGCCGCATCATGGGCGCGAGCCGGTCGAGGGCGGCGCGCACGTCGCTCAGGTCGAGGTGGCCCCCCTGCTCGGGGAGCGAGACCATCCGCTCCGCCTGCGCGCCATCCTCGTCCTGCACCTCGCGGCCGCGCTTGCGGTGCTCGTTGTAGAACTGGTTGCGCATGATCGTGAACAGCCACGCCTCCAGGTTCGTGCCCGGCGCGAAGCTGGCCCGCGAGCGCCACGCTCGCAGCAGCGTGTTCTGAAGGAGGTCGTCGGCCCCGACATGGTTGCGCAGCAGCGAGCGCGCGAAGCGTTGAAGGTTCGGCACCATGCGCAGCAGGGAGGTCTGGAACGCCGCCTCGTGGCCGTCCTGGGCCCTGCCGAAGGCCGCGTCCAGCAGCTTCAGGAGGTCGGCGAAGCGGTCCGCGATGGTCGGCTCGATCGCATCCTGGGCATAGGTCGCCGCGAGCAGATGGCCCAGATGAGACTGGACGCTGCCCGGGAGCCGGGGCACCTGCGGGGTGAGTGTCTCACCGTCAGTCGCGTGTTGAAGCATGACAGCCGATCACCTGAGATGAATTAAGAGCATCGGTCCGCCCATTAGTCCCTGATCCCCAAACCGATGCCGCAACATGGATCAGCCGAAATCGAGATCTTACGATTGATCCATGATGTACCGGCTGATAATCGAGGACGAAACTCGTGATTTCGGAACGGTTTTCGAGGGATGTCAGCACCGCAAATCTATCCCGCACTGCGGCGTATCTGCCGACCCGGGCGGAAGATCATCGCGGTGACCCTTCAAGCTCGACCGTGCCGAGATGACCGCACGCCGAATCCGGAACCCCAGGCATGACCCGCTTATCGGACCTCGAAAACGACCCGGCCTTCCAGCAGGCCGTCCTTGCGCTGCGCGGCGCAGCCAGCACGCTGAGCGGGCGGGCCGTGACCGCCGACGAGGCGCGGTTCCTGGTCGGCATCGCGCTGACCACCTTCGCCCATGCCGGGGGCTTGAGCGAACCGAGCCTCAGCCGGCTCGCCCGCTTCTCCGAGACGGTCGAGCAGGATGCGGTTGTCGCGACGCTGACCCGGCACTGAGACCGGCGGCCGGAACCACCAAATCCTACCGCGTCTCCGCCATGGCGGCCCGCAGGACCCGCCGGAGATCCTCCAGCACCGCCTCGCGATCCTGCGGCTCGGTCGCCAGGGCCAGACCCGCCTCAAGGTGTTGACCGATGAGGAGGAGCGCCACCTCGCGCAAGGCCGCGGTGGCGGCCCGGACCTGCTGGATCTCGTCGAGGCAGTACCGGTCCGCCTCGACCATCGCCCGCAGGCCCCGGATCTGCCCCTCGATGCGCCCCAGCCGCCGGACGAGGGGCGCGCGCTCCGCGTCGGTACGGGCGAGCAGGACACAACCATCGACGAAGGTGCCGTTTGTCACCGCTCTGGGACCTGCCTGTCTGATCCGCGCCGGGGGTCGACCTGGATGGGCCGGGCCCGGCGCGCCTCGGGGGAGGAGTGCTCCGGCGCGCTGGCGCGTCGAGCGGGCCGGAGCACCGTGCCGTTACCCGATCTGCTGGGTCTCGGCCCCGCTGTCGGGACGGGCCGGACCGAGCACCGGCTCCTCGCCCATCGGCTGGTTCTGCACCACGCTGAACTGGCCCTTGCCGTCCATCGCGGCGCCTTCCGTCCAGCGGCCGGCCGGGGGCGGCGAACCGTCCGCGGCGGTCGCGAAGAAGTTGTAGTTGAACTTCTGGTTCTCCTTCTCCTGCGGGAAGGAGTTCGGGATCGGCAGGGTGCCGGCGTCGCCGCCCAGTTCCTCGATCACCGCCAGCCATTGCTGCTGGTGCATCGTGTCGCGGGCGATGAGGAAGCTCCACATGTCGCGCATGCCGGGATCATTGGTGGCGTTGTACAGGCGGGTCGCCAGGACACGCCCCGTGCTCTCGGCAGCGACGTTGCAGTACATGTCGGCCGCGATGTTGCCGCTGGCGTAGATGTGGCTCATGTCGAACGGCACACCGTCGCAATTGGCCGGGAAGGCCGCCATGCCGGTGGAGAGCAGGTGCCGGTGCAGCATGCCCTCAACCATGTGGCGCGGGTTCTCGCCGCCCATGACGGCGCCCACGATGGCGTCGGCCGCGCCGGCTTCCTGAACCTTGGTGGGGGCGTTTTCGAGGTTCATCGCCACCGCGGTCGCCAGCATCTCGATATGGCCGATTTCCTCGGTGGCCGTGTGGAGGAGCATGTCGCGGTACTTGGTGGTCGGAGCGCGGTTGCCCCAGGCCTGGAAGAAGTACTGGAAGGCGACGCGAATCTCGCCCTCGATGCCGCCGATCGCCTGCTGGAGCATGCGGGCATAGACGGGATCGGGGCTTTCGACCTTGACCGGGTACTGCAGGCGCTTGTCGTGATAGTACATAATGTCTGTCCCTCGTGAGAGGCACGGCGCGCTCAAGCTCACCGCACGATCGGCCGTAGGTCCCGTACTCCATGGGAGCATCGGGCCTCGCACCCTGTCCAACCCGGCTTCGGGACCTCGGTTCAGTCGATGGGCAGATTTAGAGCGATTAATCCGCGCGAAATTTGATTTTCTGCTGATAAATCAGCGGTGAAGCGGCCAAAAATTTAATTTTTCTCTGATAAAATCGGGCTCGACGGTTTTATAACTCAAGTTAAGACGTCTCAATCCATGTTAATGTCCCGTCGCCGGACGGGGCTTTCGCACCGGAAATCTGGGCCCTTCGGCCGCAGGTCTATCGACGGCCGTTCGCACGTGACGCCCCGCGAAGCCCGAGCAGAGAGGACGCCCCCGGCGGCGGGGACCAATCCATCAAGCGCAGCCACAGATGATCGACCTGACGCGCAAGCGGATTGGCCAGGTTTGTCGGTTCGCGCGCGTGCGGCGCGATCGAATATTTTCAACTCACGGTGGTCGAAACACGTTTGGCAGGCTTATACTCCAAGATGCGTCAGTTTCCGCTGCGCATGCAAGCCTGGGGTGCATCGTCAACGGCTTGGAGTGCATCGATGCTCACCGCCCAGATCAACGGGCTGACCGACTTCCCGACGGTCCACCCCGCCAGCCCCGAGGGTTTCGCGCGGAGGTTCGACCTCCCCATGCGGGAGCGGTCGATCCCCAAGCAGCAGGATCTGCTGCTGCCCGATCTCGCCCACCTGCTCCTGGCGGGTCAGGCCTGCCGCAACCGGGTACTGCGGGATGGCCGCCGGCAGATCACCGCGATCCTGATCCCGGGCGACATCTGCGATCCAGAGGCGATCCTTGCGCAACGCGCCGACTATGCGGTCAACACGCTCACCCGCTGCACGGTGGGCGAAATCCCGCTGGCACGGATCGCCGCCCTCGATCATCACGATCTGACCGACGCCCTCAACCGTCGTCTGCGCCGTGAGGAGGCCATCGCGCGCGAGTGGATTGTCAGCCTCGGCCGACGCGTCGGCATCGAGCGGATGGCCCACCTGCTGTGTGAGTTGCACTGGCGGCTCGCAGCGGTGGGGCTGGTCATCGGGGACAGTTTCGAGATGCGGATCACGCAGAGCGATTTCGCCGACGCGCTGGGGCTGACCTCCGTTCACGTCAACCGGGTGCTGAAGAGCCTGCGCGACAGCCGGCTGATCCACCTGCACGGCGGACGACTGACGCTCCTCGACCGCCCGCGACTGGAACGGTTGGCGCAGTTCGATCCCGCCTATCTGGAAACCAGCGCCGTTCCCGTCTGATCCGCCCGGGGCTGCCCCCGGAGCGTCGAGCCGGGAAGCTCCG
Organism: Methylobacterium phyllostachyos; assembly: GCF_900103445.1. GTDB lineage: Bacteria > Pseudomonadota > Alphaproteobacteria > Rhizobiales > Beijerinckiaceae > Methylobacterium > Methylobacterium phyllostachyos. Next base: position 228,797 of record NZ_FNHS01000005.1, on the reverse strand, counting down.
GCGCCGCTTACAGGACCCCCATCCGCCGGGCGAGCATCACCCCGAGGGCGAGGCAGGCCGCCACGCTGACGATCAGCATGGCGACATTCGTCCAGAAGCGGACCGGCCTGCTGGAGCCGTCGATGCCGCCGGCACGCAGCCGCACCCAGGGCACGTAGAGGTAGAGCGCGGTCAGCGACAGGATCAGGAACGCGAAGGTCGGCAGCCGGCCGCTCGCTAGCGCGGCACCGGCCAGCACGGCCCAGCCGAGGACGAGGCTCACCATCGTGAACAGGGCTGTCGAATTCACGTCCGCACCGTCCCTTCAACGGATGATCGCGGCGGCTGCGGCACGAGGCCCGGACCGAGACTCTGCCGGCGCGGCGCGCGGGCCCCTGCCATCCGCGCAATTTCTATGATGAAACAGGGACTTACGTACCAATGATGGCGGCATTGTGTGACACCGCCGCGCGGTCGCGAGGCCGGGCGGCGAGGCACCCCGCGGCGTGAGGGCTCTCCGGCCGGCGTCCCATCGCTGGGCACACGACCGTGCCGCGATATAACCGGCTCCTCCACACCAATCCCGGGGGCTGCTGCCGACCCGAACCCCGGGTGATCGACCGCGCGGAGCAGGGATCGTCGTGAAACTCAGCCTGTCATCCGCCGCCCGCATCGGGGCCGCCGTCGCCACCCTGGCGTTCCCTGCGGCGCAGGCCGGCTGGCAGGGGCCGGAGGCGCAGGCCCTGTTCATCAACGAGGCCAATCCGAGTGGGTACAACTACGCGCCGAGCGTGATCACCGAGGGCGGGACGACGGACATCTGGTGGTGCGGGCAGGGCAAGACCGACGTGATCTTCCACCGCACGTCGAGCCGGCAAGCCGGGCTCTCGCCGGCGCAGGTCGTCTTCCAGCCCACGCCCGGATCCTGGAACCACCAGTATGTCTGCGATCCGAGCGTCATCAAGGGCGCGTTCCGCAACCCTACGGACGGCCGGACCTATGCCTACGCGATGTACTATTCGGGGTCGGACAACCTGCCGGGGCATAACAACCAGACCGGCCTGGCCTTCTCCAACGACAAGGTGACCTGGATCGATTACCCAGAGCCGGTCATCGCCCCGCTCAACCCGGCCGTCGCGCAGGGCACTTACGGCGCCGGGCAGCCGGCGACCGTCAACCTCGACGGCCGGTCCAGCCTGCTCGTGTTCACCACCGATCTGACCGGCCCGCAGGGCGTCGCGGGGTTCGGCGATCTCTACGTGCGCCGCACGGCGGACGCGGTGCATTTCGACCCGCCGATCCGCGTGCCCAACCGTACCGCCGACGGCGCGACCATCAACCCGAATTCCGATTTCGCCTACGACCCGTCCTCGGGCGACATCTACGTGATCACCGGCCTGCCGGGGCGCGATTGCCGGCAGGTCGCCTGCAAGGACACGGCCCGCAATCCCGACCGCGAGACCTTCCAGATGGGTCTGTTCCGGATGCCGCTGAAAGCCCTGCTCAGCGGCACCCCCGCCACGTGGAGCCCGGCCGGCTATCTCAACACGGATGTGACCGGCTTCTATCTCAATCACAGCCCCGGCTTCCAGCGCGACCCCTCGGGCAACCTCACGCCGTTCCTGCCGAGCATCACCGTCTACTTCTCGGGGGGCGATCCCTATCCGGGCACGTGGCGGATCGCCGTCGCGACCGAGACGCGCGCCGCGGACCGGGCGCCGCTGAAGCGGGCGTTCGGACCGGGCGGCCACTGGGTCACGACCGGCTACATCGCCCCGGGCTACACGATGGAGCCCGCCCTCGGCGCGCTGTTCCTCCTTCCGAAGCCGGGCACCGCCGCGCTGATGAGCTGCGCGGCCGGCACGGACCACTTCCTCAGCCGCGATCCGCATTGCGAGGGCCGGACCCCGCTGGGGCAGACCGGCTACCTCTACGAAGCGCCGCACACCGGCAGCCACCCGATCTTCCGCTGCCTGTCCGGCGGCCGGGATCACTTCGCATCGACCGACCCCCATTGCGAGGGGCAGGCGACCGAGGGCCTGCTCGGCTACGCCCTCGATTGAGAGCCGCGACGTCGCCGGGTCCGGCCTCCGGGATGCCCCGGTGCGGCGTTGCGCCCGGGAACACCGCGGAGCGCATCGCCTTTCCGAGGATGCCCGGCGGCTGCCGCCGAGTCCCTGTCCCGGAGACGCCCCTGATGCTGACTCTTTCGCGTGGTGCGGCGGCCCTCGTCGCCTGTCTTGCCGCCGGGCCGGCCTTCGCCCAGGGCAAGCCGCTGCCGCCCCCGGCGAGCGATGCGATGCCGCCCGTGGAACTGAGCATCAGCCTCAAGGACGGCAAGCCGGTCTGCGCCCCCGCCGAGCTCCGCCTGCCGGCCGACACGAACATCGCGCTGCACATCGTCAGCACCGCCAACGCGCCGGTCACGCTGACCGCCCCCGGGCAGTTCGAGAACGGCCTGGTTCTGCACGCGGACGGCGATCTGATCCATGTAGCCAGCGAGAAGGGCTACACTGTCAAGCAGAACGGCCAGGGCACGCTGCGCCTGCGCACGATGAAGGCGGGGCAGGAGGAGTACGCCTGCACCAGCACCCGCGCGGAAGATGCCCCGTTCAAGGGCAAGCTGGTCCTGGTTCCGCCGGCCAATTGAGAGCACAGGCGCCGGCCGGGATTTCGGGAGGTTCGGAACCGCCATGAGCGACGACGCATCGGGAGCGGGGCTCGAGGTCTTCTACGACGGGGACTGCCCGCTCTGCCGCGCCGAGATCGACCATTACCGCGGTTGTGCGGGGGCCGACCGGATCGCCTTCGTTGATGTCGGGCGCACGGCACCCGCGCAGGCGCTCGGGCCCGGACTCGATCGTGGGGCAGCCCTGCGGCGCTTCCACGTGCGTGCGCCGGACGGGCGGGTGCTGTCCGGCGCCGCCGCCTTCGCCCGCCTGTGGCGGACGCTGCCCGGATGGCGGTGGCTCGGCCGGCTGCTCGACCTGCACGTGCTCGGCCGCCGCCCCGTGCTGACGATCGCCGAGCTGGCCTACCGCCTCTCGCTGCCCCTGCGGCCGCGCCTGGCGCGGCTGGTCGCGCGGCGACCTTGACGGACGGCCGATGACGACGCGCTGCGTCCATTATGTCGGCTTCCGCGACGACCGCTACTGGAACGCCGTCCGGATCTTCGGCGGCCCTCGGGTGATTCATCGCCGCTGGGACTTCTACGCCAGCCGCGATGTCGGCCCCGGCGATATCGTAATCTTCGCCGAGGGTGATGACACGCAGCCCCTGGCCGAGCGGAACGCCACGGATCTCGACGAGCGGTGGCTCTGACGCACCGGCATCTGCTCGACAGCCGGAGCCAGTCCCTTGCCAATCCACGCACGGTCCGCCGGCAGCGGCTCCCTCTCCGGCGCGGGCGTGTTCGATCCCGCACCGGGATGCCCCAGCCGACAAACAAGACTGCGCTTCGCTGTTGACGAGCCGCGCCTGCGACTGGCTGGGGCTCAAGCACAGCTCTATGAATCGTTCGCGTTTGTTAAATTGTTGGGTCGAGTTCAGTACCATTTAATGGAATATTAACTATCACGGGCGCTGGTTCGCTTGATACAAAGGGGCCTGTTCCATGATCTCTGCCGGTCTCCTCGTCGTGATCAGCGCCGCGCTCAGCGCCGCCGCCGCGGGTGCCGTCCGCGACCCGCACGCACGCAGCCGCTAGGCCTCCGCTGATCCGCCAGACGGGCGTGTAGCCGGCCTGCCCCACGCTCCGGCCTGGCGCTCGAGATTCGAGACGGCCATCGGACGGGCCTCGTTCGCCCACATCCCAAAGCGCGTACGGCTTTCCTGAGACGATCGATCGCGCCAGCCGCCGGTGAACCGGTCCCCGCTCAGGTGCCGAGGCCGGAGCTCGGCCTTTGCGGCGGCAGCGGGGGATGCGTGATCGCGGGCGTCGCGGATTGCGGTGTCCGGCCCGAGACGGGGGGCTTTCCGACAGTGCCGGACGGAGGCAGCGCGCAGGATCCCCCGCAATTGCCGACCACTGCCTCGTGGGCTTCGCCCGCGATCATCGCCGAGACGATGCAGCGGGACGGATGGTAGACCAACTCGTACTGGAACTTGCCCTGGTCGTCGGATTCCGTGCGGAACTGGCCATCCAGCACCACGGGCGTGTGCGGCTGATCGGTGCTGCCGACGACGTAGAGCCGGCCTGTCGCGATCGCCGCGATCGTGATGTCGGAGGTGGCCCATGCGGATCCGCAGGTCACCCAGGCCGCCGCGCCTGCAGCGGCGGCGATCGCGATCCAATGAGCCAACCGGCCAACCTCCTGACGCACCCCCTCAGCCCGGAGGTCGCCGTCGCGATGCGCCGCCCGCGGGAGGCGGACAGCCGCGATGCACCCGCCCGAGCGCTGCGATAGCGGGGACGCGGTGCCGCCCCTCGACGACCGCAACGAACATCCGCCGGACTTTGCTCCATCGGGACACGCCCATGGCGGCTGTGCCACGGCCCCAGGGTGGACGGGGAGCGATCACGCCCGGTCGGCCCTCACCCCCGCCGGGTCACGGCCGCTTGGATGCACCGAACGCCCGCGTCAGACCCACGACGACATCGTCGCCTTTCGGCCCCGGCGCAGGCTGGGCGGATGGCCCCTCGACATCCTGCAGCCGCCGGGCGACCTCCATCACGACGTGCTCCACGGAAGGCGGCCACGGCACGTCGTTGTCCAGAAGCATCCGGGCCGCGCGCACGAGCATCCGGAACTGCTCGGGTGGGATCGACGTCCCCGCCTCGTGCTGTTCGAGGATGCGATCGGCGATCGCGGCCGCCAGACCGGCGACCTCAGCCATCTTGTCTGGCCCCCCGCCGGCTCCCGTCATCTGCCTGAGCCCTTCGCCTCTGGTGCCCGGTGCGGATCTGCCCGGCTTCGGAACGACCGATGTCTCCGGCAAGACCAGGGCCGAAGCACGCCGCGGACGGCCCGTTTTCGCGGGACTTGATCGCCGCATACGGGCCTGGTTGCAATAAAAACAGCCCAGGCAGGCGAGTTCAAGCGTTCCGCCCCCGGCTTTCGCGCCGGCGACGGCCCGCTCCGCCCGGCATCGTTGCGGTACGACCGGTACCGAACCGGGATCCGCGATCGGGGATCCACGCCCGCCCCTCCGGCTGAGGGGGGAGATGACCGCGGGGCGGGCATGGAGATCGGGCGAAGGCCCGACGCCTAGTCGGACGCAAGAACCATGCAGTGATGCCCGTCCGGCGCCTCAGGGATGTGGAGAGCGGCCTGCGGGCGTGGACAACCGCTCACGGCGACGGGCGGACCCGGCCGCCTGCGGCATCCCGGTTCCTGAACCGGGGCGACAGGTCCGCGGACGCGGTCCGGGCGTCCGCGCGCCCGGGTCGCGTCGCGACGCCCGTCCTCAGCGGGCGATCATGAGGGCGACCGCGACGAGCCCGCTGATGCCGGCGAGCGCCGCGCTGGCTTGACCGATCGCGACGACGATGGCGGCCGCCCTGTCCAGGCGCATGTTGTCGTTGGCGGCCCGAAAGCTTTGCCACGGCGCCGCGGTCAGGACATGCGGGTTGGCGACGAACCGGGCGGGTGTCGGTTTCCGGGCCGGACACATCGTCGGTTCTCCAAACGGCTTCGCTCACCCCAACGGGGCGCCCTCGGGAACGATCCGTACGCCGCCGCACGATGCTGTGGGCGACAGCGCCACGCGCATCTGACCCCCAGCGCTGAACCCCGAATGGTAAACGCCACCTTTCGGGTACCGGCCACGCGCATCAGAAAGCCGGGCATCGGCCCGCCGCCTGCCTCGGGGCCGATCCGCGCGGACGTACAAGCGAGGGTCGGCTTCGCCGGAGGCATGCGGCGCTCCGGGCATGGCGAGGCGCCTCCGCGAGGGGCTCCGCGTCTTGCTCTCGGTTGGACCCCGTTATGTCCTTGTGAGGAGTTCGTGTACCAGGCTACGCCCTGCCTCCGGGTTTCATCCGTGGCGGCGCGTGGAGACGGTGATCAACGGCCGTCTTGGGACGGCAAGGACACCCAGATGGCATCGAGCGATCACGACGCCGCGCCGGTCTCCACCGGTGTGACCGGCCTCGATCACATCCTGGCCGGCGGCTACGCCGCGCAGCGTTCGCACCTCGTCGAGGGACGGCCCGGTGCCGGCAAGACCACGCTGGCGATACAGTTCCTTCTCGAAGGCGTGATGCGCGGGGAGCGCTGCCTGTACATCACGCTGTCCGAGAGCCGGCGCGAGCTGCTGAACGTCGCCGAGCGCCATGGCTGGTCCCTGGACGGAATCGAGATCTTCGAACTCGTCCCGCCCGAACTCAGCATGGATCCGAAACAGCAGCAGAGCCTCGTGCATTCGTCCGACCTCGAACTCGGCGAGACCGTGCGGATCGCGATCGCCGAGATCGAGCGGGTCAAGCCGCAGCGGGTCGTGTTCGACAGCCTGTCGGAGATCCGGCTCCTGTCGGAGGGGTCGCTGCGCTACCGCAGGCAGGTCCACGCGCTGCGCAGCTTCCTGCTCATCCAGAACACCACCGCCCTGTTCCTCGACGACCTGACCGCCGAGACGGACGACCTCAACCTGCACAGCCTCAGCCATGCGGTAATCCGGCTGGAGCAGCTCGCACCCCTGTATGGCGGCGAGCGGCGGCGCCTGCGCGTGATCAAGATGCGCGGGACGCCGTTCCGGGGCGGATATCACGATTATCTGATCCGGCGCGGCGGCCTCACGGTGTTCCCCAGGCTCGTCGCGGCCGAGCATGTCGGCACGTTCGCGGAGGAGCGCTGCAGCACCGGAAACCCCGAACTCGATCTCCTGCTCGGCGGCGGCCTCGACCGTGGCACCAGCACGATGCTGATCGGCCCCTCCGGCGTCGGCAAGTCGACGCTGGCGCTGATGAGCGTATCGGCGGCCGTGGCCCGGGGCGAGAAGGTGCTGGTTCTCAGCTTCGACGAGACCACGAGCGTCCTCCGCCGCCGGGCCCGCGGGCTCGGCCTGCCGCTGGAGGACGCGATCGCCTCCGGCCACCTGCGGGTCGAACAGATCGATCCGGCGGAAGTCTCGCCCGGCGAACTCGCCGACATGGTGCAGAACGCGGTCGAGCAAGTGGGCGTCCGGACCGTCGTGATCGATTCCCTGACCGGCTACCACAACGCCATGCCGGAGGAGAATTACCTCCTCCTGCAGATGCACGAACTGCTGACCTACCTGAACCAGCAGGGCGTGATCACGCTGCTGATCCTGGCGCAGCACGGCATGATCGGGACGATGGGATCGACCGTCGACCTGACCTACCTCAGCGACACGGTCCTGCTGTTCCGCGCCTTCGAGGCCGAGGGCCGGCTGCGGCGGGCGATCTCGGTCGTGAAGAAGCGGACCGGCGGCCACGAGGACACGATCCGGGAGTTGCGGATCGAGGCGGGGGGTATTCGCGTCGGCGAACCGCTCCATCAGTTCCGGGGGGTCATGACCGGCGTGCCGACATTCGAGGGTCAGCGGTCGTCGCTTCTGCCTGCCGGCGACCGCGATGCCTGAGGCGGAACGGCCGACCCTGATCTTCGCACCGCTCGGACGCGACAGCGCCGTCGCCGCGACCATCCTGGCCGAGGAGCAGATCGCCACGGAGATCTGCGGATCGCTCGACGCGCTGGTGGCGCGCCTCGACACGGCGGGGTGCGCGATCCTGACTGAAGAGGCGCTGTCCTCCTCGAACCGGCAGGCGCTGGCGGATTGGATCGCCCGGCAGCCGCCCTGGTCCGACTTCCCGTTCATCCTGCTGACGCAGCGCAACGCGCAGCCGCGCGGCGCCCTCACCGACATGCTGGGCAATGTCAGCGTCCTCGAGCGGCCGTTTCACCCGGCGACCCTGGTCACGGCGGCGCGCGCGGGCCTGCGCGCCATGCGGCGGCAGCATCAGGCGCGGCTCTACCTCGCGGAGCGTGAGCGCACGGCGGAGCGGCAGACGCTCTTGATCCGCGAGTTGCACCACCGGGTGAAGAACACGCTGGCGACCGTGCAGGCGCTGCTCGGAGCCTCGGCCCGTTCGGCGACGACCGTCGATGCCTTCTACGCCGCGTTCTCGGCGCGGGTGATCTCGCTCGCGAAGACGCACAACCTGCTGACCGAGGATTACTGGCAGCAGGCGCCCCTGCGCGACATGCTGGTGGCCGAACTCGGGCCCTACAACGACACCGAGGGCTCCCGGATCACGCTCGTAGGGCCGCGGGTCGATCTCGTCGGCGACCTGGCGGTCCCGACCGGGATGGCGATCCACGAATTGACGACGAACGCCGCCAAGCACGGGGCCCTGTCGGTTCCCGAGGGCCGGATCGAGATCCGCTGGAGCGTCGAGCAGGAGGCCGACCGGCAGGTGCTGTCCCTCGACTGGACTGAGCGCGGCGGCCCGGTGGTGGAACCGCCGACCCGAAAGGGCTTCGGCTCGACCCTGCTCCAGCGCGTGCTGAAGCTCCAGTGCGAGGCGGACATCGCCTTCGCCTACGAGCCCGTCGGCCTGCATTTCACCATGCGCGCGCCGCTGCCGGATCAGCGGATCGTCCCCGCCTATTGAGTCCGCGGACGTGCGCCCGACGGCGGATGCGGAACGCCGTGCGGGCGAACGACGTTTCAGAGCGCATTCCAATCCTGGGAGAAACGCCATGCGTGCTCTGACGATCGCTTCCGTCCTCGCTCTCACGGCCCTTGCGGGCGTCGGCCAGGCGGAGGCCAAGGGCTGCCTGAAGGGTGCCGTCGTCGGCGGCCTTGCCGGCCACATGGTCGGTCACGGCGTGGCGGGTGCCGCGGCCGGCTGCGCCATCGGCCATCACCGCGCCAACCGGGCGACGACGACCAACACGGTGCCGACCTCCACGGGCCCGGCGACCACGACGACGACCTCGCGCTCGTACTGAGCGCCGCAGCCAACCCCTCGAGCCACCGCGTCCTGGAGTTCTGAAGGCCTCGGTTCGTCACCGGGGCCTTCTCGCTGTGAAGCTCAGGGAGAAACGGGCGTCCGGGATTCCGGCGTCATCCAGGGGCCTCCGCGTGCGGCTACCGCGGACGCGCCGGCAGGCTCACGCCCGAGCACAGGCACGGACGCACCACAGGTTCGTTCGAACCTTTGAGCCAGTCTCGATTACAGCGCTAAAAGCTTGGGATGTATGGTGCTGCGAGAGAGGATTGAACTCTCGACCTCTTCATTACCAATGAAGTGCTCTACCACTGAGCTACCGCAGCCGGTGACCGGGGCGCCCCCGCGGGGGCGTGTCCGTCCGGCCGAGTGGGGCCATAGCGGATCGCTGCCACGTTGGCAACGCCGCATCCCAACGTTTTACCAACGGCAGGCGGCCCGGATGAGTGCGGCCAGGCCCGGTTCGGAGACCGCCTCGGCGGCATCCGCGGGCGAGAACCAGCGCAGATCCCGTTGATCTTCCTCGGGAAAGTGCTTGAGCTGCTTGCGCACCTGGAGCGGGAACACCTTCACCTGGCATAGGACGGCGTCGAGGTTTTTGAGCCGCTTCTGATAGAGATAATGCCCGATCGGCCGCTTGCCGATCACCCCACGCAGCCCGGCCTCCTCGTAGGCTTCCCGGGCGGCAGCCTCGAACGGCTTGCGGCCCTTCATCGGCCAGCCCTTCGGGATCACCCAGCGCCGGCTCTCCCGGGACGTCACCAGCAGGATCTTGGGCTTGCCGACCCGCCCAAACCGGAACGGGAGCGCGCCGACCTGACGCCGCGGCTCGCCATCCTCATCGAGACTCGTCACGGCCGCACCGCGCGGCGCGAAGCCGGCCGCATCTCGGGTCGAACCGGCGGCGTGTCCGTGGCGGGCAGGGGGTGGCGGATGATCGGATCCTCGGATCTGCGGCGGCGCAAGCCACAAGGCGATGGCTCAACACCAGTCTAAGGACGAACCGAGCGCCGCGGGATCAGATCCGCGGCCGGGAGATACATCATATCACGAACCGCGCCGCGCCGCAGAAACCGCGACGGACGCGTGGTCAACCAGTCTTGAGCACCGCGCGATCCACGGGCTTGGCGGCCGGCAGCGCGGCTGCCGCCATCCCGGCCGAGACCGGATCCGGCCCGGAGCCCTTGGCACCGCCAGCCGGTGGCGGGGCAACGGGGGGCACGACCGGGGCGGAGACGGACGCCGGCGCCGGGGCGGCCGCCTTCGGTGCAGCCGGAACCAGGACGGGCGAGGCGGGGGCATCCGAGACGGCCTCCGGCTCCACCGGGGCCGCAATGGTGTTCGGCGGTTCCTGCCACGTGAAGGCGTCGAGACGGCCGCTGACCGGCGACACCGGAGCCCAGACCTCGGAGGCGATGCCGTCGGCGATCCAGACCCGGTCCCGCGGAGCGCGGGCGGCCCGGGCGAGCCATTCGCGGGCCTGGCCCGAGGCGGTGCCGTGCTCGGCCTCCTCGATGGCGGCCATCATCAGGCAGGCGCGCGCGGTCGGACGCTCGGTGAGCAGCGGCTTCACGGCCTCCCGGGCCCGCTTGTAATCCCGGGCGTCGAGGGCCGCCTGGCCCAGGGCGAGCCGCGACTCGGGATCCCAGACCGACAGCTTCGCCAGGACCTCGGCCCGGGCGAGGCGGTCGCGCACCGAGTCGCCGGTGCGCAGGCCGAGATAGACCTTGGCGAGGTCGGGGTGGGGATTGGCCTTCCAGGCCGCCTCGACGATGCGGGCCGCCTTCCGGAAATCGCCGCGGCGGGCGAGCAGCCGCCCGGCGATGCAGGCGGCCGGGACGAGATCCGGTGCCAGCTTGACGGCTTGGAGGGCGCGCTCGGTGGCGACCTCCGGCTCGCCGGCCTCGCGCTCGCCCGCGATCGCGGTCAGCAGCACGGCGCGCTGACGCCGCGCAGTGGCCTTGTCGATCAGCCCGAGCGACGAACGCCGCTCGATGGTCTCAAGGGCCGCGCCCCAGTCGCCGTCGGCGCTCTGGGCCTCCAGCAGGGCCTCGTTGGCCCAGGTGACGCTCGGAGCGAGGCGGGCGGCCTCCGTGGCGTAGGCGCGGGCGGCGGTCTCGTCCTCCCGGCGGCGGGCCTCCACGAACAGGCCGCGCAGGCCCAGCACCCGGGTTTCGGGATCGTCGACCATGCGCTGGAAGGCGCTCTCGGCCGCGTCCCGATCACCGGAGATCTGGGCGGCCTGCGCCTTGAGCAGGAGGGTCAGCGGTTCGGTGCCCAGCAGCCGCTCGGCATCGCCAGCATAGCGGCGGGCCGCCAACGGATCGCCCGAGCCCACCGCCACCATGCCGCGGGACAGGGCCGAGAGGCCCTTGGTCCGGCGCCGCTCGGCGGAGCCGCGGACCAGGGCCTCGGGCAGGCCGATCACGCCGCGCACGATCGCCCAGAGCAGGCCCAGGACGATGGCCGCGGCGATCACGCCGACGAGGGCGACGGCGAGGCTGGTGCCGATCTGGTAGCCGTTCCACACGATGGTGACGGTGCCGGGCCTGTCGGCGATCCAGACCGCCCCGAAGGCGGCGAGTGCGAGCAGGGCCAGGAAGGCGAGGGCGCGCCACATGGGTTCAGTGTCTCCTGTCGACGGCCGCGCGGCGACGGTCGCTGGGTGCGGGAGGGGCGGGGCGCCTGCACGCCCGCCCGGAGGAGTTGCGGCCGCGCGGGGCGCGGCTCGATGCCGTCACGGTCCTAGCGGCTGGGCGATGCAGCCGGAGCGGAGGCGGGCGTCGCCGAGCCCGCGCCGGTCGGCAAGGCCTGGAGGGTGTTTCCGATGATCGTCCGCGCCGCCGCCTCGGCCTCCGCACGGGCCTTGAGCGTGGCGCCGAAGTCGCCGGCCTCGTCCCGGGCCTCGGCCGGCAAGGCCGCAAAGGCCGCCTCCGCCCCCGTCAGATCGCCGCGATCGAGCGCCGCCTGGACCTTACCCTCCGGCTGGTCGACGGCCTCCGGAGCCGGCGCGTCGGCCTTGCGCACCTGCACGAGGCCATCGGCCATGCTCAGGAGCTTCGCCCGGAAATCGCCGCTCCCGGCCTTCGCCTTGGCCTGCTGTGCCTGCCGCTTGGCGGCGATCCGCTCGGCGATCGGGCGGAAGTCGGCGGCAAGTTGCGCCGCCGTCGGTGCCCCCTTGTCGGCGAAGGGCGCAAGCGCCTTGGCCTGGGCCTCGGTGGCAGGATCCAGCTTGCGCAGGGTCGCCAGCGGCTCGGCGTAGGCCGTTCCGGATTCCAGGGCCGAAGCCACACGGTCCGCGACGACCACGCGCAGGGCCGCCTGGACCGTGGTGGTCTCGGCGCGCTGCGACACGCTCTTGTCCAGGGCGGCGATCCTGTCGGCCTGCTCCTGAAGCCGCCGGTCGACCGCCTTGGCGGCTTCCGCGGCCTGAGTCTGACCGGCCTCGGCGGCGGTGCGGCTCGCCTGCGTGGCCGCCTGGACCGCCTCGGTGGCGGCCTTGACCCGCGCATCGAGGCTCTGCTGAAGCGCATCGAGGCGCTGGCCCAAAGCCGCATCGGCCGCGGCATTCGCCTGCGTCTTCTGATCCACCTCGCTCTGCAGCGCGGTGAGTTTCTGGACGGCGTCCGCGTCGCCCCCCTTCGCCTCCAGGGCCTTCAGGCGGGATTCGAGGTCGGCGATCTGCTTGCCGTTATCCTGGACCGCGTTGAGCTTGGCTTCAGCGGGCTGGTCGCGGCCCGGCTCCTCCTGGAGCGCAGCCACGCGCTGGTCGAGGCTGTCGAGGCGCGCCGTCAGGTCGGCCGGCACGGCCGGCGCCGGCCCGGAGGCGGAGCCGTCCGGCGCGGGGGCGCTTCCCGCCTTGTCGAGGGCCTGCTTGGCGGTGGATTCGGCCGTGCCGATCCGCTTGTCGAGGGCCGCCAGCGCATCCCGGGGCGCGAGCCCGTCGAGACGACCGCTCAGGGCCGCGATCTGCCCGGAGAGTTTTTGATCGAGCGCGTTCAGGCGCGGATCGGGGCCGATCCCGGCCGTCTCGGCTCCGAACAGGAGACCCGCGCCGATCACGCCGCCGAGCAAGCCCGCAGCCGCCAGGGAGCCGAAGCCGGCCCGCGCCCGGGACGCCGGCGCGGCGGCGGTCGTGCCGGCGGCGACGCCCGGAATCGGCCCCCTCGCGGTTTCCTTGGGAGGATCCTTCGGCGGCTCCTTGCCGCCCGTCTGGCTGCGCGCCTGCGCCCCTTGGCCCGGCTCCTTGCCGGTGGGCGGATCAGGGATGCGCTTGGCCTTCATGTCGAGGATCGGCCCGGACGTGACCGTACCGGCGCTCACCGCGCCCGCGGCGCCCGTGGGGGATCCGCCCGGACGCGGACCGCCCTGCGGCCCGGCACCCGATTGCGGACCCGCGCCCGGCTGGCCGGGCTTCGGCGGCTCGGCCCGCGCGGCATCCGGCTTCCCGGCCGCGGCGCCCGTCGCCGAGGCGGTCGGGGCCGTGGGTGAGGCGGATGCGGCCGCCATCTTCGCGGCGTCCGCCGCCGGGGCGGATCCCGGTTTCGGCGGATCCGACTTGGCTGTTTCAGGCTTGCCGGCCTCGGGCTTGCCGGACGCATCCTTGGGCGGGACCGTCCCGACAGCTTCGGCCTTCAAGGCATCGGGCTTGGCGGCACTCGGCTGCGCGGCCGGACCGGATGAGGGCCCAGAGGATGGCTTGGCGTCGTTCGTCCCAGGCTTGGCGGCGACGACCGGCTCGGTCGCCGGCTTGGGCGGCGCACCGACGGGCTGGGGACCGCTCGCGGCCGGTCCGGACGGGCCCGGCTTCACGCCTCCGGTCGCGCCGCCCGCGGACGCACCGGGCCGGGCCTCGGCTCCGGACGGATTCAGCTGCCCGGCCTTGGCGGGCGCGGAATCGGGCTTGCGGCCGCCGGATCCGGACTTGTCGGCGTCGCTGGGTGGTGGCGTCACGGGCAAGTCCTCCAACTCTTCGGCGTCGCCGCGCCCCCCTAGCACCGCCGCGGCCCCGGGCGCGAGGGCGAGATGCGGCGGCCCGGCCTCCCTGTCACCGCACGCCGGGCCGGGCGGAGGCGCAAGGGCGTCCAGCAGGTCCGCTTCCCGCGGACGCGCCGCGACGAAATGGACCGGAACACCCGCCGCTTCCAGGGGTGCGGCGACATCCGCCGACAGGCAGTAATGCCTCAGGCGGCGGAAAGCTCCGCCGTGGCCGATGTCTTCCGCCAGCGCGAGGGCGATTGCGGCGCTGCGACGGGAGTAATGCAGGACGGCGTCGAGGTTTCCGTCGGCGAGCGCACGATCGACCGGACCGGGCAGGGTCGGCAGGGCCTCCGCCGCGTAGGCCACGCAGGTCGTGACCTGGAAACCGGCCGCCGTCAGCGTCGCCGCGGGCTCGGGCTTGCGCTCGGCCCCGGCCGCGTGGAGGAGGCGCGCCCCAGGCGGCAGGAATCCACGCACGAGGGCGGCGAGACCGGCCGCATCGCCCGGCCCCTCGTGGACCGGCCCGAGCCCCGCCTCCGTCGCCAGGGCGGCCGTGCGGGCGCCGACCGCGAAGACCGGTAGGGCCGGGATGTGCCGCAGGGCCGGCACCGCGTTGGCGCTGGTGAGCAGCAGCGCGTCGAACGGACCGCCGGGCGGGCGCGCGCCGGTTGGGCGCACCGCGAGGACCGGCGCCACCAGCGGCGCGTGGCCGAGCGCCGCCAGCGCCGCGCCGGTGCGCGTCGCGCCGGGCTCCGGCCGCGCCACCCAGACGCGCAACGTCAGCCTTCCAGGGTCAGGCGGACACCGTGGCGCGCCTCCGCCCCCGGCGGGAGCAGGCGCTGCGAATCCCGCTCGGTCAGGTCACCGGAAAAATCGGCCCAGTCGGCGTAGCCGGTCCAGCATTCGAGCGAGAGGAACGGCGCCGTGGGTTTCGTCCAGACGGCGAGATGCGGGAAATCCGCCATCTCCATGCGGATCGTCTTGCCGGGCCCGGTGAAGCGCATCGAACGGCTGCCCGCGTTCCGGAACACGAAGGCCTCGGTGAAGATCGCCGGGTCGAGGGGCAGGGTGTCGCCGGAGAGCGGGATCGGCTGCTCGGCGCGCAGCAGCAGACCGCCGGGGCCGACCTGCGGGGCGAAGGGCCGCTCGGGATGGTCGAAGACGACCGCGTAACCGCCCTCCTTCGCCCGCGCGCCGCCCGCGAAGGGCCACGGGAAGGCCGGGTGGAACCCGAGCGCGTAGGGCAGGGGCGTGTCGCCCGGATTGGTCACGGTCACGTCGAAGTCGAGGCCCGCCGGGCGCACCCGGGCGGTGACGTCGAGCTGGAAGGTGAAGGGGTAATGCGCCCGGGTCTCGGGCCCGTCGGTGAGGCGCAGGGTCACCGCCTCGGCGCTCTGCTCCACCACCGTGAAGGGCAGGTCCCGGGCGAAGCCGTGCTGGCCCATCGGGTAGCTTTCGGACCCAACCTTTACCCGCCCGCCCGCCGAGGCGCCGACCACCGGGAAGAGCCAGGGGGCATGACGGTTCCAATGGGCCGGGTCGCCGCTCCAGAGGTACTCGGCCCCCTTGACCCGCCAGGAGACCGGCTCGGCGCCGTTTGTGGCGAGCGTGGCCGTGGTGCCGTCCGCTGCTGTCAGCTCGATGCGCGTGCTCACGGTCGTCTCCCGGTCCTGGTTCGGAAAGCCGAGGTAACGGAGGCCGGGCGGGACGCAAGGGGCTGCCTCACGCCGCCGAGCCCAATCCCGGCAGCACCGCCCCGGGCGGCCCGGAGGCGACCAGCCGGCCCGCCTCCAGCACGTGGACCGCGTCCGCGCCCTCCAGGGTCGACAGGCGGTGGGCGATCAGGATCAGCGTCCGCCGGCCCGAGAGCGCCCGCAGCGCCCGCATCACCGCGGCCTGCGTCTCCTCGTCGAGGGCCGAGGTCGCCTCGTCGAACACGATCACGTCGGGGTCGTGATAGAGCGCCCGGGCGATGCCGAGGCGCTGGCGCTGGCCGCCCGAAAGCCGCGCCCCGCGCTCGCCGACCCGTGCGTCGTAGCCCTGCGGCAGGGCGGCGATGAAGTCATGCGCGCCCGCGAGCCGCGCCGCCCGCTCGACGGCGGCGCGATCCGGCCCATCGACACCGAGCGCGATGTTCTCCGCCACCGTGCCGTCCACCAGAAAAACGTCCTGCGGCACGTAGCCGATGCGGTTCTGCCACGCGGGGAGGGTGCCGGGATCGAGGACGCGGCCGTCCACGGTGATCCGCCCTGTGCCGGGGCTCAGCACCCCGAGGATGAGGCCGGCGAGCGTCGACTTGCCCGAGCCGGTCCGCCCGGCGAGGCCGATCGTGGTGTTGACCGGGATCGTGAGATCGATCCCCGCCAGCGCCGGCTGGCCGGTGCCGTAATTGAAGCCGATCCCCTCCAGGCGGATCGCTTGCGTGAACGGCAGGCGCTCCGTCGTGCGGGGCAGGGGGGGGCGCTCGTGCGCGAGTTCGTCCACGATCACCCGCACCGCCGGCAGGGTGAAGCGCATCAGCGCCACCGAGGTGAAGATGTTCTGGAAGGCCGGCAGCATCCGGTAGCCCGCGAAGGCGAACAGCCCCAGCAGCGGCAGGATCCCGGCGACATCGAGCCCCTGCGCCAGGGCGAAGAGCACCACCACGATCACCCCGCCGAACGCCAGCGCCTCGATGACGAAGCGCGGCATCTGGCCGGTAAGCAGGCTCGCCGCGGTGGCGGTGGCGTAGGCGCGCGCCGGGGCGTCGAACCGGGCCGCGAAGGCCTCGGCCCGGCCGTAGAGCTTCAGCTCGGTGAGTGCCCCGAACGTCTCCTGCACGATCCGGAAGCGGGCCTCGTTGTCGGCCACCGTACGGGCGCCGAGCCGGGCGAGGCGGGCGCGCATCACGAGGTAGATCCCGACATAGAGGCCGCCGAAGCCACCGCCGAGGATCAGCGCGAGTTGCGGCGCGTAGGCCAGCAGGAAGGCGATCACCGCCAGCGCCGAACTCGCCCGCGAGGCCAGAACCGTGGCGGGCGTCAGGGCGCCGACCACGAGCCGGTCGGTCTCGGACAGCACGTTCTTGGCGAGCTCGGCGCTGTTGGCCTGCGTGAAGAACAGCCGCTCCCGGTCGAGGTAGCGGAACAGCAGCCGCCGGCTGAAGCCGTAGCCGGCCAGATGCGTGAACCGAAGCTGCGCGTAGGTCAGCCCGGCATTGACCAGGGCAGTGACGAGGATCGCAACCAAAGCCGCGCCGCCGGTGACCAGCAGGAAGCTGCGCTCGTCGGCGAGGCCGAGGAAGGCCCGCGCCTGGGCCAGGTAGGGGACGCGGGTCGCGGCCGAGGGGTCGCCCACCAGCGTCAGGAACGGGATCACGGCGGCGACGCCCACCACCTCCAGCAGCGCCGCTACGGCGAGGCCCAGCGCGATCAGGGCCAGCCGCCGCCGATCGGGCGCCCGCATGACGCGGACGAGGTCGATCAGCGCGCGCATGGCGTCGGGGGCTTTGGTCGGGCGGCTCGCATGGCCGGGCCGGGCTTAAGGGCGCCGACCCGGCCTGTCCACGGCGGGCTTGGACCCGTGCCCGATCGCAAAGTGATCGGGCACGGGTCCAGGGCGTTGTTTTGGCGCTCTCTTACGCCGAACCGGTGTCCACTTCGGCGGAGAGCGCTCTAATCGAGCTTCTTGAGCGAGCCGAGATCCACGTCGCCGTTCTGGCTGGAGAAGGTCAGCGACTTCGACGACCCGTCCGCCTGCGACACGCCGCCGATCCTGTGGTCGCCGCTGTCGTAGGTCGAGACCTGCCCGTCGCGCTCGATCAGCAGACGGTGCTTGTCGGGGAAGACGGCATATTTCATCCCGTTCTGCGCGCCGCTGGTCGCGGGATCGCCGAGATCCTTCGGCCACCAGGGCTCCATGCCCTTCATCGGCTCCATCGGCTTCATGGGTTCCATGGGCTTCATCGGTTTCATCGGCTCCACGGCACGTGTCTCCTGCTGGCTGAGAGACAGGAGGACGCGGCAGGGCGGGAAGGGTTGCATGCCCCCCGCCCGGCGCAGGCTCACACCGGCGGCCGCGGCGGCGCCGGCTGCTCCCGGACCTGCCCGTCGAAGCCGACATGCAGCTGGTGCTCGCGCCCGTCCCGGTCCTTGGCGGCGACGTCGAGGTGGCGCGGGCCGCGGCCGGTGATGCGCACGTCGCTGTAGCCGGCTGCCTGCACGGAGGCCGTCAGCGCCGGGAGGTCGGGCTGCGGCCCCAGGCCGATCCGGTCCTTGGCCCAGTCGAGGCTCCCCATGGGCGGGCCGCCCGCCGGCCCGAGCAGGATCTTGCGCCCGTCGCCGTGGGTGAGGACGCTGGCGTGCAGGAAGCCCGTCTCGAACCGACCCTGCACCGTGACCGCCTCGCCCTTGGCGACGAGCTTGCCGTCCTCGCCCGCGGGGCCGGTCTCGACTAGGGCACGGCCGGTCGGGTCCTGGACCACGAACTTGTTGCCGAAAATCTCGGCCACCGTGCCCTTGATGGCGGTCGCCCCGGAGGGCGCGAGCGCCTGGATCGCCACCGGCTCCACCGGCGTCGGCTGGAAGGTCGTGCCCTGCGCCAGGGAGAGGCCCAGGGCGCCCATCGCCAGGGGGGCTGCCAGCGCGCCCACGACCCAGGTCCGCCGGGGGATCGCCTGGTGCGCCGGCTTGGCGGGGCCGGGGATTTCCCGCGCGGTGCCGTCGATGGTCTTGTCGTCGGTCATGGTTTGGTCCTTCGAAAGGTCCGGGTCCGTTCGACCCGATGCCCCTTCGTAAGGAGCCCCCGGCAATCCGGACTGAACCGCCCGGTTCAGCCCCGGTTAAACCCGGCCGCCTAGAGCGGTCCGGCGCGGAAGCGTTCGTGGCATCAAGCACTTGGCCGCGGCGGTTGAAGCGAAGCCGACCCCGCATGCGAATCGGCGGGCAACGCGAGGAGCCGGCCCTAAATGCTTGCCCGGACGCGGCTTCAGGCGACGGGCAGCGGAGGGTGGACGGGTGAAGATCCTGCTGGTGGAGGACGATGCGGCGCTCGCCGCCGAGGTGGCCAAGGTGCTGCGGGCGGAGAACTTCGTCCTCGATCATGCCGCCACCGGCGAGGATGCCCAGCATCTCGGCGAGACCGAAGGCTACGACGCCGTCGTGCTCGATCTCGGCCTGCCGAAGGGCGACGGCGTCTCGGTCCTGCGGGCGTGGCGCGGCGCCGGGCGGACCCTGCCGGTGCTGGTCCTCACGGCGCGCGACGGCTGGAGCGACAAGGTCGCGGCCTTCAAGGCGGGGGCGGACGACTACCTCGTCAAGCCGGTCCGGGTGGAGGAGCTGGTGATCCGCCTGCGCGCCCTGGTGCGGCGGTCGCAGGGTGGGGGCGCCAGCCGGATCACCTGCGGCCCCCTGAGCTTCGACCCCGGGCTCGGCGCCTTCGAGCAGGACGGGCTGCCGCTCAAGCTCACCGGCCTCGAATGGCGGGTCCTGTCCTGCCTGATGCTGAACCGCGAGACCGTGGTGCCGCGCCTGCACCTGATCGAGCGGGTCTACGAGGGCGACGCCGACGTCGATTCGAACTCGGTCGAGGTGATCATCACCCGCCTGCGCCGGAAGATCGCGCCGGCGCGGATCGAGAGCGTGCGCGGCCACGGCTACCGCCTGCACGCGGATCCCGCCTGATGGCAGACGGCACGCCGCGCCGCTCGCTGCGCACCCGGCTGCTCGGCGCCGCCCTGGTGCTGGTCCTGGCGGCCCTGGTGGTGGCGGGCCTCGCCATCGGGGTGATCCTGCACCGGTTCGTGCGCGGGCAGCTCGACGGGCGGCTCGACGCGCAGATCGTCGCCCTCCGGGCCGGGCTGGAGGCCGGGATCCTGCCGGAGACCCTCGACGCGCCGCCCTACGACAGGCCGGGCCCCGGCTGGGCCTGGATCGTGCGGCGCGGGTCCGAGACGATCCGCTCGGGCTCCCTGCGCGGCGGTGACATCCGCCTGAGCGATCCCGGGCCGGAGGACGATCCCGGCCCCCCGCACCCGGCCTGGGGCACCGGCCCCCGGGGCCAGCCGCTCTATGCGCGTGTCCTCACCGTACCGGGACCAACGCCCGCCACGATCGTGGTGGCGGCCCCGGAGGGCGAGCTGTACGGGCCGCTGCGCGAGGCCCTGACCAGCCTCGCTTTGGCGTTGGGAATCCTTGGCCTGTGCCTGCTGGCCGGGCTGGCCTTCCAGGTGCGGCTCGGCCTCGCGCCGCTGCGGCGCCTGCGGGTCGACCTCGCCGCGGTCCGGGCCGGGACGCAGGAGCGGGTTCCGGCCGAGCAGCCCGCCGAAATCGCGCCCGTGGTGGCCGAACTCAACGCGCTCCTCGACCAGAACGCCCGGAACCTGGAGCGGGCCCGGGGCCACGTCGCCAACCTCGCCCACGCCCTGAAGACGCCCCTCGCCACCCTGTCGATGGCGCTCGCAGCCCGAGACCCAGACGGAGACCTCCGCCGGCAGGTGGAGGACATGGACCGCCGGGTCCGCCACCACCTGCGCCGGGCCCGGGCGGCGGCGCTCGAAGGCGCGGCCCGGACCCGAACGCCCCTGGCGCCGCGGCTCACGGACCTGCGCGACGCGCTCACGCGGCTCTATGCCGAGAAGGGCGTGGCGATCGTGGTGGCCGTGCCGGACGGCCTCGTGGTGTCGTGCGAGGGCCAGGACCTCGACGAGATGCTGGGTAACCTCGTGGACAATGCCTGCCGCTGGTGCCGGGGGCGGGTGCGGGTCTCGGCGGCCACGGAGGATGGCGCGGTGCGGGTGCGGGTCGAGGATGACGGGCCCGGCCTCGACCCGGAAGCCGCCGCCGCCGTCATGGCGCGGGGACGCCGCCTCGACGAGGGCGTGCCGGGGCATGGGTTCGGCCTGCCGATCACGCTGGAGCTCGCCGAACTCTACGGCGGGGGCTTGAGCCTGGACCGTTCGGATCTCGGCGGCCTGCGCTCGGAGCTGCGTCTCCCGGCCTGACCCGAGAAGGTCCTGGTTTCGAAAGGTCCGGGACCTTTCGTGGGTGCAGGGCAAAGCCCTGATGTCGAGCTTCGCTCGATGTCGGGCTCCGCCCTGACGACCCGCCAAAGGGCACGCCCTTTGGAAACACGTTCTCAGCCCAGCGCCTCCCGCAGGATCGGGCGGATGCGCGGGTCGATGCAATGGGCGACGTTGAAGCGCATGTAGCCGTTCCAGGCGTCCGACAGGCTGAACGAGGTGCCCGGCGCCAGCACCATGCCGCGGGCCAGCGCCCGGCGGGCAACCTCGGCGCCGTCGCGCCCGTCCGGCAGGCGCATCCACAGGAAGAACCCGCCCCGGGGCTGCGACCACAGCTCCAGGCCGCAGGCGCGCAGCTCCGCGGAGGCCTGCACCATCGCGGAGGCGAGCCGGCGGCGGGTCTCGGCGAGGTGGCGCCGATAGGCGCCCTCGGTGATCAGCGCGTGGACCAGGGCCGCCGTGACGTGGCCGTTGCCGAGGCTCAGGGCCAGCTTGAGATCGACCAGGGGCTCGACCCAGTCGGCCCGGAGCGCGATCCAGCCGCAGCGCGCAGCCGCCGAGAGGGTCTTGGAGAAGCTGCCGATCTGGATCACCCGCTCCAGCCCATCGAAGCCCGCGAGCCGCGGGGCCGCATCGGGCTCGAGATCGCCAAAGATCTCGTCCTCGACGATGAGCGTGTCGTGCGCCTCGCACAGCTTCAGCAGCCGGTGCGCCACATTCGGCGCGAGGCTCGTCCCCGTCGGGTTCTGGAGGGCGGCGTTGGTCAGGTAAAAGCGCGGCCGGTGCTGCTCCAGCAGGCTCGCGAGCGCCCGCAGGTCCGGCCCCTCCGGGGTGATCGGCACGCCGACCACCGTGACCCGCTGGGCGCGCAGCAGCGCCAGGAAGTTGAAGTAGCAGGGATCGTCCACCAGCACGGTGTCGCCGGGCTGGAGCAGGAAGCGGCAGACGAGATCGAGCGCCTGGGTGGCCGATTCGACCAGCACGATCTGGTCGGGCTCGGCGCCGACGCCCTTCTCGCCGATCTTGCGGGCGATCTGGCGGCGCAGGGGCTCGTAGCCCAGCGGCCGGTCGTAGTTGGTCATCTCGGCGAGGTCGGCCCGGGCCACCCGGCGTAAGCCGCGCCGGATCGACTCGTGGGGCATCCAGTCGTCGGGCAGCCAGCCGGCCCCCGGCTTGAGCTGATCGGACCCCGCCTGCTGCGCCTGCCGGGTGATCCAGAGCGGATCGACGATCCGGTCGAGCTGCGGCCCCATCGCCTGGAGCGAGAGCGGTCGGGTCTTGCCGGCGACGTAGAAGCCGGAGCCCGGCCGGGCCACGACTGCGCCCTCGGCAGCGAGCCGCTCATAGGCTTCCACGACGGTGGATTTCGACACGCCCATCGCCTCCGCGAAGGCGCGCACCGACGGGATCCGGACGCCGGGCACGAGGTGCCGTGCCGCGATCCGCCCGCGGATCTCCCCGACCACCGCCTCGACACGCGTCCCGGGGCTTCTGACTGCGACCGACATCCGTACTGCTCGACCGACCGGACAATTTGTCCGAACCGTACCGAAGTGTTCCTGTCGCCGCCAGTGCCGCCAAGTCAGGATCGCCCCACCCCAGAGGGGAGGGGATCATGGACCAGTGCCTTTCACAGACCGCCGCTTCACGGACCCCGTGGATCACCCGCGTCGCGCGGGCGATCGGCGCGGCTGCCGCGAAGATCCGGGCTGGCCTGTCGCGGGCGGCGATGAACCGGCGCGTGCTGCATCGGCTCTCGACGCTGTCGGAGCGCGAGTTGAAGGATATCGGCCTGTCGCGCCAGGATGTAGCGGATGCCTGCGGACCGGGCGCCTTCGATGCCATCGACCTGCTGAACGGCCGCCGCGCGGAGCGTCGGCAGGCGCGGCGGCGGTGAAACGCTGAGACGATTTTGGGTTCGACGCCCATTGGACGTGCAGCCCCAATGCATCGAGCGAGGAACACAGGTGAGCAGAATACCAGTCATCGCACCGAACGCCACGGCAGTCGGACCCTATTCGCCCGGCATCCGAACCGGCGACACAGTCTACTTATCCGGCCAAACGCCCCTCGACCCCGCGACAGGCCGCTTGGTCGAAGGAGGAATCGACACGCAGGCTCACCAATGCCTCCGCAATCTCGGTGCGATTCTCAAGTCAGCCGGACTCGACTTCGACGACGTCGTAAAATGCAACGTCTTTTTGACTGAAATGAACGATTTCGCCGTCATGAATCGTGTTTATGCGGGTTACTTCTCAGAACCCTATCCCGCGCGCACGACGATCGGCGTTGCAGCGCTTCCGCTCGGGGCGCGTATCGAGATCGAGATGGTGGCAGCCGTTCCGCGGCCCTGAGAGTGCCGCCTTCCCGGCGCAATGACTCGGCCAGCCCGGATCAGCGTGAAGCTCGAGAATCACCTGGTGGGCCGCCTTCCGGCGATCCGGCGGCAGTGCCTTGAGCCCGCGCCCATAGCGGGGCTCCACGGTGATCCGGACAGTCACACGTCGAGATCGTCGAAGGTCGGGCCACCCCGATCGTTGCCCGTGGATTCCGCGCGGAAGGCGCGCAGGACGAGGGCGCAGCCGAGCCGTTTCTCCACGATCGTCTCCGGTCGCGATCAGCGTATTGCCAACGATTCGGCAGACGGCGCCTCGCGACCATGTCCGCCCGGCATGAGCTCCGAGCGGCCGGAACAAGCTGCCTGGACCCTGCGGATCAGATGTAAGGGATGCAGTGAAGTGGCGCGGGCGACGGGGCTCGAACCCGCGACCTCCGGCGTGACAGGCCGGCACTCTAACCAACTGAGCTACGCCCGCACGGCGTGTTCGCCTCGAAGGGGCGTTTCGCCCGGCGACGGGGCGGGGTTTATGGGGCGACCGGGGGACTGTCAAGCACGTCAGGCGCGGATTTGTGCGTCGGCGTGCCGATGGGCCTGCGCGCTTCCGTCGTGTTGCAGACCTGCCGCCCGTGCCCATCTCTGGAGAAGACTGACAGCCCTCTTTGTGCGACGCGACAAGCCATTGTCACGGGCCGGCGGCTCGACTAAGCCTCCGGCCGCGCGCATCCTGGCATAAGAACAATTCCACGGGCGAATCCGGGTCGGCGTCGCACCGCGGTTTTCTTTCGTCTCGCGAGGCCCTGGTATGACCGGATTGTTGGCGGATTACCTGCCGCTCATCGTGTTCATCGGTGTGGCACTGTTCATCGCCACGGCTCTGCTGGTCGTGCCCTTTCTTGTCGCGTTCAAGAGCCCGGATCCGGAGAAGCTCTCGGCCTACGAGTGCGGGTTCAACGCCTTCGACGACGCCCGCATGAAGTTCGACGTGCGGTTCTACCTCGTCGCGATCCTATTCATCATCTTCGATCTCGAAGTCGCGTTCCTGTTTCCCTGGGCGATCACCTTCGGGGATCTCGGCTGGTTCGGCTTCTGGTCGATGATCGTCTTCCTGGGCGTGCTGACCGTCGGCTTCGTCTACGAGTGGCGCAAGGGCGCCCTTGAGTGGGATTGAGCCCCGTCAGCCCCCGCCCGCACCGGACACCCGAGTCGCCGATGGCCCTGATCACCGACACAAACCACAGCCTGTCCCGCGCCCCCGCGGTCGCGCCCCAGCCGAAGGGGATCATCGATCCCAATACCGGCCGCCCGATCGGTGCGGACGATCCGACTTTCCTGTCGATCAGCGACGAGCTGGCCGACCGGGGCTTCCTGCTCACCACCACGGACGAGCTGATCAACTGGGCCCGCACGGGCTCGCTGATGTGGATGACCTTCGGTCTCGCCTGCTGCGCGGTCGAGATGATGCAGATGTCGATGCCGCGCTACGATTGCGAGCGATTCGGCTTCGCGCCCCGCGGCTCGCCCCGCCAGTCCGACGTGATGATCGTCGCCGGCACGCTGACCAACAAGATGGCCCCGGCCCTGCGCAAGGTCTACGACCAGATGCCGGAGCCGCGCTACGTCATCTCGATGGGTTCCTGCGCCAACGGCGGCGGCTACTACCACTACTCCTATTCGGTGGTACGCGGCTGCGACCGGGTGGTGCCGGTGGACATCTACGTGCCCGGCTGCCCGCCCACCGCCGAGGCGCTGCTCTACGGCGTGCTCCTTCTCCAGAAGAAGATCCGCCGCACCGGCACGATCGAGCGCTGAGGGGCGGCCATGACGAACGGCATCTCGATCCTCCCCCACACCCAGCCGGTCTACGGCGCGGACGCGGTTTCGGCCATGGCCGAGCGGGTCGTCGGCGCGCTGGGCCCCGCGGTGGTGTCCCATACCATCGCGTTCGGCGAGCTGACCCTTGTGGTCCAGGCCTCCGACATCGTCTACGCGTTGACCTATCTGCGCGACGATCCCGCCTGCGCGTTCCGCAACTTCATCGACATTTGCGGCGTGGACTACCCGCAGCGCGAGAAGCGCTTCGACGTCGTCTACCACCTGCTGTCCCTGCGCCATAACCTGCGCATCCGGGTGAAGGTGCAGACCGACGAGGTGACGCCCGTCCCCTCGGTGATCGAGGTGTTTCCGGCCGCCAACTGGTACGAGCGCGAGACCTACGATCTCTACGGGATCCTGTTCTCGGGCCATCCCGACCTGCGCCGCCTGCTCACCGATTATGGGTTCGAGGGGCACCCCCTGCGAAAAGACTTTCCGCTCACCGGCTTCGTCGAGGTCCGCTACGACCAGGACCAGGCGCGCGTCGTGTACGAGCCGGTGAAGCTGACGCAGGAATTCCGGAACTTCGATTTCCTCTCGCCCTGGGAAGGCACGGATTACGTGCTGCCGGGCGACGAGAAGAAGTCGGCCTGAGGACGGAGCCGGCCGATGACCGAACACAACATCCGCAACTTCGCGATCAACTTCGGCCCGCAGCATCCGGCGGCGCACGGCGTGCTCCGCCTCGTGCTGGAACTCGACGGCGAGGTGGTCGAGCGCGTCGATCCGCATATCGGCCTGCTCCACCGCGGCACCGAGAAGCTGATCGAGTACAAGACCTACCTGCAGGCGACGCCCTATTTCGACCGGCTCGACTACGTGTCGCCGATGAATCAGGAGCATGCGTTCTGCCTGGCGATCGAGAAGCTCGCCGGGATCGAGGTGCCGCGCCGGGCCAAGCTGATCCGCACGCTGTTCTGCGAGATCGGCCGCCTGCTGTCGCACCTGCTCAACGTCACCACGCAGGCGATGGATGTCGGCGCCCTCACGCCCCCGCTCTGGGGCTTCGAGGAGCGCGAGAAGCTGATGATCTTCTACGAGCGGGCCTCCGGCGCCCGGCTCCACGCCAACTACTTCCGGCCCGGCGGCGTCCACCAGGACCTGCCGCCGAAGCTGATCGACGACATCGACGCGTTCTGCGACCCGTTCCTGCAGGTCGTCCAGGATCTCGACGACCTCGTCATGGCCAACCGCATCTTCAAGCAGCGCAACGTCGACATCGGCATCGTGTCGGTCGACGAGGCGATGCAGTGGGGCTTCTCCGGCGTGATGGTGCGCGGCTCCGGCATCCCGTGGGATCTGCGCAAGGCGCAGCCCTACGAGTGCTACGAGGAGATGGAGTTCGACATCCCCGTGGGGAAGAACGGCGACACCTATGATCGCCAGGTGATCCGCATGGAGGAGATGCGCGAATCGGTGCGCATCATGAAGCAGTGCATCGCCAAGCTGCGCGAACCGGCCGGCCAGGGGCCGATCGCCTCGATCGACGGCAAGTTCGCGCCGCCGCCGCGCCGGGAGATGAAGCGCTCGATGGAGGCGCTCATCCACCACTTCAAGCTCTACACGGAAGGCTTCCACGTCCCCGAGGGCGAGGTCTACGCCGCCGTCGAGGCGCCGAAGGGCGAGTTCGGCGTCTATCTCGTGTCCGACGGGACCAACAAGCCGTATCGCTGCAAGATCCGCGCGCCGGGCTTCGCGCATCTGCAGGCGATGGACTGGATGTGCCGTGGGCACCTTCTCGCCGACGTCTCCTGCGTGCTCGGCACGCTCGACATCGTGTTCGGCGAAGTGGATCGGTAAGACAAAGCGATGGCCAACCGCAGACTCGCCCCCGCCTCTGAGCAGCCCCAAGACTTCGCGTTCTCGCCTGAGAACGCCGAGTGGGCGAAGACCCAGATCGCCAAGTACCCCGAGGGCCGTCAGGCCTCCGCGGTGATCTCGCTCCTGTGGAAGGCGCAGGAGCAGAACGGCGGCTGGCTGCCGCGGGCGGCGATCGAGGCGGTGGCGGCCGAACTCGGCATGCCGAACATCCGCGTGCTGGAAGTTGCGACCTTCTACACGATGTTCGCCCTGGAGCCGGTGGGCCGCTTCTGGATCCAGGTCTGCGGCACGGTCCCGTGTGATTCCTGCGGCGCGCGTGGGCTGAAGGAGATGCTGCACGACCGGCTTGGCGCGCCGGGTCACGTCTCGGCGGACGGCAATTTCTCCTGGCTCGAAGTCGAGTGCCTGGGCGCCTGCTGCAACGCGCCGATGGTGCAGATCAACCAGGACTATTACGAGGATCTGACGCCCGAATCGCTTGGGCAACTGATGGACGACCTCGCCGCCGGCCGGCCCGTGAAGGTCGGCTCGCAGACTGGGCGCGTCTCGTCCGAGCCCCAGGGCGCCGTGAATACGCTCACCGACCCGACGCTGTTCGACGGCTCGCGGGTCGGCGCTTGGCGCAAGCGCTTCGAAGAGGCCGGAAAGGCCGAGGAGCCGGCGGCCAGCCCCGCTGCTAAGACCGGCGAGGCGGAGGCCGGCGCGCAGCAGGCCGCGACCAATCCGAAGCCGGCCCGACCCGATGCCGGCCGCCCGGTCGAGCGCACCGTGAGCGACGCCCCGGCCCAGCGGGCCGCGGGTGGCGAGACGCCGGTCAAGCCCGAGGATCGCGCCGACGCGGCCGAGCGCGGCCGGTCCACCGCCAAGCACGGCGGCGCCCGCCAGGACGATGCCGACGTGCTCGATTCGCCGGCCAAGCGCGTCGCCGAGGGCGAGCCCGCTGCTGGCGAGCAGGGGAAGCAGGACGTGCCGGCCC
The DNA here is from genome assembly GCF_900103445.1 of Methylobacterium phyllostachyos. Classification (GTDB taxonomy): domain Bacteria; phylum Pseudomonadota; class Alphaproteobacteria; order Rhizobiales; family Beijerinckiaceae; genus Methylobacterium; species Methylobacterium phyllostachyos. Next base: position 200,917 of record NZ_FNHS01000005.1, on the reverse strand, counting down.
GCGATTCGGTCCCGCAGCAGCCGGAAGCCTCCGGTGCGAGCGACGCCGAGGTGGCGGCCGAGGCCGAGGAGGCCCGCGTCGCCGGAGCCCTGGCGGCCCTGCCGCAGGACGCGAGCCCCGAGCAGAAGGCCGACGCGGTCGGCAAGCGGCCCCCGGGCCTCGATGCCGCCCGGGCCGGGCAGCCGGACGACCTGACGCGCATCGCGGGCATCGACGCGGATAACGGCCAGCGCCTGAACGGGCTCGGCATCTATCATTTCGACCAGGTCGCCGCCTGGACCCGCGACGAAATCACCTGGGTCGGCACCTACCTCGCGTTCCCGGGTCGCATCGACCGGGAGGACTGGGTGGGGCAGGCCAAGACCCTGTCGGCGCCGGCTCAGTGAGGACCTGACATGCTGTCGGATCAGGATCGCATCTTCACCAATCTCTACGGGCTGCATTCCCCGGGTTTGGAGGCCGCCAAGAAGCGTGGCGCGTGGGACGGGACCAAGTTCCTGCTGGAGCAAGGCCGGGACTGGATCATCGATGAGATGAAGGCCTCAGGCCTGCGCGGCCGCGGAGGCGCCGGCTTCCCGACCGGCCTCAAGTGGTCGTTCATGCCCAAGAAGTCGGACGGGCGCCCGCACTACCTCGTGGTCAACGCCGACGAGTCGGAGCCGGGCACCTGCAAGGACCGGGAGATCATGCGGCACGATCCGCATCTCCTCATCGAGGGCTGCATGCTGGCGTGTTTCGCGATGAACGCGCATGCCTGCTACATCTACATCCGCGGCGAGTACGTCGCCGAGAAGCACGCCCTCCAGAAGGCCGTGGACGAGGCCTACGCGGCCCGCCTCGTCGGCCAGTCGAACGTGCACGACTACCCCTTCGATATCTACGTCCACCACGGCGCCGGCGCCTATATCTGCGGCGAGGAGACGGCCCTCATCGAGAGCCTCGAGGGGAAGAAGGGGATGCCGCGGCTGAAGCCGCCGTTCCCGGCCAATATGGGCCTCTACGGCTGCCCCACGACCGTGAACAACGTCGAGTCGATCGCGGTCGCCGGCACGATCCTGCGGCGGGGAGGCGCGTGGTTCGCGGGGCTCGGCGGCAAGAACAACACCGGCACCAAGCTGTTCTGCGTCTCCGGGCACGTCAACAAGCCGTGCAACGTCGAGGAGGAGCTGGGCATCACCTTCCGCGAGCTCATCGACCGCCATTGCGGCGGCATGCGCGGCGGCTGGGACAATCTTTTGTGTTCCATCCCCGGCGGATCCTCAGTCCCCCTTGTTCCCGCGGAACAAATCATCGACGCCAAGATGGATTTCGACACGCTGCGCAACCTCGGCTCCGGCCTCGGCACCGCGGCGGTGATCGTGCTCGACAAGTCCACCGACATCGTCGCGGCGATCACCCGGATCTCGTACTTCTACAAGCACGAGTCGTGCGGCCAGTGCACGCCCTGCCGCGAGGGCACCGGCTGGATGTGGCGGGTGATGCAGCGCATGACCGAGGGTCGCGCCCAGAAGCGCGAGATCGACATGCTGTTCGAGGTGACCAAGCAGATCGAGGGTCACACGATCTGCGCGCTCGGCGACGCGGCGGCCTGGCCGATCCAGGGCCTGATCAAGCATTTCCGCCCCGAGATCGAGAAGCGCATCGACCGCTACACCGCGAACCCGCACAGCGAGCCGGTGCCGATGGCCGCGGAGTGATCCGATGACGAGCCAGCCTGACAACCTCATGCTCGTGTACCTGCGGCGGATCGACGAGAAGGTCGATCGCCTCAGCGATGATGTCCGTGAAGTGAACGGCCGCATGGCTGCGGTCGAAGAGAATCTGGCTGGCGTCCACCGGCGGATCGACAGGGTCGAGCTTCGCATCGAGCGGATCGAGCGACGCCTCGATCTCGCCGACGCCCCGCACTGAGATTGCACCGATGACAAAAATCCTCGTCGACGGCACCGAGGTCGAGGTTCCGGCCGAATACACGCTGCTCCAGGCCTGCGAGGCCGCGGGGGCCGAGATCCCGCGCTTCTGCTTCCACGAGCGTCTGTCGATCGCCGGCAATTGCCGGATGTGCCTCGTCGAGCTGAAGGGCGCGCCGAAGCCGGTGGCCTCCTGCGCCTACGCGGTGAAGGATTGCCGCCCCGGCCCGAACGGCGAGCCGCCGGAGGTGCTGACCCGCTCCGGCCTGACCAAGAAGGCGCGGGAAGGGGTGATGGAGTTCCTCCTCATCAACCACCCGCTTGATTGCCCGATTTGCGACCAGGGCGGCCATTGCGACCTGCAGGATCAGGCCATGGCCTACGGGGTCGATTCGACCCGCTACAAGGAGAACAAGCGGGCAGTCGAGGAGAAGCATATCGGCCCGCTGGTGCGGACCGCGATGAACCGCTGCATCCACTGCACCCGCTGCGTGCGCTTCCTGGCCGAAGTGGCGGGCGTGCCCGACCTTGGCGCCATCGGCCGCGGCGAGGATATGGAGATCACGAGCTACCTCGAGCAGTCGATGGCGTCGGAACTCCAGGGCAACGTCGCCGACCTCTGCCCGGTGGGCGCCCTCGTGCACCGGCCGCAGAGCTACAACGTCCGCCCCTGGGAGCTGAACAAGACCGAATCGGTCGACGTGATGGACGCGGTCGGCTCGTCGATCCGCATCGACACGCGCGGCCGCGAGGTGATGCAGATCGAGCCGCGGATCAGCGAGGAGATCAACGAGGAGTGGATCTCCGACAAGACCCGTTACCATATCGACGGGCTGCGGATGCAGCGCCTCGACCGGCCCTACCTGCGCGAGAACGGCCGGCTGCGGCCCGCCTCCTGGGGTGAGGCGTTCCAGGCCATCGCCGCCAAGGTGAAGGGGGCCGATCCCAAGCGCGTCGGCGCGATCGTCGGCGACCTCGCAGGCGTCGAGGAAATCTTCGCGCTGCGCGAGCTGATCAAGAGCCTGGGCTCGCCGAACCTCGACTGCCGCCAGAAAGATGCCGGCCTCGACCCGACGCTCGGCCGCGCCTCCTACATCTTCAACCCCACCATTCCGGGGATCGAGGCGGCGGACGCGATCCTGATCGTCGGCGCCAACCCGCGCACCGAAGCCTCGCTGCTGAACGTGCGCATCCGCAAGCGCTGGCGCATGGCGCCCCTGGCGGTGGGCGTGATCGGCGAGCCGGTCGATCTGACCTATCCGAGCCACTACATCGGCGCCGGCCCCGATTCGCTGGCGGCGCTCGCCCGCGGCGAGCACAGCTTCCTTGAGGTTCTCAAGGAAGCGAAGGCGCCGCTCGTGATCGTCGGTGCCAATGCCGAGCCGGGCATCCTGGCAGCCGTGGCCAAGCTCGCCAAGGAGATCGGCGCGGTCTCGGCCGAGGGGAACGCTTTTGGCGTGCTGCACACGGCTGCAGCCCGGGTCGGCGCACTCGATCTCGGCTTCGTGCCGGGGGAGGGCGGCCTGACCTTCGCGCAGATGCTGGAGCCGGGTGCCCTCGACGTCCTGTTCAACCTCGGCGCCGACGAGCGCGACGTCGCCCCGGGCGCCTTCGTGGTCTACCAGGGCAGCCACGGCGACCGCGGGGCCTCCCGGGCCGACGTAATCCTGCCGGGGGCCGCCTACAGCGAGAAATCGGCGACCTGGGTCAACACGGAAGGCCGGGTCCAGATGGGCAACCGCGCCGCCTTCCCGCCGGGCGACGCCCGCGAGGATTGGGCGATCCTCCGCGCCCTGTCGGACGTGCTGGGCAAGCGCCTGCCGTTCGATTCGCTGACCGCGCTCCGCCGGGCGCTCTACACCGCCCACCCGCATTTCGCGGCAATCGGAGCCGTGGAGCCCGGCAACGTCGTGGAGGCGGTGGAGAAGCTCGCTGGTCTCGGCGGCGCGGCCACCGGGCCGGCCTTCGCCTCGCCCGTGATCGACTTCTACCTCACCAACCCGATCGCCCGCGCCTCGCGCATCCTCGCCGAGTGCTCGCGCCTTGCCCGGGAGCGCGCCGCCGAGGCGCGGCCCCTGGCGGCGGCCGAGTAGGAGCTATTTGACCGATGACGCCGCTCGAAATCCTCGGGACCGTGCTCCTGATCGTGCTGAAGAGCTTCGTGCTGCTCTCGGCATTGCTCGTCTTCATCGCCTACGCGCTTCTGGCCGATCGGAAGATCTGGGCGGCGGTGCAGCTCCGCCGGGGCCCGAACGTGGTCGGGCCCTTCGGCCTGTTCCAGTCCTTCGCTGACCTGCTCAAGTTCGTGCTCAAGGAGCCGGTGATTCCGGCGGGTGCCAACAAGGCGATCTACCTGCTGGCGCCGCTGGTCTTCGCGATGCTGGCCCTGTCGAGCTGGGCGGTGATCCCGCTCGCCGACGGCTGGGCGATCGCCGACATCAATGTCGGCATCACCTACATCTTCGCGATCTCGTCCCTCGGCGTCTACGGCGTCATCATGGGCGGCTGGGCGTCGAACTCGAAATACGCCTTCCTGGGCGCGCTCCGGTCGGCGGCACAGATGATCTCCTACGAGGTCTCGCTGGGCTTCGTAATCATCTGCGTGCTGCTCTGCGCCGGCTCGCTCAACCTCTCGCGCATCGTGATGGCGCAGGACACCAGCCTCGGCCTGTTTGGATGGTACTGGCTGTGGCTGTTCCCGATGTTCGTGGTGTTCTTCATCTCGGCGCTCGCGGAGACGAATCGCCCGCCCTTCGATCTGCCGGAGGCCGAATCGGAGCTCGTGGCCGGCTACATGGTCGAGTATTCCTCGACCCCGTACCTGCTGTTCATGCTGGGCGAGTACGTCGCCATCATGAGCATGTGCGCCCTCGGCACCGTGCTGTTCCTGGGCGGCTGGCTGTCGCCGATCCCGTTCGCGCCCTTTACCTGGGTGCCCGGCGTGATTTGGTTCGTCCTGAAGGCGAGCTTCCTGTTCTTCCTGTTCGCGATGGTGAAATCCATCGTGCCCCGCTACCGCTACGATCAGCTCATGCGCCTCGGCTGGAAGGTTTTTCTGCCGATCTCGCTGGTCTCGGTCGTCGTCGTCGCTTTCGTGCTCAAGCTGACCGGCCTCGCGCCGGGCGCCTGAGCCCACCCTTCGCATCGGAGATCCGGGCATGAAGCTCGATCAGGTCGCCAAAAGCCTTCTCTTGAAGGAGTTCGTGTCGGGGATGATCCTCGGCATGCGCTACTTCTTCAAGCCGAAGGCCACGATCAACTACCCGTTCGAGATGGGCCATCGCGGGCCCCGCTTCCGGGGTGAGCACGCTTTGCGCCGCTATCCCAACGGTGAGGAGCGCTGCATCGCCTGCAAGCTCTGCGAGGCGATCTGCCCGGCCCAGGCCATCACCATCGAGGCGGGTCCCCGCCGCAACGACGGCACCCGCCGGACGACTCGGTACGACATCGACATGGTGAAGTGCATCTATTGCGGCATGTGCCAGGAGGCCTGCCCGGTGGACGCCATCGTCGAGGGGCCGAACTTCGAATTCTCGGTGGAGACCCGGGAAGAGCTTCTCTACGACAAGGCGAAGCTTCTTCTGAACGGCGACCGCTGGGAGCGCGAAATCGCCCGCAACATCGCGATGGACGCGCCTTATCGCTGACTCATGCCGGGGGCGCTGTTGTGCCCCCGCCGACCGGGTTCTATAGACGGCCCGCCCGCTGCGGACCGTCTTCACGCACGGCAGAAGGGGCCGCTCCGGCGGCCGATCCCGACCAGCGCATGACCGCAGCAGCCGCCTTCTTCTATCTGTTCGCGAGCATCACGGTCGCGTCGGGCTTCATGGTGATCGCCTCGCGCAATCCCGTGGCCTCGGTGCTGTTCCTGATCCTCGCCTTCGTGAACGCCGCGGGGCTCTTCGTCCTGATGGGCGCCGAGTTCCTCGCGATGATCCTCGTCGTCGTCTACGTCGGCGCGGTGGCCGTCCTATTCCTGTTCGTGGTGATGATGCTCGACGTGGACTTCGCCGAGCTGCGCCAGGGCTTCCAGCAATACCTGCCGGTCGGCGCGCTGATCGGCGCGATCTTCCTGGTCGAGCTGCTGCTCGTGGTCGGCTCCTGGAGCATCGATCCGGGCCTCGTCCAGGCGCCGCTCGGCAACGTGGCGTCGGCCGAGAACCTGACCAACGCCCAGGCGCTGGGCCGGGTGATCTACACGGACTACGCCTACTTCTTCCAACTCGCCGGCCTGATCCTGCTGGTCGCCATGATCGGCGCGATCGTGCTGACCCTGCGCGACCGGCCGGGCGTCAAGCGCCAGGACATCGCGGTCCAGAACGCCCGCACCCAGGCCATGGCTGTGGAGACCCGCAAGGTCCCGTCGCGCCAGGGTGTCGAGGTCTGATGCCCGCCGGAGGACTCGAACGATGATCGGCCTGAGCCACTACCTCACCGTCGCGGCGATCCTGTTCACGCTCGGCGTGCTCGGCATCTTCATCAACCGCAAGAACATCATCGTCATCCTGATGTCGGTCGAGCTGATCCTGCTCTCGGTCAACATCAACCTCGTCGCCTTCTCGACGCAGCTGAACGACATCACCGGACAGGTCTTCGCCCTGTTCGTGCTGACCGTCGCGGCCGCCGAATCGGCGATCGGCCTCGCCATCCTGGTGGTGTTCTTCCGCAACCGCGGCTCCATCGCGGTGGAAGACGTGAGCATGATGAAGGGCTAGGGCCTCCTTCCCCGCCGCCCCGATTCACATCCGGACGTCGCCGCTTCGCGGTCGGCCCGGAGGACGGACTGCAAGAGAGCGATGTATCACGCGATCGTCTTCTTCCCGCTGATCGGCTTCCTGATCGCCGGCCTGTTCGGCCGGTACATCGGGGCGCGGGCCTGCGAGTACATCACCACGGCGTTCCTCGCCTTCACGGCGCTGATCGCCTGGGGCGTGTTCCTCGATGGCGGCCACGCGGAGCGGGTGCAGGTCGCCTCCTGGTTCTCGGCCGGCGACCTGCAGGTCGACTGGGCCTTCAAGGTCGACACCCTGACCCGGGTGATGCTGGTGGTGGTGACCACGGTCTCGACCCTCGTGCACCTCTACTCGGTCGGGTACATGCACGAGGATCCGCACCGGCCGCGCTTCTTCGCCTACCTGTCGCTGTTCACCTTCGCCATGCTGATGCTGGTGACGGCCGACAACCTCGTGCAGATGTTCTTCGGCTGGGAGGGCGTGGGTCTCGCCTCGTACCTGCTGATCGGCTTCTGGTACGAGAAGCCCTCCGCCAACGCCGCCGCCATGAAGGCGTTCATCGTCAACCGCGTCGGCGATTTCGGCTTCTCGCTCGGCATCTTCCTGACCTTCGTGCTCACCGGGTCGGTGGCGTTCGACGCGATCTTCGGCAAGGTCGATGCGATCAAGACGCTCTCGTTCCACTTCCTCGGCTACGACTGGAACGCCCTGACGCTGGCCTGCCTGCTGCTGTTCATGGGCGCCATGGGCAAGTCGGCGCAGTTCCTGCTGCATACCTGGCTGCCGGACGCCATGGAGGGCCCGACCCCAGTCTCGGCGCTGATCCACGCCGCCACCATGGTGACGGCCGGCGTGTTCATGGTCGCCCGCCTGTCGCCGCTGTTCGAGGAGGCGCCGAACGCGCTGGTCGTGGTGACGGTGATCGGCGGCATTACGGCGTTCTTCGCGGCCACGATCGGGCTGGTGCAGAACGACATCAAGCGCGTGATCGCCTACTCGACCTGCTCGCAGCTCGGCTACATGTTCGTGGCGCTCGGCGTCGGCGCCTATTCGGCGGCGGTGTTCCACCTGTTCACCCACGCCTTCTTCAAGGCGCTGCTGTTCCTCGGAGCCGGCTCGGTCATCCACGCGATGCACCACGAGCAGGACATGCGGAACATGGGCGGCCTGCGCCGCTACATCCCCTATACCAGCGCGATGATGGCGATCGGCTCCCTGGCGCTGATCGGCTTCCCCTACACCGCCGGCTACTACTCGAAGGACGCGATCATCGAGGCGGCCTACGCCTCGACCCGCCCGGGCCACACGCTCGCCTTCCTGTGCGTGGTGGTGGCGGCGTTCTTCACCTCGTTCTATTCCTGGCGCCTGTTCTTCATGACCTTCGAGGGTCCGGCCCGCTGGGGCGCCCATGCGGCCCATGACCACCACGACGCCCCCGCGGTCGCACGCTCGACGATGGCGCACGAGGCCGACGGCCCGCCCGGCCACACCGAGGGCGTCGCGCACGACGACAAGGGCCACGACATCGAGCCGGCCCACAAGAGTGACGTCGTCGCCGACGACCATCACGGGCATGGCCATCACGGGGACCACACCCCCCATGAGAGCCCGCTGGTGATGACGGTCCCGCTGGCGATCCTCGCCTTCGGCGCGCTGTTCGCCGGGATCATCTTCCACAACCGGTTCATCGGCGCGGGGATGGACGCGTTCTGGGGCCACGCCCTGGCGCACGGCCCGCACAACCACATCATGCACGAGATCCACGAGGTCCCGGCGCTGGTGTCCTACTCGCCGCTGGTCATGCTGATCCTCGGCTTTATCCTGGCCTATTGGATGTATATCCGCCGGCCGGAGCTGCCGGGCGAGCTCGCCGCGCAGCAGCCGTCGCTGTACCGGTTCCTGCTCAACAAGTGGTACTTCGACGAGATCTACGATCGGATCTTCGTCCGCCCGGCCAAGGATTTCGGCCTGTTCCTCTGGAAGCAGGGTGATGGACGGATCATCGACGGGCTGGGGCCGAACGGGATCGCGGCGCGCGTCGTCGACGTGACCCGCGGGGTGGTCCGCCTCCAGACCGGCTACCTCTACCACTACGCCTTCGTGATGCTCATCGGCGTCGCCGGCCTGATCAGCTGGTACCTGATATCCGGCCTGCCCAAGGGTGCTCACTGATATGCTCGGCCTCGGCATCCTCTCCGGCCTGCTGATCGTGCCGCTCTGCGGCGCGGCCTTCATCCTGACACTGAACGGCGACGAGGCCTCGGTCGCGCGCAACAGCCGTTGGGCCGCGCTCGCCACCACGATCGTCACCTTCGTGCTCTCCCTGGTCGCCTGGGGCCGCTACGACGCCGCCTCGTCGAGCTTCCAGCTGGTCGAGAGCCACGCGTGGCTGACCGACACGATCCGGTTCAAGCTCGGCGTCGACGGTTTCTCGATGCCGCTGATCCTGCTGACCACCTTCCTGATGCCGTTCTGCATCGGCGCCTCGTGGCACGCGATCAACGTCCGGGTGAAGGAGTACTTCGTCGCCTTCCTCGTCCTCGAGACGACGATGATCGGCGTGTTCGCCTCCCTCGACCTGCTGCTGTTCTACCTGTTCTTCGAGGCCGGCCTGATCCCGATGTTCCTGATCATCGGGATCTGGGGCGGCGCGCGCCGGGTCTACGCGAGCTTCAAGTTCTTCCTCTACACCCTGCTCGGCTCGGTGCTGATGCTGCTCGCCGTGATGGCGATGTACTGGCAGGCCGGCACCACCGACATCCCGACCCTACTGCAGTACCGCTTCCCGGTGCAGATGCAGACTTGGCTGTGGCTGGCCTTCTTCGCCTCCTTCGCGGTGAAGATGCCGATGTGGCCGGTCCATACCTGGCTGCCCGACGCCCACGTGGAGGCGCCGACGGCCGGCTCTGTGATCCTGGCGGGCATCCTCCTGAAGATGGGCGGCTACGGCTTCATCCGGATCTCGCTGCCGATGCTGCCGGTGGCGAGCCACGAGTTCGCGCCCTTGGTGTTCGCCCTCTCGGTGATCGCGATCATCTTCACGTCGCTCACCGCGATGATGCAGACCGACATCAAGAAGCTGATCGCCTACTCGTCGGTGGCCCATATGGGCTTCGTGACGCTCGGCCTGTTCACGCTGAACGAGCAGGGCATCCAGGGCGCGCTGTTCCTGATGATTTCTCACGGTATCGTGGCGAGCGCGCTGTTCCTCTGCGTGGGCGTGGTCTACGACCGGATGCACACTCGCGAGATCGCGGCCTATGGCGGCCTCGTGAAGCGGATGCCGCTCTACGCGGTGGCCATGATGGTGTTCACCATGGCCAATGTCGGGCTGCCGGGCACCTCCGGCTTCGTCGGCGAGTTCCTGTCGATGCTCGGCGCCTTCAAGGCGAACCCGAACGTCGCCTTCTTCTCCACCTTCGGCATCATCCTGTCGGCCGGCTACGCCCTGTGGCTCTACGCCCGGGTGATCTACGGGAAGCTGGAGAAGCCGAACCTCCAGGGCATCCTCGATCTCGATCTGCGCGAGAAGATCATCTTGGCGCCGCTGGTCGCCCTGACGATCTATTACGGCGTGCATCCGGCCCCCGTGCTCGACGTGTTCGCGCCCTCGACCGACGCGCTGATGGCGAGCATCAAGACCGCGCTCTCGAACACCCAGACGGCCGCCGCGGCGCTGCCGATCCCGCGCTGAGGCGGACACCATGACCACCGTCCACTCCGTCCTGCCCTCGCTGGCGCCGCTCCTGCCCGAGCTGATCCTCGGTGTCGGCGTCCTGCTGCTGATCCTCTACGGCGCGTGGCGCGGCGACCGCTCGGCTGAGAGCGTGAGCATCGGTGCCCTTGTCCTGCTCCTCGTCGCCCTCTCGGCGGTGATCTCCCAGCCGGTGCACGGGCGGATCACGACCCTGTCGGGCGCCTTCGTGTCCGACTCCTTCTCGAAGGTGATGAAGTCGCTGGTGCTGCTCGGCTCGTCGGCGACGATCCTGCTGGCGCACGACTTCTTCAAGCGCGAGCGCATCGACCGGTTCGAGTTCCCGGTGCTGATCGTGCTCTGCACCATCGGCATGATGGTGATGGTCTCGGCCAACGACCTGATCGCGCTCTATCTCGGCCTGGAGCTGCAATCGCTCGCGGCCTACGTGATCGCGGCCTTCCACCGGGACGACATCAAGTCGACCGAGGCGGGCCTCAAGTACTTCGTGCTCGGCGCGCTCTCCTCGGGCATGCTGCTCTACGGCGCCTCGCTGATCTACGGCTTCACCGGCACGGTCTCGTTCCCCGGCATCGTCTCGGCGCTCAACGAGAATGCCGGCCTCGGCATCGTGCTGGGCATCGTGTTCGTGGCGGCCGGCGTCTGCTTCAAGATGTCGGCGGTGCCGTTCCACATGTGGACGCCCGACGTCTACGAGGGCTCACCCACACCGGTGACGGCCTTCTTCGCCACCGCGCCCAAGATGGCCGCCGTCTCGATGACGGTGCGGGTCTTCATCGGCGCCCTCCCGGACGTGACGGCGGTCTGGCAGCAGATCTTCATCTTCGTCTCGGTGGTGTCGATGGCGCTGGGCTCCTTCGCGGCGATCGGCCAGAGCTCGATCAAGCGCCTGATGGCCTATTCGTCGATCGCCAATATCGGCTACGCGCTGATCGGGCTGGCCTGCGGCTCGGAGGAGGGGATCAGCGGGCTCGTCACCTACATGATCATCTACCTCGCGATGACGCTCGGCTCCTTCGCGATCATCCTGTCGCTCCGGCGCCGGAACGTGATGTTCGAGAAGATCGAGGATCTGTCAGGCCTGTCGCGGACCCATCCGTGGCTCGCCTTCTGCCTCGCCGCCATGATGTTCTCGCTGGCCGGCATCCCGCCACTCGCTGGGTTCTTTGCGAAGTTCTACGTCTTCGCCGCCGCCATCAAGGCGGGCCTCGTGACGCTCGCGGTGATCGGCGTGGTGACCAGCGTGGTCGGTGCCTACTACTACCTGCGCATCGTGCGGATCATGTATTTCGACGAGCCGAGGGAGCCCTACGAGGCGATGGCCCCGGGCCTGCGCGTCGTGCTGGCCCTGTCGAGCGTCGTGGTGGTGCTGTTCTTCCTGCTGCCCGGCCCGCTGGTCGGCGCCGCCGGCCGGGCCGCCAAGTCGCTCTTCTAGGACGGCCTTGCCCTATCGACTCGGGCCCGAGGCGCGCAGCCAGGGCCACCGCCTGCATGTCCACGACACCCTCGGCTCCACCAACACGGAGGCGATGGCGCAGGCGCGGGCCGGGGAGACCGGACCGCTCTGGATCACGACGCACCGCCAGGAGGCGGGGAGGGGGCGCCGGGGCAATGCCTGGGCGTCCCTGCCGGGCAACCTCGCGGCGAGCGTGCTCTGGCCAGTCGCCGGGGTCGCCCCCGACCACCTTGCGGAACTGGGCTTCGTGGCCGGTCTCGCGCTGATCGAAGCGCTGGACGCGACCTGCGGCACCCTGCCGGATACCGCATCCGTAGGCAGCGCCCGATCTTTCCGATTGAAATGGCCCAACGACGTTCTGCTCGGCGGGGCGAAGCTCGCGGGCCTGCTGCTGGAGGCCGAGACGCTGCCGGGCGGCCGGCGCGCCGCGGTGATCGGCTTCGGCGTCAACGTCGCGGCGTGCCCAGAGGGCCTGCCCGCCACAAGCTTGGCGGCGGCGGGTTACGTGTACGACGCCGAGGCGCTACTGGAACATCTCTCGGACCGGATGGCCGCGCGGGCGCGCGCCTGGGATCGGGGACGGAATTTCGCTGCCCTGCGCGCCGACTGGCTGGCGCGGGCCGCCGGTCTCGGATCGGAGATCGCGGTGCGCAGCGGCGGACATAGCCTTGAGGGCGTGTTCGAGACGATCGACGAGGGGGGGCGGCTCGTGATCCTCGCCCCCGATGGGAACCGGCATACCGTGACGGCGGGCGAGGTGCATTTCGGAACGGCCGCGACGGCGGCCTGAGTTTGGACGACGATACAGATGGCAACAGGACAGGAGGATCTGGTCTTCCTGCCGCTCGGCGGCGTGGGCGAGATCGGAATGAATGCGGCGCTCTACGGCTTCGGGCCGGAGAAGGGCCGGAAGTGGATCATGGTCGATTGCGGCATGGGCTTCGCCGGCGAGGAGAACATGCCGGGCATCGACCTGATGTTCCCGGACCTCTCCTTCATCGAGGAGAAGCGCAAGGACCTGCTCGGGATCTTCATCACCCACGCGCACGAGGACCATATCGGGGCGATCTCGGAGCTGTGGTCGCGCCTCAAGGCACCGGTCTACGCGACCCGCTTCGCCAAGAACCTGCTGGAGACCCGCCGCCTCTCGGATCCCGGCGCCCCCAAGGTCGACCTGCGCGAGGTCAAGCCTGGCCGGCGCGTCACGGTCGGGCCGTTCGAGCTGGAATACGTCCCGGTCTCGCACTCGATCCCGGAATCGAACGCCATCGCGATCCGCACGGCGGCGGGCCTCGTGGTCCACACCGGTGACTGGAAGATCGACCCGACGCCGGTGGCCGGCGAAGTCACCTCGCCGGAGGCCTTCACGGCGCTCGGCGACGAGGGCATCCTGGCGCTGGTCTGCGACTCGACCAACGTGGTCCGCGAGGGTTTTTCCCCGAGTGAACGCGAGGTCGCCGCGACCCTCAAGACGCTGATCGCCGAGGCCCCCCACAGGGTCGCGGTGACTACCTTCGCGTCGAACGTCGCCCGCATCCGCGCCGTCGCCGAGGCGGCGGTGGCCTGCGGCCGCGAGATCGTGGCGGTCGGCCGCGCCATGGACCGGGTGATCGATGTGGCGCGCGAATGCGGCTACCTCGACGGGTTGCCCGAGTTCCGCCGTTCGGATTCGTGGAAGAGCCTGCCGCGCGAGCGGGTCGTTGCCCTGCTCACCGGTTCCCAGGGCGAACCGCGGGCGGCGCTCGCCCGGGTCTCCCGCCGCGACCATCCGGATATCAGCCTCACTGCGGGCGATCAGGTGATCTTCTCCTCGCGCGCCATCCCCGGCAACGAGCGCGATGTCGGGTCGATCATCAACGACCTGATCGAGCAGGGCGTCGAAGTGATCACCGACCGCAGCGCCCTCGTCCACGTCTCCGGCCACCCGCGCCGGGACGAGATGGTCGAGATGTACAAGTGGACGCGGCCCGGCACCGCGATCCCGGTTCACGGCGAGGCGCTCCACCTCGACGAGCATGCCCGCTTTGCCCGCGCGCAGGGCGTGCAGAACGTCGTCAAGGCACGCAACGGCAGCCTGATCCGCCTAAGCCCCGGAAAGCCCGAGGTGGTCGATCACGTGAAGGCCGGCCGCCTGTTCAAGGATGGCGACGTCCTGATCGATGAGAAGGACCGGGCGATCCCGGAGCGGCGCAAGCTGATGCAGGCGGGTCTCGTCTCGGTGGCGATCGCCATCGATGAGGATGGCGTCGTGCTGGGCGAGCCGGCGATTGACATCATCGGCCTACCGAACCGCGGGCGCTCCGGCGAGCCCCTGATCGACACCATCGTGGAAGCGGTCTCGCGCAGCCTGTCGGGCCTTTCGCGGGGCAAGCTCAAGGACTCGGAGGGCGTCGAGAAGGCGGTCGACCGGGCCGTGCGCACCGCGGTCAACGAGGTTTGGGGCAAGAAGCCGGCCTGCCACGTGCAGGTTGTGGAAGTTTGAGACTGGCAGCGGATATCGGGTCGTCATATTCTATAAGACGTCGCGACAGCTGATCTTCCGGATTGGCTGCCAGCCAAGGCTCAAGTCCCCTCTCCCGCACGGGAAAGGGACAGGGTGAGGGGCGAGAACTCTCCGGATGCGACGCGCGACGCACGCGCGTTGGTGACGTGCGCCATTCTGAGAGTTCTCGTCCCTCACCCCAACCCTCACCCGCACGGGCGAGGGGGCAGGTCGCGTCCAGGCGCGCTGGCGGGGCCTCGTCTGCGAACGAAAGAAGCTTCCGGACAGGGAGCGAGCACGCCGGGGAGGAACCATCATGATCGGCCGTCTCAACCACGTGGCCATCGCCGTCCAGGATCTCGACGCCGCCTGCGCGATCTACCGCGATACGCTCGGCGCCACGGTGACGCCGCCCCTGCCGCAACCCGAGCACGGCGTCACCGTCGTGTTCGTGGAATTGCCCAACAGCAAGGTCGAGCTGATGGCGCCGCTCGGCGAGAATTCGCCGATCGAGGCCTTCGTGGCGCGCAATCCGGGCGGCGGCGTCCACCACGTCTGCTACGAGGTCGACGATATCCTGGCAGCCCGCGACAAGCTGAAGGCGCAGGGCGCCCGGGTGCTTGGAACCGGCGAGCCGCGGATCGGCGCCCACGGCAAGCCGGTCCTGTTCCTGCACCCGAAGGACTTTTTGGGCACCCTGGTCGAGCTGGAGCAGGTCTGAACCGATGATGGCAGTGCTGGCCCGCTCGACGCTGAAGACGCTCGGCGTCATCACGGTGCTGGTCGCCGCCTTCGTGGCGGCCGGCGTGAGCCTGTTCAAGCTCACGGTCGGCGGCGCCATCGCGCTGTATTTCGTGGTGTGGTGGACGCTGCTCTTCGCGGTCCTGCCCCTGCGCAACCAGCCCGAGACCCGGCCGACCCATGTCGTGCCGGGGCAGGATCCCGGCGCGCCCGCGGCGCCGCGGCTGCGCGAGAAAGCGATCTGGACGACGCTGGTGGCGGGGGCCGCCTTCCTGATCGCGCTGGCGGTGTTCCCCCTGACCGGTCTGTAGCGCCCTCAGAGCAACGTGCCGAAGGACGGTGCTGCCGTCAGGGATTGGCCCGCCCGCGCCACCAGATGGGCGAAGGCCAAGGCCGCCGCGGAGGCCTGCGCGGCCGACGGGTAGATCTGGTCCGACTCGGCGATCGTCTCGTTGGCGTCGTTGAGCAAGACCCAAGCCCAGCTCGCGTCGGCCCGGAGGATCTCGAAATGCATGGCGGGCTCACCCGGACTGGTCCGGACGCACCCTGCGCTGCAGAAAACCCCGATCGGTTAAAGACATACCGGCGCGGGGCGGAAACCCGGCGGCCTCGCACGTTGTGCGCGCTATCAACGCTCTTCACCGGCAGCCAGGCGGTCGCAGATCTCAGAGCTGCAAATAAAAAAAGCAAGGCCCAAGGCCTTGCTTTCAAGCTTCAGTGGCTCGACCTTGAGATCCTCCGCATTGCTTGCGGGGCGGTCGTTTTTCCTCCCGAGACTCGGACCTTGCGCCGCCTCTTCCGGGCGTCGCAAACATCGCCGGACGCTTATAGGAACAACAATTCGTGTTGTCACCGGGTCGGCGAGAAAAATCTGCGCTTTCTTGCCGGCAAATAGGCAGACCGCTCTTCCGAAGGGCACGGCCGGGCCGCGGGGGCTCCGGCGCCATGGCTTCGCCGCGATTACGCCGCGCCGTGGTCGCGCAGTGCTTGTAATTTGCGTCTCCCACGTGTTGTGTGCCGACGCGCCGCGGCTCCTCCCGGCCGGCCCCCTTTCCAAGACTTTGGCGATATGCGTCTCTCCCGCTACTTCCTGCCGACCTTGCGCGAGACGCCCAAGGAAGCCGAGATCGTCTCGCACCGGCTGATGCTGCGCGCGGGCTTGGTCCGCCAGGAGGCCGCCGGCATCTACGCGTGGCTGCCCCTCGGCCTGCGGGTGCTGGAGCGCGTCTGCGCGGTGATCCGCCGGGAGCAGAACCGCGCCGGCGCCATCGAGATCCTGATGCCGACGGTGCAGTCGGCCGAGCTGTGGCGGGAATCCGGCCGCTACGACGCCTACGGCAAGGAGATGCTGCGCCTGAAGGACCGGCACGACCGCGAGATGCTCTACGGCCCCACCGCCGAGGAGATGGTCACCGAGATTTTTCGCGCGAGCGTCCGGTCGTACAAGGACCTGCCCAAGAACCTCTACCAGATCTCGTGGAAGTTCCGCGACGAGGTGCGGCCGCGCTTCGGCACGATGCGCTCGCGCGAGTTCCTGATGAAGGACGCCTACTCGTTCGATTTCGACCAGGCCGGCGCACGCCACGCCTACAACCGGATGTTCGTGGCGTATCTCCGCACCTTCGCGGGCCTTGGCCTGAAGGCGATCCCGATGCGTGCCGATACCGGCCCGATCGGCGGCGACCTGTCCCACGAGTTCATCATCCTGGCCAAGACCGGCGAGAGCGAGGTCTTCTGCGACAAGGCCTATCTGGATTTCGACATCCCGCCCGAGACGGTGGATTTCGACGACATCGCCGGCCTGCAGGGCATCGTCGATGCCTGGACCTCGCACTATTCCGCCACCGAGGACATGCACGAGCCGGAGGCCTTCGCGGAGGTGGCCGAGGATAACCGCCTGGCGGCCCGCGGCATCGAGGTCGGGCATATCTTCTACTTCGGAACCAAGTATTCCGAGCCGATGGGCGCCAAGGTCGCCGGGCCGGACGGGATCGAGCGCCCGGTCCATATGGGCTCCTACGGGATCGGCCCCAGCCGGCTCGTGGCGGCGATCATCGAGGCGAGCCACGACGACGCCGGGATCATCTGGCCGGATTCGGTCGCGCCGTTCGACGTGGCGTTGATCAATCTCAAGGTGGGCGACTCCGCCACCGATGCCGCCTGCGCGCAGATCCAGTCGGATCTCGAGACCGCCGGCCTGTCGGTGCTCTACGACGATCGGGACGAGCGGCCCGGCGCCAAGTTCGCCACCGCGGATCTGATCGGCCTGCCTTGGCAGGTGATCGTCGGCCCGAAGGGACTGGCCGAGGGTAAGGTCGAGCTGAAGCGGCGCGCCGGGGGCGAGCGCGAGAGCCTCGCCATCGTCGATCTGCTGGCACGCATCCGGCGCGTCTGAGCCGTGCCGATGGCGGCATCAGCGGCGCTGGAGCGGGTGAAGGGCCTCGCGGCCTCGTTCAGCCAGGGTACCGCGCCCTTCGCGCCGTTCGAGTGGATCCTCGCCGGACGCTACCTGCGGGCGCGCCGCCGGGGAGGCGGCGTCTCGGTGGTGGCGTTCTTCTCGGTTCTGGGCATCGCGCTCGGCGTCGCCACGCTGATCATCGTGCTCTCGGTGATGAACGGCTTCCGGGCCGAGCTCCTGTCGAAGATCGTGGGCATCAATGGCCATCTCTTCGCCACGCCGATCGACCGGCCGTTCAACGACTGGACCGACCTGTCGGACCGCCTGTCCAAGGTGGCGGGTGTGCGCGCCGCGGTGCCGCTGGTGGAGGGTCAGGCCTTCGCGTCGTCGCAATATGGCGGCTCGGGCGTGATCATCCGCGGCGTGCGGGCCGCCGATCTCGATGCGCTGGCGGCGGTGTCCAGCTCGATCCGGGGCGGCACCCTCGAAGGCTTCGATGACGGCACCGGCGTGCTGATCGGGCGGCGGCTCGCCGACACGCTGGGCCTCCAGGCCGGCGACACGATCACGCTGGTGACCCCAAAAGGTTCGTCGACGCCCTTCGGCACTGCGCCGCGCACCAAGAGCTACACAGTCAAGGCGGTGTTCGAGGTCGGCATGACCGAGTTCGACCAGACCTTCGTGTTCATGCCGCTCGCCGAGGCGCAGGCGTTCTTCAACAAGGACGGCGACGTCAGCATGATCGAGATCTACGTCGACGATCCCGACCATGTCGGCGACATGCGCGAGCCCCTGGAGATGGCGGCCGAGCGCCCGATCCTGCTCACCGACTGGCGCCAGCGCAACCGGACCTTCTTCGGGGCGCTGGAGGTCGAGCGGAACGTGATGTTCCTGATCCTCAGCCTGATCGTGGTGGTGGCGACGCTCAACATCGTCTCGGGCCTGATCCTGCTGGTGCGCGACAAGTCGAGCGACATCGCGATCCTGCGCACCATGGGGGCGACGCCCGGCACGATCATGCGGGTGTTCCTGATCAACGGTGCGCTGATCGGCGTGGTCGGCACCCTGAGTGGGCTGGCGCTCGGCATCCTGATCACGCTCAACATCAAGCCGATCCAGCACGTGCTGTTTCCGGGCGCCTGGGACCCGACCGTGCGCTTCCTCGCCGAGATCCCGGCCCAGATGAACCCGAAGGAGATCACCGCCGTGGTGATCACCGCGCTGCTGCTGTCGCTCGCGGCGACGCTGTATCCCTCCTGGCGCGCCGCCCGGCTCGATCCGGTGCAGGCCCTCCGCTACGGCTGACGGGCCGCACCCCATGAGCGATACGAGCCAGCCCGCCGGCGGCCAGCCGGTGCCGGCCCTGTTCTTTTCCCGCGTCGAGCGGCGCTATCCTCAGGCCGAAGGCGCCCTGGAGATCCTGCGCGGGGCCGACCTTGCGATCTGGCCCGGCGAGCTGGTGGCGCTGGTGGCGCCCTCGGGCGCCGGCAAGTCGACGCTCCTGCATCTCGCCGGGCTCCTGGAACGGCCGGACGGGGGCGAGGTCTATATTGGCGGCCATCCCACGGCCGCGATGGCGGATGCCGAGCGCACCCGCCTGCGGCGCGAGGAGATGGGCTTCGTCTACCAGTTCCACCACCTGCTGCCGGAGTTCTCAGCGCTGGAGAACGTGGTGATGCCGCAGCTCATCCGCGGCCTGAAGAGCGCCGAGGCGAAGGCCCGTGCCACGGAGCTGCTCAGCTTCCTCGGCCTCAAGGAGCGGCTGCCGCATCGCCCGGCGGAGTTGTCGGGGGGCGAACAGCAGCGCGTGGCCATCGCCCGCGCGGTCGCCAACGGCCCGCGGTTGCTGCTCGCCGACGAGCCCACCGGCAACCTCGACCCCGGCACGGCCGGCCACGTCTTCTCGGTGCTGATGGCCCTGGTCCGCGCCTCGGGCCTCGCCGCCCTGGTGGCGACCCACAACCTGGACCTCGCCGCCCGCATGGACCGCCGGGTGACGATCCGGGACGGGCTGATCACGCCGCTCGACTGAGTGGGTGCGCCCACGTCGCGCGGAGGTCCTGTCAGCCCTCCGGCCTGACGCCTTTCCGGCTTGCGAGATCGCGCCCTGCCCAGCCATCCGGCCGCCGCGATCGCGCGACGGCGGGCTCCGGACCTGTCCGAAGCGTCGACAGCGCCCGCGCGGCGGGTGCCGGCGGGCAAACAGACACGCGCCTTTTAATCCATCCCGTCGCGTGCGGGGCGTCACGTCGCGAAGACTATTTCGCCCCTATATTGCAATCACGCAAGAACAACTGCGCAAGACGACCCAGAGCCACTTCAACCGATCAGGAGATTTCCATGAAGAACCGCTTTGCCGCCGCCTGCACCGCTCTTATCCTGGCCGTTGCGCCGCTGTCCTCCGCCATGGCGGCTCCCGAGGCCCGCTGGACCGGCTTCCAGACCTACGCGCCCGAGACCACCGGTGCGCTCGGCCTCGGCGTCCACGACGCGCCCTTCTACGAGGGCTGCCCAATGAGTTCGGCCGCCGAGGGCAACGCGAACCAGCAGACCCGGCCGATCAAGCAGTACGGCCAGACCGCCGGCGGTTACCGCTGCTGATCCATCGCCCACACGGATGAAGCTCAAGCCTCTCTCCTACGTAATGATCGGTGCCTTCGTGAGCGGTCTGTTGATGACCCTGGTCGGCTCAGCAACCGTACTGCTAGGTCAGTAGCCCGGACCGATGCATTGGGATCGGCGGCCGTTCCCGGAACGGCCGCCGGTTTCGCGTCCGCGTCGCGGAACACATCGCCGGCCGGACCGGCCATCGATCAGGACCCGACTCGGGATCCGGATCCAGGGCCGGGATTCACCGCCGCGGGATGCACGGCGGTGAGAGCCTCCACGTGGTCGCAGGCTTCCATGATGGCGTCGTGGCTCTCCGCCATCCGCGTCCGGGCCGCCGCAGTGGCGTGTGCCACCGCCGGATCGGTGAGCAGCCGCCGCAGGACCCGCGCCGCCCGGGCCGGCCGGAAGGCGCGACGGCTCAGGGTCGCGCCGAGATTCCGGTCCTTGAGCCGGCGCCCCTCATCGAAATGGTCGAAGGCCACCGGGACCACGAGTTGCGGGACTCCCGCCGCCAGCGCCTGCGCCACCGTCCCGACGCCGCCGTGATGCACCAGGGCGGCGCTGCGGGGCAGCAGCGTGCTCAGGGGCGCGTAGGGCAGGTGGATGATCCCGGCCGGCAACGGTTTCGGGATCTGGCCGCCCTGGGGGGCGAGCAGCACGCCGCGCCGGCCCAGACGCCGGCAGAGGCGCACCGCCGTATCGAAGAACGGCGCGCCCTGGCGCATGGCCGAGCCGTAGGTGAACACGATCGGCGCGTCGCCCGCCGCCAGGAAGGCGTCCAGCTCCGGCGGAATGGTCTGCACGTCGCCGAACCGATCGACCAGCGGGAAGCCGAGCTGCACCGCCTGGGCCGGCCAATCGGCCTGCGGCGCGGCATACCAATCCGGGAACATGAGGAGCATGCGCGTCGGGCTGTTCCACCAATGGCGCAGCCGGCGGACCGGATCGAGGCCGAGCCGCGCGCGGAGCGCATTCAGCGGCGGCAGCGTGAACGGGCCGACCGCGACCGCATCGACGCCGAGATTGATATAGGCCCGTAACGCCGCCGGCAGGACCCGAGGCATGGCGAGACCGGGCAGCCGGGGCGGATCGAACCGGCTCTCGATCAGGAACGGCATGACGTGCAGCGTCGCGGTCGGGAGATCGTAGAGATCCTGCGCCAGCCGCGCGCCCCAGCCGAGCGGCGAGGCGACCACCCGCAGACTCACCCCCCGCGCGTGGGTCGCCCCGAGCCACAGGCAGGTCGCCTCCGCGACCTGCAGGGCATAGTCGAACATCGGGCGGAAGCCCTGCTGCGGGTGCCAGAGATCCGGCTGGCGGATCACCGCTTCGTAGTCGGCGACCGTCCCGAGGGGGAGGAAATCGAGGCCGGCGCGGCGCGCCATGCCCTCGAACGGGGCCGGTGCCGCCAGCGAGACCCCGTGTCCGCGCGCCAGGAGTTCGTGGCCCAAAGCGATGAACGGCAGCACGTCGCCGTGCGTGCCGACAGCCACGAGGGCGACGTGCAACCGTTCGGCAGTCCGGTGCGCGGGAATAGCCTGCTCCTTCGACCCCCCCGAACCGATGACGAGCGCGTCTGGAAGCGGGGCATGCCAGCCCGCTCAACCCGTATCAAGACACTTTTTACTATACTTGAGCGTAACCGCCACCGAAGCGCTTTTGCCTCTTCCCACAGAACAAAACATGAACATACTGGGCCGACACAACGGGAGGCACGACGATGCTGAAGCGGTTGGTCCTGACCGGGATGGTCGAGTTCATGGCGTTCGGAATGCTGTTCGCCGCCGTGGGCGCCTGGGCGATAGCGTTGGCCCCCGTTCGTTAGCCGCGCCTTCCGAAATACCGTCCGGTTCCGGCCCGCGACGGCTTATGCACAGGCGATCGGCATTCCAGCGCCGATTGTCCACAGCGGGGGCCCGAACTGGTGCTTCCGTGGCACGGCCGGTGGATATCGTCCGCCGAGGGCCCATCACACGTCGACTCGAAGCTGGCGAGCGGGGATGCTGCACGACCCCGGAACAAGGTCGGCCATGCAACGCCAGCTCAAGGAGGTCGGATTCGTCCACCTCCATGTCCATTCGTCCTATTCCCTGCTCGAAGGGGCGCTGAAGGTCGGCTCCCTGATCAAGGCCGCGGTGGCCGATCGGCAGCCGGCACTCGCGCTCACCGATACCAACAACCTGTTCGGGGCACTGGAATTCTCCGAGAAGGCGGCCGGGGAGGGCGTGCAGCCGATCGCCGGCGTGCAGCTCTCGGTGGCCTTCGAGAGCGCCGACCCGCACCAGCGCCAGGCGCCGACGAGTCACGGGATCGTGCTCCTGGCCCAGGACGAGACCGGCTACGCAAACCTGCTGCGGCTGGCGAGCCGCGCCTATTTCGACACGGCGCTCGGCGAATCCCCCCGCCTCGACGCGGCGGCCCTCGTCGGATCCTCCGATGGGCTGATCGCCCTCACCGGCGGCATGGCGGGTCCCCTCGACGCCGCCTTCCGGGCCGGCCGGCCCGAACTGGCGCTCGCGCGCCTCAGGCGCCTCAAGGAGGCGTTCGGCGAGGACCGCCTCTATGTCGAGTTGCAGCGCCATGGCCTGCCCGAGGAGGGACGGATCGAGACCGCGCTCCTCGACCTCGCCGGCCGCCACGGCCTCGGCATCGTTGCGACGAACGAGCCCTACTTCGCCAAGCCCGACGATTACGACGCCCACGATGCGCTGCTCGCCATCGCGGAGGGCCGCATCGTCTCGGACGACCGCCGCCGCCGGGTGACGCCGAGCCACGCCTTCAAGACCCGGGCCGAGATGGCCGAGCTGTTTCGCGACCTGCCGGACGCACTCCAGGCCACCGTCGAGATCGCCATGCGCTGCGCCGTCCGGGCGCGGACCCGCAAACCGATCCTGCCCAATTTCGGCGCCGTGGCGGCGGGCGAAAAGCCGCCCATGGCCGACGCCCTGGCGGAGGTTTCAGACGCGGGCGCGCAGGCGGTTTCAGCCGACGAGCCGACCGAGCTCCGGCGGCAGGCCGAAGCCGGACTGGAGCTGCGCCTGAAGCAGCACGGTACCGCGCCGGGCTTCTCCGAGGACGATTACCGCAAGCGCCTCGAATTCGAGCTCGACGTCATCGTCAAGATGAAGTTCCCGGGCTACTTCCTGATCGTCTCGGACTTCATCAAGTGGGCCAAGGACCACGACATCCCGGTGGGTCCGGGCCGCGGCTCGGGCGCGGGCTCGCTGGTCGCGTGGTCGCTGCTGATCACCGACCTCGACCCGCTCCGGTTCGGCCTGCTGTTCGAGCGCTTCCTCAACCCCGAGCGCGTCTCGATGCCGGATTTCGACATCGACTTCTGCGTCGAGGGCCGCGAGCGCGTGATCCGCTACGTGCAGCAGCGCTACGGCGAGGGGCAGGTCGGGCAGATCATCACCTTCGGTACCCTGCTCGCCCGCGGCGTGCTGCGCGATGTCGGCCGCGTGCTGGAGATGCCGTACGGGCAGGTCGACAAGCTCACCAAGCTCGTGCCGCAGAACCCCGCCAACCCCGTGACGCTGGCCCAGGCGATCGAGGGCGAGCCCAAGCTCCAGCAGGCCATGGAGGAGGAGCCGGTCGTCGCCCGGCTCATCGACATCTCCAAGAAGCTCGAGGGCCTGCACCGCCACGCCTCGACCCACGCGGCCGGCGTGGTGATCGGCGACCGGCCGCTCGAAGAGCTGGTCCCGCTCTACCGAGACCCGAAGACCGGGATGCGGGTGACCCAGTTCAACATGAAGTGGGTCGAGCAGGCGGGGCTGGTGAAGTTCGACTTCCTGGGCCTCAAGACCCTCACCATGCTGCGGTGCTGCACCGATCTGCTGAAGCAGCGCGGCATCGACATCGACCTCGCCTCGCTGCCCCTCGACGACCCGAACACCTACGGGCCGATGGGCCGGGGCGAGACGGTCGGCGTGTTCCAGGTGGAATCGGCCGGCATGCGCAAGGCGCTCTGCGAGATGCAGGCCGACCGGCTGGAGGACATCATCGCCCTCGTGGCGCTGTATCGGCCAGGCCCGATGGCCAACATCCCGGTCTATTGCGAGCGCAAGCTCGGCCGCGACGCCGGCAACGAGGCGTCGTGGTATCCGGATCCGAAGCTAGAGCCGATGCTGAAGGAGACTTTTGGCATCATCGTCTACCAGGAACAGGTGATGGAGATCGCCAAGGTCCTGGCGGGCTACTCCCTCGGCGAGGCCGACATGCTCCGGCGCGCCATGGGTAAGAAGATCCGCGCCGAGATGGACGCGCAGCGCGATCGGTTCCTCAAGGGCTGCACCGAGCGCGGGCTGACCAAGGCCAAGGCCAACGAGATCTTCGACCTGCTCGCCAAGTTCGCCGATTACGGCTTCAACAAGAGCCACGCGGCGGCCTACGCGCTGCTGACCTACCAGACCGCCTACCTGAAGGCGAACTTCCCGGTCGAGTTCCTGGCGGCCGCCATGACGCTCGACATCGACAACACCGACAAGCTCGCCGAATTCCGCCAGGACGCGCAGCGCCTGAAGATCGTGGTCGAGCCGCCCTCGATCAACACCTCGGGCGAGGTGTTCGAGGTGCGCGACGGCAAGATCTTCTACGCGCTGGCGGCCATCAAGGGCGTCGGCCGCGAGGCGGTGCGGGCGCTGGTCGAGGCCCGCGGCGACCGGCCGTTCAAGGACCTCGCCTGCCTCGCCCGCCGGCTGAACCCGCGGATGATCAACAAGCGGACCCTTGAAAGTCTCGTGCAGGCCGGGGCGCTCGACTGCATCGAGCCCGACCGGGCGCGCGCCTTCGCGGCGGTGGAGCCAATGATGAAGCTCGCCGCCAGCGCGGCGGAGGCCGCGTCAGCCGGCGTTACCGACATGTTCGGGGGCGTGGTTGCGGATGACGTGAGCTTACGCATCCCGCCCCACGAGATCTGGCCGATGGCCGACACGCTGAAGCGCGAATACGCGGCGATCGGGTTTTTCATCTCGGGCCACCCGCTCGACGAGTACGGCGACCTGCTCGACAAGCTGCGGGTGCAGAGCTGGACCGATTTCTGCCGCGCCGTGCGGGCCGGGACCTCGAGCGTCGGCCGGGTGGCGGCCTCGGTGCTCGACCGGGCGGAGCGGCGGACCAAGACCGGCAACAAGATGGGTATCGTCACCCTGTCGGACCGGACCGCGCATTTCGAGGCGATCATCTTCTCCGAGGGGCTGGGCCAGTACCGCGACATCCTCGAACCGGGCCGGCCGCTGGTGCTGCAACTCCAGGCCAATCTGGAGGGCGAGGACGTGCGCGCCCGGATCCTCACCGCTGAACCCCTCGATCAGGCGGTGGCCCGCCACCAGAAGGGGATCCGGATCCATCTGAGCGACCCGCGCGGCGTCGCACCGGTGCAGCAGCGCCTGTCGATGCGCGGCGAGAGCGAGGTCTCGCTGATCCTCAAGCTCGACGGCGGCGGGCGCGAAGTGGAGATCCGGCTGCCCGGCAAGTTCCAGGCGAGCCCGGCGCTCGCCGGCCAGCTCCGGACCGTGCCGGGGGTGGTGCAGGTGGAGGTGAGCTAGGCAGGGGCTCAGCCCGACCGCCTGACGCGGCGTAGCCCCGGCAGGCAGGTCAGAACGGCGTTGCGAGACACCCGCCGAGCGCCGCTTTCAGCCCGGCGGCGTCGCTCTCAGACGGCGTGAACACCGCCGTCAGGGCCGGGTCGCCGGAGCGCGGGCTCGCCTGCGTCCAGGTGAGCTTGGTGCCCGGTTGCGTGAGCGCTAGGGCGACCCCGCGGAGCGGATCCTCGCCGCGGCGGGCCCCCGTCACGGTCAGGGTGAACCCTGAATCCGCCCCGGTCGCAGCGCCCTGGACCGGCATGCGCACCGAGCGCACGCTGCCGGCGCTGGAGACGAGGATGCCGGTGAGCGGCGTCTCGCTGGCGGCGCCTTCGAGCCCGGCGAAATCGAAGCGGGAGGTCAGTTCGGCGAAGCGCGGCACGGTCAGCGCCGCCGACAGGCCGGTGCCACCCGGATCGCAGGCGATGTGCAGCGTCGCCGATCGCTGGTCCGTCCCCAGGTCGGCGGCGCCGGTGAGGTCCGCGCTGCCTCCAGGGGCGCGGCTGCCGCTCGGCAGCAGCGACGTCCGGCCGGTCAGGATGTCGGACAGCCGCGCGCCCCGGCTCAACGGTCCCGCCAGGAGGGCCGCGGCCGCGATGAGCACGATGCCCAAGCCCACGCCGATCCGAAGCCGCATCCTGTCCTCGCCTGTGCCGATCCCGGGCCGGCGGCATAGACGATCGCAGCCCCGCCGCAACCCTTCCTTCACCATGATCACGCGAACTGCGCCGCGGTAGCACCCGTGTGCGTTGCAGCAACTCCGTAAAAACCGATCGATCCTATGCACGCCCGCTCAAGCTTGAGCCTCGCGATGCGCACGAAGATCCTGCTCGTCCTCACCCTGGTGGTCTACGTCACGACCGGCCGCGCCCCCGGCATCCGCGAGCCGCGCAACCCGGATGCGGAGCACGCCGGCGGGCGCGTCGCCATCGTGATGAAGCGCGCCTGGGCCTGAGTTGCATCGCGTCTTCCGGCGAAGCCGATGATCGACCCGATCCGTCATCGCGAGTGCAGCGAAGCGACCCAGGGCAGCGCGAGATCAGAAATCGCCGCGCCACCGGGTTGCTTCGCTGCGCTCGCAAAGGGGCAGAGCCATCGACAGGGACGCGGTCACGCCCCCGGCGCGCAGGCCCTGAGTCGTTCGGCCACCAGGGCCTGGAGGCTCCAGAGGTGCCGGTCGCGGATGCCGAGGCGCTCGCAGGCCTCTACGGTGCGGAACAGGTACTCCGCGCTCGGGCCCTTGTGGCCGCAGGCGACGGCGATTTTTTCCGCGATCTCGGCATCTGACAGGCGTCCGGCGTAGCGGTCGCTGGCGCGGTTGGCCAGGAAGGTGAGGGCCGAGACGGTCCCCGCCTCGGTGGCGACCGGCAGCCAGCGGGCGACGTAGCCCCGGCCACGCATCTCCCGGCGCCAGACCGGCATCAGCGCTTCGCGGATCTCCGAATCAGGCAGGCGGAAGGCCACGCCCCGGCACAGGCCGCCCCGGTCGAGCGCCAGGACGAAGCCCGGCCGCTCCGGCGTCCCGCGGAACCGCCGCTGCAGCAGGCAGAAGCGGCGGTGGAAGCCCCGGACTGTCCCGATCCGGCGCTCGGCCACCGGGAATTCCGGATTCCACATCAGCGAGCCGTAGGCGAAGACCCAGAGGTCGCTGCCCTCCCGGCCGGCGATGATGGCGTCCAGCCCCGGGCGCAGCTCGGCGTCCGACAGGACTTCGAGGGCGCTCGGGTCGTCGGGCACCGGGACGGAATGGGCGCGGGCGATCAGGTCGAGGCTGAGATCGAGGGTGCGGCCAAGGGGGTAGTCAGGGGACATACCCCTCAACGCGGCGCCCTCACCGGGCGTTGCCCAGGGCGTCGAGTTCGGGGAAGGGGCGGGTGCGGTGCCCGGTGCAGACCTCGTCGTCGTCGAGCACCGTGAGCCGGTCGGCCTCGTAGCGCAACGCCACCTTCGGCTTCTCGGGCTTGCCGAAGGTCCGGCCGTACATGTGACCCGTGACGCAGTAGATCACCCGGCCGCCATCCTCGATCGGCCCGGCGATCCGGCTGCCCTCGAATCGCACCGGCAGCAGCGAGACCGAACCGAACTCGACCTGCTTCAACGCCAGTGCGGCGATCCGCTGGAGGAGGGCCGGGGAGGGCGCATCGTCCGAGGCCGCCTTCCGTGGGGCAGCCTGTGCCCCGGCGGCGGCGAGGAGAAGCAGTGCGGCGAGGGCGGAACGGGGCGGCATCCGCCAACGCTACCCGGACAAGGCTGCCTGAGGCTGGAGCGCACGGGCGGCGCCGGACGGCGCGAATGCCTATATGAGGGGATCCAGCGAACCGCGCCTGCCGCGCCCCTCTCACCCCCTGCGACGCGACTTTCGATGCAATGGACCGACGACGCCCTGGTGCTCGGCCTGCGCCGGCACGGGGAGAGCAGCGTCATCCTGGAGGCGATGACCGAGAGCCATGGGCGCCATCTCGGCCTCGTGCATGGCGGGCGCTCGCGCCGGATGCAGCCGGTGCTCCAGCCCGGCAATCGGGTCCGCCTCACGTGGCGCGCGCGCCTCGACGAGGGCCTCGGCGCCTTCGCGGTGGAGCCCCTCGAATCGCAGGTCTCGCGGCTGATCGGGTCGAGCCTCGCTTTGTACGGGATCGGCCATCTGGCGGCGTTGCTGCGGCTGCTCCCCGAGCGCGATCCGCATCCGGAACTCTACGAGGCGGCGGGGATCCTCGTGGAGCATCTCGACGATCCGGCCATCGCGCCACCCCTGATGGTGCGGTTCGAGCTGGCGATCCTGTCGGAGCTCGGCTTCGGCCTCGACCTCACCGCCTGCGCGGCGACCGGCGGCAACGATGCCCTGGCGTATGTCTCGCCGAAGAGCGGGCGGGCGGTCAGCGCCTCGGCGGGCGAGCCCTACCGCGACCGTCTGCTGGCGCTGCCGACCTTCCTGCATGCGGGCGGATCCCCCGGTCCGGACGGCGTTGCGCAAGGGTTTACCTTGACGGGATACTTCCTCGACCGGCACGTCTGGGGCCCCCGCGGCCTCGGAATGCCCGAGGAGCGGGCGCGATTCGTTGCGCTCGGCCGCGAGGCCGAGTAATGTTCGCGCTATGTTCTGCGTACCGCCGGCTGTTGGACCGGGGCCGCAGGCGGAGCCCGGAATCCCGATCCCTCCCGCCGCCCGATGCTTAAGGCAGTGGGCGGTGCATCGGAATTCCACGCTCCGCCGTGCCCCGGATTGATGGCCGAGTCGGCACAGTCGATCAGAATTTGAGGAGCCGTCATGGGCCAGCCCTTCGAGCCGCCGTCCGGCGACGGGATCGAGAGCGTCGAGCTGAAATCCGCGCTGGAGGAGCGCTACCTCGCCTATGCGCTCTCCACGATCATGCACCGGGCCCTGCCGGATGCCCGCGACGGGTTGAAGCCCGTGCACCGGCGCATCCTGTACGGCATGCGGCTGCTCCGGCTCGACCCGAACACCGCGCACAAGAAGTGCGCCAAGATCGTCGGCGACGTGATGGGTGATTTCCACCCGCACGGCGATCAGGCGATCTACGACGCGCTCGTCCGGCTCTCCCAGGATTTCGCCCAGCGTTACCCGCTGGTCGACGGCCAGGGCAATTTCGGCAACATCGACGGTGATGGCCCCGCCGCCTACCGCTACACCGAGGCGCGGCTCACCGAGGTCGCGCGCCTGCTCCTCGACGGGATCGACGAGGACACGGTCGATTTCCGCCCCTCCTACAACGGCGAGAAGGAGGAGCCGATCGTCCTGCCGGCGGCCTTCCCGAACCTCTTGGCCAACGGCAGCCAGGGCATTGCGGTCGGCATGGCGACCTCGATCCCGCCGCACAACGCCGCCGAGCTGTGCGACGCGGCGCTCTACCTGATCAACCACCCCGAGGCGACCTCGGGTCAGCTCGCCAAATTCGTCCAGGGGCCGGATTTCCCGACCGGCGGCATCCTGATCGACTCGGCCGAGTCGGTCGCCGAGGCCTACCGCACCGGGCGCGGCGCCTTCCGGGTCCGCGCCCGCTGGCACAAGGAGGATCTTGGCCGCGGCACGTGGAACATCGTCGTCACCGAGATCCCCTACGGCATCCCGAAGGGCCGGCTGATCGAGAAGATGGCGGAGCTGCTTCAGGAGAAGAAGCTGCCGCTGCTGGCCGATGTCCGCGACGAATCGGCCGAGGACGTGCGCGTGGTGCTGGAGCCGCGCTCGCGCACGGTCGATCCCGTGATCCTGATGGAATCCTTGTTCCGGCTGACCGAGCTGGAGGCGCGGATCCCGCTCAACCTCAACGTCCTGGTCGGTGGCCTCGTGCCGAAGGTGATCGGGCTCGCCGAGTGCCTGCGCGAATGGGTCGACCACCGCCGCGTGGTGCTGCAGCGCCGCTCGCGCTACCGCCTCGGCCAGATCGACCGTCGCCTGGAAATCCTGGGCGGGTTGCTGATCGTCTATCTCGACCTCGACGAGGTGATCCGCATCATCCGCGAGGAGGACGAGCCGAAGGCCGCCCTCATGGCCCGGTTCGAGCTGACCGAGCTTCAGGCCAACGCCATTCTCGACACCCGCCTGCGCTCCCTGCGCAAGCTCGAGGAGATGGAGCTGAAGCGCGAGTTCGACGCGCTCACCGCCGAGAAGGCCGAGATCGACGCCCTGCTGGCCTCCGAGCCGGCGCAGTGGAAGGCGATCCAGGCGCAGATCCGCGCCGTGAAGAAGACGTTCGGGCCCGAGACCAAGCTCGGCAAGCGCCGCACGGAGTTGGCGAGCCCGCCGGATGTCGGCGGCATCGACTTCACCGCGGCTCTGGTCGAGCGCGAGCCGATCACCGTGATCGTCTCCACCAAGGGCTGGATCCGGGCGCTAAAGGGCCACGTCTCCGACCTCTCGGGCGTTGCCTTCAAGGGCGACGACACCCTGAAGATCGCCTTCCCAACCGAGACGACCCAAAAAATCCTGCTGCTCGCCACGAACGGCAAGGTGTTCACCCTGGAGGCCTCGAAGCTCCCGGGCGGGCGCGGCTTCGGCGACCCGGTGCGGCTGATGGCCGACCTCGACGATGGCACCGAGATCGTGGCGGCTCTGCCCTACCGGCCGGAGACCAAGCTGCTGATCGCGGGTTCGGACGGGCGCGGCTTCGTGGCGCCCGCTGACGCGCTGGTGGCCAACACCCGCAAGGGCAAGAGCGTGCTCGGCCTCGACGGCGACGCCACAGCGGCCGTGCTGGTGCCGGCCGACGGTGATCACGTGGCGGTGGTGAACACCGAGAAGCTGCTCCTGATCTTCCCGATCTCCGAGGTGGCGGAACTCGCCCGCGGCAAGGGCGTCCGCCTCCAGCGCTGCCGCAGCGGCGGGCTCTTGGACGCGCACGTGTTCAAGCTCGCCGACGGCCTGCCCTGGCAGGACGGGTCGCCGGAGGGCCGGCTCGCCAACGCGGCGGTGCTGGAGAAGTGGCTCGGCCACCGCGCCGAGGTCGGCCTGATGATGGCGCGCAGCTTCCCGAAGTTCGAGCGGTTCGGGCGCTGAGACAGAGGGAGGGTGACGGGCTTCCAACCCGCGCCCTCATCCTGAGGTGACCGCGTCAGCGGGCCTCGAAGGAGCCCGCCAGCCGGCCACGCGCTCCCGGGAGGCTGGAGGCCTTCTTCGAGGCCTCCGCTCCGCTGCGGCACCCCAGGATGAGGGCGCGGGTGGGACAAACCGTGTCTCAGTGCGAACGCTGATTGAGCCAAAGCGCGCCAAAGGCCAGGACGCCTCCGGCAACTGGAACCGAAAGCAGAAGGAGGAACTGGGCTGTCGTCATGGGCGAAGATCCCGAAGCGCGTGCCGCACACCCCAATGTATGGCGCCACTCATGATCCAACAAACCACCGTAGCGAAAAGCACGGGCTCGAAATGCGGCCGGTCCGATAGAGCGGTTGATATGAACGGCGCGAAACCGCCCACGGCAAAGATCGCGACGGCGAGGCCGTTGGCATAGGTGGCAGAGAATTTGATACGCTCGTTCGCGACGAGCTTCTCGCGCGCTTCCCCGTCCCCGTCCGACATCGAATCCGAGCCCCCCGGCCGGCACTGGCGTTAGCTCACCCTGGCGATGGGGGGAACGAACGACGCGCCTCACTTCACAGCCGCCTCATCCGCCGCCCAGAGGTATTGCGCCGCGTAGGCCCGGAACGGCCGCCACGCCTCGGCCCGCGCCAGGAGCGCCGCCGCGCTCGGTCGCCGCGTGCTGGTCTCCAGCGCCCGCAGCAGGCCGACATCGCCCACCGGCAGGGCGTCGGGCAGCTTGAGCGCCCGCATGGCGATGTACTGCGCCGTCCACGGCCCGATCCCGCGGATCGCCGTGAAGCGCAGCACCGCGGCCTCCAGGCTTTCCGCCGGGGCGAACAGGTCCGGATCCGCGAGCGCGGCCGCCGCCAGCGCTCGGATCGCCGCACCGCGGGCACGCGGCATGTTCAGGGCCAGGGCGATATCCGCCTCGACGAGATCCGCCGGCGTGGGGAAGACATGGGTGAGGCCGCCCACCGGCTCGGCGAGTCGCGTCCCGAAGGCCGCGACCAGCTTCCCAGCGAGCCCGATCGCGGCGGTCACCGAGACCTGCTGGCCGAGAATCGCCCGGCATCCGGTCTCGAACGGGTCCCAGGCACCGGGTAGGCGCAGGCCTGGCCGGGCCGCCACGAGGGGCGTCAGAACCGGGTCCCCGGTGAGACAGGCCGCGATGGCGGCGGGATCCGCATCGCAGTCGAACAGGCCGCGCAGGCGTCCGGCGATAGCCGGAACGTCACCCGCCTCGACACCGCGGAGCGTCGCACGCAGGCAGTCGACGCCGGGCTCGACCGTCACGAGGCCGTGCCGCCCCGCGACGCTGATCGTGCGCGCGTAGGCCGCCGAGGGATTCGGCGCCTCGACGGCGGGAATCGCCCGCTTGGCCAGGAAGGCGCGGATTGCCGCCCAATCATACGGCGGCCGATAGGACAGGCGGAGTTCCATCGCCTCTGCAAACGCGAAGGGCGGCCTCTCGGCCGCCCCCCTGTTCGTGTCTCGGGACAGGTCCCGCCTCAGCCGCGCTGGTCGACCGGCACGTAATCGCGCTGGGTCGGGCCGACGTAGAGCTGGCGCGGGCGGCCGATCTTCTGCGACGGGTCCTCGATCATCTCGGCCCACTGGGCGATCCAGCCGACCGTGCGCGCGACCGCAAACAGCACCGTGAACATGTCGGTCGGGAAGCCCATCGCCTTGAGGGTGATGCCCGAGTAGAAATCGATGTTCGGGTAGAGCTTCTTCTCGATGAAGTACTCGTCCTTGAGGGCGATCTGCTCCAGCTCCATGGCGACGTGGAGCAGCGGATCGTCGGTCTTGCCGAGTTCCTTCAGCACCTGATGGGTGGTGCTCTGCATGATCCGGGCGCGCGGATCGTAGTTCTTGTAGACCCGGTGACCGAAGCCCATCAGGCGGAACGGATCGTTCTTGTCCTTGGCCTTGGCGACGTACTTGCCGACGTTCTCAGGGGTGCCGATCTCCATCAGCATCTTGAGCGCCGCCTCGTTGGCGCCGCCATGGGCCGGACCCCACAGGCAGGCGATGCCGGCCGCGATGCAGGCGAAGGGGTTGGCGCCCGAGGAGCCAGCGAGCCGCACCGTCGAGGTCGAGGCGTTCTGCTCGTGGTCGGCGTGCAGGATGAAGATCTTGTCGAGGGCGCGCGCGAAGACCGGGTTCACCTCGTATTCCTCGCACGGCACCGCGTAGCACATGCGCAGGAAGTTCGACGTGTAGTCGAGGTCGTTCTTCGGATATACGAAGGGCTGGCCGATCGAGTACTTGTAGGCCATCGCCGCCAGCGTCGGCATCTTGGCGATCATGCGGATCGAGGCGATCATCCGCTGGCTCTCGTCCGTGATATCGGTCGAGTCGTGATAGAAGGCCGAGAGGGCGCCGACCGAGGCCACCATCACGGCCATCGGATGCGCGTCGCGGCGGAAGCCGGTGAAGAACCGGTTCATCTGGTCGTGCACCATGGTGTGGCGCGTGACCCGGTACTCGAAATCGGCCCGCTGGGCGGCGGTCGGCAGGGCGCCGAACAGCATCAGGTAGCAGGTCTCGAGGAAGTCGCCCTTCTCGGCGAGCTGCTCGATCGGGTAGCCACGGTAGAGCAGCACGCCCTCGTCGCCGTCGATGTAAGTGATCTTCGATTCGCAGCTCGCCGTCGAGGTGAAGCCCGGATCGAAGGTGAAGGCGCCGGTCTGGGCGTAGAGCTTGCCGATATCGACGACGTCCGGCCCGATCGTGCCGGATTTCACCGGCAATTCGATCGTCTTGCCGTCCACGGTGATGGTGCTGGGTGCGCTCATGGATCGTGGACCCTTCTCTGGCGACGTGGCGGGTGCCGGACTCGGGCTGTGCCGAATCGGCCCCGGGGGCCTCAAGCACCTGCGTTATGCTGCGGGTGCTCACAGGCATGGGTTACCCAAACGGCACTGCAGCAGCAACGGGGTCGGTGACAACCGGACCCCGACGCCAAGCGAATTCGTTAAACGAACCCCACCAAGCGAAATCCGGGCCGCAACTGGCGGTTCCCGGCCCTGCGGGCTGCCTCAGCCCTGCGGCACCTGATCACCGAGTCGCGCGAGGGTCTCGTCCCGGCCGAGTACCGCCATCACGTCGAACAGGGGCGGGGAGGTGGTCCGGCCGGTGAGCGCCGCCCGCAGGGGCTGAGCCACCTGCCCGAGCTTGCAGCCCGCATCCTCCGCGTATTGGCGCACGGCGCCCTCGGTCGAGGCCGCGCTCCATTCAGGCAGAGCCTCCAGGGCGGGCTTCACCCCGGCGAGGCGCGCGCGGCCCTCGTCGGAGAGGAGGGCACGGGCCTTCTCGTCGAGCGCCAGGGGACGCTGGGCGTAGAGGTAGTAGGCGCTGTCGAGGAGCTCAATCAGCGTCTTGGCCCGCTCCTTCAGGCCCGGCATCGCCTGGGTCAGCTTGTCCTTGAGATCGGGCTGGAGCGGGGCCGACAGGCCGCGCTCGGGCCCGACCTGCGGCAGGATCGTCTCGATCGCCGCGACGAGGTCGGCATCGGCGCTGGAGCGGATGTAGAGGCCGTTGAGGTTGGCGAGCTTGGCGAAGTCGAACCGCGCGGCCGAGCGCCCGACCGAGCCGAGATCGAAGGCCGCGATCATCTCCTCGGTGGAGAACACCTCCTGGTCGCCGTGGCTCCAGCCGAGCCGCACGAGGTAGTTGCGCAGAGCCGTCGGTAGGTAGCCGAGGTCGCGATAGGCCTCGACGCCGAGCGCCCCGTGGCGCTTCGAGAGCTTCGCCCCGTCGGCCCCGTGGATCAGCGGGATATGGGCCATCTTCGGCACGTCCCAGCCGAGGGCGGAAAAGATCTGGGTCTGGCGGGCCGCGTTGGTGAGGTGGTCGTCGCCGCGGATCACCTGCGTGACGCCCATGTCGTGGTCGTCGACGACGACGGCGAGCATGTAGGTCGGCGTGCCGTCCGAGCGGAGCAGGACGAGGTCGTCGAGATCCCTGTTGGCCCAGGTCACCCGGCCCTGAACGGCGTCCTCCACCACGGTCTCGCCCTCGGTGGGCGCCCGCAGGCGGATCACCGGCTTGACCCCGGCCGGCGCCTCGGCCGGGTCGCGGTCGCGCCAGCGGCCGTCGTAGCGGGGCGCGCGGCCCTCGGCGCGGGCGGTCTCGCGCATCTGCGTGAGTTCCTCGGCGGTGGCGTAGCAATGATAGGCGCGGCCCGCCGCCAGCAGTTCCTCGGCCACCGCCCGGTGGCGCTCGGCCCGGGCGAACTGGAACACCACGTCGCCGTCCCAATCGAGGCCGAGCCAGCTGAGCCCGTCGAGGATCGCGTCGATCGCGCCCTTGGTCGAGCGCTCCCGATCGGTATCCTCGATGCGCAGCAGCATCTTGCCGCCCGTGTGGCGGGCATAGAGCCAGTTGAACAAGGCCGTCCGGGCCCCGCCGATATGCAGGTAGCCGGTAGGCGAGGGGGCGAAGCGCGTGACGACGGCTGAGGACATCGGTCCGGTGTGTTCGGGGCGAGGCGGGGAGCGCGGAAGGGCGGGCTCGACGAGGGTGCCCGATGGAGGCGCCCGTAGCACGAAGCGCGGCCTGTAGCACGGGGCCACGGATGCGTTAAGAATCGGCCCGGGAATCGCCCGACCGCCGACGACAGGTCGCGCGGATCGGGGCAGGGGCAATGCGGCGGATCGGCGCGAGGCTGACGGGGGGCGCCCTGGCGCTCGCCGGCCCGCGCGCGCCCGCGCTGCCGGCACTCCATCACTGGGTCGCGGACGGGCTCGCCCGGGAGGCCGAGCAGCGCCGCCTGTTCCCCTGGCTGGCGGTGGCGTTCGGGGCCGGGATCCTCGTCTATTTCAGCGCCACCGATGGCGCGCCGATCCTGGCCGCCCCGCTGATCGGCGCCGCGCTCACCCTGGCGCCGGTGCCGATCCTGGGGGCGCGGCCGGTCGCGATGGCGCTGGCGCTGGCCGCGGGCTTCGCGTTCCTCGGCTTCGCCGCGGCGACCTGGCGCGTCGCGCAGGTCGCCGCCCCGATCCTGACCCGGACCACCATCGGGCCGCTCGTCGGGATGGTCGAGGCGCTCGACGAGCGCGAGGTCGGTGCCAGGCTGGTGATCCGGGTGGAGAGCTTTGCCGGACTCGCGCCGGAGGCGCGGCCGGCCCGGGTGCGGGTCTCGTTCCGCAAGACGCCGATCCCGAGGCCCGGCGAGACCATCGCGGCGACCGCCCGGCTGCTGCCGCCCCCGGAGGCGGCCCGGCCCGGCGGCTACGACTTCGCCCGGGACGCATATTTCCAGGGGATCGGCGCGGTCGGCTCGCTGCTCGGCGCAGTTACGGTGCGGGCCCCCGCGGAGCCGCCCTCGCTTCGCCTGCGCCTCGCCGCGCTGCTGGACGAGGCCCGCAACGCCCTGACCCGCCGGATCGCGGAATCGGAGGGCGGGCAGGCGGGGGCGGTGGCGGCTGCCCTAGTGACCGGCAAGCGCGGGCTAATCGGCCCGGCTACCAACGATGCCCTGCGCGCCGCCGGCATCTACCACGTGGTCTCGATCTCCGGGCTCCACATGGTGCTGGCGGCGGGCGTCGTCTTCTGGCTGGTGCGGGCGGCCCTCGCGCTGATCCCCCACTGCGCGCTGGTCTGGCCGATCAAGAAGATCGCGGCCGGCTTCGCCATGGTGGGCGTGAGCGCCTACTGCGCCTTCTCGGGCTGGGACATCGCCGCCGAGCGTTCGCTGATCATGACCCTGATCATGCTGGGGGCGATCCTCGCGGACCGGCCGGCCCTGTCGATGCGCAACCTCGCGCTCGCCGCCCTGATCGCGCTCGCGCGGGAGCCTGAGGGTCTGCTGGGTCCGAGCTTCCAGATGTCGTTCGGCGCGGTGGCCGGGCTGATCGCCTGCGCGCGCCTGATCGACGGCCGCCTGTTCGTGCGGCCCGGGGCGGGGCGGGTCGGGCGCCTGATCGGGACCAGCCTATCGGCGGTCACCGGCACCCTGGCGACGACGCTCGTGGCGCAGATCGCGACCGCGCCGTTCGCGACCTACCATTTCCAGACAATCCAGCCCTTCGGCCTCGTCGGCAATGCGCTGACCCTCCCGCTCGTCTCGCTGGTGGTGATGCCCTCGGCGGTGATCGGCTGCCTCGCCTATCCCTTCGCCCTCGACCGTCCGGTCTGGTGGCTCATGGGGCATGCGGTGGGCGGCATGCTGGCGATTTCCCACTGGATCGCCGGATTCGAGCGGGCGAGCCTCGTGGTGCCCGCCTTCGGCACCGGCGCGCTGGCCCTCCTGACGGCCGGTCTTCTCCTGGCGACGCTCCCGGTCTCGCGGCTGCGCTGGCTCGCCCTGCCGCCGCTGCTGATCGGGCTTTGGCTCGCCGCCCTACCCGACCGGTACGATCTCTACGTCGATCGGCAGGGCTGGGGCGCGGCTGTGCGCGGGCCGGACGGCCGCCTCGCCGCCCTCGGCAGCCCCTCGGGCTTCGTGCTGGAGCAATGGCTGAAGGCCGATGGCGATGGACGACCGCCGGGCCGGGGGTCCGGCGCGGCCCCCGGCGGCCGCTGCGACCGGCTTGGCTGCACCGCGACCCTGCCGGACGGCCGGGCCATCGCACTGGTCCGCGACCGGCGCGCCTTCCCGGACGATTGCGCCCGAGCCGCGGTGCTGATCACAAGCCTCACCGCACCTCCGACCTGCACGGGCCCCCTGGTGATCGACCGCCCGCGCCTCGCCGCCCAGGGGGCCGTGGCCCTGCGCGCAGGGGCCGACAGCTTCACGCTGCGCGGGGCCCGCGACGATGGCCGCTCCGTCCCGTGGCGACCAGGGAGCGTTCGGGCCACACCGACCCCCACCGGTTCCGGGACGGATCCCCCCTGGGAGGCGTCCGGCGGGATGGCCCTGTCCGATAGGACTCAAACCCCGGCGGAGCCCCCCGCCGACGCGCCGGCGGAACCGCTTCAGTAGCGGCGGACGAGGCTCACGAGCCGGCCCTGAATCTGCACCCGGTCCGGGCCGAGCACGCGGGTCTCGTAGGCCGGGTTGGCGGCTTCCAGGGCGATCGACGACCCACGCCGGCGCAGGCGCTTGAGCGTCGCCTCCTCGTCGTCGATCAGCGCCACGATGATGTCGCCGGTATTGGCCGTGTCCTGCTTGCGGATCACCACAAGGTCGCCGTCGAGAATGCCGGCTTCCACCATCGAATCGCCGCGCACTTCCAGGGCGTAGTGCTCGCCGCCCGCGAGGAAGTCCGGCGACAGGGTGATGGCGTGGCTCTGGTTCTGGATCGCCGAGACCGGTGTACCGGCGGCGATCCGGCCCATCACCGGGATCGAGACGGCGCGGCCGGTCTCGTCGATCATCCGGGCGGTGGCGGGCTGGGCCGGCTGCTTGGACTTGCCGCCCTCCACCACGCTCGGGGTGAAGCGGCGCGGCTCCGCGGGCGGCGGGGCCGCCGAGGTCGCCAGGCTCTCAGGGATCCGGATCACCTCGATGGCGCGGGCCCGGTTCGGCAGGCGGCGCAGGAAGCCGCGCTCCTCCAGGGCCGTGATCAGCCGGTGGATCCCGGATTTCGACTTGAGATCGAGGGCGTCCTTCATCTCGTCGAAGGACGGGGGGACGCCGCATTCCTGCATGCGACCCTGGATGAAGCGCAGGAGGTCCAGCTGCTTGCGCGTGAGCATCGACGGGGGCCTCGCGGTTAGGCGGACCGCCTCGGGACGGTCTCGGAAACAAATCGCGAACAGGTTAAACGTTCCGCAAGTGTTCCGCAAGCGTCATACGGCCACGCTCGGATGCGGACGTGGCGGGCATCTGGCAGAAACGCATTGACGGCACAAGCGGGGCCGTTTCAATGCGCGTCGGTGCCCCGCCGAGCCGGTGGCGGGCTTTGGAGCGGCAGGGGTGACGAGGATGCGACGGCGCGCGACTCTGCTGCCCATCGGTGTGCTGTCCCTCGGCCTGCTGGCCGGCTGCACGACGGGCTTCTCCTACATCTCGCGCAACTACGTGGCCCTGACCCCGCAGGTCGTGACCATCGGCTGCAAGGAGCCTTACGAGGTCTACGACAACCGGCAGCTGCGTCGGATGCTGATCGTGTCCAACGCCCTCCGCGAATATGCCGGCTGCAACCTGAGCGAGGTCCGGATCGATCCGGATCCGGAGGCGACCCGGGTGACGCGCTTCCGCACGGCCGCAAGGGCCTATCTCGACGAGACGGTGCGGGAGGATTGCCGGATCACCGGCGAGACCGTGTTCGATCCGCTGAAGAGCGAGTTCGCCTATGCTTGCGACGCGCCGGTCGAGAAGCGGGGCACGGTGGTGCCGCGCCTGCCGGGCCGCAACCCCGGCCCCGCCCAGCGCTGATCCGCCGATTTGGACATCGGATCACGTGCCGGGTTTCGGGAAGGTGCGCTCGGCGGCGTCCCCGGCCGCCGCCAGCAGCGCACGCGCGAAGGCGCGGGCCTCGGCCCGCTCCAGCACGATCGCGGCGGTGACCGGCCCGCCGCCGAGGTCGGCCAGGGCGAGTTCCAGCCGCACCCCCTCGGGCACGGCGCTCGCCTGAAGGCTCCAGCCGGGCCCCCGCTCCGCGCTCTCCGCCATTGCTC
Source organism: Methylobacterium phyllostachyos (assembly GCF_900103445.1). Lineage (GTDB taxonomy): Bacteria > Pseudomonadota > Alphaproteobacteria > Rhizobiales > Beijerinckiaceae > Methylobacterium > Methylobacterium phyllostachyos. Next base: position 161,186 of record NZ_FNHS01000005.1, on the reverse strand, counting down.
CCCCTCCCGTGCCCGGGAAAACGCCGCAGGCACCCGCCGGAACCGCCCGAGCCCGGAACTGTTCCCGAGCCGTGCCAAGCGCTTCCCTGCCCCGCCTCGCGACGTTCCTCAAGACCGCGGGGCCCGGTCTGGTGGTGATGTTGGCCGACACGGATGTCGGCAGCCTGATCACGGCGGCCCAGAGCGGCGCCCGCTGGGGCTATTCGCTGCTGCTCCTGCAGATCCTGTTGATCCCGATTCTCTACGTCGTCCAGGAACTGACCGTGCGGCTCGGCACCGCCACCGGCCGCGGTCACGGCGAGCTGATCCGCGAGCATTACGGACCGGTCTGGGCCTGGATCTCCTATGGTGGTCTCGTGGTGGCAGGGATCGGCGCCATCGTCACCGAGTTCTCCGGCATCGCCGGCATCGGCGACCTGTTCGGGGTGCCGCGCCTCGTCAGCCTCGGCCTTCCAGCCCTCCTGCTGCTCGGACTTGTGTTCACCGGGAGCTACCGGCGTGTCGAGCGGGTCGCGATCGTGGTCGGCCTGTTCGAGCTGGTCTTCATCGGCCTCGCCATCGCGGCGCGGCCGAACGTGGGCGAGATCGTCACATCCTTTGCCCACATGCCGCTCGGCGACGGCCAGTACCGGGTGCTGATCGCCGCCAATATCGGGGCGGTCATCATGCCGTGGATGATCTTCTACCAGCAATCGGCGATCGTCGACAAAGGTCTCGGCTGGGACCATGCAAAGACCTCGCGGCTCGACACGCTCGTGGGCGCCGTGATCTCGCAATGCGTGATGGGGGCGATCCTGATCGCGGCGGCCGCCACGATCGGCAAGGCCGGGCAGGGGACCAAGAACGGCCTGCAGACCGTGGGCGACCTCGCGGGCGCCTTCACGCCTGCCCTGGGGCCCTGGCTCGGGCAGGTGGTGTTCGGGGTCGGGATCATCGCGGCGGCCTTCGTGGCGCTCAACGTCGTGGCATTGGCGCTCGCCTGGGGGTTCGGCGATGTGACCGGAAAGGCGCACTCGCTGGAGCAGTCGCCCCGGGAGGCGCCGGCCTTCTACGGCGCCTTCGCGCTGGTGGTGGCGGCGGGGGCCGTGGCCGTCCAGCTCGTGCCGAATCTGGTGGCGCTCAACATCGCGGTCGAGGTGATGAACGCCCTGCTCCTGCCGCTCGCACTCGGCCTGCTGATCCTCCTCGCCACCCGCGCCCTGCCGGAGGGCAAGCGCGTGGACGGTGCCTACAAGTGGGTGGTCTACGTCATCTCGGGCGTCACCATCGCCTTCGCGCTGGTCGGCGTCCTCGACGCGGTCGGCCTGATCTGAGGCGATTGACGGAGGGCTCTCGATGATGTCTCCCGCGGGCTCCATCAGGTGGAGTTCGAACATGCAAGAGATCTGGTTCCGCACGGGCGAGGCCACGGTGCTGGCGGCCGAGGGCCAGTACACCGACGCCATGCCGGAGGTGCTGATCGGCTCCGTCCGCGGGCCGGTGGGTCAGGCCTTCGCGTCGATGATGGGGCAGGTGCAGGGTCATACCCGGATGTTCGTGGTCCGCGACCTCAACCAGCTCGTGCGCCCCGCCACGATGATGACCACCAAGGTCACGATTCACACAGCCGAGTACGCCGAGCTCCTCGGCGGCGTGGTTCAGGCGGCCACCGGCGACGCGATCGTGGACTGCCTCATCGAGGGCATCCTGCCGAAGGACGGGCTCGACGAGCTGTGCATGATCATCATGATCTGGCTCGATCAGCGCTGCGCCGAGGACGACAACCTCGACCAGAAGGACCTCTACCGGACCAATTACGAGGCGACGAAGCTCGCCATCGCCCGCGCCCTCAAGGGCGAGCCGACGGTGGATGAGCTGATCGCCAACCGGAAGACCGTGAAGCACTACGCGCTGGACGGCGTGATCGAGTACTGATCAGCCGCGCCCCACGGGCGTGCGGGCATAGAGATCGGCCACGGCGCACGCGAGGCCGAAGCCGGGGAGGACCAGACGGTCGTCCCCGGTCAGGCGGGTACGGATCCAGGGCTCGCCGCTGCGCACCGAGAGGGTCAGCGCGCGGCTCTTCTGCTCGATCAGGAGCGCGGCCTGACAGAGCGGCAAGGCCTCGTAGCCCGTGCGCTTGACGTCGATCTTCGTCTGGCGCGTGCCGGGCAGCTTCCGGTGGTCGCTCGGCGAGAGGATCTCGGCGGCCAGATAACAGCCGTCAACAACGTTCCGGTCCGGCTCGATGGCGGCCGCGTCGATGACCGCGACGTCCGGAACGTAGGTATGGCCCGTGATGAACGGCCTGAGGTCAATGGCGGGATCGTGGATGGCGATCCACGAGGAGCCCGACCGTTCCAGAGCCTCGTTCAGGAGGCGCTGGAGATTTACGACTATGACCTGATGGATGAGGCTCGGCCGGGCCTGCATCACGATCTGGCCCTCGATAAGCTCCCACTTCTCCTCATCGGGGCGCGTCTCGATGAAGTCCCAGAATCCCCGATGGGGATCGGTCCTGTGCACGGGCGATGTTTCGAGAGTCGTCATGGGCAGCCCGGGCCGAGTCGACGGAAGACAAGGATCCCGCCAACGCTCCGCCCGGTCAAGGGCGCCTCATCCCGGCGGGATGCGCCCCACCGAGCACAGGGTGCGCATCGTGGTGCTGCCCGGGTCGGTATAGCAGGAAGCCGACCAGCCGTTCTGCTGGATGAACGACTTGCGCCGCTCCGACAGCGAGGTCCGGTAGGCGTTGGCGATGATCGGCTCGACGGTGGCGGCCGATTCGCCGATCAGGATCTCGGAGGCCACCGACAGGTCGCGGAAGAAGGTCGCCGAGGGGGCGGGCTCGGACGAGGTCGCCTGGACGATCGGCTCGGCCCGGCAGGTCACGTCGAACTTGATCGGCCCGGCGAGGCGGATGTCGATGCTGGGGCCCGCGCGCTTGCCGACCTTGCCGCCGATCGCCCCCGCGATCTGGCGGGCGAGGTCGTCGCAGGTATCAGCCCGGGCGGCCGTGCCCAAAAGCGGCAGGCAGGCGAGGGCGGCGAGGAGGCGCGGTACGGTCGAGCTCGGCATGGCGCCAATCTAGCCCCGGCGCGGCCCCTGTCGAGGGGGCGAGGCGGCCCGCATCCGGGCGAAACTCGCGAGCCACGCGGGCGCGACGCGCATCCCCGGCGGCACGAACTCGGCCGGGGGCGGCCGGCGCACGCAATCCTCCAGATAAGTCAGGGACTCTTCGAGCACCGTGCCGGTGAACGGCTTGGCGATCACCGCCGTGGCCCCCGCCATGTCCTCGCTGAGCGCCTGCGCGTTGGCGGTCATGAACGCGGCCGTGATGCCGCCGAGGTCGCGCACGGCCTGCGCCACGTCGAGGCCCGAGGAACCGTCGCCGAGGCGCAGATCGATCAGCACCAGTTCGGGCCTTGTCTCGCGGACGAGGGCGATGGCCTCCCGGGCGGTCATGGCAGTGCCGACGACGTGGTGGCCGGCCTCCTCCAGCATCATCTCGATCTGCATCAGGATGAGGGCTTCATCCTCGACGACGAGAATCCTGAGCGGTTCGGTCACGAGGCCTCCAGACCGCCGGCCATCTCGCGCGGCAGGCGTATGCTGACGATCGTGCCGGGATCGTTGGTCATCCAGGCGATGCTGGCGCTGAGCTGGCGGCAGAGCGTGCCGATCAGGCGCTTCCCGAAGGAGCGTTGCTCCATCACCTGGACGGGCATGCCGACGCCGTCATCGGCGATCTTGATGGTGAAGTAGGCCGAATCCGGCGCCACCGTCACGGAGAGCCGGCCGGGCCGGTCGTTGGGGAAGGCGTGCTTGAGGGCGTTGGTGATCAGCTCGTTCATCATCAGGGCCACGGGGGGCGCCTTGGCGACCGGGATCTCCACGGCCTCCAGGTCGAGATGCAGGCGGATCCGGTCGCCGGAGCCGCGGACAAGGTCGGTGGCGAGGTCGCGGGCGAACTCGGCCACGTCGAACCGCTCGACGTTGTTGGACTGGTACAGCCGGCGGTGGACCGTGCCCAGGGCCTCGACCCGGGTCAGCATCGACTCCATGGCATTGCGCGCGGCCGGGTCGGTGATCGCCCGCGTCTGCATGGCCAGCAGCGCCGCGATCATCTGGAGGTTGTTCTTCACCCGGTGATCCACCTCATGGACCAGCATGGTCTGGGTGGCGAGCGCTTCGGTCAGGTCGCGGGTGCGGTGGGCGACTTCGGCCTCGAACCGGTCCTTCTCCTGCTGGACCCGCAGATGCGCGTCCACCCGGTCGGTGACGTCGAGCTGCGAGGCGAAGAAGAACAGCACCTCGCCGGCCTCGTTGACGACGGGGCTGAGATAGAGGGCGTTCCAGAACGGCATCCCGTCCTTGCGGTAGTTCAGGATGTCGATCGCGATGTCGGTATTGGCCTCGACCGCCTCGCGGATCAGCGCGACGGCGCCACGGTCGGTGTCCTTGCCCTGGAGCAGCCGGCAGTTGCGGCCCATCACCTCGCCCCGGCCGTAGCCGGTCATGCGCAGGAAGGCGTCGTTGGCGAAGACGATCGGGTTGTCGGGGAGCCGCGGATTGGTGACGATCATCGGCATCCGCGTGGCGCGGACCGCGGCGGCGAAGGGATCGCCCTTGCCCTGTTCGGCGTCGAGCCGGTCTGTCTGGTGCCAAGCGTCGGGCTGTTCCATCGAACCTGCTCTCTCCTGCCCGGCGTTCATCACCTCCGGCAATTGGGTCGTGGCTGCGTGACCGCAAGCGCGAGCTTAACAACCTAGGCACGGGATGAGTTCGGGGCCAAGGCGCCTGAAGTCCATATTTCGGCAGACAGAACGCCGCACCTTGAGTGGTTCCTCTGCTCACACAGGTCCGGACCATGCCCCCTCCCGGGAACAGGCCAGACAATACACCTAGAGTTGTGCAATCGCGGCCAATGCCCTGTGGGCTCAGTGGAAATCCCGGCTGCGATAGACCCGCCGATCCGACGGCACGCCGAAATCCGTATTCTCGGGCGGCAGTTTCATCCCGGCCTCGCGCAGGTCGCGGAGCGAAGCGGTGAGATCGCGGAACCCCTCGGCCACGAGGTGAACCACCCCATCCGCCCGCTGGATCCGGCCGCGCACGGCCAGGAACCGGGCCTGCATGGCGGCCCGGCGGTTGGCCTCGAACACCGTCTTCCAGACGATCACGTTGGCGATACCGGTCTCGTCCTCCAGGGTCAGGAAGACCACGCCCTTGGCGGTGCCCGGCCGCTGGCGGATCAGCACGAGCCCCGCCACCGTGACCCGCGCGCCCTGGGGCAGGGACGGATCGCAATGGGCCCGGGCCGGGATCGCGCCGATCCGGGCGAGCCGCCCCCGGAAGAAGGCGACCGGGTGCCCCTGGAGCGACAGGCCGGTGGCGGCGTAATCCTCGGCCACCGCCTCGGATAGGGCCAGGGCCGGAAGCTCCACCGCCGGCTCGTGGCGGAACAGGCCGTCATCGGCGTGCCACGCGAAGAGCGGCAGGGGCGCGTCGAGGAGATGGGCGCGGCGCTCGGAGCCGTCGGCTTTGGCCGCCTTGCGGGATGAGGTCCCCTCCAGGGTGCGGACCATCCACAGGGCGGCGCGCCGGTCGAGGCCGAGGGAGCGGAACGCGTCGGCCTCGGCCAGCCGCTCCAGGGTGTTGCGGGGCAGGGCGAGGGACGCCTGCAGGCCCTCGATGCTGGCATAGCCGTTGGCCCGCAGCCGCACGAGCCGGCGCATCGCGGCCTCGGGCAGGCCGCGCACGACGCGCAGGCCGATCCGCACGGCGTGCCGCGTCGGGTCCCCGGCCGGCTCCAGGGTGCAGTCCCAGTCGCTGGCATTGACGCAGACGCCCCGCACCTCGACCCCGTGGGCCCGGGCGTCGCGCACGAGCTGGGCCGGCTGGTAGAAGCCCATGGGCTGGGCGTTGAGGATCGCGGCCAGGAAGACGTCGGGGTGCCGGCACTTCATCCAGGCCGAGGCGTAGACGAGGAGCGCGAAGCTCGCCGCGTGGCTCTCCGGGAAGCCGTAGGTCGAGAAGCCGCGGATCTGCGCGAAGCAGCGCTCGGCGAAGTCCTGCGGGTAGCCCCGGCGGGTCATGCCACCCACGAACTTGTCCGCGAACCCGCCGATCGTGCCGACATGGCGGAAGGTCGCCATCGCCCGGCGCAACCCGTCGGCCTCGGCCGGGGTGAAGCCCGCCGCCGTGATGGCGATCTGCATGGCGTGCTCCTGGAACAGCGGCACCCCGTAGGTCTTCTGCAGGACCTCCTTCAGCTCATCCGCCGGGCCATGGTCCGGATGCGGGGCCGGGTATTCCACCGGGTCGATCCCGGAGCGGCGCCGCAGGTAGGGATGGACCATGTCGCCCTGGATCGGGCCGGGGCGGACGATCGCGACCTGCACCACGAGGTCGTAGAACTCCTTCGGCTTCAGGCGCGGCAGCATCGACATCTGCGCCCGGCTCTCAACCTGGAACACGCCGACGGAATCGGCCTTCGCCAGCATGGCGTAGGTCCCGGTATCGTCCTGCGGCAGGTCGGCGAGCGTCGCGTAGAAGGTGCCGTGATCGCGCTCCAGAAAATCGAGGCCGCGCTTGAGGCAGGTCAGCATGCCGAGCGCCAGCACGTCGACCTTCATCAGGCCGATCGCGTCGATGTCGTCCTTGTCCCACTCGATGAAGGTGCGGTCCGCCATGGCGCCGTTGCCCACCGGCACGGTCTCGTCGAGGCGGCCCCGGGTCAGCACGAAGCCGCCGACATGCTGCGACAGGTGGCGGGGGAAGCCGATCAGCTGATGGGCGAGGTCGAGTGCCTGCCGGATCGCGGAGTTCTCCGGGTCAAGGCCGGCCTCGCGGACATGCTGGTCCGGCATGCCGGTGCCCCAGGAGCCCCAGACCGTATCGGCGATCGCCGCCGTGACGTCCTCGGTCAGCCCCAGAACCTTTCCGACCTCGCGGATCGCCATGCGCGGGCGGTAGTGGATCACCGTGGCGCAGAGGGCGGCGCGCTCCCGGCCGTAGCGGGCATAGAGGTGCTGGATCACCTCCTCCCGGCGTTCGTGCTCGAAATCGACGTCGATGTCGGGGGGCTCGCCCCGGTTCTCCGAGATGAAGCGGGCGAAGAGCAGCCGGTGCTTCGACGGGTCCACCGCGGTGATGCCCAGGCAGAAGCACACGGCGGAATTGGCCGCCGAGCCCCGGCCCTGGCAGAGGATGCCCTTGCTGCGGGCGAATTCGACCACGTCGAACAGGGTCAGGAAGTAGCGAGCGTACTTCATCTTGGCGATGAGCCGCAGCTCCTCGTGGAGCGTCGCCGCGACGGAGGGCGGAATATCCCCGGCATAGCGCCAGCGCGCCCGCTCCCAGGTGATCTCCTCCAGGTATTCCTGCGGCGTGCGGCCCGGGGGCACCGGCTCGTCGGGATACTCGTAGTGCAGTTCCGACAGGCTGAAGTCGCAGGCCTCGGCGATCTCGATGGTGCGGGCGAGCGCCGCCGGGTGATCGGCGAACAGCCGCGCCATCTCGGCGGCGGGCTTCAGGTGGCGCTCGGCATTGGCCTCCAGGCGGTAGCCAGCCTCCCCGATCCGGCACCCCTCGCGGATGCAGGTGACCACGTCCTGAAGCGGGCGCCGCTCAGGATGGTGGTAGAGCGCATCCGAGACCGCGACCATCGGGGCGCCGGAGGCCGCGCCCAATTCCGCCAACAAACCGAGGCGGCGCCGCTCGTCGCCCCGGCGGGCATGGCTCGCTCCGAGGAAGGTCCGGCCCGGCGCCGCGGCGGCCAGCGCCTCCAGCCGCGCCCGGAACCCCTCCGGCAGGCGCCGTGCCGGCGGCATGGCGATGAAGATCTGCCCCTCGGCGGCCTCCAGCATCTCGGCGAAGGCGAAGCGGCATTCGCCCTTGCGGACGCGGCGGTTGCCGAGGGTGAGCAGCCGGCAGAGGCGCCCCCAGGCGTCCCGGTTCATCGGGTAGGTGACGGCCTCGAACCCCTCCTCGGTGACGAGGCGCACCCCCGGCAGGATCCGGATTTTTGCACCCTCCGCCTCCAGCGACTGCGCCGCCGCATGAGCCCGCACCACACCGGCCACGGTGTTGCGGTCGGCGAGGCCAATTGCCGTGAGGCCGTAGGACGCCGCCTGCACGACGAATTCCTGCGGGTGCGAGGCGCCGTGCAGGAAGGAGAAGTTCGTGGTGACGGCGAGTTCGGCGTAAGCGGGGCCGCTCACGCGAACAGCCCGTGGACGTACCACGCGGCCGGACGGTCGGTGGCGTGCGGCCCGTCGCGGTAGAGCCAGAGCCGGTGCCCGGCCTCGCACTCGACGCGGTAATAGTCGCGGGGCTCGCCGGGCTCGCGCCACCACTCGGCTTCGATCCGCTCCGGCCCCTCGGCATGGGCGACCCGGTGGATCTGCGCCCGCCAGCGGAAGCGCCGGGGCGGTCCCTCGGGCACGGTCGAGAGCACGTCGCAGGCGGCCTCGCCCCGGGGGAACAGCACCAGGGGGCGGGGCGGGAGGTGGTCGGGCCAGGGGGAGGGGATAGCAGGCGCGTGCCCTGCCCCTTGTGCGCAGCGCTGTTCACCCAGCTCGGTCGAGCCCCGATCCTGGTGAAGAAACGCGACGTGCCCCCTCTCCCGTGCGGGAGAGGGTTGGGGTGAGGGGCGAGAATTCTCAGGATCGAGCGCGCCATCGCCGCGCGTGCCGGTCGTGCCACATCCGGATGGACCTGATCCCTCACCCGCACGGGAGAGGGGACCCGCGACCGAGCCTGACGCCGTGTTGCCGGCCTCGATGCATGAATATTCCAATCCCCCTGAGGGAGAGGGGGGAGGGAGGGCGCTTGGCCGGCCAGTGCTCCTACGCGGCACCGATCCCGGCCCCCCTCCGGCTACCCAAAGCACACCCCGGCCCGCCCGCTCCGGCAGGTGGCTCGCGCGCGGTTCGAGCCGCAGCAGCGCCCGCCCAAGGCGCTGCGCCAGGGCGTCGGCCAGGAACCCGACCCCGTCGCCCGCGGAACCCGCGCCGAGATCCGTCTGCCGGGCCGGCATGGCGCCCGTCACCGTGACGGCGAGCGCCACCGTCTCGAAGCCGAAGCCGGCATCGAGGGCACGCCCCAGCCGGTCCAGGCGCAGCGACACCAGGGCGGCGACCCGCTCCGGATCGCGTTCGGGCCGGGACAGGCCGAGGTCGAGCGCCCGCACCACCCCGTCGACCCGGTGGAGGGCGAGGCGCAGGGCGCAGGCGCCGAGCCCGTCCCGCTCCAGCCGGGGAGCCATCTCCGCCATCAGGTCCCGGGCGGTCCGGACGATGTCCGATTGCCGGCCGATCGGGTCGAGGAAGCCGCGGGCGGCGGCGTATTCGGCCGCCTCCGTGAGGGGCGCCAGGGGCTCGGGCCGGCGTGCCAGAGCCTGATCGAGGCGCAGCAGCAGCGCCGCGCCGAACCGACGGGCGAGGGGGCCGCGGGGGAGGGCGTCGAGTTCGCCGATCCGGCGCAGGCCAAGCCGCTTCAGGCCCGCGACCGCGCCGGGATCGAGGCGCAGGGCCTCCACCGGCAGGTCTCGCAGCGCCCCGGCGGCCCCCCCCGGCGGCACGACGATCCGGTCGGCCCCGCCGTGGCGGGCCAGCGCGAAGGCGCCCCCGGGGGTGTCGGCGAGCGCGATCCGCGCCGGGATGTCGGCCCGCGCGAGCCGGCCCGCCAGATCGTCGACGAGGCGCGCCTCGCCGCCGCACAGGTGGCTCGCCCCGGCGACGTCGATGTAGAGCCCATCCGACGCCTCGGCCGGCCCGAACGGCGCCACGACGGGCGCGTAGCGGCAGGCCCAGCGGCAGAGGCGCAGCAGGGCGTCCCGGTCGGCCGCCGGCTCGGCGGGATAGACCCGAAGCGGCACGCCGATCCGCGCCCGGACCCGGCCGAGGGGCTCGCCGGGCCGCAGGCCCAGCGCCTGGGCGGCTGGGTCGAGGGCGAGGAGCCGCAGGCCGCCCGGCCCCTCGGCGGCCACCGCCATCGGGCCGCCCTCAGGCGCGAGACCGGCCCGACGCAGCCGCGTCACCGGCCAGTGGCTCAGGCAGATGCAGACGATGCGCGGCATGGTCCCACTCCAGAAGCCAGTCACCGCCGCGCCCGTTGCGGCAGCGTTCGAGCCGCGCCCGCCAGCGCGGCCGGTCGAGGGTGCCGAACCGGTCCCGGGAGGCGGGGGCGGCGGCGATCCGCCAGCGGGTGGCGGCCCCGTTGGGCATCCCGGCCTCCGCAGGGCGCAGCAGCAGCAGGAGCGGCGGAGACGGCCCCTCCGCGGCGAGTTGCAGGCGCCGGCCCGGCTTCAGCGGCAGCCCGTCCCGCAGGAGGCCGATCAGGGCCGCCAGGGCGCGGGCGTGCAGGGCCGCCTCCAGGGCGCGGAACACCTCCCCGTCGCCGCCGGCCTCCAGGAGGAGCAGGCGGCCGGGATCGAGGCCGAGACCCAGGAGCCCGTGGCCGTAGGGCAGGGGCTCGCCGGGGGCGGCGGCGATCAGCGCTTCCCCGGACACCTGGGACAGGTGAAGGGCGCAGAGCGTGAGGGCGAAGCCGAGGGCCGCGACCCCATCCGCGGGCCCGGCCGGCGCGATCTCGTGCGGCGGCCCAAGGGCGAGGCCGCCGCCGGGCAGGTGGGCGTCGAGGGCGGACAGGCCGAGCGGCAGGATCGGGCGTGAGGCTCGCCCCTCTTCCGGCGGCGCGAGCTGCGCCCGCAGGGCTGCCAGCCGCGCCCGGGGCTCGCCGCGCGCGGGTGTCCGCGCGCTTTCGTCCGCAGGGTCCAGCCCCATCTCCATCGGCTCCGGTCATGGCGGACCATAGGAACATAACAGGAACACGTTCAAACGGTTTCCGCGAGGTCTTGGAATCGTGCGTCGGCGCAGCAGCTTGGCCTGTGGATGGATGTGGACGCCTGTGGAATCGGTCCTCGCCGGCGGTTTCAACGGCCCCGGTTGACCGCAATCGCAGGGTGAGCCCACAAGTCGGCTGCCGCGTGCCGGACGCGGTCGATACGGACCGCGCATGCGCTCAAGCCTCGCCCTCACGCTCCTGCTCGCCCTGTCGGGGGCGGCGCTGGCCCAGCAACCGGCGGATCCGGGAAGTCCGGGCCGGCCGGCACAGACGCGGGAACGGGCGAAGGCCCGGCCCGCGCAGGCCCCGAACCAGCCGATCATGGTCTACGACGCCCGCATCGAGGCCGGCGACCTGCGGATCTCGGGCTCGGTGCGCAAGCCCGGCGCCATCGTGGTGCTGGACGACGACATCTCGATCCAGGCCGACCGGCGCGGACGGTTCGTCTTCCGCTTGCCCTATCGGCCTTCGACCTGCGTGGTGACGCTGAAATCCGAGCCGGACGAGCGCGAGGCGGTGGTGGCGAACTGCGCCCCCGAGGGGCCTCCGGGCCCGCCCGGCCCGCAAGGGACCGCAGGACCGCCCGGTGAGCCGGGGGCCAAGGGGGATCAGGGCCCCCAGGGTGAGACGGGTCCCAAGGGTGATGCGGGTCCCAAGGGTGAGACCGGTCCGAAGGGTGAAGCCGGCGCCCAGGGTCCGGCCGGTCTGCAGGGTGCCCCCGGCCCGAAGGGCGAGCCGGGCGAGAAGGGGGCTTCAGGCAGCCAGGGCGCCCCGGGGCCGAGGGGGCAGGCAGGCCCGCCGGGCGGGATGGGCGCGCGGGGCGAGGCCGGCGCTGCCCTGTGGCCGGTGCGGAAATCCGACTGCGCGGGCGGCTGCACCGTGACCTGCGAGGCCGGGGAGACACTGGTCACTGCCCACTGCCTCAAGGCCGGTACGCCGACCTATGACGGGGAGGGCGCCGCCTGCCCGACGGAGGCGACGGGGATCGTCGGCTTCTGCACGCGGCCGTAGTCCGACAGGGGCCCGGTCTGAGCCGAGCCGGAGGTGAGCCCTCTCCCCGCGCGCCTAGCGGATTCACACTTCTCTACCGGACGCCAAGGGCCTGAGAAACAAGCGCGTTTCCCCTCCCCCTTGCGGGGAGGGGCCAGGGGTGGGGGTGGTACAGGATCGAGTGTGACGGTGCCTTCTGCACCACCCCCACCTCCAACTCCTCCCCGCAAGCTCGAGCGATCCCGGGCAAGCCCGGGATCGCCAGGGGAGGAGAGAGCGCCCCGCCCCGCGAAGTGTGAATATCGTAGCCCCGCGCGTGGGGAGAGGCCCGCAGGCACCCTGTCGTGCCTACGGGAAGCGCAGGCGAAGCCGGAGCGGCGGTGAGGGGGCGATTCCGGAAGAGGCGCGTCCGGAAGCGCCCCCTCACCTTCGGCTGCCGCCTCGATGCGCCGACAACGAGGTCGTCGCATCCCTCTCCCCGCAAGCGGGGCGAGGGGAATCCCACCTTTGCTCGGCCTTGAGCACGAAAACCCGATTGTTGGAGCAGGTGGCCAACCTCAGCCGCCGGTCTCGGCCAACCAGTCGAGCATCCCGGCGGCCGCGGCCCGGCCGCCGGCGATGCTGCCCTGGAGCAGGTAGCCGCCGGTCGGGGCCTCCCAGTCGAGCATCTCGCCGGCCAGGAACAGGCCGGGATGGGCGCGCAGCATCGACCGCCCGTCGAGCGCGTCGAGCCGGACACCGCCCGCCGTCGAGATCGCCCGCTCGATCGGCGCCGGGGCGGTGAGGGTGAGCGGCGCGGCCTTGATCAGCCCGGCGAGCAAGCCGGGATCGGCCGGGAGGGCGGCGACCGTCTCGCGCAGGAGGCCCGCCGCCACGGGCGGGAGCCCCGCGGCCTTGCGCAGCCGGGTCGCGGTGGAATCACCGGGCCGGGCGCCGGACAGGCGGCGGGCGAGGGCGTCCCGGGTGAGGTCGGGCCGCAGATCGATGACGAGTTCGGCGCTGCCCCGGGCGGCGATTGCCTCGCGCAGGGTGCGCGACAGGGCGTAGACCGCCCCGCCCTCGAGGCCGGCCTCCGTAATCACGGCCTCGCCCCGTGCCGTGGCGCCGTTGCAGGCGAGCGCCACCCGCTTCAAAGGCGCGCCGGCGAAACGCTGCCGGAACACGTCCGACCACGCCACCGCGAAACCGACATTGGCCGGACGCAGGGGCGCCACCGCCACGCCGAGCCCTTCGAGGAGCGGCACCCAACGCCCGTCCGAGCCGAGCCGCGGCCAGCTCGCCCCGCCGAGCGCCAACAGGGTCGCCCGGGGTCGGACTTCGACGGGGCCGTCCGGGGCCTCGAACGTCAGCGCCTCGCCCAGGGCCGTGAGCCGGTGCCGGGTCCGGATCCGGACGCCGAGGCTGTCGAGCCGCGCCAGCCATCCCCGCAGCAGGGGGGAGGCCTTGAAGCTCTGCGGGAAGACGCGTCCGCTCGACCCGACGAAGGTCGGCTCGCCGAGTTCCGTGCACCAGTCCCGCAGGGCCTCGGGCGGGAAGGCCGCGATGGCGGCGTCGAGGTAGCCTTGCGGATGGTAGCGGGCGAGGAAGTCCGGCCGCCCCTCGCTGTGGGTGATGTTGAGGCCGCCGCGCCCGGCGATCAGCAGCTTGCGGGCGACCGAAGGCATGCGCTCGTAGACCGTTACGGCGCGGCCGGCCTCGCCCAGCACCTCGGCCGCAGCGAGCCCAGCCGGCCCGCCGCCCACGATGGCGATCTCGTCCCTGTCCTGCGGCATCCGCCCGGAGAGGGGCAGGCGGACCGGTCCTGTCAAGGGCGCAGCTCCGCCCTGCCGGAACCCGAACCTGCAGAAAAAAATTCTCCCTCATCCCCGAAGCTGCCGCACTCGACGCGCCAGGCTCGGCCGCGCTCACCCCGAACCACAGAGGCTCAGACACGTGGCCAGCCCCGCCGCCATCACCGGGACGCCGAGCATCCCCGCCCCGCAGGCCCAGCTCGGCCCCGGCGAGATTCGCGCGATCGTCTACGGCCTGATGACCGCGATGCTGCTCGCGGCCCTCGATCAGACCATCGTGGCGACCGCGATGCCGACCATCGGGCTGGCTCTGGGTGATGCTGCCAACCTGCCCTGGATCGTCACCGCCTATCTCCTGGCCTCCACCGCGGTGACGCCGCTCTACGGCAAGCTGTCCGACATCCACGGCCGGCGGATCATGCTGCTGATCGCCATCACGACCTTCGTGCTCGGCTCGGTCGCCTGTGCGCTCGCCCCCACGATGGTGGGGCTGGCGCTGGCCCGGGGCCTCCAGGGGATCGGCGGCGGCGGGCTGATCGCGCTGTCGCAGACCATCCTGGCCGACATCATGTCGCCCAAGGAGCGGGCGCGCTATCAGGTGGTGATCGCGGGGGTGTTCGTGGCGGCCTCGGTGGCGGGGCCGCTGCTCGGCGGCTTCTTCGCCCAGCACCTGCACTGGTCGCTGATCTTCTGGATCAACCTGCCGATCGGAATCCTCGCCTTCGCGCTGACCAACGCCAACCTGAAACGCCTGCCGCGCCACGACCGGCGGCATCGGCTGGACTGGCCCGGGGCCGCCCTGATGGTCTCAGGCTCGATCGCCCTGCTGCTCGCCCTGAGCTGGGGCGGGGTGCGCTATCCCTGGGGCTCGGCGCCGGTGCTGGGGCTCCTCGCCCTGGCCCTCGTGCTCGGCGTCGGCTTCGCGGCTCGGCTCGCGACGGCGCCCGAGCCGCTGATCCCCACCGAAGTGCTGCGCAATCAGGTGGTCTACAGCGCGACGCTCGCCGCCTGCTTCGCCATGGGCACCTTCATCGGGCTCACCATCTACGTGCCGATCTTCCTCGAAGGGGTGATCGGTCTCTCGGCGAGCGAGTCCGGCGTGGCTTTGGTCCCGCTCATGGTCGGCACCGTGACGGGGGCCACCCTGTCGGGCCGGTCGATGATCTACTTCCGGCACTACAAGCGGGTGCCGCTGATCATGATGAGCGTCAGCCTCGTCTGCTGCGCCGTGATCGCGTGGCGGGGCCACGCGCTGCCGTTCTGGCTGATGGAGGTGCTGTTCGCGCTGCTCTCCATGGGGATCGGGACGATCCTGCCGCTCTCGACCATCGCGATCCAGAATGCGGTGGCGCGCCACCAGCTCGGCATCGCCACGGCCTCCATGAACTTCTTCCGGTCGCTCGGCGGCGCGCTGATCGTGGCGGCCTTCGGCACCATCGTTCTGGGCGGCGTCTCCGGTGGAGCCGGGGGGCACGACGTCGAGAGCCTGATCCGCGGCGCCGACCCAACCCAGCTCGCCCTGACCTTCCGGTTCGTGTTCGCGGCTGCCTGCCTGGGGCTGCTGGCGGCCTTCGTGTTCCTGGCGTTGATGGAGGAGCGGCCGCTCGGCGGGCAGGGCACGCCCAAGATGAGCGGCGCGCCGGAGACACCGAAGGCGTAAGCCGACCCTGAGCGAAGCGGGGCCGCGCGTCTGCCCTTGATTCGCCCGGATCACCGCTTACCTCGGCCCCATCGGCTGCGGGCCCCTCTGGCGGGCGCCTCCCAGCGCCCGTGATGTCGGAGCCGATGCTTTCCATTTGGAATCAGCATCAGGTCCCCGCATGATGGACGTCCTTACCGTCGAATGGCTCGGCAAGCCGTTGTGGATGTGGCTCGGCTTCCACGTCCTGATCGCGTGCCTGCTCGCCTTCGACCTCGGCCTCCTGCACCGGGACAAGGAGCACGAGATCGGGGTGCGGGAGAGCCTCCTGCTCACCGGCTTCTATCTCAGCCTCGGCTTGGCTTTCGGCGGCTGGATCTGGTGGTATCTCGGGGCCCAGGCCGGCGAGGAATACGTCACCGGCCTCGTGGTCGAGAAGTCGCTGTCGATGGACAACGTCTTCGTCATCGCGATGATCCTCGCTGCTCTGGGTATCCCGCGGGCCGCCCAGCACCGGGTCCTGCTCTGGGGCATCCTGGCGGCGGTACTGCTGCGCGGCCTGATGATCGGGCTCGGCGCCGCCCTTGTGCATCAGGTGCACTGGGTGCTCTCCCTGTTTGCCGCCTTCCTGATCTATGCCGGCCTGAAGATCCTGATCTCGGGCGACGAAGACGAGGGCGACTTCCAGAACAGCGCCGTGGTGCGCTGGTTCAAGAAGACCTTCCGGGTCACGCCCGACCTGCACGGCCAGCGCTTCGCCATCCGCAAGACCGACCCGAAGACTGGCAAGGTCGCCCTCTGGTTCACGCCGCTGGCGCTGGCCCTGGTGCTGGTCAACGGCGCCGACGTGATCTTCGCGGTCGACAGCGTGCCGGCGATCTTCGCGATCACCACCGACACCTTCGTTGTCTACACCTCCAATATCTTCGCGATCCTGGGGCTGCGCGCCCTCTACTTCGCGCTCGCCGCGATGGTGGACCGCTTCGCCTATCTCAAGACGGCGCTCGCCTTCATCCTGATCTTCATCGGCACCAAGATCGTGGTGGCCGACACGTTCGGCCTCGTTTCGGTGCCGCCGTGGGTCTCCCTGGTGGTGACGCTCACCTTCCTGGCGGCGGGCGTCGCCTACAGCCTGTGGCGGACCCGCGTCGACGCGCCGGCGGTCCCGGAGGAGCCGGGGCACCCACATCCGGCGCGCGCGCACAGGGCCTGAAATCCGGGTTTCGAAAGGACTGCGTCCTTTCGCGGGTCCAGGGCGGAGCCCTGGTATCCGTAGGCTCTCAGCCCCGCGTCGGCAGGGCCGCGATGAGGTCGCGCAGGGTGGTGATGGTCGAAGCGTCGGCCACGCCGTCCACCCGCGCTTGCCGGAAATGACGCTGGAATGCGGTGACCACCGCGTGCGTGCGCGCGTCGAACATCCCGGTGACCGGCAGGTCATAGCCGTAGAGGGCGAACATCGCCTGCAGGGCCTCCACGGGCTGCCCGGCATCCCCTCGCGCGAAGAAGCGGCCGTCCCGCAGGGTGGCGGGCGGCACGTGGTGGCCAATGCCCGCCGCCGCGAGGCGGTCCCACGGAAACGTCTCGCCCGGATCCTCCTTGCGCTCGGGGGCGATGTCGGAATGGGCGAGCACCCGCTCCGGCGGGATCGGCCAGCGGCCGAGGATGTCGTGGGCCAGCGCGATCACCGCCTCGACCTGCACCGCCGGATAGGGCGGCAGGCCGCCGGCATGGCCCGGATGGACGATCTCGATCCCGAGGGAGCGGGAGTTGATGTCCGTCTCGCCCTTCCAGGCGCCCGCACCCGCATGCCACGCCCGGCGCGCCTCTGGCACCAGCTGGACGATGCCGCCATCCTCGAACACCAAATAATGAGCCGAGACCTCGCTCAACGGGTCGCGCAGCCGCGCCAAGGCGGCAGCCCCGCTCTCCATGCCGGTGTAGTGCAAGATCAGCATATCCGGCCGGCCGCCCCGGCGCTCACCGTGGTTCGGCGAAGGTGCGACGCGGCGGGCGAGGGGGCTGTCGGGGATCAGCGTCATGGCGCGCTTGTGCCACGGTTCACGCCGGGAGGCATCGGACCGTCAGGCCGTTGACGGCCGTCCTGAGAGACACCCGGATGCTTGTCCGGCCTGGCCCCGCCGGACACCGCCCGCAGTAGGTCGACGGCGTGACGCTCTGCGCCGCGCTGCACGGTGCCGTTCCAGCCGCGATCCGTCGGCCTGCGGCAACCATACAAACAGTCCGTGGCCTGGAGTATGCGCGGCCGGATCCGCACGGCGCTCGCAGCGCCTGCGAGCCCGGCTTGGCGCCCGTGACGAACCCTAGCCTTCGCTGGGCTCAGGACGATCCACATTCTGCTCCGGCTCGTCGTAGGTGAAGCCGTCGAGCCAATCGGCGCTTTGCTGAGAGCCGGCCTCATACGGATTGCTGTGGGACAGCTGCCCCGCCTTCCGGGCCTCCATGCCTTCTCGCCACTGAGCCGACTGTGTTGCCATTCATCCTCTCCCCGTTCGATGTGACGCGGCGGATCAATTCGCTCCTCTTGCATTGGTTCATCCGGCCGACCTCGCCATCCGAAGGCGCGGTCGAAGACGATGCTGCTAGCCTGTGGGCGGATCCGGCAATCCGAGACGGCCGGATCTCACCGGGGGCCGCGCTCCGCCACGATCCGATCGTAGGCGGCGTTGATCGCGGCCAGCCGCCGAGTCGCGATCGCCACCGCCTCGGCCGGCAGGCCACGGGCCAGCGCCCGGTCGGGATGGTGCTCGGCCACGAGCGCCCGATGGCGGGCCTTCAAGGCCGCCTCGTCGGCATCCCGGTCGAGCCCCAGGACCGCGTAGGGATCGTCCGGCAACCGCACGTGCCGGGCGGCGATGCGCTGGAACGCGGCCTCGTCGAAGCCGAAGATGCCGGATACCGCGCGGAGGTAGCGCTCCTCGGCCTCGTGAAGCGCCCCGTCGGCACCGGCGATCTGGAACAGGCCGTCGAGCACGTCCTCAAGCAGGGCCGGCTCGTCACCGAAGGTCGTGGCGAGCTGGCGCGCATAGGCCTCGAAGCCGTTCGTTGTGCGCTTGGCGAGATCGAACAGACGCTCGACCCCCGGCCGCGCGGCGGGCTCCACCTGCACGACCCGGCCGAACGCCTCGACCTCGGAGGGCAGCACGACGCCATCGGACTTGGCCATCTTGGCGGCCAGAGCGACGAGACCGGTGGTGAACACCACGTCGCGCGGCGTCCGGCCGAAGGGCGCGCCGACCCGGTCCATCAGGAAATGGCCCGCAACGCCGCCGACCAGCGCCCCGAGGGGGCCGCCGATCGCGAGGCCGATTCCGGCGCCGCCGATCTTGCCCCAGACACCCTGGGACTCGGCCGCCGCATTCATGGGCGGGCCGGATAGGGCAGGGGGCCTGGGTTCGGTGCGATCATCGCGAGGAGCTTGGCGTCGGGCACCGGGACACCCCGGCCGAGCGCCGGATTAACCGCTCCGTGGGCCCTGCGGAAGGGCCGGGACGCGCCCGGCCCACCCTTCGGCTCAGCGGCAGTAGATGTTGCCGTAGGCGTCTCGGTAGGTGCCGTAGGGGCAGCGCGGCGCGGTCGAAGCGCCCACGATGGCGCCGCCGGCGCCGCCGATCGCCGCACCGGCGAGCGCACCGCCCGCACGGCCGGTCGCGGCCGCGCCGATCGCCGCGCCGGTGAGCGCTCCGAGGCCGGCGCCGCCGAGCGCCCGGTCCTCAGGGGTGTTGCAGGCGCCGAGCGACAGGGCCGCGATGGTGGCGAGGGCGGCGGCAGTGAGCTTCTTCATGGTCCCCAGAACTCCCTTGTGCGTCCGGTTTGTGCATCCGGTCCGGCCGATGGCCGTGATCGTGGCGGATCGCCCCGAGCTTAGCAGTCATGCAATAGCGACCCTACGGCTAAGGTTCCATCCGGGCATGACCGGAGTTGCACCCGATTCCCGTCTCGCCCTATGCCTCGCCTCCTGAGGCGGCGTCCCGACCGGGCGCTGCGGCGCCATGTCCGAGGTTTCCATGCCCACAGCCACCACGATCGTCCGCCGGGCCGCGGTGCGGGCCGACCGCGTCGCCGATACGGTGAGTCTCGACCATGAAGGCCGGTCCGCCCTGCCCGAGACCCTGGTGGCCGAGGGCGGGCTCGGATTCTCGGTGGCGCTCACCAAGGCCGCACCCCTCGACGACGGCGACGCGCTGCGCCTCGACGACGGCCGGCTCGTCGCGGTGCGGGCCGCCACGCAGGATCTGTTCGAGGTGCGCGCCGAGAACCCGGCCCGGCTGCTGCGCCTGGCTTGGCAGCTCGGCGGCAGCCACGTGCCGGCCGAGATCGCTTCGGATGCGCTCTACATCCCCGCGACCGCCGCCACAGCGGAGCTGGTGCGTGGGCAAGGCTGCCTCGCCAGCCCGGTCTCGCGCCCCTTCCGGCCGGAGCGCGCAGCCCACGATCACAGCACCTGCGGCCACGATCACGGGCATGACCATCACGGGCACGAGCACGAGCACGGTCACAGCCACGATCATGACCACGATCATGACCACGGGCATCGGCACGAACATCGGAGCCACGATCACGATCATCAGCACGGTCATGTTCATGGGCCGGGCTGCAACCACGACCATTGAAGCGCGCTTCGCTGCAGCGGATCCGGGGTCGGCGCAAGGCGTGCAGCGAACCCGAAGATTTACAGCCTCGCCCCGATCCCGATGCACCCAGCATGAGCGTCGCGTACCGGCGATTCACAGGCCGATTCCGACGACACGGTTTCAGGATCGAGCGCCGCTCCCTCTCCCGTGCGGGAGAGGGGCTGGGGACACGTCACGCTCCTCTACGCAGCCAGCAGGCAAGCCACACAGGCATCGGCTCCGCGCCGCTTTCCGGGCAGGGTTGAACATTTTCAATCGAAAAATCGATCTCTTAGCATCCTAAAACCATCCAGATCCAAGATTTAGAAATTCATAGCTTGATACAAATCAAGCATACTCTGCTCAATATATAGCAAATACCCTCAGACATAGACTGTTGCACATCAAACACAGACTTGATCGTCGACAAACGTTACATCCGCTTCAAGGCACACATCTTGGAACGGTTCGAAATGAACAAGGCCATCTTGTCCGCGGCAACCTTCGCAGCCCTGACGGCTGCCGCCTCGGCCGCGGATCTCCCGCGCCGCGCATTCCCGCCCGCGCCGATCCCGGTGCCGGTCTTCACCTGGACGGGCGCCTATTTCGGCATCAACGCCGGCTACATCACGTCGACCAAGGACACGGCGCGGACGGCGGGCGTTTTCCCCGCCAATGTCGGCGTCCTGACCGGGAACCGGCCGGGCGTCCTGCGCCTGCCGCAGGACGGTTTCACCGGCGGTAGCCAGCTCGGCTACAATTACCAGTTCACCCCCGGCTCGGGCTTCGTGGCGGGTGCCGAGGTCGATGCCGGCTACACGGACCTGGACCGCAGGCGCAGCGTTGTCGGCCAGGCCGGCGGCATCAGCACCTTCCGGCGGGCGGGCGACTTCCTCGGCACCGTGCGCGGTCGCGTCGGCTACGCCTTCGACCGGGTGCTGGTCTACGGGACCGGCGGCTTCGCCTATGCCAGCGAGCGCTATGCAGGCCTGTTCCAGACGGCTCGGGGTGATCTCAACTTCTTCGGGAGCCGCGCGCGCGTCGAGACCGGCTATGCGGTCGGCGGCGGCATCGAATACGCCCTGCCCACCGACTCGTTCCTGAACGTCTTCCATACCAACGCCGTGACCGTGAAGGCCGAGGCGCTGTATTACGATCTCGGCCAGCGCACGCTTCCGCTTATGGCGACGGGTCGCGGCGCGGGCGCCTACGTCACACGTTTCCAGAACGAGGGCGTGCTCGGTCGCGTCGGACTGAACTACAAGTTCGGGAGCTGAAGCGTCGTCGCGAAAGGCGGACCCCGGCTTTCGGGACCAGACGCAGTCGATCGGAGGGACGACGCCGACGAGCCGGCCGGCCCGGTGACCGGGACGTGTTCCGCCATGGCCTTCGGCCTTAGGACTTGAGGCGAGGCCTGATCGCAACGCGATCGGGCTTGGCCCTCGGCAGCCCCCGCCGGACCGGACCGGTCGCGCCGGCGAAGGCCGCCCCGGCAGGGCCGGCTCACAGGCGCTTCGGCACCGGGCGCCGGCAATAGTCGCGCGCGTCCCCGGGCGTGAGGCCGCCCTGGGCCGCGACGCACTGATCCAGCGTCAGCCCGATGCTGGCTGCGTAACTTTCGTTCGGCGACAGGGCGGCGCGGGCGAGGTTCGCCAGATAGATCAGGAAGACGGAGGCCGCGAGCAGGATTGCCGCGACCACGATCCGGTTTACCATCGCGACCGCTCCCCCACCCCGGTGCACAGCATCACGGGAAGCCCACGAACAGGAGCGCCAGCGCAAGAAGCGCGAGCCCCGCGCCGATCAGCGCGACGGCGGTACGATCGGAGCCTCGTCGCCCCGGACGGTCGATCCGGATCACCTGCCACGTCCGACGGCGGCCCGCGATCGGCTCATTGCAGCAGGCCCCAGAGGCCGGCGGCCAAGCCGAAGGTGAGTGAAAGCATCGCCGCACCGAGCAGGACACGATCGATCACGCGGGCTGCGCGATCCTCGGGCTGAAACTCGATCATCGTGGCGTCTCCTCGGTGCTGAGACTGATGGGCGCCTGTTGCTGACCTGTGTCGGCGTGTGGATCCGGCACACCCTCAGCGACACCGGCGGATCGGGCACGGCGACGCGGCCCGGAACACCCTGATCCCCATCCGGTTGGACCGGCATTCCAACCGGAGACGACGCGTGACCAAGGATCCGCTGCACACATATCCCCGCCCGCCCTTCCCGGCACAGCCGCAGAGCTTCCCCGGCAAGACCGGCCGCATGGAGCCCGAGCCCGACCATGGGGAGGCGAGCTACACCGGTTCGGGCAAGCTCACCGGGCGCGCGGCGCTCATCACCGGCGGCGACAGCGGCATCGGCCGCGCGGTCGCGATCGCCTTCGCCCGGGAGGGGGCCGACGTCGCCATCTCCTACCTGCCGGAAGAGCAGGCCGACGCGGAGGCCGTGGGCCAGTGGATCGAGAAGGCGGGCCGGCGCGCCCTGCTGCTGCCCGGCGACCTCAAGGACGCCGCCTACGGGCGCCAGATCGTCGCCCGCACCGTGGAGACGTTCGGACGCCTCGACGTACTGGTCAACAACGGCGCGTTCCAGCAGCCGAACCAGGATCTCGATGCTATCGAGGATCACATCTTCGAGGATCACTTCCGCACGAACGTGTTTGGGCCGTTCTACGTGACCAAAGCGGCGCTTCCTCACCTGAAGCCCGGCGCCTCGGTGATCTTCACCTCGTCGGTCAACTCGAAGCACCCGATGCCGACGCTCCTGGCCTACAGCGCCACCAAGGGCGCCCTGAGCAACATGGTGCTGAGCCTCGCACAGCTGCTCGCCGAGAAGGGGGTGCGCGTGAACGGCGTGCTGCCCGGGCCGATCTGGACCCCGTTCATCCCCTCCGGGATGAGCCAGGAGGCGGTGACGTCGTTTGGCAGCCAGGTGCCCTTCGGCCGCCCGGGTCAGCCGGCCGAACTCGCCTCGGCCTACGTGATGCTGGCCTCCGACGAGAGCAGCTACACGTCGGGCGCGCTCGTCACGGTTGCGGGGGCGATGCCGGTGTTTTGACCCTAACCCCCGCGCGACCGGGCGCGGGGGCGATGCGTGATGTGGGTCGCCCCCGTTCAGGCGGCCCGCATCGCGGTAAGGAAACGCATGACCTCGCCGCGCAGCGCTTCGGCGCTGTGGCAGACGTCATCGGCGGCCGATCCGACATGGTCGGCGACCCTGCGCGTCGAGGCCGCCGCTGTCGAAGCCGAGACCACGTTCCGGCTGACCGCCGCAGTCCCGTGCGCGGCCGCATCGACATTCTCGGAGATGTGCCCTGTGGCGAAGCGCTGCTGCTCGACGGCCGCCGCGATCGCACTGGAGATGGTGTTCATCCGGTTGACCGTCTTGCCGATCGACTGAACCGCCGCAACCGCCTCCGTCGTCTCCCCCTGAATCGCCTCGATCTGCGCGGTGATCTCCTCGGTGGCCTTGGCGGTCTGTCCGGCCAGCCCCTTCACCTCAGCGGCTACCACGGCGAAGCCGCGCCCCGCTTCGCCCGCCCGGGCCGCCTCGATCGTGGCGTTGAGCGCCAGGAGATTCGTCTGCTCGGCGATGGCCGAGATGATCCGCACGACCTCCCCGATCCGCTCCGCCGCCCCGGCGAGGCCGCGGATCTGCCGATCGGTCCGCTCCGCTTCGCCGACGGCCTGTCCGGCAATCTCGGCTGACCTGGCGACCTGCCCCCCGATCTCACCGATCGAGGCCGAGAGTTCCTCGGTGGCTGCCGCGACCGTCTGCACGTTGGCGGCCGCCTGCTGCGCGGCATCGGCCGCCAAGCCGGCTTGCTGCGCCGCCTCCACGGTGGTCTCCGACATCGCACGGCAGGCCTCGCGCATTCCGGCCGCGGCGTTGTCGACGCGCGCCAGGAGCTGGCCGGCCGCCTCGTCGAAGCCGCGCGTCGTGTCCTCCATCCAGCGGGCGCGCTCCTGCCGGCGCGCATGCTCGGCCTGCTGCTCGGCGGACAAGGCCTGGGCCTGGATCATGCCGTCCCGGAACACGCCGGCCGCGTCGGCCATCTGACCGATTTCGTCGTGCCGGCCGAGGCCGGGAATGGCCACGGCCATCTCGCCGCTCGCCAACCGGCGGAGGGCCGCGGTGAAGGCGCCGAGGGGCCGCGTGATGCTGCGGGCCAGCAGATAACCCGAAACGCCGATCACGATCACGAGCGGGATCAGCCAAGCCAGGGCGGTGAGAGTCTCGGCCCGACGCGCCGCGCGGATATCATCCACATACAAGGCGGAGTTGATCACCCATTGCCAGGGCTCGTAACTGAGCGAGTAGGCGATCTTGGGAGCAGGCTCGGTTTCGCCCCGGCGTGGCCAGCTATACGCGGTGAAGCCGCCAGCCCGGCCGGCCTCGATCATCCGCCCGACGAAGGTCTTCTTCATGGCCTCGTCGTCCCGGGACTTGGTGCCCTCGACCTTGGGATCCGGATGAACGACGTTGCGGCCCAGATCGCCCGGGGTCGAGCTGTAGACGAAGACGTAGTCGCCCTCATTGTAGCGGATTGCCCGCAGCGCCGTGGCCGCGCGCTGTTTCGCTTCGTCGATCGAGAGGGTCCCGGCCTCGGCCTGCTTGGCGAACGCGGCCACGACGCTGTGCGCCGCCTCGACCTGGGCTCGAACAGTGCCCTGGCGGCCCTCCATCAGCACCGTTCCCAGGGATAGAAGCTGCACGCTCACGATGAGCATGAATGACAGTATGGCACCCCCCAAGAGGCAGAATATTTTTCTACCGATCGTCACCTTCATATCATCCTCAAGAAATCAAATCGCGATATGTCTTGCTTGATCGTCACAAATCCGTGCCAGCACAGATTCGATCGGGCAATTGGTAGACGATATCTCGATGGTTTCTACAATGAGGAACGGAAGTTGTTGTCTCGGCCGCGGAGTGATCGCGCAGGATCTCATCGCCGGGCCCGGCGCCAGGCCCGGCCTCGTTGCGGTCGAGACGGGCGACGAACTCTTGATGTGACGCGCCGTCTTGCGCCGCATCATCGGTCATTTCTGCAGAGCGCGTTCCCGTGACCTGTGCGGTCGCCGATATCAGTGTTGCGGCATGCGCCTGATCGAGTCGACATTCTCCGGCGAGAGATCCGCTTCGAGGGTTCCGTGCGGGTGCGGGGCGGAGGGCTTGGCATCGGCACGCGCCGCAACCGGGAGCGCCTTGTGGAGAACCGATCCGGTGGTGACGGGACTGGTCCGGTACGGCCAATCCTCCAGCTTGAGGGCTTTCGCCGGCTTCTGGTCACCGCAGCCGTCGCAGACCGATACCACCCAGGACTGCCAGAGCCCGGTGGTCTTCTCGTCTACCGATTCCGCGCGTTCGCGGTGCGCGGAAGCCAGGGCGACGGTATCCAGATCCGGTTGCTGCCTCGGCTCCCCCACGGTCGAGCGTGCATCGCGCCGGCCGCCGCGCGCGTCCAACTGGCCGTCGCGCCTTTCCGGCGGACCGGACGGGCGGATCCTCAGCGACAATGGATCGGCCGTCGCAGGTTCGGCGCGACACCCCACACAGACCTTGTCGACGATCGTGTCATTCGAGACCTGCTCCGGCGTCGGACGCTCGCCGGGCTTCACCGAGGCCGGGCTCGCATCACGGATCGGCGGCTTGGTCTTTTCGACCGTGACCGGGTCGGGCAGTGTCGCGGCCGGCGACGTGCCGCTATCAGTACCCATTTGATCCGTCTGCGCGAAGACCACGCCAAATGGCCATGCACTCAATAAGGAGGCGGCGATTATGGTTCGGATTGCTGTCATGGCTTACTCCATGACAGGTCAATCGCTCAGATATTATCTAGTTCAATACATAAATTCAGCGCGACCGCTCGGCGCGGCGCGGCATTGCTGTCTTGGCCGACCCATCTCACGCCGAAGGTGGGTATCCGGGCGGTCCCGCAGAATGACAATCCGCCTGCCTTAGGGCGTACGGCCTCGAAGGGCTTGCCAATTGTAGGCCGTTCACCGGGTGGGACGCTCATCACAAGACGCAATGCTGAGCGGGTCAGCTGGCGTGATGATGCCTTGAGCTCTCGCGAGCCCAGCATGGACCGGCTGCTCCGACCAAGCACCGCCCGTCATATCCGGATTTGGAATGGCGGGCCCCGGGGCCGAAGCCCCGGGTTCTGTTGCTAGGCGTGCCCACGCCCCGGAAGATTACGCCGCGAGGCGCATCTCCATGCCGACGTTGTCGTTGGCATTTAGAGTTTTGGTCAGGTGCTCGGAACGGGGGTTGCCCGCGCTGAGCCGGTCGAGTCCTTACCGAAAGCCGCATCTTACCCTGCCGAAGCAGGACAGAACTCGCGATCCCTTTACCGCCCAGTCGAACCTGTTTCACCCCCACGAGAAGCATCCTGGCAGCGCGCTGTCCGCAACGCCGGACGCTCGCCCTCGCCCCCGTGCGGTATCCGGGGCAGGATGCTTCTGGTGGAGGCGCCGGGTACCGCCCCCGGGTCCTGAAGCGTTATTATGAACCGGTCATCAACCTCGCGCGCATCTTACCCCGAACGACGCCTCCGGGTCCAGGGCCGATTCACGCCTTGACCGCTCGATCACGCCGGACGGTCCTGCCGATGACCGGGTCTTGGAGGCGCGCAGGCCATTCACCGGCAAGAGGCTGACCCTGCCGATCGGTCGCCGAGGCCCCTCTGCCGGGGCGGACCGCCTCCGCGACTTCGTCGAGGCTTTCGGGCACTCCGCAAGCCCCGTCGGGAGACGACAGCTACGTCGAACCCGATCTCAGCGGGCCGACTCTTCTCGCCCTCTCTCCGGGGTCAGGCCAGCTAACCTGCGGTCAGCACCAGCATCGTCAGGTCATATACCCGACGGCAAGCCCGCGTATCTCTCGACCGGGACCGCGGCTTTCCGCAACGCATTGTTCTGATCCCGACAGCCCGGGTAACTCTGGCTGGCCTTCCGTCGCCGAGGAGGCCACGGCGACGATCGAGTTCGCCCGCGTCATGCCGATCCTGCTCGCGGGCCGCCACATCGTGCTCACCATCAACGCCAGCGGCAAGCTCGGGCAGGTGGCGCGCTCCAGCGCGTGCCCACCGAGCCGTGGCCGCGGCTTCCCTTGAGATCGGCGGCTACAGGCTGGCGCGCTCGATCGACACGATCGTGCCGCAAGTGACGGACCCGAAGGCGTAAGGCTCGAAACGCCTGCGTCAGACGGCTTTCGAATGCGCCGCTCATCATTTTCTACTGAACTACAGAAGTACAAACCGCGTTGGTCTCAGATCCCGAACCGGGACGATCGAGGAAACGCTCATGAATATGAAGATTTGCGGTCTCGCTGCAGCGCTGGCTGTTGCTCTGACCGGTGCGGCTTACGCGCAAACGGCCGCGGGTGGCGGAAGCGCGACGGGCAATATGAACAATCCCGGGAGCGTGAAGAGCAACAGCGAGAAGATGAACGAACGGACCACCGGTTCGACGACCGGCGCGCCCACCGGGGCTGCGGGTGCAGCGACCGTGCCGGGCACCGGCACCACGCGTCCCGGCGTCGGCCCGGGCGGCGCCACATCCGCGCCGGCGCGCTGAGCCTTCCGCATCGATCCTTCCTCGCGCCTGAAGTCCCCGGACAAGGGATGCGAGGTGGCTCCGATCGACGCGACCGGACAGGGCCCTCAAAGTCTCGCAACGGCTACTCAGGCCGCCCGGCTCACCGGCGCGGGTTCTTCATGGCCCGGGCTTTGCCATAAGCGCCGGCTCGTCAACGAGACCGCGAGCCAACTTGCGGCGCGCTCCTGACGGGGTGCGCCGCATCTTTGATGGCTGCGTGCGGAACCGGGGGCAGATGGCGAAGGCGGAGCAGATCAGCCGCCTCCACCACCACTTCCACCCGCCCCTGGACCACCGAGATTGCCATCCTTGTTGGGCGTGTTCCAATGGATGATGCCGTCATCCGGAGGCCGCAGCGGCGGCAGTCGCGGGTTGCCGAATTGCAGCGGGTCGATCGGCGCACGAGGAGCATTCCTGCGGGGCTGCCCATGCCGTGCGACAGCCGCAGCGCCTACGCTGCCCGCAAGCGCCACGACGAGCCCTCCGATCAGCGCGGTTCTCAAGATCATCGTGCGTCGTGCAGAATGCTCCGCCTGGCAGCGAGGCTACATGCCATCCCGAGAGGATACCCAAGGGTCCGTCTTGAGCAACCCGCTCGACCGCGCGGGGCTAAGCCGGGAGCAGGAGACCAAGCGTCCGCACCTCACCGAGCCAGCTTCGCCGGACGCACTGACGGAGCCGCGCCGGACGCGAAGGCGGCAACCAAGCCCGCCAGAGCGCGCATATCGGCCGGCTGGCACGGCGGGCCCACATCCGGCGTGCAGGCGTCGTGGCAGGCGCAGGCGGCGAGGGTTCATCACGCATTGCCTTAGCCCGGCCTGCACGAGAGAGAACCGTGGCGCCCCCCGGCGCATCGCGTGTTGGATCGGCGATCTTGTACCCGACGGTGTCGGCGGACGGTTCGGTTGGGCCACAACGAGGCCAAGGATCTCCGGTCGCCGCATGACGGCGCTTACCGGGTCGAATCACGGTCCGGTCTTAGCGAGGTGTCGAAGGCGGGCGAGGCTGCCGGGCGCACGCTTTGGCATCAACGCTTTGTCGTCGCCATGTCGTCCGCATTCGAGGCCGGCCGGTAGGCGTGCCATTCCCCCTTCTCGTCGACCCGCCCCTTGCGGCCCCGGCGGTCGTTGGCCTGGGCGAGCACGGACGATGTTGTCGGCTGCGAGGAGGGGCGCAACGGGTGACGCCCAACAGAAGCCGAATTGTCCCCGTCAATCACAGCCCAACTTAATATCTCTTCAATAACAGTTCGGCATCACAGGAAGATGACGTTCTTAAGTGCGAATTTCTCAATCCTTTGCATGCCTCAAGTAAGATTAGCTCCAAAATCCCAGCGCTATGATCTTCTCGACGGATTGCGAGGCGTCGCCTCGATCATCGTGCTCTGGCTGCACATCGTCTGCGTATGCAAGGTCTACATCATTCCCCGGCACGCATTTTTGGCGGTCGACTTCTTCTTTTGTCTATCCGGTTTCGTCATTGCACATGCTTACATGAGCCGGCCCGAAGAAGACCGTCATGTGTGGCCCTTCCTGTGCCGTCGTGCAGCCCGGCTGATGCCCCTTGCCGTCTTCGGAGCACTGATCGGGGGGTGTTTTCTGCTCCTACGGTGTTTCGTCATTGGCGATGTCAGCACCGCCGCGGCGATTACGGCGACACTGCTCAACGCCCTGCTGCTACCAACCGGCAATCTGCTGCCGGTTTACTCTGAGGCGTTTGGCGTTGATCCGCCTCTGTGGTCGCTGCTGCAAGAAATGCTTGTCAGCATCGCTTTTGCGTTAGGCTTGGCCCGTTTACGCAAGCCGGGTCTTGTTAGCCTGATCTGCGTAGCGGCCTACGTCAGCGCCGAAGTCGCGCATGCCGCACTCTCCCTCGATTTCGGCGGGATGCAGGTTGGGGTTTGGTGTGGCTCGATCCGCGTCGTGTACCCGTTCGCGTGCGGCGTGCTGATCCAGCGCTTGCCGATCATCGCCAACCGTCGCGGCTATCTCACAATCCCGATCTTAGCCGGGCTCCTGCTACTTCCGCTTCATGACGTCAACATCCAGCTTTTTTCGGTGTTTATACTATTCCCGCTGATCATCTATATCGCCGCTGGCACTCAGATAAATCCACGTCTCTCGGGAATTTGTCGGGCTCTCGGCGCGATCAGTTATCCTATATATGTGGTCAACTACCCCGTCATCCGCTTCACCGCCATGATATCCGATCAATGGAGCATAAAATCTCCGGCCTTGATCGCGACGGTCGCAGCTCTGTCCTCGCTCGCCGTCGCCCTTGTGGCCATGCATCTATTCGAGCCCTTGATCCGTCGTTGGTTTCGCTCAGTTAGCGGTACAATCTTCTATTATCGCAAGTATCAGAATGCGTCGGAAACGATACACCTTATCACGCGGTGATAGATGGATCGCTCGAGATGGGCGCGCATCCCCGTCTGCCGGTTCGCGGCGAAGGGGCGTAGCCGATCGAAGCTGTGAGCTGCGGGGATGGCGGGGGCAAATTTGGTGCTGGCCGACACAGGTTGTTGTGCCGGACAAGCCATTAACACCGCGAGCCTTTTCACGGTGCAAGATGCGGGCATGTTTCATCACGCGAGCCCGCCATGCACTTCGAGATCCGCTCAACCGGTCGGCACCTGTGGACCTGGGCTCTCCTCGACGCGACGCAGATGACGGTTCTGGAATCGGACCGGTCCTTCCCATCGGCGGCGCAGGCTTCCGCCGCGGCTCTGGCCTTCGCCAAGCTCGTCACCCGCGCCGGCCGAACGCTGACGTCCGGTCCAGCCAGCGGGCTGATCTGAGCCAACGGGCCCAGGTCCAGGCGGCGAACCCGTCCGGAGCCGTTGTTTTGGCGCGCGCCCTGGCGGCGAACCGCCGTCCAGTTCAGCGGAGAGCGCCCTGAGCGGACGCCCCCGGTACCGACCGAGCGCACAAGATATCCCTGCTCCAGAGCATTGCCCGGAAGTCGGGTTCAGGATCAAAGGCGATACAGAGCCTCGCGCATCTCAACAAAACGTGGCTTACGCACACAGCGTGTACGTACGCGACCTTATTGCGAGAATATCGGCTGATAAATTGGGCACGCTCGATCTTTGGCTCAAGTCCCGCCCGAGCGTTTGCGCCCAGGTGAGTTTTATCACCGTGTCGCGACAGGGAACCGGATCGGTCGCGCGACGGGCGGATTTCCGCCGCTTTACCGCGGCGGCACCAATCCACCGCACGATCAGGTCGCGCCCTCTACCATGCGTCGGCACGGATTTCCGGCAAGCGATGCTGCGCCTCGGCAAACAGCGGACACCACGGCGCTTCGGATCGGGACGAGCCATCAGATCCCCTCGATTCGATTCCGTCGGGCAGAGCCACCGTCCATCGTGATCCGGCGGGCACGCATCGACCAATCGTTGGTATCCTAGCGGATCGAAAGCGCGGCGTTGACCAGTCCAGATGGACTGGTCAACGCCGCGTGACGGCACCTATGCGATTGCTTTAGGTATGTTTGGCATGGCGCCCGAAGCGATACTCATCATCGACGACCATGCCCTGTTTCGATCAGGGATCGTATCGATGCTGTCTACGGCATTCGACACCATTCCGATATTTGATAGCCCGTCCTTGCACGACGCTCTCACCCTCGTCGCAGTCGTCCCGACCATCATCCTCCTCGACATCCAGCTGCCCGGAATCAGCGGCCTGGAAGGGATGGGCCTCCTGCGGCAACGCTGGCCGGCCGCCAGGATCGTCATTGTCTCTGCCCTGGATCTGCCGAATACGGTCGATACGGCAGTCGCTCAAGGCGCTTGCGCGTTCCTGTCCAAAGCAGATCGGCCCGATCGGATGATGACAGTGTTGCGCGAGATTCTGCACCAATCCGCGGTTGCCCCGCCGGTTGGCACTATTCTCTGGCCGTCTCTAACACCGAGGCAAGCCGAGGTGCTCAGCCTCGTCGGGCGGGGATTGTCCAACAAGATGATCGGGCGCCGGCTGGGACTATCGGAACATACGGTTCGCGGTCATGTGCAAGGCTTGCTCGCAGCGCTCGGCGTCACCCGGCGCTCGGAGGCCGTCTTCAAGGCGCAGCAGCTCGGCCTGATCCGGTGAACCCACCCCAGGATCATTGGATCGCAGCCGAAGAGTTACGACTTGTTCTAGACGGTGTCGCACAGTCGGTCGCGGTCGGCTTCCTCGTATCGACCCTGATGCTCGTCGTGCTCTGGACGCTGGCGCCTCACGGCATCCTGCTGACTTGGTACGTCGCGTTCCTCACCGAGCGGGTCGCGGCGGCGCTCTACGCGAGGCGCGCGCGGCACGTCGTGAGCCAGCCCGATCGCGCTCGCCAGGTCGAGCGCGTCGTCTTTCTGAGCAAGATTCTGGAAGGCACGATCTTAGGCTCGCTGATCTGTATCGCGCTCCCGCTGCAGGTGCCTGCGGTCAGCATCCTGACGATGTCACTGCTTGGTGCGACCTGCAGTAACGGCGTTTCGCTCCTCGCACCGCGGCGCCATCTGTATCTCGCGCTCGTCATCCCCGTCGCCCTTCTGGCGGCCGGGACCCTTTGGTCATTGGGGGGGGCACCCTACCGCGCCCTCGCAATCTGCTCGCTCCTGTTTGTGGCCGGGCAGTATGGTCAGGTCGTGCTCGCCAGCCGCCAGGTCCGAGAATCGATCGAACTCCGCTTTGAAAATATGGCCCTCGTCGAACAACTGCGCGGCGAGACCGATGCGGCCCATCGCGCGCGTCTCGATGCGGAGCACGCCAACACAGCGAAATCGCAGTTCCTCGCGGCGGCCAGTCACGATCTGCGCCAGCCTGTTCATGCCCTGGGCTTGTTCCTGCAGGCCCTGAGCCAGACGGATCTCGGCACCCCGCAGCGCCGGATCCTCCAGAACGCGCAGGCCGCGAATATCGCCTCGACCGACATGCTCAACACGCTGCTGGATTTCTCCCGCCTCGAAGCCGGGGTGGTAAAGCCCTCCCCACGGGCGTTCGAGCTCCAGCCACTGCTGGACAAGATCGAGGCCGATCTCGCTCATCTTGCCGACGCCAAGAGCCTGATCTACCGGACACTTCCGACGGATCTGGCGATCGTCTCCGATGCCGCGCTGCTGGAACTGGTGCTCCGCAATCTGGTGCTCAACGCCATCCGGTACACCGATCGCGGCGGCCTGCTCATCGGCTGCCGTCGCCGGGGCCCCGAAGTGTCGATCGAAGTCTACGACACGGGGATCGGCATCCCCGAAGACAGGCAGGACGACATCTTCCGCGAATTCTACCAGCTCGGGAATCCTGAGCGCGACCGTCATAAGGGCCTCGGCCTCGGACTGGCCATCGCGCGGGGGATCGCGACTTCCCTGGGTCACACCCTATCCCTCTCATCCAAGGCGGGCACCGGCAGCGTGTTCCGTATCCTCCTTCCAAGGGCGCTTGAGGTCGTGTCCGACGAAGCCCCTTCGCCGAACATTCCGGAGGAGAGCGATCTGTCCGGCGCTCGTATTCTGATCATCGATGACGATGCCATCGTGCGGGACGCGATGGTGGCGCTTCTGACCGGCTGGGGATGCGTGAGCTGGGCCTTCGAGCGGCCCGACGAGGCGATACAGGCCCTGTCCCGCGAGTCAGCACCCGATGCGCTGATCTGCGATTACCGGTTGCGCGAGGGCCAAACGGGCGCCGACGCCATCGCCTTGCTCAGGCGGCATTGGGATCAGGCCATCCCGGCGATTCTCATCACCGGTGACACCGCGCCCGCACGTTTGCGCGAAGCCGCGGATAGTGAAATCCCCCTTCTCCACAAACCGGTTCGACCCGATATCCTCAGACAATCCCTTCTGGAGCTTGCTTCCCACCTTTGCGTCTGCTCGAATTGAGTTTTTATGTTTTTACCAATCGGTTTAGGCGCGTGAAATCTGCTGGTCTCGCGCCGTGAATATCAGACTCCGTGTCATCGTGGTGGGTCGGGCCACACCAGATTGCAGCCTATGCCGAGCAGGCGCCCGTGCTGCAGACAGCCACGCATACGGGGCGTTCGATGCATGATGGCCTGGATCCATGATCGGTGAACCGCTGCAGCGGGTCGGATTCGGAACGGCCGCCTGCAGTGGACTAACGGCGTTCCACCCTCAAGCGGCAGAAGCGTCGAAGCGGACAGTGCTCAGCGCCCACGGCGATCCCCGGCGGGCACTGGACGTGCGCACCGTAGCCGGATCCTGGCGGCTACGGCTCAGGATAGAGGGCGCTCCGAGGCGGGTAACTGGCCAGATAACGGGCACGCTCCCACAGATCGATGCCGTGACCGTTGAGCAGCGTCGCCGCGACGGCTTTCGCTTCGTCATCGGTTCGGGCCTGGATCGTATGACTGTCCTTGACGCGTCCATCGGGGCTGAGGCGGAACACCCGATATAGAGGTGTTCCGGGACCGGGCTCATCGATACTGGTTGGTGAACCTGACACGCGAAGATCGATCCAGTACTGACGGGACTCTAACCCGGATCGCCGTCTTGGATTGTGGACGCCTGCGCCAGCGGATCGAGGGGGTGAAGAGACACTGGCGCAGGCGTCATCGGCGCGTGCCGACGGGATCGGTTTTGCACAATCTGGTTGGCACCGCAGCAGGAAAAAACACGTAGATATGGATATTGGCCAAAAATGCGTTCACCTTTTCGTCAGTTGTATTATGCCCCTATAAGCACTTGATTGGAATCTGGATCCGATGCGTCGAGTAAAATTACAATTCCTATAGAGAAGTCGAGGAACCTTCCGGCTGTAGAATTCCGAAACAGCCTGACCTAGGGGATCATGATGGTAATGCGTCCGGAGCGGGATCCTGGTCCTGGCTGAGGCTCGGCCCGCGGGCGCAGCTCCGGCGGATCGAGCCGGCCGAGCGGGCAGCGCTCTACGCCGAGTTCACCGTAGAAGGCCTGCTGCGGGCCGACAGCGCGTCCCGGGCCAAGCTCTACGCCTCCTTCGCTTAGAACGGGATCATGGACCGCGATGAGATCGGCGCGAAGGGAAACCTCGACCGCCGCAGCGGCGACGCGGCCAAGCTCACGGTGCAGGCGAACGTGCTGCCGATCGACGATCTCGGCACGGTGGCGGTGATGCCGCGCGAACAGCAGGAGGTGGGCCGACCGGCCGCGGCCCTTTTGACACCAAAGCGCTGTTCTGCACCCGCGACAGCGCACACGAGACACTCAAGACGTTCGATCCGAACCAGCATCCGCGGGATGCGACCGGCCGCGCGTGCTTCAAAGGGAACGGTCACGCGCGGCGGCAAGACGCGAGCGACAGGAACTGCGGGGCGTCGTTGTCACGCACACGATCCGCGAGCAGACCCACCAGGCGGCGCTAATCGCCCACGCTGCACACGGTCTGGAAGGTCGGGGCAGGGGTGGCGCGGCCCGCTGATGCCGCGTGCCCGATCTCGCGATCGCCCTTGGGCTCGACGTCCGAAACGGTCGACAGGTCCGCGCCGGCCCGAAGGTTAACCGATCCGCCGATCCCGTTCAGGAAACCCGACTTCAGGAGAGGAATCCTGCATGGACACCGTCATCGTCCCCTTCGAACTGAATGTGCGGATTAAGTCGGCGGCCGACGCGTCTACCTCCTGTGAACGCAACCACCTCAGCCCCGCCGGCCGCCGCCGCGCGGGGCCTTTTCGTTCGCACTTCGACCGGGCGGCCTTCGTCGGACCGCCGCGATCCGGATTAAGTCGAAGGCCCCAACGTCTAATCCCCCAATATGCCGAGCGTTTGGAATCGTTCGGCATAGGAAGATGGATTTGGGGAGGGGTTCTGTGCGGTCATTG
Source organism: Methylobacterium phyllostachyos (assembly GCF_900103445.1). GTDB lineage: Bacteria > Pseudomonadota > Alphaproteobacteria > Rhizobiales > Beijerinckiaceae > Methylobacterium > Methylobacterium phyllostachyos. The sequence continues at coordinate 125,908 of NZ_FNHS01000005.1, read as the reverse complement.
GTTTTTGGTGTCATCGTCGCTGCTCTGGTTCCGTTCTCGACGCAGGCCCAGGAGGCTGGCGACGCGGCAGCCGGCGAGAAGGCGTTCGCCCCGTGCAAGGCTTGCCACAACTTCCAGAAGAATGGCGTCGGCCCGGACCTGAAGGGCGTCGTCGGGCGCAAGGCCGGCACCTACGAGGGCTACAACTACTCGGCCGCGCTGAAGAACTCGGGCATCACCTGGGACGAGGCCAACCTGCACGAGTGGCTGAAGAACCCGAAGGCGAAGGTGCCCGGCAACAAGATGATCTTCCAGGGCTACTCGGACGACAAGAAGATCAACGACGTGATCGCCTACCTCAAGACGCAGTCATAGCCTTCGGCTTGTCGAGCGGAACCCCGATGCGTAGCGGCCCACCGCTGGGAGATCGGCCCCGCCCCGCCCGGTGAAGAGATCGGGGCGAGGCCGAGCAGCCTTACCGGCCGAGCGAGGGGCCGCCGGCCGTGCCTCCCGTCCCGGGCGGGCCGCTGGTGGGCGTGCCGCCGATGTTGACGCTTGGCGTCGTGCCCGGGATCGGCGAGTTGCTCGGGTTGGCCTCGTTGCCCCGGGTGATCGGACTGGGGCCGAGATCCATGGCACCCGGGCCCGCGCCGCCAGTTGTCGCTGGCGGCGCGACGCCGGTGTTTCCCGCGCCGCCAGTCACGACTTGCGCCGACGCCGGCTCGGCGAGGATGAGGGTCAGGGCCCCTGCGAGCGCCACGAGAGAGCGAGTCATGAAATCATCCGTGCGATTGTTGCGGCACGGGAACGGCTGGAACCTGGTGAAGTTCAGACGACAGGCCAACTTCGAGGCCGCCGGTCTCGTCGTGACGGTCGGCATCGCCACGCGAGGCTTTATTCGCACGGTCCCAGCCCGGGACACGCGGCGCCGGGCCATCGGCACCCGCCGCTAACCGACACCGTTCATCCTGCCTCACAGCCACGTTGCGTATCGGCTCGGCTCACACGCTGGTGAGATCGGACGCCCCCCGCCCCGTGAGCAGATCGGGGCGGGGCTGAGCGGACTCTGAGAGCCGTGCCCGATCGCGTTTCAATCGCTCACGGTTCTCAGCCGGTGTTTGCACGCGCGCTCTTGCGCCGAACCAACGTCCACTTCGGCTGAGAGCGCTCCGGCGCAGTGTCCCTTATCGTCGGATCAGCTCGCCAGGTGCGGCTTCCCCAACCGGGACGCAATGTCTTGTCAGCCCCTGGAGGCGATCTTCTCAATTGGCCTTCTCGTGATGCCGCAGGTATGGACCTACCAGCTCTGCACCATAATCGTAGTTTTTCAGGTCTAAAACTTCCTCGATAAATCGAAGTTTCTTCAGTGTGCCGGTCATATCGCTTTTGGGGATACGACGGGTAAAATATGCATCGACCTCAACCAAATCATCGTCGAAGCATCGTGCCGGCCTAATTTCCCGCAGAAACAGCCCGTAGCCGAACAGGTGTTTGACAGCTCCGTCGCTGAAGATGAAGCGGTCGCCTTGCCTCTCAATGTGCCCACCATGCAGCACGATTGCATGATCTAAAAGCATACCGACTCAATTCCCATGTGAAGGTCGAAATCTAATTTCTGCATAAGATAATCTAATGCTTCGTAATACACAATAACTGCAGCGGCTTCTCACATCCATCGATCGATCTGCTGTACCGATATAGCACATCTAGGGCACGCCTATAATCGCCGGCGACCGAGCGGTAAAGCATCGTGATTCTCGAGAAACCGTTTATGCGCCCGCCATCCCGTCGTGGCAAACTTCTCGGCAAAGCGGGCCTTAACCTGCTCGAATACGGTCGCAATTAGGTGGCGATCCGCCTCATTAAGCGTCGCGTGCCGCTTCATCGTGATGATCAGCTTGTTGAGCCAAGCCAAGGCCTGCTCGTGCAGGGCTTGGCCCTGTACCGGGTATGCCTCAGCCCCCCTGCAAGCTCTCGGCGAAGTCATCCGGGATCTCGCCCCACTGGCCGAGGATCGTCACCCCCTCCAGCTCGCCGGTCTCGTCGTCGGCCACCACTTTCAGCGCCGCCGCGCCCGGCATCCGCTTGGCCAGGTTCTCGGCCTTCTTCAGCGCGCCGCTCTCGGTCTGTGCCGGCTCCTGCCGCGCCGGACGCAGCCGCTTCCGGTGCAGCTCGAACGGCTGCACCACATAGCTGGTCTTCATCGCCATGCCGCCGCCCACGCCCGCGTGCCATCCACCGTCACGGTGGTGAACGCGCGAAACAGCACCGGCCGGCCTGCGGCATCGCGCACGCCCACGCACCACATGGTCCAATTCTGGAAACCGCCTCCTGTCAGCGACTCAGCGCCATCCGATCCGCGTGCTGTCGAACTTCGCGGGTGCCGAACAGCCGTCACCGCTTCAAATCGGACATGGCCCCCGGGCAGGGGCGCCTGATGTCGCTCGGTTACGTGTGAGGCCACGGACAAGGTTGGTTGACGCGCCGTCCAGCGCCTGGGCGACATCCCCGGCGACCGGCCAGCGATCGACTGCGAGACCTGCCGCCGCCACGGCAGCTCTCGCCTGGATGGGGTGACGGCCCGGCGCGACCTCCTCGATCGAACCACGCGCGCTGAAGCCATCCGTGTCCGAACGTGCCGATCGGCGTTTGGCCAAGCGGTAGCGTGAGCTGCGCCGTCCGCGCGCCTGGCTCGAAGGTAACGCTCGCCATTGCGACACGGGCAGGATCAGGTGCGGGGGAAGCCGGTTCGGCGCGTTGCCACAGCTGGTCACGGGCGTGCCCGAGGCGATCGCGCGAGATAAATAATTTCCGCGTACATCGGCAAGAATTAAACAATTTTTCTGCGCAGTTGTCATTGCCCAGCCGATAGCGTACAGATGATCCATCGACTTTTGGCCAGACATTCGGCCGTATCGCCTCAACAGGGCGAGCGCTCTGCATCTCTCCCATTTTCGACGATCAGCGACCGGGCGCGTACGATTCGTGCGCCCGGCCAAATTGTTTGCCTAACGTGATATGGATTACTGATGACCATCGGCACCGTTAAATGGTTCAACGACACCAAGGGCTTCGGCTTCATCCAGCCGGATGATGGCGGCAAGGACGTGTTCGTCCACATCTCCGCCGTGGAGCGCGCCGGCATGCAGGGCCTGAGCGAGGGCCAGAAGGTTTCCTACGAAATGGAGACCGACCGCCGGAGCGGCAAACAGTCGGCCGGCAGCCTTCAGGCCGCCTGAGCAGCGCGCGTCCGCCTGTGACGCGCTTCGAAGCCGTTCCCATCGCGGAGCGGCTTTTTTGATTTCACGCTCCGGAGCTGAACTCCGGTGCGCTTCAGGAGAGTCCGTGAACCCGTTCAAAAGCAACCAACTCGTTGATCGTCTCGAAGCGACGGCCAAAGCGCGGCAGGCCACACTGGCCCGCTTCCGGGCGCGCCCCGCAGCGGATGATCCGGCCGTCCTCGCCCGCCAGGCGGTGCGGCATGCGGTCATTCAGGCGCGGGAGGTGCGATCGACCGAACGGGAAGCAGCGCGTCTCGCCGCGCAGGCCGAGCGCGAGGCGGAGATCCTGGCGGCAGAGGCCGACGCCGCCGCCGAGCGCGTCCGCCAGGCGGCGGAGAAGACGGAGCGACAGGCTGCCCTCGCGGCCGAGCAGAAAGCCGCGCGCGACGCACGGTTTGCGGCCCGAAAGGCGCGGGCCCGCCGGTAAGCCGGTCCCAGCCAGCAAACGCCATCACCCGGAGGAAGCCCATGTCCCACAAGTTCAAGATTGGCCAGCAGGTCCGGCAGCTGGGCGTCAGCTATGCTGGCGGAAAGAGTATCGTCGACGGCCTCTTCGAGGTCATTCGCCTGACACCGGACGACCGTTCCGGCGAGCCGACGTATCGAATCCGGTCCGCGGGCGGTGAGCGTGCCGTGCGGGAAGGCGAACTCACGCGCGCGTCGTGACCGGTTTTGGCAGACCGAGCCTTCTGACGGGGAGACGACGCCCCGCACCGTGCCTCCGCCAAGGTTTGCTGGCCGCGCGGAGATGCGACGGGCAGCGTGCAATTCAGGCTGTTGAAGCTCGCGATGATGAACACGCCCTCTCATTCGGCTGAAGCGGCGATGATCGAACCCAATCAGACCGCCTACATCCTCAAGGTGACGCGGCCTGACGAGGCGGAACTGTCCGGGCAGTTGGTGATGTTCTACGTCGCGATCACCACATCCGAGACCGAAGCGCTGGCCATCGTGCGCCGGGCGGTCAAGGAGGACGCGACCGTCGAGCCGACGGGTGTCCGCCTTTCTCAGCAGACGGCCAGCGCCCTCGATCTGGAGGCCGGTCTCGCGCGGGCGCTCTGACCCAACCGCGATGGGCGGCGAAGCGCCGAGGGACGTCGTGGCGCAAACTGTTCTCACGGTCGAGCTGGACCTCCGGACGGGGCATCGCGTTGTGAGAGGAGGCGGTGAACGGAGGAGGTCAGGTTTGAACATCGATCGCCTTGCGGAGACCGAGCGTGCCCTGACCGTTACGGATCGCCTCTGGCGCGCCGAGATGCGGCGTGTTTTTGGACCGGATGCGGTTCTGCTCCACGGCTTCGGCATCGAGCGTCAGGGTGAGCCCGGCTCGCGGCTGCGCACGACCTTCGAGGCGAGACGGAGCGCGATCACGGCTTGGCGGCATGTGAGACGACCGGCCGCGTGAACCGAGCGTACGGACAAGCCTCGCCGTCAACAGCCGGCAGTTTTTCCGGGGGCCTGCCGTCCGGTCGAACAATAAGAAGAATCAGCAGTAGTCATTTCATCCCAGAAGGCGCATAGCCTCGTATTCCCTCCGCGCAATTCCGTGCCCTGGGCGAAGAAGCGGAGAGCAGCAGACATGGCGCGTGAATTTACGACCGGCAAAGCACAGGCGGTCACGCCCGAGGACTTCAACGAGCGCGTGAAGCGCCTCCTGGCCAGCAAACCTGAACCGCTCCCCCCCGAGCCGAAGACCAGAAACTTCAAGACCAGCAGGCCACCGCAGAAGGCCTGAATACCCATGCCGAGGGGCGTCTGCTGCTTCGCGGGCGTCGACCGGTCCTGGGCAGCCTCGGTTGCGGCGCGAGCGCTCGGCGATGCGTCCTGTCAGCACGTCTTCGGCATCACTCCGGGCGAGTCCCCAGCGCAATGCGACGGGCATCGCCGTTTTCGCGCGGGCAGGCCGATGATGAGCGACACACGCATCCACTGCGGTGCGCGGGGCGTGGCTTAAAGAGCATCGGGATCGCTATCGAGTCCGCCAAGTGTCGTTCGACGCTACCCAGTCAGGAGATTCCGATGCCCCTCATCCGATGGCTGATCTCCAAGACACTTCAAACTTTCCTCGGAAGCGCGCACGCGCGCAGGTCTCGTGCGGTCGCCCAGCAGAGGGAGGATGGAACGTTCGAGGGCGCGTCGGCCACCGAGGCCCGGAATTTCGAAGATCGCTATGCCGCCGCTGTGCGACTCCTCAGAACACGGATCGATCAAGAGTTTCCCGATGCCTACTATGCGCGGCTGAGCTCGGGACGAAACAGTTCTTATGATTACGGACAGGACCGTGCGCTTGCCATCGATACCATGTCGATCGCCATTGCCTTGGCCTTGAGAAATGGTGCCACCGTTCAACAGGCCGCCAACGCCGGCGCAGCAAGCATCGCACTCCGATGACACGGCGCCCGCAGCAGAGGTCGGCGCAGCGTCCTCGATGAGAGTCGCGTACATCAGCGCAGAGGTTCGGTGAGATCGCCGAAACGCGTCAGGGCCTGAGACCGCCACCGCGCGATTCCAAATAGGTCCGTGCCGTGGCGGAACGTTATCGCGCCGTCGATCCTGCCATCGTGCGTGTCCGCTCGATCATCGAAAGGAGCACCGTGTGGAAGGCGCGCTGCTCCGGCGAGCTGATGCCCGCCTGATCGTCGCGCGTGAGCTCGGCGCGTAGCGTGTCGAGGACCGCCATCCGTCGGTCTGCGCCGTCCTCGCGCAGGATGCATTGAATCAGGATGTCTTGCGCTGTGCGGAGATCGTCCCGGTCCGCCCGGCTGACGAGCGCCCGAAGGTCATCCGGGCACGCCTTACCTTCCGTCATGCTCAAGTCCATCAGTGGCCGCGCGGCAGAGGCATCTTGGGCATCAGGTCCTCGACCCGCAGCTTCAACCGGGTCGCCCGGATCGCCTCCACGGTCCGCCGTGGAACATCCCGGGCAATGCCCTCCGCTTCAAGATCCGTAAGTCGATCGATCAGCAGCCCCCGCTCCTGAAGGCCGGGATGCTGCGACAGGCGGAGGATTACGGTGATCAGCTTGCGCATCACCGGGCACATCCGCGGGCGGCTAGGCTCTATCATCGCGACCGATCGTGGCGCTCACGCATCGCCTCAGCCTCGCCCGCTGGTCTTCATGGCGGTCGCAACCGTGCCCTTGCTGGAGGGTGCCGCCGCGTTGGTCTTGGGCACGGGCTTCTTCGGCTTCTTGGTCTCGCGATTCCCGCGCTTCTTTTCCGTCGCCATGGTCTCGCTCCTGGATATGCTGTGAAGCCGAACAGGGTCGTCTCACGACCCCGTCGTCGGCCGGTCCGCGAGCAACCGAATCGACGTCGCGACCGGATGTCCAAACGCGCCGAACACGGCCACGAGGCGGTTGCTCGCCCAGAGTTCAGCGCGATCCCCCGCGGCCAGACCCGCCGCCTGCCGCTGGGCATCGGTGTCATCGCGGGCCGTGATGATCCGGGACGCGATCACGACACCGCTCCCGGCGAACCGATGCACCTGATAGGCGCGGCGCGCGTGCCGTGAGCGGGTGTTGATGGGAAACTTGAGGCGGTCAGCCATCCGCGCCTGTCCGTTGCAGGCGGGGGCACGAACCCTCAGCCACCGGAGCCTGGATCAACCGATCCGGTGGTGTCGACACACTGCGCCTTTCGAGCGGACAAAGATAGCCTGCCCGGTTCGGCGCGCTCCCGCGCTCCGATGACGCCCCAAGACCGTGTCGGCTTGGTCGCGGCATTGCCGCATCGAAAAGCGATGCGACCGCATTGATAGCAGCCTGTGCACCCGCTGCCACAGCCACCATAGTGGCCGCGCCGTACCCATCCGCGGGACCGCGTGACCGAGGCAGGATAGACATCGCATGCCGATCAACCGCACATTGATCTACGCCAGTTCAAACGGCGATTGCTGGTACCTTTGTAAGGACGAAGAGGCGGCCGTGTTCGTCTCGCACGAGCCCAACGAGCCCTCGGGCGGGACGGCATCCCGCATCGATCTCTCAGTCTTCCTCGCCGCAGGAACGAGCGCACCGGAACATCGCGCGTTGCTCACGATGATCGCGACTCTGGTCGAGCCTGTGCGGACCGATGCGTCAGCACGCGCCGTCAGCCCGGAGCCGGGCGCCGCTGGCGCAGAACCGTCACCGGGCGAGGTCGCCACAACCGTCTGAACGCTTCTGCGGCCGTGTGTATCGCCTCGCCCGGTGAACCGGCCCTGGGAAGACATTGACGCCGACCGATAAGAAGAACTCGTCGTCGTTGGTAGCTTCGGCTCGCCTTGGCCCTTCGATCGACCCCGGCGATACCCCCTGGCCGCATCGTGCCTACCCGTCGACAATGCGAGCAAGAGTCTCGCGCCGGAAACCAAATCACCGAGCCCGTCGTTGCGCGGGTGCGTGGTCAGATCTGACGACGATCGAATGGAGTCGTCTGTGACCCGAACCCTTGCCCTGATCATCGCCACCGGCCTCTCGGCCGGCGCGCTCTCTCCAGCTGAGGCTGCGATGAAGACGGTGCGCGTGCCGAACCAGTACGATGGCTCCTGGACCATCGTGGCCACGACCAACGAGGGACCTTGCTCGGCGAGCACGCGCTATCACGTCGAGATCAAGGACAGTGACGCATCGATTCCCGGTGAGGAGTTCGACGTTGATGGCGGGGTATCGCCGGGCGGCGCCGTGCAGGCTACGATCACTCAGGGCGCGAACCGGGTGCCGATCGCCGGCAGCCTGAACGCCGACGGCAGCGGTCGCGGCACATGGCGCACATCCGGGGGGCTCGTCGCGTGCAGCGGCAGCTGGAGTGCCAAGCGGGCAAGCTGAAGCGTTCCTTCGCCCGATTGGATTGCGGGCTGACGGGGCCCGGTGCCGTTCCGCGCGGCCAGGGCCCAGTACGCCACGCAGCCCGAGACGAAGGCGGACATAGGAGCACGACACAGCATTGCTCCGTGCCCCCTCGCGGATGGCCCTGTCAGCGCCTACATGGTTTCGATGATCACCTTCACACCGAACCCTCACACGCTGCGCGTGGCGCCCGCCGTCAAGGAGCCGGGCCGGTTCGGATGGTCGATTACGCGCGACGGCGTCATCGTGCGCCAGTCGGTTCGCTCCTTTGGGTCAGAAGGCGCGTCTGAGGCGAATGGTGACGTGGCCCTCCGCGAGATTACGGCCCGGTGGCAGAGCGAACGCTGATCCCGCCGGCTGAGCCCACGCGCCTACCGAGGCGTGCCTCTGCTTACCTCGTCCATGCCAGGAGACGGCAACCTGTCCTTCACGAGGCACCTCAGCCGTGGTCGCATGAGGTGTCGTTGTCGCCTCGGATGTCGACGCTGTAGGCGCGCCCAGGCGTATCAGATCGAAGGTCTTTCACGTCGATGTTGAGGATGAGGCTGGAAACCTTCTGAATCTCTCCGATGATCGCCACGTCCGCACCGAGCCTACGGGCGACATCATTTGCGCAACCGCCGCAGGCTCGAAGATCCGCCTTGGCGACATCGGCCTTCACAGGGTTTGTCGAGACGATCTCGTAGTGACCGGTATCGTTCAGCTGCTCGCGGAGCAGGTCGCTGATCGGGCCGAGGCGCAGCACATCGGCTTCTGTAGGGCCTTGGGCTCCCAGATTGGCGCGCTGACAGTTGAAGACGGCAGCCTTCGGCAGCTCGGCACAGGCGCACTGCATGATCAGTGGCATGCCGCATTGCCGGAGATCGTGGATGTGCAGATCCACGATCCCGAGAAACGCGCAGGCCCGGGTGAACGCCGCCGAGATCGGTGGAGTAGGGGGGTGATCCGCGCGTCGCTGCGCGGCATGGCCGCGATGAACGCCAGCGCTTTGGGCGGCAGCTCGCACCACACGTCGTTGCCGACCTTGTCGCCCGAGTTCTTCATGTCACGCACCAGCACGCGGCTGTGTTGCGCGTCGAGGTCGACCCAGGTGATGCGGACGATCTCCTCCTGGCGGCGCGTGGACTACAGGCCGAGCCCGGCCCGCGTCCTGCGGATCAGGCGGACGCGCTGGCCGCGGTCCCGCGCCTCGGCCCTCGTGGCGAAATCCTCGACATCGGCCGGGTCGGCCGGCAGCGCGCGAGGCTCGCTCTTCACCCGTGTTGCTCCTTCTCACCGAGAAAAACGGGGCGGGCCCGCCCGCCAGCGGAATGTCCGTATGATCATCAACGGTCACTCTCGATGCCACCGCTATCGGCATGGCCTTCGACAGACCGAGGTCATCGTCCGGGCCCAGAATCGGCATCCTTCCACCCGGCACCGCAGGAGAACCCGCATGACAGCCAAGACCGAAAAGCAAAAGATGCTGTCCGGCGAGCCCTACCGCCCCGGCGACCCGGAACTCGCAGCCGATGCGCGGCGCGCCCGCGCCTGGATGGTCCGCTACAACGCCACCCTGGCGGCCTCCCCCGACGAACGGCGCGTGCTCCTGCGCGAGCTCCTTGGCCATGTCGGCGCGGACGCGGTGATCCGGCCGCCGTTCTTCTGCGATTACGGGCAGCACATCGCGGTCGGCGACGGGGTGTTCCTAAACTTCAACTGCGTGATCCTCGACGTCGCCCCCGTGTCGATCGGCGCTCTCACGCAGGTCGGCCCCGGGGTGCAGTTCCTGACCGCCGACCATCCGCGCGATCCGGAGCTGCGGCGCGCGGGCGTGGAATCCGGCCGGCCGATCACCGTGGGGGCGAATGTCTGGATCGGCGGCGGCGCGCTGATCCTGCCCGGCGTGACGGTGGGTGACGACGCCATCATCGGCGCGGGCGCGGTCGTCACCCGCGACGTGCCGGCGGGCGCAACCGTCGTCGGCAATCCGGCCCGGCCGCTGCCGCGGGGCTGAGGGCGGGCCTATCCGTAGGTGTGGTCTTCGGCCGGGAAGCGCCCGGCCCGGACCTCGTCCGCGTAGGCCTTCACGGCCTCCTCGATATGGCTCCGCAGGCTGCCGAACTGGCGCACGAATTTCGGCGTGCGCTCGGACAGGCCGAGCATGTCCTCCAGGACCAGGATCTGCCCGTCGCAGACCGCCGAGGCGCCGATGCCGATCGTGGCCGCGCTCACCCGCGGCGAGGTCGCGATCGCCCGGGCCACCGGCTCGACGATGCCCTCCAGCACGATCGCGAAGGCCCCGGCCTCGGAGATCGCCCGGGCGTCCTCCAGCAGGCGGCGCTCGTCGTCGGGGGCGCGGCCCTGCACCTTGAAGCCGCCCATCGTGTTCACCGCCTGCGGGGTCAGCCCGATATGGCCCATCACCGGCACGCCGCGCTGGACGAGGAACGCCACCGTCTCGGCGAAATGCGCCCCGCCCTCCATCTTGATCGCGCCGGCGCCGGACTCCTTGAGCACCCGGGCGGCATTGAGGAAGGCCTGCTCCTTGCTCGCCTCGTAGGAGCCGAACGGCATGTCGACCACGACGAGGGCCTTCTGCGTGCCCCGGATCACCGCCTGCGCCTGCAGGATCATCATCTCCAGGGTGACGGGAATCGTCGATTCCATCCCGTGCATCACCATGCCGAGGGAATCGCCCACGAGGATGAAGTCGCAATAGGGATCGACGATGCCGGCCGTATGGGCGTGGTAGGCGGTGAGCGCGATGATCTTGCGCCCCTCGGCCTTGCGCTTGCCGATATCGATCGCCCGGAGGCGGCGCGACTGCACGACCTGCGACATGGTTCAGATCCCTTTCGGCTCGGGCGTTTCCCCTCCCCCTTGTGGGGAGGGGCTAGGGGCGGGGGTGGTGCAGGTGGCACCGCAACGCTCGATCCTGCACCACCCCCACCTCCAACTCCTCCCCGCAAGGGAGAGGAGAGAGCACGGGCCGGTTATTGGATATCTTCAAGCCCCACATGCGCGTGGGGCGATCCCTCTTACACCGCCCGGCGCCGCGGGTCAGCGCCCCGCCTGCGGCTCGGATGCGGCCTTCCAGGCCGGATCGACGCGCAGGTTCACGGTCTCATGCTTGTCCTGCCAGCCCTCGACGCCCTCGGGGAACCAGCGCACGCCGGTATAGCCCTTCCGAACGAGGCGCTTGGCGGCGTTCCAGCTGCCCCAGCACTCCACGTGGCAGAAGACCACCACGGGCTTGGCCCTGTCGCCCCCCGTCAGCTCGGCGACGCGGTCAGGGAACAGGGCCTCGCGCTCCGGCGCCAGGGGTTCGGCTCCGGCCTCCGGCATCCAGACCGCCCCGGGGATCGAGGGATGGACCGGAAGCCAGAGGCGGCCCGCCGGAAAGTTCGACGGCTTGCGGTCCGGGGCCGCCACGTCGATCAGCACCGGCTTGTCCGGCTCCGCCATCAGGCCTGCGAGGGCGTCGGCGTCGATCACCGTCGCGCCCTTGAGGGTCGACGGTGTGTAGCCGTGCGGCGGTCCCGCGTAGAGCCCCTCCGGCTCCGGGACATTGATCGGCGAATCGGCCGGGGCGGCGGCGAGGCAGCCCAGTGCCGCCAGCGCCGCCGCGATCCGCACGAACATGCGGGCCTGGGTCATGCGTCCGTCACCCCGTCTCAGTTCGTCGGGCTCGGCGGGGTGAAGCTGTGCTGCCAGTGGCCGCCCTGGTTGTCGGAGGCCGCGACCTGGATCGGCTTGCCATCCGGCTTGAACGCGAAGTTGATCACCGGATTGGACGAAATCGAGATGTCGCCCGTCAGGGTAAAGACCTTCTGGTCGCCCGCCGAGACGGTCAGCTTGTCGATGTAGCGCGCCGGCGTGTAGTCGCGGGTCACCTGGTTCATCTGCATGCCGGAAAAGTTCGGGTGGCGCACCATCAGCGTCGCCTCCACGGGCTTGCCGGCGCCCGTCTCGGCGAACTTCATGCGCATGTCGCCCATGCCCTTCATGGCCTCCTCATCGCTCATGCCCATCGGGGCCGAGCAACCGCCCGAGGCCTTCACGAACTGCTTGGCCTCGTAGAGCTTGCCGTCCTGCGTCTCCACCACGGCGTGCATGTCGGTGTAGTTGTTGACCCGCACGCGCAGCTTCAGCTCCGCCGGGTCGGCGGCCGGGCCGAACTCGAACCTGGCTGCGTAGGGCGCCGGGTTGTCGTCGATGATCAGCGAGACCGCCTTGATCTGCCCGTCATTGGGCATGGTCAGGGTGATCGGCACCAGGGCGGCGTCGAGCGCCCGGACCGGCGCGTCGATCTTCACGAGGCTGTCGGTCTGCGCGATCTGCCGGTCGCCGAAGATCGACTTGGCGATCTCCTGCCAGCGGGCGGCCCGCTCCTGATCGGTGTCGGAGGCGCCCGCGGCCCAGGCTGCGGGAGCGAGCACCGTTGTCGCCAGAGCGAGGCCGAGAGCGAGGCTGGAGAGTGTCTGTCCGATCCTGTGAGTCATGGCGTGCCTCCCGATTGCTTCGGATATGGGGACTTCAAAAAATTATTCCCACTCGAGTTCCTGATAGGCCACGGTGACGTTGCGGCCATTGTAGGTGTCGAATAGGGCCCACTTGTCCCGCTGGTCCCGGGCGACGATGTCGACCGCCTTCTCGATCGAGACATCCTTGGCGATCGCCGCGCGGGTGCCGTCGCGCAGCGCCGTCAGGTAGCCGGTCAGGTCGGCGAGCGCCGGGGCGAGGTCCACCGAGACCGGCCCGTGGCCCGGCACGGCGCGGCTGGGTCCCATGGCCTTCAGCCGCTCGGCCTCCTTGAGCCAGCCCTTGAGGCTGCCGTCGAGGGACGGGATCCGGGTCACGAACAGCAGGTCCGCCGGGAACAGCAGGCCGCTGCCGGAATCGATCATCGACAGGTCCGAGGTGGTGTGGGCCGGTCCGTGCGCCGTGAAGGTCAGGCGGCGGTCGCCGAGATCGACCTCGGCCGTGTCGGCGACGCTCAGAGTCGGGTAGACCACCGGTCCGGTGCGGTCCTCGCCGAGAAGATCGATCAGGCGCTTGCGGTAGAACTCGCCGCGCGCCGAGAGCGCCTCGGTGAGCTTGGCATGGCCGATGAAGACCGGTTTGTCCTGCACGAAGGCGCCCGCCCCGAAGACGTGGTCCGGATGGACATGGGTCAGGACCACATGGGTGATCGGCTTGGTCGTGCGCTTGACGATCTCGGCGCGCAGCCACTGGCCGTCGGCCAGGCTGCCGCCGGATTCGGTTACCAGCACACCCTTCTGACCGACGATGAAACCGATATTGGCGATGGCGTCGGCGTTCTCGGGCGTGGCGTCGGCGATCAGGCCCTTGCGGACGAAGATGCCGGGGCCGACCTCTTCCATCGTGAAGGATTCGGCGGCGCGGCCGAGGGTCGGCAGGCAGCACAGGCAGAGGCCACCGAACAGGGCGCCGCGCCGCGATAGCGTGCGGATGCCCGGAAACGCCCGCGGGTGGACGGCGGGGGCCGTCATGCCAAATCCTCCTGTTTTTCTTGTCTACCATTAGGTAGGTAGATTTCTAGGGCGTCAAGTGGCATGTTGGATGAGGTAAGGGTCGGGGCCGCACGTTCGCGTGAGCCGCGCCCGGATGAGGCTGCGATGAGGGACACCCGCGCCGAACTGCTGATCCAGGCCGAGACCCTGGTCCGGGGCCGGGGCTATGCCGGCTTCAGTTACGCCGATCTCGCCGCGGCCGTGGGCATCCGCAAGGCCAGCATCCACCATCACTTCCCCAGCAAAGTGGATCTCGGCGCCGCCCTGGTGGCGGCCTACGCGGCCCGCTACGAAGCCGCCCTCGCGGCGATCCGCGCCGATGTGGCCGACGGCCCCGGGCGGATCGAGGCCTATGGCCGGCTCTATCTCGGCGGCGTCGAGCAGGGGCTCGGCTGCCTCTGCGCGGCGCTGGCCATCGAGGGGGATGCCCTGCCCGAGCGCCTGCGCCGGGACATCGCGGCCTTCTTCGCAGACCACCTCGTTTGGCTCGAGACGGTCCTGCGGGAGGGGCAGGCGGATAGCAGCGTGCGCGCCGGCACGGATCCGGGGGGGCTGGCCCGCTACGTCATCGCCACGCTGGAGGGGGCGCTGCTGATGGAGCGCCTGTTCGCAAGCCCGGATGCCTTTCGGGGGACGCTGGCAGTGCTGGTCGGAGGGCTCAGGCCGCGCTGAACCGCGCGAACCCGTCCGCCCGCAGGCGGCAGGCCGGGCAGGTGCCGCAGCCGTAGCCCCAGGCATGGCGCTGCCCGCGCTCTCCGAGGTAGCAGGTGTGGCTCTCCTCGACGATCAGGTCGACCAGCGCCCGCCCGCCGAGCGTCTCGGCGAGACTCCAGGTCTGCGCCTTGTCGAGCCACATCAGCGGCGTGTGCAGCACGAAGCGACGCTCCATGCCGAGGTTGAGCGCCACCTGCAGCGCCTTGATGGTGTCGTCGCGACAATCGGGATAGCCCGAATAGTCCGTCTCGCACATGCCGCCGACCACGTGCCGGAGACCCCGCCGGTAGGCGAGCGCCGCCGCAAAGGTCAGGAACACGAGGTTGCGACCCGGCACGAAGGTGTTGGGCAGGCCCGATTCTTCGTAGCCGATCGCGGCCTCCCGGGTCAGCGCCGTCTCGGAGATTTCCCCCAAGGCGTCGAGCGTCACCGTGTGGTCCTCGCCCAGGCGCCCGGCCCAGGCGGGAACGAGGCCCACCAAGCCGGCCCGCAAGGCGGCGCGCCGGTCGAGCTCGACCCGGTGGCGCTGGCCGTAATCGAAGCCCAGGGTCTCGACATGCGCGAACCGGTCGAGCGCCCAGGCGAGACAGGTGGCCGAATCCTGGCCGCCGGAGAACAGGACCAGCGCCGAGCGATCACCCGCCATGTCAGTCGCCATGTCAGTCGCCATGTCAGTCGCCGTCGTATTCCGCCCAGGACATCGGGGTCTCGGCCACCCGGACGCGGGCGAGCCCCGGCAGGTCCGGCCGCAGGCGATGCCAGATCCAGGCCGCGATGTTCTCGGCGGTCGGGTTCTCCAGCCCCTCGATCTCGTTGAGGCAATGGTGGTCGAGCCGGGCCAGCAGGGGGCCGAAGATCGACTCGATGTCGTAGAAGTCGATCACCCAGCCGGTGTGCGGATCGACGGGGCCGGCCACAGTCAACTCGACCCGGTAGGAATGCCCGTGCATCCGGTGACAGCGATGCGTCGCGGGCACGTTCGGCAGCCGGTGGGCCGCCTCGAAGGTAAAGGCTTGGGTGATCTTCATCGGTTTCGTCGCAGTAATCCCACCCGCGCCCTCATCCGGAGGTGCCCGCGTGAGCGGGCCTCGAAGGAGCCCGCCAGCGATCACAGCGCTTCCGGACGCTCTCCTTGGAGAGCTCCCCTGCGCTGTGCCACCTCAGGATGAGGTGATCCGGTGGGAGGATGCGGGATCGATGGATCCGTTATCGGGTTCGCGCCCTCATAGCATCAAATCGCCCGCCGCGCCCGCCTAGCCGCCCGCCTTCTCGGAAACCCCGGCCTGCGCGAAGGTGGCCATCCCGGTATGGCAGGCGAGCGCTCCCTTGAGCAGACCCATCGCCATGCCGGCGCCCGAGGCCTCGCCGAGGCGCATGCCGAGCGCCAGCAGCGGCACGAGGCCGAGACGCTCCAGCACCTCCGCGTGGGCGCCCTCCGCCGAGACGTGGCCGGCGAGGCAATGGTCGAGGGCGCTGGGATCGGCGGCGTGCAGCACGGCAGCCGCCGCGGTCGCCACGTAGCCGTCGATCACCACCGGAATGCGCTGCAGCCGGGCCGCCAGGATCGCTCCCGCCATGGCGGCGATCTCCCGGCCGCCGAGGCGCGCCAGGATCTGGAGCGGGTCGTCGAGATGCCCGGCATGGTGCGCGAGCGCCGCCTCGACGGCCGCGATCTTCCGCGACAGCCCGTCCCGGTCGATTCCGGTGCCGCGCCCGACCCAGTGGCCGGGATCGCCGCCGAACAGGGCGGCGTAGAGGGCCGCCGCCACCGTGGTGTTGCCGATCCCCATCTCGCCGATACCGAGGCAGTCCGTACCGGCCGCCACCGCCTCCATGCCGAACGCCATGGTGGCCACCGTGGCGCGCTCGTCGAGGGCGGGACCCTCGGTGATGTCGCCGGTCGGCATGTCGAGGGCGAGGTCGAACACCTTGAAGCCGAGCCCGTAAGCGGCGCAGATCTGGTTGATCGCGGCACCGCCGGCCGCGAAATTGTCGAGCATCTGGCGGTTGACCGCGTCCGGGAAGGCCGAGACCCCCCGGCGGGTCACCCCGTGGCTGCCGGCGAAGACGCAGACCAGTGGCCGGTCGAAGCTCGGCGGCGCCTTACCCTGCCACGTTGCCAGCCAGGAGACGAGGGTCTCCAAGCGCCCGAGGGAGCCCGCAGGCTTGGTCAGGGTCGCGTCCCGGGCCGCCACGGCGGCCTCAGCCGCCTGGTCGGGGCCCGGCATGGCCTTCAGAAGGTTGCGGATGTCGTCGAACGGGCCTGGATCACGCATGGGGACGATGATTTCCTGTGAGTGCCCCCGGGCGGGGAGACGGGACCGGATCGGGGCGCGTATACTGGACCGGCCCGCCCCATACGAGCGTGGCGGCGGCCGGATGCGAGTGACCGCGATGGACAGGCAGACCGGCGGGGAGGCCGACTGGCCCGGGCGCGGCGCGCTCTACGATCTCGCCGGGTGCGTGCGGTTCTACTCCCGCCTCCCCGTGCCGCAACTGCCCGGCGAGCCGGACCCGCACCGGGCTCCCGACTTCACCACCCTGCCGCGGATGCTGCCGCTCGCCGGCCTGATCCTCGCCCTGCCGGCCGCCCTGGCGCTGGTGGCGGCCTGGTGGATCGGGCTCGGGCCGTTCCTGGCGGCGACGCTGGCCCTCGCGATCCTCGTGATGGCGACCGGCGCGCTGCACGAGGACGGGCTCGCCGACGTGGCCGACGGCTTCGGCGGCGGCGGCACCCGGGAGCGCCGTCTGGAGATCATGCGCGACAGCCGGATCGGCGCCTACGGGGGTGCGGCCCTGGTGCTGGCGCTGGCCCTGCGCATCGGCGCCCTGGCGACGCTCCTCGACCGGACCGGCGCGGCGGCCGCGACCGCCCTGATCCTCGCCGCCGCCCTGTCGCGGGTCGCCGCCCTCGCTCCGATGGTGCTGCTAGAGCCGGCCCGGACGGGCGGCCTCTCTGCGTCGGTGGGGCGCCCGGACCGGATGAGCCTCGCCACCGCCCTCGGGCTCGGCGTGGCGCTGGCGCTGGCCGCCTGTCTCCTCGGCCTGCCGTTCGGTGGCGTCGCGCTGATGATCGTGGGGGCCGGCCTCGCGGCTTTGGGGATGACCGCGTTGGCGCGCGGAAAGATCGGCGGCCAGACCGGGGACGTGATCGGCGCCTGCCAGCAGGTCGCGGAGATCGCCGCCCTGCTGGCCCTGGTGGCGGCGGTGGCGCCGGGATAACGCGCTGGGCGAGGCTGCCCCGGTCATGACGCGGCCACGATCCGCCCACCAAGGTTTCCCGATGCCGCCCGCGCCAAAACCCTCTTCGCCCTGCACCAAGGTCTGCGTGCTCGATGCCAGGACCGGCCTGTGCTGCGGCTGCGGCCGGACCCGCGACGAGATCGCCGTCTGGGGCGGGATGTCTGAGGCGCAGCGCCGCACCATCATGGCGGGGCTGGAGGCCCGGATGCGCGCGGCCTGCCTGGCGCCGCCGGAGGGGGCGCTGCCGGCATGATCTATCTCGGCCTCGCCGCCCTCGCGCTGGTCGTCGCCGCCCTGGTGTTCAGCGACGGCGGCGACCGCCTCGGCGGCGTGATCGAGCCCGATCAGCTCGCCAGCCTCGCCTGGACGGGCACGATCCTCATCCTCGTGGTGGCCGGGTTCTGGCGCCAGTTCACGGCCCGGCTCGGGGCGAACCTGCGGGCGCTCCTGGCTTGGGCACTGATCGGCCTCGCCCTCGTTATCGGCTACAGCGAGCGCGACCGGATCCAGGGTGTCAGCACCCGGGTGCTCGGCGCGGTGCGGCCCGGAACCGCGATCCCGGGCACCGGCGGTCTCGTCACGATCGTCCGGCGGGCGGACGGCGATTTCCGGGTCGATGCCGAGATCAACGGCCAAGTGCAGCCGTTCCTGTTCGACACCGGTGCGAGCAGCGTCGTCCTGACCGCCGAGAACGCCGCCGCCCTCGCCCTCACGCCCGCGGCGTCCGCGTTCACGGCCCGCGTCTCGACCGCCAACGGGATCACCTATGCGGCGCCGGTCCAGCTCGATTCCCTCAGCGTGGGCACGATCACTGAGCGGCGGGTGAACGCCATGGTGGCCAAGCCCGGGGCACTCGCCGTCAATCTGCTCGGCCAGACCTTCCTGACGCGCCTCTCGAGCTACGAGGTCCGGGGCGACCGCCTGATGTTGAGCCCGCCGTGACGGAGGCCGCTCAGGCAGCCTGCGCCTCGGGCAAAGCCCGGGAAACCAGCGCCACGGCTTCCCGCAGGGTCGCGAGGCCGGCATCGGGCCGCATCCCGTGCGTCGAGAGATGGCGCCGGTAGGCCCGGGCGCCGGGGCGGCCATTGAACAGCCCGAGCATGTGCCGGGTCACCGCGTGCAGGCGCTCGCCCCGGGTCAGGACATCCGCGATGTAGGGCTCGAACGTCTCCACCGCCGCGAAGGCGTCGGGAGCTGGCGCAGGGACACCGAACAGCGCGGGATCGACACCCAGCAGCAGCGCCGGCTCGGTATAGGCGGCGCGGCCGACCATGACGCCGTCGACTTCGGCAAGGCGCACCCGCGCGGCGTCGAGATCGCGCATCCCGCCATTGACCGCGATCGGCAGGCCGGGCAGCCGCCGCTTCAGCCGCGCGGCCCGGCCGTAATCGAGGGGCGGTACGTCGCGGTTCTCCTTGGGCGAGAGGCCCTGGAGCCAAGCCTTGCGGGCATGGACGATCAGCCCGTCGACGCCCGCGGCCACCACCGCGTCGGCCAGGGCGTCGAGGGCCGCTTCGGGATCCTGATCATCGACGCCGATACGGCACTTCACCGTCACCGGCACGGCGACCGCGGCTTTCATGGCGGCGACGCAGTCGGCTACCAGGGCCGGCTCGCGCATGAGGCAGGCGCCGAAGCGGCCCTCTTGCACCCGGTCTGACGGGCAGCCCACATTGAGGTTGACCTCGTCGTAGCCGAAATCCGCGGCGATCCGCGCGGCCTGCGCCAACTCCGCCGGATCCGATCCGCCGAGCTGGACGGCGACCGGGTGCTCCACAGCCGAGAAGCCGAGCAGACGTTCGCGCGGCCCGTGCAGCACGGCGCCGGTCGTCACCATCTCGGTGTAGAGCCGCGCGCGGGCGGAGAGCGACCGGTGGAACGCCCGGCAATGGCGGTCCGTCCAGTCCATCATCGGTGCAACGCTAAAGCGCCATCCGTTGAGATTTCCAGGTTCTTCCGGTCCGCCAGTCACTTGCAGTCGCTCTCGTGCTGTCCCTCGTCGCGCACGCAGAGGAACGGGACCACGGGGTATCACGCCCAGATCGTCGTCAAAAGGGACGGCAAGCGCCATCGCGAAATCCGGACCCTCGACCGGCGGCCGCGGCCTGGATCAAGATGCGGGCGAAAGAACTCGACACGCCCGGCGTCCTCGATCAGCCAAAGACCGAGGATCCGGCGCTCGGGGCGGCGATCGACCGCTATATCGCCAAATCGCGCAGGAGCATCGGCCGGACCAAGGCCGAGGTGCTCCAGGCCATCAAGGGCTACGCGCTGGCCGCCTTGCCCTGTTCCGCGGTCACCCGCGCCGAGAGCACCGCCTTCATCACCGGGCTCGGCGAGGGCCACGATCCATCAGCGCTGGGCAACCACCGCTCGCACCGGTCCGCCGTCATGACGAGCGCCCGGCGCGGCTGGGGTTGGCCGCTCGATCCGGAGGCGCTTGAAGGATGCCGTCTTCGTCGTCCGGCGCAGGGGCTTGGTCGGCCAGGCGAGGCGGCGCGAGCGGCTGCCGACGCTCGACGAGCTCGACCGGCCAATGACGCATGTCGGCGCGGTCCGGACCCACCGACCGTCATCGCTGCCGATCATCGCCCGCGCGCTGTAGCAGGCCGAGTTCGCCAGCCGCTTCCAGGTTCCGATCGGCACGCTGCGCGACTGGGAGCAGGCGCGGACCACGGCGCCGCGTTTCGCCGTCGCCTATGGGCGGGTGATCGGGCAGCATCCCGACCTGGTGGCGAGAGCCGTCGCCTGACGGACAAGCCTCGACCGGGCGCCGCCGAGCGCCCAACCCCCATCACCCCACCCGCCGCGACGGCAGCCGCAACCCCGGAGCCGGGCGCTCCAGCAGAACCTCGCGCCGGAACCGCACCAGCCGCGCCGGCCGGCCGGCGGCGCCGCTGGTGACGCTCTCGGTCTCCTCCACCAGCCCCTGCTGCGCCACGAGCCGGCGAAAATTCTGCTTGTGCAGCTGCGTGCCCGAGAGCGCTTCCACGGTGCGCTGGAGCTGGAGCAGGGTGAATTCCGGCGGCATCAGCTCGAACACCACCGGGCGGTACTTGATCTTGCCGCGCAGGCGCCCGATCGCAGTGGCGAGCACTCGCCGGTGGTCAAACGCCATCGGCACCCCGGTCGGGTCGTTCGGCAGGGCCGGACCGGCATTGCCCCCGGCCTCCGGGATCAGCCCGGCCTCGAACAGCAATTCGTAGCGCTCCAGCACGCGCTCCTCGTTCCAGGTGCCGCCGTTCATGCCGAAGGTCAGGCCGAGCCGGTCGAAGCGCCGGGTCCGGGTGGCGCAATCCCCGGGCTCGGCCGCCCAGGCGGCGAGCCGCGCCTCGATCGCGTCGAGCTGGCGCGGGCGCCCCTGCCGGAAATCCTCGTAGGGCAGGTAGCGGTACCAGTTCTGCCATGCAGCCTCGGCGAGGCCGGCCGGCCGCTCCTCGCGGACCAGCGCCAGATAGGCGACCGAGAGGGAATGAACGCCCGCCATGTCCGGGGCTCCGGAGCGGTCCCGGTCGCCGAAGGTGTAGAGCTGCTCCACGTAGCCGAGGCGCTGATGCGTCTGCCGCTCCACCCAGGCCCGCAGGCCCCGCTCCAGGGTGGCGTGCTCGGGGACGAGCGGCCCCGCGGGCAGGCCATCCCCGCGGCCGGGTGCCTGATCGGGCACGCGGATCGTCAAGGCACGCGGCTCCCCCCTGGTCGCGGCGACGATCACCGCGACCAGGCCTACGGAGGAGCGCTCCGGCGGGGCCTGTGCCCCGCGCGCATCCGTCTGCGTCGCGGCACCGTCCATCGTCCCTCGACCACCTCTCCCGTCGGACGCGCTTGAGAGCCGGCCCGGCTTCGCGCCGCCAGCGGGTCCCGCCTATAGGGGGGCAGGATCGCCGCGCGTCAACGCCGCATCATGATGGCCGAGAGCCGCATCGCCGCCGCGCAGGACCACGGAACGCTTGCCAAGGCGGGGGGGCCTGACCAAACAGGAGCATCCGAAGGGGCTGGCGCGGGGCCGCCCGGGGCGGGGGCCGAGCGACAGCGATGCCAGTGAGCGCGAACGCCGCATCGACCGGGGACAGGACGGTCGATCTGCGGCTCTACGGCCTCCTCGATGTCGGCGTGTGCGGCGGCGACGGTGACCGGCTGGCGCGGCTCGGCGCCGAGGCGGTCGCGGGGGGCTGCACCCTGCTGCAGTACCGCGAGAAGGACATTCCGGACGCCCGCGCCGCCCTGGCGCGGATCCGGGCGATCCGGGAGGCGGTGGGTGGGCGGGTGCCCGTGCTCGTCAACGACCGGGTCGACCTCGCCCTCGCTGCGGGGGCGGAGGGCGTGCATCTCGGTCAGAGCGACCTCCACCCCACCGAGGCCCGCCGCCTCCTGGGCCCGGGCGCGATCATCGGCCTTACGGTAAAGACTGCGAACCAGGCCGACGAGCTGTATCGGTTGCCCGTGGACTATGCTTGCATCGGCGGCGTTTTCGCCACCACCAGCAAGGACAACCCCGACCCGCCGGTGGGGCTCGACGGCTTTGCCAGCATCGCCTTCCGCGCCCGCCTCGCTCGCGGGGCCGGCCTGCCGCTGGGTGCGATCGCGGGGATCGGCCTCGACAACGCGGCCGCGGTGGTCGCCGCGGGGGCGGACGGCGTCGCGGTCATCACCGCCTTGTTCGGCGCCGAGCCGGTGCGCCAGCGCGCCCGCGACCTGCGCGCGCGGATCGACGCCGCCCTGGCGGAGCGGGGCGCGCGATGAGCGGCCCCACTCCCATCGCCGTCACGATCGCGGGCTCGGATTCCGGCGGCGGCGCCGGCATCCAGGCCGATCTCAAGACCTTCTCGGCGCTCGGGGTCTACGGCGCCAGCGTGATCACGGCACTCACCGCGCAGAACACGCGGGGCGTCCAGGGCATCCACGACGTGCCGGCGGCGTTCGTCGCCCGGCAGATGGACAGCGTCTTCGCCGACCTCGCGGTGGGCGCCGTGAAGATTGGCATGCTGGCGCGGGCCGAGGTGATCGTGGCGGTGGCCGACGGTCTGGCACGCCACGCCGGAACGATCCCCGTCGTCCTCGACCCCGTGATGGTCGCCACCAGCGGCGACCGGCTGATCGCCGACGACGCCGTGACGGTACTCCGGGACCGGCTGCTGGCCCGGGCCGATCTGATCACCCCCAACCTGCCGGAGGCGGCGGTGCTGCTCGGCGAATCCGTGGCCGAGGATCCGGCGACCGCTGCGGCTCAAGCCCGGCGTCTCGTGACGCTCGGCGCCCGGGCGGTGCTGATCAAGGGCGGCCACGGGACGGGGCGCGAGAGCATCGACTACCTCGTCACGGCGGACGGGACTCTACGGACGCTCGTGGCCCCACGGATCGCAACGGCCAACACCCACGGCACCGGCTGCACGCTCTCGGCCGCGGTGGCGGCCGGGCTCGCCCGGGGCCAGGGCCTCCCGGAGGCGGTGGCGGAAGCCAAGACCTACCTCACGGCGGCGCTCAACGCGGCGGATGGACTGGCGATCGGCGCCGGACACGGGCCCGTCCACCACTTCCACGCCATCTGGCCGTAGATCTGCGGACCGGACGCCGCTCTGCCGCCTTGCGCCGGAGCGGCGATTGCGTTTGAAGAAGCGCACGATCGTTCGGATAATGGAACGGTACAGGCGGGCCGGTGACGATGCAGGATCAGGCGGAACGGCCCGACCGGACGCGCGGGCGCGACCTGCTGACCGGAGCGCAGGCGCTCTCCGGGCAGCTCGGCAAGACCATCCAGCGGCTGCGCAAGGCCTACAATCTCTCGCTCTCGGAACTCGCCGAGCAGTCGGGCGTGGCCAAGTCGATCATCAGCCAGATCGAGCGCAACGAGACCAACCCGACGCTGGCCACGATCTGGCGGCTGTCCCAGGCCCTCGATGTGTCTATCGAACGGGTCCTGGCGACGGGCGACGAGGAGCCGTTCATCGAGAAAACCTCTCGGGCGGATACGCCGATCCTGGTCTCCGAGGACGGCAAGGTGCGGCTCGCCATCATCGGCTGGCTGAAGACGATCGAATGGCTGCAATGGTACGAGGTCACGGCCGATCCCGGCGGCGTCCTCGATTCGGATCCGCACCAGCGCGGCTCGGTGGAATCGCTGTCGGTCGCCGAGGGGGCGTTCGAGGTGGAGATCGGCGGGGTCGTGCAGCGGGCGCGGGCCGGCGAGACCCTGCGCTACCGCTGCGACCGGCCCCACCTCGTGCGCTGCACCGACGGGCCGGCCCGGGCCACCATGGTGGTGATCCTGAAGGCCGCCGTGATGGAGTAAGAGGCCAAGCGGCGGCCTTGCGCAGAGGCGCCGTCTGAAACAATCTCGACGCTGAACGGGACTGACCAGAATCAGAGGCGGCTCGGTAGAGCACATCAGGCAGCTGCTCTTTGATCATCCCCTGTTGAAAGCGCTTGGCCTTGGCCTGCTTGGTCTCGTTGGCAACCTGCTCTCGGGCGCCTACATCTTCGGGATAACGACGACGCGCGACGGAGTATAGATCCTCGACTGGAGCGCAACGCCATACAGCCGCTCCTTCTGGCTGCTCTTGCTCGTCCTCTTGGGCATGGGCCTCTACGGATGGGGCGCTGCCCGCCATGAAAATCGGAGGCGCCGCGCCTTGAGTGAGACCGGTGTCCTGGGCATCGCCTTGCAGAAACGGGTGGGTCCCATGATCGAGGCCGCGAAACGCGATATCCGAGACGGCAAGCTGCGGACCCTCGACGACATCAAGCGTATCTTCGGATCCGATCCGGGGGATCACCAGACATGAATGCAGTCTTCATCCAGCACGCCGTCGACCGCATGCGCGCGCAGGGCCTCAAGGCCGTCGCTGTGAACCGCCTTATGCAACAGGTTGAGCATGTCGTGCAGGACCGCGAAACCCTGACGCATTCGGACGACGTGGTCCGGCTGGGGATCCTGCGTGGCGAGGAGACCTTCATTGTCTGGGCCGGCGACATGAGAGTCGTCCTGGGGGTCACCGGCGACCATCCGGAGCAGGTCGTCGTAGTCGGCGTCTATCGAGCGGACGAGGCTCTACCCGCGTTCGAACCCGCGTCGCGCAATTGAGGCGGCATGGCTGGAGGACCGAACATCGCCGTGCGCCCTGCCACAGCGGCGGATCTGGACGCCCTGGTGTCCTTGAACCGTGTCGTCCAAGCCCTGCACGTCAAGCTGGAGCCCGAGGTCTTTCGAGCCGAGGTCGACGTGGCCGCGTTGCGCGCTTTCTTCGCGGCTCTGATCGATAAGCCCGACACCGGCCTCCTGATCGCCGAGATTGCCGCCGAACCGGTCGGCTATCTCTGGTTCGATCGGCAGGAGCGGCCCCCGACCGTGCTGACGCAGGCCCGCAGGCGCCTCTACGTCCAGCATCTGGCGGTCCGCGAGTCCGCGCGCCGCTCCGGGGTGGCGACGGCGCTGCTCCAGGCGGTCGAGGCCGAGGCCCGCGCTGGGAACGTGACTCAGCTCGTCCTCGACGCGTGGACGCGGAACGAGGAGGCCCTCCGCTTCTTCCAGGGGCGCGGCTTCCGGCCGTTCAACGTCGTGCTCGCGAAGGTGCTGGAATAGGTGTGTCCGGGCAAACCCGAAAAAATCACCGCCCGGTATTCACCCAACGCACCACGTCGGCCAACACCGTGGTGAGCGCCTGATCCAGGGCGCGGGCACCGTTGCCGGCGTCGATCTTGGCCACCGGCACCCGGGCCACGAAGATCCGCGCGGCGATCACCTTCCCGGTACCGTCGGCCACGAGCTTCAACGCCAGATCGACCACCGCCTCGCCCGTCGCCGCCTGGACGTCGAAGGCGCGGATCTCGCTGATCAGCTGGTAATCGGCCACGATCTTGTCCCCGGGCCGGCTCACCGAGCGCAGCCGCCCGGAATTCTCCAGGCTCTGGATGATCCGGGACTGGATCAGCCGCGGCAGCCGGTCGGCCCATTGGCCGCCACCCAGGAAGGCGAGCGACCCGCCGCTCTCACGCACGATGATCCGATCCGCCTCGAAGGGCTGGATACCCACCGGCTCAGACACCGCGATCGACCGGCCGGCCGCCACCGGACGCCCGGCCGGGGGCAGGGCGGCCAGGTCGAAGGTGAGCGGCGCCGCGCCGCCACCGCAGCCGCCCAGCAGGGCGGCGAGCAGCGCGGCGGCAGCGATGTGAGACGAGCGGACCATAGACATGACCTGAGGAACCCCGCCGACGGACGGCGGAGTTGTAAAAGCTATGCCGTTAAAACTAAGCCGCGAGGGCACGCGTGCCGTGCGCCGGGACACATGGACCCGGCGCGGAGCGATTTCAGCGGCCGCCGTTGTATTCCGGCAACGAAGGCTTGCCGCCGAAGATCACCTGACTCGGATCGCGCTCCAGGCTGCGCACCGTGCGGTTGAGGGTGCTCAGCGTCCGCTGGCCATCCCCCGACAGGGCCTCCACCTCCCGGCGGCCGGTGCCGCTCAGGCGGCCGAAATTGGCCGAGATGCTGGCCGTGCGCTTGTCGAGATTCTCCGACATGACCCGGAAGGCCTTGCCGGCGTCGCGCACCGAGATCGCGGCCGCGCGAATCTCCGCGAAGGTGCTGGAGCCCTCCTGCCCGGAGGCCGAGCCCAGGAAGCCCTGGGCCCCGTTGAGCACCGCGTCGATCTTGTCGGCCGAGGTGTTGAGCTTGGCGGCGAGCGAGCGGGCATCGTGCACGGCCCCCTCGATGTCGGGGCTGGACTTGGACAGGGCCTCCGAGAAGCGGTCGGCGTTGTCGATCACGTGGCCGAGCTTCGCCCCATCCACCGCCTTGACCAGGGCCGAGATGTTCGGCCCGGCATCGGCCAGCGTCTTCGAGAAGGTCTCGACGTTGGTCAGCGAGCGGTTGATCGCGCCCTCGTTGGCGGAGACCAGGCGATCCAGCCGAGCCAGCATGTCGTCGGCCCGCTGCGCCACCTGGCGGGCCAGCGCCATCATGTCCTGCATGTCGGAGGAATCGGCGAAGATGGTCGGTGGCTCGCCGTTGGCCATCGGGGTCAGCACGGGCGCGTCGGCGTTGCCGCCGGAGAGCGAGATCACCGAGACGCCGGTCAGCATCGCCGAATCGAGCCGGGCGCGGGTATCGGCCCGCAGGGGCGTCGCGGGATCGACCTTGATCTGGGCGAGCACCCGGCGCGGATCCTGCGGGGCGAGGCGGATATCGGTGACCTCGCCGACCTTGATGCCGTTGAAGTTCACGCTCGATCCGCGTGACAGCCCGCCGACCGAGCCGGAGAACACGATCCGCACCGTCTGGCTGACCTGCCGGGACGAGCCGCCGGAGAGCCAGAGGACGGTGCCGAAGCCCGCCAGGATCACGGCGATGGTGAAGGCCCCGATCAGGGCGTAGTTCGCGCGGGTTTCCATGCGCTCAGCCTGTGTGTCTGCCCGGCGGGGTTCCTGCCGGGCGTCTGGCCCCGGTCCCCGGAGGGGCGCGGAGCGGAACGGGATCGCGGGGGTCAGGCATGCGCCGGGGCGCCGCCGATAGCGATGGTGCGGGCGCGCTTGCCATGGAAGTAGGAGCGCAGCCAGGGATGGTCGCTCGCCAGCATCTCCTCGATCGTGCCGGCCGCGATGATCTGGCCGTCGCCGAGCGCCGCGATGCGGTCGCAGGCGGTGTAGAGGCTGTCGAGGTCGTGGGTGACCATGAAGACGGTCAGCCCCAGCGTCTCCTTGAGGGTCGAGACGAGATCGTCGAACTCCCCCGCGCCGATCGGGTCGAGGCCCGAGGTCGGCTCGTCGAGGAACAGGATCTCGGGATCGAGCGCCAGGGAGCGCGCCAAGGCCGCGCGCTTGATCATGCCGCCCGACAGCTCCGAGGGCAGCTTGTCGGCGGCGTCGGGCTTCAGGCCGACCATCTCGATCTTGAGGCGAGCGAACTCGTCGAGCAGGCGCTCGGACAGGTTCAGGTGCTCGCGCATCGGCACTTGGATGTTCTGCTTGACGGTGAGCGCCGAGAACAGCGCCCCCTGCTGGAACAGCACGCCCCAGCGCTGCTCCATGCGCCGCCGCTCCGCGTAGGTGAGTTCATCGACATCCCGGCCGAACACCTCGATCGTGCCGGCCCGCTTCGGGTTGAGGCCGAGGATCGTCCGGGTCAGCACCGACTTGCCCTGCCCCGAGGGGCCGACGAAGCCCAGGATTTCGCCGGCGCGGATGTCGAGGCTCAGACCCTTCAGGATGTTGCGGTCGCGGAAGCCGACCACGAGGTCGCGCACGCGGATGATCGGAGCGGAGGCGTCCATCGGGGCGGTCTCAGAAATCGATCGCGGCGAAGAACACCGCAAACAGGCCGTCGAGGACGATGACCATGAAGATGGATTTCACGACCGAGGCGGTGACGTGGCGGCCAAGGGATTCCGCCGAGCCCTCCACGGCAAACCCCTCGATCGTGGCGATCACCCCGATGGTCAGCGCCATGAACGGCGCCTTGATGAGACCGACCATCACGTGGTGGACGCCCACCGCCGCCTGGAGCCGGACCAGGAACTGGTCGAGGGTCAGCCCGCCGTAGAGCATGGCGGTGAGGCCGCCGCCCGCGAGCGCCGCGAGGTCGCCGATCAGGGTCAGCATCGGCAGGCCGATCATCAGGGCGAGCACCCGGGGCACGATCAGGATCTCGACCGGATCGAGGCCCATCACCCGGAGCGCATCCACCTCCTCGCGCATGCGCATGGAGCCGATCTCGGCGGTGATCGCCGAGCCGGAGCGGCCCGCCACCATGATCGAGGTCAGCAGCACGCCCATCTCGCGCAGGATCAGCAGACCGATCAGGTTGACCACGAAGGTCTGCGCGCCGAAGCGCTGGAGCTGGAAGATGCCCTGCTGGGCGACGATGCCGCCCACGAGGAACGAGATCAGCACGATGATCGGCGTGCCGTTCAGCGCCACCTGCTGGATCTGGTTGACGAGGGCGTTGCCCCGGAACGTCCCTGGCCGCACGGCGACGCGCCCGCAGGCGGCGATCAGCTCGCCCAGGAAGGCGAGGGCGGTGACGAATTCGTGGCCCCCGCGCACGGTCTGGCGGCCGGTGGCGTCGAGGGCGCCGACGATCACGCCGTGCCGCCGCGGCGGCGGTGCCTCGGGCTCGCGCAGGCGGACCTCGCCGAGGAGGGTGCGGTGCTCCGGCCGGACCGCGTGATAGGCGAGGGCGCCGCCGGCCTGCTCGATCTCCGCGCGGGTACGCTCCAGCACCCAGGCGCCGAGCGTGTCGAGGCGCTCGATCCCCGACAGGTCGAGGGCCACGGGCCCCGCCCGGCCGGCCGCCGCGATGCGCGCGGCCGCGGCCTCGACGGCGGGCGCCTGGTCGGCGGTCCAGCGGCCATCGAGCTGCAGCCGGCCGTCTCCCGGCCGGTCCCGCACCGATGCGCCGGCGGGAACAGTGTCCTGGCTCAGCAAGACCCTCTCTCCTCAATCGAGGCACCACCCTGCCGGGCGGTTATGTCGATATTACGGTTGACGATCCGTCTCCGTTTTTACCTCGCGGGAAGCGAGGGCGAGCCCGAGTCCGGCGATCGCGAGCGGCGCCATCAGCAGGAAGGCGAGGGGGCCGCCCGCCCGGTAGGCGAGGCCGCTCACCAGGGTGGCGACGACGGCGATGCTGGCATTGACCGCGCTGAGCATACCCTGCGCCCGGCCCCGCGCGCCGTCCGGCGCATAAGCCGAGACCGCCGCCATGGCGCCGAGCTGCGTCGCCCCGAAGGTCAGCCCATGCAGAGCCTGCAGCGGCACCAGGGCGGCGAGGCGGTCGCCGACCAGGAACATGCCGACCGCCCGCAGGATCGCGGCGGCGGCGCCGAGGCTCAGGAGCCGCACCGGGCTGCGCCAGGCGGCCGGAAGGGTGGGCATGACGGCGAACAGCCCGATCTCGGAGAGCACCCCGACCGCCCAGAGCGACCCAACCCAGGCCGCCGGGATGCCGGCGCTCGTCCAGTAGATGCTGCCGAAGCCGTAGATCGCCCCGTGGCTCGCCTGGATCGCCGCGGCCGCACCGATACAGAGCCAGAGTTTCAGCGGCAGCTTCGGCCGGCCGGCCCCGGTCTCGACCCGCGGCAGGCCCGTCACCGAGCGGCTGCGCCACGCCACCACGGCCGCCCCGAGGGCGAGGCCGGTGAGCAGCAGCGGCACCGCCACCTGGCCCCCGAGCGCCGAGAGCAGGAACCCGCCCGCGAGGTTCGCCAACAGGAACGCGATGGAGCCGGCCATTCGGATCCGGGAATAGGCGAGGCGGCTGTCCTGCCGCACGGCCGCGAGGGTTAGATAGTCGATGCAGGGCACCAGCGGCGCGCCGGCGACCGCATTGAGCACGATGAACAGCGCGAGCAGGGGCCAGCCGATCCCCGCGGCTCCGGGCATCAGCGCGTAGGTGAGGCTGAGCGCGAGGCTGCCGGCGAGGATCATCCGGCGCGGGCCGAGGCCCTGGTCGAGCAGGCTCATCAGCGGCGCGGTCGCCACGATCCGGGTGGCGATCGGCAGCGCGAGCAGCACGCCGATCACCGCGGCATCGAGCCCGAGGGCGTCGAGCCAGAGCGGCATGAATGGCATACTGATCCCGACTTCCGTGAAAACCACAGCGTAAAGGGCAATGAGCGACCACGTTTTCACGCGTTTGTTCACTACCTGTTCCGACGTAGTGGTGTGGGAAGTGGTGTGGGAAAACTCAGCGTAGCTCTCCCGCCTGCGTCGAGAAAATTAAGCGTTTTGCAGCGCGATGAGGACTGCTTGCACCCCACCCGGTCATCTGGCGCTGTCTCGATCAAGTGCCTGTAGCCGGAACTTTCGATCTTGTGCAACGGATCGGAAGCCGTCGCTCACCACAGGTTACAACCGCCGGAGTTTGACCACTAGGTCTCGGACCATCCCAGTTGCGCCACGGCCTTGCGGCCGTGGCCTCCATCAGGACCCATGCGGCCTCGCCGCCCACTCGCATACTGACCAGCCCTATCTCCACTGAAGTGGCATGACATTTGGGTGGGATCGGATCCAAAAGCCGTTTTGGTTCCGGTTACAAGGCGCGATCGCGAGAGGGCCCTGTGAAGGAACGTCAGATCTCCGAAGCCGACGCGCTGGTGCTGTGCAAGCGCGCCGAGGACCACTTTTTCGACCGCAAGGCGGCGGCGTTCTCGGGTCAGAAGTTGCAGAAGATCGTTGTGGCCCTCGCGAACGCCGATGGCGGCGAGGTCGTCGTTGGGATCGCTGACGACAAGGATGAGCCGGATCCGGCCAAGCGGTGGAACGGCCACGCGACCGCCGAGGATTACAACGGCCTCCTGCAAGCACTGCACACGCTCAACCCGTCAGTCGATGTGCGGTACGAGTTCCTGAAGCACGAGACCAACGGGACCATCGCCCTCCACATCTTCGTGGAGCGCGGCGCCGACGTGAACAAGACGTCGGACGGCAAGGTCTACCAGCGGTCCGGGGCGCAGTCCCTGCCGTTGACGGCCGAGCAGATCACCGAGCTGGGCTTCGCCAAGGGCGCCCGCTCCTACGAGAACATGAAGCTGCCGGATCTCCCGCCGGAGCAGATCGCGGATGCGCGTGAGCTGGCGTCGTTCCTGGCCGACTACTCTCCCTCGACCGATCCGCTGGACTACGCCGTCAATCAGCACCTGATGGACATCCGGGATTGGACGCCCCTGGTCGCCGGCATCCTGCTCTTTGGTGACAATCCGTCCGCGATGATGCCCCGGAAGTGCGGCGTCCGGATCTCGCGCTATGAGACCCGCGAGGACGATCCGGAGCGCGAACACCTTAAGGAGAGCTACTACATCGAGGGTCCGGCCTACCGCCTCATCCATGCGTCGGTGGAGAAGATCATCGCCATCCTGTCCAGCATCTCGATGTGGGGCACCGAGGGCTCGGAGAAGAAGGGCTACCCGCCGGAGGCGATATGGGAGGTCTTCGTCAACGCCATCATCCACCGGGACTACTCGATCTCAGACGATGTGCATGTGACGATCTTCAACGACCGCATCGAGATCTTCAGCCCCGGTAAGCTGCCGGGGTATGTCCGGGTTGAGAATATCTTGGACGCCCGCTTCAACCGGAATTCGAAGCTGGTCCGGTGCCTCAACCGCTACCGCGACGCGCCCAACAAGGACATGGGCGAGGGCCTGAACACGGCGTTCCAGAAAATGAAGGAGTGGAAGCTGAAGCCCCCGACCATCACGGAGGAGGGCAACTACATTAAGGTCGTGATCCGGCACGCTCCGTTGGCCCTGCCGACAGAGGCCATCATGAACTTCCTTGATACCGAGCCCGAGATCACGAACAAGCAGGCGCGGGGTTTGACCGGGATCAAGTCGGAGAACGCGGTCAAGAAGGAGTTCCTCAAGCTGCAGGACGAAGGCGTGATCGAGCGCGTGCCGGGCCGCGGTGGCGGTCATGCCGCCTGGAGGAAAGTGAAGGCGCCCGAGGACGCGTCATAGAGCGCCGCCATCCAAGGCTGTTTTGCACCGGGGTGCAATCGCCAGCAGGATCACTCCACGGTCTCGGCGTCGATCGTCTCGCCGGCCAGAGCTGCAGGCCGCTCGCTGAACCACTCCGTTGGAGGCTGCTTTCGACCCAATCTAGCCGCCCGGACCGCCATCGGCGCTTCTCCAAAGCAGCCGTTCGTCAGCCCTCCGGCAACTTCAGCTGAGGGCGCACAGTGACTACTTGAACTGGGGGTCGGCACGTGCCGATTAGGCTTCATCGAGGTGGTTCGTCTGGCAGGTCGGCTCCTGAAGGGTTGAACCCCCCAAGGCGTTCGACAGAGTTTGACGCCACCAGCTGTGTCCAGGATCGTGCTGGAAGCGCGGATGCCACCAGAGATAGGCGTCACTCGGTGGCAACAGGATCGGTGGCTCTCTGACTTCAACATCGTGCCGCGACGCGCGATCGGTAATCGCCTTCGGCAGCGTCGCGATGAGGTCGGAAGCTGCCACCATCCAGATCGCTGCCGGGAAGCTTGGGACCGTCATGGCTACGCGTCGGCGCTGTCCGACAGCTGCCAGAGCTATATCGACGATACCCGTGCGGTCGCCTCCGGTGCTGACGAGCAGGTGCGGCAGGGTGGTGTAGGCGTCAAGGTCGAGCGGAGCCGCCAAAGCTGGATGTCCGCGCCTCACCACACAGCGGAACGGCTCGGAGATGACACGCACCCGCATCAACGCGCGATCGAGCGCCAGCTGCTGCTCGACTTCGGCTCCTGCTAGGACCAGATCGAGGCTACCGCTCGCAAGGTCTTCAGCGAGTCCCTGGCCAATCGGTCTCACCTGGAAATCCAGCCCAGGTGCTTCGCGCCTAATACGGCCGAATAGCTCGGGCAGAACTGTGAACTGGGGATAGTCCGGTGTTGCAAGGCTGAAGCACCGGGTCGAGTGCGCCGGATCGAACGTTGGTTCTTGGCCCAGCACGCGTTCGAGTTCCGATAGCCCAAGCGACAGCCCGGGGCGCAGGGCCAGCGCGCGGGGTGTTGGGCAGAGCGTATTGCCGACCCGAACCAGCAGCGGATCGCCGAACCGCCTCCGCAATGCCCGCAGCGAATGGCTGATTGCCGATTGCGTGAGGCCGAGCGCGCTAGCCGCCTGCGTTACGCTTCGATGATCGAGCAGCGCGTCGAGCACGAGGAAGAGGCGGAGATCGCGCTCAGACACATGGCGTGGACTCATGCGCGTATGAGAACGCTTGAGCTCGTCTCATGTCCAGGGTGGTCCTAAAGTCGGGCATTCCACAAACAGGGAGCCCGCCGATGCACCGGACCGAAACCATGACCTTTGCGGGAACGCTCGTCGACATCTTGGTGACGGGCGAAGAGACCGGCCAGCAGTTCTCGCTGCTGCACATCACCAACCCGCCCGGCGTGTGGACGCCGCCGCATCGGCATTTGCACGAGGAGGAAACCATCTACGTGGTGTCCGGACAGGTCGAGGTCGAGACCGGCGGCAGGACCCGCTCGTTGTCCGTGGGGGAGGTCATGATCCTTCCGCGCGGCCAAGCCCATCGGCTGGGGAACGCCGGTCCAGAAATAGCCGAAGCCCTGGTGTTCTGTACGCCATCCGGCTTCGAGCAGTTCGTCCGAGAGGCAGGCCAGACAGCTGCGACCTCGGCGCCCGCTCAGGTGCCTGATGCGGAGGCTCTAGCACGTCTCGGCAGCTTGTCGACGCGCTTCGGTATTGAACTCCTGCCTTCGACCTGACGGTGATGTCCGCTTCCATGTATCGCCGCCCAGAAGCAGACGGGCGGCTTTCCACCCTGAGCAGCCCTTCGGCTCCCAAGCCATAGTGGGCCTGGCGGTTCTCCTTCACGAGGTTGCATAGCCCCTCGGTTCAATTGAGCATCTGGGATCAGGCTAATATTCCTGCATATGCTTAGACCATCTCCAGACATGCATTCTCGTCGCTAGACCATTTGCATTCTGCCCATGCTTTTCCAAGGCGGGCCCAGCCATAGGTAGAGCCATTCACAATGCCGCGAGCGCCATGGAAGCAATTCCGAGGAAGATTGGCTGAAGGACAGCAACGTCAGCTCTGATCGGAAGAGCCAATTTATTACCATCTGAGCATCACCTGGGATCGCTCGGGCCTTCTTCGCCAAGCCGCTACGGACGGCATCGCCAAGCGCACTTTTTTGCTTATTCAATGGGCAAATCGTAGTAGTGTGGGAAGCAGTGTGGGAAAATAGAACAGCTCTAAAGTATAAAGCATAAATGCCTGATAATATTATGAAAAATTTTCACGAATACAGTATATCGATTTTGGCATGAACGGCATCGCGATGCCGATCTCGGTGAAGACGACGGCGTAGAGCAGCGACAGGCGCGCCGGACCGGACGGGCGGGACAAGGCGGGGCTCGGCGGAAGGGGCGGGGAAGGCGTTTCGGGCGAGTGCCCGGCGGCGGGGCGCAACCGTAAGCGCCCGTTAAACGGATCCTGTCAAATTGGCGCTCCCGCATGGCCGTCGTCCGACGGCCGGCCGATCGGGACGACAGCATCCGCGTTCAGGGAAATCCATGTCCGGTCCCGCAACCCCGAGCCCGAACGCGTCGGCCGCCTACGAGGCCATCGAGGCGACGATCTCGGTTACCGAGCGCGGGCGCTGGTTCCTGGCCGAGCATGCCCGCCGCAACCGGGGGGCCGAGACCGAGATGCTGCTCGGGGCGATCGCTCGCCTGGAGCGGACCGTCGCGGCGGATCGCGGCCACGAGGCGTTCGGACACCTGCGCGGCAACCTCGTCGACATGGCCGACGCGATCAGCCGGACCAAGGCCGAGATCGCCGCGATCAGCGCCGCGAACCACGAGCAGACCCGCCTGACCGAGGCGTCGCTCGCCCTCGATGGCATCGTGCGCGAGACCGAACGGGCAACCTCGGACATCCTCGGCTCCGCCGAGGCGATCCAGGAGGCGGCCTGGACGCTGCGCGAGCGGGGCGCCGACGAGGCGGCCTGCGACGCCCTCGACCACCACGCCACCGCCATCTACACGGCCTGCTCGTTCCAGGACCTGACCGCCCAGCGCATCGCCCGGATCGTCTACACCCTGCGCTACCTGGAAGACCGCCTGTCGGCGATGATCGCGATCTGGGGCGAAGAGGCCGAGCCGGTCCCGCCCCTGAGCGAAGCCGGGGCTGCGGAGATCGGCGCGTCCGATCTCTGCCAGAGCGACATCGACCGCTATATCGGCACGGATCTCCCGGCCATCACGGCCGCCGCCCTGGTGGCCCGGCCCGGCAGCCTGCCGCTGCACGAGGATCTCGTGTTCCTGCCGGTCGCGGGCGAGCCCGAGACCGAAGAGGCCCCCCCGGAAAGCGTCGCTCAAGAGAGTACCGCAGCCGAGGAACCGGCTCATGAAGCGCCAGACCTCGACCAAGCCGGGTTCGCCGCGGCCGCGCCCGAACCAGGCGCGCTTCCGCCGGAACTCGCGGAGGCCGTGCTGAGCTTCGCCGACATCGACGCGCTGTCGCCGGAGCAGCGACTGGCGCTGTTCGCCTGAGCGGTCAGTCCCGGACATCCCCGCGCATCACGGCTCCGCGAAACCGGATCCCCCTTTCGCGCCGCATGCTCTATCACGGGCGCCCCGCCGAGACCTTCGAGACCGCGCCCCGTGGCCCTGCACCTGATCAAGCTCTGCGTCGGCCCCGCCTCGATCGCCGACCTTGAGGCCCGGCAGGCGCGCTCCCTTGCCGAGGCGCTGCGGGACGGGCGGTCCGCCGCGCCGTTCCACGTCACCCGGACCCTGCCGAAGCGCCACCGCGAGATCACCGGTCGGGGCTCGATCTACTGGGTGATCCGTGGAACCCTTGCGTGCCGGCAGGCGATCACCGCCATCGAGCCGCTCACCGGTGAGGACGGCATCCCGCGCTGCCGGCTGGTCTTCGATCCCCGCCTCGTTCCGGTGGCCCCGCGGCCGTACCGGCCGTTCCAGGGCTGGCGCTACCTGACGGCCGGCGATGCGCCGGCAGACCTCGGGGCGGAAGCCTCGGGCGACCTCGCCGAGATGCCCGAAGCCCTGCGGCGGGAGCTGGTCGGACTCGGGCTCCTGTGAAGGGAGCGGCGTGACGGTTGTGCCCGGGCGCGACGGATGACGGCTCGCGCGACCGCGCCTTCGTCATCAGTGCGCACGGACCGATGCGTCTCCCTCCCCCGCAGAGGGGGAGGGAGAGTCGGACGCCGGGATGCCACTATGCCCCGTCGAACCGCCCGCTGGCATGGGCCAGCATCGTGTAGACCTTGCCGGTCTCCGAGGTGAGATAGGCGTCGGTCCGCTTGGCGTCGCTGTCGTTCTTGACCACGTCGCCGAGCAGGCGCTCGAACTCGCTGACGTAGCGGTCGACGCTGCGGCGGAACTCCGCATCGCTCCGGTAGCGGCGCTGGATCTCCGTGAAGGTCGCCCGCCCCTGCGCGGTGTAGATGCGCGGGTCGAACAGGTTCGGCTCGCCACGGCGGTACCGCTCCCACAGGTCGACCGCGGTCCGATGCTCGATCATCTTGGCGATGTCGGTCGAGATCGTGTCGAGGGCGATCCGGCCGGTCTCCGCGGCCGCAACCGGGGACCGCCGCCCCGATGTGGCGGGGGAGGCGGGCGCCTCGATGGCCGGAGCCGCCTCCTCGTCGTCGTCCAGGGAGGCGCGGGTCAGCAGGTCGGACAGCCAGCCCCGCTTGTCCCCGGCCCGGGCCGGGCCGGTATCGCGAGCCGGCGCGGCCGGGCGCGATGCCTCGATCCGGGTCTGGCCGGAGGCGGCGGACCGCTGCACCGCCGGGGGCGTCGGCAGCGTCGGAGACGGCCCGACGGGGGCTGCAGGCGCAAAGGACGCGATGGGCGCCGCGGCCGGGGCGGGAGCCGGCGCCGCGACGGACCGCCCGCCACCCTCGGCGACCCGCCGCTGCGCCTGGGGCTGGGCGACATCGACCGACCGGCCGGAGCGGGAGACCAGGGACGAGAGCTCGTTGAGCGCCTTGATCTGGTCGGCCACCACCCGGCGCATCTCGCCCGTGGCGTCCTGGGTCTCGCGGGGCAGTTCGAGCACGCCCTTGGCCAGTTCGGCGCGGGTCGCGTCGAGTTCGCCGCGGATCGAGCCCGCCATCTCGCGGAGCGCCGAGAACGAGTCGCCGAAGCTGGCCTGGGCCTCCTGGAAGCCGGTGCGCATGTCGCGCGCCGCCTCCTCGAGGGCCTGCCGCACGCCCTGGGCGGCCTTCTCGCCCTCGGCGCTGGCGCTGTCCTTCAGGTCGGCGAAGGCGCTCGTCACCGAGGCTCCGGCGCCCTCCGCGGTCCGGGTCAGGGTCTCGCCGACGCTACGGGCGCGCTCCTCGGCGGCACGCAGGGTCTGCTCGATCGTCCGCTCCAGGGCCTTGCCGTTCTGCTCCAGGGCGGCGGCGCGGGACTCGAAGGCGGCGAGCGCCTCGGTCAGCGCCGTCTCGCGGCCCGAGAGGGCCGAACCCAGCCGCTCCTCGATGGCGGCGAGCGAGGCAGCAGCCCGGTCGAGGGTCGCCACGTGCGCGCCGGTCTGCTCCGCGAGGGAGCGGCCCCGTCCGTCGAGGGTCTCGGCGAGGCGGGAGGCCTCGCTCAGCGCCCCGTCGGCCGCGCCGCGCAGGGCCTCGACCTGGGACGAGACGCCGGCGCTCGCCCGGCCGGTCTCGGCCGCGATGCGCTCAAGGGCCGCCTGGACCTGCTCGATCCGGCCCGCGAGGCCCTGCTCGATCGCGCTGAGGTTGGTGTCGGCCCCGGCCACGAGGTCGCTGAGGGCACGGTTGGCCGCCTCGATCCGCTGGAGCAGGCTGCCGAGTTCCCGGCCCATCCGGTCGTTGGTCTCGAACAGTTCCGAGAGGGTGCGGCCGGCCCCGTCCTCGACGGCGGCACGCAGCAGCTCGGCCGAGGCCCGCGACTGCACGGCCAGTTCCTCGGTCCGCTCCCGCAGGGTCTCGGCGAGCGGCATGCCGGTCTCGGTGAGTGCCCGCTCGATCGCCTCGGCCCGGTCGGCCAGGGCGCGGGCGAGGTCGAGCATCGGCCCGTCGATGGCGCCGCGCAGGCGCTCGACATGGCCTTCCAGGGCATCGCCGACATTGCGGCCGCTGTCGTCGAGGCCGGCCAGCAGGGCGCCGCCCCGCTCCTCGATGGCGCGCACCAGCGCCTCGGCGCTCTCCGCGAGGCGGCGCGACAGGGCCTCGCCGCGGGCATCCACCAGGGCGCCCAGGGCATCGGTGCGCCGCTCGAAGGCGGCCCCCAGCGCCTCGATGCGGGCATCGATCAGGCCGCCCAGGATCGCCTCGCGCCGGCCGAGCGTCTCGGCGAGCGCCGCGTTGTGGGCGTCCACCTGCTCGGCATGGGCACGCGCCCGCTCGTCGAGGGCGGCGACAAGGTTGGCGGTGCGCTCGTCCACGAGGCTCGCGAAGGCCTCGTGGCGGTCGTCGAAGGCGTTGGCCAGGGTGTCGGCGCGCTGCGCCACCAGGGTCGCGAACAGCCGCATCCGGCTGTCAATGCGCTGGGTGAAGGCATCGGCGCGGGCATCGACGCCCTGGGCCAGGGCCTCGCTGTGCTCCGCCACGGCCTGCGCCAGGGACGTCGCGCGGTCCTGCACGACCTCGTCGAGGGTGCGCAGGCGGGTGTCGAACACCTCAACCAGGGCTCCGGTGCGGCCGTGGGCGGTTTCGATCAGGGCCTGGCTGCGCTCGTCCAGCAGCCCCTCGATCGCCGCGCGGGCCTCCTCGAAGGTGGTCCGCAGGGCCGCGATCCGGGCATCGACCCGCTCGGACACGTCGCGGCCGGTCCCCTCGACGATCGCCCCGAGGCGCGTCTGAACCCGCTCGAACAGGGCCTGCAATTCGCCCGTGCGCTCCCGCAGGGTCTCGGCGATCTGGCCTTCGCGCGTCTCCAGCAGGCCCGCGATGGCGGGGTGCGCATGGTCGATGGTCGCCTGGAGCGCCTGGGTCCGCTGCTCGATCGTGCCGGCGATCTGGCGGCCACGGACATCGACGAGCCGGTCGATCTCGCCCTGCGCCCGCTCGAACAGACCCTGCAGGTCGGAGAGGCGGTTGTCGAGCACGTCCGCCATCTGGCTGGGCGCCGCGTCGAGGGTCGTGCGCAGGGTCTCGGTCCGGACCGCGATCGCGTCGGCGACCTGCTGACCGCGGACATCCACGAGGTCGCGCAGACCGGCTTGAGCCTCCTCGAACAAGGTCTGGAGACGCTGCGTGCGCGCGTCGAGGGTGGCGGCGAGCTGGCGCTCGCGGGTCTCGACCAGCGCCGAGACGGCGGCCGGCGCCTCCTCCAGGACCGTACGGAGCGACTGGATGCGCGCGTCCACCGTGGCGGCGAAGCGGCCGCCGCCGCCCTCCACCAGGGCGTCGAGGGCACCTTGAGCCTCCTCGAACAGGGTGCGCAGCGCCTGGGCCCGGGCGGTGAGCGTGTCGGCGAGGCGGTTGCCGCGCCCCTCGACCAGGGTCTCGAGATGGCCGAGCCGCTCGTCGAACAGGCTGCCGAGCTGCCGGGTCCGGTCATCCAGGGCGCCGGTCGCGGTGCCGAACACGCCCTCCAAAGCGGCGACCAGCGCCTGACCGCGGCCGTCCAACGCGTCGTTGATCGGGCCCATGCGGCCGTCGAGGGTGGCGGCCAGGGTACCGGCGTGACCGTCCAGCATCACGCGGATCTGGTTGGTGCGGTCGTCCAACAGGGTGTGGACCGTGCGCACGCCGTCGTCGAGCAGACCGCTGATATCGGCGGTGCGGCTCGACAGGGTATGGCCCAGGCGGCCCTCGCCGTCGTCGAGCATCCGCTCGGCATCCGCGATGGTCTGCTGCAGCTTGGCCAGCACGCTCTCGCCGCGCTGCTCGATCAGCTCGGACAGCGACGTGCCGCCGCGGTCGAACAGGCGGGCCAGCTCGGTGATCCGGCCGCCGATCGCCCCGAACACCGCCCGGCCCTTCTCGTCGAGCTCGCCCGACAGGTTGGCGATGCGCTCGTCGATCTGGCGGGCCAGAAGGTCGGCGCGCTCCGCGAAGGCGGCACGGACTGCCTCCGCGCGGGCGGCCAGCGCCGCGTCGGCGCTCTCGGTGCGCTCGTCCACCAGACGGACGAGGGCCTCGCCGCGGGCCGACAGCGCGGTCTCGAGGCCGTGTGTGGCCTCCTCGATAGTCGCCGTGAGGGCGCGAACGCGCTCCGCCATGGCGCCGTCGAGGCCG
Organism: Methylobacterium phyllostachyos; assembly: GCF_900103445.1. Lineage (GTDB taxonomy): Bacteria > Pseudomonadota > Alphaproteobacteria > Rhizobiales > Beijerinckiaceae > Methylobacterium > Methylobacterium phyllostachyos. Next base: position 85,670 of record NZ_FNHS01000005.1, on the reverse strand, counting down.
CCGGTCCGGTCGGTGATCGTCGCGACGAGGTCGCGGGTCCGGCCGGCCAGTTCCTCATCCACCGCGCGGGTGCGGGCCTCAATCACGCGGATCGTCTCGAAGGCCTGCACGCCAAAGCTCTCGTCCACCAGGCGGGCGCGCTCGTCCAGAGAGTCGGCGATCGCCTGGAGGCGGCCGATCACGCCGGCATCGAACTGGCCAGCGCTCTCCTCGATCCGGCGGGCGATCTCGCCCGTGTGCCGGGCGATGTCCTGCCCGAGGCCGGAGGTGCGGCCCTCCAGCATCTCCGTGAGGCCGCGGTGCCCCTCGGCCATGATGCGCGCCATCTCGTCGGTGCGGGCGCGTAGGGTCTCGTCCACCGCGGTGGCGCGGGTGCCGAGATGGCTGTCGATATGGCCGACGAGCTCCGCCACGGCCGCGCCAATCTCGGCGGCCCGCTGCGCGGAACGCTCCTCCAGACTGCCCAGATGAGCCTCGATCAGGCTGCCGGCCTCCTGGGCCCGGGCCGTGATCGTCTCGGCCACGGCCTGGCCTTTGCCGGTCAGCAGGCGATCCACCTCCTCCAGCCGGGCGCCGACGGTCTCGCCGAGCGCCGCGGTGTCGCGGCCGATCCGGTCGGCCAGGATATCGCCGCGGGCGATGGTCTCCTGCAGGGCGGCGAGGCGGCTGCCCAGGGTCTCGTCGATCGCCCGGACACGGCCGTCGGCGGTCTCGGCGAAGCTCGCGCCGGTCTGGCTGAGGGTGTCGGCGATGCGCGCGCCCTGGCTCGCCACGGCGAGCACGATGTCGCGGCCCGTGCCGCTGATCCGGGCCTGGGTCTCGTCGGCGTGGCCGGCGAGCAGCTCGGCGACGCTCCGTCCGTGCTCGCCGAAGGCCGCCTCCATCTCGCCGATCCGGGCGGCGAGATCGGTCGAGATCGCGCGGGCGGCCTCGGCGAGGCTGCCGGTGGCCTCGCCGGTGCGGGCGGCGAGTTCGCGGTTGAGGTCCTCGAGAGCGGTGCGGACGGCGGAGACCGCCTCTGTGCCGCGGGACCCGAGATCCGTGCCGGCACGGTCGGCGGCTTCGAGGAACCGGGCCATGAGGGCGGCGGTCTCGGCCTCGACGGCACCCGCGACCTCGGTCGAGGCCGTGCGCAGGGTCTCCAAAGTAGCAGCGAGGCGCGCGGCGGCGTCCCGGGTCTGCGCCTCGGCGGCGGTGCCGGTCTGCTCGGCGGCGACGCGCAGCGACTCGGCCGCTTCCTCGGTCCGCGCCACCAGGGCGGCTGCGGACTCCGCGAGCCGCCGTTCGAGAACCCGTACGGCCTCCAGGGTCCGGGCCTCGACCGCGCCGGTGGCGGCCTCGGCGGTCCCGTTCAGGGCGGTGGTGGCCTCCTCGGCGCCGCGCCGCAGCGCCGCGACCGCCTCGGCGGTGCGGCCGTCGATCTCGCCCGTCAGATTCTCGAGCGTGCCGCGCAGGGACTGGACCGCGCCGGCCGCCCCCGTCTCGAAGCCCCGGCCCAGGGCCGAGAAGGCGGATTCCAGGTTGGCTGCGACCGTCTCGGTCCGCTGCGCGATACCGCTGCCGGCGCGCTCGGCGGCGGCGGCGACGCGGGTTTCCAGATCGGCCGCCCGCACCGTCACGGTCTCGTCAAGGCGGGTCGCGATGCCGTCCATGCGCTCGGCGACGGCACTACCGCGCTCGGTCAGCGCGTCGGCGATCCGCTCGGCAATGCCGATCAGGTCGTCGCGCACCGCGGCGACCCGGGCCGTCAGGGTCTCGCCGACGCCGCCCGCTGCGAGCGCCAGGGCGGCCTGCGCGTCGCGGCCACGGCCCTCGATCGTCTCGGCGACCGACAGGCCCGCGCTCTCGATCTCGGCGCGCAGAGCCGTGCTGCGGCCAGCGATGTCCTGGGCGAGGGCCGAGCCGGTCTCGGCGAAGCGGGCCGTGATCTCGGCGCCCATCGCGCCGAACCGGTCGGTCAGCTCGGAGCCACGGGACAGAAACACGCTCTCCAGCCCGGTCGCCGAGCGCTCGAAGCTGTCGCGCACCGCGCCGGCCTGGCGTTCCAGCGCCGCGCCGACCTGTGCGCCGGTCTCCTCGATGCTGCGGGTCAGGGTGCCGGCATTCTCGGTGAGGCGACCCGCCAGGGCGGTACCGGCGGCCTCGAAGGCGCCGGTCGCCTCGCTGGCCCGGCTCTCGAAGGCGCGGGTCAGACCCTCGCCGACTTCCCGGAGCGTGCCGCGCACCGCCTCGCTGGTGGAGGTCAGGTTGTCGATCAGGTCGCTGCCGCGGGCATCCATCAGGCCGACCACCCGGTCGCCGGCCTCGCCGAGGGAGGCGGTGATGGCGGCACCGCGGGTCTCCAGGGCGCCGGTCACGCGCTCGCCCGCGCCGGTCAGCGCCGTCACGATCCGGTCGGACGCCCCCTCCAGCTCCTGGCTGAGGCTCTGGTGCGAGCCGGTGATGGCGTTGCGCACCCGGTCGGCATTGGTGACGATCGCCTCGCGCTGGGCGACCAGCTCCTCGACGAGGGAGCGGATGCGGATCTCGTTGTCGGAATAAGCGCGCTCCAGGGTGGCGATCTCGCCGCGCACTAGGGTCTCTAGCTCGCCCGCGCGGGCGAGCGCCCGCTCCACGCCGTCGCCCACCGCCGCCACCTCGCGGCGGACGGTCTGTGACATGGTGAGCACCGCGTCGGTGGAGAAGCTCTCGGGCTCGGCCAGACGCACCGCGACCTCGCCGACCGCCCGGGCGACGAGGCGCATCTCCTGGGCGCGGACCGCCAGCATGGCGGCGATCACGAACAGCACCACCGGGCCGAACAGAGCCGCGGCGCCCACGCTCGCCTGGAGTGCGGTGAGCCCCGCGACGACGCCGCGCAGGTCGCCCCCAGACTTCGTCCAGGCGATCAGCACGAGGGCGCCGATCCAGGCGAGGCCGGCGGCGAACGCAAAGAGATAAGGCTTGGGCGAGGAGCGCACCCGCAGGGTCTGCTGCAGGATGCCGATGTTGCGCCGGTCGTCGTTGGCCACGAGTGACCGGTCGGGAGGCAGCAGGCCGCCCTCGCGGCGCGGGCGTTCCAGGCCGGGCGGGGGCAGATCGGAGGCGAGCGGCGGATCGAGGTCGAGGCGCGGCGGCATGGTCCGGCCGGCGGCGTCGAGCCCCCCGTCGAGCAGCGGATCGGCGTCACCGACGTCGGGCAGGCGCGGCTCAGCGCGGCCTTCGAGGCCGGTCGGCGTCAGGGCGTCGAGGTTCAGCGCCTGCTCAATGGCAGAGAGCGCGGCCTCGGCCGGGTCCTTCAGCTTCTTCTCGGTCGCCATTCAACGCCTCGTGACACGGGTTCACCGGCACCTTGGGGGAGGCTGATGCCGGAGACGCAACACCCCGTTTACCATTACAAGATTAGACCTGGGCAGCGATTGCCGATACCCGAGTCCCCGGTCGGCCCCAGAAAACGTTAACCGAATGGTTACCGACCCTGCCGCTCCCCGCCTCCACATCGTGCCGCAGGGGAGGGGTCCGGCGCGATCCCCCGCCGGCGAATCAGGGGGTGAATTGTGTGGATCAGATCCGCAATCCCCAGAGAACACCGAGTCCGCTGGGGCCGGCCGGCCCCCGATCGACGATGCGATCGCCGCAGCGATCGACTTGGCGGCCCTCGACGCCCAGACCGGCGGCGACGCCGATCTCGCCCGCGAGGTCCTGGACCTGTTCGCTGGTCAGTGCCGGTCGATCCTGCCCCGGCTGACCGATCCGGCCCTGTCCCGGGCCGAGCGCGCCGACCTCGCCCATACGCTCAAGGGCTCGGCCGCGGGCGTCGGAGCCGCGCGGGTCCACGCGCTGGCCCATGCCGCGGAGGCGCACCTGCGCGGGGCGGGGCAGGTGCCCCTGGACGACCTCGCGGACGCAGTCGATGCGGCGCTCCGCGCCATCGCGGAGGGGCGAGCCTGAGGGCGTCGCCGGCCTCCGGAGGCCGCGCGCAGCGATCCGAAACGGAGCGTGCCGCGATGCGGCGATCGATCCGCGACGGGTGTCAATCGCCGCGCTTGCATTCCGAGGGTTCAACCGCCAAGCAGTCACGCCGCCCGTTGGACTGGTTTTGCCCGACGCGAGCCCGGAGCCTCAGCATGCCCAAGATCACCTACGTCGACCACGCCGGGACGGAGCGGACCGTCGAAGGCAGTGTCGGCGCGACCGTGATGGAGACGGCTCTGCGCAACAACGTGCCGGGCATCGACGCGGAATGCGGCGGTGCCTGCGCCTGCGCCACCTGCCACGTCTACGTCGCCGATGACTGGATCGAGGCGGTCGGCAAGGCGCAGGACATGGAGCAGGACATGCTCGATTTCGCCAGCGACGTGCGCGAGAATTCCCGCCTCTCCTGCCAGATCAAGATCACCCCGGCGCTCGACGGGCTGGTGGTGACGACGCCGTCGCAGCAGGGCTGAGACGGCAGCCGTTCAGGCCGTTCGATCGATCCCTCTCCCGGCGACGCGAGCGCAGCGAAGCGACCCAGGGCAGCACGACCTTATAAGCGTGGCGCAGCTGGATTGCTTCGCTGCCTCGCAAAGATGGCGGCCCCGGCTCACGCGCCCTTCGGATGAGGCGGCATCAATTGCCCGTTACCGCACCAGCGCCCGCGCCGCCGCGTCGAGCCCCTCCAGGGTCAGCGGGAACATCCGGCCCGAGACCAGCCGCTGCACCATGCCGATCGACTGCGTATAGCCCCAGTGCGTCTCGGGCACCGGATTGAGCCACGCCGCCTTCGGGAAATGGTCGAGGAGCCGCTGCATCCAGACCGCGCCGGCCTCCTCGTTCCAGTGCTCCACCGAGCCGCCGGGCGTGGCGATCTCGTAGGGGCTCATCGAGGCGTCGCCCACGAAGACGAGCCGGTAGTCGCTGCCATAGGTGCGGATCACGTCGAGCAGCGGCGTCTTCGCCTCGTGGCGCCGCCGGTTCTCGGTCCAGACCGCCTCGTAGGGGCAGTTGTGGAAGTAGTAGTGCGCGAGGTGCTTGAACTCCGAGCGCGCCGCCGAGAACAGAGCCTCGGCCTGCTCGATGTGCCAGTCCATCGAGCCGCCGACATCGAGGAACAGCAGCACCTTCACGGCGTTGCGCCGCTCCGGCCGCAGCTTCACGTCGATGTAGCCCTGGCGGGCGCTCGCGCGGATCGTGTCGTCGAGGTCGAGTTCCTCGGCCGCCCCCGTCCGGGCGAAGCGGCGCAGGCGCCGCAGCGCGAGGCGCATGTTGCGGGCGCCGATCTCCCGGTCGTCGTCGAGGTCCTTGAATTCCCGCTTGTCCCAGACCTTTACGGCCCGGAAGTTGCGGTTGCCGTCCTGGCCGATGCGGATCCCTTCCGGGTTGTAGCCGTAGGCGCCGAACGGCGAGGTCCCGCCGGTGCCGATCCATTTCGAGCCGCCCTGGTGGCGCCCCTTCTGCTCGGCCAGCCGCTGCTTCAGGGTCTCGAACAGCTTGTCCCAGCCGAGCGCCTTCAGCTCCGCCTTCTCGGCCTCGGTCAGGTACTTTTCCGCGAGCTTGCGCAGCCACTCTTCGGGGATGGGCGTGGCCTCAACAGCCTCCCCGAGGGTCTCCAGCCCCTTGAACACGGTGCCGAACACCCGATCGAACCGGTCGAGATGCGCCTCGTCCTTCACGAGCGCCGTGCGCGACAGGAAGTAGAACGCCTCGACATCGTGCTCCGCGAGCCCCCGGTCGAGGGCGCCCAGCAGGGTCAGGTACTCCTTCAGGGAGACGGGGACCTTGGCGTCCCGCAGGGCGGTGAAGAACTGCAGCAGCATCCGAGAGAAACGCGCCAGTTGGTGATGCGGGTCAAGTCCAGGCGAATCGGGCCCACTGGGTCCGAGCTTGGCAGGACTGTTTGGAATCGAGTCCGAATCTTCGCGGATGGTCGACAGGATTCAGCGCCCCGCGCAGAGTCGATTCCGACACCGGGGAGAGTCTCTTCGGCCTCGCGATCCGCAGAATCTGGGCATAAGTGGCCGAATCTGTTGATATGTGCCGTGGCACCCCTCGTGCAGTCACGCAATCGGTCATGGGAATCGCTCAACTCGACGGATCGAGTGGGTGCGGGCGCGGCGACGCGGGCCGTACAGGGCGAGCGAGGAGACCTGCGATGGCGGTCGTCCTGCAGAATCTGACGGACTTCAAGCGGTTTCTCGGGAAGCCGGGCGCAACGATTCAACTGGTGCGCAATACCTTCATGGACCGCCAGCCCGAGGCGACGCAACAGGCTTACCGGGACAAGGGCATGTACGCGCCACGGGCCGTGCAGGCCCTGTCGCGCAAGGCCGCGGTGTTCACCCTCCGGGGCTATCCCGGCACGGTCTGGCTCTACTGGGACAAGGGCGCGCGCGGCTGGCGCTTCTCCGGCGACACCGTGACGGTGCCACTGGTGACCGGACTGGGACCAGCCGACGAGCTGGTCTACCGGTGCAGCTTCGCCGAGGGGTTCGAGCCGGCACCGCGCAGCCGCGCCGTGCGGCGTCCCAAGGTTGAAGAGGCCCAGCCCGCCTTCGTTTGACGCGGCGCGCCCGCATGTACCCGCGGGCGCCCGTCCGACCGCTCTGCGGGCCTTACGCCTCCTGGCCGGCCGCCGCCTGAGGCTCGGGCTCCCGCTTGACGGGAGCGGGCTTGCCAAGCGCCTTGCCCACGGTGCGGCGGGCTCGGAAGATCGGCTTCGCCTCGTTCTCGCGCTTCTTCAGCAGGGCGCGGTACTCGTCCCGCCGCTCGTGGATCGACGCGATCACGAGTCCCATCGGCACGCCGACATCGACCAGCACCGCCTCCGACAATTGTAGCGAGGCCTCGATCGTCTCCGGCACAGCGTCGTCGACGCCGAGCTCGTAGAGCGCCGTGGCGTGGCGGGCGTCGCGGGCCCGGGCCACGATGGTCAGGTCCGGCCGCTCGGCGCGGGCCGCCGCCACCGCCGCCTCGACGGCGCGGGGATTGTCGAGGGTCACCACCAGGGCCCGGGCCGAGGCGATGTCGCAGTGGCGCAGGATCTCGGTGTTGCCGGAATCGCCGAAATAGACCGGCTTCCCGGTGCGGCGCTGCTCGGCGACCCGGGCGGGGTCCGAGTCGAGCGCGAGATACGGGATCTTGTGCCGCTCCAGCATCTCGCCGACCTGCCGGCCGACGCGGCCGAAGCCCGCCACGATCACCCGGTTCTCCACCCGTTCGGGCAGCGGTTCCTGCGCCCCCGCGGCGGCCTGGGCCTGGGCGGTCGCCCGCAGCTTGAGCCGCCGACCGATCGCCGCGAACGCCGGGATCATGATCATCGTGACGGTGGTCACCACCAGGGCGGCGGCCCCGACCTCCTCGGGTACCAGCCCGGTGGCCATGGCACCGCCGATCAGCACGTAGGCGAACTCCCCGCCCGGCCCAAGCAGCAAAGCCGTCTCGATCGCCACCGGCCGGGGGATCTTCATCACCGGGGCGGCCATCACCACCACGGCCCCCTTGATCAACACCAGGGCGAGCGACAGGCTCAGGATCGCGCCCGGCGTCGCCATGAGCTGGGCCGGATCGAGGTTCATACCCACCGAGACGAAGAACACGCCGAGCAAGAGGCCCTTGAACGGGTCGATCGTCGCCTCGATCGCCCGGCGGTACTCGGTCTCGGCGAGCAGCAGCCCGGCCACGAAGGCGCCGAGCGTCATCGACAGGCCGCTCGCCGCCGCGGTCAGGGCCGTGCCGACGATGACGAGGAGGCAGGCCGCCATGAACAATTCGGTCGAGCGCGTGCGCGCGACCAGCTGGAACAGCGGGCGCAGGGCGAGGCGGCCCGCGATCACGATCAGCACCAGCGCGACCGCCGCCTGGCCCAAAGCCATGGCCAGCGCCCAGCCCTTGTCGCCCCCGTCGTCGCGGCCGAGCACCGCGATGGCGAACAGGGCCGGGGCCACCGCTAAGTCCTGGAACAGCAGCACCGCGAAGCTCGTGCGCCCGGTCGGCGCGTTGAGCCGCTTCTGCTCCGCCAGGACCGGAAGCACCACGGCGGTGGAGGAGAGCGCGAGCCCGATCCCCACGATCGTGGCGCCGACCAGCGGCACGTTGAGCCCGTAGAGGATCATCGCCAGGACGAGCGTGGAGCAGCCCACCTGCAGCGACCCGAGGCCGAAGACCAGCCGCCGCAGGGTCCTCAGGCGCTCCCAGGACAGCTCGATCCCGATCATGAACATCAGGAAGATCACGCCGAACTCGGCGAGGTGGGAGATCTCGGCCCGGTTGCCGATGGTGAAGAGGTGGACGAAGGGATAGGCCTCCGCCAGACGGCCGAGGCCGTAGGGTCCGAGCAGGGCGCCGGCACCGATGAAGCCGAGCACCGGCGAGATCCGCAGGCGGTGGAACAGCGGCACCACGATCCCCGCGGTGACGAGGAACAGGATCGCTTCCTTGTAGGAACCCGGGTGGACCTCTGGCATCGGCGGCGGATCGAACCTCGTCTCTGGCGGCGGCGGGGATGCCGATCACGGCTGCGCGATCATGGGTCCCCGCTCCACCCGGAGCAATCGAATTCCCGGCCTGGGCACGTGTGCTGCGACACAAGCCGGATACATGAACCGGGTGAGACATTTCGGCCACCCGGGCGGCAGACCCGGTATCGTACAGTGCAGGCGTGCAACGTGGCCCAAAATCGGCACAATGCGCGCATACACGCAGGAGTTAAACCGGGGTTAAGCTCGGCTGGCTGTGCCCGGAACCGGACCCGATGGATGTGACGAGGCCGATGATCTCCATCAAATCGATCTTTGCGGGTCCCAAGGCGCCCCCCAACCGCGACCGGAAGCGCGAGCAGCGCGAGTGGAAGCTGGAATCGGACCGCTGGCGCCACCAGCGCCACGTCGATCGGGGCTACCGCGTCAAATGGGGCTACGTGGCGATCGCCTACCTCGTCGAGTTCATGGTGATCGGCGCCTCGCTCTGGGGCGCGTGGCTGTTCGCGGGCGTGTACAGCGATGGCGACTGGCACGCCTTCTACTTCATGCTGCTGGCGCCGATGGTCTACGCCGCGGTGGAGCTGTGCCGGGTGCCGCTCGGCATCCTGGCGCGCACGCAGCGCTCGCATTTCGTGCGCGGGCTGGCGGTCCTCGGCATCATCTTCGCGGCCGGCGTGACCACCAAGTCGGTGTCGCAGCTCGGCGAGATGATGTTCCATCCCCGCCTGATGGAGGCCGCCAAGGCCAAGACCGCCCTGAAGGACGCCCAGGCCGACCGCGCCACGATCGGCGACCGCATCAAGGCCGCGGATGAGCGCGTCGCGCAGTACACGGCCGAGCTCGATCAGATCGAGAAACGCTCGGCCGACAACGCCCAGCAGCTTGCCGGCCTGCCGGCCCAGCGCTGCGAGCGGGTCTTCGGCACCAACAGCAAGGGCCGGAAATATCAGAACTTGAAATGCCTCGCCGACCCACGGGTCGCCGCCCTGTCGGCGCAGGTCAGCAAGGCTTCGGCCGACCGCGCCGCCCTGATCAAGAACCTCGAGGAAGCCCGCAAGGCGCGGACGGAACTCGATCCGGGCGCCGCCGACCGGCGGGTGGCCGATGCCGAGCAGGGCTACCGCAACGCGGTCAACCGCTCGCAGCTCCACTCCTTCACCGCGATGGTGTACGGCGTCGATCCGATCGACGTGACCGAGAGCCAGGTTCACGCCTTCCTGCGGATCTTCGTGTTCGTGCCGGCGGTCTGCGCCGCCTTCGCATCCACGATCCTGGCCCTCTGCGCGGTCTCGACCCGCCGGACCTTCATGGACGAGGACGACCTCGGCGCCGCCGTGAACCCCGAGGCCGCCCCCTACATGCTGGACGCGATCGCCGACGCCCTGCGCTCGCATCCTGAGCCGATCCTGCCGCGGGCAGCCAACGCGGCCAACGCCTCCGGCGCGGTGATCCCGATGAACCGGCCGGCGCCGGGCCAGCAGGCCCTGCCCGGACAGACGGCCCAGAGCCCGACCCTGCCAGCCGCGGGAGCCGGCGCATGAACTACGTGACCGGCGGCACGCCTGAGAACGTCGCCCTCGCTCAGCAGGTGAATTCCCGCCTGCGAGCGGATTCGAGCTACGTCGCCGCCCGGGCCTTCCTGTTCCGGGCTTTGGGCTTCGGCGCCTTCCTGTGCCTCACCGGTGTGGGCGTGGGCGCGGCGGCCTATGGCTGGGCGACGCTCAACCAGTTCGACACCGCAGCGGAAAAAATCGCCTCCGCCATGCAGGCCGCGCTGTCGGACGTGACCCTGAAGACCAAGGGCGAGGTCACGCTCACCGACAACACGCTCAAGCTCGAGGGCCTGCCCAAGGCCGCCGGCACCCCGACCCCCACCAAGGCGCAGCTTGGCAGCGACGCCGCCCCGGCCTCGAAGGCCGCGGTGAACACCACCTTCACGGTGTTCAAGCAGGTGCCCTACCTCGACGGGCAGATCGTGACCGGCTGGAATTTCAAAGACAACGCCGACCAGCCCTACCAGCAGTACTGCTACTTCTCGCGCCGCTCCAACGAGTCGAAGGGGCAGGTCGAGATCAAGATCGACCTCGCCATGGACGGCAAGACCCTGCCGCAGCCGCAGAAGTCGGATGTGAATCTGGAGATCCTGGCCCGGAACTGCGTCTGGCACGAGAAGGGCTGAGATCGCTCGCGGCGTTACCGTCCTTGCGAGCGGAGCGAAGCAATCCAGGGCAGCGCCACGCCTCGGAACGTCGCGCTACCCTGGGTCACTTCGCTTCGCTCGTGATGACGGGACCCGGACAGACCCAGCTGGAAGGGCTCGGCGCTTGCAGCCCGGCCGCGCCCCGCGCTACCCGTGACCCCAGGCCAGCCTCTCCGAGACCGCGATGCGCTTTTCCGGCACCGAGACCTACGTCGCGACCCCCGACCTCACCGCGGCCGTCAACGCCGCCGTGGTGCTCGAACGCCCGCTCCTCGTGAAGGGCGAGCCCGGCACCGGCAAGACCGTGCTGGCGGAGGAAATCGCCAAGGGCCTGAACGCGCCGCTGATCGTCTGGAACATCAAGTCGACCACCAAGGCCCAGCAGGGCCTTTACGAGTACGACGCGGTCTCGCGCCTGCGCGACTCGCAGCTCGGCGACCCGCGGGTCTCGGACATCGGCAACTACATCCGGCGCGGCAAGCTCTGGGAGGCGTTCACCGCGCCCGAGCGCCCGGTCCTGCTGATCGACGAGATCGACAAGGCCGACATCGAGTTCCCCAACGACCTGCTCACCGAACTCGACCGGATGGAGTTCCACGTCTACGAGACCGGCGAGACCGTGAAGGCCGTGCGCCGGCCGATCGTGATCATCACGTCGAACAACGAGAAGGAGCTGCCGGACGCGTTCCTGCGCCGCTGCTTCTTCCACTACATCAAGTTCCCCGATTCCGAGACGCTGCAGCGGATCGTCGACGTCCACTATCCGGGCATCAAGCACCGCCTCGTCGAGGAGGCCCTGCGGACCTTCCTGGCGATGCGCGAGGTGCCGGGCCTCAAGAAGAAGCCCTCGACCTCGGAACTCCTCGACTGGCTGAAGCTCCTCGTCTCGGAGGACATCGCCCCCGAGACCCTGCGCGAGCAGGACGGCCGCAAGCTGATCCCGCCGCTGCACGGGGCGCTCCTGAAGAACGAGCAGGATGTCAGCCTGTTCGAGAAGCTCGCCTTCATGATGCGACGCGAGCAGCGGGGCGGCTGACGCGCGCCGCGCTTTCGGCTAACCGGCGTCGGGAGACCGCGGAGCCGGTCCGGAATACTTGCCAGAGGCTGACGTCATGCGCAGGCTGATCCTGTTGCGGCACGCCAAGTCGGATCGTCCGGCGGGCGTCGCCGATCACGAGCGTCCGCTCAACGACCGCGGCCGCAGGGCCGCACCGGCCGTGGGCGCCCACCTCGCTGAAGCGGGCCTGCGGCCGGACCTCGCCCTGGTCTCCACCGCCACCCGCACCCGCGAGACGTGGGAGGCGATGGCGGCCGCGCTCGGTAACGTCGAGACCCGCTTGCAGCGCGAGATCTACGAGGCCCCGGCGAACCGGATCCTGCGGGTGATCCGGGACGCACCCGACAGCGCCGCCACGGTGATCGTCGTCGGCCACAATCCGGGCCTGGGCGACCTCGCATCGGACCTGGCCGGGGAGGGGCCCCGCGCCGCCCGCAACCGCCTTGGCCTGGAATTCCCCACCGCCGCGTACGTGGTGATCGATTTCGACACCGACCGCTGGGCCGACATCGCCCCGGGGCAGGGGCGTCTGGACCGGTTCGTCCGCCCCCGCGACATCAATCCGGACCTGGGCGGCTGAATCGTCCGGGATCCCAAAGGGCTGAGCCCTTTTGAAACCCTCGCCCGTCAGGCCACCGGCACCGCGGCATGCGTGGCGACCTCCGCGTGGGAGGGCAGGGGGGAGCCCGGCACGAAGGCCTCGAAGGCCGCCCAGAAATCCTGCCGGATCGCCTCGCGCTCGGACAGGATCTCGTGGCGCGCATCCGGCAGCACCAGGATGTGCCCGGCCTTGAGCCGCGCCGCGAAACGCTCGGTGTCGGGGGTGCCGCAGACCGGGTCGGCGCCTGCGGCGATGATCAGGGTCGGCAGGGTGATGCGCGGCGCCGCCCGCGGATCGCGCAGGCGCGCCATCGCCCGGAACGACTCGGCGAGCCACGCGATCGTCGGGTCGCCGACCGCGCCCGCGCCGACCTGCCGGGCCGCCGCGGCGTTGCGGGCGTAGCGGACGGGGTCCCGCGTAAGGCGGTTGCCCGGATAGGGGTTGGTGGCGATCGAGACCGGCTTGCCGAACGGGATGTAGTGGCTTCCAAGGCCCAGCCGGTCCAACCCCCGCGACAGAAGAGACGCCGCCGCCGGCCAGCGGATCATCCGGATCGACAGCATCGGCGCCACCGTCACGAGGCGCTGGAACGGCAGCCAGCCGTCGAGCGCCCCGAGCAGCGCGACGCACCCGCCCATCGAGTGGGCGAGCCCGATATGCGGCTCCGGCATCAGCGGGCGCAGGACCGTCTCGGCCACGGCCCGCAAATCGAGCCGGTAATCGTCGAAGCGGGCGACGTGACCCTTGTGGGGATCGTCCACCCGCCGGTCCGACTCGCCCTGGCCGCGCCAGTCGAAGGCGACCACCGCAAAGCCCCGGGCGCGCAGATCGCCGATCGTCTCGTAGTATTTCTCGATGAACTCGGCCCGGCCCTGCAGCAGGCAGATCGTGCCCCGGCAGGTGCGCGTCGTGGCCTGCCAGTAGGCCGCCCGCAGGGTGCAATCGTCGCGCGTGCCCACCGCGATCAGGGTGCCGCCGGGCGGGACCGGATTGTCGGGCGTGTCGTGCAGCGTCAGGAGCGGCGGCTCCCCCCCGGCCTTACGCTCGAACCGTCCCATGGACTCACCTCACGCACAGCCACGCTCCGCGCAAGCGTAGCGAAAAAATCTCGCTTTTCCCTCCGGACCGGGGTCTTGAACCCCGATTTTCCCCCTCCGATATCTCGTCTGTGCCGGCCATCTGGCGGCACGGAAGACGGGTCCGGCCCCTCGGGGCGGACCGGAATTGCATGTTGCTCACACGAGGATATGTCATGCGTCAGTTCGATCTCGCGCCCCTCTACCGTTCGACCGTCGGCTTCGACCGGCTGTTTTCCGCGCTCGACCAGTTCGCCAGCGCTGAGGCTGCGCCCACCTACCCGCCCTACAACATCGAGCGGACCGGCGAGAACGCCTACCGCATCACCGTCGCGGTCGCCGGCTTCACCGAGGCCGACCTGTCGATCGAGGTGCGGGAGAACGCGCTCACGCTGAAGGGCGAGCGCAAGGCCGAAGGCAAGGCCGAGTTCCTGCATCAGGGCATCGCGGCCCGCTCCTTCGAGCGCCGCTTCCAGCTCGCCGACCACGTCCAGGTGACGGGTGCGGCCCTGGAGAACGGCCTCCTCCACATCGACCTCGTCCGCGAGGTGCCGGAGGCGAAGAAGCCGCGCCGCATCCAGATCGCCACGGCGGGCCGCGCCAGCGCCCCGGTGATCGAGGGTGATGTCCGTACCGACTCGGTCCAGCAGGCTGCCTGATCGCGCCTCCTGCGCCCCTTGATCGTTTAAGAGCGCCCCGGCCCCTGGCCGGGGCGCTTTCATATGGCGACTGTCATAATGGCGTGTCCACGTCGTGCTCTGATTCCGCTGGGACAGTGCACGACGCACCCGGAGTGAACCGGATCATGGTCGCCAATCTCGCCCGCGGAGCCTACAGCGCGCTCGGTGCCGGCTGGCATAAAGGCGTGCAGTGGGGCGTCGGCGCACCGATCGCCAAGCTGCGCCGCCGGCACCTGCATCCGCGAGGTTTCGAGGGGGCCCCGGCCGGCATCGCCGACATGCTCTCGGCCCACCAAGCGATCCGCCTGCCCGAGCCGTTCGCGGGGCGCAGCCTCGGTCGCATCGGCCACCTCGAAGTGCGGCTCGCCCGAAAGAAATCCGAGATCCGCCGGGCCCAGCGCCTGCGCTTCAAGGTCTTCTACGAGGAGTTGTCGGCGGTGCCGACCGGGCTCGCGGCCCTGTCGCGCCGGGACGCCGACGGCTACGACGCGATCTGCGACCACCTCCTCGTCCTCGACCACACCCCGCCGAAGCGGAAGAAGCCCTTCGCCAAGCCCCGGCCGAAGGTGGTCGGCACCTACCGCCTGCTGCGCAGCGACGTGGCCGCGCGCCACGCGGGCTTCTACTCCGAGAGCGAGTACGACCTCGCGCCGCTGCTCGCCGCCCAGGGGCATCGGCGGATTTTGGAACTCGGCCGCTCCTGCGTGCTCAAGCCCTACCGCAGCAAGCGCACCGTCGAACTCCTGTGGCAGGGGATCTACGCCTACGTTCTGCACCACCGGATCGACGCGCTGATCGGCTGCGCCAGCCTGGAGGGCACCGATCCGGACCGGCTGGCGCTGCCGCTGGCCTTCCTGCACCACCATGCCCGCGCCCCCGAAGGCTGGCGGGTCCGCCCGCTGCCGGAGCGCGCGGTGGCGATGGACCGGCTGCCGAAGGAGGCGGTGGATCCGAAGGCCGCCCTGCAGGCGCTGCCGCCCCTGATCAAGGGCTACCTGCGCCTCGGCGCGACCTTCGGCGAGGGCGCGGTGATCGACCGGCAGTTCGGCACGACGGACGTGTTCGTGACGCTGCCGGTGGAGGTGATCGGCGCGCGCTACCGAGGGCATTTCGCGCCGGCCGGGTGAGGGGGCGGATCGGGGATCCGGGAGGGTCTCCTCCGCCGCTTGGGGTCCCCGCTTCGGGAAGACCCGCTACCTGCACGACGCCTCTACGTCTTTGCGAGCGGAGCGAAGCAACCCAGGGCAGCGCGACATCGGTGCGTGTGGCGCCGCTGGATTGCTTCGCTCCGCTCGCAAAGACGGAACAGGTCCCGCAGCAGATCTTTACAAATCCCCCAGCGCCAGCTGCCCCTGGTTGCGCGCCTTCGGCGGCGCGGCCTTGCGCTCCTTGGGCCGGCTGGAGGCGGCCCGCGCGACGGGCGGCTTCTTGGGCTTCGGATCACCGCGCATCCGTGCCACGGCCTTGTCGCGGGCCACCGCCTCGGGGGCGGTCGGATCGTCGGTCAGCCACTTGCCGCGCTTGATCACCTCGTTCACCCGGCCCTGATTCACCCCGACCTTGAAGGCGATCTCCTGCTGGGTCATGCCGGTCGTGGCGTGCAGGTCCAGGATCGCCCGGGCGAGCTCAGGGGTCATCTTCTGGCCGGTGAGCCGCCGGGCCGGCTTGACCGTGCGGGTCGCGCGGTCACGCTCGCGCAGGCGCTCAAGAAGCGCCAGCGCCATGTTCATGCCGTGCTCGCGCAGGGCTTCCTCGAATTCCTTCAGGGTCGCCATCGGCGCCATCCTCCGCCGGGTCTAGAGCCGGTCACATGCTGGAGAACGTGGCGGGAACGGCCCGGTTTCGCAAGCCGAGCCGGACCGGTCCCCAGGATGGCCCCGGGTCATCCACCGGAAATGCGGGCTCTGGCCTCCCCGCGGCCGCTCCGCTACAGCGATCGGCATCCGACACGGCAGGGCCAGCCCGGCACGATGATCAGTCCGATCCGCAGAGTCGCCCCCGGCGAGACACCCGCGTCCCTGGCCCGGGAGCTGGAGGCCGGGGCGGTGCTGCTGTTCCCGGATCTGCCCTTCCCGTTCACGGAATTCGAGCGCCGCTTCACCGAGCGGCCCTTCGCGGACGGCAAGGCCAAGAACGTCAACATCCGCGGCGAGGCGGCGGAGCTGCGCGGCGGCGCTGGCACCCCGGAGGAGCAGGAGGCCCTGCGCCAGCTCCTGATCCGCTACCGCGCCTTCGCCCGCGACCTGATCGGCACCTACCTGCCCGACTATGCCGACCGGGTGAGCCTCGCCGGCACCTCCTACCGCCCCTTCGATGTCGATCGGCGCAAGCTCAGCTGGCGGCGCGACGACACCCGGCTGCACGTCGATGCCTTCCCGTCGAACCCGATCGGCGAGAAGCGGATCCTGCGGGTCTTCCGCAACATCAACCCCGCCGGGGAGCCGCGCCGCTGGCGGGTCGGCGAGGATTTCGGCGCGATGGCAGAGAAATTCCTGCCGCGGCTGCCGGGTTATTCGCCGCTCTCGGCAAGCCTGCTGGCGGCGCTCCGCGTCACCAAGGCGAGGCGCTCGGAATACGACCACCTGATGCTGCACCTGCACGACGCGCTCAAGCAGGACGCGGCCTACCAAGCCTCGGCGCCCCAGGCCGACGTGGAATTCCGCCCCGGCGAGACCTGGGTGACCTTCTCGGACCTCGTGATGCACGGGGCGATGGGCGGCCGCTACATGCTGGAACAGACCGCCTACCTGCCGGTCGCCGCCCAGGCCGACCCCGCCCTGAGCCCACAGCGCATCCTGGCGGCCAAGCTCGGCCGCCCCCTTCGGACCTGAGAGAGGAACGTCACCCATGATCCTCGAGATCGCGCAGATCGAGATCAAGCCCGGCCTGGAGGCCGAATTCGAAGCTGGCATCACGCAGGCTTCGGCGATCTTCAAGGAGGCCAAGGGCTGCCGGCACTTCGAGGTCCGACGCTCGATCGAGCACCCGCAGCGCTACCGCCTGCTGATCCACTGGGACACGCTGGAGGCCCACACCAAGGACTTCACCGGCTCGCAGCCCTGGCAGGATTACCGCGCCCTGGTCTCGCACTGCTTCGCCGGGCCGGTGTCGGTGGAGCATGCCGAGCAGGTGCTGAAGGCGTTCTGAGCGGAACCGCCCGCCCCACGCCACCCCACGGCGTTGCGGCGGGATGAGCCGGTGCTAGGCTCCCGCACGACCGGCCCCGAAGCGAATCGTCGGGGCGACGGCAGATGGGGATAGGCTGATGGCGCGGCTCGGACGGCTTGCGGGGGCCCTGGCGCTTATCGGATGGGTCACGGCCGGGCCGGCCCTCGCGCAGAACGCGGCCCGCGTCACGCCGCGGCCGGCGGCCGCCGCGCCCGCCCCCTTCGCCAAAACCTTCGTCTGGACCGACGTGGCCAGCGCGGCGGTGCGGCTCGAGACGGCGCTCAAGGCGGAGGCCGGATCGTCGACCCGGCCGGCGGCCCAATCCCTCACGGCCGGCCAGACGCTGCTCGCCGCCGGGAAGCCGGATCAGGCCCTCACCGCGCTCACCGCCGCGGTGGCGGCCGACCCGGCCGATCCGCGCAGCTGGCAGGCCTATGCCCGCGCGGCCTCGGCGGCATCGGAGATCCGTCCGGAGACCGATTATCAGGGCCGGGCGCGCCTGCGGGAACGGGCAGCCACCGCCGCCTATCGCGCCTACGAGCGGGCCGGCACGGCCGCCGACGCCGCGGCGTCGCTGGCGCTGCTGGGGGCCGCCGAGGCCGGGCGGGAATCCTGGCGCGCCGCCCTCGACGCCTACGCGGCGAGCCTCGCGCTCGACGAGGACGAAGCGGTCCGGGAAACCTACGACACCCTGCGGGCCGAGCACGGCTTCCGCATCCTCGGCTACAAGGTGGATTCGGATGCCGCCGCCCCGCGGGCCTGCTTCACCGTCTCGGAGCCCCTGATGCCCAAGACCGACTACGCGCCCTTCGTGGCCGTGTCGGGCTCGAGCGCCGCCGCCGTGACCGGCGAGGGGTCCCAGATCTGCGTCGACGGGCTCAAGCATGGCGGGCGCTACGCCATCGTCCTGCGCGAAGGCCTGCCTTCCAGTGTGGGCGAGAGCCTGCTGAAGTCCGCCGACTACGAGATCTACGTCCGCGACCGCGCCCCGCAGGTGCGCTTCACCGGCCGCAACTACGTCCTGCCGCGGACGGGTCAGGCGGGCATGCCCCTGGTGTCGGTGAACGCTCCGAAGCTCGATGTCGAGCTGCTGCGCATCGGCGATCGCGGCCTGCTGCCGGCCCTGCGCTCCGAGGATTTCCTCGGCCAGCTCAGCGGCCTCAACGCCCGCACGATCGCCTCCGAGAAGGGCCAGCGCGTCTGGAAGGGCACCCTCGACACCGCCAAGGCCGAATTGAACCAGGAGGCGGTCACCGCCTTCCCGGTCCTGCAGGCCGTGGGCAAGCTGGAGCCCGGCCTCTACGTGATGCTGGCCCGGCCCTCCGGTGCGGCCCCGGCCGACGACGAGGGCTACGAGACCCAGGCGACGCAGTGGTTCGTCGTCTCGGACCTGGGGCTGACCGCCACCAAGGGGCGGGACGGGGTCCACGTGGTCCTGCGCTCGCTGGCCTCCGCCCAGGTCATGCCCGGCGCCGAGATCCGGCTGATCGCCCGCAACAACGAGGTGCTGGGCACGCGCACCACGGATGCGCAAGGGCACGCCGCCTTCGATCCGGGGCTCGCCCGCGGAGAGGGCGGCACGGCGCCGAGCCTCGTGGTGGCCCAGATCGGCGGCGATTACGGCTTCCTCGATCTCAATCTCGGCGCCTTCGACCTCACCGACCGCGGCGTGAAGGGTCGGCCCGAGACCGGCGGCCTCGACGCCTACCTGTTCCCGGAGCGCGGGGTCTACCGGACGGGCGAGACCGTGCAGCTCACCGCGCTCCTGCGCGATGCCCGCGGCGCGGCCGTGCCGGACCTGCCGCTGACCCTCGTGGTCAAGCGGCCGGATGGCGTCGAGTATCGGCGCGTCTCGGTGCCCGATCAGGGGCTCGGCGGCCGGGCCCTGCCGCTGCCGCTCCTGTCGGGGTCCATGCACGGCACGTGGCGGGTCTCGGCCTACACGGACCCGAAGGCGCCCGCGATCGGCGAGACGAGCTTCCTCGTGGAGGATTATGTCCCCGAGCGGCTTGAGGTGAGCCTCAAAGCCCGGCAACCCGCCCTGCATCGCGGGGAGGAGGCGCAGATCGACGTCGCCGCGCGCTACCTCTACGGCGCCCCCGGCGCGGATCTCGAGGTGTCGGGCAGCGTCGTGGTGCAGGCGGCCGCGACGAGCGGCATCAAGGGCCTGGACGGCTACGTCATCGGCCTCGACGACGAGGCCGTGGAGCCGGCCACCCAGGAGCTTCAGGAGCACGCCACCACGAACGCGCAGGGCAGCGCCATCGTCGCGGTTCCGGTGCCCCAGGTCGCGGCCCCGCGGGCGCTGGAGGCGAAGATCACGCTAGCGGTCGGCGAGCCGGGCGGGCGGGCGCTGTCGCGCAGCCTGACCCTACCGATCCTCCCGGCCGGCCCGGTCCTCGCCCTGCGCAAGGGTTTTGCGGAGCTGAGCGACGGTGGGAGCGCGGCCTTCGACGTGGTGCTGGCGGCTCCTGAGGGCGCACTCCTCGCCCAGCCGGGGGTGAGCTGGACCCTGTCGCGGATCGACGTGTCCTACCAATGGTACCGGGCGGACGGGCGCTGGTCGTTCGAGCCGGTCAAGACCGCCCGGCGCGTTGCCAGCGGTACGGTCGATCTCAAGGCCACCGGTCCGAGCCGGATCGAGGCGCCGGTGGGGCTCGGGCGCTACCGGCTGGAGGTCGCGGCGCCGAGCTCGCCCGAGGCGGCGGCGAGCCTCGGCTTCGATGTCGGCTGGGGCGGATCCCAGACCGCGGAGGCCCCGGACCTCCTCGATCTGACCCTCGACAAACCCGCCTACGCGGCGGGCGACACCCTGCGGGCCAAGCTCAGCTCGAAGTTCAAGGGTCAGGCCAGCCTGATGGTGGTCAGCGACCGGGTGCACGAGACCGTGGAGGTCAGCGTGCCGGAGGGCGGCACCACGGTGAGCCTGCCGGTGAAGGCCGAATGGGGCGCCGGCGCCTATCTGGTCGCCACCGCCTACCGGCCCCTCGATCAGGCGGCCAAGCGCCTGCCCGGGCGCGCGGTCGGGCTGGCGTGGTTCTCGGTGGACCGGGAGCGGCGCAGCCTCGGCGTCTCCGTGACGGCACCCGAGCGCGCGCGCCCGCGCCAGGACCTGACCCTGCCGGTCCAGCTCATGGGGCTGAAAACCGGCGAGGCGGCGCGGATCACCGTGGCGCTGGTCGATGTCGGCATCCTCAACCTGACCCGCTACGCGGCGCCGGACCCGACCCAGTACTTCCTCGGCCAGAAGGCGCTCGGGCCGGAATTCCGCGACCTCTACGGGTACCTGATCGACGGCATGCAGGGCTCGGCCGGGGCGATCCGCTCCGGCGGCGATGCGGGGGGCGGCGAGCTCGCCGACTCACCCCCGACCCAGGCGCCGCTCGCCCTGTATTCGGGCGTCGTCACCGTGGGGCCGGACGGCGCGGCGCGCGTCACCTTCCCGATCCCGGCCTTCAACGGCACCGGCCGCGTGATGGTCACCGCCTGGAGCGGCGACCGGGTCGGGCAGGCGCAGGCCGACGTAATCATCCGCGATCCGGTGGTGCTCAGCGCGACGCTGCCGCGCTTCCTCGATACCGGCGACCGCTCGCGGCTGTTCGTGGCCCTCGACAATGTCGAGGGGCAGGCCGGCGACTACACGGTGGATCTCGCCCCCGCCGGCCCGGTCGTGGTCGGTGCCAGCGCGCTGCGCCAGACCCTGCGGCTGGAAGCCGGCGCCAAGGGCCAGTTCGCGATTCCGCTCACCGCCGCCGGCCCGGGGACGGCCCGGCTCGACCTCGCTCTCTCGGGGCCGGGTCTTCCGACCGCCCTGAACCAGAGCTTTGCCCTCGGGATCTCGGCGGGGACCGGCGCCCTGCTGCGCCGCTCGGTGCGCAGCCTCGCTCCCGGCGCGAACCTGACGCTCACCCCGGACCTCCTCGCCGAGCTGCAGCCAGGGACGGGCAGCGTCTCGCTCTCGGCCACGCCCCTGCCGGGGGTCGACGTGGCCGCCCTGCTCCGGGCGCTCGACCGCTACCCCTACGGCTGCTCCGAGCAGGTGGTGAGCCGGGCGATGCCGCTGCTCTACGTCAACAAGCTCGCGGCTCTGGAAAAGCTCGCCCTCGACGCGGGGGCGGACGAACGGGTGCGCGAGTCGATCGAGCGCTTGCTCGCCCGCCAGGATTCGAGCGGTGATTTCGGCCTGTGGTCGGCGCAAGGATCGAGCGACCTCTGGCTCGACGCCTACGTGACAGACTTCCTCACCCGCGCCCGGGAGCGCGGCTTCGCGGTGCCGCAGAAGGCTTTCGCCCAGGCCCTCGACTACCTGCGCAACGCGGTGGCCAACGCCACTGAGGTACGCAACGGCGGCGGCGACCTCGCCTATGCGGCCTACGTGCTCGCCCGGAACGGCCGGCCCGTGATGGGCGACCTGCGCTATCTCGCCGACACCAAGCTCGCCGACTTCTCCTCCGCCCTCGGGCGGGCGCAGCTCGCCGCTGCCCTGGCGCTCCTCGGCGATCGCGGACGGGCGGCCAAGGCGATGGACGCGGCGCTGACGATGCTGCGCCGCGAGCGGGACAAGGGCCTGTACCGCGCCGATTACGGCTCGCGCCTGCGCGACGGGGCCGGGCTGATCACCCTGGCGGCCGAGAGCGGGCTCGCGCAGGGGGCCCTCGCTCCGGTCGCGGCCGTGCTGGACGAGGAGCAGCAGGGCGACCGGGCGACGAGCACGCAGGAGAATGCCTGGCTGGTGCTGGCCGCCGAGAGCCTGTCCAAGGAGGCGGACGCCCTGTCGTTCAGCCTCGACGGCGCGCCGCAGACCGGGACCCTCGCCAGAGTCTACCGGGAGGCGACCCTGGGCGACCGGGGCGTGCAGCTCACCAATACCGGCCGCAACGCCGTGCAGGTGGCGGTGACCGTCAACGGCAGCCCCCTGGCACCGGAGCCGGCGGCGCAGCAGGGCTACACGATCGAGCGGAGCTTCCGGCGCCTCGACGGCAGCGTCGTCGATCCGGCGGGCGGCCTGCGCCAGAACGACCGGCTGGTGGTGGTACTCAAGGTCACCGAGGCCAAGGCCGAGAGCGCGCGGCTCCTGCTGGTGGATCCGCTGCCGGCCGGCCTGGAGATCGACAACCCGAAGCTGCTCGACGCCGACGCGCTCCAGGGACTCGCCTTCGCCAAGTCGGACGTGCAGCCGGTCCACACCGAGTTCCGTGACGACCGGTTCGTCGCGGCCTACGACCGCGATCCGAGCCAATCGGCCTTCTTCACCGTGGCCTACACGGTGCGGGCGGTCTCGCCCGGGACCTACGTGCATCCGGGCGCCACCGTGGAGGACATGTACCGGCCGGCGCGGTTCGGGCGAACCGCCTCAAGCAGCGTGACGGTTGGCGCGGCGAAGTAGGACGGGTGGCGTTTGAGCGCTTCGCTCGACGTCGCTCTCCCGTCATCACGCGCGAAGCGAAGCGAAGACGGTGGTGCTGAAGCCATCGTCCAGACCCAGCCAGGGGCGCGAAGGCGCAACCCGCTGGGCTGGGTCGCTGCGTTGCGGCAAGCACATGGTGCGGTGCGGAACCCTGGCGAGCGTCCACCCATTCCCAAAGGTCCCGTTCGGAACCCGTGGAGGCGATGCCCGATGCCGGACCTTGACGCGCTCACCCGTCCCACCGCCCGCGTGCTGGCCTACCTGCCCTGGTGGGCCGAGAGCCTTCTCCTCATCGCCGCCTGCTGCGCCGTGGTGATGCCCCTGCACGGGGTCGTCTACCGGGCGATGAAGCGCGCCGTTGCGGGCAAGAGTTTGTTCTGGCGCTCCCTCGTCTCGCGCACCCATGGGCCAAGCCGCCTCGGCCTGATCGTGGTGGCGATCAGCCTCGCCTCGACCATCGTGCACCTGTCCTGGGATGTGCGGATCGCCCTCAACCAGATCCTGCTGGTTGCCTTCGTGACGCTGACCGGCTGGTGCTGCGCCACCGCGCTCCACATCGCCACGGTGATCTACCTGCGCCGGTTCAAGCTCGACGCCGAGGACAACCTGCTGGCGCGCAAGCACTTTACCCAGATGCGGATTCTGGAGCGGGCCGGCGTCACCCTGGTGGCGCTCATCACCCTCTCGGTGGCGCTGATGACCTTCGAGCCGGTGCGCCAGTACGGCGTCAGCCTGCTGGCCTCGGCGGGCGCGGCGGGTCTGGTCCTCGGCCTGGCCATGCAGCCGGTCCTGTCGAACCTCGTGGCCGGGATCCAGATCGCGATCACGCAGCCGATCCGGATCGAGGACGCGGTGATCGTCGAGAACGAGTGGGGCTGGGTGGAGGAGATCACCGCGACCTACGTGGTGGTCCGGCTCTGGGACTGGCGCCGGCTGGTGCTGCCCCTGACCTACTTCATCCAGAAGCCGTTCCAGAACTGGACCCGGGACGGCGCCTCGCTGATCGGCAGCGTGTTCCTCTACGTCGATCACCGCGCCCCGGTGGCGGCGATGCGCGAGAAGCTGACCGAGATCGCCAGAGCCACACCCCTGTGGGACGGCAAGGTGGTGAACCTCCAGGTCTCGGACGCGAAGGAATCGACCATCGAGATCCGGATGCTGGTGAGCGCCCGCAATGCGCCCCAGGCCTGGGACCTGCGTTGCGTGGTCCGCGAGGCGATGATCACGTGGCTCCAGGCCGAGCACCCGGAGGCCCTGCCGCGGCACCGGACGGAATGGGTCGGCACCCAGGAGCCGGCTCTGCAGCGGGCGGAGGCGCGGCGGTTCGCGGCGTGAGCCGCACCGTCATCGCGCGCGTAGCGAAGCGATCCAGGGCTGGGCGCCATCGGTGCGCGTGACGCTGCGGGATTGCTTCGCTGCGCTCGCGAGGACGGGCGTCAATCGTCGGCGCCGGCGTAGAAGCTCTCCACGCCGATGCCCTCCTCCTGCATCAGCCGGGCGCGGGCGCGCAGCTTCTCGGTCTCGCTCTTGAGCTGGCCGCAGGCCGCCAAGATGTCCCGGCCGCGGGGCGTGCGCACCGGCGAGGCGTAACCGGCGTTGAACACGATCTCGGAGAAGCGCTCGATCCGGTCCCAGTCGGAGCACTCGTAGCGGCTGCCCGGCCAGGGGTTGAACGGGATCAGGTTGATCTTGGCCGGGATGCCCTTGAGCAGGCGGACCAGCTCCCGCGCATCCGCGTCCGAATCGTTGACGCCCTTGAGCATCACGTACTCGAAGGTGATCCGGCGGGCGTTGCTCAGGCCGGGATAGGCGCGGCAGGCGGCGAGCAGCTCGGCGATCGGGTACTTGCGGTTGAGCGGCACCAGCTCGTTGCGCAGGTCGTCGCGCACGGCGTGCAGCGAGATCGCCAGCATGGCGTTGGCCTGCTCGCCGAGCCGCGGGATCTGCGGCACGACCCCCGAGGTCGAGACCGTGATCCGCCGCCGGGACAGGCCGAGCCCCTCCTGGTCCGACATCACCCCCACCGCGTCGACCACGGCGTCGAGATTGTAGAGGGGCTCGCCCATGCCCATGAACACGATGTTGGTCACGAGCCGGCCGACCTCGCCGGAGCCGCCCGCGTCGCGGCTCGGCATCTGGCCGGGCCAGTCGCCGAGCTCGTCCCGGGCGGTGACGAGCTGCTGAACGATCTCGGCGGCCGACAGGTTGCGCACGAGGCGCTGCGTGCCGGTGTGGCAGAACGAGCAGGTGAGCGTGCAGCCGACCTGGGAGGACACGCAGAGCGTACCCCGGTCCGGGCCCGGGATATAGACGCACTCGATCTCGGCGCCGCGGTTGTGCTCCTGCCGGTTGGTCGGCGCCATGCGCAGCAGCCACTTGCGGGTGCCGTCGCGGGAGACCTGCCGGCTCGCGACCTCGGGCCGCTCCAGGGTGAAGTGCTCGGCGAGCTGCGCCTTCAGCGCCTTGCCGACATTGGTCATCTCGGCGAAGTCGGAGGCCCCGCGGAAATTGACCCAGTGCCAGATCTGGCCCGCGCGCATCCGGCTCTCGCGCTCGGGCACGCCCATGGCGACGAGCTGCGCCTTGAGGGCGTCGCGGGTCAGGCCGACCAGCGAGGGCCGGCGGCCGGGCAGCGCCTCGGGGAGGAAATCAGGCGCCTTCTCGATCGCGGCATCGGCCGCGCGGGCGCTGTCGAGCGACGGCGTCGCCATGGCGTTCAAACGATCCATACGATTGGAAAGGGTCTGATATAGGCGATCCCGCCGGCGAATGCGAATGCGCGCCGGCGACAGCTGACCCCACGGAGAGCCATGGCGACCGACACGCAGGCCGGGCAGGCGATCTACAACCCGCGCACCCTGCGGATCTACGATCTCGTCGTGCTGCGGCTCTCGAACCCGCTGATCTGGCGCTGCCCCACGGCTAGGATCCTGGATCTCTACGACCGGCACGCCGGCGTGGCGCATTGCGATGTCGGCGTCGGGACCGGGTGGTATCTCGACCGGTGCCGGTTCCCGACACCAGCGCCGCGGATCGGCCTGATCGACCTCAACGCCGATAGCCTCGCCTACGCGGCCCAGCGGATCGCGCGCTACCGGCCCGAGACCTACCGCATCGACGTGCTCGGCGGCCCGGCCACCGGCATCGCCCCGTTCGACTCGATTGGGATGACCTACCTGCTGCACTGCCTGCCGGGTGACATCGCCGCGAAGGCGAGGGCCTTCGATACGGTGCGCCCGTGCCTGGCCGCCGACGGCGTGGTGTTCGGCGCCACGATCCTGTCGGGCGGCGTCCCGACCACGGGTGCGGCGCGGGCGCTGATGCGGGTCTACAACCGCAAGGGGGTGTTCTCGAACGCCGCCGACACCCTGCCGGACCTGCGCGCGGCGCTGGACCAGCGCTTCCGGTCGGTGGAGATCACGGTCGTCGGCTGCGTCGCGCTGTTCGTGGCGCGGGAGCCGCGCTGATCCCTGCGCCGCGCCCACGAAAAAGGGCGCCCGCAGGCGCCCTCATCCATCGTGCCAAATCCCAAAAAATCAGGCGGCGGCGGTCTTCACCGGGATGCCCTTCTCGGACAGGAAGGTCTGCAGCTCGCCGGACTGGAACATCTCGCGGGTGATGTCGCAGCCGCCGACGAACTCGCCCTTCACGTAGATCTGCGGGATGGTCGGCCAGTTCGAGAAGGCCTTGATGCCCTCGCGGATCTCCTGATCGGCCAGCACGTTCACGCCCTTGAACGGCACGCCGAGGTAATTGAGGATCTGCACCACCTGCCCCGAGAAGCCGCATTGCGGCATCTGCGGCGTGCCCTTCATGAACACCACCACGTCCTGGGAGGCGATCTCGTTCTGGATGGTTGTGTTTGCGTCGGTCATCGAGTGATCCTTATTTCTGGTGCTGATTTAGTGATGGTCGGCCGTGGATTTCAACGCCGCGGCAAGGCGTTCCAGCGCCACGTCCATGTCGAAGTCCGACGCCAGCAGCTCTTCCGGTTCGAAGGGCAACGTCTCCGGCAGCCCGCCCACGAGCTTATCGCCATGGACCTTCAACTGCACGTCGGCATTCGCCCGCGCATCCCGCCAGAGCGCCTGCCAATCGATCCGCTGCCGCATCGCCCGCTTGTAGTTCCGACGCGCTGCACTCTGGAATGCCACGACCTCGGCGCGCCACGAGCGGGTCGATTGCGCTGCCGGAGCAGACACGTATTTGAGCACGTGCACGAGGGTCTGCAGCAGAAGACTCTCGACGCCGTGGATCTCTGACCGGCCCAAGGTCTCGATCTCCTCGATCACGTTCTCCCAATCGACGACGTTCGAGAGATCGCTACGGGCAGCAAGCGCGCGCAGGGCCGCCGCCTGCTCCTCGGCCCAGGTCACGATGTCGTCGTCGTAGAGACTCGGTCGGTCCATCGGGAGCGCTCCCGCGAGAAGGCTCAATCCTGCGGGACACCCGTGGTCAGCGCAAGGGCGTGGAGCACGCCGCCCATCCGGCCCTGGAGGGCGCCGTAGACCATCTGGTGCTGCACCACCCGGGTCTTGCCCTTGAAGGCCGCCGACAGGACGGTGGCGGCGTAATGGTCGCCGTCCCCCGCGAGGTCGCGGATCTCCACCTGCGCGTCCGGCAGGGCCTCGCGGATCATGCGCTCGATCTCGCCCGCATCCATCGGCATCGGGAAACTCCTGGGCTTCTTGGGTTCAGGACGCGGGCGCGGCCGGCTGGCTCGCCATGTAGGCGGGCAGCCAGCCCTCGTGCGCCGCATTCAGGTCGGCGAGCGATATGGTCTCGCCGCCCGGCAGGGTCAAACGGTCGGAGCCCGCGACGCCGATCGACGCCGCCGCCACGCCCTGGGCCGCTGCGGCCGAGAGGAGATCGGTGGCCGCCTCCGGGCGGACCGCCAGCAGGTAGCGGCCCTGATCCTCGCCGAACAGGTAGGCGTGGGGCGGCAGGTCCACCGGCACGTCGGAGAGCGCCGCGCCGATCCGGCCCGCCATGGCCATCTCGGCGAGCGCCACGGCGAGGCCGCCATCCGCGAGGTCGTGGACCGTGTCGACGGTGCCCGCCTGGATCAGGCCGCGGACGAAATCGCCGTTGCGGCGCTCCAGGGCGAGGTCCACCGGGGGCGGTGCCCCGTCCTCACGGCCCTCGATCACCGACAGGTAGCTCGACTGGCCGAGCCAGCCCTCGCTCGCCCCGATCAGCACCAGAACGTCGCCCTCCCGCTTCAGGGCGATCGTGGCGTGGCGCGCCACGTCGTCCAGCACGCCGACGCCGCCGATGGTCGGAGTCGGCAGGATGCCAACGCCGTTGGTCTCGTTGTAGAGCGAGACGTTGCCGGACACGACCGGGAAGTCCAGCGCCCGGCAGGCCTCGCCGATGCCCTGGAGGCAGCCGACGAGCTGGCCCATCACCTCGGGCTTCTCGGGATTGCCGAAGTTGAGGTTGTCGGTGATGGCGAGCGGCTTGGCTCCCACCGCGGTGATGTTGCGCCACGCCTCGGCGACCGCCTGCCGGCCGCCCTCGACCGGGTCGGCCTCGCAGTAGCGCGGGGTCACGTCGCAGGTCAGCGCGAGGCCTTTCGGCCCGTCCTCGACCCGGACGATCGCGGCGTCGCCGCCGGGCTTCTGCACGGTGTTGCCTAAGATGAAGTGGTCGTACTGCTCGTAGACCCAGCGCTTGGACGACAGGTCGGGGGAGCTGACGAGGCGCTTCAGCGCGTCGGTGAGGGAGGCTGGGGCCGGGACATCGGCGGCCGCGATCACCGGCTGGTGGGTGTTGGCCAGATGCGGCCGGTCATAGAGCGGGGCCTCGTCGCCGAGTTCCTTGATCGGCAGGTCGGCCACGGTCTCGCCGTGCCACTTGATGACGAAGCGCAGCGTGTCGGTGGTCCGGCCGATCACCGCGAAGTCGAGGCCCCATTTCACGAAGATCGCCTGGGCCTGCGCCTCCATGCCGGGCTTGAGCACCATGAGCATGCGCTCCTGGCTCTCGGAGAGCATCATCTCGTAGGGGGTCATGCCCTCTTCGCGGGCCGGCACCTTGTCGATGTCGAGCTCGACGCCGAGGTCGCCCTTGGCGCCCATCTCGACCGCCGAGCAGGTGAGGCCCGCCGCGCCCATGTCCTGGATGGCGATGACCGCGCCCGAGGCCATCAGCTCCAGGCAGGCTTCGAGCAGAAGCTTCTCGGCGAAGGGGTCGCCGACCTGCACGGTCGGGCGCTTCGACTCGGATTCCTCGTCGAACTCGGCCGACGCCATGGTGGCGCCGTGGATGCCGTCGCGGCCGGTCTTGGAGCCGAGATAGACGATCGGATTCCCGACGCCGGCGGCGGCCGCGTAGAAGATGCCGTCGGTGCGGGCCAGCCCCACCGCCATGGCGTTGACCAGGATGTTGCCGTCGTAGCGCTTGTGGAAGCCGGTCAGGCCGCCAACGGTCGGCACGCCGAAGGAATTACCGTAGCCGCCGACGCCCGCCACGACGCCCGAGACGAGGGCGCGCGTGCGCGGATGGTCCGGGGAGCCGAAGCGCAGGGCGTTGAGCGCCGCGATCGGCCGCGCGCCCATGGTGAAGACGTCGCGCAGGATGCCGCCGACCCCCGTCGCCGCACCCTGATAGGGCTCGATGTAGCTCGGGTGGTTGTGGCTCTCCATCTTGAAGACGCAGGCATGGCCGTCGCCGATGTCGATGACGCCGGCATTCTCGCCCGGCCCCTGGATCACCCACGGCGCCGAGGTCGGCAGCCCGCGCAGATGCTTGCGGGAGGATTTGTAGGAACAATGCTCGTTCCACATCGCCGAGACGATGCCGAGTTCGGTCAGCGTCGGGTCGCGCCCGATCAGGCCGCGGAAGCGCGCGTACTCGTCCGGCGTCAGGCCGTGCTGGGCCACGAGTTCGGGGGTGATCGGAACGTCGTTGCGGAACATGCGGCGGTCTCGGCAAAGAGCGGCCCGTCCCGAAAGACGATTGCCGCGGCGAGCCCGGACCGGGCCGGGATCGAGGTTGCCCCGGCTCTAGAGCGGAAGCGCCCACCCTGGCAACATCCGCAGGTATTCCGGCGCGCGGGCTCCCCAGCCGCTGTGCGGCCCGGTACAGCGCCCCGGTCCCCCGGGTCAGAGGCTAGACTGGTCAGCCGGCGGCCGGGCGCGATCACTCTCCCGGCACCGGGACGCAAGGGTGTGGACCGGGTCAGGGCCCGTCATCAGGTCGAGATAGTCGAAGCCGTCCACGCTCTGGCTCGCCATGAGCAGCTGGAAATGCATCTGAAACAGGTTCCACTGCCGACGGCGCACGTCGGCGCCCGTGATCAGATCATTGATCATCACCCCGAGCACGGCCGGGCGTTCGGGATCCGGCGGGGTCAGGGCGCAGGCGTCCAGCGGGTTCTTCCCGTGGATCGACAGCCAGTCCCACGGGGCGCGCACATCGATCCAACCGATCTGCCGCGCCCGGCCGAAGCGCAGGAGCGCGTCGCGGAATTCCTGCGCGGCCGGGTCGAGGCCGAGCCAGGGGATGACGCTGCCAATGCTCACGAAGGTGACCGGCGTCCCGCGGGTGCCGAAGGCGGGATCGCGGGCGAGCACCCGATCCAGCACCTCGATCCCGAGGAAGCTCGACGAGGAATGCCCGACCACCACCACCTCGTCGGCCTCGCCCTCGGCGGCTTGGATGCGGGCCGCGAAGGCGTCGAGGCGCGGCGCGACCTCGGGCGCCCCGCCGGCCGCGTAGGCGTGGGTGAAGGCGGTGTCGTCCACGAGGTGGGGAACATAGAAGGGCTTGCCGCGGGTCGCCCGCACCAGCCCGATGAGGATCCCGTAGGCCAGGGGCGGCACCGCCAGCAGGGGCCAGGGCTGCAGCGCGGCCGGTACCAGGCCGGCGAGCCCCCCCGCGACGGCGAGGCTGAGGAGGACCAGCGCGAGATAGATCGCGTGGACGCCGAAGATCACCGTGGAGAAGCGCCAGCCCTCTCGGCGCAGGTCGGCCGCGTAGCCCGACCGCCACAGCCGCCAGAGCAGGGTCGGGACGCCCCGGAGGCGCGCCCAGTCCGGCTGCGGGAAGCGCGCGCGGACGATGTCCTCCCAGCGCAGGAGGATGGTGCGCGTGGTGACGCCGCGCGACCGCGCGGTCCAGGCGAGTTCGAGCCCGTCCGCCGAGCGGACCGGATCGCCGACCGCGATCTCGGCGCCGCGCCGGGACGCGGTGAGGCGGGCCTCGCGACGGAACAGGCCCCAGTAGACCTCGGGATCCCGCGGGTCGAAGCCCGGCAGATAGAACACGATGCGGGCGGTCAGGGGCCGCGGCCGGGAGGCGCCGGTTCGGGGTGCGGTCTCGTCCGGACGGTCCTGGGCCAGGGTCTCGGCGGTGGGTGCAGAAACGGAAATGATGGGTCCGATCGATTCGGTTGAGGGCCCTCTGCCTACACGAACCGGCTCGCCGGTTCACAGGGCCGGAGGATGCGCCAGGAACTCGGCGATCGCCGCCACGAACCGCTCGCCATAGGCCTCGCGCTTGCGCTCGCCGACCCCGTGGACCGTGCGCAGGGCCCAGAGATCGACGGGCTTCTGGCGGGCCATCTCGATCAGCGTGCGGTCGGGAAACACCATGAAGGCCGCGATCCCCTCGGCCCGGGCCAGGGTGGCCCGCAGGCCGCGCAGGTGCTGGAACAGGGCCTCGTCGGTCTCGGACAGGGTGATCTCCCCGTCCTCCCGCGGCGCGGCGCGGCGGCGCTCGCGGGGCTCCGCCTTCTCCGGATCGGGCCGGAGCTGGACCGGCTCCCGCCCGTACAGGATCGCCTCCCCCTTCGCGGTCAGAGACAGGCCGCCGTAGCCATCGGCATTCTCGGCGATCGCCCTACCCGCGAAGAGCTGGCGCAGGATCGCCCGCCACGCCGCCACCGGTTTGTCGGCGCCGACCCCGAAGGTCTTGAGGCTGGTATGCCCGTTGCGGCGGATCTGCTCGCTCTCCTTGCCGTGGACCACGTCGCAGATATAGGCCGCGCCGAAGCGCTGGCCGGTGCGCACGATCGCCGAGAGGATCTTCTGGGCCGAGACCGTCCCGTCCACCAGGGTGACGCCGCCGCGGCACAGGTCGCAGCGGCCGCAGGGCTCGCTGATCTCGCCGAAATAGGCGAGCAGCGACTGGCGCCGGCAGGTGGCGCCCTCGCACAGGGTGATCATCGCCTCGAGCTTGCGGCGCTCGACCCGGCGGCGCTCGTCGGAGATCTCCTTCTCGTCGATCTGGCGGCGGCGCAAAGCCATGTCGTCGAGCCCGTAGAGGGTCAGCGTGTCGGCCGGCAGCCCGTCGCGGCCGGCGCGGCCGATCTCCTGGTAGTAGCCCTCGACGTTGTTGGGCATGTCGGCATGGCAGACGAAGCGCACGTCCGGCTTGTTGATGCCCATGCCGAAGGCGATGGTGGCGGTCATCACCACCCCGTCCTCCTGTAGGAACCGGTCCTGGTTCGCCATCCGCGTCGCCTGGTCGAGGCCGGCATGGTAGGGCAGGGCGTCGAACCCATCCTTCTTGAGCGTCTCGGCCAGCTGCTCGGTGCGCTTGCGCGACGAGCAGTAGATGATCCCGCTCTCCGCCCTTCGGTGCTTGAGGAACCGCTCGATCTGCCGGGCCGGGTTGTCCTTGGGCTGGAAGGTCAGCCGGATGTTCGGCCGGTCGAAGGAGTGAACGAAGATCTTCGGCGGGCGGCCCTGCGGGAACAGCCGCTCGGCGATCTCGGCCCGGGTCGCCGCGTCGGCGGTGGCGGTGAGCGCCAGGGTCTGGATGTTGCCCAGCGTCGTCCGGGCCCGGGCGATCTCCCGGTATTCGGGCCGGAAATCGTGGCCCCATTGCGAGACGCAATGCGCCTCGTCCACCGCCAGCCGCCGGACGCCGGCGCCGCGCAGGGCCTCGATGCAGCCCTCCATCAGCAGGCGCTCAGGCGACACGAACAGCAGCCGCAACTCGCCCGAGCGCAGCATCCGCCACGTCTCGCGCGAGTCGGATTCCGTCACACTGGAGTTGAGGGTCGCGGCCTCGACACCGACGCTCTTCATTTGCTGCACCTGATCGTGCATCAGCGCGATCAGCGGCGAGACCACCACGGTCAGCCCCGGATCAACCAGAGCCGGAAGCTGGTAGGTCATCGACTTGCCCGAGCCCGTGGGCATGACGGCAAACACGTCGGCGCCGTCCAGCACCGCGCCGATCACCTCGTCCTGCCCGGGCCGGAAATCCTCGTAGCCGAAGGTCTTTTTCAGTGCGGCGCGGGCCTCGTCGAGGCGGGTCATCGGAATCCTTTGGGACGGTCAAGCCGTCGTGCGGCGGCCAGCTTGCGGCAGCGATGTGTAGACACTAGCCTCCCGTGTCTACACGGAGGCTGCAATGCCGCTCAACATCCGCAGCGAAGAGGTGAATCAGCTGGCCGAGAAGCTGGCATCGCGGGCCGGCGTGAGCAAGACCGAGGCGGTGCGACTCGCGCTCACGAACGAGTTGGGTCGGCGCGAGGAGTCGCTGGCTGATTTCCTGGCGAAGATCAAACCGCTCCAGGATGCACTGGCTGCCTACCCGGCGACGGGGCTCAAGGCCGATAAGGCCTTCTACGACAGTCTCTACGAAGACTGATGTTTATCGATGCCTCGGCAATCGTCGCAATCCTGTGCCGCGAGGCGGATTACGAACGGGTGGCGGATTGTCTCCGCCAAGCCCCACGGCGTCTGACGAGCGCCCTTGCCCTGTTCGAGGCCATCCTGGCGTTGGCCCGCATTGAGTCGGTGTCACCCGAAACCGCCGAGGGCATCGTGAACGGCTTCTGTGGGACGGTCGATATCGCGCTGGTTTCCCTTGGCGTCGCAGAAATCCGCATCGCCGTTGCTGCGCACACCCGCTACGGCAAGGGCCGCCACCCGGCGCGCCTGAACCTCGGCGACTGCTTCGCCTATGCCTGCGCGCAGGTGCACGGCGTGCCGCTGCTCTATGTCGGCGACGACTTCCCGCAGACCGACATCCGCTCCGCCCTCGTCTGAGCTTCAGCCGCCGTGGAACTCCGCCACGTGCTGGGCCACGATCGCGTCGAAGGATGCATCGGCCCGGAAGCCCAGGGCCAGCGCCGCCTCCGGCTCGAACGCCTCCGGCCAGGAGCCGACGATCCGCGCGATCGTGGCGTCGGGCGCGCGCTGGATCAGCGCCACGGCCTTGTCGCCCGCCGCCCGGCGCAGGGCCTCGATCTCCTCCGCCACCGTCGCCGAGACGCCCGGCATGGTCAGGCTGACCCGCGGGCCGATCGCCGCGAGGTCGAGCCCGGCCGCATGAATCAGGAAGCCCACCGCCGCGGCGGGGCTGGCGAACCAGTGCCGTACCGTATCGGGCACCGGCAGGATCGCCTCCTGGCCGGCGAGCGGCTCGCGGATGATGCCTGAGAAGAAGCCCGAAGCCGCCTTATTGGGCTTGCCCGGCCGCACGCAGATGGTCGGCAGCCGCAGGCCGATCCCGTCGAGGAAGCCGCGGCGCGCGTAGTCGGCGAGCATCAACTCGCCCATGGCCTTCTGCACGCCGTACGAGGAGGCGGGGCGCAGGATGTGGTCGTCCGGG
The DNA here is from genome assembly GCF_900103445.1 of Methylobacterium phyllostachyos. Lineage (GTDB taxonomy): Bacteria > Pseudomonadota > Alphaproteobacteria > Rhizobiales > Beijerinckiaceae > Methylobacterium > Methylobacterium phyllostachyos. Next base: position 51,472 of record NZ_FNHS01000005.1, on the reverse strand, counting down.
ATCACCTTGGGGAAGGGCGGCCCGAACACCGCGAGCGAGGAGGTGAAGACCAGCTTCGGCCGGTAACCGTCCGCAGCATTGGCCATGCGGATCGCGTCGAGGAGCAGGCGCGTACCGTCGAGATTGACCCGGTAGCCGAGTTCGAGATTGGCCTCGGCCTCGCCCGAGACCACGGCGGCAAGGTGGAAGATCACCCCCGGCCGCTCGGCGATGGCGGCCTCGGCGGCGCCGGGCGCCGTGAGGTCGGCGGCCTCGGCCCGGACCGGGCCGGAGAAGCCCTCCGGTGCCGCGGGCGGCACCACATCAAGCAGGGTGAGGGCGGTGAGCGGCTCCCCGCCGACCTGGTTCTCCGTCACCAGGGCGTCCACGAGGCGGCGGCCGATCATGCCGGCGGCGCCGAGAATCAGGGCGTGCATGAAATCCTCCCGAAAAACGTCATGGGATTCCAAAGGACGTGTCCTTTGGCGGGTGCAGGGCAGAGCCCTGCTGTACGGATCCTGGGCTCCTCGCGGGCCCAGGATCCGTAGGCCGGGGTTTCACCCCGACACCCCACCAAAGGGACGGGGTCCCTTTGGAAACCCGTTCATCGCATCATGTCGAGGGCGCGGCCGAAGAAGTCGGCGCCGCCGAAATTGCCGGATTTCAGGGCGAGCAGCATCGGCTCGGGCCGACCGGCGGTGCGCAGAACCGGAACGCCCGCGGCGATCTCGGGGCCGAGCAGGAAGGCGGTGAGGCCCAGCCGGTCGACCACCGCGCCCGAGGTCTCGCCGCCCGCCACCACGAGCCGGCGGACGCCACGGGCGACGAGGCCTTCGGCGATCGCGGCCAGCGCCGCCTCGATGGCGTGACCGGCCGCATCGACCCCGTGCTGCGCCTGAAGCGCGCGCACCGCCTCGGGGGACGCGGAGGTGGCGATCAGCACCGGGCCGGCGGCGAGGCGTTCCTCGGCAAAGGCCAGGGCCTCGGCGACCACGTTGGCGCCGGCCAGCAGCCGCGCCGGGTCGAGGCGCAGCACCGGCATGATCGCCTCCGCGGCCGCGACCTGCTGGAGCGTCGCCTGCGAGCAGCTGCCGGCGAGGCACGCAGAGGTTCCCCCCACCGGCTCGCCGACGGCAGCACCGGCGGCGTCCTTCGTACCGCGCCCGTCGGCCGCCAGCGCGCGGGCGAGGCCGAGTCCCAGACCGGACGCCCCGACCGAGAATTTTCGGCCGATGATCGCCCGGCCGAGCACTTCGAGGTCGCTGTCGAAGATCGCGTCCGCGATGGCCGCCCCCTTGCCCTCGGCGGCGAGCACATCGAGGCGGGCCGCCACAGCCTCGGCGCCCTTGGCGACCGTGGCGGTGTCGATCAGGCCGACGGGGCTCGCGCTCTGGCGGGCGAGCACGCGCACGAGGTTGGCGTCGCGCATCGGGTTGAGCGGGTGGTCCTTGAGCGGGCTCTCGTTCAGCGGCACGGACCCGACGAACAGGTTGCCCTGGTAGACGCTCCGCCCCGTCTCCGGGAAGGCGGGCGTCACCAGCGCGATCGCCTCGCCGGCCTCCGTCCGCAGCGCGTCCATCACCGGGCCGATATTGCCGGCATCCGTCGAGTCGAAGGTCGAGCAGACCTTGAACATCACGTGGGCGGCGCCCCGGGCCCGCAGCCAGGCTTCCGCCTCGCGGGAGCGCGCCACGGCCTGATCGGATGGGATCGAGCGGCTCTTGAGCGCCACCACCACCGCGTCGGCCTCCGGCAGGGCGCGGTCATCGGCCGGTATGCCGATGGTCTGGATCGTGCGCAGGCCCGCCTTGGTCAAGGTGTTGGCGAGGTCCGAGGCGCCCGTATAGTCGTCGGCGACGCATCCCAGGGCAAGGCTCATCGGGCGTTCCCTCTGTAGGCGGCGAGCCAGTTGAGGCCCGCAACGGTGTCGGCGGCCGGGATGTACTCGCAGCCGACGAAGCCGCGGTATCCGAGCCGGTCCAGCTCATCGAACAGGAAAAAATCGGCCATCTCGCCTGTGCCGGGCTCGTGCCGCTCGGGCACGCTCGCGGTCTGGACGTGGCCGATGATCGGCATCAGCGCGCGCAGCCGCATGGTCACGTCGCCGTGCAGGATCTGGCAATGGTAGAGGTCGAACTGAAGCTTCAGGTTCGGCAGGGCCAGCTCACGGATCAGGTCCGCCGCCCGGCCGAAGTCGTTGAGGAAATAGCCCGGCATGTTCCGGCCGTTGATCGGCTCCAGGACGAGGTCGAGGCCGGCGGGGGCCAGCCGCTCCGCCGTCCAGGTGACCGCCCGGCGGTAGGAGTCGATGGCGCGCGGGTCGTCCCAGGGGGCAAGGCCCGCCATCAGGTGGAGGCGGCCGACGCCGGTCGCCTCGGCATAGCGGAGCGCGGTGTCGACCCCCGCCTTCAGCTCATCGAACCGCTCAGGAAACGCCGCCAAGCCCCGCTCGCCCTTGGCGAAATCGCCCGGCGGCAGGTTGAACAGCGCCTGGGTCAAACCGTTCGCCCGGAGCCGCTCGCCGATCGCTTCGGCCGGGTGCTCGTAGGGGAACAGGAACTCGACGGCGTCGAACCCGGCCCGAGACGCCGCCTCGAACCGGTCGAGGAATGGCACCTCGTTGAACATCAGACTGAGGTTGGCGGCAAAGCGCGGCATTGTTTTCGAACTCCCTGCGCTCGATCCGGCTACTTCTGGCCCGGGAGCGTCGCCCCCGAGACCTGCGCGTAGAGCCGCGCCACGGAGGCATCGTCGTCCCGGCCCATGCCGGCGCCCGACGCCATCAGGAACATCTGCAGCGCTGCCGCCGCCACCGGGACCGGGTACTTCTCGGCCCGGGCCATGTCCTGCACGATGCCGAGATCCTTCACGAAGATGTCGACGGCGCTCTTCGGGCTGTAATCGGCATCGAGGATGTGCGGCACCCGGTTCTCGAACATCCAGGAATTGCCGGCCGACTTGGTGATCACCTCATAGACGCGGGCGAGGTCGAGGCCCTGCTTGGCCGCGAAGGCCATCGCCTCGCAGGCGGCGGCGATGTGGACGCCCGCGAGCAGCTGGTTGATCATCTTGAAGGCCGCGCCCTGACCGGCCGCGTCGCCGAGCTCGTAGAGGGTGCCCGCCATGGCATCGAGGGCGGGCCGCGCCTTGGCGAAGGCCTCCGCCGAGCCCGAGGCCAGGAAGGTCAGGCCGCCATTGGCCGCGCGGGCGGCGCCGCCGCTCATCGGGGCGTCGAGGTAATGGTGGCCGGTGGCCTCGAGCCTCGCCGCGAGCGCCCGGGCGACGGCCGGATCCATGGTGGCGGAGGAGACGAACACCGCGCCCTCCGACATCGCGGCGGCGGCGCCGTTCTCACCGAACAGCACCGCCTCGGTCTGGGCGGCGTTGACGACGACGCTCACCACCACGTCGGCGTCCCGCGCCGCCTCGGCCGGGTTCGCGGCGGCGCGGCCGCCGGCCGCTTCAAAGCGGGCCACCGCCTCCGGGTTCACGTCGCAGGCGGCGACGGAAAAGCCTGCCCGCAGGAGCGAGCCGGCCATGCCGGAGCCCATCGAGCCCAGGCCGATCACCGCGGCGCGGCAGGTGGGGGTGTCGGTCATCATGGGTGCCCTCTTGGATTCCATAGCCGGTACGGCTGGCGCCCCGTCATCAAGCTCGACGCGCTCTCCTCCCCCTTGTGGGGAGGAGTTGGAGGTGGGGGTGGTGCAGGTGGCACCACCGAGCTGGGTTCTGCACTACCCCCACCCCTTTCCCCCCCCGCAGGGGGGGAGGGGAAAGGCCTCAGCGATTCACCATCCGCGCCGGCGTGACGAACACGCAGGCCGCGCCCACCACCAGCATCACGGCGAGCGCATAGAGGCCTGCGGCGGTGCTGCCGGTGGCATCGCGCAGGGCGCCGATCACGTAGGGGCTGACGAAACCCGCCAGATTCCCCACAGAGTTGATCAGCGCGATCCCGGCTGCCGCGCCCGCGCCGCTCAGGAACGCCGTCGGCAGCGACCAGAACAGGGGCGAGCAGGTCAGCACGCCGGCCGCCGCCACCGAGAGCGCCGCGATGGCGAGCGTCGTCGAGCCGGCATTGGCCGAGACCACGAAGCCGGCAGCACCGATCAAAGCCGGGATGATCAGGTGCCAGCGCCGCTCGCGCATCCGGTCGGCGGAGAGCCCCAGCAGGACCATCACCACCGCCGCGCAGAGGAACGGGATCGCGCTGATCAGGCCGATGTGGAAGTTGCCCTGCACGCCCGACGCCTTGACGATCGTCGGCATCCAGAAGGTCAGCCCGTACTGGCCGGTAACGAAGGCGAAGTAGATCAGGCTCATGAACCACACGCGCCCGTTGCGGAACACGGTGGCAATCGAGTGCGGGCTCGATTCCTTGCCCTGGTTGTCGGCCGCGATGTCGTGCGCCAGGAGCCGCTTCTCGGACTCGGTCAGCCACTTGGCCTCGGCGGGGCGGTTGTCGAGGTAGAGGAACACCGCGAGGCCGACCAGAACCGCCGGCACCGCCTCGATCAGGAACATCCACTGCCAGCCGGATAGGCCGTGGGCGCCGTTGAACGCGTCCATGATCCAGCCCGACAGCGGGTTGCCGAAGATGCCGGAGATCGGGATCGCCGCCATGAACACCGCGATCACCCTGGCGCGGCGGTGGGCCGGGAACCACGCGGTCGTGTAGAGGATCACGCCCGGATAGAAGCCGGCCTCGGCGAGGCCGAGCAGGAAGCGCATCCCGTAGAAACTCCATTCGGAGTTCACGAACAGGAACGCCCCGGAGATGAGCCCCCAGGTGATCATGATCCGGGCGATCCAGACCCGGGCACCGACCCGGTGGAGGATCACGTTCGAGGGCACCTCGAACAGGAAGTAGCCGAGGAAGAAGATGCCGGCGCCGAGCCCGTAGACCGTCTCGGAGAACTTCAGCTCCTGCGCCATCTGGAGCTTGGCGAAGCCGACATTCACCCGGTCGAGATACGCCACCACGTAGCAGAGCATCAGGAACGGCACGAGCCGCCAGAACACCTGCGCGTAGGTGCGGTCGGCGACGGACTTCTCGTCCGCGGGTGCGGTGGCGCCCCCGAGCGGGGCGGCTTGGACCGGCATGGGCGTTCTCCCGCGCCCGTATCGTTTCAGTACGGACGAATAGTGGTCTTCACCGCTCGTGGGGCGATGCTGGGCGGTGCCATATCGCCTTTTGGCAGCGCTGCCAATCCGATTGTGCGAAATAATGCAGGCCGCTATGTCAGGTGATGCAACGCGTGCCCTAGCCTGTGCGGCCTTGCGGATTTACACTTCTCTCAGAGGCTGACGACCCTCAGAAGAAAGCGCTTTTCCCTTCCCCTTGCGGGGAGGGGTCAGGGGTAGGGGTGGTTCAGGATGAGGCGCAGCGGTGCCTTCTGCACCACCCCCACCTCCAACTCCTCCCCACAAGGGGGAGGAGAGAGTGTCGGCGCAGTTGTGTGAACATCGTGGCCCGCCTGGGAGAGGAGACCTGCGCACGACCGGATCCATCCGGCTCATTGGCGCTGTCATCGCAAGAAAATCCGCGCCGGGAGAGCGGGGCCATGGACGACATCCCGCCGCCGGGGCGGCTCGTGACCCTCACCGACGTCGCCCGGGAAGCCGGTCTCGGCGAGAGCACGGTCTCGCGGGTGCTGCGCAATCATGGCTCCTATTCGAAGCGCGCCGGCGAACGGGTGGCGGAGGCGGTGGCCCGGCTCGGCTACGTGCCGAACCGACTCGCCGGCAGCCTCGCCGGGCAGGGAGCGAGCGCGCGGCTCGTGGGGGTCGTGATCCCGTCGCTGGCCAACGTGGTCTTCCCCGACCTGCTGCGCGGGCTGACCGCGGCGCTGGACGCCGAGGGCATCCCCTGCGTGATCGGCGTCAGCGATTACGATCCGGACCGGGAGGAGGCGCTGGTTGCCGCGCTCCTGTCCTGGCGGCCCGCGGCGCTGCTGCTCACCGGGCTGGAGCACACTCCCGGCACCGTCGCCCTGGCCAAGGCCGGGGGCGTCCGCGTGGTCGAGATGATCGACACGGACGGAGAAGGGATCGACGCCGTGGTCGGCTTCTCCAACCGGGCCGTGGGCGCGGCGAGCGCCCGGCACCTCGTCGCGCGCGGCTACCGGCGGATCGCCTATCTCGGGCACGATCTCACGGTCGACCTGCGGGCAGGCAAGCGGCTCGCCGGGTTCGAGCACGCGCTGGGGGAAGCGGGGCTGGCGCTCCAGGGTCGGGAAATCCGGCCCGGACCGTCATCACCGGCCTCGGGCCGAGCTGGACTCGAAGCGCTGCTGGCGCGCGTGCCCGATCTCGACGCAGTCTACTTCTCCAACGACGACATGGCGCTCGGCGGCTACTTCGCCTGTCTGGCGGCGGATTTGGCGGTGCCGGGGCGGCTCGCGCTGTTCGGCTTCAACGGGCTCGACTTCGCCGCCGCGATGCCCCAGCCCCTGTCGACGGTGCGCACGCCGCGCCTGGAGATCGGCCGTCAGGCCGCCGCCTGCCTGAACGATCCGGCGTCCAAGAGACTTGATCTCGGATTCGAGCTGATCGAGGGAGCGACCGCATGAGCGAGACGGCGTTGCGCGAACAGATCTGCCGCTACGGCCGCTCGCTGTTCGAGCGCGGGCTGACGCCGGGCTCCTCCGGCAACATCTCCCTGCGCCTGCCCGATGGCGGCTGGCTCGTGACGCCGACCAACGCGTCGCTCGGCTTCCTCGACCCGGCACGGATCGCGCGGCTGGACGAGACCGGTCGCCTCGTCTCGGGCGACAAGCCTACCAAGGAAATCCCGCTGCACAGCGCACTCTACGAGAGCCGCAGCGAGGCCAAGGCCATCGTCCACCTGCACTCGACCCATGCGGTCGCGGTCTCGATGCTGCCGGAGATCGACCCGCGTCAGGTGCTGCCGCCGCTGACGCCCTACTACCTGATGCGCACCGGCGGGACGGCGCTGGTGCCCTATTACCGCCCCGGCGACCCGGCGGTGGCGGATGCGATCCGGGGCTTGGCGGGGAAGTACAGCTCGGTGCTGCTCGCCAATCACGGCCCGGTGGTGGCCGGCGACAGCCTGGAGGGCGCGGTCTTCGCCACCGAGGAGTTGGAGGAGACCGCCAAGCTGTATTTGTTGTTGCGCAACCTCAACCCGCGGCAGCTGAGCCCCGGGCAGGTGGCCGATCTGGTGCGCCATTTCGGGCTGACCCTGCCGGAGATCGACGGGCATCACGATCACGGATGAGGCGCGGGTCTCCCTCCCCCCTCTGCGGGGGAGGGAGAGCGGCGCGTTTCACCCCTCGATCTTCGAGAACTCCGCCACCTCGCGGGTCGCGGCGCGGAGCGCGTTGAGCAGCAACAGGCGGTTCTCGCGGAGTTTTGGATCGGGGGCGTTGACGGTCACGTCCTGGAAGAACGCGTCCACCGGCGCGCGCAGCGTCGAGAGCGCCTGCATGGCGCCGGAAAAATCCTCGCGGGCGACGGCGGCCGAGGCGGTCTCCCGCGCCTTCGCCAGGGCCTCGGCCAGCGCCTGCTCGGCCGGCTCGCCCGCGGCTGCAAGGGTAGAATCGGGCGCGGCGTCGTAGGCGCGGTTATCCTTTTTCTCCTCGATCCGCAGGATGTTGGCCGCGCGCTTGTAGCCCGCGAGCAGGTTCTTGCCGTCCTCGGTGTCGAGGAACTGCCCGAGGGCTTCGACCCGGCGGACCACCATCAGCAGGTCGTCCTGGCCGGGCAGGGCGAAGACGGCGTCGATCAGGTCGTGGCGGGCGCCCTGGTCGCGGAGGTAGACTTTGAGGCGGTCGGCGAAGAAGCCGAGCAGGTCCTGCGGGTCGGCGCCGGCCCGCCCGGCGAGGCTGCGATCCGCCGCGCCGACCTGCTCCAGCAGGCGCAGGCGCAGGCCGCGGTCGAGGATCAGCCGGATCACGCCCAGCGCCGCCCGGCGCAGGGCGAACGGGTCCTTGCTCCCCGTCGGCTTCTCGTCGATCGCCCAGAACCCCGCCAGCGTGTCGAGCTTGTCGGCGAGCGCCACCGCGATCGAGACGGGATCGCTCGGCACCCGGTCGGAGGGGCCCACCGGCTTGTAGTGCTCCTCAATGGCCGCGCAGACGCTCTCGTGATGGCCCTGGAGCGTCGCGTATTTCCGACCCATCAACCCCTGAAGCTCGGGGAACTCGCCGACCATCTCGGTAACGAGGTCGGCCTTGGCGAGGCGCGCCGCGCGCTCCGCCAACTCTGGATCGGCCCCCACCAGCGGCGCGAGGTCCTTCGCCAGCGCGGCGATGCGGGCGATCCGCGCGCCCTGCGTGCCGAGCTTCTCGTGGAAGACGATCGTGTCGAGCTTCGGCAGCCGATCCTCCAGGCGGGTCGCCTTGTCGGTCTCCCAGAAGAACTTCGCGTCCGACAGGCGCGCCCGGACCACCCGCTCGTTGCCGGCGGTGATCGCCTGCCCGCCATCCGAGGCGACGAGGTTCGAGACCAGGATGAAGGCCGGAGCCAGATCCTCGGAACCGCTTTTCCGCAGCACGAAACACTTCTGGTTCGCCCGGATCGTCGCCCGGATCGCCTCGGCGGGGATGTCGAGGAAGCTCTCGTCGAACGAGCCCATCAGCACCACCGGCCATTCCACGAGACCGGACACCTCGTCCAGCAGCCCCTCGTCCTCCACGAGGTCGAGGCCGCGGGCGAAGGCGAGGTCGCGGGCGTCGTGCAGGATCACGTCCTTGCGCCGCTCCGGGTCGAGGACGACTTTTGCGCGCTCCAGGGCCTGGATGTAATCGTCGAACCGGCGCACCTCGATCGGCTCGGGCGCCAGGAAGCGGTGGCCGTAGGTCACGGTCCCGGCCGTGATCCCGCCGACCGTGAACGGCACCACCTCCGGCGTCTCGGTCTCCGGCCCGAAGGTCGCGACGATCGATTGCAGCGGGCGCACCCAGCGCAAAGAGCCCGGCTCGGCCGAGGCCGCGCCCCAGCGCATGGATTTCGGCCAGGGGAAGTTCTTGATGATCTCCGGCAGGAGCTCGGCCAGCACGTCCAGCGTCTCGCGGCCGGGGCGCTCGATCACCGCGAGGTAGAATTCGCCCTTCTTGGGATCAGTGACGGTCGTGGCCTGATCGAGGCTCGTCAGCCCCGCGCCCTTCAGGAACCCCTGGACGGCCGCCTCGGGGGCGCCGACCCGCGGGCCGCGGCGTTCCTCGCGCACGGCCTCGCCCCGGGCGGGCAGGCCGGCGATGTGCAGCGCCAGCCGGCGCGGCGTCGAGAACGCCTTGGCGCCCTCATACAGGAAGCCGCGCGCCACCAGGGCGTCGGTGACGAGCTTCTTGAGATCCTCCGCCGCGCGCCGCTGCATGCGGGCGGGGATCTCTTCCGAGCGGAGTTCGAGCAGGAGGTCGGGCATGGCGCGGCCATATCGCCGCGCCGCACCCCTGTCGAGGGCCGGGGATCCGCCTCAGTGCGCCTCGCCCTTCAGGATGGTCGAGAGCTGCCACTTGCGGTCGCCGATCGCGTGGGCGTCCGACACCTTCCAGCCGCCATCCTCGCGCACGAGGTCGTAGACGATCGCCTTCGAGCCGTCGCCGCCCTTGCGCTCCACCGTGACCTTCGCCTGATCCTTGCCCTCCGTGGCCTCCTTGAAGGTCAGGCTCTTCACGGTGTCGGGCTTCAGCGGCTCGCCGTTGAGGCGGTAGTCGAAATCGAGGTTGCCGGTGGCCCCGTTGGCCTGCTTGGCGTCGGCGTCGAACAGGCCCTGCAGGCGCTTCGAGTAGACGGCCGAGTGATTCGGGTGCGGCTCGGCGTAGAGCTTCTTCACGACCGCCTCCGGGCCGGGATCGGCCGCCAGCGCGGGGGCGAGGCCGAAGCCGAGAAGGCTGAGGGCGAGGAGCGTCTTCTTCATCACAGGATTCCCGCGTCTGCGGACGCGCCGGAGCGCGCCGGTTGGCGGGGGTTGCAACGCGCGAGGGCGCCAGGGGCTCCGCTCCGTCATCGCGAGCGCAGCGAAGCAACCCAGGGCAGCGCGACCCTGTTCAGCGCAGCGCGACACTGTGTTGCTTCGCTGCGCTCGCAAAGACGTCGGCGCATTTTCGCACACCAGATTGGGGCGTCAGCGGCGGCCCGGCAGAAAGCCAGCGCGCCGCCTCACGCGCCCCCGGCGGCCGTCCTCAACCACGCCGCGCCGCAGGCCTTGGCCAATTCCCGCACCCGCAAAATGTAGCTCTGGCGCTCGGTCACCGAGATCACCCCGCGCGCGTCGAGCAGGTTGAAGACGTGGCTCGCCTTGATGCACTGGTCGTAGGCTGGCTGCGCCATCCGGTGGCGCTGGCTGTTGGCGCCGGCCTCTGGCTCGCCCGCGTCGAGATAGGACCGGCAGGCGGACTCCGCGTCGGTGAACTGGCGGAACAGCATCGCGGTGTCGGCCGCCTCGAAGTTGTGGCGGGAATATTCCTGCTCGGCCTGCAGGAACACGTCGCCGTAGGTGATCCGGTCCGGCCCCTCGGCACCGTTGAAGTCGAGATCGTAGACGTTCTCGACGCCCTGGACGTACATGGCGAGCCGCTCGAGCCCGTAGGTCAGCTCGCCCGCCACCGGCGCGCATTCGAAGCCCGCGACCTGCTGGAAGTAGGTGAACTGGGAGACTTCCATCCCGTCGCACCAGCATTCCCAGCCGAGGCCCCAGGCGCCGAGCGTCGGGCTCTCCCAATCATCCTCGACGAAGCGGATATCGTGGAGCGTCAGGTCGACCCCGATCGCCTTCAGCGAGGCGAGGTAGAGTTCCTGCAGATTCGGCGGGTTCGGCTTCAGGATCACCTGGAACTGGTAATAGTGCTGGAGCCGGTTGGGGTTCTCGCCGTAGCGGCCATCCTTGGGCCGGCGCGAGGGCTGGACGTAGGCCGCCTTCCAGGGCTTCGGGCCGAGCGCCCGCAGGGTCGTGGCCGGATGGAACGTGCCGGCGCCGACCTCCATGTCGTAGGGCTGGAGGATCACGCAGCCCTGCGCCGCCCAGAATTCCTGAAGCGTCAGGATCAGACCCTGGAACGATTTCTTTTGGGACATGGCTGTCGGAGGCTCGGGCTCGCGCGGCGGCTTGGGCCGCTGGCGGGTCGGTTTAGGTGCGGGCGGGCAGGGGTGCAAGGTGACAGGTGCAAGGCGGGCCGGCTTGCGCGGCCCGGGCGGATGGTGATCCGATCCCACCGGAGACCACCCGGAGAACCTCATGAACGCCGACACGGAAGCACTCACGATTCGCCCGATCGGCGCCGACGACCGGGCGGCATGGCTGCCCCTCTGGCGCGGCTATCAGGCCTTCTACAAGGTTGACCTGTCGGAGGCGGTCACCGACACCACCTGGGCGCGCCTCAACGATCCGGCCGAGCCGGTCGACGGCGCCCTGGCCTGGCGCGGTGCCGAGGCGGTCGGCCTCGTCCACCATATCCGCCACCGCTCGGCCTGGACGATCGGCGACTATTGCTACCTGCAGGACCTGTTCGTGGCGGACGGGACCCGCGGCCTCGGGATCGGCCGGCGGCTCATCGAGCACGTCTACGAAGCCGCGAAATCCGCCGGCTGCTCGCGGGTCCACTGGCTGACGCACGAGACCAACACGGACGCGATGCAGCTCTACGACCGGATCGCGGAGAAGTCCGGCTTCGTACAGTACCGCAAGCTGTTCTGAACCCTGCACCGACGTGCGCGACGACACCCAAGCGTGGCGGTTTTTGGGCAATAAACCGGAACCGCCGAGCTGACGGCCAAGTTATCAGCGCAACAGGGGATATCGGCACCTCAGCGCTGCCGAACTGAATACATCGGACGACCAGCCATGCGCACCGCTCGCACGCTCGACACCTTCGGCCGCAAGAACATCGCCCTCTTCGCCGCGCTCGCGGTCTCGTCCTTCGTGGCCACACCGTTCGTGATGAGCGCGAGCCGCGCCCTGGCCACATCCGAGGATCAGCCGGTGGCCGCAACTCTGCGGGTGGAGCCGGTTGAGGTCGCCCCCGTGGCGGCCCCGAAGGCGGCGGCCGGTTGCGCGCGCAAGGTCCGGGTCGTGTACAGCGGCTACGGCCAGCCGGCGGATGGCTGCGCCGCCCATTGACGGGACGGAGCCCTCACTTCGACGCCGCGCCCGTGAAACTTCGGTCCACGGCCCGGCCGACATCGAGCGTCTTCGACAGGATGCCGTAGCGCGTCGCACGGTCCGACGCCGCCTGGACCTCGGCCACGACGTTGTCATCGATGGCGATCGGGCTGGTCCGCTGCGCCGTATAGGCCGTGCGCAGGACATCCTCGGGCAGCCTGGTCAGGCCGGCGGTGTTCCGGGCATATTCGGAGAGGTGGTCCAGCGACCACAGCCGCGCCTTGTTCAGGCGGTTCAGGAAATCCTGCACGGCCGCCCGCTTGGCGCCGATGGCTTTGTCCGACGCGACGATGAATGTGATGGTCGGGCTCAGGCCTTCCCCGTCGGCGATCGGACGGGCCTTATCCTTGAGCATCGCGAACGAGACATAGGGCTCCCAGACCGCCCAGGCATCCACAGAGCCCGCCATCAGCGCAACCTTGGCGTCGACGGGATTGAGCGGCGCGAAGGTGGCCTCCGCGGGCGCGATCCCGGCCTTCTCGAGCGTCGCGCTGATCAGGAACTGGCCCCAGCCGCCGCGCGTGCCGGCCAGCCGCTTTCCCTTGAGGTCGGCAGCCGAGCGGATCGGCGAATCCGCGCGGACCAGGATGGCCTGTGTCCGGGGATCCGACTTGGTGCCGCCGATCGCCTTGATGGGAGCGCCGGCCGCGTAGACCGTGAGGAAGGACAGGTCGCCGGTATAGCCGACATCGAGGGCGCCGGCGTTGAGCGCCTCCAGGATCGGCGCGGCGGCGGGGAATTCCGACCATTCGATCCGGTAGGGCAGGTCCTGCGCGAGGCCGGCGCTCTCGAGGAGCGAGCGGTTCCCGCCCTTCTGGTCGCCGACGCGCAGGACCACCGGCTCGGCCGCACGCGATGCGGGGGCTAGTGCCACGGCCAGGAGGGCCAGCAGGCCGATCGCCAGCCGGCGACCGACGGGACGGGCGGAAAATGCGATGCGCATGGGGCCTGCCTTGGTGTCCCGCCAGCAACGTGCGGGCGATCCCGAGATCAGGCTGAGTTTATGGCCGGGTCCGGAGCGGTCAATAAAACAGAACTCCGTATTGTGCCGACTTCGAACAACATCATTCCCCGCGGATCGCTACGGACGCGGTCATCGCCGGCTCCCCATATGCGTCGCGATCAGGCCGCGAGGGCCTGCGCCAGATAGGCCCGCACGAAGCCTGGCATGCGGGCAGAGTCGATCTCCGCCGTGCTGCGCACGCTGCGCATCCCGGCCAGTTCCGGCTCGGCCTCGCTGCGGAGATGATCCGCGATGCGGGCCTCGATCACCGTCGCCGGCTCCGGAAACCGCACGGGCCGCAGGAAGGCGAGCTGGTTCTCGCCCTCGAGGAGGATCCATTCCGTCGCGGCATCCTCCGGCAGCGCGAGGCCGGTCTCCTCGGCGAGTTCCCGGGCGGCGCTGCCGGCGAGGTCGACGCTGTCGCCGCGCACGTCGTCCGGGTCCGGGGTGCCGCAGGGGAAGTAGAGCTGGCCGGCATTGGCCGTGTGGCCACCCATCGCGCCGAGCAGCACCGCGCCGTCCGCCGTCCAGGGGACGATCGCCGCGAAGGCGTTGCGGATCTGCGGATCGGCGTGCCGGATATGCCGGTAGTAGGTGAATGTGGAATAGCGCGTCGCGAACAGGTCGAGCCGGGCGACCCCGTCCACGATTGCGTGGGCGCAGCACAGGAGGACAGTGCCGTCGAACATGCCGGGGCTGCGGGTGATCCGATCCTGCCAATGTGCCGCGATGGCCGCTTCGTGCACCCGCGGGAACGCCCAGCCGTGCTCCACGAACCGCGCCGTCACGTCGGCCAGCTTGGTGCTGCGGAACCCCTCAGACATGCAGGCTGCCATCCGACACGATCACGGCCGCGCCGCCGATCTCCACGCCCTGCAGCGCGCCCGCCGCGATGGTGAGCTGGAGCGCGATCGTGCTCGGCCGGCCCATGGCCTGGCCCTGGCGGATCGCCACGTCGTGGGTGCCGTCACCGAGTGCCTCGTACTGCATCAGCACCCCCGCGAAGGCGGAGGCCGCCGAGCCGGTGGCGGGATCCTCCTGGACGCCGAGATCCGGCGCGAACATCCGCACGCGCCAGCTCTGGCCCGTTCCCTCGGGATCGGGCGTGTAGAGGTAGAGGCCGTCCCCCGGCTCCGGCGCCTGGGCCGGGCGGGCAGCGTCGAGGGCCGCCACGGAGGCGATCGGCACGCAGGTGAAGCGGGGGCCGATCCCGTGGCGGCTCGGCGCGTGCCGGCCGGTGCCGATGTCGCCGGGTTGGAGGCCCAGCAGCGGCGCCAGGATCTCCGGCTCGGGTCCGGGGCCGAGGTAGTCCGGCAGGATCGGCAGCCGGAACCGCGCCCGGCCGCCGCTGCCGTCCGCCAGGGTCTCGACCACGCAGGGGACGATCCCGATCTCTTCCTCCAGGCCGAAGGCGCGGGCATCGCCCCGGGTGGGATCCTGCAGCGCCAGCAGCACCGCGGTGCCTACCGTCGGATGGCCCGCGAAGGGCAGCTCGCGGCCGGGGGTGAAGATGCGCACCCGCGCCCGGTGGCGGGACTCGGCGGGTGGCAGCACGAACACCGTCTCGGACAGGTTGAACTCTCGGGCGATGGCCTGCATCGCAGCCGTGTCGAGGCCCTCCGACTCAAGCACCACGGCGAGCGGGTTGCCGGCGAGGCGGTGCTCGGTGAAGACGTCGAGGGTAACGAAGCGGCGCGCCATCGGGTCGACCTTCCTGCCCGCGCGAGCCCGGCGGCGGATCGGCCGCGACTCGGGGGCGAACCGCAAGACTGGTACACGGTGCGGCGTGTTCGATCGACTCGCCCGGAGACCGGGTGGTGCGCGGACTCCATGTGTCGCGGGGGGATCCATGGCCGACAAGCAGCACCGCTACGCCGTCACGGTGACCTGGACGGGCAACACCGGCACGGGAACCAGCAGCTATCGCGGCTACGAGCGCGCCCACACCCTGTCGGCGTCCGGCAAGCCGCCGATCGCGGGCTCGTCCGACCCCGCGTTCCGGGGCGATCCCGCCTGCTGGAACCCCGAGGAGCTGCTGCTGGCGTCGCTCTCGGCCTGTCACCAGCTCTGGTATCTCGACCTGTGCACGCGGGCGGGCGTCGTCGTCACGGCTTACGAAGATGCCGCCGAGGGCACCATGACGGAGGAAGCGGGCGGCGCGGGCCAGTTCACCGCCGTCACCCTTCGGCCCCGCGTGACGATCGCGGCCGGGTCGGACGCGGCGCGGGCCATGGCGCTTCACCATGAGGCCCACGCCTTCTGCTTCATCGCGCGATCGGTGAATTTTTCGGTCACCACCGCGCCAACGATCCTATGCGAGGAGGTTGGCGCGCCCTGAACGCTCAGACGGCCTCGACCGGAAAGCGCTCGCTCGGGTTCACGTATTCCTCCTGCGCCGCCACGGTCAGGATCTCGCGCGAGCCCGCCTCGGCGGTGCGCTTCAGGAGTCCGTAGACCGAGGCCGCCGCCGCCCCCAGGGCTGCCGCGGCCGAGCCGGTGCGGGCGTAGTGCACGAGGAACAGGGCCGCGATGCAGTCGCCCGCCCCGTTCACCTTGAGGGCGAGACGCGGGGTGCGGACCCGGAACAGCTGACCCTCCGCTCCGGCCAGCATGTCGATGCTGTCGGGCGGTGTGTCGGCGCAGAGCGCCGAGGTGACCAGAACGACCCGGGGTCCGCGCGCCCGCAGCGCCGCGACCGCCGCCCCGGCCTCCGCCAGGGTGCCGCTCGGCAGGCCGGTGAGCAGGCCCAGCTCGAACTGGTTCGGGGTGAGGATGTCGGCCTGCGGCACCGCCCGCGCGCGCAGGAACGCCTCGATGCCTGGCCGCACGTAGACGCCCTCCTCGACATCGCCGATCACCGGGTCGCAGCAGTAGAGCGCCTTCGGGTTCGCCGCCCGCACGGCAGCCACCGCCTCCAGGATCGCGGCGCCGATCTCGGCCGAGCCCATGTAGCCCGACAGCACCGCGTCGCAGGTGGGAAACACCCCGCGCTCGCCGATGCCCTTCACCACGTCGCGGATCATCGCAGCGTCGAAGACCGGGCCGCGCCATGCGCCGTAGCCGGTGTGGTTGGAGAACTGCACCGTGTGCACGGGCCAGACCTCGACGCCGAGCCGCTGCATCGGGAACACCGCCGAGGCGTTGCCGACATGGCCGTAGGCGACGTGGGACTGGATCGACAGGACGTTCAACGCGGGTGATTCCGGTTCGGCTGCGCCAGCCCGATGCTGTCGGCGATCCGGGGCGTGGGCGCAAGCGCGGGGGTATCTCGCGTGTCACGTCAATCGAAGCGGCTGCCATTCCAGCGGACGAAGCCGCGCCGACCGCCATGGGCATACATGTGCACCTTCGGGATGCGCTCGGACCCAACGCTGAGTCCGGCCCCGAGCATGTCGTGCACTTTCCGGAGCAGCGGGCCGCGGCGCAGGTAGAACGTCACCGAACAGACCTGCATGCCGCAATTGATGCTGCGCGGCGATGGACCGGAGCAGCGTAACCCATCATCGGCGATGATCAGGTCCGGGACGCCATCGCCGTCCAAGTCGCGTTCGATGGCGCCGGACGCATCCATCGTTCCGCGATGGCTTTCGCACCCCTCTGAGATGGCCTGCTGGATGAGGTAAGCGGCCGCCTTCGATTGCGCACCGACCGGCGATGCCGCCAGGATGGCGACGAACGACGCCCAAAACAGTCCCGTCCGGATCATGGGCAATTTCCTGACTGATCACGTCAGCGATCTTGTTTAATCAAGCAGGCGATTTGCAACACATCATGGCTTGGATTGAAACGATATCGGGCACGAAGACATGCAGATGTCATTTGGGCAGGCCGCCGACTGGGGCGTACGGGCCGGTGCGGCTTCTTCGTGGTCCGGCCGAGTGTCCGGAGCGTGAGCTTTCGCCCATCAGCAGAATCTGCACCACCCTCATCCGCTGTCGATCGTGCCGCGCGCGACCCGTGCGATTCGCCAAGCTCGCCTCCAAGACCGCGAACGACCGGGCGGGAAGCCGGCACCGGCGAAGCTGTCGTGTTGGGGGCCGTGCATTTTCGGGTGTGACAGCCTTGCCCGCAATCCCCCTCCCTTGTCCCCCACCCGCCCCCGCCTCAGATGGGACCAGCCCTCCCATCGCCTGCTGAGCCCCATGGACATCGAAGCCCTGCGCACCACGACCCTCGCCTTCGTGGAGGCGCACAAGGCCTGGACGCCGCTGATCGCGGGCGGCCTCGCCTTCTGCGAATCGATCGCGGTGCTGTCGCTGTTCGTGCCGGCTACCGTGATCCTGATCGCCATCGGCGCCCTGGTGGGCGGGGCCGACATCCCGTTCTGGCCGGTGGTCCTGGGGGCCGCCCTCGGCGCCGCTCTGGGCGACTGGATTTCCTACGAGGTGGGGCATTGGCTCGGGCCGGGGGCGAAGACCAAGTGGCCGCTGCGGCGCTACCCCGATCTCACCGCCAAGGCCGAGGCCTTCATCGGCCGCTGGGGCATCGCCGCCGTGGCTTTGGGGCGGTTCTTCGGGCCGGCGCGCGCCCTGGTGCCGCTGCTCGCCGGCATCCTCGGCCTGTCGCGGCTGCCGTTCCAGCTGGCGAACGTCGCCTCGGCCCTGGTCTGGGCCTTCGTGCTCCTGGCGCCCGGGGCCGGGCTGCTGACCTGGCTCGACCGCTGATGCGCGGCTTCCCGCCGGAGCGGATCGTCTGCCTCACCGAGGAGACCGTCGAGACCCTGTACCTGCTGGGCGAGGAAGACCGGATCGTCGGTGTCTCGGGCTACGCGGTGCGTCCGGCCCGGGTCCGGAAGGAGAAGCCGCGGGTCTCGGCCTTCACCAGCGCCGACATCCCAAAGATCCTGGCCCTGGCGCCGGACCTCGTCCTCGCCTTCT
Source organism: Methylobacterium phyllostachyos (assembly GCF_900103445.1). Classification (GTDB taxonomy): domain Bacteria; phylum Pseudomonadota; class Alphaproteobacteria; order Rhizobiales; family Beijerinckiaceae; genus Methylobacterium; species Methylobacterium phyllostachyos. The sequence goes on along the minus strand of NZ_FNHS01000005.1, from coordinate 33,489 downwards.
CGGACCTCCAGGCCGACATCGTGGCCGACCTCGCCCGTGCCGGGGTCGCCGTCCACCTGTTCAACCAGCGCGATCTGGCCGGATGCCTCGCCATGGTGCGGACGCTCGGGGCGCTGGTGGGCGCGCCCGACCGGGCCGAGACCCTGGCGGCGGGCTTCGAGGCGCGGCTCGCGGAGGCGGCGCGCGCCGTGGCGGATCGGCCGCCCCTGCGGGTCTATTTCGAGGAATGGGACGCGCCGATGATCTCCGGCATCGGCTGGGTCTCGGACCTGATCGCCCGGGCCGGCGGCCGGGACGTCTTTTTGGATTTAAGCCGGCAGCAGGCCGCCAAGGACCGGATCGTTACGCCCGAGCAGGTGATCGCCGCGGCGCCCGAGGTGATCCTGGCTTCGTGGTGCGGGAAGCGCGTGAACATCGACCGGATCCGGGCGCGTCCGGGTTTTTCCGCGATCCCGGCGGTGCGCGACGGGCGCATCCACGAGATCAAGTCGCCGCTGATCCTGCAGCCCGGTCCGGCCGCGCTCACCGACGGATTCGACGCGATCCGGGCCTGTCTCGGGTAGCGGCCGCGGGGTGGTCCCGCGTCGCAGGTGACGGATGGCCTCTGGATCGGCAGGATGTGCCGATTCGATACAGGCGCCTCCCCCGCGATTGATGTCCGCTTCCCCCGGCCTTCCCGACACCGCCCCCGTGGTGATTGACGCGCTCCTGCCGCCCGACCGGCGGCAATCGCCCACGGCCCTGCGGATCCAACGGGGCGTCCGGCGCCTCTTCTCCGAGATGGGCTGCGTCACCCTGGCGGAATTCTCCCTCGTGAACGGCCGCCGGGCCGACGTGATCGCGCTGTGCGGGGCGGGCAAGCTCACGATCGTGGAGATCAAGTCGAGCGTCGCCGATTTCCGCGCCGACCGGAAATGGCCGGATTACCGGGATTTCTGCGACCGGTTCTTCTTCGCGATCCCTGAGGACGTGCCGGAATCGCTGATCCCGGAGGAATGCGGCCTGATCGTCGCCGATGCCTACGGGGCCGGGATCCTGCGGGAGCCCCCGGAGCATCCGCTGAGTGGCGCCCGCCGCAAGGCCGTGACGCTGCGCTTCGCCCACAGCGCCGCGCGCATCCTTCATGCGCTCGCCGATCCGGGCGCGGTGCGGGAAGGGGCGCTGTAGAGAAGGGGTTTCCAAAGGGCTTAAGCCCTTTGGCGGGTGATCAGGGCGGAGCCCTGATGCATCGGGCCGAGCGCAGGAGCAGGGCTTTGCCCTGCACCCGCAAAAGGTCTTCGACCTTTTGAAACCATGACTTCGCGGCGGGAAGTGCGGTATGGCCGCCCGATGACCTCCGTCGCCCTGTTCGAGCTGATCCTCGGCCTCCTCGGCGCGGCCCTGCTGCTGTCGCTGGTGGCCGGGCGGCTCGGCTTCCCGCCGGCTGCCGCCCTCGTGCTCGGCGGCATGGCGCTGGCCGTCGCGCCGGGCCTGCCGGCCTTCGATCTCGATCCGGACCTGATCATGGTCCTGTTCCTGCCGCCGCTCCTGCTCGAATCGGCCTACTTCACCGTCTGGCGCGACTTCCGGGCGAGCCTCGGCCCGATCCTGTCCCTGTCGCTCGGGGCGGTGGTGTTCACGACCCTGGTGGTCGGGCTCGTCGCCCACGCGGTGGTTCCGGCCCTGCCCTGGGCGGCCTGCTTCGCGCTCGGCGCCATCGTGTCGCCGCCGGATGCGGTCGCCGCCAAGGCGGTGCTGGCCCGGGTTGCCCTGCCCCGCCGGATGATCACGGTGTTGGAGGGCGAGAGCCTCGTGAACGACGCGTCGGGCCTCGTGCTCTACCGGTTCGCCGTGGCGGCGGCGCTCACCGGCAGCTTCAGCGCGTGGTCGGCGGCCGGCAGCTTCGCGTGGCTGGCGGTGGCGGGCGTCGCGGTGGGGCTCGCCTGCGGGCTGGGGGTGAACGCCCTGGTGCGGCGGCTGCACGACGCCAACGCCATCACGGTGCTGAGCTTCCTCGCCGCCTACGCTGCCTACCTCGCGGCCGAGGAGGTCCACGCCTCCGGGGTGCTCGCCGTGGTGGCCTGCGGCCTGATGATGGGCGGGCGGGAGCACGAGACCTTCGACGCCCAGACGCGGCGCCACGCCGTAGTGGTGTGGCAGTTCGTGGTCTTCGTGCTGGAGGCGCTGGTCTTCGTGCTGATCGGGCTGGCGCTGCGCGGCGTGCTGGCCCGGACCGGCGGTGAGTTCGGCTCGCTCGCGGCGGGGCTGCCCCTGGCGCTCGCCGTCACGGCGGCCTGCGTGCTCGCCCGCCTGCTCTGGGTGTTCCCCGCCGTTTACCTGCGGCGCAGCCTGTCGGCGCGGGTGCGCGCGGAGGAGCCGCCGCCCAATCCCGCCGTGCCGCTGATCATCGGTTGGGCCGGCATGCGCGGGGTCGTGACGCTGGCGGCCGCCCTGGCGCTGCCGGTGGATTTCCCGGGCCGCGACGCGATCCTGCTGGCGGCCTTCGTGGTCATCCTGTTCACCGTGCTGGTCCAGGGGACCACGCTGGGAGCGCTGATCCGCCGGCTGCGCCTCGATCCCACCGCGCACCTGCCCGACGGCCATCTCGACGCAGCCATGGCCCGGGTGGTGGTCAACGAGGCGGGGCTCGCTGCCCTGGAAGGGCTGGTGTTTCCCGAGACCGGAACGCTGCAGCACCGGCGGCTCGTGGAGGAGTATCGGCGCCGGGTGCGGGCGACCTCCCGGGACCGCGACGAGCGCGGCGCGCTGGAGGCCGAGAAGACCGAGCACTTCACCGCGGCGCTCCTGGCGGTGCGCTCAGGCCGGTCGGCGCTGATCGGCCTGCACCGGGAGAACCGGATTCACAACTCGGTGCTGCGTCAGCTGGAGGCGGAGATCGACCTGGAGGAACTCCACCTCAAGCGCTTGGCCGGGCCCGCGTCGACCCACCACGGATAGGGTGAGCGGGACAGCAGCGCCTCCTACGCTCGGGCGAAGCACATCAGCCCAATCAGGATCGCGCCGCATCCGGCCAGAGCCGTCGCGCTCAGGCCAAACGCATCGATCACGCCCGCGCCGAGCAGCGATCCGAGCGCGATCCCGCCGTTGAACCCCGCGATGTTGAGCCCGGCCGCGGCCGCCAGGGCGCGGGGTACGTGACGCTCGGCGATGCCGATGACGCGCGCCTGCAGGGCCGGCACCGCCGCGTAGGTGAGGGCGCCGAGTCCCGCCACCAGCACCACCATCCCGGGGACCGACCGGGCCGCGAACGCCATCGCGGCGAGCACGAGGGCGAGCCCGGCCAGGATGATCGCCACGGCCCGGTCGGGCCCGAGCCGGTCGGTCATCCGGCCGCCCACAAGGTTGCCGATCGCCGCGGCGACGCCGTAGGCGAGCATCATCGGCCCGACCCGGGCGGGGTCCAGCCCGGTCACCTGGATCAGCAGCGGCGCGATGTAGGCGAACAGGCAGAACGAGCCGGTATAGGCCAGCACCGTGATCAAAGCCGCGCCGAGCAGCCGCCGGTCGAGCAGGGCCGCGAGGTTGTGCAGGGCATCGGAGGCCGCGCCGCCATCCTGCGCGGCGGGCAGGAAAACCGCGAGGCCGGCAGCCCCCACTGCGCCGCAGGCGGCGGCCGCCCAGAAGATCGTCCGCCAATCAAAAATCCCGCCCGCCCAGGTGCCGAGCGGCGAGCCGAAGGCCAGCGCCAGCGTCAGCCCGCCGAACACCACCGCGACCGCCGCGCCGGCGCGGTCCGGCGCCACGAGGCGCGTCGCCGTGCTGGAGGCGACCGCCAGAAAAACCCCGTGGCCGAGCCCCGAACCGAACCGGGCGGCGAGTAGCGTCGGCAGGTCGGTCGAGAGCCCGACCAGGGCGTTGCCGAGGGTGAAGACCAGCATCGCCACGATCAGGAGCCGCTTGCGGGTCCAGCCCGCCGCGAGGGCTGTGAGGATCGGGGCGCCGATCGTCGCGCCGAGGGCATAGGCCGCCACCGCGGCCCCGACCCGGGCGACCTCGACCCGCAGATCGGTCGCGATGGCCGAGACGAGGCCGATCGTCACGAATTCCGTGAAGCCGAGGGCGAAGGCCGACAGCGCGAAGATGAAGATGGCGGGCGGGATCGCCCGCGCGGGGGTGGCGGTCATGGATGGGGGCTCCATGGCTCAGCGGGCCGCCAGGGCGTCCAGCACCAGCCGGGCGGTGGGCTGGGAGGAGGCCGGGTTCTGGCCGGTCACCAGCCGGCCATCCGCGATGGCGAAGGGCTGGAAATCCGGTCCGCTCGTGTAGTGGGCGCCGAGCTCGCGCAGCCGGGTCTCGAGCAGGAACGGCACCGCCGCGTCGAGGCCGACCGCGCGCTCCTCGCTGTCCGAGAAGGCGGTGACGCGCCGGCCCTGCACCAGCGGCGCGCCGGCCGCGTCCCGGGCGTTCACCAGCCCGGCCGGCCCGTGGCAGACGGCCGCCACGATTCCGCCGGCCGCCCAGGCCCGGCCGAGGAGGGCCGCCAGCGCCGCGCTCTCCGGCAGATCGACCATCGTGCCGTGGCCGCCGGGCAGGAACACCGCGTCGGCGGGGGCGGCATCCGCGACCGGCTCGGTCGCCGCCACGGCCGCCTGGGCCGCCGCATCGCCGAGGAATCGCTCGACGGGGGCTGCGTTCTCGCCCCGCGGCTTGACAGAATGCGGATCGATCGGGACGGGACCGCCGGCGATCGAGGCCATCCGCACCGCGGCGCCAGCCTCCACGAAGGCGTAATAGGGAACCGCCAGCTCCTCCAGCCAAAGCCCGGTCGGCCGCCCGGTGTGCCCCAGCGTGGCCGCGGAGGTCGTGATCATCAGAATGTCGAATGCCGCCATGGACAAGCTCCGTCTTGCCCGTGGAGCCTGCCGGGTCCGAGCCCGCGACAGAAATCAGCGCTCACGCTATCAGCCATCGGAATTCCGATGGTTGGTTCTGCCGGTGAGTCACCTCGTCTATCTGCGGACCTTCCTCGAAGCCTATCGCGCCGGCTCGCTGACTCGGGCAGCCGCCCGGCTCGGCATCACCCAGCCCGCGGCCTCGGCCCATCTGGCCGCCCTGGAGGCGATGCTGGGCAAGCCGCTGTTCCTGCGCGGCGCCCGGGGCATCACGCCGACCCCGGCCGCCGACGACCTCGCCCGGCAGGTCGCCGAGAGCCTCGACGGCCTCGACGCCGTGATGGCCGCTTCCCGTGCCCGCTCCACCGAACTCGCCGGAACGCTGCATCTCGTCGGCCCGGCCGAGTATCTCTCGGCCCGGGTCGGCCCGGCCCTTGCGCCCCTGGTGGCCGAGGGCCTGCGCCTGCGCATCCAGACCGGGAACCGTGCGCGGATCTACGCCGCCCTGGACCAGGGGCAGGCCGACCTCGCCGTCACCGCCTCGAAGCCGGACAGCCGAAGCCTGGGCTTCGCCGATCTCGACCGCGAGCGGCTGACCCTCGTGGCGGCCCCGGAATTCGCGGCGCGCGTGAAGGGCCGCATGGTTTCGGCCGGGCTCCTGCAGGATCTGCCCTGCCTCGCCTACGACGAGGAGCTGGCCCTGATCAGCGCCTTCTTCGCAGCGGTCTTCGGGGCGCCCGCTACCCTGCGGCCCGCGGCGACCGCGCCGGACCTGCGCATCCTCCTCGGGATGGCCGAGGCCGGCATGGGCTGGACGATCCTGCCGGACTATCTCTGCGCCGAGGCGCTGACCGCAGGGCGCCTGGCCGAGCTGCCCGCGGACCGGCCGGGGCCGACCAACACGCTGTACCTCGCCTGGACCCGGGCGAGCCTGCGCGAGGCCCGCACGGTGCATGTCCGCGACATGCTGTTGCGGCGGCTCCGGACGGCCTGAGCGGCGGGCCTCAACCCCGTCCACAGCCTGAGCAAATTTTACCACCTCCGGGGAGCTTCGCCGTGGCCGGCACGTTCACCCGGTACATCCCCCGACGCGGCGCCGGCCGGGCGGGCGGAGTCCCGGAGTGTCCATGTCCGATTCCCGACGTCCCTCGTCGCAGTCCCGCTCGCGCATCCAAGAGGGCCAACCCTATCCGCTCGGCGCCACCTGGGACGGGCTGGGCGTCAATTTCGCGCTGTTCTCGGCCCACGCCACCAAGGTCGAGCTCTGCCTGTTCGACGACCAGGGCGAGCGGGAGATCGAGCGGATCGAGCTGCCCGAGTACACCGACGAGATCTGGCACGGCTACCTGCCCGACGCCCGCCCCGGCACGATCTACGGCTACCGGGTCCACGGCCCCTACGAGCCGAAGGCCGGCCACCGGTTCAACCCCAACAAGCTCTTGATCGACCCCTACGCCAAGGGGCTCGTCGGCTCGATCACCTGGAACCCGGCCCTGTTCGGCTACCAGATGGAATCCGGCGACGACCTGACCTTCGACGAGCGCGACAGCGCCCCCTATACCCGCCGCTCCCGCGTCATCGACCCGGCCTTCACCTGGGGGCGGCACCAGAAGCCGCATGTCCCGTGGGAGAAGACCATCTTCTACGAGACCCACGTCAAGGGCATGACCAAGCTCGACCCGCGGGTGCCGGAGAAGCTGCGCGGCACCTATGCCGGTCTCGGCACGCGGGACGTGCTCGACTACATCAAGAGCCTCGGCGTCACCTCGGTGGAACTGCTGCCGGTCCATTCCTTCGTGCAGGACGACTACCTCGAGCAGAAGGGCTTGGTGAACTACTGGGGCTACAACACGATCTCGTTCTTCACCCCCGCTCGGCGCTACGCGGCGGTGCCGGATTTCGCCTTCTCCGAGTTCAAGGAGATGGTGTCGCGCTTCCACGGCGCCGGCCTCGAGGTGATCCTCGACGTGGTCTACAACCACACCGCCGAGGGCAACGAGAAGGGCCCGACCCTGTCGTTCAAGGGCGTCGACAACGCCTCCTACTACCGGCTGCTACCGAACGAGCCGCGCTACTACATCAACGATACCGGCACCGGGAACACCTTCAACCTGTCGCATCCGCGGGTGCTGCAGCTGGTGACCGACTCGCTGCGCTACTGGGCGCAGGAGATGCAGGTCGACGGGTTCCGCTTCGACCTCGCCACGATCCTGGGCCGCGAGCCCTACGGCTTCGACGAGGGCGGCGGCTTCCTCGATACCTGCCGGCAGGATCCGGTGCTCAACAACGTGAAGCTCATCGCCGAGCCGTGGGATTGCGGCCCCGGCGGCTATCAGGTCGGCGGCTTCCCGCCCGGCTGGGCCGAGTGGAACGACCGGTTCCGCGACGATGTCCGCGCCTATTGGAAGGGCGATGCCGGCCTGTTGCCCGACATGGCGGCGCGCATCGCCGGCTCGGCCGACAAGTTCAACAAGCGCGGGCGCAAGCCCTGGGCCTCGGTGAACTTCCTCACCGCGCATGACGGCTTCACCCTGCACGACACGGTCTCGTACAACGACAAGCACAACGACGCGAACGGCGAGGGCAACCGCGACGGCCACTCGCACAACCTCTCGTACAATTACGGGGTCGAGGGCCCGACCGACGATCCGGAGATCCGGGCCACGCGCCTGCGCCAGATGCGCAACATGCTGGCGACGCTGTTCCTGTCCCGCGGCACGCCGATGCTGCTCGCCGGCGACGAGTTCGCCCGCACCCAGAACGGCAACAACAACGCCTATTGCCAGGACAACGAAGTCTCCTGGCTGGACTGGGAGGCGATCGGCGACGAGGAGCGGGATCTGGCCGAATTCACCCAGCGCCTGATCCTCCTGCGCAACGCCCTGCCGATCCTGAATCGCGGGCGGTTCCTCACCGGCCAGTACGACGAGGAGTTCGGCGTCAAGGACGTGGCGTGGCTGCGCCCGGACGGGAGCGAGATGACGCCCGAGAACTGGACCGACGGCGGCGCCCGCTCCTTCGCGGTTCAGCTCGACGGGCGTGCCCAGGCGACGGGGCTGCATCGCCGGGGTGGGGACGCGACCCTGCTGATCATGTTCAACGCCTACCACGACCTCGTGACCTTCACGTTGCCGGAATCGGTCGGCGGCGTGGCCTGGACGCGGCTCCTCGACACTAACCTGCCGGACAGCCAGGACGTGGAGAGCTTCCCGTTCGGCACGGGCTACGCCGTGACCGGGCGCTCGCTCCTGATGTTCGTGCTGAAGCCCGAGGACAGCCCCGGCGACGGCGACAACGCCATGGAGCGCTCGTACCAGCACGTGATGCAGGCCTTCGAGCGGGCCAATGTCGAGACCGTCCGCTTCCACCTCGACGCGGAGGAGTGAGAGCGACGGCCGGGCGGTTTTCGTACTGCCCGGCTCTGACGCCTTGCGCATGGCGGCGCACCCGGCTAACAGCACCGCACCGCGCGGCCCTGGCTGCGCCCGGGGCCCGCTCGCGTGCCCGGGGTGCCCGGTCCGCGGACGGAGGGGTGGCCGAGTGGTTGAAGGCGCACGCCTGGAAAGTGTGTATACCGGAAACGGTATCGCGGGTTCGAATCCCGCTCCCTCCGCCAGACCTTAAGCAAGTCCGAAACTCAAGCCTAGACAGTTAGTTAGGCCGGGCGTTCACTTCGCTGCCCCCCAGTGAGCACCCCGATGTGTCCTCCATGCAGTGCGTCATCCGGCCGCACGCTAGTGCCCCACCAGCGCGTGGTTATGTGCTTCGGAAGGGCCCTCTATCGCAGGCCAAGCGACCAACATGCCCGCAGCAACGGACGCTCAGTCGCTCAAGCTCACCCTGCTTCTCGCACCCGATGATGGGCCGAAGAACGGACGCGAGGCGCAAGACGCCATAGCCGGCGTCAGCCGAGAGCTTCACCAGTCGGGTGTATCGTACTCTCAACGGGGCATGGCGTTCGACAGCGTCGATGCCGTGGGCTTCGCTCTCCCCGAATACATAATCCCCCTCGCGCAAGCCGTGGGGCCGACGCTCGGTGTGATCCTTGTCGCGTGGTTGCAGGGCCGAGCAGGCCGGAAGGTTCGGCTCAAGGTCGGTGATGTCGAGGCTGAGGCCCGCACCGCGGATGAGGTTGAGCGCCTACTGAACAAGGCGGCCGAGATGCAGCGCGCCAAGGATGAGCCAAAGGGTGGCTGACTGGACCACGTTCGTCGGCTGGCCGCTTATCGCGGCTCGCTGATCGTGATGCGGACGGTCTCACTGAGCGGGAAGCTGGCAGGCCGCGAGAACATGATCCGATCTGGGCCGTCTCGCCGCTCCCGATCCCTGCGGGCCAGCTTGTACCCCCGTGAAGAAGGGCGGCCACGGCGAGAGGCACCCCCGTGACGGTAGGGCGTGCAGGACGCTCCACGGCGGGACGATCTCGAAGAGCGGAGGCATCACCTCGGGGACAGGCTCGACCACAGGAGCAGGCTCGATGCTCGGCTGCGTCTCGGGGCTGGAGCTGAGCCGGGCCTTGTGCTCCTCGGGGCTCAACCACTTCTTCTCACAGCGCGTCCGGTGACCCACACCGTTCGCGATAAGGCGCACCAGGGCAGTAGGGCAGTCGGTGATGCCGAGCTGGCGAGGATGGTTCCGGCCTTCACCTTGGTGCTGACGGGTGAGCCGTCCGACATGGTGACACGGACGATGGCGTGAACGATGGCGGTGCGCGGGTCGGTGTCGGGCTGGTCGGGGGTCAAGGCAGCTCTGACGCGCCCACGGCCAAGGTGAGGCAACTTGGGTGGACCTCCTGGCTCTGCTCCCCTATCCGGGCAGGCAGGGCGCAGGGGTAGTCAGTGCAGACCATCTTCACCATCGGCTACGAAGGGACGGACATCGACCGGTTCGTCGCTACTCTCGCAGACGTGGGCGTGGAGGTGCTCGTCGATGTGCGAGCCGTGACCGTCTCAAGGAAGAAGGGCTTCTCCAAGAACGGCTTGAGGGCTCGTCTGGAAGCTGCGGGGATCAAGTATGTTCATCTCCGCGGGCTCGGCGACCCGAAGCCCGGCAGGGAGGCAGCGAGAGCGGGTCGCTACGATGAGTTCCGCACGATCTACGACCGCCACCTCAGCAGCCCTGAAGCGCAGGCGGATCTAGCGGTCCTTGGTCCGCTCTCGCGCGAGCAGGCAACGTGCCTGATGTGTTTCGAACGCGATCCGAAGGTCTGCCATCGGTCGATGGTGGCGCTTGCAATCGGCGATCGCCCTGAGACAGTCTTCGACCTGTTCGGAGACGTTCCAGGTCGCTACCGCAATGCTTCAATCCGCAAGGGTCGCGATCCTCGTCAAGGCGCTCCCGCAGCCGAGCAAGACCTACGGTGAGACCGTCTGCTGTGCTGGAGTCACGGCTGATGGGAAGTGGCTCCGACTGTACCCGGTTCGGTTTCGCCATCTGAAGGAAGCAAGCTTCTCCCGCTGGGACTGGGTTCGGTTCCAGTACGGACGACCGAAGGCAGATAGGCGGCTGGAGAGCTGTCACGTCTACGAGGAGACCATCGAGGTGGACGGTGAGCTGCCCGTCCGCGAGCGGTCGATGCTCCTCGAACCCATGATCGTCGGCTCTGCCGAAGAGGCCCATCAGCGAGGCCAGTCCCTCGCGCTGATACGGCCTCGGAACACGCGCTTCACCTATCGCGCCAAGAAGCCTGCCGACATCGAAGCTGACCGCGAGGCTTACCAGCGGGCAGCACGTCAGACCTCGTTCTTCGACGCGGAACTCGCCGCCCTTGAGCCTTCGCCCTTCGAGTTCAAGTTCCGCTTCGAGGATGCCTCAGGCTCCCACGAGTACAGGAACGGTGATTGGGAGGCCCACGCGATGTTCTGGCGTCACCGCCAGCGGACCAGCGAGGCCGAAGCCCTTCGCTGGATGAACGGTGTCTTCAACGAGGATTACCCGCGCCGAGGCATGGCCTTCGCCATCGGCAACATGGCCAAGAGACCACAGACTTGGCAGCTCCTTGGTGTGCTCCGCCTCGATGAAGCCTTGCAAAGCTCCCTTGCGCTCTGACGTCAGCTCGCGCGTCGGCCGCTTCCGGGCCTGACCCACATGCTCGCTGATGCGCAGGAACACGCCCGTGAGGTGCGGGAGAGCCTATCGGTTTGGCTGACACCCATCGAGTTCAAGGCGGTGGTGGAGGATGCTCGTGCCCGCCTGGGTCCGCACGTCATCTTCCGCAACCCGGCTTGGTCGTTCTGGCGAGACGCCTGGACCATCGGCCGGTTCGCCGACCTCATCCATGCTGAAGCTGTCTAGCTCGCCGCTGCTACCGAGCACTACCCTGACGGGCGGGTGAGGTTGGCTTCGCAGATCCTCGACGTGGAGGTGACAGAGGCGATGATGCCCAACCGGATGCGAGCGAACGAGTACGCCCCTGACGCTCCCAGTATGCGGCACGACCCGGTTGAGGAGTGGGATAGGCGTCTCGACGAGCTTCCGAAGGCCTTGGATCGCGTGATCGGCAAGAAGGCTGGGAACCGGTATGGAGCGCCACCGACCTTGGTCGTCTACCTGAACATCGAAGTCTACGGCGGCTACCGAGATGCGGAGACGCGTGCCAGCATCGCTATCATCATGGAGCAGTACGCCGGCAGCTTCACAGCCCTCCATGTGCTCTGAAATGACGAGCATCTTTGAAGCGGGTCGATCAACAGCCCTTCTCCCGCAACAAAGCCGACCGTGCCGCTGTCGAACTACATCAAGGGAACAAGGCAGCACGGCTGGCCACCTCAAGGCAGGATCACAACATCACCGTCCCGAAGGCCGGACAGAATCTCGATACCCTGCTGCTGTGTGACTCCGAGCCGGACCTGGCGCAGGCGGGCTTCGCCGGTCGCCGGATCACGCACCCGGACAACCGGATTCGTCGTCGGGTCGCGGACGGCCTCGATCGGCACGACGAGCGCCTGCGGATTGCTGGCGATCTCGATGCGCATCCGGGCCGACATGCCGAGGCGGATCTGACCGTGGCCGGCGTCCCTCGGGAAGGCGGCCCGAACCTCGAAAGAGGGTGCACGGCTCCCACCGCGCGCGGTGTCGGCCTCGGCGCTGATCCCGATCAAGCGTCCTGGGATCGGCTCTCCCGGAAAGGCATCACTGGTGATCGCGACCGGCTGCCCGATCCGGATGCGGTTGACGTCGACCTCGTCGACGTGGCCGGTCACCACGAGCGTCGCCGTGTCGGCGACGGCGAAGAGCGCCTGTCCCCGGCTGACCCGGACGCCGCTCGTGATCTCGGCCGCAGGCTGATTGGTCTGTCGGCTGACGGGTGGATGGGAGAGGATGCCGCCAATCGGCGCGCACACGACCTTGCCGTCGGCCTGCGCCATCACGTCCGTGAGACGGGATCGCGTATTCTGCAGATCCAGTTCGGCGAGCCGCCGGCTGTTCGCATCGCCGTGCGCCAGCGTCGTCTGCAGGTCCATGCCGGCGCTCGCAACCGCCTTCCTCTGCGTGTCGCGCTGCTGCACGACGCCGTCATACTCGTTGCGCGACACGATCCCGCGGTCGAACAGCCTTTTGGTCTCCGTCACCTGCCGCTCGGCCAGCGCGAGGCTCGTCTCGGCGCTCTCCAGCGCGCGCTTGGCGCGGATCACCTCGGGGCTGTCGGCCCAGCGATCGAGGAGGTCGACGGCGATCGAGCTCTTCAGGAAGGCGGCCTGCGCCTCCCGCACCCGGGTGGCGATCTCGCCATCATCCATCACCACGAGCGGGTCGCCGGCCTGCACGACGTCGCCGATCTGTGCCCGCACCTCGCGGATCACGCCGTCGAACGGTGCGACGACTGGAACGGTCTTCTCCGCCCCGACCGTGCCGGCGAGGGTCACGAAGGCGGCGGCGGCCACGGGCGCGACCGTGATGGTGCGTTCCGCGACCGGCTGCACGGCCTTGCGCTCACCCGGACCGAACCGCGGCGCTCCCCGGAGCCAAGCCAGTCCGGCGAGAAGCCCGACGGTGGCGGCGCAAGCAAGGGCAGCCGCGCGCCGGACGCGAGGCGGTGCGCCGATCTTCGGCAATCGATCGGCGATCGGCAGCAGCGCGGCTTCGGGTGCGGGCTCGGCCATGTCCGTCAATCCCGCAGGGCGACGTGCCATGTGTCGAGCGTCGTCCCGAGCTGGATATCGAGCAGGGTCAGCGTATTGAGGTAGCCGATCACGCTGTCCAGAAGCTGGACGTCCGCCGAGCGGAGGTAGGTCTCCAGGGACCGGACCTGATAGTTGGCCGAACGCCCGGCCTTGAGCTTCTCCCGCTCGATCTCGACGGCACGGGCCGCCAGATCGCGGGCGCGGCGCGCGCCTTCGAGCTGGCGCCAGCGGATCGCGACGTCGCTCGCCGAGCTGCGGATCTGCAGCTCGATCCCCCGGCGGATCGTCTCGAGCTGCAGTTCGGCGGACTGGCGGCTCGCCGTCGCCTGGACGAAGGGCTGCTCGCGCTGGAGATCGTTGAGGGGCGCGTTGAAGGCCAACCCGACCGTGGTGTCGGACTGGCCGGTGACGCTGCCCTGCGGCCCCGTGATCGCCGTGCGGCCGACACTCCGGGTCGCGAACAGCGACAGGTCCCAGAGCCGGGCGTTCTCGGCGACGACGAGGCCGAGCTTGGTCTGCTCCAGCGCCAGGAGCTGGCCGAGATAGTCGGGCCGCTGCGCGAACGCGACCGCCATCAGGTGCGGCAGGTCGGTGGCGACCTGCGCCGGCTCGGTGCTCTCGGTGGCCAGGATCGGGGTCCCGAGGTCGAGCGCGAGCAGGTCCAGGAGCTTGAGGCGGGCGCTGTCGAGGGATCGGGTCGCGCCCAGCACGCCCAGGCGCTGGTTCTCCAGGTCGGCCTCGGACTGGACGATCTCGACCGCGGCCATCCGTCCGGCCTCGATCAAGGCCCGGTTGATCTCGAGGATCTCCTCGGCGCGCCGCACGGCGGCCTGGGCGAGCACCATGGCCCTCTGGGCGCGCAGCAGATCGCGATAGGCGTAGATCGCCTGCCCGATCGTCTCCGACACGGTCGCCTTGAGCCGCAACCGGTTCCCCTGCTCGCTGAGCCGGGCCGAGCGGATCGGCGCCAGGGTCACGTCGACGCCGCCGCCGCGCAGGAGCGGCTGCGTGACCGACAGGACGCTGCCCGTGCTGCGCGTCCGGATGCCGGCGCCTTCGCTCGCGTGGTCGGCCCAGGAGAAGGTGACGGTGGCGCCTGTTGGCAGGAGCGCGGTGACGCCCGGCGTGACATCGAGGCTCGTGGTGGTGATCCCGGCGATCGTCTGGCGCACCGCGCCGCCGGAGAGGCCGAGATGCGGCATGAACCCGTCCTCGGCGACGCGCAGGCTGAATTTCTGGGTGATGCGGTCGATGTAGGCGCCGCGGATGGTGCGGTTGTCGCGCAGGGCCAGGGACACGGCGTCCGTCAGGCTGAGGGGAATGCCGGCCGCGCCCGCGGCTTTCGCCTTGCTGTCGGGATTGCCGGAGATCGGCGCTGCCGGCGCGGACGATCGGGGCGGCTTGGGCGGCCGGTGGGCCGCACGGGACTCGTGGGCCGCCCCGATCGCCGCGACGAGACCGATCGCGGCTCGTGCCAATCGTAGCAAGCGAGACATGGCGCTAGCCGGTTCGCCGGGCGACGACCGGGTTTGCGCCGCAGCGGCCAGGAGCGCGCATCGGTCCTTAGTGTGCCGCAGTGGCCGGCCGACTCGTCCCGGTCCCAGTTGCGCTGCTTGAGGCCGAAGCCGTCGCAGCCGAGGCGGTGGGACTCGTCTTAGGATACAGAACGAACGCAGTATCCCCGTCAAGACCTAGGCAAGCCACGTGCATAGTAGGATTTTTTTTAATGAGGTCCTCACGGATCACATCTGAATTGCTTTCCCCGCGCCCCCATCCGCCAATCCATTTGTACTGGTCGGCACCAGAATTGTAAGCATACATATTGTACGAGAAAGTGCGCTCGTAATACCCTGGAATGTTTGACCCGCGAATCATCTGCGCCGTGCCGTTCAGGAGAGCCTGAGACAGTTCGTCGGACGGATCGATCGGATCTTCGAGGCTCCCGCCATACAGGGCAAGGTTCTTGGCGTCCCAGAAGAATTCCCTGTCGCTCGGCCGATCGAAGAACTGACTATCTTCGTACCAGATCTCTCCGCCCTCGGCCTTGATCCGCGCCACGTCCTCCGGTGGCGTCTCGGCCATGCCTTTGTAGATCGCCGCATCGCTGGCGAGAAAAGCACGCTCGCGCGAGGATGAGATGGCACCGTGCCTATCCCTATCTTTCAGTTCCTCTATGACATCAGGTGAGTTCCACGGGCTGAGCGGACTGTCCAGGGGAACCTCTAAATGAGGAACGAGCTGAGCCATCGGATCGAACGAATGAGCCTGTCGGAACTGCATTCGCTCCTTCCACGTGTCCAAATTCGAATACTTCTTGGACGCGCCTTCGTTCTCCCAAGCCAACATGCCCGCATGTCTCGAACCCGAATGTTTCGACACGCCGGCACTGGACGTCGGAGACACGTCTTTCTGTTCTCGCGGTTCCTGCACAGGATCCCTGCGAAGTTCGGTTCTGAGCTTCAGCAGGGCATCGAGCGATTGGGGCGCCAGCGCATGAACCGACCGCGGATCGAGGAAGGCTCGGAGCGGATCCTGGTCCCGCTGCCCGGATGCCACTGGCCCCGGCGCCTGCGTCTGTAGGACCGTTAGCGCCGTCGAAGAGGATGAAACTGTCGATACCATGTCGCGCTCCTGTCGGGTCGAGCGGTCTTCGTCGTCGGATCGTGATCGAGACACCGTATATCGCGTTGAATAGTCTCCGCTGGGCGGCCACTGGGTCCGCGCTGCGGCGGTTCAAAGCGCGCATCAGCTTTCAATGTACGGGCATAGCTGGGAGCGGCGTGATGGTCCCAGCGGCCCTGCCTTCAGCAGCGGCAGTAGTGGTCGAGTCAGTCTTGGGATAGAGGATGAATGCAACATCATTGCCTGCCCAAATTGAACTCACCTTCATAGTGGGATTAGTCTTCTGGAGTTCATCAATTATTTGACGCGCGTTGTTTTCGTCGCGATCCCATCCGCCGAGCCATTTATATTGATTGGCATCAGAGTTGTACGCATACATTGTGTATGAGGCGTAGTGATCAAAAAAATCTTGAATTCTCGAACCACGTATGATCTGTGCCGTACCTTTCAGCAGGGCCTGAGACCTCGCATTGGACGGATCAATCGGCTCATCGAGGCTCCCGCCATACAGGGCATAGTTCTTGATGTCCCGGAAGAATTCCTTGTCGCTCCGCCGATCGAAGAACTGACTGTCTTCGTACCAGATCTCTCCACCCTTAGCCTTGATCCGCGCCACGTCCTCCGGTGGCGTCTCGGCCATGCCTTTGTAGATTGCCGCATCGCTGGCGAGAAACGCACGCTCGCGCGATGATGAGATGGCGCCATGCTTGTCCATGTCCCTCAATTGCTGAATGACGTCGGGCGAGTTCCAAGGCAACAGCGGGCTGTCTGGGCGCTCTGATGTGCGAGCCTTCAGGCGTTCTATACCCTCGGCCCACCGGTCCAGATTCGACGTCTGGACCGACGTGCCTTCGTTCTCCCAGGCTAGCTTGCCCGAATGTCCTGGTTTGCCACCACGGGGCGGCAGAGACACGCCCTCCTGAGCCTGCAGGCCCTGCACCGGTTCCCGGCGAAGCTCGGTTTTCAGCTTCAGCAGAGCATCGAACGATTGGGGAGCCAGTGCCCGGACCGACCGCGGATCGAGGAAACGCTGGAGCGGATCCTGGTCCTGCGGCCCAGATGCCACGCGTTCCAGCACCTGCGTCCGCAGGACTTTCAGTGCCGCCGAGGAAGAAGAAACTGCGGATACCATGTTGCACTCCTATCAGATTGATATCACGGCAAATTTCTGATATTTTCTATTAATTGATTTTGAGTACTTTTCTAGATATTCAATAGACATAAATCTAATTTCAATCAAAAACTTTGATGTCAAACAAAGCGGATTAAAAAAATCTACATTGAGCGTATTTAGGCAGAGATACACGATGAGGGACTGCCGCAATCAAGAATTTGATCACATTTGCAGTGCTACTCAATATCCATTTTGCGCCAAGCCCCAGAATCACCCAAGTATACAATGGGTCATTTTATTTTTCATTTGCGAATATGTTATACCACCAAGATTTTAAAATTAATATAACGTTAATCCTCTTGTCCTATCCGGTTAGGATTAGTAAATTTTGCATTCAACGTAAAATTACAATTTTCTGTGTCGAGAGGAGAAACCTTGTCCGAGTCATATTTACATTTAACATTGCCGCACACATTATTGTTGCTGGTTGTTTTGAATTCTACAGTGGGTTTTGTTTGTGAACATTTCAAACCTTCCGATGTTGCGTCGTACAGAGGCATTTTGACTGTAATTGCACACGAAACAGGGCATGAGTATGGATCTGGTGTCCTTCCTGAGACTTCAAGTGTAACAGACTGTCCTTGATTGTCATCCCAATAGGCTTCGAACTTGCCTGTGCCCCCAGGTTTGACCGTCTCTGGACTCCAACTCCAATCCTTGGCCGTCGGCATTGACGCCACGTCATGGAGACCAAAGGAGTGATCAGCTTTATTGTACAGATTTATAGTAATCTTGTTTCTGTTCTGAGCCATGGCCGGGCTGCTCAGACACAGAGCGCTCAACAAGCCAGCTGCACTGAATATGAACGCACGCATGTTCGAATCCCCCTGCTGCGTATGCGGAAACGCATGTGTTGTGAGATGAACAGCCGGTCAGCGTGCCTAGACTGTCGATCGGCTGATCTGCGCGGGATCGTGGAGGCTGCATCGCCCCACGGATCCGGGGAGGTCGCGGTATCCCGTAGACCTTCGGCGCCGAGCTTCATGCTCCAGCCTGTCCAGCAGAACAAAAGTGCGACCTGAGGTCAACCAACAGAAAGTTGCATCTGAACAAAATCCTCGCTGAGGTTCGATCATCGGCTCGAATGCTTGAGCCGTTCCAGAAAATTCTTTATTTCAAGCGGGAGCGATCGCGATCTCATTTCGGTGGCCCCGCCGTCGGGGCCGATCCGGCGCGGACGTTTCAACCACTGCCTCCAAGCCAGGGAACGGCGCGGCCGCTTCGAAGGCGTCCTCCAGGAGGCACAGTGCTCTCTGGATGTCTCCTTCGAGGTCTCCGCTTCGCTTCGGCACCTCAGGATGAGGGCGGGGTTTGGAGATCTGGCGCAGTTCGTGGCCGCGCGCGCCGAGCCGCCGGCCCAGCCTCCGCCTCACTCGGCGCGCAGGGCGGCGATCGGGTCGAGCCGGGCGGCCTTGAGAGCGGGATAGAGGCCGAAGAACAGGCCGACCGTCGCCGCCATGCCGGCGCCGAGCGGCAGCGCCAGCGGCGCCGGCTGGAACGGCCAGCCCGACGCGCGCGCAAAGATCCAGCCGGCGACGGTGCCGAGGCCCGTCCCCAGCAGGGAGCCGACAGCCGAAAGGAGCAGCGCCTCGGTGAGGAACAGGGCGGTGATGTCGCGGCGGCGCGCCCCGATCGCCCGGCGCAGGCCGATCTCGCGGCGCCGCTCCATCAGGCTCATCAGCATCACGTTCATGACGCCGACCCCGCCGACCACCAGCGACGTGGTGCCGATGCCGATCAGCAGCAGGGCATAGATCCGCATCTGCGTCTCCAGCCCGTCGATCAGCTGCCGGGCGGTCTGGACGTCGACGCTGCCGGTACGAAGCAGCAGGCGACAATAATCGGTCACGCGCCGGGCCGTCGCCCGGTCGTCCGCGCCCGGGGCGAGGCGCGCCGCCACGCTGGTGATCTTCGCGTCCGGCATCACCCGCCGCGCGGCCTGGAACGGGATCACCGCCGCCCGGTTCAGGTCGACGCCCAGCAGCGGGCTCCGGAACGCCGGCCCGAGGATGCCGATCACGGTCAGCACCTGATCGTTCACCGTCACGGGATCGCCGATGCGGACGGGTCTTCCGGAGGCCGCCGCATCCCGCGCCACGTCGGCCCCCAGGACCACGAAGGGCGCGGCGCCGTCGAGATCCGACGTCCGGCGCCCCGCCACGACGGGGGCCTTGAGGAAGCCGTAGAGTGCCGCGTCGGCGGCGATCAGGGCGGTGTAGAGCGAAGCCCGCCCAACGCGCAGCGAGGCGCTGCCGGAGACGATCGGGATGGCCTCGGACAGGCCGAGCCGGCGCGCGGGCAGGGTGCGCATCGCCTCGGGCGGCAGGTCCGGGACATCGTGGTTGTCGCCGCGCGGGGTGAGGCTCACGAGGTCGGTGCCCAGCGCCTCGAACTGCCGCATCGCCTCGGCGCGGGCATTGTGGCCGACATGCAGGATCGCGATCACCGCGGCGGTGCCGACCGCGATGCCGGTGAGCGCCAGCAGGGCCCGCGCTCCGAGCGCCCGGAGATTACCGGCGCCTTCGCGCACGACCTCGCGCAGCCGCGCCTTGCTCACTTCCGTCATGTGGGCAGGACGCCCGTATCGTCGAGAACCCGGCCATCGCGCATGACGATGCGGCGCGGGCAGCGCGCGGCCACGGTAGGATCGTGGGTCACGATCAGGATGGTGACGCCGAGATCCCGATTGAGGGTGAGGAACAGGTCCATGATGTCGTCGGCCGCCCGGCTGTCGAGGTTGCCGGTCGGTTCGTCGGCCAGCAGCAGCGTCGGTTCGCCGACGAGCGCCCGCGCAATCGCGACGCGCTGACGCTGGCCGCCGGACAGCTCGTCCGGCCGATGGGATGCGCGGTCCGCGAGCCCGACCTTGTGCAGCGCCTCCGCGGCCCGCGCCCGGCGCAGGCGCTTCCCGAGGCCGCGATACAGGAGCGGAAGGGCGACATTGTCCAGAGCCGACAGGCGGGGCAGCAGGTGGAACGCCTGGAAGACGAAGCCGATCTGGCGGTTGCGCAGGGCGGCCAGCGCGTCGTCGCGCAGGTTTGCCGTCGGCACGCCACCCAGGTGGATCTCGCCGTGACAGGGGCGGTCCAGCAGGCCGACCAGGTTCATCAGCGTGGTCTTGCCGGACCCGGAGGCCCCCATCAGGGCACAAAGCTCCCCATGCAGGATGTCGAGATTGACTTCCGTTAGAACAGAGATCAATCCCGAGCGACCAGCGTAAGATTTATCGACGGATTTTACTGAAATTAACGCCATGATTATTTTCATAGTTCAAAAAATTTGCTAAAATTCGGACGCATCTGAATGTTGGCTATGGCAAAGCTCGGCGTACAGCAAGACCGTTGGCGCGTGCAGCTTCACCGCCCAGCGTGATTCAAAACCGAGGTGATTTGACTGCTGACGACCGCCGGTTATCTCTGTTGACCAGCGTGAACCGCCGCAGCCGCGTCGGAAAAATATTGTTTCTCGTCAAATGTCGTCGAGAATTGTGTTTCACGTGTTTACAGCAGGAATGCAGCGACGTTGGCTCTCGTACATCGCGCCAACAAGACCAACCCATCGACTTTCGATAAGCTCATGATGAGCGTAAAACGTCGGCATCCTCAAATTCGACCCTCGAAAGTCGATCGGCAGAAACCCGCCCGAAGCGAGACAACCGACGCTCGACGGCTCAGCCCTCATGCCCGGGCAACCGCCAGCGCCTCGACCGGCATCGTGTAGCGCGGCGTGCGCATCTCGGACTTCGTGTTCCGCTCCCGCTGGCTCACCAGCCCTGCAGGCGTCAGTACCACCGCGCTTTGAGCCGGGGCATCCCTCGGTATCCGGTGAGCTCAAGCCGGATAGTTAGTGCGGCGCCCGCCCGACCTTCGCCAACACGATCCCCCGAACGCCATCAGCGCCGCCGAGGCTAGCCCCCAGCCGACCCGGTACAGGGTCCGCGCCTGCCCGTTCACCTCAGCCAAGCCCCGCAGAGCCTCAAGCTTCGCGCCGTCCACCGCCTTGTCGATCCGCCGCTCGATCTCCTCGCGCGCCACGAAAAGTTCGATGTCCCGCCGGGAGGCCACGCCCGCCAGCTTCTTGCCCATCCGTTCGAGCTTGCCTCCCAGCACGTCCATCTGACGGCCCGTGGCTTCCACGCGCTCGATCAGGTGCGCCAGCATGTAGGTGCCGATGCCCACGGTGAGCCGCGATCACAGCTCGGCCGGCATGCCCTTCAGCGCGGCCACACCTCGACCTGAAGACCCAGCTTCGGCGCGACCACGCCGACCCAGGTGATCATCGCCAGCGCCCAGCCGCATAGGCCACGATCGCGCTGTCGTGGCCGGCCGTGATGTGCAGCATGCGACCCGGCTGCGTGACGATGCCGGCATGCACGTCGAGTCCGGCGCGGCGAAACACGGCGATGTCGAAGGGCCGCGCCTCAATCTCGGGGATGCTCGCCCACGGTTCTTGCATCGTGCCGCCGGCGAACATTGCCGCGACCTCGGCCCGCTCCCCCAGCGAGGCGCCCACGGCGGCGTAGTCCGGCACGGCGATGCCGAGCAGCTCGGCGTAGACGAGCCGGCACAGCCCCCAGCACGCGATGCCCTCGCGCGTGAGGCCGCGCTCCCGCCAGGGCAGGCCGCTGTAGGGGTTCGACCAGGGCATGGCGCTAGCTGTGCAGCCCCGGAAAGCGGCTCGCCGTCATCCGCCCGGCCGGCATCGGCTCGGCGGTGAACGGCTCGCGGGAGATGTCGAGCGACACCCGGTTGGCCTCATAGGTCGCGCGGACCGTGCGCAGGTTGGGGGCGCGCGCCTCGTAGAAGGCTGCGGCCTCCTCCGGGATCTCGGCCTCAGTGTCGTAGACCTTCTTGAGCTTCCTGGTGGGCTCTTTCCGCCCCAGCGCGGGAGAGGCCGGTCAGCGCCATGGCTGCCGGCCGATGGCCGCGCCGGGGCACGGATCGTCAGGCTTCGGTGAGGGCAGCATGTAGGCGTGGCCGGAGGGTCCACGAACCGGTCGATCGCGAGCCCGCCCTTCGGAACAGCAGGCCGACCGCGTGGCCGACCTGGGCTTCGAGGATCGCGTCGTTCACCGAATCGGGCATGGGCAAACACCGTGGTACGCGGCCCGTTCGCGGCCCGCAGGCCTGCCGGCGCGGTCTAGGCCTTGTCCTCGGGCAGCGGATAGAACCGCTTCATCAGCTCCGGATCTTCGCCCTGGGCGATCAGCCGCTCGCGCGTCATGCGCATCACGGCAATCTCGGCCGCCTCGTTGTCGAGGATGGGGTCGTGCAGCGGCGCGTCCCTGCGCTCGCCGCCATCCTGGATGTAGAACTCTCTCGACTTGGTCATCATGCGCTACGGCGGATGTCGGGTTCGACTGTCCTATCGGACGAGGGTTCCGTGCCTGCCGAATCGTTTGCTGGTTCAGGCGGCCTTGCGCTTTGTTCTCCGGGGACGGTGCGTCGGGGCCGCCTCGTCCTCCAGATTTAAGTGCATCGGGGTCGAAAGCATCTTCACGTATCGGCAGCTCTTCGCTCAGTGCCGCAAAATTACATCCTTCGAGACTGCTCGACACGAAGCGGCCAAGCCGGATCTGCGAGCCATCCTCGAGAGGCACGGCCTCGTCCGGGTCGTCCTCGCTCACCGCCTCGGCGTCAGCGTCGGTTGCCTCGTCGGGCTCGTCGGCTCGCGCTGGCTTCGAACAGGCCCTACAAACCGCCGGCGCACCTCGCCCTGCCGCATCCGGACGCGGATCCCGAGGACGACCGGATTCCGTTCTGATCGGCGCGGTCTCCACCGCCACCGTCCAACGCCTCGCCGAAGCGCAGAACTGGTGCTGCTGCTGGTGCGGTTTCCGGATGCTGCCGCGCCATGCGAGCCGAGCCCTTGCCGACGCGCTGATCAGCACCGACGGCAAGGCGTGGCACCGCAGGCGGATCATCGCGATGCGCACGGTCACAGCCGAGCACGTCGTGCCGCGCTGCGACGGCGGCACGGACGATCCGGCGAACCTCGCGGCAGCCGACGAATTCTGCAATCAGTTCCGAGGGAACCACGCTCCTAAATTCTCTGCGGTACGGATCGGCCGGATGCTCCGCCGCGGCACGCACACGTTCCAGGCCTGGGCGCGCGACCGGACATTCCTCGGCGCCTGTCGGATACCCAGCCTCGTGAAGCCGCCGCGCAGTGTTGTGGCTGCCGAATGGCCGGAGATCCGGCTCTGAGCGTTGCTCCTTCCGACCCTGGGCGGTCGATGAAGCTATCGCGGCCGCTGCCAGCACACGACGCCGGCGAGAATCATCCCGACCGCGATGCCGATCCCACCAATCCACATGGGCGTTACGCCGGCTTGCATGCCATCGGGGCGAAAAAGGATCGCAGAAAGGAAGCCGGCGCCTACGGCCGGCAACGTCACGTCGAACGTGAAAGCAGCAACGTTTTTCACCAAGTCCTCTCCTCGGGGCGCGTGCTTCAACACGATCCTGTAGGATTTCGCTTTGCACAAGTCTCACGCCTTGCCTCGGCAAGCGGTGCAGGGGCACCGGGATGGCCGCGCTCCGCTACCCGGCCGTCTGTCCGGGGATCGAGGTCGCCGCACGCGCGTGGGTGCCGCTCGGCTGGCGGCCGGTGCTCGCCTGGATCGGTCGGCGGATCGTGATCTCCCGCGCCAACCACGCCTCCGTCGAAGCCGAGCAGCCCATGGCCGACAGCACGATCACGGTTGAGAGCTTCACCGCCCGCGACGGGCGGTTCGAGACGATCACGCCTGCACTCGACGCCGAGGCTACCGCCCGGGTCCTGAAGGCACGGCCGAGCAGGCCAAGAAGGACGCAGTTGGGCACCCACCGGACGAGCGCACCGTCGCGCAGGCGCAACGCGCGGCCACATACCGCCCCTTGGCCACCGCGCTGCGCGAGTTGGGGACCGGGGAGGCGCGGACGTGAACGGCTTCGTGCTTAACCCCCGCTGGCAGGCCAATTCACCCGATGGCGCGGGGCCGGTTGCGGATCCAGAGCAGCCGGATCCTGTGGAAGGGCAAGGAGCAGGGGAGGGGCCATGAGCGAGTTGCGATGGATCGAAGGTCCGGTCCACTGCACCGATCTCGTCAACGGAACGGGCCGCGTCCTCGGCTACGTCGGGCCGACCGCGAAGGGCGTCCGCGGGTACGTCGTCCAATCCAGCTCGGAATGGCCGCCGCGGTTCGCCTCCAAGCGTGATCACGGATCCGACGAGGCGGCGCGCGCCTGGGTCGAGGCCGAGATCGCGCAGATCCACGGAGGGCGCACTGTGTGAATCGCTTCAACCTCTGGCCTACAGGCCGAAGGACGCGGCGGCCATGCTCGGCGTCAGCCGTTCGACGATCCACCAGATGATCGCCGACGGCGAGATCGTCGCCCGGACGCTCGGATCGGCGACGCTGATCCCTTATTCCGAGTTGGCGCGCGTGCTCGACGGCGCGGCCTTGTCGGCCGCCACGAAGGCCGCCTAGGCGTCCATCAAGTGACGGCGCTTCTCCAGGGTGTCGCCGCGGCGGTAGGCGCGCGCGGTCTCGTCGCCGACGAGATGCGCGAGCGCGGCCTCGGCCAGTACGCCCGGGAAGTCGGTCTCCTCGGTCACCCAGCCCCGGAACGATGATCGGAATCTGTGGATGGTGAAGCCGTTCGGGTCGGCGCCGCGCAGGACCATGGCCCGAGCCATGTCCGAGATCGGCGTCTCCGCCCTTGAGGGAAAGACAAGATCCGAAGGCCCGGCACAGTCGGGCCGCACCGCGGCCAGGATCGCGAGCGCCGGCGCCGCCAGCGGCACCCGGTGCAGCCGGCCGGCCTTCATGCGCTCGGCCGGGATCGTCCAGAGCGCCGCGGCCAGGTCGACCTCGCCCCAGCTCAGCCTGCGGGTCTCGCCGGACCGGGCGGCCGTCAGGATCATGAAGCGCAGCGCGAGCGAGGAGAAGCTCGTGCGCCCGGCCGCGACCGCCGCGTAGAAGGCCGGGACCTCGGCATAGGGCAGGCCTCGTGATGGCCGCGCGTCAGCTTTCGGGAGCCGGGCAGCAACACGTCGAGGTGGCCGCGCCAGCGCCCCGATCGGGGGAGGGTGCCGTGATCTACGTGCTCGTTATTATGCTGGCCGGCTCCGGCTCGGCGATCGGATCGGTCGTCTTCAACGCCGAGGACGGGTGCGAGGCGGCCGCGAAGGCGATCGCCTAGGCCGACCGTCCCTATGCCGGCGCCTCGACGGTCATGGTGTGCGTGGCCAAGGGCTGAGCCTGGACACGCAATCGGATGCAGGCGCGACACCCCTCTGAATCAGGAAACGGGCAACCCGATCGCGGTCGCCTCCCCCGATCGGCTTCAGCCGACCTCCACGCCCGCCTCACGTGACTCCTCAATTCACCCCAGGCGGGCGTGGATCCGAGCCCCTGAGGCCCATACATACGGCATCGCAAGGGGATTGAATTAACCCTGTCGATGCCCGCCGCCTGACGGAACCGCACCGTTCCATCCCGTGTAGACTTCTCGTCGCAGATCGACGCGGAGGCCACCATGATGTCGCTGGGCGTGTATTGCATCGTCGCGGGCACCGGCATGGCGGCCGGATCCCTCTGGTCCCGGCGCTATCGCGCCGTCCTCGAGATGATGGGCGGGGGCCTGTTCCTGGCCGGGCTCGGCTTCGCGGGCGCCAATTTCGCGCTGGCGTCCTGACCGCCCCTCGGCGACGCCCGATCCTTGCGATGAACCCGGCAGGACGTCAGTCATCCGGGGATCTGTGCCAATGTCGGACGAATTCATCCCGTTCTGGAGATTGCTCGTCTCCGCGGAAGACCAGCTGCAATGGGGCATCGAGCCCGAGGCAATGGAAGACTCAGCCCGTGCGTTGGCCTGTCGGCATCCGGGCAGCGCGCTGGCCGAGCGCCTGATGGCGCGCGCCGCGAGTGTCAGAGCGACGGGCGCGCGTATGCCGAGCCATGCGCCAGGGAGGGCCGCCGCCCCGTTGCAGCAAGCCTGAGCCGCGCGCGATCGGGGCCCGACTCGCCTGTCGCGAAAGCGCGCACAAGGCGGCGCAGGCGGGGGAGGGGGAAGTGAACCTCAGGCGACCCGGTGACGGTCGGCGGAGTCCTTCGGGGCCGGGCTGGTGGGGCTCGCCTGCTCGGTCAGCGTCCGCAGGGCCGCCACCATCGCGTCCGTCTGGGCGTCGAGGACCGACGTCTCGCGGCTGCCGCGCCACGCCAGGAGGAAGCTGGCAAGGACCGCCATGGCACTGGCTACGAACGGCGCCGTGATCAGCGCAGCGAGCGGACTGACCGGCCCCAGCAACGCCGCCGTCGCCAAGCCACCCCCGAGTGCGGCCGCTACCAGAATGAGCATCGGAGCCTCGCCCGGCAGGGGAGACCCCAGCGATCAGCCCCGACCCGAGACCTAGGATCAATTCGTTAACAGCCAGTTAACGACAAGGTCTTCGGCCAGCATAGATCTTAGGATTTCAGGCTGAGAGCAGGTTTCAAGCTCACCGCCAGATAGCTTCACCGGAATTGGCGGCGCCAAATCGGCGGAGGCCCACCATATCGCCGGGTGTCCCGACAGCGGACAGATGCGACGGTCGAATAGGACGCGGCGATCGGACGTTCATCGCGACGGAGTGCTTTCGGGCTACCGTTGAGTGGTATCACCCCATGGTTTCTGCAACTTTGAGACAGGACCGAATCGGGCGTCGTGGGGTCGGGTCCGCGGTGGGTCCGGAGCGAATCGTTACCCGTGCCGGCTCTCATGCTCCCTCATCCTGGAAGGTGCCGCGCTGTGTCCGCCCGGCAGCTGCGCAACAGGCCCGTCGCACCGGCCGGGTTGCAATCGTTCAAGAAATGGTTAAGCTCCTACGTAGGTACTACTGAGGAGGGCGGCTATGAAACCAGTCTATCCCCAGGGCGATGACCGCTTGGAAGCACCAATTCCGCTCGCAACGACAAGTCATCCCGTACAGGAGGATCTGCTCCTGCAGGAGCAGATGCGGCGCCTTCACAACACGCGTGCCCGCCAGCGCGCGGCCCGGCATCACCGGGCCGGCCGCTCCCTGATCTGAACGCCGTGCTCGATTCCCTGCTCCTCGTCTGCGCCGTGATCGCCATCGTTTGCACGGCAGTCCGGATCGGCATCGCCGCGGCCGTGCCAGCGATCCGGCCGCGGCGCATCGAGTGGGATGACCCCGCCGAGACGGAGAGCTGAAGGGTAGCGCTCTTCGTCGACGGGGAGATCGGTTCGGCGCAAGGGAGCGCGCCAAGACGAAGGTCCGGACCGGCCGACGCGATTCGGATCGACGCCAACGCGCGGCCCCCCTATACGCGCCCGGCGGGCGGTGCGGCGATCGGCCCCGTCGCGTCCGCTGAGGGATGCGGCGTGGCAGAGAGCGTGGCAATCGTCGGCCTGGGCTATGTCGGGCTCCCCCTCGCCCTGGCCTTCGGCCGGACGCGGGCTACGATCGGCTACGAGCAATGCGCCGACAAGGTGGCGGCCTACCGGGCCGGGCGCGATCCGGCGGGCGAGGTCGACGCCGCTTCGTTCCGGGCCGCCGAACACCTGACGGTCACCGACGATCCGGCCGCGCTCTCGGTCGCCGACATCGTCATCGTCACGGTCCCGACTCCCGTCGATGCGGCGCAGAGCCCGGATTTCGATCTGCTGATCAAGGCGGCCGCGCTGGTCGGGCAGCACATGCGGCCCGGGACGACCGTGGTGTTCGAGTCCACCGTCTATCCCGGCGCCACCGAGGAGGTCTGCATTCCGGTCCTAGAGCGGTGCTCGGGCCTGCGCTGGAAATCGGGCTTCTTCGTCGGCTATTCCCCGGAGCGGATCAATCCGGGCGACCGGGAGCACACCCTGACCCAGGTGGTGAAGGTCGTCTCCGGCGACACGCCCGAGACCCTGACGCGGCTCTGCGCCCTCTATGGATCGATCATCGAGGCGGGGATCCACGCCACTGCGTCGATCCGGGTCGCGGAGGCCGCCAAGGTCATCGAGAACACCCAGCGCGACCTGAACATCGCCCTCATGAACGAGCTGTCGCTGATCTTCGACAAGCTCGGCCTCGACACCCTGGAGGTTCTGGAGGCCGCCGGGACCAAGTGGAATTTCCTGCCGTTCCGCCCCGGGCTCGTCGGCGGCCACTGCATCGGGGTCGATCCCTACTACCTCACCCACAAGGCCGCGATGATCGGCCATCACCCGCAGGTGATCCTGGCGGGGCGGCGCATCAACGACAGCATGGCCGCCCACGTCGCCCGCGGGACGGTCAAGCGGATCGTTCGCGGGGGAGGGGGGTCGGGCGGCGGACGGGTCATCGTGCTCGGCCTGACCTTCAAGGAGAATTGTTCGGATTTGCGCAACTCCAAGGTCGCCGACCTCGTCCGGGAGCTGAAGGATTTCGGCTGCACCGTCGCGGTCCACGATCCCCGCGCCAGCGCCGCGGAGGCCCAGGCCGAGTACGGGATCGCGCTGGTCGCGTGGGACGACCTGCCCCATGAGGCGGATGCGATCGTGATCGCCGTCCCGCATCAGGATTACGCTCAGCTGGGCCCGGAGGCGATCACCGGGCGGCTGAGGCCCGGGGGGCTGGTGGTGGACGTGAAGGCGCTCCATGAGCGGGCGGCCTTCGCACGGCTGGGCTTCGAGGTCTGGCGGCTGTAGCGCGCTCGGACAGCGCGGCAGCCGCACGCTCGAACGTTCAGGACCGCATCAAGGCTGAACGCGCGTCAAAGATGCCCGATGGTCTTCGAATCCGCCCGTCCGCTGTCCTGAATGCGCCAGAGCGACATGGCCTTCGACCAGGACGGCGTGTCCTCCACGCTGTCCAGGCTATACGTGCTCGCGGAGAACTCGCCCCACGCTTTGACGAAGAGATCGACGACGGGATTGTTCGTCGTGACATTGGCCGGAATGCGGTGGGGATGCGTTTCTCGCATCGCGTTCTCGTAGCTCCATTGCGCTTTGGCGCGCGCCGTTACCCAGGACAACGACGCCTTCTCCTCGGTGGACGCGCCATCCATGACACCGATCGAAGCCTTGAACGCGGCGGCCGGATCCTTGCCCCTCGGATCGGCGGCGGCCGTCGCCGCCTTGAGCATGTCCTCGACGGGCAGGCTCGCGGCCTTGATCTCGGCCTCCGAGAACAGGCCGCCCTGATTGCTCTTGATCGCATAGAGCGTTCGTCTGTCCAGCGTACCGATATGGATCGCTTCGCGCCATTCCTTCTCGGTCGTATGGCGGTCCGCGGTCTTGTTGAGCCGGATATAAGCCTCGTCGAGAAAAGCTCTTGCCTTGAGCGCAACCTGGGCGAAGGACTCTTTCGGGTTGGCCTTGCCGTTGATCGCATCCAGACCATTGGTCCTATTCGGCGTCGACAGATTGGGCGCGGATAGGCTGCTCGACAGCCTCGCACGGTCCGAATTTTTATGGTAATTTCGGAATATGTACGTACTGAACGCCGAAAACATCGTGCGATCACCTTCTCACAAGGCCGCGCAAGTCAGTGTATCTTAGTTGATCTGACCTTGGATTGCTAGAAACGCATAAGTTGAGTACACGGCATCGGCAGCGAAGACGTTTCGCCTGTTCCGGCAGAAGACGAGGCACGCCATGCAGCCGACAGGCGACGAATCCGGCACGGTTGCAGACCGGCACGCGCGCTACGCCGACGCGCGGATCCGCGCGATCCTGAACGACACGCGCACGATCGCGCTGGTGGGCGCCTCGGCGAACCCCGCCCGCCCGAGCTGGATCGTGCTGAAATATCTGCTCGCCCGGGGCTACGCGGTCACCCCGGTCAATCCGGGCCTCGCCGGCCAGGATCTGCTCGGGCGCCGGGTCGCGGCGAGCCTCGCCGAGGTCCAGGCCGCCCTGGGCGATCAGCCGATCGACATGGTCGAGATCTTCCGTAATTCGGCCGCCGCGGGCCCGCTCGTCGACGAGGCGCTGGCCCTTTCGCCCTTTCCCAAAGTCATCTGGATGCAGCTCGGCGTGCGCGACGACGCGGCCGCCGCCCGGGCCGAGGCACGGGGCCTCTCGGTGATCATGAACCGCTGCCCCAAGATCGAGTACGGGCGCCTCTCGGGCGAGATCGGCTGGACGGGGGTGAATTCCCGCATCCTCAGCGCGAAGAAGCCCGTGCTCGCGGCCAAGGGCGTTCAGAAGCTCACCATCGCCGAGCGGGGCCGGCGCGGCGAATGAATGCGGTATCCTGATACCGCAAACGCTAAATCATTCTGGAAATTGCGGTTTTCAAAAAATACCCGTGTCGCTGTTGACCCGGCATCCCGGTGCGGCTATGCACCCGCCACCACCGCCGCGTGTCCCCCACGCGGCGGCTCGTTTTTCGGCACCCCGATGCCTTCGGAACCCGATGCGTCGGGATCCGGTCCGTCGGAACCCCTGGGATTTGGCTATGAAGACCACCTCGCTGAAGCCCGCCGAGGTCGATAAGAAGTGGATCGTGATCGACGCGGAGGGCCTCGTTGTGGGCCGTCTCGCCTCGATCGTGGCGATGCGCCTGCGCGGCAAGCACAAGGCCGCCTACACGCCCCACGTCGATTGCGGCGACAACGTCATCGTCATCAACGCGGACAAGGTGAAGTTCACCGGCCGCAAGTACACGCAGAAGAGCTACTTCTATCACACGGGCTATCCGGGCGGCATCAAGGAGCGCACGGCCAAGTTCATCCTCGAGGGCCGGTTCCCCGAGCGCGTGGTGGAGAAGGCCGTCGAGCGCATGCTGCCGCGTGGCCCGCTCTTCCGTCAGATCCTCGGCAACCTCCGCGTCTACAAGGGCGCCGAGCACCCGCATGAGGCCCAGCAGCCGCAGGCGCTCGACGTCGGCGCCCTCAACCGCAAGAACGTGAGCGCTTGATCATGGCGACCCTGCAGTCCCTCGCCGACCTCAACCGGGCGAATACCGGCGCGGTCGATCCCGCCAACGAGGCCCCCGTGCACGTCCAGAAGCTGGACGCCCAGGGGCGTGCCTACGCCACCGGCAAGCGCAAGGACGCGGTCGCCCGCGTCTGGATCAAGCCCGGCAAGGGCACGGTCACGATCAACAAGCGCCCGGTCGAGACCTACTTCGCCCGTCCGGTGCTGCGCATGATCCTGCGCCAGCCGCTGGAGATCGCCGGCCGCGTCGATCAGTACGACATCACCGTCACGGTGGCGGGCGGTGGCCTCTCGGGTCAGGCCGGTGCAGTGCGCCATGGTCTCTCGAAGGCTCTGACCTACTACGAGCCGGAGCTGCGCGCCCCACTGAAGCGTGAGGGCTTCCTCACCCGCGACGCCCGCGTGGTCGAGCGCAAGAAGTACGGCCGCAAGAAGGCCCGCCGCAGCTTCCAGTTCTCCAAGCGTTAAGACATCCGGTCATACCGGTGTCATGGAGAGGGCGGTTCCTGCGGGAGCCGCCCTTTCGCGTTTTCAGGCCGCGCTGCGGCCGTTGACAGGATGGTGCACCGCGATCACCTGATCGGCGGCTGCGAAGGACCGACTCGGGCGGTCTGCATTCGGAGAGAGCGAGACGGACGATGGCTGGCGAAGGCGCGACGAAGCCCACCGTGTTCATCGACGGCGAGGCCGGCACGACCGGCCTCGGCATCCGCGAGCGCCTAGAGCGCGACGGGCGGGTCGCCCTGCGCAGCATCGCCCCCGAGCACCGCAAGGACCCGCAGGCCAAGCGCGCGCTGCTCGCCGAGGTCGATCTCGTGGTGCTCTGCCTGCCGGACGAAGCCGCCAAGGAGACGGTGGCGCTGGCCGACAGCCTGCCGGGCGGGGGTCCGCGCGTCCTCGACGCCAGCACGGCCCATCGCGTCGCCGAGGGCTGGACCTACGGCTTCCCGGAGATGACCCGGGAGCAGGAGGCCGCGATCGCCCGCGCCCGCCGGGTCGCCAATCCCGGCTGCTACCCGACCGGCGGCATCGCGCTCCTGCGGCCCCTGGTGGAGGGCGGCCTGATCCCGGCCGATCACCCGATCAGCGTCAACGCGGTCAGCGGCTACAGCGGCGGCGGCAAGAGCATGATCGAGGCCTACGAGCAGAGCTCGGCGCCGCCGTTCCAGCTCTACGGCCTGGGCTTCACCCACAAGCACGTGCCGGAGCTGCAGCGCTATAGTGGGCTGACCCGGCGGCCGATCTTCGTGCCCTCCGTGGGCAATTTCCGGCAGGGCATGCTGGTGAGCGTGCCGCTCCACCTCGACGCGCTGCCGGGCAAGCCCACGGCCGGCGATCTGGAGGCTGCGCTCCGCGACTGGTACGCTGGCCGGTCGCTCGTGCAGGTCGTACCCGGCGCCGCGACGGGCGCCCATCGCGAAAAGATCGAGCCGGAGGGTCTCAACGACACGGACCGGCTGGAGCTACGGGTGTTCGGCTCGTCCGAGCACGGGCATGCGGTGCTGGTGGCGCGCCTCGACAACCTCGGGAAGGGCGCCTCGGGCGCGGCGGTGCAGAATATCGGGCTGATGCTCGGCTTCGACGGCTGAGGCCCCACGCCCGGACCGATCGACGGTCCGGGCGCCGATACAGGCGCTCGTCGGCCCGGCACGATCGAAGGTCAGCGCCTCACTTCGTACCGTTCGGCCCGCGGGATCCGCGTCCCGGCTGCCCGCGCCCCGCCCGAACGCCTCAGGACCGGCAGCGGATTCCGAGCGTGCCGGCCAAGGCGATCCCGCAGCCGGACATCACCACCGGCCTCGGGGCCTGCCTTGACGTGCGGGCTGCCCGGGTCGTAGCAGCCGTTCATCGTTGGGATGGGACGGTTTGATGACGGGCAAGCGCGCGCTGATCACGGGTGTGACGGGCCAGGACGGGGCGTATCTGGCGCAGCTCCTTCTTCAGAAGGGCTACGCGGTCACCGGCGTGGTGCGGCGCTCCAGCCATGCCGGCGTGTTCGATCACCGTCTGAAGTGGCTGGGCATCCTGGACGATGTCGCGCTGGTGGACGGCAACCTTCTGGATCAGTCGGCGCTGCTGCGCATCGTCCAAGAGGCCAAGCCGGACGAGATCTACAACCTGGCCGCGCAGTCGTTCGTGACCTCGTCCTGGCAGCAGCCGCTTCTGACCGGGCAGGTGACGGGTCTGGGGGCCGTGCACATGCTGGAATGCCTGCGCTCGGTGGCGCCGGGGGCGCGCTACTACCAGGCCTCGACCTCGGAGATGTTCGGGCTGATCCAGGAGGAGCGCCAGAGCGAGACGACGCCGTTCTACCCGCGCTCGCCCTACGGCGTGGCCAAGCTGTACGCGCACTGGATGACGATCAACTACCGGGAGAGTTTTGGGCTTCACGCCTCGAACGGGATCCTGTTCAACCACGAGAGCCCGCTGCGGGGGGTTGAGTTCGTGACGCGCAAGGTCACGGACGCGGTGGCGCGGATCAAGCTGGGCCGGCAGCGCGAGCTGCGTCTGGGCAACATCGACGCCAAGCGGGACTGGGGTCATGCGCGGGACTACGTTCAGGCGATGTGGCTGATGCTGCAGCAGGATAAGCCGGACGACTACGTGATCGCCACGGGGCGGACGACGACGGTGCGGGACATGTGTGCGATCGCGTTCCGGCATGTGGGACTGAACGTGGACGATCACCTGGTGATCGACCCGGCGCTGTTCCGTCCGGCGGAGGTGGAGGTTCTTCTGGGCAACCCGGCCAAGGCGAAGGCGGCGTTCGGCTGGGAGGCGCAGACCAGCCTGGAGACGCTGATCACCGAGATGGTCGACGCCGACATCAAGCGCCTCACCGCAAACGC
>NZ_FNHS01000045.1 GCF_900103445.1 Methylobacterium phyllostachyos | reverse complement strand
GCTCGGCCGAGGACGACAGCTCCTGAGATCCCGCCGACACGTTACCGGCCGCGGAACTCGCCTCGGTCACCACCGCCCGCAGCTTCTCCAGCATCTGCTCAAGGGCGATGCCGAGCACGTCCTGCTCGGACAGGCGCTGCGTCTCGACGGTCAGGTCCCCCGAGGCGATCGCGGTCGCGACGTTCGCGATCGCTTTCAGGTTCTCGGTCATCGCGCGGAGATTGCCCTCGACCTCGCTGCTGAGGCCGCCGAAATCCTGCGACAGCGTCTTGCTGAAATCGCCGACCGAGGCCGCCGCGAGGACGCCCGAGATCTCCCGGAAGGCCTGCTCCACCGCCTGGGCGGTTCCCTCGATCCGGCCGACCTCGTCCTGCCGCCCCGTGTCGAAGGGCGTGGCGAGATTCGCCAGGTTGGCGCTGATCCGGGTGACGGGCTTGGCAACGGTGCGGACCAGGATGAGCCCGATGGCGGCGGCGATCACCAGATTGGCGGCGATGCCAAGCAGGATCATCTGCGTCGACGTGTCGAAGGCTGCGTCCTGCGCGGTCCGGCGCGTCTCCATCAGCCCGGACTCGGTGCCGATGATCTGGCCGATCTCGCCGCGCAGGCCGTCCATCGCGGCCTTGCCGGTGCCGGCGATCTCGGCCTGCCGGGCGGCCTCGCGGGTCCGCGGATCGGCCATCTGGGCGATGCCCTTCTCGGCCACGCCGGTGTGCCAGGATTCGGCCAGACGGCGGACCGTGGCGAGCCGCTCCTGCTGGGCCGGATTGTCCGCCGTCAGGCCCTTGGCCTGCTGCCATGCGGTCTCGAACGCGGTCCAGCCCTTGCGGTAGGGGTCGAGGAACTTTTCGTCACCAGACAGGAGGAACCCGCGGTAGCCGGTCTCCTGATCGACCATGGCGGACATCGACCGGTTGGCGGCATCCATCACCTGGATGGTGTGATCCGTCCAATGCACCGACTGCCGGATCTCGGTCGATTTCCAGTAGACGACGCCGTTGATGCCGAGGCCAACCGCCAGCATCACGGCGAAGGCTAGAAACAGTTTCCGCGGTATCGAGATATTGTCGAATATCGTCATCGGTTAACCCTCCTGGGTTGACGTCTTGGAATGAAACATCGACCCGGGGGTCGCATCTTGTACGGGCTCCGGATGAGGCCGGAGCCGCCTTCACGGCCGCTCGCTTGGAGCGGCCTCAGGCGGCGCGGACGAACTCGGCGTCGCGGGCATCGCGGGCATCGCCCTCGCCCATGTCGAGGGCAAAGCCCGGCGACCCGGCCGCGCGTGCCTTCGCCTTCGGCGCGACCGCCTTGCCCGAGAGGGCTTTCGCCGCCACCGCCCGCAATTGCGGAACCACGGCTGCCACGTCCGACGCTGCCTCGATCCGGAAGTAGGCGATCGTCGCCTGCAACCGCTCCGCCTGCGCGGCCAGCTCCTCGGACGTCGCCGAGACCTGCTCGGACGCGCTCGCGTTCTGCTGGGTCACCTTGTCGAGCTGCTGGATCG
>NZ_FNHS01000004.1 GCF_900103445.1 Methylobacterium phyllostachyos | reverse complement strand
GCCCAACATGACGGTGATGGCGGCCGCCGACGAGGCCGAGCTGGTGCACATGGTGGCGACGGCGCATGCCCATGACAGCGGCCCGATCGCGCTGCGCTACCCGCGCGGCGAGGGGGTGGGCGTCGAGCTGCCGGAGCGGGGCGCGGTGCTGCCGGTCGGCAAGGGCCGGGTGGTGCGCAAGGATGCGGAGGCGCGGGTCGCGATCCTGTCGCTGGGCACGCGTCTGGCAGAGGCGCTGAAGGCGGCGGATACGCTGGCCGAGCAGGGCGTGGCCGTGACGGTGGCGGATGCGCGGTTTGCCAAGCCTCTGGACGAGGCGCTGATCCTGGATCTGGCGCAGAGCCACGAGGTTCTGATCACGATCGAGGAGGGCTCGCGGGGCGGGTTCGGCGCGATGGTTCTGCACCTGCTGTCCGAGAAGGGCGCGCTGGATGCGGGCCGGGTTCGGGTCCGGACGATGACGCTGCCGGACACCTACCAGGACCACGACAGCCCGGAGAAGATGTACGCCGAGGCGGGGCTCGATGCGGCCAGCATCGTCAAGACCGCCCTCGATACGTTGCCGGAGCGCAAGGAGGGGCGGTCGCGGTTGCGGCTCGCCTGATCGGAGGGGTCGCGAAAGCGACTCCGCATTTTCACCCATCGCCGCCTCAGCTTGCCGGTCGGGCGGTTCGGTGACACAAGCGCGGCGCGGCCGGCCATCCCCGGCCCGGCTGAGAGACGGTAACCCTCCAGATCCCTGATGGCAGAGGCCTTCCCACCCGGCTCTCCCGAGGTCGGCCCCGTGCTGATCACCGGCGCGAGCGGCTTCCTCGGCTCGGCCCTGGTCGACGTGTTCCGTCGCGCCGGCTTCCCGGTGCGCATCCTCGTGCGCGCGTCGAGCCCTCGAAAAAATCTGACCTGGACCGATGTCGAGATTGCCGAGGGCGACATGCGCGACCCGGCCGCCGTGGCGGCGGCGATGCGCGGCCAGCGCTACCTGATCCACGCCGCGGCCGATTACCGGCTCTGGGCACCCGATATGGAGGAGATCGTCCGGACCAAC
Source organism: Methylobacterium phyllostachyos (assembly GCF_900103445.1). Lineage (GTDB taxonomy): Bacteria > Pseudomonadota > Alphaproteobacteria > Rhizobiales > Beijerinckiaceae > Methylobacterium > Methylobacterium phyllostachyos. The sequence continues at coordinate 379,604 of NZ_FNHS01000004.1, read as the reverse complement.
CGCGGCGGTACGCGCCTGATGATGCGCGCCGCGCTGGACGCGGGCGTCGAGCGGGTCGTCTACACGTCGAGCGTGGCTACGATCAAGCCCCCGTCCGACGGCGTGACGCCGTCGGACGAGACCATGCCGCTGACGCCCGAGACCGCCATCGGCGCCTACAAGCGCAGCAAGGTCGTGGCCGAGCGCGTGGTCGAGGAGATGGTGACCCGGGACGGGCTGAAGGCCGTGATCGTCAATCCCTCGACGCCGATCGGCCCCCGCGACGTGAAGCCGACCCCGACTGGGCGGATCATCCAGGAGGCGGCGCTCGGCAAGATGCCGGCCTTCGTCGATACCGGCCTCAACCTCGCCCATGTGGACGACGTGGCGTATGGCCACCTGCTCGCCCTTCAGAAGGGCCGGATCGGCGAGCGCTACATCCTGGGCGGCGAGGACGTGTTCCTGTCACAAATGCTGGCTGACATCGCCGGCATGGTCGGGCGCAAGCCGCCGACCGTGAATCTGCCGCGGGCGGCGGTCTACCCGGTGGCGTTCTTCGCGCAGCTCGCCGCGCGGGTGACGGGCAAGCAGCCCTTCGCGACGATCGACGGCATCCGCATGTCGCGCTACCGCATGTTCTTTTCCGATCGCAAGGCCCGCGCGGAGCTGGGCTATTCAGCGCGGCCCTATCGCGAGGGGCTCTCCGACGCGATCACGTGGTTCCGCCAAGCCGGATATCTCGGATGAGCACGCTCGACTCCGCCACCGCAACCCGCTCGGGCAAGGGCCATCGCGACGAGAATTTCCCGGTCGCCTCGCACCTGATCCATCCGCGCCACCGCGGGGCGATCCTCGCCTTCTACAATTTCGTTCGCGCCGGCGACGACGTGGCCGATCACGCGGACCTGTCGCCCGACCGCAAGATCGAGCTGCTGGATCGGCTGGCTGATTCGCTGACCGGGGCCGGCCCATCCGATCCAGAGGCGGAGCCGCTCAAGCGTGAACTGGCGGCGCGCGGCCTGCCGCCCCGCCACGCCCTGGAACTCCTCGACGCGTTCCGGATGGACGCGCGCAAGAATCGCTACGCGAACTGGGACGAACTGATCCACTATTGCCGCTACTCGGCCATGCCGGTGGGGCGTTTCGTCCTCGACGTGCACGGCGAGGATCCGGCCCGGGTCTGGGGGCCGTCCGATGCCATCTGCGCGGCCTTGCAGGTGATCAATCACCTCCAGGATTGCGGCAAGGATTTTTCCGGCCTCGACCGGGTCTACATCCCGCAGGACACATTAGATCGACATGGTGCGACCGTGGCGATGCTCGGGCAGCCCCAGGCGCCGCCCCAGCTCCGCGCTGTGTTCCGCGAACTGGCGCAGAAATGCCTCGCTCTCCTGGACGAGGGTGCGGTGCTGCCGGATCTGATCGACGACCTGCGGCTATCCCTGGAGATCGCCGCGATCCACCGCCTTGCCGTGGTGCTGAGCCGCGGCCTCCTGGAGCGCGATCCGCTCTCGGAGAAAGTCCACCATGGTAAGGCCGCCTTCGCCCTGACGGCTCTGGGCGGCGTCGCCGCCACCCTGGGACGCCGGCCGTTCCGGGGACGCGTCGTGCGGGCAGCCGTTCAAGGGATCCGCTCGTGAGCGCTACCGCGACACCTGCCGCTTCCGAGGAGGCCGCCGCGCCGGCGCTCCCGGCCGCCGGCTCGTCCTTCTACACGGCCATGCGCCTGCTCCCGAAGGAGCGGCGGGAGGCCATGTACGCGGTCTACGCCTTCTGTCGCGCCGTGGACGATGTCGCCGACGATGGCGGCACCCGGCCGGTGCGGCAGGCCGAACTCGACCGCTGGCGGGCCGATATCGACTCCCTCTATGACGGGCGCCCGGCGCCGCGGGTGCGCGACCTCGTCGAGCCGGTACACCGCTTCGGCCTGAAGCGCGAGGATTTCCAGGCGGTCATCGACGGCATGGCGATGGACGCGATGGAGGACATCGTCGCTCCCGACGCTGAAACCCTCGATCTCTACTGCGACCGGGTCGCCAGCGCGGTCGGGCGCCTCTCGGTGCGGATTTTCGGCATGCCGGAGGCCGACGGCATCCGCCTCGCGTGGCACCAGGGACGGGCGCTCCAGCTCACCAACATCCTGCGCGATATCGACGAGGATGCCGAGCGCGGCCGGCTCTACCTGCCGCGCGAGAAGCTCCAGGCGATCGGGCTCAGCGATCCGACGCCGGTGGAGGCGATCAGCCATCCGCGCATCGGCGAGGTCTGCATCTCCCTCGCCCGCGAGGCCGAGGAGCACTATCAGGCGACCTGGGAGATCATCCGGCGCAGCCCGCGCAAGGCCACCAAGGCGGCCAGGCTGATGGCGGCCGCCTATCACCTCTACCTGAAGGCCGTGCTCGCCCGCGGCTGGGCCATGCCCCGGGCCCGGGTGAAGCCCGGCAAGCGCGCGCTGCTCGGCGTCGTCCTCCGGCACGGCTTGATCTGATGGGAACCATCCACGTCGTCGGGGCCGGTCTTGCCGGCCTGTCCGCTGCCGTCGCGCTGGCCGAGACCGGCGCGCAGGTAGTGCTGCACGAGGCCGCCAAGCAGGCGGGGGGGCGCTGCCGCTCCTATTTCGACCCGGCCCTCGGCCTGACCCTGGACAACGGCAACCATCTGCTGCTCTCCGGCAACGCCGACGCGCTCGGCTTCCTCAAGACGGTCGGTGCCCCCGCCGACGCCCTCGTCGGGCCCGACGCGGCCGAGTTCGACTTCGCCGACCTCGCGACCGGCGAGCGCTGGCGACTCCGGCCCAATGCCGGGCGCCTGCCCTGGTGGGTGATGAGCCCGTCCCGCCGCGTCCCCGGCACGAAGGCGCGCGACTACCTCGCGCCGCTCGGAATCCTGCGGGCGGCCTCCGGCAAGGCGGAGGGCGCGGGCGGCACGATCGGCGCCCACATGGCCTGCGAGGGCGAGCTCTATCAGCGGCTCTGGCATCCGGTGCTGCTCGCCGCGCTCAACACCGAGCCGCGCGACAGCGATGTCGGGCTCGCCGCCCGGATCCTGCGCGAGACCCTGGGGGCGGGCGGCAAGGCCTGCCGGCCGCTGGTGGCGGTGGAGGGCCTGTCCTACGCCTTCGTCGATCCGGCAATCCGCTACCTCACGGCCCGCGGCTGCGAGATCCGCCTCGGCCGGCGCCTGCGCGGCCTCGATCTGGCTGAGGGCCGGGTCGCCCAGCTCCAGTTCTCGGACGGTGCCGAGGCGATCGGCCCCGAGGACGGGATCGTGCTGGCGCTGCCCCCGTGGGTCGCCCGCGAGGTGTTGCCCGGTCTCCTCGCCCCGGTGGAATTCCGCTCCATCGTGAACGCGCATTTCGCGCGCGCGCCGAAGCCCGGCAGCCCGTTGCTGCTCGGCGTCGTCAACAGCCTCACGGAGTGGCTCTTCGCCTATCCGGACCGGTATTCGGTGACGATCAGTGGGGCCGATAGGCTCCTCGATGTGCCCCGGGAGGATCTCGCCCGCCAGATCTGGTCCGAGATCGCACGCTTGTGTGATCTTGCACCGGAACTGCCCAGCTGGCAGATCGTAAAGGAGAAGCGTGCGACCTTTGCGGCGACGCCGGCGGAAGCTGCGCGACGCCCGGGGGCCGAAACCGCCTACGCGAATCTCGTCTTGGCGGGCGACTGGACCGCAACCGGTCTGCCGTCGACGATTGAGGGAGCGATCCGCTCGGGCAAGACGGCCGCGCGTGCCCTGCGCGCGGGATCTATCGCGCGCGCCGGAACCCGGCTGCGCGGCGCAGCTTGAGGCATACGTCCGCCGCGAGGCGGATGTTCGAGGTCGAGGATGATGAGAGAGGCCGTTAGCAAAGTCGAACCGCTTCAGCGGTCGAAGACGCAAGGGATCTCGCTGGACGATGTCGAGCGCGGCGTCGCGCAGGCAACGCGTGCCCTTACGGCATTGTCCCAGAACGACGGGCATATCTGCTTCGAGCTTGAGGCGGATGCCACGATTCCGTCCGAGTACATCCTGTTCCACCAGTTCCGCGGCACGCAGATCCGGGATGGCCTGGAGGCCAAGATCGGCAATTACCTGCGCCGCACCCAAGGCCATCACGGCGGCTGGGCCCTCGTCCACGAGGGGCCCTTCGACATGAGTTGCACGGTCAAGGCGTATTTCGCCCTGAAGATGATCGGCGACGACATCGAGGCGCCGCATATGCGCCGGGCCCGCGAAGCGATCCTGGCCCGCGGCGGGGCTGCCAACGCCAACGTGTTCACCCGCTTCCTGCTGGCGCTCTACGGTGAGGTGCCGTGGCGCGCCGTGCCGGTGATGCCGGTGGAGGTGATGTTCCTGCCGAAGTGGTTCCCGTTCCACCTCGACAAGATCAGCTACTGGGCCCGCACCACCGTTGTGCCGCTGTTCGTGCTCCAGGCGACGAAGCCCCGGGCGCGCAACCCGCGCGGCGTCAGTATCCAGGAGCTGTTCCTGACGCCGCCCGAGAGCGTGCGGCGCTGGCCAGGCTCGCCCCACGCGACTTGGCCCTGGACGCCGATCTTCGGCTTCATCGACCGGATGCTCCAGTTGGTCGAGGACCGCATGCCGCGCAAGAGCCGGCAGCGCGCCATGGAGAAGGCCCGCGCCTGGGTCAGCGAGCGCCTGAACGGCGAGGATGGCCTGGGCGCCATCTTCCCCGCCATGGTCAACTCGGTGCTGATGTACGAGGTGATGGGCTACCGCCCCGATCACCCGCAGGTCCGCGTGGCCTGCGACGCCATCGAGAAGCTCGTCGTCGAGAAGGCCGAGGAGGCCTACGTCCAGCCCTGCGTCTCGCCGGTCTGGGACACGGCGCTTGCGAGCCATGCGCTGCTTGAGGCCGGTGGCCCCGAGGCCGAGGCCCAGGCCCGCGCCGGTCTCGACTGGCTGAAGCCCCGTCAGGTGCTCGACATCGTCGGCGACTGGGCGGCGCGCAAGCCGAAGGTCCGGCCGGGCGGCTGGGCGTTCCAGTACGCCAACGCCCATTACCCCGACCTCGACGACACCGCCGTGGTGGTGATGGCCATGGACCGGGCCATGCATCAGCACGGCCTCGTCGCCGGCATGCCCGACTACAAGGCCTCGATCGCCCGCGCCCGGGAATGGGTCGAGGGGCTGCAATCGGAGGATGGTGGCTGGGCGGCGTTCGACGCCGACAACAACCACATGTACCTCAACCACATCCCGTTCTCGGATCACGGCGCGCTGCTCGACCCGCCGACCGCGGACGTGACCGCCCGCGTGGTCGGGATGCTGGCCCAGCTCGGCGAGACCCGGGAGACCTCTCGGGCGCTCGACCGCGGCGTGAACTACCTCCTGAACGACCAGGAGGAGGACGGCTCTTGGTACGGCCGCTGGGGCATGAACTTCATCTACGGCACGTGGTCGGTGCTCTGCGCCCTCAACGCCGCCGGGGTGGATCCGGCGGATCCGCGCATCCAGAAGGCCGTCTCCTGGCTGATCCGCATCCAGAACCCGGATGGCGGCTGGGGCGAGGACGCCTCCTCGTACAAGATCGATCCGGCCTTCGAGCCCGGCTCGTCCACCGCGTCGCAGACCGCCTGGGCGCTGCTCGCCCTGATGGCGGCCGGCGCGGTCGACGATCCGGCGGTCACCCGGGGCATCAACTTCCTGACCCGCACGCAGGGCGCGGACGGCTTCTGGAAGGAGGAGCGCTACACGGCCACGGGCTTCCCGCGGGTGTTCTACCTGCGGTATCATGGCTACCCGAAGTTCTTCCCCCTCTGGGCGATGGCGCGCTACCGCAACCTGAAGCGCACCAACAGCCGGCGCGTCCAGTTCGGCATGTGATGCGACGGGGCCGGTCCGTAGGGGCCGGCCCCTCTCTCCACCGGATCGCAGCGCGTTCGACCGTCCCGGTGACCGACCTGCGAGCTCCGGTATCCGACACGTGGCCTCCTCAGACAGAGACTCCACGGATGCGGGCGCGCCCCGTCTGCCGCAGGATCAGCCCGCCCCCGCCCTGCGGCGTTCGCGTCTGCTTGCGGACCTCGCCGGACTGGTCCACCAGCGGACCATGATCGACCCGAAAGCCCCCGTCCTGGCTGTCACCGGCCTCGCCCGCGAGCGCCGCATGGCGGCCGGGTTGGGAGTCGAGGCCGTGGGGGCCGGCGGTAACCCGCACCGGCTCCGCCAGCTCCTCGACGCGCGCGTACCCCCCGGCTGCCGGGCCGTGGTGAGTTTCGGCATCGCGGGCGGGCTCGATCCCGCGCTCAAGCCCGGCGATGTGGTGGTGGGTACCGGCGTCGTCAGCGAGGAGGGCCGGCGGGCGGCCGATCTCGACCTTTCGGCTGCACTCCTCAACATGCTCTCGGGGGTCGGCTCCCGCGTGATCGCGGCGGATCTGGCGGGTGTCGACACGGCGGTGCTCGCCGTCGACGGCAAGACGGAGCTGCGGTCCACGACCGGCGCAGCGGCGGTCGACATGGAATCGCACGTGGCCGCGTCCTTCGCGGGACGGCACGGCCTGCCCTTCGCGGCTTTGCGTGTGATTTGCGACCCGGCCAGCCAGGCGCTGCCGGCCTTCGCCGCGGAGGCGCTCACAGCCGATGGTGAGCCCGACATCGCTGCGGTGTTCTTCGCCTTCGCCCGGGGCAGGGCGCGGCTGGGGGACCTGATGCGCCTCGCCAAGGACTCGAACGCGGCCTTCGCGACGCTCGGCCGGTGCCGGGCGCGGCTCGGGGCGGGGCTCGGGATCCCGGTGCCAGCTTCGTCCTAGGGACACGCAAAAAGGCACCGGCTTGTTCGGCCAGCGCCAGTCGGAGGTCACCACGAGACGGCGCGGGGAAACCCCCCGCGCCGGGGGGAACCGGCCTCAGCCGGCGTTCTTGCTGAGCGAAACCGCCACGAAGCGGGTCTGGCCCTTGCCGCTCTTCACCCGCATCAACACCGCCTTGCGCCCGTTCGACTCGGCCGCCCGGATCTGGGCAGCCACGTCCGCCGGACGGGACACGCTCTGACCGCCGACATCGAGGATCACGTCGCCGGCCTCGATGCCCTTGGCGGCCGCCGGCCCGTCGGGATCGACCTGCACCACCGCGACGCCCTGATCGGATAGGCCGACATCACCGGCCGGAGCGAGCTGCAGGCCGAGCCGCGGCTGGCCGTTGCCGGAATCCTCGTCGCGGCTGGCCATCTTGGTGCCGTCGGTCGGCATGGTGCCGAGCGTCACCGTGGCGGTGTCGGACTTGCCGCCGCGCAGGTAGCTCAGCTCCACCTTGGCGCCGGGCTTCATGCCGGCGATCTTGCGCGAGAGCTCGCGGGCGCTGTCGACCGTGTCGCCGTTGACCTTCTCGATCACGTCGCCGGCCTTCAGCCCGGCCTTGGCCGCCGGGGTGCCGTTCTCGGCGTGGTCGACCAAGGCGCCCTTGGCCTTGTCGAGGCCCAGACCCTCGGCGATGTCCTGCGTCACCGGCTGGATCTGCACGCCGAGATAGCCGCGGGCGACCTTGCCGTCGGTGCGAAGCTGATCGACCACTGCCTGAACGGTCTCCGCGGGAATCGCGAAGGCGAGGCCGACGCTGCCGCCCGAGGGGGACGCGATGGCGGTGTTCATGCCGACCACCTCGCCGTTGACGTTGAAGGTCGGCCCGCCCGAGTTGCCCTTGTTGATCGGGGCGTCGATCTGCAGGAAGTCGTCGTAGGGGCCGGCGCCGATGTCGCGGCCGCGGGCCGAGACGATGCCGGCGGTCACGGTGCCGCCGAGGCCGAACGGATTGCCGATCGCCACGACCCAATCGCCGACCTGCGGCGCGGCCTTGCCGAACTGCACGTACGGGAAGTTCGAGCCCTCGGTGATCTTCAAGAGCGCGACATCGGTCTTCGCGTCCTTGCCGATCACCTTCGCGTCGAGGGTGCGGCCGTCATCAAGCGTCACCTGCACGGTCTTGGCGTGGTCGACCACGTGATTGTTGGTCACCACATAGCCGTCGGCCGAGATGATGAAGCCGGAGCCGACTGCACCGCGCGGACCCTGGTGCTGGGGCTGCATGCCACCGGGGCCGTTCTGGCCGAAGCGCTTGAAGAACTCGCGCAGCTGCGGCGGCACGTTCTGGAGGTTGCGGCCCTGGTTCGGCCCGTCCTCGTCGTCGCTGCTGCTCGCCGAGTCGTCGAGCTTCACCTTCACCGAGACGACGCCCGGCTTCACCTTGTTGACGATGCCGGCAAACGAGCCCGGCGGATGCTCGGGGGCCTCGATCGGGGACTTGGGCAGGGCCTGGGCGTAGGCCGGGGTGGCGGACGGCAGGTATCCGCTGCCCAGCGCGCCACCGGCGATCAGAGCCGCGGCAGCCACCGAGGCAAGGGCGCGGCGCGAGGTGCGGCCGGAAGGACGGGTCTCGGTCATGGGGAGTCTCAACCTCTCGGAGATGATCGGGACGACGCCGGCTTACGCGGCGTTCGATGCGATCGGTCTAGAGGGTGGCCCCTGACCCGGGCGTGGCGGTCACATTACGGTTTGGACAGGTGAGGCTGGCGGCGGATTCGGCCGGCTCCGAGCTGCAGCGCGGATCAATCTCGGGCACCATCAAGCCTTCATCGTAACGAAAAAATGCCGGGGGCACGTGCGGCCTGTCACCTTCTGCCCAGGACAGTCGAGCTACGTTCCGTCAACGTCCGATGCGTCGGCTGGTCGTCTCAAGATTTTCGAGATCGTCGCGCAGGATCGGTTGGGGGCTGCGGTGAGGATTTTACTTGCTGGTTTGGCGGTTTTCGGTTCCATCTCGGCCGCAACGGCGGCCGAGATGTACTCGGATTACCGCGACTACTTCGTCTCAGGGTCCGCGTCAGCCCACAGCATCGGGCGGAAGAGCGTGCGGAAGACGGCTCGACCGGCCCATGCCATCGACACCCGGCGTTATGACGAAGGCTCGGCGCCCAAGAACCCCGACAACCTGAGACCCGGCTACAGGGGGGCAGCCGGGATCTACGTGCCGCCGGACTATTCAACACATCCGAGCGGGCTCGCGGGCGACGGCTTCGGAAGCTCGGCCAGCCAGTCGTACGGCAGCGTCAGTGCCCCCAATCCGTTCAGCGGCTCCCTCGGCACGCGCCGGTAGCCCGGTCCAAGCCGGTCGCCCACGGCAGACAAGCGGCGGTCGCGCGCCAAGATCCGGTATCGTCTTTGCAGATACGCGCGTCCGCCATGATCACGCATCCAGTTTTCGGCGCGGTCCGGCTGTGGCTGTCGGAGCGCTTCCGCCGAGCAGGTTGATGCGCCGGGACACCTCGCGCTGAATGAGCACCCGCAGAGCCTCGTGCATGAGGTCCGATGTGTCGGGGATGCCGGTGAACCGCCGAGCGTCCTCGACGAGGTTGTCATCGAGCGTGATCGTCGTGCCCATGCCAACCACGTGCGCGGCATCAGCGATCGCATCCGGTCACGCGATCGCAGATGTCCTGCTCTCGACCTCATCCTGAAGTGCCAGAGCGCTGCGAAGGCCTCCGAGGAGGCCTCCACGAGTTGCGCGGCTGGCTGAAGCCTTCAATCGCCGCTCAGCCGAGCGAGCGCCTCCTCGATCTTCGCGAGTAAGGCCGCCTGGGTCTCCCGCCGCTCGCGGTTCTCCTCGATGATCTCCTCGGGCGCGCGGGCGACGAAGTCGGCGTTGCCGAGCTTGGCGTCGATCTTCTTGATCTCGCCCTCCGCCTTCCCCTGCTCCTTTCGAAGACGGGCCACCTCGGCGGCGAGGTCGACGACGCCCTCCAGCGGCAGCGCGGCAACACTGCCGCGCACCAGAAGCTGGACCGAGTTCTTCGGCGGCGTTTCCGCGAAGGTGATCTCGGACAGGCGCGCGAGGCGCAGAAGCGTGTCCCGCCACGCCTCGACCCGCGCTCGGACCTCCGAATCCGAGCCGACCATCACCAGGGGGATCTGCGCCGCGGCCGGCACGTTCGTCTCGGAGCGGGCCGAGCGGATCTGGCTGACGAGATCGACCACGAAGCCGACCTCGGCTTCGGCTGCCGTATCGGTGAGGCCCGCGAGCTCCGGCCAGGACGACAGGGTCAGGAGGCCGCGCTCCGGCAGGTCGGCGCCCTTGATCGCCCACAGCTCCTCGGTGAGGAACGGCATGAATGGGTGCAGGAGCTTGGCAACCTGATCGATCAGGAACGCCACGCTCGCCTGCGTCTCCGCCCGGACGGCCGGATCGACGCTCTCGCCCTGCAGCACGGGCTTGGCGAGTTCGAGATACCAATCGCAGAAGATATTCCAGACGAAGCGGTAGGCCGCGCTCGCTGCGTCGTTGAAGCGGAAGGCTTCCAGCGCCGCCGTCACCTCGTCTACCGCGCGGGCCGCCTCGGTCAGCGCCCAGCGGTTGATGGCGCCCGTGACGGCGCGCGGGTCGAAGGCCGGATCCAGGCGGCAGCCGTTCAGCTCGGCGAAGCGGGCCGCGTTCCAGAGCTTAGTCGTGAAGTTGCGGTAATCCTTGACTCGATCCTCCGACAGCTTGATGTCGCGGCCCTGGACGGCCAGCGCACACAGCGTGAAGCGGAGGGCATCCGCGCCCATCTTCTCGATGAGTTCGAGGGGATCGACGACGTTGCCCTTCGACTTCGACATCTTCGCACCCGACGCGTCCCGCACCAGGGTGTGCAGGTAGACCGTGTCGAAGGGCGCCCGGTCGGTGAGGTGCAGGCCCATCATCATCATCCGGGCGACCCAGAAGAACAGGATGTCCTTGCCGGTCACCAGGGTGTTGGTCGGGTAGAAGCGGGCGAGTTCCGGGGTCGAATCCGGCCAGCCGAGCGTCGAGAACGGCCAGAGCGCAGAGGAGAACCACGTGTCGAGGACGTCCGCGTCCCGGGTGAGCGTCACCGGCCGGCCGTGCTTCGCGGCAGCCTGGGCCAGCGCCTCGTCCTCGCTCTCGGCGACGAAGATGCCGCCCGCCTCGTCGTACCAGACCGGAATCTGGTGGCCCCACCAGAGCTGGCGCGAGATGCACCAGGGCTCGATGTTGTTGAGCCACTGGAAGAAGATCTTTTCGTAATTCTCCGGGACGAACTTCGTCTGCCCGTCGCGCACCGCCTGGAGGGCGCGCTCGGCGAGCGGCTTGACGTTCACGTACCACTGGTCGGTGAGATACGGCTCGATGACGACGCCCGAGCGGTCGCCGTGCGGGACCGTGTGGGTGTTCGGCTCAATCGTGCGCAGGCGGCCGCGCGCCTCCATCAAGGCGACCACGTCCTTGCGCGCCTGCGTCCGGTCGCGGCCGTGGAGTGCCAGGGCCTCCGGTTCGGGCGATGTGCCCTCGAGGAAGGCCGCATTGCCGTCGAGCAGCATCCGGCCCTCGGCGTCGAGGATGTTGATCAGGCCGAGCCCATGCCGACGGCCAACCTCGAAATCGTTGAAGTCATGGGCCGGGGTGATCTTGACCGCGCCGGTGCCCTTCTCGGGATCGGAATACTCGTCGGCGACGATCGGGATCAGCCGCCCGACCAACGGCAGGCGGACGCGCTTGCCGACCAGCGCCGTGTAGCGCGCATCCTCGGGATGGACCGCGACGCCGGTATCGCCCAGCATCGTCTCGGGGCGGGTGGTCGCCACCGTGATGACGGCGCCGGTCTCGTTGCCGGCGTCATCGACCACTGGGTAGTCGAAGTGCCAGAGATGGCCCTTCACCTCGACCTGCTGGACTTCCAGGTCCGAGATCGCGGTCTGGAACTTCGGATCCCAGTTCACCAGCCGCTTGTCGCGGTAGATCAAGCCCTGCCGGTGCAGCTCCACGAAGGTCTTGAGCACGGCGCGGCTCAGGCCCTCGTCCATGGTGAAGCGCTCCCGCGACCAGTCGCAGGAGGCGCCCAGCCGCTTGAGCTGGTTGACGATCGCCCCGCCGGATTCCGCCTTCCAGGCCCAGACCTTCTCGACGAAGGCCGCGCGGCCGATCTCCCGGCGGCCGGGCTCCCGAGCCTCTGCCATCCGCCGCTCCACCACCATCTGGGTGGCGATGCCGGCATGGTCGGTCCCGGGCTGCCAGAGCACGTCCTTGCCGCGCATCCGCTCGAACCGGCAGAGCACGTCCTGCAGCGTGTTGTTGAGGGCGTGGCCCATATGCAGGGAGCCCGTCACGTTCGGCGGCGGGATCACGATGCAGTATGGCGGAGCGCCGGCGCGCTCGGGACGGCCGGCGCGGAAGGCGCCCGCCTCTTCCCAGGCGGCGGAGATCCGCGCCTCGACGGAGGCGGGCTCGAAGGTCTTGTCCATCATCGCGGGTACGGGCGGGCGCTTGTCCAAAGGGGATTGGACCCGCTTTCGACCGTCACGCCGCTTCCGTCAACACACGGCCGGGGACCCGCGGCCGCCGTACCCAGGCGTGACGCTCAGCGACCGCGCGAGACCCGCTCGATCTCGGCGCGCACCAACCGCTCGACCACGGCCGGCAGATTGTCGTCGAGCCAGGATTTCAGCATCGGCCGCAGCATCTCCTTGACGAGATCCTCCAGGGTCCGCGCGTTCTGGGTCAGGACGGTGTGGGCGAGCAGGTTGAAGGCGCCGCTGACACTGGCATCGGTGGCCGGCGAGACCAGGGCCTCCGGCTCGGGCTCCGGCTCGCGCGGCTTGGCGGCCTGCACGACGGGCTGCGGCGGTGCCGGCGTGGGCGCTGCCGCGACCGGCACGGGTTCCGGCTCGAAGGCCGGCGCATCGAAGTCGATCGCATCGAAATCGAGCGGTTCGGGCTCCGGCTCCGGCACGACGGCACGGGGACGTGCGACCGGCTGGGCGACCTCGGCGAGGTCGAGCACGTCGTCCAGTTCCGGCTCAGGGACGACTTCGGCAGGCTTGGTCGCCTGATCGTCGGCGATGATCCGCCGGATCGAGGCGAGGATCTCTTCCATGGAAGGTTCCTGCGCCTTATCGGCAGCCTTGTCCTGGAGTTTCGTGTCCGGGATCTTGGGGCTAGCTGCACTCATCGGCAGGCGCACTCGGCATGGGAGACTGGAACGTGACCCGACCGGGTCGATGTTCAATCAGTATTCCATGCCGTTTCGTTGCGGCAAGCGCGCTTTCACCACACTCCCCGTGGAAAAGGCGTCAGCGGCCATCCGGGGTGCGCAGGCCGAACCACAGATCCTTGACCTGATCGTAGTGCACCTTAGCGCTGTAGTATTCGACCGGCAGCGCGGTGAACCGGGCGGTGAGCTGTCCGATCGCCTGGACCACGCCGTAGGAGTAGATCACCCGGTCACGCTGGGCGACGATGAGGTTCACGCGGGAGTTCAACAGTTCCTGCTGCGCGTTGAGTACGTCGAGGGTGGTGCGCTGACCGACGCGCGCTTCCTCGCGCACGCCGTTCAGCGCAACTTCGTTGGCCTGGACCTGCGCCTGAGCCGCGATGACCTGGGCCTTCGCGGCTTCCAGGCGGCCCCAGAAATCGACGATCTGCGCCCGGACCTGATCGCGGACCTGATCGACCAGGATACGGCTCTGGCCGACCGTCTCCTTGGCCTGGCGGATCTGGGCGTAGGTCTGTCCGCCCTCGTAGATCGGGATGTTGAGCCGGCCGCCGACGAAGCCGACGAAATAGGCTTGGTTCGGGCCGGTCTGATCGTAGACTTGGCTCAACGAGCCCTGAACGCTCAGGTTCGGGGCGAGCTGCCCCTCGAGAACCTTGACCTGCGCCTCCGCGGCGTCGACGGCGTGGATGGCCGAGACGATCTGCGGATGCTCCCGGAGGCCGACCGCGATGGCCGCATCCAGTGAGGCCGGCACGAACCGGTCCAGGGGCCGGCCGGGGGCGAGCTGGCGCGGCTCGACGCCGATATTCTGCCTGTAGATGCCGATGCTGGTGCGCAGCGCCGATTCGGCCGCGCTGACCTGCGAGCGCGCGCCGGCGAGCCGCGCCTCGGCCTGGGCGACGTCGGTCCGGGTCACCTCGCCGACGTTGAAACGGTCGCGAGTCTGCCGGAGCTGCTCTTCGAGAACCTCGACGTTGTTCCGGTTCAGCTCCAGCGTGGCGGTGTTGCTGAGCACGTTCATATACGCCTGAACGGCGTTGTAGAGGACGGTCAGCTCCGTGTAGCGCAGGGTCTCGCGCTGGCTGTAGACGTTCGATTCGGCGCGCCGCGTCAGGTTGTCGGTCTGGAAGCCGTTGAAGATCGTCTGCGAGACGGTCAGGCTCGCCGAGCTCGGGAGGTAAGTCGACCGGACCGTCCGGTTCGAGGTGATCGTCTGGGCCGTGGTTGCCGTAGAAGAGGTCGCAACGCCGCCGCCGGCGCCCGATGTGCCGCTCGCTCCGGACGAGGACGTGCCGGCGGATCCGATCCCGGTGGTACCGATACCCGTAGTGCCCGTCGATGTCCCGAGTCCGGTTGACGTCCCGAGGCTCGCTCCCACGCCGGACGTTCCGCCGAGTGAGGTCCCGGTGGTCGCCGTCGTCGCGCCCGTGCTCGCGGCGCCGGCTTCGGAGGCCACCGTGCTTGAGCTGCGGGTCTGGAGAAACTGAACGCCGATGGAGGCGCCGACATTGACCTGCGGCCGGTACCCGGATTGGGCGATGGCCACGTTCTCATCGATCGCGCGCACGCCGGCGCGGCTGGCATTGAGGCTTGGATTGCCCTGATAGGCCTTTGCGAGAGCGCTCTCCAGTGTCTCGGCGCTGGCCGGGGCCGCAACCGAGATCGCGAGTCCGGACGCCATCATTCCGAGTGTGCGGAACGTGGAGCGACTCACTGGTGGACGTCGTGTCACGTTGAACAAGCCCTTCCGGCCTTTTCCGATCCGAGTCTGTGAGACGAAAACAGCCAAGGTTTGCCGTTCCGTTAGGATCCGATCAAGCCCACCCCACCGTCACGCTTAGCGCAAATCCGGTCCTTTGGCTTGAGCGGGCTGGCCGGTGGAATCGGAATGTGCGGGCTTGGGGCATTAAGGTGACACATCGCCGGCCTGCTCGGCGGCCGGCTTCGTGGTCTCGATCCGGTGTCCTCGGTCCAGCTCCCGGCCTGTCGAGGCTGGCGCGCGGGGCTACGACACCGGGGTTTCGGTCCGGATCGTCATGCCCCAGACGTGCCTCGCATTGATCGCGAGCCCCCCGCGCCAGTCGCGCGATACGCTCGAGACGGCGGACCTAGCGAAGGCCCCGGTTCCAGTCCTGCACCGCCGCCCACTCTCCCGCAACCGGTGCCGATCGTGCCCAGGGGATGCGTGTAGCGTAGACAGGCGACCCGTGGCGAGACGGATTTTCCGACGCGCTCTGAGCGTTCGCCTGATCGCGCTTCCCTAAGCCTCAGGCGCCTTGGCAAAATCGCCATATTGATCCGACAGGGTCCCGCTACCGCAGGCGCCCGCTACCGACCCCCTGCGCCCTGGACACCAATCCGATGATCAGACCGACGCTCGCCCTGCTCCTCCTCTGTGGACCTGCCGCCGCGGCGGGAACGATCAGCGGTCCGGCGACCGTGATCGACGGCGACACGATCGAGGTCCAGGGAACCCGCATCCACCTCTACGGCATCGACGCGCCCGAGACGGCACAGAGCTGCGAGACCGCGAAGGGCCTGGAATACCGCTGTGGTCGCGAGGCGGCGCACGCCCTGCGCGCACGGATCGGCAGCGCTCCGGTCACCTGCGAGAAGCATGGGCCGGTGGCCGGGGGGCGCCTCGTCGGCCTCTGCCAGGTTCACGGGGAGGACCTGTCCGCCTGGATGGCCGCCCAGGGCCTCGCACTGGCCAGCCGCCAGGTGACGACGGCCTACGTGGCGCAGGAGGGGCACGCCTGGGCGACCCGACGCGGGATCTGGGCCGGCACCTTCGAGAAGCCGGCCGATTGGCGCCATGACCGGCGCCGGGTCGAGGCCTCGGCCGGCGCGGACGAGTAGGGCCGCTCAGACCTTTTCGTCGTGGCCCTGGGTGAACTCCCTCCAGAGGAGCACCAGGGCCGCCATCACGGCCGGGCCGACGAACAGGCCGAGCAGTCCGAAGGTCTCGACGCCGCCGAGGATACCGAGCAGCACCCAGAGGAACGGCAGCTTCGTGGTGCCGCCGATCAGGGCCGGACGCACGAAGTGGTCGGCCACGAAGGTCACGACGAGGCCGGCCGCCGCCACCACGAGGGCCGCCTTCGTCGCGCCCGCCGCCACCAGCAGCAGCGCCGCGATGGCGATGGCGATGGCCGCGCCGAACGGGATCATCGCCGCCACCGCCGTGAAAGCGCCGAGCAGCACCGGGTGCGGCACGCCCGCGAAGTAGTAGACGATGCCAAGCAGGACGCCCTCGCCGAGGCCGACGAGGACGAGGCCGTCCACGGTGCCGTGGATCGAGGCCACCATCTGGCGGGCGACGCGCTCGCCCCGCGGCCCAAACAACTTTTGGCAGGCGGTCAGCGACTGGTCCCGCACCGTGCGCCAGTCGCGGAACAGGAAGAACAGGGCCACGAGGCTGAAGCCGAACAGCACGATCCGCCGGACGATCTCCCGCCCGAGATCGCGGGAGGTGCCGATCACCGAGTGGTTCTCGAACCGGTGCAGCAGGTCCGTGCCCGCCTGCGCGTGGTTGAGATTTTCGTTCCACCACGCGGTTGCCTGCGCGGCGCCGTAGGGCAGGTGCTGGAGGAATTCGGGCGCCGGGATGCCGTTGGCCTCGGCATTGCGCACGAAATCGGCCACGTCGTGGGCCTCTCGGGCCGCCTGGACGCCGAGGACCGCCAGCGGTGCCAGAAAGACCAGGGCCACGGCCGCGGTCATCAGCGAGGGCAGCAGGAGATTGTGTTTGCCGGGCGGGAAGCGGCGCTCCAGCTTGTTGTAGAGCGGGAACAGGGCGATCGCCAAAACTACCGCCCAGGCGAGAGCCGGCAGGAACCGGTGCAGGATCCACAGACCGAGCGCCGAGAGCGCCAGGACAAGCAGGACGCGCGCCGCTCCCTGCGAACGGGCCTGCTCGTGCGGTGGGAGCGGCGGCGCCTCCGCGATCCGCGCTGGCGGGCGCGCGGGCTTGGTGATCGGTGGCATCCGTCTTCATCTCCTGCGAACGCGGCCGGCATCCCGCCCTTCAGCTAGGGCCGGTGGGGCGGAAGCGGTACGACTGCCCGCAGGAGCAGCGACGCCCGCCTGTGGACAAGCCCTGAAACGTCGCTCGGCCCGCCAAGGTTGCCGCCTCTGACACCCTCGTGTAGAGGTCGCCGCCATCCGACGGGGCCGCGTATGAGGCCCGTAGACGCTGAGGGTGGTCGCGCGGGGCGTGCCGGGGCTGTCCGGTGGCGAGGGGGCTCCCGCCCGACCGATCCGGAATCCGTCCAGCCCGCGAGAAGACATGTCCGACGAGCCCGCCCACGGTAGCGCCACCTTCGAGCGCGTGGCCGACATCATAGCCGAGACCGCCGACATCCCGCGGGAGAAGATCACCCCGGAGAGTCACGCCATCGACGACCTCGGCATCGACAGCCTCGCCTTCCTCGATATCGCCTTCGCGGTCGATAAGGCCTTCGGGATCAAGCTGCCGCTGGAGCGCTGGACCCAGGAGGTCAACGAGGGCAAGGTCCCGGCCGAGCAGTATTTCGTGCTCAAGAACCTGTGCGCGCGCATCGACGCCCTGGTGGCCCAGAAGGCTGCCAAGGTCTGACGCGCCCCAGCTGATCGTCCCGCCATGCGCCTCGAATATTTCGAGATGATCGACTCCGTGCGGCTCCTCGACAGGGCCGCTGGCCGGATCGAGGCGCTCGCCCGGGTGCCGATGGAAAGCCCGGTCTTCGAGGGGCACTTCCCCGGACATCCCCTGGTGCCGGGCGTGCTCCTGACCGAGACCATGGCGCAGGCCTCCGGCTATCTCGTGCTCGCCCATCTCGACTTCACCCGGATGCCGTTCCTCACCGGGGTCGACAGGGCGCGGTTCCGCTCCTTCGTCGGACCGGGGGCGGAGCTCACCGTGACCGCGAGCCTGGAGCATGACGGATCGGGCTACGCGGTGACCAAGGCCGCGATCAGCCATGACGGCAAAGCGCTCTGCGATGCGGAGCTGCGCTTCCGTACCATGCCGTTCCCGGACGGGCTCGATGCGCCCATGCGGGAACGCGCCCGGGCGATCGGCTTGTTCCCCGATCCGGTGCGGTCGTGAATCGTCCTGTCGTCGTCACCGGCCTCGGCCTCGTCTCCTGCGTTGGCGAGGGCGTCGAACCGCATCTCGCGGCCCTGGATTCCGGGGCGGCTCCAAGGACCGATACCGAGACCTTTGCGCCCTATCCGGTGCACCCGGCCCCCGCGATCGCCTGGGACGGCCAGATCCCCAAGCGCAGCGACCAGCGCCAGATGGAGGCTTGGCAGCGGCTCGGCGTCTACGCCGCGGGCCTTGCCCTCGACGCTGCGGGCGCGAAGGATGACGCCGAACTGAAGCAGGCGCTCCACCTCGTCGTGGCGGCGGGCGGCGGCGAGCGCGACTACGCGGCCGACGGGGCGATCCTGACGGGCCTGCGCGACGCCCCCGACCCGGGCGCCTACCTGAACGAGCGGCTCCAGAACGATCTGCGCCCGACGCTGTTCCTCGCCCAGCTCTCGAACCTGCTGGCTGGTAACATCGCCATCGTGCACGGGGTGACGGCGGCCTCGCGGACCTTCATGGGCGAGGAGGCCGCCGGGGTCGACGCCCTGCGGATCGCCCAGGCGCGGGTGGCGTCGGGCCAGATCGACGCGATCCTGGTCGGCGGCTCGTACAGCGCCGAGCGGCCGGACGTGCTGGTGATCCACGCCATGGGCGGCTTCCTCGCCCGGGACGCATACCGGCCGGTCTTCGCGCGTGGAGACTCGGGCGGGTTCATCCTCGGCAGTTGCGCGGCCTTCCTGATGCTCGAATCCGAGGCTCATGCTGCTGCCCGCGGGGCCCGCGCGCTGGCCCGGATCGACGCGGTGGCGAGTGACCGCACCCGGCGTGCTCCGGGCAGCGTCGCGGCGAGCCTTGAGAATTTGTGGCGTCAAACTGGACTCTCGGCACCCGACCACATCCTGTCCGGCGCAACCGGCGGCGCACCGATCACCGGCGAAGAGCGGGACGCTCTGACCCGGCTCGCGCCCGATGCCCGTCTGCGCGCCGTCGGCGACGTGGTCGGCCATGGGCTCGAAGTGGCAGCGCCGTTCGGGGCGGCACTGGCCGCAGCCCTCGTGGCCGAAGGCCGCGCCCGCGAGGTCGCAGTGACGGCGGTGGGGCATCGCCGCGGCGAAGGCGTCCTGCGCATCGCTCCGGCCTGAGCCGCGGCAGCCCCTGGGCCCTCCAAATATCGGAGCGGGCACACAGATTTCACGTGCCATCGCGGTGGTAGATTCCGCGCGGCCTCCGCTCAGATGGCTCTTTCGGTGCCGATCATCGGGGTCTTCGGATCTCAAATCCCGATGCTACAGCGACGCTGAGCGTCAGAAATATTTCTCTGCGCTTGCCAAAAAACCGCAGTCGGTCTATTTCTACGGGATCGGCACGTGTCCGGATATCTTGGACCGTTACGCCTTCGCAGGGCGGTTCTGACTTTCCTATCGCTATCGGTCGATGCCGGCGCCAATCCGCACAGATTGGTGCCACCTCTCACTATGCCTGCGAAGATCAAGGACTTCCATGAGCACCGGAACCGTCAAGTGGTTCAACGAGACCAAGGGCTACGGCTTCATTCAGCCGGATGACGGCGGCAAGGACGTGTTCGTCCACATTTCCGCTGTCGAGCGCGCCGGCCTGCGCAATCTGGCCGAGGGCCAGAAGGTCTCCTACGAGCTGGAGACCGACCGTCGCAGCGGCAAGCAGTCCGCTGGCCAGCTCCAGACGGCCTGATCTCGTCTCGAACGTCTCTTGTCGAAGCCGCTCCCTCGGGGGGCGGCTTCTTCGCATTCGAAATCTTTCGGGGCGCCGGCCTTCGCCACGCCCGACCCAGGAGTGTCTGTGAGCTTTCCGAACAAACAGGGTGTCGTCGATCGCCTGGAGACCGCCGCCAAGGCGCGCTCCGAGATGCTGGCCCGGTTCCGGGCGCGCCCGTCCGCCGATGATCCGGCGGTTCTCGCCCGCCAATCCGCCCGCCGCGCCGTCGTGGATGCGCGCGAAGCCCGTGCGGCTGAGCGTGCCGCCCAGCGCCAGGCCGAGATCGAACGCGCCGCCGCAGCGGCCGAGGCCGAGCGCCTCGCCGAGATCGAGCGCAAGCATGCCGAGCAGCTCGCCGCTCAGGAGCGGGCCAAGGCCCTCCAGGCCGAGCAGAAGGCCCAGCGCGACGCGCGCTACCTCGCCCGCAAGGCCAAGGCTCAGAAGAAGCGCTGAGGCACCGTCTCATCGCCCCTGTCGCAGGAGCCCACCATGTCCCACAAGTTCAAGGTCGGCCAGCGTGTCAGCCGGCCTCGACTCGGGCTTCCCGGCGACCGGGGGACGGACGAGGTGTTCGAGGTGCTGCGGCTGATGCCGGAGGACCAGACGGGCGAGCCGAGCTACCGGATCCGCACGCAGGGTGGCGAGCGGGCCATCCGCGAGAGCGACTTGGTGGCGGCGCCGCAATCCTGAGCGGGGGCTGCCGCACGCGATTTCCGGGATCGGGCAGGGGTGGCCCCGGTCTCAGAGTGTCCGGAACATCACCAGGGCATCGACACATCCGTGGATCGGATGCCGGAAGGCGCCCGGGAGCCGTCCGACGACCGCGAAGCCGAGGCTTTCCCAGAGCCGTATGGCCCGGACGTTGGTAATCACCACGAAATTGAATTGCATCGCGGCGAAACCGCAGGCTCGGGCGCGATCGAGGGCGTGCGCAGCCATGGACCTGGCGACCCCACGGCCCGACGCGGCCCTGTCCGTCATGAAGCCGCAATTGGCGACGTGGGCACCGCCGCCGCCTTGATTGGCGCGTAGATAGTAGGTGCCGATCACAATCCCTTCCTGTTCGGCCACGTAGGTCTCGCGGTCGGCGCCCATCCAATAGGCGAGGGCGTCGACCTCGCTGAGGCCGCGATCCAGGGCGTAGGTCTCCCCGGCGCGGATGGTCGGCAGGACGATCCGGGCGATCGCCGCGTGATCGGCCTCCGCGGCGCGCCTGATCTGCACAATCACCCGAACTGCTCGCGCAGGATGCGCTCGTCGAGGCTGTGGCCGGGATCGTGCAGCAGCACCAGCTCGGTGGTGCGGTCGAGCGACGTCTCTACCGTGCAGACCCGGCGGAACTCGGTGTGGTCGGCCACCGCCGCCACGGGGCGATGGGGGGCGTCGAGCACGTCTATCCGGATCTTCGCGTAATCCGGCAGGAGCGCGCCGCGCCAGCGCCGGGGTCGGAAGGCCGAGATCGGGGTGAGCGCCAGGAGCTTGGCGTCCAGCGGCAGGATCGGGCCGCCCACCGAGAGGTTGTAGGCAGTCGAGCCGGCCGCCGTTGCGACCAGCACGCCGTCGGCGATCAGCAGGTCGAGCCGGACATGCCCGTCCACGGCGATCTTCAGCTTGGCGGTCTGATGCGTCTGGCGCAGCAGGTACACCTCGTTGATCGCCCGCGCCCGGTGCGAGCGGCCTTCCGTGTCGAGCACGTCCATCACGAGCGGGTGGATGACGCTGCGCTGCGCGGCCTCCAAGTGCTCCAGCAGGTCGTCGTCCCGGAACTCGTTCATCAGGAAGCCGACCGTGCCGCGGTTCATCCCGTAGATCGGCTTCGGATTGTCCATGAACCGGTGCAGCACCTGCAGCATCAACCCGTCGCCGCCGAGCGCCACCACGACATCCGCCTCCTCGGGCGGGACGTGGTCGTAGCGGCGCATCAGGGCGGCGGCGGCCTCGCGAGCGTAGCCGGTCGGGCTCGCCACGAAGGCGATTTTTTTGGCGTTCGGCATGGGTCAGCTGAGGCCGGGCGGGCGCATCGGGATCGCGTCGGTCGTCATCACTCATGGCTCCAGTGCTGACGAGCGAACCGCCCGGTTGACGTCGGTGCCCCGCATGCCCCTCACTCGCCGGGACAGCGTGACCCGGAGCCATAGCATGGAGCGTCCGCTCCTCGTCTACACCACCTTTCCCGATGTGGCCTCGGCCCTCAACATCGGCGAGGCCCTCGTCCGCGAACGGCTGATCGCCTGCATCAACGTGCTGCCGGGCATGCGCTCGGTCTACAGCTGGAACGGCGCGATCGAGCGTGGCGAGGAGGTCGCTGCCATCCTCAAGACCCGCGAAGGACTGGCCGAGGCCCTGTCGGCCGCCCTGAAGGCGCGTCATCCCTACGACACGCCGATCATCCTGCAGCTGCCCGTCGCCGGCGCGGATGCCGACACGGCGGCCTGGATCCTCGCGGAAACCGGGCTGGAGCCCGAGACGCCCCCCGCGGCCTGAACCGGTGCGGCGCGGGCGCGCACCTGCCCGCGCCTTCGCGGGTGATCGCGTTGTCCTGCGTGCCTCGGGGGCGAGCGGAATGGGGGCTTGACGTGATGGCGGCATCGAAGAACGGAGCGTGCGTGGCGGCCCTCCTGATCGCGGCTCTCCCCGGCATCGACGGCGCCTGGGCAGCCGGAGACAATCCGGCACTGAGCGTGGTGCCGGCGCCGTCCGGTCCGGCGGGGCTCGCGACAGCCGATCCGCCCGTCCTACGCTACGGCGTGCTCTATGCCGACGCCGCCGGGCGCAGCCACGTCCAGTATTGCGACCTGAAGAATTTCGCCTTCAAGAGCTACGCGCCGCCTGCCCCGCCGCAATATGTCGGCGCGCCGCCCGGCGATGTGGCCTCGATGGCCTACGCGGTGCTCCCGGTCGGCTATGTCGGGCCTTGGCACGCCGCGCCCGGCCCGCAATGGGTGATCACCCTGTCGGGCCGCTGGTCGGTGGAGGCCACGGACGGCACCGTGATGGAGCAGGGCCCCGGCGAAATCCAGTTCAACGCCGATGCGGGATCGACGCCGCAGGGGCCGGATGGCCGGGCCGGTCACCTGACCCGGCAGGTCGGCCCCGCGCCGACCGTGCAGCTCATCGTTTCGGTGAAGCCGCAGTCGGGCGGAGCCGGCACCGAGCCCTGCCAGCCCGTACCGCGGTGACGACTGGGCGGGCCTGCGGATCGGGATGGCTCAGACTCCGCTCACCGGGTAGCTGCGCCCCTTCCAGGTGGCGGCGCCGGCGCGCTCCCGGCGCAGAAGCACGTTCCACTGGATTGCCAGCGCCACAGCGACCGCAATTGGGTGGAGCGGGATCGTCGCCAGCGGCGCCCGGACCGCCAAGGTGATGGCGGCCCGCGTCGCCAGCGACAGGGCGAGGGAAGCGGCGGCGGGGATCAGGGCGTCGGTCGGGACCAGGCCGAGCAGGCCGGCCAGGACGAGGAGCGACGGCAGCACCTGCCCGCACCCGAGCAGAAGGGTCCAAACCGGCAAGGCCCGCGGCGTCGCCATGCCTTCGTGGGCGTTCTTGGAGAAGCCCGCCCAGGCCTGCGCGAAGCCGCGATACATCCGGCAGGTGGCCAGCGGCGAGGCCGCAACCAAGTCCGTCCGGTAGCCCGCTGCCCGGAACAGGCGCGGCAGGCGGACGCCATCGTGCAGCGAGGTGCGGATCCCGCCATGGCCACCGGTGGCCGCGTAGGCGTCGGCCTCCATCAGAATGAGCTGCCCGCAGGCTGCCCCAAGCGACGGATCGGGCAGGCGGCGCATCAGCGGCACTGGCAGGTACCCGAGGAGCAGGAAGTCGATCATCGGCACGGTCAGCATCTCGCCGGGCGTGCCGAGATCCTGCCGGGGTACGCCGCTGACCAGGGCCGCGCCGGTGCGGCGGGCCTGCGCCGCCAGGGACGCGGCGCCCTCAGGCGCGAGGCGCACGTCGGCGTCGATGAACAGCAGGTGCGGCCCGCGGGCGAGATCGGCCATGTGGAAGCAGGCGTGATTCTTGCCCGTCCAGCCCTCGGGCAGCGACGGCACGGCGACGAGCCGCAGGCGCGGATCGCCGATGGCGCGCACGATCTCCGGGGTCGCGTCGGTGGAATGGTCGTCGCCGACGATCACCTCGACCGGCACCAGCGTGCTGGCGAGCGCCGCGCGGACGGTGGCTTCGATGTTGCCGGCCTCGTTGCGCGCCGGGATCAGAATCGAGACGAGGCCGGGATCCGCCTCCGGCTTCGGACGGCGCAGCACCGCGAGGTTCACCGCCACCAGTACCGCCGGGAGGAGGGCGAGGGCCAGACCGAGCAGGGCCAGGGCCGTCAGGATCGTGTCGGTCATAGTCCGTGCCGGAGGTGCGTCTTGTCCGGTCCCCGCATCGCACGGGGGCGGTGTGGAGTCGAAGCCCTCACGCGGCGTGATCCTGCCCGTCCGCAGCGCGGTGGGCCGGATCGAAGCGGCGGCCGGAGAGCCGGGCCGCGAGGCGCCGCCACAGGTCGTAGATGCCCCCGACACCCTTGCGGCCGGAGACCAGGGCGCGGAAGCGCTTCGGCTCGCGGCTGATCACGTCGGCGCTGAGCCGGTCCAGGGTCGCGGTCAGGTCGGCTTCCAACCGGGCGAGGCGCTGCGGCCGGGGCAGGGCGGCAAGGTCGGCGGCCGGGATGCCGGCTCCGAAGGCCGCGAAGGCCCCGGCGCCACGCTCGTCCCAGAAGGCGTATTCGACGGCCATCGGCACGAACAGGGCATCGGGGGCGATCTCGGCGAGCCGCGCCACGCCGGGGCGCAGCGCGAGGGGCCGCGCGCGGGCATCGGCGAAGCGGCCCTGCGCGGTGATCCAGAGCATCCCGTCCGGCGCCGCCAGGATCGTCCGGGCGGCCGCCAGGAACTGCGCGGCCCCCCGAGGGCTGTCGAGATCGACCCCGAAGGCGCCGATCCGCTCAAAAATCCGGTAGCGCGCCAGCATCGCGGCGTCGAACGGCGCGCGGCTCGGCCGCTCCGGATAGAGGCGCCCGGCCAGCACGATGATCAGGGCCGCATCCCACCAAGCCGGGTGGTTACAGTAGACCACAATGGGCCCGCGATGCCCGCGGTCGGGCGGCGTGCTCCAGTGCGGCAGCCGCAGCGCGTCGAGGTGACGGTGCAAGTAGCGCTCGAACCACGCCACCATGAAGCGGCGGATGGTTGGGGAGACGGTCGGGAGATGCGCGGCTCTCCCTCCCCCCTCCGCGAGGGAGGGTGACCCGCGCGTCAGCGAGGGTCGGGTGAGGGGAGCGCGATCTCCGGAAGGGGTGCGACCGGCATGAGGGGCTGAGCCCTGTTCTGCCACGTCGCGCTGCCCCTCTCCCGACCCCCTTCCGGGGCCTCCCTCCCCCGCAGAGGGGGGAGGGAGGGGCCTGGAGGATGTCACGCCGTCGCGCGCAGGGTGCCGCGCGCGTCCTGGTCGTGCGCATCGGCGGCAATCCAGCCGGACATCATCACCATCGGCATGCCGGGCCCCGGATGGGCGGCGCCGCCCGCGAGGTAGAGGCCGCGCACCTGCCGCGAGCGGTTGCCCGGCTTGAACGCCCCCATCACCCGCCCGTGCGAGGCCAGCCCGTAGATCGCGCCGTTCAGCACGTGATAGCGCTCGTGGATGTCCTGCGGCGTCAGGTGGCGCTCCACGACGATGCGCTCCTCCAGATCCGGCATGTTGGCGGTGCGCTTGAGCTTGTCGAGGATCGTCCGGCGATAGTTCTGGAACAAAGGCCCGTCCGGACGCCAGTCGTGGTGCGGGCGCAGATACGGCGTGTGGACCAGAACGTAGAGCGCCTCGCCACCCTCCGGCGCCACGCTCGGATCGGTGGAGGAGGGGGCCGCCAGATAGGCGGTCGGGTCCGGGGCCGGCTCGCCCTTGTTGTAGATGTAGTCGAACTCCTCCTCGGGATCGCGGGAGAAGACGAAGTCGTGGTGGTTCAGGTGCTCGTAGCGCTTGTTGAGCCCGAGATAGAGCACCACGCCCGAGCAGGCCGGCTCGGGGTTCTTCTTGGCGTAGGCCTTGGCGGCCTCGCCGCCGACGAGCTCGCGGTAGGTGCGCACCGAATCCATGTTGGAGATCACGGCGTCGAAGGGCGTAACGCCCTCGGCGGTGCGCACCCCGCGGACAGCGCCGTTTGCCGTCTCGATGCCCGTCACCTCGGTATCGGTCTTGCAGATGGCGCCGAGTTCCTGGGCGAGCTTGGCCAGCCCCTCGGCGACTGCCCGGGTGCCGCCCATCGGATACCAGACCCCATCGGCCGTCTGCATATGCGCGATGGCGCAGAGCACCGCCGGCGCGCCGTAGGGCGAGGAGCCGACATACTGCACGAAGTGGTCGAGCATCTGCGCGAGCCGGGCATCCTTGACCTTGCCGCGGATCGTCGAGGCCACGGAGGCGTGCATGCGCAGGGAGAGCACGTCGCGCAGCGTGCCGGGGTTCATGTTGGCCCGGATGTTGATCGTGTCGAACAGATCCTCGACCGGCTTCCAGAAGAAGAATTTTTCTGAGACGCCGTGCAGTTGCTCGGAGATGGAGAGGAATTTTTTATAACCCTCCCCGGTGCCGGGGGCGAACCGGTCCATGTCGCCCGCCATCCGCTCGACATCCTGCATCAGGTCGATGTGGGTGCCGTCATCGAAGAAGCAGCGCCATTGCGGATCGAGGCGGCGCAGGTCCATGTAGTCGTGGACCGAGCGGCCGGCCTCCGCGAAGATGCGCTCCAGCACCCGGGGCACGGTCAGGATGGTCGGGCCCATGTCGAAGCGGAAGCCGCCCTCGTGCAGCACCGCCGCCTTGCCGCCGAGCCAGCCGTTCTTGTCGTAGACCGTCACGCGGTGGCCCCGCGCGGCGGCGACGCACGCGGCCGCAAGTCCGCCGAGCCCGCTGCCGATGACGGCGACCGTGGAATCCTGGGTCATCCTGATGGGTCGCTCCCGGGGCCGTCGAACCGACCCGCCGTGGTGAAGCTAGATCCGGGGCCGGGCGGGTCAACGCGCCACCCGGTCGCGGCGCCGCCTGATCAGCCCGCGCCTGTGGACAGTTGGTTCAGAAAATTACCGATTTCCCGCCGGCGCAGCTCGGCTTCGAGCACCTCCGGACCGATCCCGTGGCGCCAGGCGAGGCGATGGGCCGACTCCGGGTCCGAACCCTGAAGGCCGGCGATCTCGTCCGCATAGGCGGCAACCGCTCCGGGATCCGCCGCGAAACCCGCCTCCACCACGGCGCTGTCACAGAGGCGCAGCATCGCGGCCAACTCGTCGAGGTCGAGTTCCGGGTGGTACTGCGTCCCCCAGAACCAGCCGGCGCCGTGCCGGATCTCGATCGCCTGGATGCCGAGCACTGGGTTGCCGGCGAGCACGCGGGCGCCCGGCGGCGGCTCCAACACCGCGTCCGAGTGGATCGCCGGTGCGTCCCAGGCGGCCGGGCGGCCGGCAAGCATCGGATGGGTCCGGCCCTCTTCGGTCGCGGTGATCGCCCGGGCGAAGCCGTATTCGGGGCCGCGCGGGTTCTCGGCGGCCCTGCCGCCCGCCACCGTGGCGGCGACCTGCACGCCCCAGCACGAGCCGAAGACCGGCCGGCCGGCCTCCAGGGCGGCGCGCATCAGATCGAGCTGCCGGGTCACCGCGGGCGTACCCTCGGAGACCTTGAGGGTCGATCCGGTGAAGATCAGGCCGTCGAAATCCTCGAGGCCCGCCGGCAGGTCGGCATCCGCATCGGCCGGGCTGACGAGGCGGCAGGCTGTTCCGGGGGCGAGATCCCGCACCACCGCGGCGTAGGATTCGGCCGAGGTGCGGCCCGTTGCGGCGACGTGCCGGTCGCGAGCCGCGCGTTCGTTGCCGTCGGCGATGAGCAGGCGGAGCATGGGATTCCTTCGTCAAGCGTAGCGGGACCGTGCCTGATCGGGGCGGTTCTGTCCGTGCGCCCCTGGTCGCAGGGCCGGCGCAGATCGTCGCGGATACCGATACGGCACAGGTGGAAGGCGTGCCCGCGGAAGCATCGGCGTCCCGATGCCCGGCAATCGCAACGCGCGAGATGGTCCGGCGATACGCACAGAAAGGTGATCGAGGTCGATCCACGATGCCCCCCAAACAGGTGATGTGCCCGAAGCAAACCTGACCGTATTCAAGAGGCGGTTGAATACTGAAACGCGATGCCGCGGAGGTTGCGATGCCGGATCTGGTGGAGATGGAACTCTACTGCCTGGAAGCCCGGGGATTGATCGCGCGTGCCGAGGACGCCGTCCAGCAACTGGGGGCGAACGGCGCCTGCGAGGGCCATCGCCTGATGGCGGCGCAGGGGCTCACGGCGATCCGACACCTCAACCGGATCATCGAGCTGCACCGCAATCGTCTCGCTTTCGCGGCGCTTCCAAACGCCGTGAGCCCGCCCACGCCGCCCAGGCGGACGTGGCTGGCCCTCCTGCGGCAACGCCTCACGAGCGGCGATCCGGTCCTGGAGACACGGGTCTGACGTATGACGCCATGAACGGAGACCGGATGTCGCTGCGGTGAGGCGAGGCCATGCTGAGAGCCCTGCTGATATGGCCGATGCTCCTGATCGGCGCGACGCTCCCTGCGTCCGGTAGGCGCGCGCTGCCGGTCCTCCATCAGGTCGCCGAGATCGAGATGCTGGTCAACCGGGCGGCCGAGGTGCTGGAGGAGCGCGGTGTCGGCGCCTTCGCCGAGTTCCGCCGGAAGGGCAGCGGATGGCGCTATGGGGACGTCTACCTGTTCGTCGTCGACATGCGGGGGATCGTGCTGTTCAACGCCGCCCATCCCGACCGCGAGGGGCGGGACCTGCTCCACGAGCGCGACGCGGACGGGAAGCGGTTTCATCAGGATTTCATCGACACGGTCGACCGGTTCGGGTCGGGCTGGGTCGATTACATGTTCCCCAAGCCGGGGCAGTCGGTCCCCACCGTCAAATGGAGCTACGTCTGCGCGGCGCAGGTGGCGGGTGCGCAGGCGCTGATCGGGGCCGGCGTGTACGT
This sequence comes from Methylobacterium phyllostachyos, assembly GCF_900103445.1. Taxonomy (GTDB): domain Bacteria; phylum Pseudomonadota; class Alphaproteobacteria; order Rhizobiales; family Beijerinckiaceae; genus Methylobacterium; species Methylobacterium phyllostachyos. Next base: position 350,823 of record NZ_FNHS01000004.1, on the reverse strand, counting down.
CGAGTAGCGGCGCCCGTTCAGGCCGTGCGCCGGGCCGCCAGCGCCAGGGCGAGGCCGAGCCCGGCGAGGGCCAGGGCTCCCAGCACAGCCAGCGCCGGTGCGGCGACCGCAAAGCCCTCGCCCAACGCATCCTGATAGGCGGTGATCGCCCAGGCATTCGGGGTGAGCCAGCCGGCCTGCTGCAGCCACGGCGGCATCAGGAACCGCGGCACCATCGAGCCGCCCACCGCCGAGAGGAGCAGCACCCCGAAGGTCGAGGCGAGGTGCGCCTGCTGGCGCGTGGCGGCAAGCGCGCAGGCGGCGAGCGCCAGCCCCGCCGCCATGGCAGAGACCAGCAGGCAGGTAACCAGGAAGGCCAGCCAATGCGGCCCGATCTCCACGCCGTAGAGCAGCCCGGCGGCCAGGAAGATCAGCCCCGCCTGCACGACACCCTGCAGCGTCAGGAACCCGAACTTCCCGAGGACCACCACCGGCAGGCCGCCCGGCCCCGCCATCAACCGCTCAGCGATGCCGGTCTCGCGTTCCTCGACCAGCGACATCGCCCCCTGCATGGCCGCAAAGAGCAGGAACACCGCGGTGATCGCGCCGGCATAGTAGCTGATCCGGGCGTTCGCCGTGCCGGCCGCCGTACTGCGCCGCTCGACCAGATCGGCGAAGCTGAATGGCTCCTTCTTGGCCCGCTGTTCGGCGAAGGCGTCGTCGAGGAAGCGGCGCTCATCCGGGCCGATCTTGCCGCTGCGCTCCACGTCGGCGACGATCCGCGACAGCACCACATCGGGCAAGGCCGCGTTCAGCACGCGCTGGAGCTGGCCGAGCGCAATCGGCGTCGCGAGCGCCTTGGCGGGGTTCTCCACCAGCACCACCGGCTGGTCGGCCGGGCCGGGTGCGCCGTCAGCGGGTGCCGCGATCAGGTCGCCTCGCAGGGCGAGCGCCACGTCGACCTCGCCCGAGCGTACCGCCTCGGCAACGCCGGCAAGGTCTTTGAGAGTCAGGCGCGTCACCCGCAGGGACGGATCGGCCGCCAGCGCGTCGGTGAGACGCTGCGTGGCGGCAGTCTGCGCGAGGTCGGCGAGCCCCAGGTGGATGCGAATCCGGTCGCCGGTCGCCCCGGAGAAGATCGCGGCGAAAATCGAAAACATCACGGTCGGCAGCACGAAGGCCATGACCAGGGCGGCGCGGTCGCGCAACAAACTGAGGGCCATCACGCGGAACGCGGCGCCGATCATCCGGCGATCCCCGGGCGCCACGTCTGGGGTTCGGTGTCGTTCACCTCGCGCGGCCGGAGCGCGTCGAGGTAAAGCGCCTCCAGCCGCGGGGCACGCACCCGCACTTCGGCAACCGGCACACCCTGGGCACGCAGGGCGCCGAGCAGGGCGGCGCCGTCCAGGCCGGCCCGCTCCACCGAGCGCCAGACGAGGCCCTCCGGCTCGGCGGCCGCGAATCCCGCCCGGCGCAAGGAGGCGGTGGCGGCTCCATCGGCCGGGGTCGTGAGGCTGAGTTCCCGTTCAGGCGCACCCGAGCGCAGCTGCGCCAGCAAGTCGGCGAGGCGGCCGGCGCGCACGATCCGTCCCTGCGCGAGGAAGATGACCTGCGAGGCCAGGCGCTCGGCTTCTGCGAAATCGTGGGTGGCGATCAGGATCGCGGTGCCGGCCGCCTTGAGCCGGTCGAGGACGGCGTGGATGGCGGCCCGAGCTGCGAGGTCGACGCCGCTGGTCGGCTCGTCGAGCAGGACGAGGCCCGGCCGGTTCATCAGGCTCGCCGCGATGTTGACCCGGCGCCGGTAGCCGCCCGACAGGGTTCCCACCGGGCGGCGCGCGACCTCGGCGATATTGGCCATCGTTAGGGCTGCGTCCACGGCCGCCTTCCGGTCGCGCCTTGCCACACCTGCGAGCTGTCCGAACACGCCCAGATTCTCGGCGACCGTCAGCTTCGGATAGAGGGCGATCTCCTGCGGGACCCAGCCGATGGCGCGTCGCGCGCTGCCCGCCCGGTGCGGATCCGCCCCGTCCACCCGCACCGACCCCGCGCTGGGGCCGAGCCGGCCCGCCACGAGGCGCATCAGCGAGGACTTGCCCGCCCCGTTCGGCCCGAGCAGCGCCAAGGTCTCGCCGGCTTCGAGATCGAGGTCGACGTGGCTCAGAACCCGTCGCCCGCCAAGGTCTAGGTCGACGCCCGCGATCCGGACCAGGGGATCGCCCATCCGCGTCACCGCCGCGGCAGCGCGCGGCCGAGGCGCACGCGGATGGAGCCGCCCGGCTCCCGCAGGCTGAAGGCGGCCTCGGCGAAGTCCGGTCGCGCCCGGCGTCCGGCGATCCCCGAGAAGCCGTAGGGTTCGAGCGGGAGGCCGAGGCCGGTGCGGTCGAGGCGGCCGTTGCCGTTCGCATCCTGATAGGCCGCCACCGCGTAGGTTCCGGCCGGTACCCCCTGGAAGGTGAACAGGACCCGGTTGGCGGAGGCCGGCGCCTCGTCGCCGCGGGCGCAGGCAGCCTCCGCAAGGCTTCCCTGGCATAGGGCAACCCGCAGGGGCCCGCCGCCGGGCTCGATTCCGTCGATCTCGACCTGCACGGTCGCGGCCGCTGCCGGCATGATGCCAAAGAGCGCGCCCGCGACGATGAGCCCGGCGAGGCAGTGCCGTCGATGTGGTCTCCGCCCCCCGGGCCGCCTCACGAGGCTTCGCCGGAGGTCGCCAGCGGCGCGGTCTCCGGAATGCCGGCCGCGGCGGCAGCGCGGACGCCAGCCAGTTCCTCGATCAGCAGGCGGGCCGAGATGCGGGCCCCCTCGTAGATCACCGGCAGGCCGGAGCCCGGATGGGTGCCACCGCCGACGATGTAGAGCCCCGGCCCGAAGCGGTTGTGCGGCCGGAAATACAGCATCTGCATCAAATCATGCGCGAGGTTGAAGGTGGCGCCCTCGTGGACGGCGAAATCCTCCTCCCACTGGGTCGGATCGATGATCCGCTCGTAGCGAATCCGGGATTCGAGATTCTCGATCCCGAGGAGCTTCAGCCGCTTCAGGACCAGGGCGCGGTAGCTCTCCCGCATGGCCTTCCAGTCGATGCCTGCTTTCAGGTTCGGCACCGGCACGAGCACGTAGAGCGCGGTCTGCCCGGGGGGCGCCATGCCACCGTCGGTGTAGCCGGCGTGCTGCACGTAGAGCGAGGGCTGCATCGGCAGCGTGCCCTCGGTGATCTCGCGGATGTTCTTCTCGTAGCCGTCGGCAAGCAGGATCGTGTGATGCCCTAGGCTCTCGGGCATTTTCCCTTCCAGCCCGAGATAGAGCATGAAGGTCGAGCAGGAGAGTCGCGCCTTCCGGATCTTGGCGTCGCGCCAACGCGGGCGGTGCCGCTCCGGCACCAGGGCGCGGACCACCTTGGCGAAGTCGCCGTTGATCAGCACCGCGTCGGCGTTGAAGGTCTCGCCGTCCGCGACCACGCCGGTGGCGCGCTTGCCGTCGAACAATACCCGCTCGACGTTGCTGTTGAGCCGCAGATCGACGCCCATGCGCCCGGCTAGGCCCGCCATCGCGTCCGAGACCGCGCCGCAGCCGCCGACCGGGTGGTAGACCCCGTGCTCGTATTCGAGGAACGACAGGATCGTGAACAGGCTCGGGCACCGGAACGGCGACATGCCGAGGTACTTAGTCTGGAACGAGAAGGCGAGGCGTACCCGCGGGTCGGCGAAGTGGCGCTTCAAGTCGCGGTCGACGCTCCGGCCGGGGTGCAGATAGGGCAGGGCGGACAGCATCGCCGGGCTCGCGAGGCTGCGCAGGGTATGGAAGGCCTGCTGCAGGATCGGCTTGAAATATTCGAGCTTGGTCCGGTTCTCGGTGAAGAACGCCTGGACGTTCTTGGCGTCATCGGGCGCGAGGCGGGCGATCTCCTGCTCCATGCGGGCGATGTCCCCGGTCGCCCGGATCGTCCCCGAGATCCCGTTCTCGCCCTCGAAGACGAGGTGATATTGTGGGTCGAGCCGCTCGAGCTTGACGTGGTCTTCCAGCCGCTCGCCGCAGCTCGCGAAGATGTCGGCCAGGATCTGAGGATAGAGGAAGAAGGTCGGACCGATATCGAACTTGAAGCCGCCCGGCGCCGCCACCGTCTTGGTGCGGCCGCCGACCTGGCTGTCCTTCTCGAACAGGGTCACGTGGATCCCGGCCCGCGCCAGCAGCAGGGCGGAGGCCAAGCCCCCCGGACCGGCGCCGACCACGGCCACCCGCCGCCCGGTCAGCGTCCGCAACCCATTCCCAGACTGAAGCAACGCCGCCGACTCCCTACGAATCCCCCGCAAACCTACGGCCAAGCTAGGTCCATATTCGCGCACGGCAATTGCTGCCGTTTGTCGCGCGCAGAACGCCGCCGGCGCGCATACCGGGATAATCGTACTGCGGCAGATCCCGCGGGCGGGCTGTTCGAATAGGGCATGTCACGCAGGGCACGGGCTTTCCGGCGCGGGACGGGCGTCGCGCCACAGCCACAGGGCGGTGAGGACGAGAAGTAGCGTCGCCGTCGCCCCAGTCCAGCTAAGAGCATCCCAACCAGCGGCGCGGCCAGGCCCGATGGCGCGCACCAGCAGCGGGCCTGCGATCTGCCCGGCCGCGAACGCCGCCGTCATCCGCGCCAGAAGCGGGGTTGGGTTGTCGGGCCGAGCTTCGCGCGCAAGTTGAAGCCCCGCCATGGTGGCGACCATGAAGGTGCCGCCCACGAAGACCGCCGACGCGGCGATGGCCGCCAGGGTCTGAACGAACAGGGGCAGGGCGGTACCGAGCGCCATGACGCCCTGAGCCAGCGCCCAGATCCGCTGGCGGGAGCCGCGCGGGGCGAAGCGCGCCACCGCGGCGACTGACAGGGCGGCGGCGAGACCGAAGAGCGGCCAGGTCAGACCGAAAACCAGCGGATCGGGAGCCAGCGTGCGGGCCATCGATGGGAGGAACGTCGCCGGGACGATGTAGCCGAACCCGAAGGTCCCGTAGCAGAAAACCAGGGCGCGCTGGCGGCTCCAGCGGATCGGCGCGGCGGCTGCAGCCTCACGCTCGGTGATCGGGGCCGGTCGCGTGAGCGTTCCGGAGCCTTCCGAGGAGAGCGCCTGGACCAGCAGGGCGCCCGAGGCGGCGGCGACGCCGAGTTCGAGCCACAACCACTGCGCCGGCTGGCGTCCGCCGACCCATGTCACCACGCCCGCCAGGGCAATGCCGAGTCCGACGCCCGTGTAGATCCAGGAGCCCGCCTGAACAGCCTCCCGGCGAGCCAGCTCGGGCAGGCACCAGCCGCTGGAGCAGACCAGGGCCCAGGCGCTGAACACACCGGCGGCACCCCGTAGCGCGAGGCCGGGGAGCGGGCTTGTACCGGCCTCGACCGCCGCCATCGCGAGGGTCGTCAGCGCCACGCCAAGCAGGCTGAGCAGCAGGCCGCGGCGCGGGTCACGGGCAAACCGCGCGGCGGTGAGGGCACCGAGAAGGTAGCCGACGTAATTGGCCGCGGCCCATTCCGCCCCGGCCGAAGCGCTCAGGGTCCCGTCGCGAACCATCAGCGGCAGGAGCGGCGTGAAGGCGAATCGGCCGATCCCCATGGCGACCGCGAGGGCGACGAGGCCGCAGCCGACGATCGGTCGGATCGTGGGCGGGGGCTCGGCGGAGGCGAGGTGCGTGGTGCTCATCGGCAGGGAGTTCAACACCAGGCGAGACATCTTGGAAAATGAATTCTTGTGACGTACCGTTCTTGCCATGAGAATGATGGATCTCGACGACCTGCACATCTTCCGGTGCGTTGTGCGCGAAGGCGGGGTGACGCGCGCCGCAGCGCACCTGCACCGGGTGCCCTCCAACGTGACCACCCGAATCAAGCAGTTCGAGGAGCGTCTGGGGGTCGCCCTGTTCCGGCGCCAGGGGCGCAGCCTCACCCTGACGGAGCCCGGGCGCACCCTGCTCGGCCATGCCGAGAAGCTGCTGCGGATGGCCGATCAGGCCGAGCAGGATCTACGCGGCGGAACCGTGCGCGGTGTGCTGCGCCTCGGCTCCCTGGAGAGCGCGGCCGGCGCACGGCTGCCGCCGATCCTGTCGGCCTTCTACGCACGGTATCCGGATGTCGCCATCGAGTTGCAGACCGGCACGACGCGTGCCCTTCTGCGCCAACTCGACCGCTTTGAAGTCGAAGCGGCCTTCGTTTCGGAGCCGTTCGAGCGGCGAAGCCTCGCGTCGGTCCACGCCTTCGACGAGGAGCTGGTGTTGATTACCGGCAAGGGCGCGCCCGCCCGGCGCGACGCCGTCGCGCTGGGCGGGCGGACCGTGGTGGCCTTCCCGCAGGGTTGCTCCTACCGGGAGCGCCTGATCGCGTGGCTGGCCGAGGAGGGAGCGTCGCCCGAGCGCGTACTGGAGATGAATTCCTACCACGCCATCGTGGCCTGCGTGGCGGCCGGCACGGGGGCGGCGATCGTGCCGGCCGAGATGCTGGACCACGCCGTATTGAGCGATGCGGTGGTGCGACACCCGCTTCCTGCGCGCCTGCGCCTCAACCGGACACACCTCGTCTGGTCCGGCGAAGCCAGCGCCCCGTTGCAGGCACTCATGACGCTGCTGCCGAAACCCGCCGATCCGACGAACACCAACCGCTTTTCTGCGACGCCCGCAGCGATCTGAACGACGGATGATGCCCGGTGGCGCCCGGAGGATCGGTGACCTCGTTTCCCGACGGGAGACGGCCTGTGCCGATGCCTTTCCCGCCGGGGAGATCGGGCTGTGTGACCGGCCGGATGTTCACCGCCCGCCGTCGAGGCGTCCCTGGCTGCGGGCGATACTGTGCAGGGCGATACCCGCCGCCGTGGCAACGTTGAGCGAGTCGAAGCCTGCGGCCATCGGGATGCGGACCGGCCGCGCCCGGGCGAGGATCGTCGCATCGAGTCCCGGTCCCTCGGTTCCGAGAATGAGAAGCGCCCGCGCCGGGGCGGCGCCCTCGTCCAGGGTCTCGACGGCGCCCGGGCTCAGCGCCAGCGCCTGAAGGCCAAGCGAATCGGCAAGCCGCAGCCAATCCTGATCCGCGGTGAGCCTTGCGAAGGGCTGGATCAGCGCCGCGCCGGCCGAGACCCGGATACTCTTCCGGTAGAGCGGGTCGCAACTCTCCGCATCCAGGATCACCGCGTCGGCGCCGAAGGCGGCGGCATTGCGCAAGGCGGCGCCGACATTGTCGTGGTTGGTCAGTCCCGCGAGCCCGAGCACCAGGGCCGGCGACGGCGGCGGCGGCACGAGCCCGCTCAGCTCAGGCTCCGCTCCGCGCAGGCCTACCGCCAGCACGCCCCGGTGGATCGGGAAGCCCGCCACGGTGCTCATCACGGCCCGGGCCGCCAGGAAGACCGGGGGCGGTTCCGGGCAGGCGGCTACAGCCCCGGCGAGGCTGGGCCACCGTTCCGGCAGGAGCAGGATCGATTCGGCGCGAAAACGGCTGCGGCGGCCGAGCAGCAGCCGCAGGGTCACCTCACCCTCGACGATGAAGCGATTGCCGCGGCCGACGAGGTCGCGCTCGCGGATGCGAGCATAGGGTTCGAGGCGCGGGTCGTCCGGGTCGGTGACGGTCTCCGGGACCGGCTCCACCTCAGCCCTGCGACCGCTCGGTGCGGCTGGCGAGCGGGTCGGCCTCCGCCTTGGTCGGCACCTTCACCAGCGCCTCGCCGTCGAGCACGGTCTCCCCCGCCACCGAGCACTGGCAGGCGAGGCGCGCACGCCGCCGCTCGGGCATCAGCTCGGCGACCGTCACGGTCACCTCCACGACGTCGCCGATGCGCACCGGCGCGCGGAAGTTGAGGGTCTGCGAGATGTAGACCGCCCCGGGTCCCGGCAGGCGGGTGCCGAGCACCGCCGAGATCAGCCCGGCGGTGTAAAGGCCGTGGGCGATGCGGGTGCCGAAGGGCGTACGGGCGGCGAAGTGCTCGGACAGATGAATCGGGTTGCGATCGCCGGTGATCTCGGCAAAACCCACCACGTCCGATGAGGCGATGGTCTTCGACAGGGTCTCCGACAGCCCGACTTCGAGATCCTCGAAATAGAGCACGCGCAATTCGGGCAGCATGACGCGTCAGATCTCCGCTTCCGGCCGGTCACGCCGCGCGCACCCGGCTTCTCCGCACGGGCCTCGCACGATCCCGGCGCCGAATCCACCCGGACAAAGGCTTAAGCCGCCTTGAACTTTCTTGAGGCGCGGACAGGGTTTTCTCAATAAGCCTCGACAGGCGGGCCGCTCTCGGCGAAGACGCGCCCCGTGAAAGCCGCCGATCCCGCCCAGCCCGCCCTCCGCCCTGTCGTCGCCCGCGTGGCGGCGCTGAACCTCGGCTATTTCGGCATCGAGATCGCGGTCGCGCTCGCCATCGGCTCGGTGGCGCTCATCGCCGACAGCCTGGATTTCCTGGAAGACGCTGCGATCAACCTGTTGATTTTCGCGGGCCTGGGCTGGAGCGCGCGCAACCGCGCCCGGCTCGGCACCGCCATGGCGGGCATCCTGCTGCTGCCGGCGCTTGCGGGGGCCTGGGCTGCCTACGGAAAGATCTCGGATTTCGTGGCCCCGGCGGCCGTGCCGCTGACGCTCACGGGCCTCGGCGCGCTCGCCGTGAATCTGACCTGCGCGTCCATGCTCGCCCGCCACCGTACCGGCTCGGGCAGCCTGACCCGGGCGGCCTATCTCTCAGCCCGCAACGACGCCTTCGCCAACCTCGCGATCATCGCGGCCGGGTTGGTGACGGCGCTGTATCCGTCCCCGTGGCCGGACCTGATCGTGGCGGCCGGGATCGCGATCCTCAACGCCGATTCCGCCGCCGACATTCTCAAGGCCGCCGCGGCCGAGCGCCGGGCCGCCCGGTAAAGCCCACCCTCAGCACCAGCCATGCGCATCTTCCCCATTTCGGACCTTCACCTCGAGCGGCGCCGCCTCGACCTGATCGCACCGCCGACCGAGCCGTTCGACCTGCTCGCCTGCCCGGGCGATCTTCACGAAGGCCACCCCGAGCGCGGGCTGGCGGCCCTGCTGCATCTCGCGCAGGGGCGGCCGATCGTGTTGGTGCCGGGCAACCACGAGCGCTACGCGCCGACCGGCGACCCGCGCACCGCCCCGGAGTTGCTGACGGCCCTCGAGGTGGAGGTCGAGCGCCTGAACGGGCTCGGTGCTTGCATCCACCTGCTGCAGGGTGCGCAAAGCTGCGTCATCGACGGCGTGCGCTTCGTCGGCACCACCCTGTGGAGCGACTGGACTTTGGCCGGGCGCTGGCTCGCCCCGGATGCGCCCGACCGTCCTGCCGACCCGGTTGCCTACGCGGCGGCCCGCATGACCGACCCGGTGACCGGATCACGGGAATATCGCGGGTCGATCCGGAAGGCCGACGGCACCCCGTGGCAGCCCGCGGACGCGATGGAGGCCCATCGGGTCGAGCGGGCCGCGCTCCATGCCGCCCTGCGGATTCCGCATGACGGGCCGAGCGTCGTGGTGACCCATCATCCGGCGAGCCCCCTGGCGGCCGACCGGTTCCGGGATGAGCCCGGCGTACCCTGGTGGGTGCCGGCCTTCTACGCGTCGACGGCTCTGGATGACCTCGCCGATCCCGAGCGGCCGGACCTGTGGATCTCCGGCCATTTCCACGCGAGCCACGACCTGCGGGTCGGCCGGTGCCGTTGGGTCTCGAACCCGGTCGAAGGGGCGACCTACCGGAATGATCGCGTCGTGGTTGTCGGCGACGCTTAGACTTGTGCCCGACCGCGTTGCAACACGGTACGCGACAGAAAGGCACCAAGGGTTTTGACGACCGCGATGTGCCCCCTTTCCCGTGCGGGAGAGGGGGCCGCGCTTCGTTCGGTGAAGAGGGTGCCAGTGTCGTGAAGCGCGCGCTGCAATCGTGCGCAGCAACAACCTTTGAGTGTGGCGCCCCCTCCGCCAGTCAGACGATGCCACCGCCGCCGCCCCGCACGGCCGGGCGCTCGGCTGCGACCTTGGCGCGGTAGCCGCTCTCCCGGTAGGCGGCGATGGGATCGATCGCGCCGCCGGCATCCATGCGGGCCCGGGCCAGGATCGACCCGACATCCGTGCGGAAGGCCGCCTTCAGCGTCTCCGAGGCCATCAGCGCGTCGTTGTCCTCCTGATAGCCGCCGAGCGCTGCCCGATCGACCAGCAGCGCCTGGGCGTAGGCGCGGCGGATCTCGTCGGCCGAGCGGATCAGGCTCTCGATCGGGTCGGTCACGTTGTGGGACTGGTCGATCATGTAGGTCGGGGCGTCGCCGCTTTCGCCGAGATCGACCAGTTCGTTGAACACCAGGAACAGACGGAACGGGTCGATCGAGCCGGCATCGAGGTCGTCGTCGCCGTATTTCGAGTCGTTGAAGTGGAAGCCGCCGAGCTTGCCCGCATGGGCCAGCCGCGACACGATCATCTCGATGTTTACGTTCGGCGCGTGGTGCCCGAGATCGACCAGGCAGGCCGCCTTCGGGCCGAGCGCCTGGGCGGTGAGCAGGCTCGTCCCCCAATCCTGCACCACGGTGGCGTAGAAGGCCGGCTCGTACATCTTGTGCTCGGAGAACAGCCGCCACCCCTCGGGGAGCGCCGCGTAGATCTCCTGCATGGACGCGAGGTAGCGCTCGAAGGCCCGGCCCATATGGCTCTGGCCCGGAAAATTCGCGCCGTCGCCGATCCACACGGTCAGCGCTTTCGAGCCCAAAGCCTCGCCGAGGCGGATGCAGGCGACGTTGTGCGCCACCGCCTGCGCGCGCACGGCCGGATCGACGTGGCTGAGCGAGCCGAACTTGTACGACAGGGGATGGTCCAGATCGCCCGGATGATCCTGGAAGGTGTTGGAGTTCATCGCGTCGAAGCCGAGGCCCAAAGCCTCGGCCTGAGCGCGCAGCTCCCCGGGGGGCGCCGCGTCCCACGGGATGTGCAGCGAGACCGTCGGCGTGGCGCGGCCGAGCTGCTGGATCACCGCGCAATCGTCGAGCTTCTCGGCGATGCCGCGCGGCTCACCCAGGCCGGGGAAGCGCGCGAAGCGCGTCCCGCCGGTGCCGACGCCCCAGGAGGGAACCGCCACCGTGAAGGCCGCGACCTGCGCGGTCACGGTGGCGATGTCGACGCCCCGGCGGGCGAGGCGATGGCCGAGGGCGTCGTAATCCTCGGCCAGGGTCCGGGTGCGGGCCGCGTTGTGGGCGGCGATCAGGTCCGGGTCGATCGGCAGGCTCGTCATGATGCGCGCTCCTGTCCCGTCACCGCGTGAAGGACTGGGCGTTGCCCGCATCGACGTTGAGGATGTTGCCGGTCGACTTGGCCGAGAGGTCGGAGGACAGGAAATACACCGCCTCGGCGATGTCCTCCGGCAGAACCGAGCGCTTCAGCAGGGAGCGCTGGCGGTAATGCTCCTCCAGGGCGTCGCCCTCCAGCCGGTAGGCGGCGGCGCGCTGCTCGCGCCATTCGCCGGTCCAGATCTTGGAGCCGCGCAGCACCGCGTCCGGGTTGACGACGTTGACCCGGATGCCGGCCTCCGCGCCCTCCAGCGCGAGGCAGCGGGCGAGGTGGATCTCCGCCGCCTTGGCGGTGCAGTAGGCCGAGGCGTTCGGCGAGGCGGCGAGCCCGTTTTTGGAGGCCACGAACACCAGGGCGCCGCCGAGCTTCTGCCGCCGCAGCAGCCGGAACGCCTCCCGCGACACGAGGAAGTAGCCCTTGGCCAGGATGTCCATGTTCCGGTCCCACAGGGCGAGGCTCGTGGTCTCCACTGGCTCCGAGGAGGCGATGCCGGCGTTCGACACCAGGATGTCGAGGCCTCCGAAGGCCCAGGCGGCCACCGCGAAGCCCTGGGCGACGGCCTCCTCGTCCGTCACGTCGAGCTTGACGCTCTGGATCTGGTCGCGGCCATAGGCCTTCACGAAGGAGGCTTCGGCCTGCGCCAGGGACTCGGTGTCGATGTCGGCGAGCAGCACGCAGGCGCCCTCGGCGAGAAGCCGCGCCGCCACCGCGCGGCCGATCCCGCCGGCGCCCCCGGTCACCAGCGCGACCCGGCCGGCGAGGCTCTTGGGCTTGGGCATGCGCTGGAGCTTGGCTTCCTCCAGCAGCCAGTACTCAATGTCGAACGCCTCCTGCTCGGGCAGGCCGACATAGGTGTCGACCGTCGAGGCGCCGCGCATCACGTTGATGGCGTTGACGTAGAACTCGCCGGCGATGCGCGCCGTCGCCTTGTCGCGCGCGAAGGTGATCATGCCGACGCCCGGCACGAGGTACACGACCGCGTTGGCGTCCCGCATGGCCGGGCTGTCGGGGTGACGGCAGCGGTCGTAATAGGCCGCGTAGTCCGCCCGATAGCTCTCGATGGCGCCGTCGAGCTGCGCGATCACCGATTCGGCATTGTCCCGGGCCGGGTCGAAATCGAGCACCAGGGGCCGGATCTTGGTCCGCAGGAAATGGTCCGGGCAGCTCGTGCCCAGGGCCGCGAGTTCGCGCAGCCGCTTGGAATTCACGAAGTCCAGCACCGCGGCGCTGTCGTCGAAATGGCCGACCTTGCGCTCCGCGGTGCCGATCCGGCCGCGGATCTCCGGCATCAGCTTGGCCGCGATGGCGCGCCGTTCGACAAGCGGTAGCGTCTCGGTGGCGGCGCCGCCGAAGACCGCGCGGCCTTTCGTCTCCCGGTCGAACCACGCGATCGCCGTGTTGATGATCCGCAGCGTGGTTTCGTAACAGGACCGGGCATCCGGTCCCCAAGTGAACAGCCCGTGGCTCTCCAGCACGACGCCCTTGGCGTGCGGGTTGTCGTGCGCGAAGTGCGACAGCATCAGCCCCAGTTCGAAGCCGGGCCGGCGCCAGGGCAGCCAGCCGATCTCGTCGCCAAAGATCTTTTGCGTCAGCTCGCGGCTGTTGCGCGTCGCCGCGATGGCGATCACCGCATCGGGATGCATGTGGTCGACGTGGCGGTAGGGCAGGTAGGCGTGCAGCGGCGTGTCGATCGAGGCCGCGCGCGGGTTCAGCGCGAAGGTGCAGTGGGGCAGGTAGCCCACCATCTCGTCCTCGTGCGCGGGGCCGCGATACACATCCCGGAGCTGCTCCAGCTTGTCGAGATAGAGCGTCGCGAAGCCGTCGAGCTTCATTGTGCCGACATCACCGCCCGAGCCCTTGACCCAGAGCACCCGGGTGTCCTGACCGGTCAGCGGATCCTTCGCGATCACCTTGGCGGAGGTGTTGCCGCCGCCGTAATTGGTGATTCGCTTGTCCGCGCCCAGCAGGTTCGAGCGGTAGAGCAGCAGAGCCGGCTCGTCGAAGCCCGCAACGGCCGATTCGTCCCAACGACTCTCCAGCAGGCCCTGAGCGGCGTGCGACATGGTCCCCTCCCGAAATTTTTTTATCATCAGTCCGGTAGCAACCGACGGTGAGCCCCCCATCCGCCGGCTGCCGTCAGAACATTGGCCGAAACGATCACAATCTGTCAAGAAACTTCATGATCGTGCTTGTTTGCGACGCAAGATGAATGATTTTGCACGAAACTGTTGACGCACGGTCGGCGAGGTGATTGGATCATGACAGGAGGAAACGATGCATGAGCGCGAACGCCACCGCATCATTCTGGATCTGCTGAGGGAGCGCGGGGTGGCGACCGTTCAGGCCATCGCGGCGGCGACCGGCGGGTCCGAGGCGACCGTGCGGCGCGACCTGACGGCGCTCGCCGGGCAGGGTCAGCTGAAGAAGCTGCGCGGCGGTGCGGAGGCGCTCCACGCGCCCGGCCATCCCGCACTGAGCGTCGTGCCGCTGGCGACGCCCGCCGCCAATACCGGGCCGAACGTCCTGGAAAAGCGGGCCATCGCCCAGGCGGCCGTGGACCTCTGCGCCGAGGGCGATTCGATCATCATCAACGGCGGCACCACGACCTTCCAGATGGTGCACACGCTGGACGGGCTGAAGCTTCAGGTCCTGACCAATTCCTTCTCGGTGGCCGACCATCTGCTGCGCCACTCGGCCTGCGGCGTGATGGTGCCCTCGGGCACGATCTACCGGGAGCAGAACATCATCCTGAGCCCGTTCGAGGATGACGGGACGGTGCATTTCCGGGCGCGCCGGATGTTCATGGGCGCGATGGGCCTCTCGGCCCTCGGGATCATGGAGCGGGACGCGCTGATCATCTCGTCGGAACAGCGCCTGATGCGGCAGGCCGACGAGCTGATCCTGCTCGTGGACGCCACGAAGTTCCGGACCCAATCGTCGATGATCCTGGCGCCGCTCAACCGGGCGACCCGGATCATCACCGACGACCGCATCACCGACGCGGAGCGCCGGATGGTGGAGGCCGCGGGCGTCGACCTGATCGTGGTCGACCCGCGCCAGCCCGCGCGTCGGAAGGAGACATCCGCGACTGCGTAAACGAGCAAGATAGCTCAGCAGCCGTCAGGATGGGACTAAAACGGGGGGAAGACTGAGATGAAGCTATTCAAGACGCTCGTCCTGTCCACGGCGCTCGCCGTCGGGCTGGCCGCCACCGCCGCGCAGGCGGCCGAGACCCGGATCGCCCTGGTGGCGAAATCGCTGGGCAACCGGTTCTTCGAGGCGGCCGCCAAGGGCGCCGAGGAGGCCGCCAAGCAGATCGGCGACGTGAAAATCATCTATACCGGCCCGACCACCACCACGGCGGAGGGGCAGATCGAGGTGATCAACGCCCTGATCTCGCAGAAGGTCGACGCCATCGCGATCTCGGCCAACGACAAGGATGCCGTGGTCCCGGTGCTGAAGCGCGCGCAGCAGCGCGGCATCAAGGTGATCTCCTGGGATTCGGCGGTCGCGCCCGAGGGCCGCCTGCTCCACCTCAACCCCTCGTCCGATCCGCTGATCGGCGCCATGCTGGTCAAGCTCGCTGCCCAGGCGCTGCCGGACGGGAAGGGCAAGATCGCGATCCTCTCGGCGACCCCGACCTCGACCAACCAGAACACCTGGATCGCCGAGATGAAGACGGCGCTCCGCGATCATCCGGGGATCGACCTCGTCGCGACGGTCTACGGCGACGACCTGAGCGACAAGAGCTACCGCGAGACGCAGGGCCTGCTCCGGGTCCATCCGGAGGTGACGGTGATCGTCGCGCCGACCTCGGTCGGGATCACCGCGGCCGCGCAGGCGGTCAAGGATGCGGGCAAGACCGGTCAGGTATTCGTGACCGGGCTCGGCCTGCCCTCCGAGATGGCCGGGGCGGTGCATGCCGGGGTGACCAAGAGCTTCGCCATCTGGAACCCGATCGATCTCGGCTACGCGGCCGCCTATCTCGCCTACGATCTCGTCAAGGGCGCCAAGGCGGAGCCGGGCGCCACGCTGTCGATGGGCCGCGTCGGCACGCTGAAGGTCGAGGCCGGCAACACCGGCGCGATGGCGGAGCCGGCGGTGTTCGACAGCACGAATATCGACCGCTTCGCCAGCGTGTTCTGACAAAGCTGGTCCTTGCCGCAGGGCGCACCGCTGTGAACGGTCCGCGACCGAGGCTGGCGCCAACACGCTAAAGCAGAAGCGCTTTTCCCCTCCCCCTTGTGGGGAGGGGGCAGGGGTGGGGGTGGTGCAGACGGCACCGCATCGCTCGATCCTGCGCCACCCCCACCTCCAACTCCTCCCCACAAGGGGGAGGAGAGTACGCCGCCCCCGAGCGGCGCGGCGATGAAAACCACGGCAGATCCAAGACCCCGGGCGCCTCACGCCGAACGGGGCCTGCCGGATGCCCGCGCGCGATCCCCGTGCGCGGGCCCCAATCCAAACAAGGGAGCGACACGCCATGTCCGGCGCCCTGCAGATCAACCACCCGTCCGACGCCGAACCGGCCGCGCTCCCGCCGCCGCGCCTCGAACTGCGCGGCATCGTCAAGCACTTCCCCGGCGTGCGCGCCCTCGACGGCGTCGACCTCGTGCTGCGCCCCGGCCGCGTCACCGCGCTGATCGGCGAGAACGGCGCCGGCAAGTCGACGCTGGTCAAGATCCTCACCGGCATCCACCGCCCCGATGCCGGCGAGATCCGGGTCGGCGGCAGGCCGGTCAGCTTCGCGTCGCCCCAGGACGCGCAGGACGCCCGGATCACCGCCATCCACCAGGAGACCGCGCTGTTCGACGAACTCACGGTGGCGGAGAACATCTATCTCGGCCACGCCCCAAAGACGCGCCTCGGCTTCGTCGACTGGTCGGCCATGCGGGCGCGGGCGACCGCCCTGCTCTACGGGCTCGACGCGCCGATCCGGCCCTGGACCCGGCTGCGGGACCTGTCCATCGCCCAGCGGCACCTCGTGGCGATCGCCCGCGCCCTGTCGATCGACAGCGAGATCGTCATCATGGACGAGCCGACCGCCGCGCTCTCCCACAAGGAGGTGGACGACCTCGCCCGGGTGATCGAGCGCCTCAAGGGCCAGGGCAAGGCGATCCTGTTCATCAGCCACAAGTTCGAGGAGCTGTATCGGATCGCCGACGACTACACGGTGTTCCGCGACGGCCGCTCGGTCGGCGCCGGCCGCATGGACGAGGCCACGCACGACGAGCTCGTGCGCCTGATGGTCGGGCGCAGCGTCGATCAGGTTTTCCCCAAGGTCCCCGCGACTCTCGGCGAGCCGGTGCTGGAGGTGTCGGGCCTGTGCCACCCGACCGAGTTCGACGCCATCAGCTTCACCCTGCGCCGCGGCGAGATCCTGGGGCTCTACGGCCTCGTCGGTGCCGGCCGTTCCGAGCTGTGCCAGGCCCTGTTCGGCGCCACCACGCCCTCGGCCGGGACGATCGCGGTCGAGGGCCGCCGCGTGGCGATCCGCTCCCCGGCGGATGCGGTGCGCGCCGGTATCGTCTACGTGCCGGAGGAGCGCGGGCGCCACGGCGCCGTGCTGGCGATGCCGGTCTTCGAGAACGTGACCCTGGCCTGCCTCGGCGCCGTGTCGCGGCACGGCTTCATCCGGTCGGCCGAGGAGTTCCGGCTCGCCCGCCATTACGCGGAGCGCCTGGACCTGCGCGCGGCCTCGCTGGCGCAGCCGGTCGGCACCCTGTCGGGCGGTAACCAGCAGAAGGTCGTGATCGGCAAGTGGCTCGCGGCCGGACCCAAGGTCGTCATCCTCGATGAGCCGACCAAGGGCATCGACATCGGCTCGAAGGCCGCCGTCCACGCCTTCATGAGCGAGTTGGCCGGCCAGGGGCTCGCCGTGCTGATGGTCTCGTCCGAGCTGCCGGAGATCCTCGGCATGGCCGACCGCGTGATGGTCATGCGCGAGGGCCGGATGGCCGGCCTGTTCGAGCGCGCGGGCCTCACTGCCGAGACCCTGGTGGCGGCCGCCACCGGCAACATTCAGGCCCGGAGCGACCAGCCATGAGCGCGCCCGTGCCCCCCGGCCTCGCCGACGACCTCGACCTGCGCGGGCTTGTCCTGCGCCGCGAGACCCTGCTGGCCGCCGCCCTCGTGCTGCTGCTGGCCGCGATCGCGCTCCGGTTCCCGGCCTTCGTCACCGCGTCGAGCCTCGGCGCTGTGTTCAACGACAGCGCCATCCTGATCATCATGGCGCAGGGCCAAGCCGCCGTGCTGCTGACCCGGTCGGTGGACCTGTCGGTGGCCGCCAACGTGGCGCTCACCGGCATGGCGGTGGCGCTGATCGACGCCCATCACGTCCTGCCGCTCGGGCTGACCATCCTGGCGGCCCCGGTGCTGGGCCTGCTGCTCGGCGCCTTCAACGGGCTTCTGGTCTGGCGCCTCGGGATGCCGCCGATCGTGGTGACGCTCGGGACGCTCACCATCTATCGCGGCTTCGCCTTCGTGCTGTCGGGCGGCGCCTGGATCAACAGCTTCCAGTTCTCGCCGGCCTTCCTGGCGCTCCCCCGGGCCGAATGGCTCGGGGTGCCGGTGCTCAGCTGGATTGCGATCGCCGTCGTGGCGGCGGCCTCACTCGTGCTCGGCCGCACGGCTGCGGGCCGGGGCTGGTTCGCGGTCGGCGGCAACCCGACCGCCGCCGCCTATGCGGGGATCGATCCGGGCCGCTCCCGCTTCCTCGCCTTCTGCTTCTCGGGCCTCCTGTCGGGGCTCTGCGGCTACCTGTGGGTCGCCCGCTACGCCGTCGCGTATGTCGATCTGGCTTCCGGATTCGAGCTCGACGTGATCGCGGCCTGCGTCATCGGCGGGGTGTCGATCTCGGGCGGGATCGGGTCGGTCCCCGGCGCCGTCCTGGGCAGCCTGTTCCTCGGCACGATCAAGAACGCGCTGCCGGTGGTGAACGTCTCGCCCTTCGCCCAGATGGCGATCTCCGGGACGATCATCATCGCGGCGGTGGCCCTGAACACGCGCGCCGAGCGCCGTCGCGGCCGCATCATCCTGCGGCCGGTCGGCCCGCAAGCGGCGGAGTGAGGCCATGGCGCTGCAACAGACCACCGCCCGGGTCATCCCGGACCGCCTCCTGGGACCGATCGGGCGCTCCGCCATCCGCTGGGAGACGTTGCTCCTGGCGCTCTCCGCGGCGATTTTTTTCGCCAATGCGCTTGCCTCGCCGTACTTCCTCGACATCTGGAACCTGTCGGACGCCACGTTCAACTTCACCGAGAAGGCGATCATCGCGCTGGCCCTCGCCTTCGTGGTGATGGCCGGGGAGATCGACCTGTCGGTGAGCGGCACCATCGCGCTCGCCTCCACCGCCATGGGCGAGGCCGCGTCTGCCGGTTTCGGCACGCCGGCCCTGGTGGCGGTCGGGCTCGGCGTCGGGGCGGCCTGCGGCCTCGTCAACGGCGTGCTGATCACCCGGCTCGGCCTGCCCTCGATCATGGCGACGATCGGCACGATGAGCCTCTACCGGGGCCTGAGCTACCTCGCGCTGGGCGACGGGGTGCTGAAGGATTACCCGGCCTCCTTCGGCTGGTTCGGCCAGGGCTATGTCTGGCAGGCTTTGTCCTTCGAGTTCGCCTGCTTCCTCGTTCTGGCGGCGCTCGCCGGGCTGGTGCTGCACCGGACTGTATTCGGCCGGGCCGTGCGGGCGATCGGCAACAACGCCTTCGCGGCGCGCTTCTCGGGCCTCGCAGTCGACCGTATCCGGCTGATCCTGTTCCTCCTCACCGGGCTCGCCGCGGGGCTGGCGACCGTGATGCTGACGAGCCGGCTCGGCTCGACCCGGCCGTCGATCGCGCTGGGCTGGGAACTCGACGTGGTGACCATCGTGGTGCTGGGCGGCGTCAGCATCCAGGGCGGGTCGGGCACGATCCCCGGGGTTGTCCTGGCGGCCTTCGTGCTGGGCCTCGTCACCTACGGGCTCGGTCTGCTCAACGTGCCGGGCATCATCATGTCGATCGTCATCGGCGCGATGCTGATCGGCACCATCGCGCTGCCGATCCTGGCAGGCCGTATCCTCGCCGCCCGGAGGCGGCCATGATCGGCCCGTTCGACCCCGCGATTTACGAAAAACACGCCTTCGCGATGCGGCTCCGGCCGGGCTGCGCGGACGCCTATCGCGAACGCCACGACGCGCTCTGGCCCGAACTGGCGGACCTGTTGCGGCAGGCGGGGGTGGCCGATTACTCGATCCACCTCGAGCCGGGGACGAACCTGCTCTTCGCCGTGCTGTGGCGGCGGCGCGACCACGGCATGGCGGCGCTTCCGGAACACCCGGTCATGCGCCGCTGGTGGGCCCACATGGCCGACCTCATGGAGACCGAGCCGTCGAACGCCCCGGTGGTCCTGCCGCTCCAGACGCTGTTCCACCTGCCATGATTACCGCGACGACGGCCCCCGCCCTGAATCCGTCGACTGAGGCGGCGCCTGTGCCCCGCAGGATCGCGGTGCTCGATGTCGGCAAGACCAACGTCAAGCTGGTTGTCGTTGATGCCGCGACGCGCGACGAGATCTGGGTCCGGACGGTGCCGAACACGATCCGGCGCGACGGCCCCTATCCGCATGCCGACGTCGCGATGATCGAGGCCTTCCTCGTCGATGCCCTCGCGGATGCGACGGCCGCCGTCGGGATCGACGCCGTGTCGATCACCACGCACGGCGCCACCGGCGCGCTGATCGGGCCGGAGGGCCTCGTCCTGCCGGTGCTCGACTACGAGCATGACGGCCCCGACGCCGTCGATGCGGATTACGCCCAGGTCCGCCCGGCCTTCGCGGAGAGTTTTTCCCCACGGCTGCCCGGCGGGCTGAACCTGGGGGCGCAGCTGTTCTGGCAGGCGCGGTGTTTTCCCGAGGCCTTTGCCCGCGCAACGCACTTCGTCACCTATCCGCAATTCTGGGCTTGGCGCCTCACGGGCGTCGCCGCCACCGAGCCGACCTCCCTGGGGTGCCATACAGACCTCTGGGCGCCCGGGCAGGGGCGATTCTCCAGCCTTGTGGACCGGATGGGCTGGGGCCGCCTGATGGCGCCGGTGCGCTCCGCCTTCGACGTGCTCGGCACCGTGCGTCCCGACCTTGCCGACCGGGTCGGCCTCGGCCGCACCGTGCCGGTCGCCTGCGGGCTGCACGATTCCAACGCCTCCCTGCTGCCCTACATCCAGGGAAGCGCGGAGCCGCGGACGATCCTCTCGACGGGGACGTGGATCATCGCCTTCGCGGTCGGCGGCGCCCTGGACCGGCTCGATGCCGGGCGCGACATGCTGGCGAATGTCGATGCCTACGGCCGGCCCGTGCCGGCGGCGCGCTTCATGGGCGGCCGGGAATTCGACCACCTGATCGGCGGCCCGGCGGTCGAGCCGGACCCCGACACCCTCGCCACGGTCTTGGCGCGTGGCGTCATGGCGCTGCCCGGCTTCGCCCGCGGCAGCGGCCCGTTCCCGGAGGCGGTCGGCGCGTGGTCGCATGACCCGGACAGCCTGACGCCCGCCGCGCGCACGGCCGCAGCCAGCCTCTACGCCGCCCTGATGACCGCAACCTGCCTCGACCGGCTCGGCGCGGACGGGCCGATCTTCGTGGAGGGGCCGTTCGCCCGCAACGGGCTCTACGGCGCGGCTCTGGCGCGTCTCACTGGCCGGGCGGTCCACCCGTCGTCGCACCGGACCGGGACGAGCGGCGGAGCCGCCCGGCTGTTCGCGCCGGGCGGTGCGGAGGACACGTACCGCCCGGGACTCCTCAGAAGCACGGTCGGGCTCGGATCCGCCTTGGATGCCTATGCGGCCCGATGGCGGAACGAGGTTTTCACCCGGGGATCGATAGCGCACTGAAAGACAGCGGGTCGCCGAGCCGCACCCGCGATCCGTAGTGGGCTGCCGCGCAGCACCGCCCGATGGGGTTCACAATCGAGCGTTGCGGCGAAACAGACTTTTAGTCCCGCCTCCGTCCGCCAACATGTCGATCCCGTGTCCTTGCACACAGCTTGGCTGTAACGGCGGGATGTTGGCGGTCCAGATGGGCGTCCAACCCTGATCGGCCCCGAATCACGGGGCTCTGATCTGGGGATCTCATGGCCGGATTTAGCCTGACGTCACGTGGGATCGCGGTGGTGACTCTTGCCATCTTGGGTGCCCCGGTCGCGACGGCCGCACGCGCCGGCTCTGCGGCCCAGCC
The DNA here is from genome assembly GCF_900103445.1 of Methylobacterium phyllostachyos. GTDB lineage: Bacteria > Pseudomonadota > Alphaproteobacteria > Rhizobiales > Beijerinckiaceae > Methylobacterium > Methylobacterium phyllostachyos. The sequence goes on along the minus strand of NZ_FNHS01000004.1, from coordinate 329,369 downwards.
GGGCCAAACCGTTGGTTTACCGGTGGGCGCTCAGCTTCCGGTTGGTCTGTATTTCGTGAACCTGTCGAGCTTTGGAGCACGCAGCACGCTGCCGCGTGACTCGACGACGAACGTCAACCTGCCGACCTTCGCTTGGGCGACACCCTGGAACGTCGCCGACGCCCGCCTTCAGTTCTTCTTCACGCAACCCGTCGCGGCGGCGAGCAGCCGCGGGGCGGCCTACCAGAGTGGGATCGGCCAGCAGCTCCTCGCCGCGCAGCTCGCCTGGGATCTCGGCGGTGATGTCGGCGTCAGCTACCTGTTCGGCGGCTACCTGCCGATCCAGACGCGCTTCCTGACCCAATCGGCCTCGCTGACCCACCGATTCGCGGCGAGCTACACCGGCCAGGATTGGAACCTCACCGCGAACCTGCTCTACGGCGTCTTCCTCGACACGCGCGCGCCCTCCGGGACCCTCTATCCGGACTACCTGAACCTTGATCTCACGATGACGCGGAAGTTCGGCAAGTGGCAGGTCGGCGCGGTCGCCTACGGGTCGAGCGACCTGCCCACGGGTGTCGGGAGCTACCGGCCGCAGGGGCAGATCGCGGTGGGCGGCCTCGTCGGGTACAATTTCGGGCCGGTGAACCTGCAGGCCTACCTCACCCGGGACGTGGTCCAGCGCAACTACGGTGGGCGCGAAACCCGCGGCTGGCTGCGGGCGATCGTGCCGCTGTACCAGGATGGGGGCGAGGTCGAGCCGAACCGCACGTTGGTGACGCGGCGTCAGGCGGAGTGAGCCAGACGGCGCCCTCCTCCCAGGAAGGGAGGAGGGCTTTTGCGCTCAGCCGTGCACCAGCACGTTCCGGAACTGCCACGGGTCGCTGGTGTCGATGTCCTCCGGGAACAGGCCCGGGCGGTCGGTCAGCGGCGTCCAGTCCGTGTACACGCCCACCACCGGGCCGAGATACGGGGTCTGGACCTCCAGGCAGCGGCGGAAATCCATCTCGTCGGCCTCGACGATGCCGGCCTCCGGGTTCTCCAGCGCCCAGACCATGCCGGCGAGCACCGCCGAGGTCACCTGCAGGCCGGTGGCGTTCTGGTAGGGGGCGATCCGCCGGGTCTCCTCGATGGAGAGCTGCGAGCCGTACCAGTAGGCATTCTTCTTGTGGCCGTAGACCAGCACGCCGAGTTCGTCGATGCCGTCCACGATCTCGGTCTCGTCGAGGATGTGGTGCTGCTCCTGCACCTTGGCGGCCTTGCCGAACATCTCGTGGAGCGACAGCACCGCATCGTCGGCCGGGTGGTACGCGTAGTGGCAGGTCGGCCGGAACACCGGATTCCCGCCCTCCTGCACCGTGTAGTAATCGGCGATCGAGACCGCCTCGTTGTGGGTCACGAGGAAGCCGAATTGGGAGCCGGCGGTCGGCACCCAGGTGCGCACCCGCGTGTCGGCGCCCGGCTGCAGCAGGTAGATGGCGCAGCGCGAGCCCTTCTCCTGCTCGCGGGCATTGGCGGGCTTCCAGGTCTCGTGCGTACCCCAGCCGAGCTCGGCCGGCTGGTTACCCTCGGAGACGAAGCCCTCGACCGACCAGGTGTTGACGAAGACGCCGCGCGGCTTCGGGTTCTTGGCGCGCTGCGTGTCCCGCTCGGCGATGTGGACGCCCTTGACGCCCAGATCCTTCATGAGCGCGGCCCATTCTGCCCGGGACTTGGGCTCGGGCCGCTGCAGGCCGGTATCCTGGGCGATGTTGAGCAGCGCCTGCTTCACGAACCACGACACCATGCCGGGATTGGCGCCGCAGCACGAGACTGCGGTCGGGCCGCCGGGCTTCTGAGCGCGGGCGTCGAGGATGTCCTCGCGCAGCGCGTAGTTGGTGCGGTCGCCCTGGCTCTTGGTCTTGTCGAAGTAGAAGCCCGGCCAGGGCTCCGCCACCGTGTCGATGTAGAGGGCGCCGAGTTCGCGGCAGAGTTCCATGATGGCGCGCGACGAGGTGTCGACCGACAGGTTCACGCAGAAGCCCTGGCCGCCGCCCTCGGTGAGCAGGGGTGTGAGAACCGCGCGGTAGTTCTCGGGCGTCAGCGCCACCTTCTCGAAGTGCAGGCCGTGCTTCTCGGCCAGCGCCCGGTGGGTATCGACCGGGTCGATCACCGTGAAGCGGGCCTTGTCGTACTCGAAATGGCGCTCGATCAGGGGCAGGGTGCCCCGACCGATCGAGCCAAAGCCGATCATCACGATGGGACCGCTGATGCGGCCATGGATCGGGTGACGGGTCGGCTGATCGGTCATTCAGGATATCCTCAGGATCTGACGGACGCCGTGGGCATCCGTGCGGTCTGTCCAGCGGGCGGGTTATGGCGCGCATGTGACACTGCGGCGACAGCTTCGCCCACGCGCTGCGGCGCGGCCGATGGGGCCATCGCCGAACGCGGCTCAATGGCGGCTCGCCCCGGCGCGGTCAACCATCCGCTGCATTGCGACGTAAACACAACGTTGACGTGCTACCCCAAAGGCTATGATCTGAGCGCATGAAACGTCCGCGCTCCGACCCGTGGCCGGCTCTGATCGCAGCGCTCATATTGCGTTGCAACAAGGCCGCCAAGACGGCCGCGTAACGAGGGGCCCGGAAGCGTCCGAGCCACAGCCCTGTCGGAGTCCGTCATGCTCGCTCTCATCGCCTCCCGGATCCCCGGCCCGGTCTCCGAGACCGCCGATCGTGATCCCGGCTTCCTCACCCTGGTGTTCGCCTGCGCCCGCGCTGTCCGCACCGGTGCCGAAACCTCCTTCGCACGCCGCTGCGCCCTGGCCCGCGCTGCCGGCGGCCCGAACCCGCTCTGAGGATCCGGCCCAGGCTGCCGGCTTCGGCCAGGGCGGAGAATTTGCGTCATCCCCGCTGGGGCTTTAGGCGGCTCTGCCGTTCCATGGCCCCGGGGGTTGTTGATTCCATGCCGACGATTCGCGCGCTCCTGCGCTCCAGCCTGACCGTCACGCTGCTGCTCGCCGTTCCGCTGGCGGCGCCGCGCGCTCAGGATGCCGAGCCGGAGGCCGCCCCGTCCGAAGCGCCGCACAAGGCCCGGCCGAAGCCCAAGCCCAAGCCCGCCCCGAAGCCTGCGGCCAAGCCCGCGGCGGAGGCGACGCCGGCCGCCGCGCCGGTGCCGGCCCATGCCGCTTGGCCGACGGGCGCGAGCACCGTGACCGAAAGCTACGGCGACTGGTCCATGACCTGCACGCATCCCGGCGAGAAGATCATCTGCATCGTCGCCCAGTCGCAGGGTGATTCGCAGACGGGCCGGCGCAAGTTCGGCATCGAACTCCAAACGCCGAAGGACGGGCGCGCCGAGGGGATCGTGCTGATGCCCTTCGGCCTCTCGATCGAGCCGGGCATCAGCTTCAAGCTGGACGAGCAGACGCTCGGCAAGGGCGCGCCCTACACCGCCTGCGGACCGGACGGCTGCTTCGTGCCGATCAGCTTCCCGACCCTCGCCATCGACGGCATGCGGACCGCCAAGAAGCTGTTCGTGATCGGTCATAAGTCCGGCAGCAGCGACGACGCTACGATCACGGTCCCGCTGGAGGGGTTCGGACAGGCCCTCGACCGGGCCGTCGCCCTGAGCGGCTGACGCGCGGCGATCCGGTCGATTTGCGGGTTACGGTTAAGGCCGCGTTAGTGGCCCCACCGCAGGATGGCCGCGACATGTGGCGCCGCGCGCCGCGGCCCTGCCGGTGCCGCGCGCCGGGATCGGATCGGCGAGGCAATGGGATCGGAGGGTGGGCGACCCCGGATCGGTCGAGGGATCGGGGCGCGGCTGTTGCGCGCCTCGCTGCCGTTGATCGCCCTGCTGGCGGCTGTCGATCCGGCGCTGGCCGCCAAGCTCATCGGCGCAAAGGGTGGTGAGACCGGCAACGGTCCCGGCGGCTACGGCCGCATCGTGCTCACCTTCGACAAGCCCGTCTCGGTCAAGACCAAGCTCGCCGGCGGCGTGCTGCTGATCGGCTACGGGGAGCGCGTCGCCCCCGGTCCCGAGCGTCTGGCCGAGGAGATGCCCGCCTACGTCTCGAGCGTCCGGCGCGACCCGGACGGAACCGGGCTGCGGGTCGCCTTGCAGCGGCCTTACCGGGTCAACCTGCAATCGGCCGGCGAGCGCGTGTTCGTGGATCTGCTGCCGGAGGGATGGTCCGGCCTGCCACCGCCGCTGCCGCCCGAGGTGGTGGCCGACCTCGCACGCCGGGCGAGGGCCGCCGAGGAGGCGCTCAAGGCCCGCATCCCCGAGCCGGTGCGCAAGCCGCTGCCACTGGAACTCGCGCTCCTCCCGACCTTGACCCGCCTGTCGCTGCGCCTGCCCCCGGAGGCTGTCACGACCGTGACCACCGAGGGCTCCACGACGCGGCTGCGGATCGTCGGGGCCTGGACCATCGACCCGGGGGAAACCCGCGGGCGCCCGCGCCCCGGGATTGCCAAACTGGCGACGGAGACGGACGCAACTTCTGCGAGCCTGCTGGTCACTCCTGCGGACGGATTCAGGATCGGCACCGATCGCGACGACGACGCGATGATCCTCGACGCGGTCCGACGCAAGCCGCCGGAGCCCGCCAAGACCGTCGTCGAGGTGCCCGGGCCCGCACGGCCAGAGCCGGCGGCCCCCCCGCCGACCATCCCGACATCCGCGCCGCCGGCTCCAGCCGAAGCCGCAACGGGTCCCGGTCGTGCTGCCGAGGCGCCGCCGAAGCGCCAGGCGGGGTCCGGTGCCGTCTTCCCGTTTCGCACCCTGCCGCCCGCCGTACTGTTCGAGCGCGGCGGCGTGGCCACGCTCGCCTTCGAAACCGCCGAGCCGGTTACCCCATCGAAGGGTGGGCAGGGCCTCGTTCCAGTAGGGACGCAAACCCGGACCGGACCGCTGACAATCGTCCGCTTCGCGGTGCCGCAGGGCCGGCTGATCGATCTCAACGCGGTATCCACCGAGAGTGGGTCCGGATGGGAACTCTCGGCTGGCGACACCCTGAGCGCGAGCGACACGATCGATCCTGTGCGCAAGCCCGATCCGTCGGGTCGCATTGCTGTCTCGCTCGGCTTGCCGCGGCCGGGCTCGGCGACGTGGCTCGATCTCGATGGCGAGCGCATCGCGGTGGTTACCTCGGCCGCCCAGCGCCCCGTGGGCAATCCGAAGAACCGGCGCTTCGTGGATTTCGAGATCCTGCCGAGCCGACACGGGCTCGCGGTGCTCGCCAGCGCCGACGATCTCGTGGTGCGGCCCGAACTCGATGCCGTGACGATCGGCCGGGCGGGCGGCCTCGCCGCCTCCGCGACCGCGCGCAAGACCGAGGAGGTCCTCGCCGACACGGGCATGCTCGCCGTCGCGCCGGAGGCCTGGGACCGGGCGCGAACCGGAAATGTCCGCGATACCCTGCGCGGGCTCCTCAATGCGGATGCCGCTTCGGTGCCCGCCGAGCGCGGCCCGGCGCGGCTGGCGCTCGCGCGGGCCTATCTGGCCAACGGACTCGATCCCGAAGGTCTAGCGGCCCTCGAGACTGCGGCCGCCGAGGATCCGCTGCTGGCCGGCCAGCGCAACACCGCCCTGCTGCGGGGCCTCGCGCTGGTGCGGATGGGGCGGAACGCGGAGGCGCTGAAGGCGCTGTCCGTCCCGGTCCTGAGCGGGGATGCGGAAGGCGCGCTGTGGCGGGCGATGGCGGCGGCCGGCGCCGGGGACTGGAAGGCCGCCGAGACCGGCTTTCTCAAGGTCCTGCCGCTCGCCGAGGGCTATCCCGCCGATCTCGCGCAGACGATCCGCGCCACCGCGGCGGAATCGGCGATCGAGAATGGCGATGCCGAGACCGCCGCCGCCCGTGCCGAGGACGCCCGGGACCTGCCGGCCTGGATCCGCGACCGGCTGGCCCTGGTCCGCGCCCGCGTCTCCGAGGCGACGGGTCAGATCGAGGCGGCGCTCGATTCCTATGCCCGCCTGGAAACGGTCGCGGTCCGCCCGGTTTCGGTCGAGGCGAGCCTGCGGGGTACGCTGCTGGCCCGGGCTGCCGGAAAGCTGAGCGCCGACGCCGCGATCGAGCGGCTGGAACGCCTCGCCATGATCTGGCATGGCGGCGCGGTCGAGGACGGCATCACCGCCGGCCTCGCGCGCCTCAATCTCAGTGCCGGCCGGTGGCGCGAGGCCTTCGCGGCGGTACGCCGGGCCAACGCGTTCGCGCCGAACGCGGACAGCTCGGCGGCGCTCACCCGCGAGGCGCAAACGGCCTTCGAGAACCTGTATCTGACCGACAAGGGCGACGCGCTGCCCGGAGTCGAGGCCGTGGCTTTGTTCTTCGATTTCCGGGAGCTGAGCCCGATCGGGCGCCGTGGCGACGAGGTGGTGCGCCGGCTCGCCGACCGACTCGTGAGCCTCGACCTCCTCGAACCCGCCGCCGACCTCCTGCAGTACCAGATCGACAACCGGCTCAACGGGCCGGCCCGCTCCGCCGTCGCGGCACGGCTCGCAACGGTGCGGCTGATGGACGACAAGCCGTTGCAGGCGCTCAAGGTCCTCGACGCCACCGAGCTGCCCGAGCTGCCGCACGAGCTGAGGCGCGCCCGCGGTCTGATCCGCGCTCGCGCCCTGTCGGACCTAACCCGCACCGATCTCGCCCTGGAGACGCTTGAGGGGGAGAGCGGTCCCGATATCGAGCGCCTGCGGGCCGATATCTTCTGGGGTGCCCGGCGCTGGCGCGAAGCCGGCGAGACGCACGAGGCGCTGCTCGGCGAGGTGTGGCGCACCGGCCAGCCCCTGGACGACCAGTCCCGGGCCGACGCCATCCGCGCCGCGATCGCCTACGATCTGGCGGGCGAAACGATCGGTCTGGAACGCCTCAAGGCGAAGTTCTCCGAGGCGATGGCGGCAAGCCCGGACGCGCGCACCTTCGCGCTGCTCACAGGGGCTGATCCGACCCGCGCCCCGGGCTTCCGCGCCGTCGCGGCCCGCGCCACGAAGGCCGAGACGCTCTCGGCCTTCCTGGCAGAGTACCGCAAGCGCTACCCGGACGCCGCCGCCCCTGACCGGGGCAAGCCGGCGGCCCCCGGCGGTCCGGCGCAGGCGGCCGGCGAGCAGCAGAGCAACGCCGGAGCCGGAACCCCGCCGCCCGGATGAGCGGGACCCGTATCATCGATCCGGACGCCTTTCTGGAGACCGGAGCGGGCCGCGTCTGGACGCCGGAGCGGAATGCCGAAGCCTGGCGCTGCGCCCTCGAGACGCTGCGCCGGTGGCTGGAGGCCGGATCCGTCGCGCGGCTGGTGATCGTCTGCGGCCTGCAGGGGGCGGGCAAATCCAGCTGGATCGCCCGGCAGACGTCGGAGTCCGGCACGGTCTATGTCGACGCTGCGCTGCCCGGTGCGCGGCATCGCGCCCCGATCATCGCGTTGGCCCGATCCCACAAGGTCGCGGTCGAGGCCGTCTGGATCCGCACGCCGCTCCTGGTCGCCCTGGAGCGGAACCGTCAACGTGCCGAGGACCGCCGCGTGCCCGAGGCCAGCATCCGCTCGGTCGACCGCCTGTTCGCTCCGCCAACGCCCGACGAGGGTTTCGCGCGGGTGCGCGTCGTGGAGAACTGAGCGCCGGTCCAGGCGATCCTATCCGCCGTAGCTCTGCACCAGCGAGCCCGCCACCAGGGTCCATCCATCGACCAGCACGAAGAAGATCAGCTTGAAGGGTAGCGAGACCGTCGCGGGGGGCAGCATCATCATGCCGATCGCCATCAGCACCGAGGCGACCACGAGGTCGATGATCAGGAACGGGATGAACAGCAGGAAGCCGATCTCGAAAGCGCGCCGCAACTCCGAGATCATGAAGGCCGGGGTGACGATCTCGAGGCCGACATCCTCCGGGCCCTTCGGCGTGGGCACCTTCGCGAGGTCGAGGAACAGCTTGAGGTCCTTCTCGCGGACGTTCTTCAGCATGAAGGTCTTGAACGGCGCCGAGGCGCGCTCGAAGGCCTGGGTCTGGGTGATCCGCCCGGCGATCAAGGGCTCGATCCCGGCGCTGTAGGCCGCCCGGCCGGTGGGCGCCATCACGAACGCGGTGAGGAACAGCGCGAGGCTCACGAGCACCGCCGTCGGGGGTGCGGTCTGGGTTCCCAGCGCCGAGCGCAGGAGCGAGAGCACCACGACGATCCGGGTGAAGGCCGTAGCCATCACCAGCACGGAGGGCGCCACCGCCAGGACGGTGATCAGCGCCACGAGCTGAAGCGCGCGCTCCGTGGTGCCGCCGGCGCCGAGATCGAGGGTGACGCTCTGGGCCAGAGCCGGTGCGGCGAGCAGCAGGACGGCGAGCGCCGGGATCGCGGCCAGGCCCGGACGGAGATATCGCCTCAGGCCAGGGTGGGTCGAAACGGTTGTCACGTCGGGAATCGGGATCACGGGCGGTCGCAGGTCGGTGCAGTGGGGCGCACGCCGTCGCGGCGCGCTTCGAGGTTCTGCCAGACGAGGAGCGAGGGCAGGCCGAGTACAACGTCGGGCACCCGGCGGGCGAGGGACAAGGCGATCGCCGTCCCGGGATCGATGCCGAACAGGCCGCAAACCAACACAAGACCGCCTTCCTGCACGCCGAGCCCGCTCGGGACCAGGAAGGCGGCAGCCTTGATCGCCTGGCTGAGCGCCTCGATCACCAGGATGTCGGTGAGGCCGATATGGTCGATCCCGATGCAGGTCAGGACGACAAGCACCTCGGCCGCGCCGAGGAGCCATGCCACCGCGTGCAGAGCGCAGGATTGGGCGAGGCGTCCCCGCCGACCCGCACCCCAGACCGTATCGAGCGCGCCCTGGATGCGCCGGGTCGGCTCCGGGCGGGCCTCGGCCTCGCGCACGAAGCGCCGGCCCAGCGCCGCGATCCGGTCCTCGACGTGCCGCACGATCCCGGTTCGCTGGAGCGCGAAGAAGGCCGTGACCGCGAGCGCTGCCACCGCGAGGACGCGCAGGGTCCAGTCGGCGAGCTCGGCGGCTTGCGCCCCTTCGATTTGGCTCAGGAGTCCGGCCCCGAGACCCGCGAACAGGGCAAGGGTCCCGACCTGAAACAGCAGATCGGCGAGGACCGAGGCTGCGGCCAGCGACCCGGCCACGCCCCAGAACGTCAGGAGCCGCGCCCCCAGGACCTCGCCCCCCACCGAGGCGACCGGCAGCAGGACGTTGATGCCCTCGCGCACGAAGCGCAGGATCAGGCAGGCCGAGGCCGGGGCCGGGGCCAGCCCGTCGAGGATGCGCGCCCAGGCGATCCCGCACACGATCAGGACCAGCGCGCGCACCAGCGTGACGCCGACGAAGCCCGCCACGCCGATCCGCCCGAATGCCGCGGCCACGGCTCCGAGGTCGTTGGTGGCCACGAGCCAGACCGCAAAGCCGAGCCCGATGAGCGTGCCGAGGAGCGGCAGGCGGCGCACTAGGGCGCGGACGAGCCGGCGCTCCCCGGATCTGCGCGCCTCCTTCACGGTCGCCGCGTGCGCGTTGCGCGTCGGTAAGCGGGCACCAGGGGTGGCTCCAGGTTGTGCCGGTCAGCGGGCCGGTGGCGATTCGTCATGTGCCACCGCCGCTAGAGCGGTATTGGGGCCGAATTCAGGGGACGGGCGGCGCGGTGGGATAGGATGCAACACGGTGGCGAGGGCCTCCGCCGGCGTGGCTTCGGGGTCGAGGAGGATGACGCGGCCGGCCGCGAGGCTCGCGCCGGTGGCGACCGCGATGGCGCGCTTCGGGCACGGGCCGAGGCAGCCCGATTCGACGATGCGGAGCTTCCTCCGGCTCCCCGATGCGTCCCGGGTGGCCTGCTTCCCGGCCTTCTTCAGGAGCGCGCGCACGGCCGCTGGGCGCAGACCCTGCCGCTTCGCGCATTTGGCGCAGACGACCACGATCTCGGTGAGCTTGGTCTTGGCCAAGCGGCCGGCAGGGCGGCGATCCGAATCGCCCGGTGAGCGTGACTCTGTCATCATTTCGAGACTCTAGGGCGCGATACCGGGGTCGGACTACGTCGCCTGTCGCCGCGGACCGGCGGGCGCAGAGGGGTGCCATAAAAAGGGCCTAAAAGAACGGGATTCCGGAACCCGCGTACGGGGCCGCCGGACGGCTGTCACCGCATAGGCGGAACCGGCGCAGACCCAGGAACAAAGAGCGGATGAGCTTCGACGACGTCAAAGACGACACGCGCGAAGGCGAGATCGTGACGTTCGGCGCATCGGCGATGACCGAGCTGCGGCGGAGCGCGGAGACGATCCAACCCGTGCCGGAGAAGCGGAGCGCCCGGGCGCTGGCCGCCTCCATACGCCAGCGCCTAGACTGGAACCGGCTGCCGGGCCTGCGCCCGCGTCAGGAAGATACGTCGAGCTACGGCGCGCGGATTCTCCGCCGCGTCAGCCTGTTCGTGCTGCTGCCGACCCTCGTGATCGGGTTGTACCTGTTCGGCTTCGCGTCGAATCAGTACATTGCCGAGGCCGAATTTACGGTCCGCGGTAACGTCGAGCCGATGGAAAATATCTCGCTCGGCCAGTACACGAGCTTGATCCAGAAGCACAATAGCCAGGACAGCTTCATCGTCCGCGACTACATCGTCAGCCAGACCATGGCCGAGGCTCTGGAGAAAAGCATCGGCCTGTCTAAAATATTCTCGCGCCCCGAGGCCGATTTCTGGACGCGCTACAATCCGAACGACCCGATCGAGGATCTGACCAAGTACTGGCGCAAGCACGTCGAGGCGCATATCGACTCGATCTCGGGTGTGATCCGCCTGTCGGTCCGGGCCTTCACCCCCGAGGATGCCCTGACCATCGCCCGCGAGGTGGTGGCGCGCTCCGAGACGCTGATCAACGACATCTCGAAGCGTGCGCAGACCGACATGGTCGCCCAGGCTCAGGCCGACGCGCAGACCGCACAGGAACGCCTGCGCAAGGCGCACCTCGCCCTGCAGACCTTCCGCAACCAGTGGGGCGTGATCGATCCGATCAAGACCGCCGAGGGAACCCTGACCACCCTGACGCTGCTGCGCAAGGACAGGCTCAAGGCCGAGAACGACCTGCAGGTCCTGCGCAGCTCCAGCCTGGACGAGCGCTCGCGCTCGATCCAGACCCTTGTTGCCAACATCGCGGCCATCGACCAGCAGATGAAGACGCTGCAGGACGAGATGACGAGCGCCGGTGCGGCGGCTGGCGGCACGAACCTGACCGAAGCCCTGCTCGAGTATGAGGGCCTCCTTGTCGAGCGGACGATCGCCGAGAAGCTCGAGGAATCGGCCAACATGCTGTTTGATCGCGCGCGCGTCGCGGCCGGCAAGCAGCACATCTTCCTGGCGACCTTCGTGCCGCCGGTTCTGCCGACCGACAGCCTCTACCCTGAGCGGGGCCACACGCTGTTCGTGACGTTCTTCTGCTTCCTGGTGATCTGGAGTTCGTCCTCGCTCCTGCTCGCGGGCATTCGCGATCAACGGATGTAGGCAGCGCGAGCCTCTGGATCCCGCATCGCCCGGTCTGTAGACAGGGGCGGCCCGGTGATCCGGGCACCTTGAGCGAGAGTGAAGTCGAACGGTCCATGTCGGATTTCTCCGATCTCGTCGCGAAGGCGATTCAGCCATCGATGACCCGGGAGGAGCGCGAAGCGGTCTACACCGTGGTGCGGCAGGCCGTGCTCCGCCTGCAGGAGCGGGAGGCCCTCCCGCCCCAGGATCCACGTGTCGCGCTCCAGCGGCATCTGGTCGAGGAGACGATCCGGGACGTCGAGGGCGACGTCGCCCGCTACGCGTCCCTGCGGAAGCTCGATGCGGCCTTCGCCGCCCAGAACGATGCCAACCAAGCGGGGCGGACCGGGCGTCGGTAGAAGCCTTCGAGGGTTGCGGCGGGCTCGCGTCAGCGGAGCAGCTGCCAGGGGCATGCATCGCAGTGGGCGCCGACGTTTCAGAGCGAGCCGGGGCGAAGTCCGCGCTGGCCTTTTCTTTGCCCGCGACGGGTTATCTGTTCACGCATATCAGGCTGATCGGCCGGGTTCCCTTCGCGTCGCTTGCGGGGTGAGGTCCGCACGAATCGCGTGGTCCGTGCGCGACACGGGCACGTAGCGGGAGCGGCGGTGAGGGGCCCACATCGGATGAGGCTCATCCGTTCGAACGACCTCGTCGTCGGCTGCCGCCTCGCCGCGCTCCGTCGCACAGAGTGGACGCGGCCCCCTTCCAGCAAGCGGACGATGGAACGACCCACTCCGCTGCAGCGCAAACCGCAAAGCATCGGGTGACTTCATAAACCCGGACGGAGGGGCGCCCCCGCCGTCAGCCAATTCGGAAAACCGCACAGGGCACCGCCCGTCCTGTCTAATCCGGGATCCTGCGAACCCCGGCTCCGGATCACCCGCAGGCCACGCTCGCCCGCACGCCACCCGGCTCCGCCACGTCGAGGCCCGCCGAGACATACTCGTTGAGCTTGTTGCGCAGCGTCCGAATCGAGATCCCGAGGATCTTGGCCGCATGGGTGCGGTTGCCGAGGCAATGGTCGAGGGTGTCGAGGATCAGGTCGCACTCGACCTGTGCCACAGTCCGCCCCACCAGTCCGCGGGTCGCAGCCTCGGCGGCCTGCGCGGCGCGGCTTGCCGGTCCCTCCGCGGCGATCATCTCACCGTCAGGGGACAGGATCGCCTCGGGTCCGATCGCGTCACCAACGGCCAGCAGTACTGCCCGGTGGAGGGTATTCTCCAGCTCGCGCACGTTGCCGCGCCAGGGGTTTTTCAGCACCAGCGCGCGTGCCTCGGGGGACAGCATCCGGACGGGCACCCCGTTCACCGCAGCGTATTTCTTGGCGAAATGCGTGGCGAGTTCCAGGATGTCGGCCGGCCGCTCACGCAGGGGCGGCAGCTTCAGCGCCACGACGTTGAGGCGGTAGAACAGATCCTCGCGAAACGTGCCCTTCCGGACCTCCTCGGCCAGATTGCGGTTCGAGGTCGCGAGCACCCGGATGTCGACCCGCACCGGGGCAGTCCCGCCGACCCGGTCGATCACCCGCTCCTGCAGCGCCCGCAGCAATTTCGACTGCAGGCGCACGTCCATCTCGGAAATCTCGTCCAGCAGCAGCGTGCCGCCATTGGCCTCCTCGAACCGGCCGATGCGCCGGGCGACCGCACCGGTGAACGCACCCTTCTCGTGGCCGAACAGCTCCGACTCGAGCAGCGCCTCGGGGATCGCCGCGCAGTTGACCGAGACGAAGGGCTTGCCCGCCCGGTTAGACTTCAGGTGGACGTGCCGGGCCAGCACCTCCTTGCCGGTACCGCTTTCGCCGGTGATCAGCACCGAGGCCTCGGAGCGGGCGACCTGCTCGGCAAGCTTGACCACACGCTCCATCGACGGATCGCGCCAGACGAAGGCGGCGCGGTCGGTGGCGACCGCCTCCAGCACCGCGGCGATCATCTCGGGGTCGGGGGGGAGGGGAATGTACTCCTTGGCACCGGCCCGGATCGCCGCCACCGCGGCCGACGCGTCCGACGAGACCCCGCAGGCGACCACGGGGGTGCGGATCCGCTCCGCCTCCAGGGCCGCGACGAGCGCGGCGATGGGCAGCGACACGTCGATCATGATCAGATCGGCGCCGCGGGCACGCAGCACGTTCAGGCCTTGCGGCACCGCATCGGCCTGCGTCACGGAGGCGCCGCGCTGCATCGCGATCTTCGAAGCGGTGATCAGCTCGCCGTTGAGCCGCCCGATCATCAGGAGCCGCATGGTTCGTTCCTCTCAAAGCACTTGGCGCGGACAGCCCCCCGGCGTCCGCGTTCCGAAAAATCACTCGCCCTTGACGATCTCGGTCATCGTCACGCCGAGCCGGTCCTCGACGAGGACGACCTCGCCGCGGGCGACGAGGCGGTTATTGACGAACACGTCGATCGCTTCGCCGACCTTGCGGTCGAGCTCCAGCACGGCGCCGGGCGCCATCCGGAGCAGGTCGCCGATCGGCATCCGGGCCGAGCCCAGCACCGCCGAGACCATCACGGGCACGTCGAAGAGCTGCTCGAGGTCGGCCGCGGATTTCGGCGTCGTCGGCGCGTCGCGGATCGAGCCCGCCGCGTAGTCGGTGTCGTTCTCGCCGAGCTGGGGCAGGCTGAAATCGTCGGACATCGGGCTCCCTTCAGGAATGCGGGGTCAGGCCGAGGGCGTCCAGGACCGCCGCCTCGATGCGGGCGCGCTCCCGGACGATGCCGCCGTCGGCCCACTCGATGCGGGCATCGCCCGCCGCCATGTCGGGGTCGCCGAGCACGACGAGCCGGCCCTCGTAGCCGCGCTCGCGCGCCAGGCGCTTCATCAGGGTCTCGGCCTCCTCGACGAGGCTGTCATGGACCCGTACCACCAAGTGAGGCACGCCGCGCAGGTGCTGGAGGGCCGATCGGGCCGCCTCGCCGATGCCGGCCAGCGGGGCCGCGTCCAGGGCGTCGCCCGCGACCTTCCGGGCGATCAGCATCGCGACCTCGACGGCTTGGACCTCGCGCTCGGCATCGCGCGCGTCGGCCTGGGCGATAAGGCCCGCCGCGGCCAGGGCCAGCCGGTTCAGGGCATCGGCGAGGCGGCCCTGGATCTGCGCCTCGGCCTGAACCCGGCCTTCCTGCAAGCCGCGGGCATGCGCCTCCGCCTCGGAGCGGGCCGCGGCTTCGGTGGCGCGCTGCGCCTCGGCACTCGGACGTGCGCTGCGGAAATCGGTCTCGAACAGGAACGGCTTGGCGCTCCGGGCGGATTGGACGCTCAATAGACCAGCTCCTCCTCGGCGCTATTCTTGGCGATCATGATCTCGCCCTTCTCGGCCAGATCCTTGGCGATCTCGGTCATCTTGGCCTGCGCCTCGTCGACCTCCTTGAGGCGGACCGGGCCGAGGGAGGCCATCTCATCCGTCAGGTTCTTGGCCGCGCGGGTCGACATCTGCTGCATGAAGAAGGCCCGGGTCCTCTCGTTGCCGCCCTTCAGGGCGCGGCACAGGGTTTCGTTGTCGACCGAGCGCATCAGGGTCTGGACGCTGCCCGGATCGAGCTTGAGCAGGTCCTCGAAGGTGAACATCAGTTCGCGGATGCGCTTGGCCGAGCCGCGGTTGGCCTGATCGAGGGCGGCGAGGAAGCGGCCCTCCGTCTGCCGGTCGAAGGCGTTGAACACATCCGCCATCATCTCGTGCGCGTCGCGGCGCTGGGTCTGGGCGATGGTGGAGACGAACTCGACCCGGAGGGTTTCCTCGATGTGGCGCAGGGCCTCCTTCTGCACCGTCTCCATGCGCAGCATCCGGTTGAGGACGTCGATGGCGAAATCCTCGGGCAGGATGGTCAGCACCTTGGCGGCGTAGTCGGCCCGCACCCGGGAGAGCACCACGGCCACGGTCTGTGGGTATTCGTTGCGCAGGAACGAGGCGAGGATCTCCGGATCGACCTGGGCGATCGAGGCCCAGACCCGCTTGCCGGACGCGCCCTTGATCTCCGCCATGATCAGCGAGACCTGATCGCTCGGAAAGATCTTCAGGAGCAGCGCCTCGGTCCGCTCGAAGTTCGACGAGATGCCCCCGCTGTTGCTGAGCTTCGTCACGAACTCGATGATTAGCTTCTCGACAGTGGCGACCTCCAGCGTGCCCAGCTGGACCATCGCGTGGCTGACCTTCTTGACCTCGTCCTCCTCCAGCATCTGCCAGATCGGGGCGCCTTCCTCCTCGCCGAGCATCAGCAGGAGCGCGGCCGCGCGCTGCGGGCCGGGCATGGACGCGAAGCTGTCGCCGCCCACCGCCGCCAGGGTATTCGCCAGACCTGTCCCCGCACCTGCCGCCATCGTCCTGCCCTCGACGCCCTACGCTTCACTCTTCCTGGATCCAGCCGCGCAGCACCTCGACGGTCTCGGCCGGGCTCGCCCGGACCATGTCGACCACGCGCTGGACGGTCTCGGCCTGGACCTGGCCGTTGATCTTGGCGAACTCCATCAGCCGGGCGGTCGGGTTGTCGCGGTCGATGACCGTGATCGTCGCGCCGGGGCTCGCACCCGCGGGCGCATCGCCGGCCATCGCCATCCCGGGCCCGGCGAGCGACGGCGGCACCGGCACCGGCGCGAGCACCTGACGCACCAGCGGGCGCACCACGGTGAGGAGGACGATGAGGGTGAGCAGCGCCAGCACGCCGAGTTCGGCCATGCGCAGCACGTCCTCCTTGGTGGGGGCGAGCAGCGACTGCATGAGCGACGGCTCGGAGAATTGCGGCAGGCTCGGCGCCTCGGCGAAGCGCAGGTTCACCACCTCGATCTGGTCGCCCCGGGCCTTGTCGAAGCCGACCGCGCTGCGCACCAGGGCGGTGATCCGCTCGATCTCGGCGGGCGCGCGGGGGCTGTAGGTCTGCTTGCCGTCGGTCGCCGTCGCGTAGACGCCATCGACCACGACAGCCACCGACAGACGCTTGATCCGGCCGCCCTCGGCGATCTCGGTCTTGGTGACCCGGGAGATCTCGTAGTTGGTGGTTTCCTCATTCTTGTTGGTGACGTCCTTCGGTGCGGGCGGCTTGTCGCCGCCGTTGGCGCCGGGCAGCTCGTTGCCGACGCTGACCTGCCCGTCGGCGTTGCTGGTCTGTGAGGCCTCGGTGCGGGTCTGCGCGGAGCGGACGACCCGGCTCTCAGGGTCGAAGGTCTCGGAGCGGCTCTCGATCCGGTTGAGGTCGAGCTCGGCGTTGACCTGAACTCGGGCCCGGCCTGGACCCACGATGCCGGCGACCACGTCCTCGATCTGGCCGCGCAGGCGCCGCTCCAGGGCGACCTGCCGATCCTCGAAGCCGGCGGCGGCGTCGGCCTCGGCGTCCCGGGCGCCGTCGGCGAGCAGCCGGCCGCGCTCGTCGACGATCGAGACCCGCTCGGGTTTCAGGCCCTCCACCGCGGAGGCCACGAGGTGGCGGATCGCCCGGACCTGCCCGGCATCGAGGTCGCCCATCAGCTTCAGGACGATGGCGGCGCTCGGGTTCTCGCGGTCGCGCTCGAACAGGCGGCGCTCCGGCAGGACGAGGTGGACGCGCGCCGCCTGGACCCGGCCGATCGCCCGGATCGAGCGGGCGAGCTCGCCCTCCAGGGCGCGCAGGTGGTTCACGTTCTGCACGAAGTTGGTGGACGAGAACGCGTCGCCCTTGTCGAAGATCTCGTAGCCGACGCCACCCTGGGTCGGCAGGCCCTTGCCGGCGAGGTCCATGCGCAGCTTGGCGAGGTCGGCCCGGGGCGCCAGGATGGTCTGGCCGGCATCGCCCCGCGTCTCGTAGCGGATGCCGCGGCTGTCGAGGTCGCGGACCACGGCGGCCGAGTCCTGCATCGACAGGTCCGAGAACAGCACGCCCATGTCGGGGCGCGAGACCCGCAGGATGATGAAGGCGAAGAAGCCGATCAGCGTCAGCGTCACCGCCGCCATGGCGGCGATCCGGGCCGGTCCGAGCTTCGTGACGAGATCGAGGACCGGCTTCACGGGCGAGTTCGCTGCACTCTGAACGCGATGCGAGCCCCAGCGGCTCGCCCGGCAGAATTTGCCCAGGCCATGGTTAGCGGGCCGTTAATGCGCGGATCGGCAGTCGCTCGCGGTGGCAGCCCAAACGTCACGAAGCCGCGCCCGGGGTCGGGACGCGGCTTCGCTAGGCTTCGGGCTTGGCCGGTTCGGGCGAACTGACCCATCCCCGACGACGCCCGGATCAGTGCCGGTAATGCTGGATCCGCGTGGTGCGCAGGCCGGCGAGCCCGTGCTGGTCGATGGAGAACTGCCAGCTCAGGAATTCTTCGGTGGTCAGCGTGTAGCGCTTGCAGGCCTCCTCCAGGCTGAGGAGGCCGCCACGTACGGCCGCAACCACCTCGGCCTTGCGCCGAATGACCCAACGGCGGGTGCTCGGAGGCGGAAGGTCCGCAATGGTCAGCGGGCTACCGTCGGGCCCGATTACGTACTTCACTCTCGGGCGGCTAGGTTCGGTCATGATACGCTCTACACTCGACTGACCTGTCGAGAGTCCAAGGTACTTGCGCCCGCTTAAGAGATGTTGAAGCGAACCACTCGGATGTGATTCGTTAAGCGCCACTTGTGGACAACCCGATGGTCTGCACGCTGGACAGCGGCACCCGCTGCGAGCCGATGATCAGAACCGGCGACGTTCCGCTGAGATCGACCTCGTCAACCGTGCCCGACAGGCTCGTATCGACTGACACGGCAGCCCCGGTGGCGTCGGTGGCTGAAACCTTGATCGAGTAGTTCCCATCCGCCGAGGTGAGGCCGGCGGAGCTCTTGCCGTTCCAAGTATAGGTCTGAGCTCCGGCGGCGAGGGACGTGGTCTGCGTGGCCACGACGTTGTTCTTGGAATCGAGGATCGTGATCACCGCCTTCGAGGCGGCCCGGGACGGCGTCAGCGTCCACGAGGCCGAGCCGCTGGAAAGCTGCGATGTGCTCCCGTCTGCCGTGACGGTCTTGCCGATGTAGCTGGTGGCCGAGGCCGAACTCGCCGACTGCGAGGCGGTCAGGATGCTGTCGAGACGGTCGTTCGTCTTGAGCTGCTGCTCGACGCCGGCGAACTGCACCAGCTGTTGTGTGAACTGGTTGGTGTCCATCGGGTCGAGGGGGTTCTGGTTCTTGAGCTGCGTGGTCAGCAGGGTCAGGAACTGCGTGAAGTTGCTCGCGATCTCGGTCGCATTCGCGCCGCTGCCCGTCGACGAGCCCGTGGTGGCGGTTGTGCTGGTCAGGCTGGATATGCCGCTGGTCATGCCGTTCGCTCCCGTGCCGCGCCGGGCTCTGGGCCAGGGCGCGATGATGTCCGTGTCGTTCCGCGATGGGGCCGCGTGGCCCGTCGCCTAGATTTTGATGTCGAGGCCGCCATAGCCGCGCAGCCAACGGGTCGGGCCGGTCTCCTGCGGGACCTCAGCCTGATCCCGGGTCCAGCCCGCCGATCCGCCCTGAGAAGCGCCGTTCTGCTGGCCGTTGCCGCCGCCGGTCTGCGCGCCGCCGTCGCCACGCAGCGACAGGTTGAGGCCGCCGGCCGACGGATCGAGGCCCGCCTGCGTCAGGGCCTGCTGCAACTGGCCCGCGTCCCGCTGGAGCATCGCCAGCGTCTCCGGTCGATCGACCACCAGATGCGCGGTCACCGCCCCGCGGGCTTTGTCGATCTCGAGCTTGACCTCGATCCGCCCCAACTCGACCGGGTCGAGCCGGATCTGGAACGCGCTCGATCCGTTCAGCGAGCGCAGGCCGATGGTCATCGGTACCTGACCGATGGGAATGGCGGGATCCGCCGGCGTTGGCGGCGCGCTCTGCGCGGTTGCACTCGCCGCCTGAGCGGCACTGGTCGCGCCACTCGGCGGAGCGGGCGTCGCGGATGAAACGCCGGACATCGTCGGGCTCGGCACCTGCGGCGCACCGCCGGTCGCCCCCAGTGCGGCGCCCTGGCCGCCCGCCTGGCCGGCATCGGCCAGGGCCGACAGGAAATCCTGGCCGGGGCCCGCTGCAGCCGATGCGGGATCGTTCGATCCGGCCGGACCGGCCGCGACGGGGGCAGCGCCGGTTTCGATCTTTCCGGATCCCGCCACACCCGCCGACGCCTTCGTGCCGACGGGTCCGGTGACGCCAGGGACTCCCACGCCGCGGGGTACAGCCGCAGAGGTGCCCATGCCCGTCTGCGATCCGGATGTCGCCGCCGCGGGCCCCGCGGTTCCGGCCCCGGCCGAGGCCGCGCCGGGCACGGTCTCATCGGCCGGCTCCCCGGCGCCGGCGCCCGGCTCGGCGGTGGTGGCGGTGGCACCGTGCGCCATCGCCGTGAGGAGGCTGAGCAGCGTGGCAGCTGGATCGGGGGGCGAGGTCGGCGCCGATGCGTCAGGCTGCGGCGTCTGCACGGCCGTTCCGGCCGCGGGGGCGGCGTCCGTGGACGGCGCGTCGGCTGCAGGCTGCTGCGCGGACGTCTCGGCTGACGCGGTGTTCCGCACGGCCGCATCGGCCTTCGCGGATCCATTGGAGGGTGCAGTTGGAGTCGTCGGCTGGGTCATGGCCGGACGCGGATCAGAGGTTGCGGGCGGATCTTCCGCGCGCGAGGCATTCGTGGGGGCGCCCGGTGCAGCGGTCGGCTTGGCGTCCGACCGCCTGTCCGCGATCCGGGCATCGGCCTGCGCTGCGGCTTCCCGGGCCCGCTCGGCGTTCGCCCGGCCGGCGTCGGCCTCGTCGCGCTGCGTGGCCTGGCGTGCGCGCGTGGCGTCGGCGGTGTCGCGCTGGCTGGCCGCCCGGGACTGGGCCGCCGCGGCATCGTCCCGGGCCCGGGCAGCCTCAAGCGCCGCGCCGAACCGGTCCTGCGACGAGGCACCGGCACGCGCGGCGACCCCGGCCGCCTCCCAGCCTGTCCGCGTGGTTGGAGTCCACGCGGTGACATCGAATCGATCTGCCGCACCGCTCGCCATACCGGGTTCCTCTCGGAGGCGCCGCAGCAAAGCCTGCGCCATCGAGCAGGCGCGCTAACACGTTGACAAAAATAACAATTTCCTTAGAGCCCTGCGCCGCCGCAGGGCCGAAGCTGCCGCGCGCCCGGCAGGATCTGCCGGGCGGCCGCATCCGAGAGCGCTGCCCGCCCTGGAAAGCTGGCCGGACTCCCGCTATAGACGCCCCGTGCAGCCGGGAGCTTCCGGGCCGGCGGCTGCGGACCCTTGCGATGAACGCCCTCGATTTTCCCAAAGCCCCCCACGAGACGCGCGTCGTCGTCGCCATGTCGGGCGGCGTCGATTCCTCCGTGGTGGCAGGTCTCCTGAAGCGGCAGGGCTTCGACGTGGTCGGCGTCACGCTCCAGCTCTACGACCACGGCGCGGCGAGCCACCGCAAGGGTGCCTGCTGTGCCGGCCAGGACATCCACGACGCGCGGGCGGCGGCGGAGCACCTCGGCATCCCGCACTACGTCCTCGACTATGAGGACCGGTTCCGCGACGAGGTCATCGAGAAGTTCGCCGAGAGCTATCTCGCAGGCGAGACTCCGATCCCCTGTGTCGAGTGCAACCGGACCGTGAAGTTCCGCGATCTGCTCGGCCTCGCCCGGGATCTGAACGCCGACGCACTGGCGACTGGCCATTACGTCTCGAGCCGGGCCCTGCCGGGCGGCGGTCGGGCGCTCCACCGTGCCCTCGATCCCGCCCGGGACCAGAGTTATTTCCTGTATGCGACCACGGCCGAGCAGCTGGACTACCTGCGCTTCCCGCTCGGCGAGATGGAGAAGTCCGAAACCCGGGCGCTGGCGAAGGACCTCGGCCTGTCGCTCGCCGAAAAGCCGGACAGCCAGGACATCTGCTTCGTACCGCAGGGCCGCTACAGCGACGTGATCGCCCGCCTGCGCCCGGATGCGGCCAAGCCCGGCGAGATCGTCGACCTCGCGGGCCATGTGCTGGGCCGCCACGAGGGCATCGTGCATTACACGGTCGGTCAGCGCCGGGGTCTCGGTCTTTCGGGGGCCGAACCGCTCTATGTCGTGCGGCTCGAGCCCGACTCCGCCCGCGTCGTCGTCGGCCCGCGCACCGCTTTGGCGACGACCCGCATTCGCCTCTCGGACCTCAACTGGCTCGGTGAGGGCCCGGCCGAAGCCGTGCGCGACCTGCCGGTGGCGGTGCGCGTGCGCTCGACGCGGCCGCCGCGTCCGGCAAGTCTCACGGTCGGGCCCGACGGCGCCGCCGAGGTCGTGCTCGCCGAGCCCGAGGACGGCGTGTCGCCGGGCCAGGCTTGTGCGATCTACGCGGATGACGGCCCCCGGGCCCGCGTGCTCGGCGGCGGCACCATCCGTCGCGTCGATGCGTTGTCGGCCCGGCCCCGCGAGGCTGCCTGATCTCCCCTCTCTGGATACCCTGAACGATGCTGAGCGAGCCGCAGACGGCCGGGCCGAGCACGGCCCTGATGCGCAAGGCCTATGCCCGCTGGGCTCCTGTCTACGACGTGGTCTACGACAAGCTCACCGAGCCGGCCGCCCGCGCCGCCGTCGAGGCGGCCGCCGAGCATGGGCCGCGGATCCTGGAGGCCGGCGTCGGCACCGGGTTGGCGCTGGGCTACTACCCCAAGGCGAGCTTCGTCTGCGGCGTCGACCTCTCGGAGGATATGCTCAAGCGCGCCCGCGCCAAGGTCCGCCGCCGGAACCTGTCGCACGTGAAGGGCCTCCAGGTCATGGATGTCTGCCACTTAGGCTACGCCGATGCGAGCTTCGACGCCGTGGTGGCCCAGTTCCTGATCACCCTGGTGCCGGACCCCGAGGCCGCGATGTCGGAGTTCCTCCGGGTGGTGCGGCCGGGCGGCGGCATCGTGCTGGCCAACCATTTCGGCCAGAGCGAGGGCCCGGTCGCCCGGGTCGAGGAGATCGTGGCGCCGCTCTGCACCAAGATCGGCTGGTCATCCGACTTCAAGGCGACGCGGATCGAGGCCTGGGCCCGGCGCAACGGCGTCGAGGTGGTCGGCCTGAGGCCGACCTTCCCGGGCGGGTTCTTCAAGATCCTGCGGATGCGCAAGCCCGGGTGAGCGAGGCCATACCCGTCGCCCGCGGTCGCTGGAAGCGCGTGCGGCGCTGGCTGCCGCTCGTGCTGCTGCTCGGGATCTCGGCCATCGTGCTCGTCTCGGGGGTGGCGCAGATCCTGAGCCTGGACCGACTCCTCGCCTCCCGGGCGTGGTTGCGCGGCTTCGTGGAGGCGGATTATGCCCGCGCACTGGTGTCGGCCTACTGCCTCTATGTCGGGGCAGTGGTGGTGTCGGTGCCGGCTACGCTGATCCTGACGATGATCTGCGGCTTCCTGTTCGGTATCGGGCCGGGAGCGCTCACGGCGGTCTGTGCGGCCACCACGGGGGCGGCGATCGTGTTCGCGATCGGCCGCGGCCCTGGTGCCGACTTGCTCCGGCGTATGGGTGGGACGCGCCTCGCGACCCTCGCCGAGGGCTTCCGGCGAGACGCCTTCGGATACATCGTGGTGTTGCGGCTCCTACCGCTGTTCCCCTTCTGGGTGACCAATCTCGCGCCCGCGGCATTCGGCGTGAAGATGCGGGTCTTCGTGCTGGCGACCTTCCTGGGACTGCTGCCGGGTGCCTTCGTGTACGCCACCACGGGAGCCGGCATCGAGGATGTCATCGCCGCCCGGGAGGCTATCCGGCAGGCCTGCCTGGCGGGGCAGGGCGGCGGCTGCAACGGCGGCCTGGATCTGCGGGATCTCGTGACACCCCGGATGGTGCTGGGGCTCGCGATGCTGGCCCTGTTCGCCCTCGTCAGCATGTTCCTGAGCCGGCGGGCGCGGCGCACCACAGCTCCGTAATCCGACGCCGCGCGTGTTTTCCCGTCTCGGGAAGCACATGCAACCGCTTACAGGTGAATATCGTATAGTGCTTCCCGCCGAGAGCCTGTATTCCCGCCTGTGACTCTATGGCTTGCGATTATGTCTCCCGCGAAGGCCGGCACCGGCTCAAGCAGTCTCGATCTTCCCTCCGCCGATCCTGATCCGCGATGCCCGCGCGGAGCGTGACCGGTATGTCTGTTGAGTCCGACGCTGCGGTCGCGGGCCCGTCCGCGCCGACCCGCGAGGGTCCTGAGCGCCGCAGGACGCGGCTCGGCCTGTCCGGCCGGCTGTTCCTCGTCACCGTCGCGTTCGTGGCGGTGGCCGAAGTGCTGACCTACGTGCCGGCGGTGGCCAATTACCGGATCGAATGGATGTCCGACCGGCTCGCAGCCGCGCAGGTCGCCGCACTGGTCCTCGACGGCCGGACGAGCGAGCCGGTTTCGGAGGCGCTTGAGAGCCGGCTGCTGGCCGGGGTCAACGCCCGGGCCATCGCGGTGCGCGGCGGCGGCACGCAGCGCCTGCTCGCCATCGAGCCGGTGCCGGACAGTGTCGCCGACACCGTCGACTTGCGCGATGTCACGGCTTTTTCGGCGATCCGCGGGGCGTGGCGCACCCTGGTGGCCCCGACGCAGGAGCCGATCCGCGTGCTCGGGGAAGGGGGGATCGGCTTCGACCGGGTCGAGATCCTGCTCGACGAGGCGCCGCTCCGGGCCGCCATGGTCGATTACGCTCTGAGGCTGCTTGTTTCCTCGTTGATCATCGCTGCCTCGGCGGCGGGCCTCGTCTTCGTTGTGCTGCAGGTTCTGATCGTGAGGCCGGTGCGGCGGCTGGTGACCAGTATCACGGCCTTCGCGGACGACCCGGAGGATGCCGGCCGGATCATCGCACCGTCCCGCCGCAGCGACGAGATCGGCCAGGCCGAGCTGGCGCTGGGGCGGATGCAGCGCAGCCTCGCCGACCAGCTCCGCCAGAAGCGTCGGCTGGCCGAGCTGGGGCTCGCCGTCAGCAAGATCAGTCACGAATTGCGCAACCTGCTCACCGGTGCGCAGCTCCTGGGCGACCGCCTGGAGGGGACCGACGACCCCACGGTGCAGCGGGTCGCCCCCCGCCTCGTGGGGACGCTCGCCCGGGCGATCCGCTTCTGCGAGGCGACCCTCGCCTACGGCCGGGTCAACGAGCGGGCGCCGCGGCTCGCCCGCACGCCGCTGGCACCCATCTTCGCAGAGCTTCCGGACCTTGCCGCCCTTTCGGCCCACCCCGTAGCCGTACAGGTGGCGGCGGCCGACATCGCCGTCCAGGCCGACCCGGAGCAACTCGGGAGGGCACTCGCCAATCTCGTGCGGAACGCCGTGCAGGCTCTGGAAGCCGCCGGGGTCACGAATGCCGCCGTCCAGGTGGCGGCCACCCGCGCGGAGTCGGGCCGCGTGACGATCCTGGTTGACGATAACGGTCCCGGCCTGTCGGCGCGCGCCCGGGAGAACCTGTTCGCGCCGTTCGCGGGCTCGATGCGCTCCGGCGGGACAGGGCTCGGCCTGCCGATCGCCGCCGAGCTGATCGGGATCAACGGCGGCACCCTGACCCTCGATGAAGGCGAAGGCGGCGCGCGCTTCCGGATCGTGTTGGCCGAGGGCTGAACGCCCTACTCGGCCGCGGCCAGGATCGGCTCGGCGACGCGGATGCCGAGATCGGCCAGAAGGGCCGCATCGGCATCAGCTTCGGCGTTGGCGGTCGTGAGCAGTACCTCGCCATAGAAGATCGAGTTCGCCCCCGCCAGGAAGCACAGGGCCTGGGCTTCCCGGCTGAGGGCCCTTCGGCCCGCGCTGAGCCGGACCCGGGCTCTGGGCATCACGATGCGGGCGGTCGCGCACATGCGCACCATGTCGAAGGGGTCGATCGGCTTCGCGGCGTCACCCAGCGGCGTGCCGGCGACCGCCGCCAGCGCATTGATCGGTACGCTCTCCGGGTGCGGCGCGTGGTTGGCCAGCACCTGCAGCATCGCCACGCGGTCGCTCGCCGCTTCGCCCAGGCCGATGATGCCGCCGCAGCACACGCCGATCCCCGCGGTGCGCACCCGTTCCAGCGTGGCGAGCCGATCCTCGTAGGTCCGGGTCGAGACGATCTTGTCGTAGTAATCCGGTCCGGTATCGAGGTTGTGATTGTAGGCCGTGAGGCCGGCCTCCGCGAGGCGCTCGGCTTGGCTCGCCGTCAGCATGCCGAGCGTGACGCAGGCCTCCATGCCGAGACCGCGCACGCCGCGCACCATGGCGAGCACGGCGTCGAAGTCCGGCCCGTCCTTCGGGCTGCGCCATGCGGCCCCCATGCAGAACCGGGTCGCGCCCGAGGCCTTCGCGGCGGCCGCTTCGGCCAGCACGGTCTCCACCGGCATCAGGCGCTGGCGCGCGAGGCCGGTCTCCTTGTGATGGGCCGATTGCGAGCAGTAGCCGCAATCCTCCGGGCAGCCGCCGGTCTTGATCGACAGCAGGCTCGCCCGCTGGACATCGGCCGGGTCGTTATACGTCCGATGCACGGTGGCGGCCCGATGCACGAGATCGAGCAGCGGCATGTCGTGGATCGCCTGGATCTCCGCCACGGTCCAATCGTGACGGACAGTGCCGGGCTCGGCGTGCGGGGAAACGGGATGACTCGCGCTCATGGGTTGTTTCAGCCGGATCGGTGGCCAGAAATCAAGCCACCCTGACGGGCACCGCTTCAGCGTTCGCTCTGAATGATCAGCCCATACCAGCCGAGACCGCGATAGGTCTCGTAGCCCGGCGTCCGGTGGAACGCCATGACGGCGCCGGTCGCCGGATCGCGTTCGACGCCGCTCGTCCGGCCATTCAGCTGGCACACCACCCGCTCGGTGAGCCGCCCGGCCCCGTCCGAGGCCGCGAGGACACGGCCATCCGCATCGACGAGGAGCACGCGCGTCCGGGCGCGGTCCTCTGGTGCGATCCGGATCCCAGTGACGATGGCATGGGCCTGCGGTTCCCAGTCGAAATGGATGGCCAGCACGCCGATCGGCGCGCCGTCGGCCTGCCCGTCTGCGTGCACGCCCGTCGCGTAGGTGGCGACCTGCGCCCCGCCGAGCGCCGGCTCCCGTCGCACGTCCGCAGAGACGAAGGCGTCGCCGCTCCGCAGGGCGAGAGCCTTCTGGAACCACGCCTCGCCCGCCACACTGTGTTGGGTGAGCCCGGGATAGCGGTCCCCCCGGCCTGTCGCCAGGATCGCGCCGTCGCGACCGCAGAGCCAGATGTCGAGGTAGACCGTGTAGGCCGAAAGGATGACGCCGAGGCGATCCCCGGCGAAGGCGGACGCGGCCAGACCGCGTTCCCGCGCGCAGGCCACGACGGCCGCGTCAGTCGCCCACCATCGCACGTCGCAGGTCCGTTCGTAGAGGTTGCGATCGATCAATTCGACGGCGTTGAGGGCGAGGTCGATCAGGCGTTCGCCTTGGACCCGGGCCGCCATCGCCGCAACGGCGCCCTGCAACTCGGTGATCCGACCGGACAGATGGTCTTCGAGATCCCGGGCCATCGCCTCAACCGCGTCCCCGACCGCGCGGACTTCCTGGGCCACGACGGCGAATCCGCGCCCCTGTTCGCCCGCCCGTGCCGCCTCGATCAGCGCGTTGAGCGCAAGGATCTTGGTCTGTGCGATGATCTTGCGGATGCCGCCGGTTTTCTCCTGGGCAATCTGCTGGACCGCCGTGGTCAGCCGCTCGATTGATTCCAGGGTCGGCGGCTCGGTACCCGATGCACTCTGCGGCGCGACGAGAGCAGATACGGCGTTCATGGCAGGTCCGAAATCAGATCTCCGGATTGTGTCTGCCAGACTTCTAACGAATCACTAATTTCAAGTCTTTTACTCGATACGGCAGGCATCTCCGGCTGTAACGCGTAGTCTAGCAATCATTGTTGGCCAGAATTGTTTTAGGGCGCATCTGATCTGTATTGATGTGGATTCCGGTGGCGGAACGGTCCCTGATCGCATCCGAGCCGCGGCGCCCCGGTCAGGCCGGGGCACCCCGCTCAGTCGGTCGGCTCGCCCGCCGAGACCTTGGCGGTCCAGTCGTCGAAGGCGATCACCTTCTGCCGTTGCTCGCCCAGGCGCTCGATCCGCAGCACCATCTCGTCGCCGGCCTTGAGGTAGCGCGGCGGCTTCATGCCGAGCCCGACGCCGGGCGGCGTACCGGTGGTGATCACATCGCCGGGCTCCAGCAGCATGAAGTGCGATGTGTAGGCTACGAGCTGGGGTACGTCGAAGATCATCGTGGCGGTGGAACCAGTCTGCCGGCGCTCGCCGTTGACGTCGAGGCTCATGGCGAGATTCTTGAGGTCGGGGATCTCGTCCAGCGTCACCAGCCACGGGCCCAGCGGCCCGAAGGTCGGTGCGCTCTTGCCCTTGGTCCAGGTCGGGCCCCGGTTCATCTGCCAGTCCCGCTCCGAGACGTCGTTGCAGATGCAGGCACCCGCCACGTAGTCCAGCGCCTCGTTGGCGTGGACGTAGCTGGCGCGCCGACCGATCACCACGGCGAGTTCCACCTCCCAATCCGTGCAGGACGAGCCCTTGGGAAGGATCACCGCGTCGTTCGGCCCGCACAGGCTGGACGGCGCCTTGTTGAAGATGATCGGTTCCGCGGGGATCGGCGAGCCGGTCTCGGCGGCATGGTCGGCGAAGTTCAGGCCGATCGCCACCACGTTGCGGGTGCCGCCGACGCAGGGGCCGAGCCGCACGTCCGGCGGCAGCTTCGGCAGGGTCTCGGGATCCAGCATCCGCAGCCGCGCCAGCGAATCGGGCGCCAGAGCCGGCCCGGCGATATCGCGGACGATGCCAGAGAGATCGCGCAGGCCTCCGCTCGCGTCCACGAGGCCGGGCTTCTCGTCACCGCTCGAGCCGTGTCGGAAGAGCTTCATCGCCGCGCTCCTGAATTCCACTCTGGAACCGGTCTCTGCCGGCCGCGAGGACCATGGCTGGGTGCCGATCCCGGCGCAAGGAGGGCCGCCGGGCATGGCCGAGGGGATTTGGTGTCGCGGCGAAGCAACACTATGGCGGAAAAGTGCACATTCGCCAGCAGTAAGATCTATTATTCTCAAGGGGATGATTTTGCTGCGGCCCGACGTCGAGACTGTCGAAAGCGAGTTTCCTTAAAATAAGGAATATGCACAGACGCGCAGGCCGCATATTTTACTGCATCTGATCTTTCTGTTCTGAATGTCGATTACCCTTGCGATCGAGCGCTTAAAAGCTGCACCATGCTCGAAACGGCGCTGCATAACGGCTCGCGAATAAGCGGTGGCGTCCGGCAAAGCTGAAGAGCTTGGGGGGAAACATGATGGGCGGGGCGGTGCGCGCGGCGATGCTCGCGGCGACAGCGATGGTCCTTGGTGCTAGCGCGGCGCAGGCTGGCGCGTTCGGCATTCGAGAGCAGAGCACGCAGGCTCAGGGGCTGGCCTTCGCGGGCGCTGCGGCAGGCTCGGGCGGCGTGTCGTCGATCTTCTGGAATCCCGCGACGATCACCATGAACCCCGGCTTCGTCGCCGAGCAGAACTTCACCTTCGTCGGCCTGTCCTCCGAGATCCGGCCTGATCTCGGCACCAACCCGGGCTTCGCCCGCCTCGGCGGCTCCGGCGATATCGGCCAGGGTGCCGTGGTGCCGGCGGGAGCGACCTCTTACCAACTCAACGACAGGCTCTGGCTGGGCCTTTCGACCGGTGCGCCCTTCGGCTTGGTAACCAAGCCGCGGCAAGTCTGGTCCGGCGAGGTCTATGCGCGCTCGTCCCGGATCTTCTCCTTGGCGATCAACCCGGTGATCGGTTTCAAGGTCAACGAGTGGCTCTCGGTCGCTGCCGGCCCGAATATCGAGTATTTCCGCCTGACCCTACGGCAGGCTTTGCCGCTCCCGGGCATCCAGCCGACCGTTTATCCAAGCTCCTTCCTCAAGGGCGAGTCCTGGGGCGCGGGCTTCACGGCGGGCGCCACGCTGACGCCCCGTGACGGGACCGTGCTGGGCATCGGCTATCGCTCCTCCGTGCATCACGACATTGACGGCTCGATCGGCGTGCCGCTGGTCGCCCTGGCGCCGTTGGCCGGGCAGGTCCGCTCGAAGCTCAACACGCCCGACAAGCTGAGCGTCGGCCTGACCCAGGCGATCTCGCCGGTCGCCCGGGTGGATCTCGGCTTCGAGTGGGACAACTGGTCCAGGCTCGGCAATATCGGCATCGTGTCGAAGACGCTCGGGCTGCCGGTGAACTCCCTGCCGCTGAACTACAAGGACGGGTATACCTACTCGATCGGCGCCGAGTACGACGCGTCACCGAACCTGACCCTGCGCACGGGCTTCGCCTACGAGACCTCGCCGATCGACTTCTCCAACCGTTCGGCGCGCCTGCCGGACGGCAACCGTTACGACGTCTCGGTCGGCGCCAGCTACCGCTGGAGCCAGCAGTTGACGCTGAATGCCGCCTACTCGCATTTTTTCCTGAACCGCTCGCGGATCCTGTCCGGCATCGGGCGTGACTACAACGTCAGCAACATCGCCTTCGCGGGTGTGGTCGATTCGAGTGCCGACATCGTCTCGGTCGGCTTCCGCTACGTGTTCGGCGCCCCGCCGGTCGCCGCGCCTGCGCCGCTGGTGCGGAAGTACTGACAGCCTGTTCGGGTTGAACGCTCCGCTGCAGACGTCCTTGCGGGCGCAGCGCAGCAATCCAGGGGCTCGCCACACCAGTCAGTGTCGCGGGCCCCTGGGGCGCTACGCTCCGCTCGTGAAGTCGGGGTGACCGCCCCGGCCGATCACGAGCCGGCCTCAGAGCGGATGTCCCTCAGGCGCGCATCCGCACATAGGTCCCGGGTGCCGGCCCCAGAGGTTGCAGCGCGTCGCCGCCGGGCTTCCGCGCCGGAACCCGCTCGGGGGCCTGCGCCTCGATCCACTGGAACCAGTAGGGCCACCACGAGCCCTTGGTTTCCACGGCCGCCGCGATCCAGGATTCGAGCGTCCCCTTCACCGGGCCGCCCGTCCAGTAGCCGTATTTCGGCTTCGACGGCGGGTTGATCACGCCCGCGATGTGGCCCGAGCCCGCCAGTACGAAATCGACCTTGCCGCCGAAGGCCTTCGAGCCTTCAAACACCGAGAGCGCCGGGGCAATGTGGTCCTCGCGGGTGGCGAGATTGAAGATCGGGATCTGCACCTTCTTCAGATCGAGCCGGACATTGCCCAGCACCATCCGGCCCTGCGCCAGCGTGTTGTTGAGGTAGCAGTTGCGCAGATAGAAGGAATGATTCGCAGCCGGCATCCGGGTGGCGTCTGAATTCCAGTACAGCAGGTCGAAGGCCGTCGGCGCCTTGCCCTTGATGTAGTTGTTGACGACGTAGGGCCAGATCAGGTCGTTCGGCCGGAGCATGTTGAAGGCGTTGGCCATCCGGGACCCGTCCAGGTAACCCTGCTCGGCCATGCGCGTCTCGACCTGACGGATCTGCTCCTCATCGGCGAAGACCTTCAGGTCGCCCGCATGGGTAAAATCGACCTGGGTGGTGAGCAGCGTGGCGCTCTTGATCCGGCGGTTGCCGGTGGCGGCCTGCATGGCCAATGTCACAGCGAGCAGCGTGCCGCCGACGCAGTAGCCGGCCGCCGTCACCTCGCTCTCGCCGGTGGCGACGCCGATCGCGTCGATGGCCGCCTCGATCCCCTCGCGCATGTAGGACTCGAAGTCCTTGTCGGCGTGGCGGGCATCCGGGTTGACCCAGGAGATGCAGAACACCGTCAGGCCCTGATCGACCATCCACTTGAAGAAGCTCTTCTGGGGATTGAGATCGAGGATGTAGAACTTGTTGATCCAGGGCGGCACCATCAGGAAGGGGCGGCGCAGCACAGTCTCGGTGGTCGGTGCGTACTGGATCAGCTCGATCAGGTCGTTGCGGAACACGACCTCACCGGGGGTCACCGCCATGTTGCGGCCGACCTCGAATCCCCTCGGATCGGTCTGGCGCACACGGAGCTGCCCACCGCCGGCCTCGAGATCCTCCTCGTACATCTTCAGGCCGCGGACGAGATTGGCACCGTTCTCCTGGAGCGTATGGCGGATCAGCTCCGGATTGGTCGGCAGGAAGTTGGACGGCGAGAGCATGCTGGTGAACTGGCGCAGGTAGAATTGCGCCTTGTGGCGCGTATGTGCATCGAGCCCCTCGGCCTCGTCGACCAGCCCCTCGGCCCAGCGGGTGGCGAGCAGGTAGGCCTGCTTGAGGAAATCGAAATACGGGTTCGTCGACCACTCGGCATGCGCGAAGCGCGCGTCCCGCGGCTCGGGCTGCGCCACTGGTTCAGCCGGCTGGCCCTGCAGGCGCAGGTAGGTCGAGCCCCACAGCGACAGGAAGGCCTGGGACAGGCGGGCCTGCGCCTCGGCGCTCTTGTTCGGATCAGACAGCCACGCCTCGGCCACCTGCTGGAGGACCTTGGCGGCTTCGTTCATCTCGCTGCCGGGGGTGCCGGCCTGGGCTTCGGGCTGGAGCAGCCGGCCGACATTGCGGCCCATCGCCTCCATGAAGTGCCCGGCGTTGCGCGTCAGCGCCTCGAAGTCCGGCAACGGCGGACTGATCCCAGCCGGCATCGCGCCGTTGGAGACCGGGTTCGAAGGGGTGGTCCGGTCCGGCGCCTGAGGGCTGGTCAAGCGTGCCTCCCTGTGAGTTGGTCCGTCGACCCGGGCGGGGGCCTCGTTTCCGACAAAATAAGGAGCGAGCCAGAGTTTTCGCCAGAGCGCTCCCGAACGCGACCGAAACATCCGGCCGATCTTCTCATGCCCGCCCGTCTTCTCATGGACATGTGACTATGGATCGATCCGATTTGATCCCTGTCGTCTGCGTTCAACGCGCGAGCCGGCTCCCTGGCCTCACCCGCGCGGCGATTCTCGTCGTCCTCGCCGGATCGCTGGCCGCCTGCTCAAGCGATGTCGTGCGCTCGCTCGCCTCCGACGCGGGCTACGGTCCGCGCGTCGTCGCAGCGCCCGATTTCGTGGCCGAATCCCGCAGCAAGGCGGCGCCGGATTACATGCCGGTGGGCGTCGATGCGCCGAAGCGCACGGTCCGCGCGAAAACCGTCACCGGGCAAAAGGAGCTGGAGGCGGAGCTGGAGAGCGCCCGCGGCCGCAACGAGGCCCGCGGCCGTGCCGCCGCGAGCGCCGGCCAGGGCGCGGCGGCCACGATCAAGCCGGCGCCGGCCCCACCGCAATAGCCACGGTTTTGTGGGTCGGCGACGGCGCGCGAGTCTGCTACAGTCAGTGGTTCGCGCGACCGGCACAGATGAGAGACGCCAGCTCCGGAACGCGCCGATGGACAGGCCCATGACCGACTTTCACCGCATCAAGCGTTTGCCGCCCTACGTCTTCGAGCAGGTCAACCGGATCAAGGCCGCCGCCCGGGCGCAGGGCGCCGACATCATCGATCTCGGCATGGGCAACCCGGATCTCGACGCCCCGAAGCACGTCATCGCCAAGCTGTGCGAGACCGCCGGGCGCCCGCGCACCGACCGCTATTCGGCCTCCAAGGGCATCGCCGGGCTGCGCAAGGCCCAGGCCGGCTATTATCAGCGCCGTTTCGGCGTGAGCCTGAACCCCGACACGCAGGTCGTGGCGACGCTGGGTTCCAAGGAGGGCTTCGCCAACATGGCCCAGGCGATCACCGCCCCGGGCGATGTCGTGCTAGTGCCGAATCCAAGCTACCCGATCCACGCCTTCGGCTTCCTGATGGCGGGCGGCGTGATCCGCTCCGTGCCGGCCGAGCCGACCCCGGCGATGTTCCCGGCGCTGGAACGCGCCATGCGCCACTCCATCCCGAAGCCCGTGGCGCTGGTGGTCTGCTACCCGTCGAACCCCACCGCCTACGTGGCGAGCCTCGATTTCTACAAGGACCTCGTGGCCTTCGCGAAGCAGCACGAGCTGATCCTGCTGTCGGACCTCGCTTACGCGGAGGTCTATTTCGACGACAACCCGCCGCCCTCCGTGCTGCAGGTGCCCGGCGCGATCGACTGCACGGTCGAGTTCACCTCCCTGTCGAAGACCTACTCGATGGCCGGCTGGCGCATGGGCTTCGCCGTGGGCAACGAGCGTCTGCTCGCGGCGCTCACCCGGGTGAAGTCCTACCTCGATTACGGTGCCTTCACGCCGATCCAGGTCGCCGCCACCGCGGCGCTCAACGGCCCGGACGATTGCATCCACGAGATGCGCAGCATCTACCGGAAGCGGCGCGACGCGCTGGTGGAATCCTTCGGCAAGGCCGGCTGGACCATCCCGTCGCCCGCGGCCTCGATGTTCGCCTGGGTGCCGATCCCGGAGCGCTACCGGGAGATGGGCAGCCTGGAATTCTCGAAGCTGCTGCTGGAAAAATCCGACGTGGCGGTGGCGCCCGGCATCGGCTTCGGGGAGTTCGGCGACGAATACGTGCGCATCGCCCTCGTCGAGAACGAGCAGCGCATCCGACAGGCCGCTCGCAACGTCCGCCGGTTCTTCGACGGCACCGACAAGACCCTGCACAACGTCGTGCCGATGGCCCGGGTCGGGTAGCACGCGCTTCCGACAGGACAAGGCGGTCCGGAATTGCCCGGGCCGCTTCGGTCGCGAAGATGCGCCGCCGACCTTCGAAGCGTGCCGGCCGCCTCAGCCCTGTGAGGCGCCCAGGCGCGCAAATCGCCGCGTGAGCGCGTCCGCAGCGCGGATCCTGCGCGCCGCGAGATCCCGGATCGAAACCGCGGCGTGTGTGAAACCGCCGGCCGCACCCGGCTGCCCCGCCTTGACGATCGCCCGCAAGGCAAGGATGTCCGCCCGGTTGGTGATCGAGGCGAGCAGAGCACGGCTATCGGCGCCGCCGGTTGCAGGCCGCGTCGCCCACATCTCCGCCAAACCTTCCGCGAAAACCTGCACGGCGGCTGCGGCGGCGATTTCGCCGGGGAAATCTGTTTTCGGCGTGCCCGGGGCACCACACCTCGCGTTGGCACCGCGCACCGCCGAAGATGTAGTCTCGTCTCTCACCAGGGACGCGAGCGATGCTCTCATGGCAGTTGTTCCAGGCATGTATGCGTCAGGACACGGCAAGCTTCTAGGATCAGATGGTTAAGAAAGCGCAAAGCGCTGAATTTAATCCTGAGTTGTGTTGGTTGTTGCTATGTCGTTTCGTCGATAGCGGCCCGAAAATCTTTTCGATGTGGCGGTCTATGCCAAGCAGCTTTGAATCTATTCTGTGACCCGGCGCAAGTCTGTTATCCGACGTTGGCACGCGGTGGTTCTCACGCCACGAGCCTGATGGCGCGCCCTGAAATTGTTGCCGCGGGGCGACAGGTTCTGCCAAAGGCGTTCTTGTCCCGCTCGGGCGCTTGTCAGGGCGGGCTCGGATGGCCAGGGTTGGGGGAGGGGTCTACCCGCGTCCCGAGAGAAGCATGCGCCGCCTGCACCTGATTGCCGCCCTGCTGCTCGCCGCCGCGGCCTCGGCCTGCGCTCCGAACCCAATCATCGCCCGCGATCCGATCCCGGCGCCGGGTCCGACGGATGTCTATGCGTGCGACTCGAAGCCGTTGCCGGTCAACGCCTTCATCTCAGACTGCAAGCCGGTTCCGGCGAGCCCGCAGGTGGTCCTGCGCGCCCGGGGCTGATCCAGCCGAAGTTTCGATAACCGGTCTGGCCGAAGGGGCCGGACAATCCGGCCGCGATCAGCTAGACTGTTCGTGAGCTGCCGGCCCAGCTGGCCCGTGACGGAGCATCGCGTGAGCACCAAGACCTTGATCGCCGCCGGACTTCTCGCTCTCGTGGCGGGGCAGGGCGCCTTGGCTTCCGACGGCGCCTACGCACCAGCGCCGTATCACGGGCCGTCCTACGTGTTCGCGGGGCCGAACGGCCCGACGGTCTTGAGAACCGAAGGCTGCTGCCATGTCATCGTGCCGCCGGGCCGGCCCGATCTCGCTCAGCCGGCGGTGCCGGTCGCCGAGGTGATGAACGGCGGCGGTTTCGGCTATACCGGGTTCGACTACTATAACGACCAGATCACGGAAGGCCGGTTCGGCGCGCGCAAGCGGCCGAAGGAATACGTGATCGCCCCGTCCTACATCGTGCCGCCACGCTACTGAGCCGGTCATTCGGGGGCACTCGAGGGTACGCCCCAGACCCGAAAAGGCCCCGACCCAGCCCTTTCAAGGTGTTGCGCGCGTTGGCAACCAACGCGCGCCGTCATCGCGAGCGCAGCGAAGCGGCCTAGGGCAGCGCGACCTCGGCCGATGGAGTGCTGCCTGGATTGCGTCGCGTATGCTCGCAAAGACGGTGCAGCCGTCGGTGCAGCAGACGACCGCGCGTTCTGGTCGGATAGGCTTTCAATCCTTCTGCGGATCGTGGCCCCAGTTCATCAGCGACATCCGCCAAGCCGAATCTGGATCCTTCCGAGCCGCGCCGCCCTGCTTCAGATGGCGGTGGACGTAGCCTACGACCTTGCGCATGGCGGCATAGTCGTCGTCGGTGAGATCCGCCTTTTTCTTGTCCTTGATGGCCAGGATGCGCCGGCCCATCTCGTGGCCGGTTGATTCATCGCCGTCCTTCTTCTGGCCGACCTCCTGGCTGGCGTCGCTGTCGAGGTGCTTCTTCAGCGCGGCCGGCGTCATGTTGACGGCCTCGTTAAAGTCCTTCCACGTCGCCGCGTGATCGTCATCCGCCATCTGCGCGTCTCCTTCGTGTCCGTGCGGTTGGTGCCCGACAACGCGCCCGGCGCGGACCGGCTCGCGCGCCTCCCTGCGGTCGGGCGCCGCATGCGTGGGGGCCGCGGCAGCGGGGCGGCGTTTACAGGCCGGCCCCCGGGGGGTATCACCCCGGCCCGACACCGAACCCTTTTCCCGCACCCCATTCCCGAAAAACCAGATGCGCGCCGAGATCGAGCAAGCCTCGGATGCCGCCAAGCAGTCTATAGGGCTGCTGAGGAGGCATCTTTGACTGGGACACAGTCGATAAACGCCTCGCGGAGCTGAACGCGGCTTCCGAGAACCCCGACCTCTGGAACGATGCCGAGGCCGCACAGAAGGTCATGCGCGAGCGCCAGCAGCTCGACGAGGCCGTCACGGCGATCAAGAAGCTGGAGCGCGACCTTGAGGACGGCGCCACGCTGATCGAACTCGGCGAGATGGAGGGCGACGAATCCTCGATCCGCGAGGGCGAGGCCGCGATCCTGGCCGTCGAGAAGGAGGCCGCGAGCCGGCAGGTCGAGACCCTGCTGTCCGGCGAGGCCGACGGGTTCGACACCTATCTCGAAGTCCATGCCGGGGCCGGCGGCACCGAGAGCCAGGACTGGGCCAACATGCTCCAGCGCATGTATGCCCGCTGGGCCGAGCGCCGGAAATACAAGGTCGAGGTCGTCGAGATGACCGACGGCGAAGAGGCCGGGATCAAGGGCGCCACGCTCCTGATCAAGGGCCACAACGCCTATGGTTGGCTCAAGACCGAGTCCGGCGTTCACCGTCTGGTGCGGATCTCGCCCTACGATTCCAGCGCCCGGCGGCACACCAGCTTCGCCAGCGTCTGGGTCTACCCGGTGATCGACGACCGGATCGAGATCGAGATCAAGGAATCCGACTGCCGGATCGACACGTATCGCTCGTCTGGCGCCGGCGGCCAGCACGTCAACACCACCGACTCGGCGGTGCGCATCACCCACAACCCCACCGGGATCGTGGTGGCGTGCCAGCAGGAGCGCTCGCAGCACAAGAACCGGGCGACCGCCTGGAACATGCTGCGCGCGCGGCTCTACGAGGCCGAGCTGAAGAAGCGCGAGGAGAAGGCCAACGCCGAGGCCGCTTCCAAGACGGATATCGGCTGGGGCCACCAGATCCGGTCCTACGTGCTCCAGCCGTACCAGCTGGTGAAGGATCTGCGCACCGGCACGCAGTCCACCGATCCCGACGAGGTGCTCGACGGCGACCTCGACCCGTTCATGGAAGCCTCGTTGGCCCAGCGGGTCTACGGCGGCGGCGAGGCGGTCGAGGATATCGACTGAGCCGGCGGCGGGGCTGCCCGCCGTCATCACGAGCGCAGCGAAGTGACCCAGGGTAGCGCGCCGTCGATCGGCGTAGCGCTATCCAGATTGCTTCGCTCCGCTCGGAAAGACGGTGGTGCTGACGAAAGCCCACCGTTGCGGGAACCAGAGTATGAGGGCGGGCAGGGCCCAGCCCTCATCCGCCTCTCAATACCCCAGCGCCGCCCCATCCTTGCGCGGGTCCGAGCCGGCCGCCAGCGTGCCGGCCTTGCGGTCGATCCAGATGACCTGCCCGCCGCCGAGCGGCAGGGGCGCGCGGATCGCCGGGTGGCCGCGCTCGATCAGCCCCGCCATCACGGCGTCGGAAATCCCGCCCTCGACCTCCAGGGTCCCGCCATAGGCGAAGCTGCGCGGGGCATCGAGGGCCGCCTGCACGTCGAGCCCCCGGTCGAGGAGACCGGAGAGCAGCTCGACATGGCCCATGGCCTGGTAATGGCCGCCCATCACGCCGAACGGCGCCACCGCCTGCCCGTCCTTCATCAGCATGCCGGGGATGATCGTGTGCATCGGCCGCTTGCCCGGCCCGACGCTGTTCGGATGGCCGCCCTCCGTGCGGAACGACAGGCCGCGGTTGTGCAGCAGCACGCCGCTCTCGGGCGCCAGGATGCCGGAGCCAAAGCCCTGGAAGATCGAGTTGATCAGCGACAGCGCGTTGCCATCCCGGTCGACCACGCAGAGATAGACCGTGTCCTTGTGGGCGCGGCCCTCGGCAATCTCCTGTGCAATCTCGGGATAGATCTGCGGCTCGCGGGCGCGGCCCATGTCGATCGCCCCGTGGGCGGCGGCCTTCCAGGCGTCGGAGAGCAGGTGCTCGATCGGCACGTTGGCGAGGGCCGCGTCGCCGAACAGAACGTCCCGGTGGTGGTAGCCCTGCTTGCACACCTCGGCGAAGAGATGGAGCCGGTCGAGCTCCGAGAGGGCACCAACGTCATAATGCGAGAGCACGTTGAGCATCATCAGCGCGGCCAGACCCTGGCCGGCGGGCGGGCACTCGTAGACGTCGTATCCGCGGTAGCGGGTCGAGACCGGCGTGACGATGTCGGGCCGGGCGGCGGCGAAATCATCCAAGGTGTGCAAACCGCCAAGGGCGTTCAGCCGGCTTACCATGTCCTCAGCGATGGGGCCCTCGTAGAAGGCGCGCGCGCCCGCCTCGGCGATCGCCCGGAGCGTCGCCGCCAACTTCGGCAGGCGGACGATGCTGCCGATCGTCGGCACCTGTCCGCCGGGCAGATAGGTCTCGGCAGCGTGGGAGTCGGCGGCGACGCGCTCGGCGCCGCGCAGCCAGTCCCAGCCCACCCGCTGCTGGACGACAAACCCGTCCTCCGCATAGCGGATCGCCGGCTGGAGCAGCTCGCCGAGGGACCGGGTGCCGTGCTCGCGCACCAGCAGGTCCCAAGCCGCCACGGCACCAGGCACTGTCACGGCGTGCGGCGAGGTCGGAGTGATCGTAACGTTATGCTCGGCGTACCACTCGGGCGTCGCGGCGGCCGGAGCCCGGCCCGACCCGTCGAGGGCGATGGGCTTGGTCGCGCCCGCGGGGGCGTAGAGCGCGAAGCAGTCGCCGCCGATCCCGGTCATCAGCGGATCGACCACGCATTGCACCGCCACCGCCGCGATGCCGGCATCGACGGCGTTACCGCCGGAGCGCAGCACCTCGATGGCGGCCAGCGTCGAGAGCGGGTGCGAAGTCGCGACGGCGGCGTTGGCGGCGTAGACCGGGGAGCGGCCGGGGGCGGAGAAGTCTCTCACGGGATGTCCTGCTGTACGGAGTGGTTTAGCGGCGGCCTGATCCAAAACGCGTCCTCATCCTGAGGTGCCGGAGCGCAGCGGAGGCCTCGAAGGAGCCCACCAGGGATCGCGCGGCCGGCTGGAGTCCTCCTTCGAGGCTCGCTGCGCTCGCGCCTCAGGATGAGGTAGAGAAAGGGAGAGGCCGTGTAAGGCCGTCACGCGTGCTGCCCTGTCGGCAGCGCCACCCAATGCCCCGGCGCCACCTCGGTGAGCGGCCCGTCCGGCGGCTCATTGTGGCCGGCGAGATCCCGGGCGGCGAGGCGGGCCCGCTCCTCGGCCGGGTGTGGCACCGGCACGGCCGCAAGCAGGCGGCGGGTGTAGGGATGGCGCGGATCCTCGTAGAGGGCATCCGCCTCGGCCAACTCGACGATGCGTCCGCGCCAGAGCACCGCCACTCGGTGGCAGAGGTAGCGCACCATCCGCAGGTCGTGGGAGATGAACAGGTAGGACAGGCCCATCTCGTCCTGCAGGTCCTGGAGCAGGTTCACCACCTGGGCCTGGATCGAGACGTCGAGCGCCGCGATCGGCTCGTCGGCGACGATGAAACTGGGTTTCAGGGCGATCGCCCGGGCGATGCAGATGCGCTGCCGCTGGCCGCCCGAGAATTGGTGCGGGTAGCGGCCCATGAAGCGCGGATCGAGCCCGACCCGCTCGAACATGGCCGCGACGGCCTCCCGCCGCTCCGGGCCGCGCATGTCACGCCGATGCAGCTTGAACGCCTCCGCGACGTAGTCGCCCGCGCTCATCCGCGGGTTGAGGGCCGCGTAGGGATCCTGGAACACGGTCTGGATCCGCGCCCGCATCTTACGCATGGCGCCCGCCGAGAGCTTGGCGAGGTCGGTGCCCTCGAACGCGATCGTGCCCGAGGTCGGCGGGTTGAGCATGGTCACGGCGCGGCCGATGGTCGACTTGCCGGAGCCGGATTCGCCCACGAGGCCCAGGGTCTCGCCGGGGCGGATGTCGAAGCTCACGCCCTCGACGGCGCGGAACACCGACGCCTTGCCGCCCCACCACGAGCGCAGGGGATAGTGCTTGGACAGGTCGCGCACCGAGACGATCGGATAATCCTGCACGCTCATCGTGCGGCCTCCGCGGCCAGAAGTTTTGGCAAGTCGTACCAGGCGGCGACGAGGTGGCCGGGGGCGGCCCCCGGGGCTTGGGCCAGGGGCGGCATCTCGGCCCGGCAGCGGGGCGTCGCGAAGGCGTTGCGCGGCGCAAACGGATCGCCCGGCGGCGGGTGGCGCATATCCGGTGGGGCGCCCTCGATCTGGTGAAGGCGGCGGCGCCCGGCGCGACCGCCGGAGAGGTCCGGCAGGGAGCGCAGCAGCCCGAGCGTGTAAGCGTTGCGCGGATCCGAAAAGATGTCGTCGACCGGGCCGCGCTCCAGGATCCGGCCGGCATACATCACCTGCACGGTGTCGCTGATGCCGGCCACCACGCCGAGATCGTGGGTGATCCAGATGATCGCCATGCCGAGTTCGCGCTTCAACTCCTGCACCAGGGCGACGATCTCGGCCTGCACCGTCACGTCGAGGGCCGTGGTCGCCTCGTCGGCGATCAGCAGCTTCGGGCGGCAGCTCAACCCGATGGCGATCATCACCCGCTGGCGCTGGCCGCCGGAGAATTCGTGCGGGTACTGGTCGAGGCGCGCGGCGGCGTTCGGAATGCGGACGAGGTCGAGCAGTTCTCTCGCCCGGGCGCGGGCCGCGCGGGCGTCGAGGCCGAGATGGATGCGCAGGGGCTCGATGATCTGCGCCGCCACACTCATGCCGGGGTTGAGCGAGCTCATCGGGTCCTGGAACACGAAGCCGATCGCACCGCCGCGGATCTTTCGGAGTTCGCGCTCCTTCAGGGCGAGCAGGTCGCGGCCCTCGAACAGCACCTGGCCGCCGGTGATGCGGCCGGGCGGGCGCGGGATCAGGCCCAGCATGGCGAGCACATGCACGCTCTTGCCGGAGCCCGACTCGCCGACGATCCCCAGCGTCTCGCCCTCGTGCAGGGTGTAGGAGACGCTGTTGACCGCGTGGACCGCGCCGCCGTCGGTGTCGAACGCGACAGCGAGGTCGCGCACGTCGAGGAGGGGCTTGGTCATGTGCGCTGCCTCGGGTCGAGGGCGTCCCGCAGGCCGTCGCCGAACAGGTTGAAGGCGAGCACGGCCAGGAAGATCGACAGGCCCGGCCAGATCGCCATCCAGGGGGCCTGGTCCATGAAGTTCTTGGCGGTGTTGAGCATCGCGCCCCAAGACGGCTCGGGCGGCTGCTGGCCGAGGCCGAGGAACGACAGGCTCGCCTCCGCGATGATCGCGGCCGCGATGGTGAGCGTCGCCTGGACGAGGATCGCCGGGACGATGTTGGGCAGGATGTGGACCCGGGCGATCCGCCAGGGCGGGTTGCCCATGGCGCGGGCCGCCTCAACGAACTCCTCCGCCGCCACGGCGCGGACCTGCGCTCGGGTCAACCGGATGAAGGTCGAGGTCGCCGAGAGGCCGATGGCGATCATCGCGTTGACGAGGCTCGGGCCGAGGAAGGCGGCGAGCGCGATCGCCAGGATCAGGAAGGGGATCGCCAGCAACGCGTCGGTGAGCCGGGAGATCGCCCCGTCGATCCAGCCGCCCGCGTAGCCGGCGAGCAAGCCCAACGGCAGGCCGAGGGAGACGGCGAGCGCCACCGAGACCAGGCCGGCGCCGAGCGAGGCCCGGGCACCGAAGATGATGCGTGAAAGCACATCGCGCCCGACCTCGTCGCCGCCGAACGGGTGCGCGAGGCTTGGGTGCCCGCGGACGTTGGCCCAATCGGTGGCGGTGGGATCGTAGGGCGCGATCCAGGGGGCGAAGACAGCCATCAGGATCAGCAGGCCGACGATGACGAGGCCCGCCACCGCGCTCTTGCGCGCTCGCAGGCGCCGCCAGAAGGCGGTGAAGGTGCCGGGTCCCTGGATGAGGGGCGGGGTTCCAGCGGGGGCGGCGAGGCCGGTGGCTTCGGCGATGGGGGTGCCGGTGCTCATCGGAGCCTCACAGGGTTGGCAGCGACGACGGCACCGCGCGCTCTCCCTCCCCGGCAGAGGCTACCGGATTCACACATCGTGCGCTCCAACGTGGCCGCAGGATCAAGCGCGGGTCCCCTCTCCCGTGCGGGAGAGGGACAGGGTGAGGGATGCGAACTTTCAGAACGAGGCGCGCCCTGTCGGCGCGTTGATGACGCGCCCTATCCTGCGCCTTCTCGTCCCTCACCCCAACCCTCTCCCGCTCGGGAGAGGGGGCCTGTCGTGCTCTGCCACCAGCGTCGATGTCCGCTGGAGACATGTGCATTTGGTAGCCCACAGAGGGGGGAGGGAGGACGTCGCGCTTGAAGAATTCCCTCATGCCCGCCTCAGCTTCGGGTTCACGACCGCCGAGAGCAAGTCTGCGGCGAGGTTCAGGGCGATGTAGGTGGCGGCCGTGCAGATCACGACGCCCTGCACGGTGGCGAAGTCCCGGTTGAACACGGCATCGACCATCAGCTTGCCGAAGCCCGGCACCGAAAACACCTGCTCGGTGAGCACGGCCCCCGACAGGAGCTGCCCAAATTCCAGCGCCCCCAGGGTGATGATCGGGATCGCGGCGTTGGGCAGGGCGTGGCGCAGGGTCACCCGCAGCGGCGAGACGCCCTTGGCGCGGGCCGTGCGGACATAGTCGGAGCCGAGCACGCCCAGCATCGCCGCGCGGGTGTGGCGCATCATCACCGCCGCGATGGCGTTTCCGAGCACGAAGGCCGGCATCACCATGGCGGCGAGGTTTTCCGACAGGCTCTCGAACGGCGAGACGTAGCCCGAGGCCGGCAGCCAGCCGAGTTCCACCGAGAAGAGCAGGATCAGCAGGATGCCGAGCCAGAAATTCGGCACCGACAGGCCCCAGAGGGCCACCCCGTTGGCGATCGTGTCGGCGGCCTGGCCGCGCTTGACCGCCGAGAGCACGCCCATCGGCACGCCGATGGCGAGTGCCACCAGCATGGCGAGGCAGGCGAGTTCGAGCGTTACCGGCAGCTTCTCGACGATCAGTTCGGAGACCGGCTTCTGCAGCCGGATCGACTCGCCGAGATCGCCCCGCAGCACCCCGCCCGCCCAATAGGCGTAGCGCACCGGCAGCGGCTCATCGAGGTGGTACTTCTCGCGGATGAAGGCGATCACCTGCGGGTCGCGCTCCTCGCCGGTGAGCGCGGTGGCGACGTCGCCCGGCAGCAATTGCTGCAGGGCGAAGATGATCATCGAGGCGAGGATCAGCGTCGGGACCGCCAGGGCGAGGCGTCGCGCCAGGAACCGCAGCATCAGTTGAGCTTCAGCCCGGTGAAGCGCACGAGCCCGTCCGGATAGGGCACGAAGCCGGTGATCTTCTGGCTGTATGCCCAGAGCAGCTTGCGGTGCAGGATGTAGATGCCCGGCCGGTCCTTGAGCACCTGATCGGCGAGCGCCTTCCAAGCGGCCTTACGCTTGGCCGGATCGACGGTGCCGCGCTCGGCCTGAAGCGCCGCGTCGGCCTCGGGGTTGCAGTATTTCGGATAGTTCAGCGCCGCCTTGCAGTAGAGGAAGCTGAACGTGTTGCCATCCGGGTCCGAGCGGCCGCTCCAGGAATAGAGCTGTGCTTCGTAATTGCCCTTGTCGGCGGCATCGAGTGCCGTTGTGAAGTCCACGGCCTGGATCTTCACGTCGAACCCGGCCTCCTTGGTCATCGCCTGGATTACCTGACCGACCTGCGGCGACTCGCTGTTGGCGTAGACGGTGAGCGTGATCTGCGGGTTCGGTTTGCCGGCCTCGGCCAGCAGGGCCTTGGCCTTGGCCACGTCCCGCTTCGGGATCGGGTACTCCGCCACGTAGTTCGGGTTCTTTGGGTTGACCCATTGGTTCCCGGCCAGGAACTCGCCGTTGTAGACGACCTGATTGATGGCGTTGCGGTCGATGGCGGCCTCGAAGGCGGCACGCACCTTCGGATCGGAGACCGGCGAGTCGGCCTTGTGGGGGTTGAACAGGATTTCCTGGAAGCCGAGCTCATAGGTCGAGTCGAGCTTCAGCTTGGCGTCGCGCTTCACCTGCGCCACGTCGGTGGGGGCGAGGCGCTCCAGCAGGTCGAGTTGCCCGGCCCGCAGGTTGGTGAGCCGCACGGTGGCGTCGGGGATCGGCCGGAACTCGATGCGCTGGATGTGGATCGCGTCCTTGTTCCAGTAGTCGGGGAAGCGCTCGACCACGATCCGGTCCTGCGGCACGCGCTCGACGAACTTGTACGGCCCGGCGCAAACGGGCGCCGACGCGAACTTGTCGCCCAGCCGCTCGGCCGCCTTAGGCGAGACCATCATGCCGGCCCGGTCGGTGAACTGCGCGAGCAGCGGCGCGAACGGCTGCTTCAGGTTGATGCGGAAGGTGAGGTCGTCGACCACGTCCACGGAGTCGATCGGCGCGATCTCAGAGCGGCGCTGCGAGCCCGGCATCTTCATATGGCGCTCGATCGAGAACTTCGCCGCCGCGGCGTCGAGCTTCTCGCCGTCGTGGAACAGCACGCCCGGGCGCAGGTGCATGGTCAGCGCCTTCTCGTCGGGCGACAGCTCCCAGGAGGTGGCGAGCTGCGGCACTGGCTTCAGGTCGGGCCCGATATCGACCAGCTTGTCGCAAAGGGCGGCGAACACCATCCGGCTCGCGAAGGTGCGGGC
The DNA here is from genome assembly GCF_900103445.1 of Methylobacterium phyllostachyos. Lineage (GTDB taxonomy): Bacteria > Pseudomonadota > Alphaproteobacteria > Rhizobiales > Beijerinckiaceae > Methylobacterium > Methylobacterium phyllostachyos. The sequence continues at coordinate 284,610 of NZ_FNHS01000004.1, read as the reverse complement.
CAGCGTCGGGTCGAGGGCGTCCGGATCCTCCATCATGCCGTAGCGCAGGGTTTGCGCGCTGGCGGGCCCGGCAAGGGCCATCCCGGCGAGGAGGCAGGCGGCGAGACGCAACATGAAATCGGTCCGGACTCTGGCGCGGGTGGCGGGATGCGATCGGCCGGAGCCGATCCAGAGGCGGCGCAGAGTGTCGCGCACCCCCTTGGCATGCACAATCCCAAGGCAGCATCCATGCCAGGCGGTCAAGCTGCATCTTATATTCAAACAGTTTTGGTGGCGGCAGCGGCGTATCAAGAGCCACCAAACGCACTCTTCAGGTAAAGAAAAAATCCAGATATCTTTATCTATTTCGCCGTATATATGCGTGAGTGCGTAAGCAAATAGCGCTGAGGATAAGCTAATTTTTAGCAAAAGCCTCAATTTATCGGCAGGCGATTTCAGCGCATAACGTCGCCATGTCACACATGTGTCGATGAAGGACATGCATGGCCCGCGGCATCGCATCATCCTGCCTGCCCTATGCTGGACCGCACGCCGTAGGGATTTCTACGCGATCACCACGGACATCTCGGCCGAGGGGGTCCGCTTTCGCTCGTCGTCGCTCCTGATCCCGGGCGAGGATCTCACCTGTAGCATCCGCCATATCGGCCTCTTGCACGCGCGGATCGACCGTGCGGTGGGCCAGGAATTCGTCGTCTCCGTCCGGGGCGACGGGCCGGCGCTCGCCAGCTTGGCGCGCCACTTCATGGCGCTGTCCCGCGCTCAGGATTTATCCGTGGAGCCGATCAGGGTCGATCGCCGTATCGTCCCGAAGCAGAAGGTCGTCACGGTGACGCTGGAGGATGGGCATGCCGTTTCGGGGCACGTGCTCAATATCTCGGCGTCTGGCGTGGCACTGCTCATCGACCGGACGCTGGAGCTTGGCGCGACGATCCAGGTCGGCCGGAAGTTGGCTCGCGTGGTGCGTCATTTCACCCATGGGTTAGGAGCTGCCTTCGTGGAATCCTTCGAACCGGGCGACGTCCACGACGCCATGACCTTATAGGACGGGCCCATAAGACATGGTCCGGGGCCTCGCAGCGGCCGCGGATGGGCGCTACATCTCCTGAGGTCAGCGAAGGACCCCCTTATGAAGCGCCATGTCTCCGCATCTCTTGCCGCTGCCCTCCCGGCCGCGTTCGCGCTGCTGCCGCAGGCGGCACTCGCGCATCCGGGCCACGGTGCCGCCACCGGTATGGGGGCTGGGTTCCTGCATCCGCTGCTGGGCACCGATCACGTGCTGGCAATGGTCGCGGTCGGCCTGCTCGCCGCACTCCGAGGTGGCCGGGCCCTCTGGGCGCTACCCTTGTCCTTCCTGGTGCTGATGAGCGCGGGGGCAGGGCTCGGCATGGCCAGCATCGCGCTGCCCTATGCCGAGACTGGGATCGCGCTCTCGATCGTGGTCTTCGGCCTCGCCGCCATGGTCGGCCTGCGGGCGCCGGTGGCGCTGCTCGCCGCCCTGGTTGGGGTCTTCGCGGTGTTTCACGGCTACGCGCACGGGGCCGAGATGCCCGAGACCGCCTCGGGCCTCTCGTTCGGCTTCGGCTTCCTGGCGGCGACCGCGCTCCTCCACGCGGCCGGGATCGGCCTTGGAATCGCGGGTGCCCGTCTGGGCACCACGCGGGCCGCGCCGGCTCTCGGGGCCAGCGTCGCCATGGCGGGTCTCGCCCTTCTGGTGCTGCCCGCCTGAGCGCCGCAGCCGATCATGCCTCGGCGCGCGTGCCGGTCGAGGGGCCGGCGCCGCGGTTGAGCAACCGCATCGATCTGGGGCCCGGGCATCGGCTCGGTCCCGGCAAAGTACGGCTTTTGGAGATGATCGCCGAGCACGGTTCGAGTGCGGGCGCTGGCCGCGCGCTGGGCATGTCGTATCGACGGGCTTGGATGCTGATCAAGGCGATGAACACCGGGTTCGGGCGACCGGTGGTCGAGGCGCAGAGCGGCGGGCGGGCCGGAGGCGGGACGCGCCTTTCAAATTTTGGCGCCGACGTCGTGGTCCGGTACCGGGCCGTCGAGGCGGCTGCCGCACCATACTTGAGCCAGATGGTACGGGACCAGGACCTGTAACCGAGCTGGGCGTGGGCGCGATATCCGCGTGTGTGTGCCACAGGCCCCCCGGGGCTGATTGAACCGCACGCTGCCACACGTCACGCCGGTCGCAACGATTCCGGCGGCAAGGAAGAGGTCCCCACATGGTAAAGTCCACAACGCTCGCCGTGATAAGTCTTCTGGTCATCACCACGGGCGCGCAGGCGGCCTCGAAGGTGGAGCGCCTGCGGGGTACGATCGCGGCGGTTGAGCATGGCGGCTTCACGCTGAAGACCCTGGATGGCAAGACCGAAACCGTGACGCTGCCGCCCGACACCAAAGTGGCGTGGGTCGTCCCGGCCTCGCTCGACCAGATCAAGGACGGCGTTTTCATCGGAACCGCCACCAAGGGTGAGCCCCCGGTGGCGCTCGAGGTGGTCCTCTTTCCCGAGGCGATGCGCGGCACCGGCGAGGGGCATTACGATTGGGACATGATCCCGGATCGCACGACCGGCGGCGCGCGGGTTAAGAGCGCGATGACCAACGGCACCGTGACGGCCGACACCCGCTCGACCGCGCCCGACGCACCCCGGGTGAAGAGCGCGATGACCAACGGCACCGTGACGGCGAGCGGCGGAGGAGCCCAGCGGACGCTGACGGTGGATTACGGCCAGGGCCAATCCATTCAGGTCCTAGTGCCGCCGCAGGCTCCCATCGTCAGCTTTGCGCCGGCCGATGCTGCGGCCCTCACGCCCGGCGCCAAGGCGTTCGTGGTCGTCGCTCGTGAGGACGACGGCCGCCTCACGGCCCGTCGGGTCGCCGTCGGCAAGGATGGCCTCACCCCGCCCATGTAAGCCGGCAATGAAATGCCGCCATCACGGACAAGGCCGTCAGCAATAGCAGCTGGATCGTGATCCCGGCACGAATCGTCCGGCGCGTGAATACCCGCGCCGGGCTATTCGGATTCGAAGACGCTTTGGAAAGCCGCGCGAAACCGACCTTCGGCCGCTGGTTAATGACCAATGCGCCCCGAGATTGTTGCCAGCGGGCAACATCCTGTCGGAACCTCGGCAATAAACGAGAATCCTCGTTGCCGCCCGAAACCCGTTCGCACATGGTGAGGGTGCACGGGGGCATCGCCAAGCGAGAGCCCGCAAGAGCCTGCCGCTCAAGACGCAGGCCAAGTCTACAAATGTGCGGCGAGATCCGGTTAACCGGACAAGTCCGCACGATTGGGTCTCGAAGCTTTGGAGATATCGATGAAGCTCTTGAAGGGCTCGCTGCTCGGGTCGGCTGCTGCATTCGCGGCGGTGGGCGCTGCGCACGCCGCCGACCTGCCGGTCAAGAAGGCCGTGCCGATCGAATACGTCCGTGTCTGCACTGCGTATGGTGCCGGCTTCTTCTACATCCCCGGTACCGACACCTGCCTGCGCATCTCGGGCCGCGCCCGGTTCGAGGGTGGATACCAGACCAGCTACTCGCGTCAGGCCGGTCCGAACGTGGGTGACACCTCCGGTTACCAGGGCCGGATGCGCATCAACCTCGATGCCCGCACCCAGACCGCCTACGGCACGCTCCGCGCCTTCGTGCGTCTCGATGCCGGTGCCCGCACGGGTTACTCCGGCGTCGGCACCTCCGGCACCCAGCAGCGCATCGGCCAGGCCTATGCCGGCATCGGCACCGACAGCTTCGGCCGCGACCAGCAGTACATGAACGTCGACAAGGCGTTCATCCAGTTCGCTGGCCTGACCGCTGGTCGCGCCTCCTCGTTCTTCGACTTCTACGCCCACGACTTCGAGTTCGCCGGTGCCACCGCGGGTTCGGACGTGTTCTCGACGAACCTGCTGGCCTACACCGCCACGATCGGCAACGGCCTCTCGGCCACGATCTCGATCGAAGACCCGGTCTTCCGCCGCACCCCGATCTTCTCGCCGTTCAACATCTCGGCCACCGTCAGCACCGGCAGCGTGTCGAACTTCGGCGTGACCAACCAGCCGACCCCGATCTTCGTCGGCCCGGGTCGCTACGCCAACGTCGACAGCATCGAGCGCTCGCGCCTGCCCGACTTCGTCGGCGTCGTGCGCCTCGACCAGGCCTGGGGCTCGGCCCAGCTCTCGGCCGCCACCCATGAGCTGAACATCGGCAACCTCTCGACCGCCGCCAGCACCGGCGCCGGTCCGGTCCTCGTCCCCGCCCACACCAGCACGGTGCAGGGCTGGGCGGTGCAGGGCGGCCTGAAGATCAACACGCCGTTCGTCGCCCCCGGCGACGCCCTCTACCTGCAGGGTGCCTACGGCGACGGCGCGCAGCTCTACACCGGCTACTCGTCCTACACCGGCTCGTACACGCAGAGCACCACAACCATCCAGGGCCAGAAGTTCGCCCAGTACTTCTCGGACGCGACCGTCAACCCGTTCACCGGCCAGCTGCAGACCTCGCAGAGCTTCACCGTTGTGGCGTCGTATCTGCACTACTGGACGCCTGAGTGGCGCTCGGCCTTCTTCGGCTCCTACGGCGAGCAGGGTTTCTGGGCGGGTGCGCGCTTCGCGCAGGGCGCGCTCTACAGCCTCGTGAGCGGTCTGGCGGGCAGCAACCCGTTCGGCTCGAACGCGGTCGGCACGCCGGGCACCCGGTTCTTCAACCTGAGCCAGGCCCTGCGGGACACCTACCAGTTCGTGGCGGGCGGCAGCATCATCTGGTCGCCGGTCAAGGACCTCGATATCGGCGTGGAGGCCTTCTACACGCAGATCGGCCTGAAGAACGGCCGGGCGATCGACCTCGACAAGAGCCCGACCGCCTACGCCAACATCGCCGGCATCAACAACGGAACCTTCGCGGTCCGCACGGCGACGCAGGACTCGGTCTCGCAGGTTCGCTTCCGCGTCCAGCGCGACTTCTAATCCCGGGCGCCGGGGCTTCGGCTCCGGCGGTCCTTCTTATGCGCCATACAGATCAAGGCTCGGCTTCGGCCGGGCCTTTTTCGTTGTGCGGCCGATCGCGATCCGGCAGCCCCGTTCCCTGACGCGTCGCCCCACCCCCCGCCGCCTCGCCAAGCCGGGTCCGCACGGGCGGGTCGCACGCCAGCGCCCTTCACCCGCTCCGCGTGGCCATGCTGTCCGGCCAGAATCCGCGCCCGACGCGCCGACACGGCCCTTGAAGCGGCGATGCGGTTCGAACGCGAATCGCGCGTCGTCGAAACCGGGCCGGCCTCAGTCAGCAAGATCTGCTTCGCCTCATCGCAGCCGTTCAATGGCCGGCGCCCGATGGCGGCTGCGCTATTGCGCAGCTCGGCGCGTGACGGCGCGGCTCTGCGCATAACAACGAAATATCTTGAGCTTCATGATTGTCTCATGTCGCGCGCATCGGCGCATCAGTACATTGTGATCAGTAAATTCTGCACTTCTATTGCTATATAAAATCATCAAAAGAAGCATAATGTGCTGTATCATGTTGTTGCCGTTGCGCAACAACGTAAGAATAGACTTTGTAAGGCGTTGATTCCACATTGCGATCAAAGATGTGTTTGCACAATGTGCCTGCGCAACGGTGCATCTCGACATCGGGATCCCGAAAGTTCGTCTTTCAAGGGCGGATTGCGCACATAATAAGCTCCCAGCGCAGAAATATACTGTGCGGGTGGCGATATCGGGTCTCGAATCTTTGGAGATAACTATGAAGCTCTTGAAGGGCTCGCTGCTCGGGTCCGCTGCCGCGTTCGCGGCGGTGGGCGCCGCGCACGCCGCCGATCTACCAATCAAGAAGGCGGCGCCGATCGAGTACGTCCGCGTCTGCACTGCGTATGGTGCCGGCTTCTTCTACATCCCCGGTACCGACACCTGCCTGCGTATCTCGGGCCGCGCCCGGTTCGAGGGCGGGTACATGACCAGCTTCTCGCGCGGGTCCGGCAACGGCGACACGTCGGGCTACCAAGGCCGGATGCGCATCAACCTCGATGCCCGCACCCAGACCGCCTACGGCACGCTCCGCGCCTTCGTGCGCCTCGATGCCGGCGCCCGCACGGGTTACTCCGGCGTCGGCCAGTCCGGCACGCAGCAGCGCATCGGCCAGGCCTATCCGGGCCTGGGCAATGACAGCTTCGGTCGCGATTCCCAGTTCATGAACGTCGATAAGGCGTTCATCCAGTTCGCGGGCCTGACCGCCGGTCGCGCGTCCTCGTTCTTCGACTTCTACGCCCACGACTTCGAGTTCGCCGGCGCCTCCGCGGGCTCGGACGTCGCCTCCACCAACCTCCTGGCCTACACCGCCACGGTCGGTAACGGTCTGTCGGCGACGATCTCGGTCGAAGACCCGATCTACCGCCGCACCCCGATCTTCTCGCCCTACAGCGTCAGCGTGACGCCGAACGTCGGCGGCGTGGCGGTTCTGGCGGTTACCAACCAGCCGACGCCGGTGTTCATCACCTACAACACCCGGGGGCTCCCGACCGGCTACGGCTACGTCGACACGATCCAGCGTACGCGCCTGCCCGACTTCGTGGGTGCCATCCGCCTCGACCAGGCCTGGGGTTCCGCCCAGCTCTCCGCCGCGACCCACGAACTCAACGTCGGCAACGAGAGCCAGGCGTCGGGTCAGCCGATCCGGCCGATCGCGCATACCCGGAACACTCAGGGTTGGGCCGTTCAGGGCGGCCTGAAGGTCAACGCGCCGTTCATCGCGCCGGGCGACGCCCTGTACCTGCAGGGTGCCTATGGCGAGGGTGCGCAGCTTTACACCGGTTACTCCGCGTTCACCGGTTCGTACACGCAGACCACCGCCACCATTCAGGGCCAGAAGTTCAACCAGTTCTTCGCCGATGCGACGGTCAACCCGTTCACCGGCCAGCTGCAGACCTCACAGAGCTTCACGGTGGTCGGGTCCTACCTGCACTACTGGACCCCGGAATGGCGTTCGGCCGTGTTCTCGAGCTACGGCGAGCAAAGCTTCTCGCAGAACGCCCGTGCGGCCCAGGGTGTGGCTTCGTCCCTGGCCAATATCGGCGGCTCCCTGGCGGTCGGCGCCCCTGGAACCCGGTTCTACAACCTCAGCGAAGCGCTGCGGAATACCTACGAAATCGTCGCCGGCGCGAGCCTGATCTGGTCGCCGGTCAAGGATCTCGATATCGGCGTGGAAGGCTATTACACGCAGATCGGCGTCAAGAACGGTCGGGTGATCGACAAGGACAAGAACCCAACGGCTTACAGCCACGTTGCCGGTATCAACGCCGGAACGTACGTGCCGCGGACGGTGACCCAGGATTCGGTTTCCTCGGTCCGCCTGCGCGTCCAGCGCGACTTCTGATCCGAGATGTTGGCGCCGGGATTTCGATCCCGGCGTCAGCCCCGTGCAGACTGACTTCCAAGGCTCGGCTTCAGGCCGGGCCTTTTTTGTGTGGGCGCTCGCCAAACGATGCGCCGGAAATCGCGTCCCGACCGCCCCGAGTTGTCGGGCAGGCGGACGGCCATATGGGACGCGGCACACGTTCCACCGGGATTTCCCATCCCCACCCGCGGGACAGCGCGCGCGCTTTGTCCCCTACAGCGCGTTGCCGCCCCGGACTGGCGCTGATACGCCGAATGTCACTTTATCTCCATCCTCTGTCTGAAGGTCGACGGAGAGCGGCCGGTGTTTTGACTGCGGGAGCGCGGCAAAGCCTGAAGCGGTCGGTGGTGAAGATATCCGGGGGGACGCCATGACTAGCAGCGCCACGACAAGCCCCATCGCGTCACCGGCCGAGACCCGGAAGGCCGAAAGAGGCACCAACCCGGTCTGGCGCGATCGCTGGTGGCGTCTCGTCGATACCAAAATCGGCATCATACCGCTGCCGGTCTACGTCGTGTTGGCGGCGCTGATCGCGATCCTGGTCCAAGAGGGCGAGATCAAGCCCGACGGGCCGACCATGATCGCCGTGCTGGTGATGGGCGGCTTCACCTGCGCGGAGATCGGCAAGCGGATCCCGATCCTCCGGAACATCGGCGCAGGCGCGATCTTCGCGACCTTCATCCCCTCGGCACTGGTCTACTATGCCCTGGTGCCGACGCAGATGGTGAAGGCGATCACGGATTTCACCAAGTTCACCAACTTCCTCTACATCTACATCGCCACGATCATCGTCGGCTCGATCCTCGGCATGGATCGCGAGGTCCTGATCAAGGGCTTCCTCAAGATCTTCGCCCCGCTGGCGACGGGCTCGGTGGTGGCGGCCCTGGTCGGCACGCTGGTCGGCACGCTCCTCGGCCTCGGCCCGTACAAGACCTTCTTCTTCATTGTCGTGCCGATCATGGCCGGCGGCGTCGGCGAAGGCGCAATCCCGCTCTCGATCGGATACGCGGCGATCCTGGGCCAGCAGCAGGGCGTGATCTTCGCCCAGGTGTTGCCGCCGGTGATGCTGGGCTCGCTCACCGCGATCATCCTCTCGGGCACGCTGAACACGGTGGGCAAGCGCTTTCCTCACCTCACCGGCGAGGGCCGCCTGCAGCCCGATTCGGAGGGCATTGCGTCGAGCGACGCGCAAGCCAAGGTCGAGGCCGCGAAGGGCCAGATCGACCCCGCCACGATCGGGGCGGCGGGGCTCACGGCGATCACCCTCTATCTCCTCGGCGTCATGGCCCACCACCTCGTCGGCCTGCCTGCGCCCGTGGCGATGCTGTTCCTGGCGGTCTTCGCCAAGCTCGCCAGCGCGGTGTCGCCCCATCTCCAGGCAGGCGGCTTCGTGGTCTACAAATTCGTGCAGGTCTCGATGACCTACCCGCTGCTCTTCGCCATCGGCGTCGCGCTGACGCCCTGGCACGAGCTGATGGCTGCCTTCACCCTGGTGAACCTGATCACCATCGTGTCGACCGTGGTGACGCTGATGGTGACGGGCTTCTTCGTCGGGCGCTGGCTCGGCATGTATCCGATCGAGACCGCCATCGTGAACGCCTGTCACAGCGGCCAGGGCGGCACCGGCGACGTGGCGATCCTCACGGCGGCCGACCGCATGGCGCTGATGCCCTTCGCCCAGATCGCGACCCGGATCGGCGGCGCACTGACCGTGACCGGGACGATCGTGGCCATGAAGTGGATCGGGGCGTGAAGACGACACATGAGAGAGCGTGCCATGGCCGGTGATCCGGGTGCCGTCGAGGCGAATCTCAAATCCAGGATCGGTGCGATCCTCCGCGCGACCAGCGGCAACTTCCTGGAGATGTTCGACTTCTTCCTGTTCGGGTTCTACGCCTCCTATATCGCGCGGGCGTTCTTCCCCTCGGGCAACGAGACCACCGAGCTGCTGTTGACCTTCGGCACGTTCTGGCTCGGCGCCCTGATGCGGCCGCTGGGGGCGATCGTGCTGGGCGCCTATATCGACCGGATCGGGCGTCGGCAGGGGCTGATCGTCACCCTGGCGATCATGGCGAGCGGCACGGTGCTGATCGCCTTCTGCCCGAGCTACGCGACGATCGGTGTCGCGGCTCCGCTGATCGTGCTGGTCGGCCGGCTGCTGCAGGGGTTCTCGGCGGGCGTCGAGATCGGCGGCGTCTCGATCTACCTGTTCGAGATTGCGACCCCGCGGCGGCGCGGCTTCTACACCTCGTTCCAGTCCGCGAGTCAGCAGGTGGCCATCCTGTTCGCCGCTCTGATCGGCTACGGTCTGAACGCCGTCCTGACCAAGCAGCAGCTCGGCGATTTCGGCTGGCGGATCCCGTTCTTCATCGGCTGCCTGATCGTGCCGTTCATCTTCTTCATCCGGCGCTCGCTGCAGGAGACGCAGGCGTTTGCCAAGCGCACCCACCACCCCGGCACCCGCGAGATCTTGGCGACCGTCGCGGCCAACTGGCGGATCGTGCTGCTGGGCATGATGCTGACCACGATGACGACGGTGACCTTCTACATGATCACCGTCTACACCCCGACCTTCGGGAAATCGGTCCTCAAGCTCACCGAGACCGACAGCCTGATCGTGACGATGTGTGTGGCGATCACCAACTTCATCTGGCTGCCCGTGGGTGGCGCCCTGTCGGATGCGGTGGGGCGCAAGCCGGTGCTGCTGACGATCTCGACCCTGTCGCTGCTCACGACCTATCCGGCCCTGCACTGGCTGGTCGCCGACCCGACCTTCGGCAAGATGCTCGCCGTGGAGCTGTGGTTCTCATTCTTCTTCGGGGTCTATAACGGTGCGATGGTGGTCTCGCTGTCCGAGGTCGTGCCGGCCCATGTGCGGGCGAGCGGATTCTCGCTGGCCTACAGCCTCGCCACCGCCCTGTTCGGCACCGCCACGCCGATGGTCTCGACCTTCCTGTACGAGAAGACCGGCGACCGGGCCTCGCCGAGCTACTGGCTGATGGCGGCGGCGGCCTGCGGCATCGTCGCGACGCTCGCCCTGTTCCGGGGCAATCGGGGGGCCCAGGGCGTACCTGCCCACGCCTGAGGGCCGCTCAGCTCTCCTGCCAGATCCGGATCCGGGCCTTGAAGGCGGCCCGGATATGCGCGCGGGCGGCGGCCTCGGCGCCGTCCCCGTCATGTGCGCGGATCGCCGCCACGATGGCGGCGTGCTCGGCCAGCGACTCGGCTGCACGGTCCGGGGCGGCGAGGGTGGTGGCGCCCGGCAGCAGCACCAGCGACAGCCGCATCGTCTCCAGCGTGCCTTGGAGGAAACGGTTGCGCGCCGCCCCGTGGATCTGCCGGTGGAACAGTCGGTTGGTGCGGGCGAGCGCCGGCGCATCCCCGAGCAGTGCTCGATCCCGGGCGACCATCTCCTCCAGGATCTCGGTCTCGACCGCGCTCGCATGGATTGCGGCCAGCCGCGCGGCCGTCCCCTCCAGCACCTCGCGCAGATCGTAGAGCTCACTGACCTGCCCGTAATCGAGCTGCGCCACGCTGGCGCCCCGGTGCGGCTCGTGGGCGACAAGGCCCTGCGCCTCCAGGCGTCCCAGCGCCTCGCGGACCGGTGTCCGGCTGATCTGGAAGCGCTCGGCGAGTTCCGCCTCGCGCAGCCGGCTTCCGGGGGCGAGCTCGCCCTCCTCGATCGCCCGCAGCAGCCGTTCGTAGGCGCCGGCACTGCTGGAGCGCTCAGACTCGCTCGCCTTCATCCCGTCTCTCCTCGGCTTGGCCATAGCGCGAAACCCAGTCGTCCGGAACGCTTGCGACGGATTGCATGCAGGCGTATACAATCTTGGTGATTTGGTAGCGAAACGGAGGCGGCGATGCAGGCTCAAGGCGAGGCGCGGTGGGATGTCGTGGTAATCGGGTCCGGCAACGCCGCCATGAGCGCCGGCCTCGCCGCCCTGGAGCGCGGAGCCTCGGTTCTGATGATCGAGAAGGCCGGGAAGGACTTGGCCGGCGGCAACACCGCCTACACCGCTGGCGCCATGCGCTTCGTCTACGAGGGCAACGACGATCTGATCCCGCTGCTCATCGATCCGGAGGATCCGCGCCTGCCGAGGACGGATTTCGGCGCCTACACGGCTCAGAAGTTCGAGGAGGATCTGCTCGGCTTCAACGACGGCCGTCCGCTGTCGCGCGAGCAGCGTATCCTGATCGACGAGAGCGGCGCGGCGCTCCGGTGGCTGTCCACGCAGGGCGTGAAGTTCGAGCCGATCTATTCCCGCCAATCCTTCGAGAAGGACGGGCGCTTCGTGTTCTGGGGTGGCCTGACGCTGGCCACCCACGACGAGGGGTTCGGCCTCGCCCGGGCAGAGCTTGAGGCCTTCACCAGCGCTGGCGGAGAGATCCGCTACGGCTGCCCGGCCACCGGGCTGATCGTCGAGGACGGGCGGGTTGTCGGCGTGGAGACGCCGCAGGGAGGCCTCCGCGCGAAGGCCGTGGTTCTGGCCTGCGGCGGCTTCGAGTCGAACGCGGCTTTGCGGACGCGCTTCATCGGCGAGGGCTGGGACAAGGCCCGGGTCCGCGGCACGCCGCACAACCAGGGCGATGGGCTGCAGATGGCGCTGGCTCTGGGCGCGAAGGCGCACGGCTTCTACGGCGGCTGCCACGCGACGCCGATGGACCTGCACACCCCCGATTACGGCAACCTCGACCTGCCGCATGGCGAGCGAAAGCACTACCGAAAGATCTGTTATTTCCTGGGTGTGATGCTCAACGCGAACGGCGTCCGGTTCGTCGATGAGGGTAAGAATTTCCGCAACTACACCTATGCGCAGTTCGGCCGCGCGATCATGGAGCAGCCCGGCCACGTCGCGTGGCAGATCTTCGACGCCAAGGTCGATCACCTACTCTACAGCGAGTACCGGTTCCACGACGCCCATTTCGTCGAGGCCGATACGCTGGACGGGCTCCTCGACAAGCTCGACGGCCTCGACCGGGCGGCCGCGAAGCGGACCATCGCCGCGTTCAATGCTGCCGTGGACGAATCGGTGCCCTTCGACCCGACCGTGAAGGATGGGCGTGGCACCAAGGGGCTTACCCTGCCGAAATCGAACTGGGCGCAGGCGATCGAGACCGGGCCGTTCAAGGCCTATCCTGTCACGGGCGGGATCACCTTCACGTATGGCGGCGTGGAGGTCGGCGATGACGGCGCCGTGAAGCGTGAGGACGGCAGCGCGATCCCCGGCCTCTATGCCTGCGGCGAGATGGTGGGCGGGGTGTTCTACAACGGCTATCCGGGCGGCTCGGGTCTGACCTCCGGCGTCGTTTTCGGCCGGCGCGCGGGTTACGGCGCGGCGGCGTCGCGTTAGACGGATAGGAGGCGCGTGGCCCCTGTCCGGCAGGCCTGCGCGGGCGTAGAAGTCCGACCATGCCCGCCCGACAGGCCGTTTTCACCATCACCCGCGGCGTTCCGTTCCTGCCGACGCTGGCCGAGGCGCTGCTCTCCGGCCGCCTCGTCGGGCCGGTGGCGGATGATCCGCTGGCGCTCGCCGCCGTCACCCTCTATCTGCCCACCCGCCGCGCCGCCCGCGCGCTGGCCGCGATCCTGGCTGACTGCCTCGGCCGGGATGCGCCCGGTCAGGCCACGCTGCTGCCTCGGATGATCCCCCTCGGCGAGGCCGACGAGGCGGAACTCGACCTCGCCGCCGAGCCGCTGCTGGAAGAGAACGCCGATCCGCTCAGCGTGCCGATGCCGCCGCTGGAGCGCAGGCTGATCCTCGCCCGCCTCGTTCAGGCCTGGGCCAGGACGGTGGACCGGACTCTGCTGCCACTGGATGCCGAGGTGCCGTTCCTCGTCCCATCCTCCCCTGCCGACGCGGTCGGCCTTGCAGGCGACCTCGAACGGCTGATGGACGCGCTGACGGTCGAGGGTCTGCCTTGGTCGGAGATCGGCGCCGCCGTGGAGGCCGAGTATTCCCGCTATTTCGGCCTGACCCTGGATTTCGTGAAGATCGCCGCGGAGAACTGGCCGAAACTCCTCGTCGAGCGGGGGCTTGCCGATCCGGTCGCCCGCGCCCGTGGTCTGGTGCTGGCCGAGGAACGGCGTCTGTCGCGCGGCGCTACGCAGGATCCCGTCGTCGTCGCGGGTTCGCTCGGCTCGGTCCCCGCCACTGCCCGGCTCATCGCCGCCGTGGCGAAGCTGCCCCGGGGTGCCGTGGTGCTGCCGGGGCTTGATCTCGACCTCGACGTGACCGGCTGGGACGGCATCGACACCGGCGAAGGGTTTTCGCGAGTCATCGCCCACGGGCACCCGCAGGCGGTGCTGCATCGGCTCCTCGGGCCGGAGAACCTGAACATCGCCCGCGCGGAGGTCGTCCCCCTGGGCGCGCCCGATCCCGGTCAAACGGCGCGCGCCGCTCTGCTGTCGCAGGCCTTGCGCCCGGCCGACACCACGGATGCCTGGGCCGCCCTGGACCCGGACGCACGCGACGCCACCGCCCGGCATGGCCTCGACGGGCTGGCCCTGGCGGAGGCGGCCGACGAGCGGGAGGAGGCGCTGGTCGCGGCTGTGGCGTTGCGCGAGGCGCTTCAGACCACCGGCGCCACTGCGGCGCTGATCACCCCGGACCGGGGGCTCGCCGGCCGGGTCGCTGTCGAACTCCTGCGCTGGGGCATCGTAGCCGAGGACTCCGCCGGTCTGGCGCTGGCCGGCAGCGCCGCGGGCCGGCTCGCCCGCCTCGCGGCCGAACTTGCCGCTGACCTCGCGCGCAACGCGGCGGACGCGATCCCGGCCCGGCTGATCGCGCTGCTCTCGCACCCCATGGTCTACCTCGGCCTGCCGCGCGCCGACGTGGTCCGGGGCGCGGCAGCTCTGGAGATCGGGCTGCTGCGCGGTCCGGTCCCGGCCCCGGGCTTCGACGGCCTGCGCAAGGCCCTGGCGGCGGAGCGCGCAGGGCCGCCGGAGCACCGGCCCCGCGCCAAGCGTCGCCTGAAGGATATCGACTGGGAGCTGGCCGCGGATCTGCTCGACCGGCTGGATCTGGTGTTCCGGGATTTCCCGGGTCCCGACGGGGCCGGGGATTGCGACCTCGTCTCCACGGCCACACGCCACCGGGAGGCCTGCGACCGGCTCGTCGCCGGGCCGGACGAGGCTCGCGAGGATGCCCGGGAGGAGGGGACGGACGGGTCCCTGTCCTGCCTCGACGCCCTGTTCGACGATTTGGAGATGGCCGAACCGGGCCTGATGCCGGGGCGGTTCGACGATTACGCCACCTTCTTCACTTCGCTTGCCCGGGAGCGCACCGTCGCCTGCACCGGCGCGGCGCCGCATCCGCGGCTGCGGATCCTCGGCCTTCTGGAGGCGCGGCTGCTCTCGGTGGATCGGGTGGTGCTCGGCGGGCTGGACGAGGGCGTCTGGCCGGTGCGCACGCTGACCGATGCCTTCCTCAACCGGCCGATGCGCGAGCGGGTCGGTCTCAACCCGCCCGAGCGGCGGATCGGTCAGATGGCGCACGATTTCGTGCAGGCGCTCGGCTGCCGGGATGCGGTCATCACCCGGGCGCTCAAGCGCGAAGGCGCGCCGACCGTGCCGTCCCGGCTGATCCAGCGCCTGCGCGCGCTGTCAGGCGATGCCCGCTGGGACGTGGTCCTGGAGGCCGGGCGCCGATTCAGTGACCTCGCGGCTCGGCTCGACGCTGTCCCGCCTGAGCCGCGGTTGAAGCGCCCCGCGCCGAAGCCGGACCCGGCCCTGTTCCCGCGCTCCCTCAGCGTCACCGAGATCGAGACGCTGGTGCGCGATCCCTACAGCATCTTCGCCCGCCACGTGCTCGGGCTCGATCCCCTCGATCCGCTGGCGGCAGCTCCCGGCGTCGCCACCCGCGGCTCCCTGGTCCACGAGGTTTTCGCCGATTTCGCCCGGCGTCATCCCCAGGCTCTGCCCCACGATGCCACTGTACGGCTGTTGAACCTCGCGGTGAACGCCTTCGCCGATATCGAGGCGGAGTACCCGAATCTCTACGCCGAGTGGTGGCCGCGCTTCGAGCGCATGGCCGCCGCCTATCTCGACTGGGAGGCCCAGCGCCGGCCGGGCCTGACCCGGGTGTTCCCCGAGGTCTCCGGACGCTGGGCGATCCCGATGGGGCGGGAAACCTTCACGCTGCGTGCCCGGGCCGACCGGATCGAGCTGCGCCCGGACGGAAGCGCCTGTATCGTCGATTACAAGACCGGCGCGCCGCCCTCGGCCAAGATGATCTTTTCAGGGTTCTCGCCGCAGCTCACCCTGGAGGCGGCGATGCTGATGCACGGCGCCTTTGCGGATCTGCCAGCCGTCAAGACGACGCCGGATCTGCTCTACATCCACGCCTCGGGCGGCCGGAAGCCGTTCGTCGCGCTGCCCGTGAAGCCGCCCCGCGGTGAGGAGCGCGGCGTTGAAGCGATCGTGGCCGACCATGCCGAGCGGCTGCGGGGCTTGATCGCCCGGTTCCTGACCGGCGAGGCGGCCTACACGGCGCGGCCCTACCCGCAATACGCCAGCCGTTACGGCGCCTACGATCACCTGGCCCGGGTGCTCGAATGGTCGCTCACCGGGGAGGAGGGCGGGGAGTGATCCGCGTGAGGGGGAGTATGACCCCTCGAGGCATGGCGCGATCCTGGATCGCGGCGCGGCGCTCGCAAGGACGAGTGCGCTATGGCCAACATGACAGACGAATCCGGTTGGATGCCCGTGTTGGTCGGCCCCGCGCGCGGACCGGAACGGGCTCACCCTCGCGGGTGCAACCGCCCCATGCTGCGGCGGGAGTGGTCAGGCGGCGCGCTTGGCGCTACTTTCGGGACACCCGAATAAAGTCCGGTGCCTGAGTCTTTCGCCGCGCGATGGCGCGCAGCCGGGCGCGGCGCGGCCGTTGAGAGTTCCGAGAACTTGCCTTTCCCGACCCTGCCCGCCCCCCTCGCGCGGGCCCTATCCGACCGCGGCTACGCCGATCCCACCCCGGTTCAGGCCGCGGTGCTGGAGGCGGCCGCCGGTGCCCGCGACCTCCTCGTCTCGGCGCAGACCGGCTCGGGCAAGACCGTCGCCTACGGTCTCGCCATGGCCGGCATGCTCATCG
Source organism: Methylobacterium phyllostachyos (assembly GCF_900103445.1). GTDB lineage: Bacteria > Pseudomonadota > Alphaproteobacteria > Rhizobiales > Beijerinckiaceae > Methylobacterium > Methylobacterium phyllostachyos. Next base: position 268,144 of record NZ_FNHS01000004.1, on the reverse strand, counting down.
GCGAGGCCGAGATGCTGCCGCCGGCGGGTGCTCCGCTCGCCCTGGTGATCGCGCCCACCCGGGAACTCGCGCTCCAGGTCCAGCGCGAATTGTTCTGGCTCTACGGCCCAGCCGGCGGCCGGATCGCCGCCTGCGTCGGCGGCATGGATCCCCGGCGCGAGAGCCGGATGCTGGCCGAGGGCACCCACATCGTCGTCGGCACGCCGGGCCGTCTGCGTGATCACCTGGAGCGGCGTAACCTCGATCCGACCGCCCTGCGCGCCGTCGTCCTCGACGAGGCCGACGAGATGCTCGACCTCGGCTTCCGGGAGGATATCGAATTCATCCTCTCGGCGACCCCGCCGGAGCGGGCGACCTACCTGTTCTCCGCGACCCTGCCGAAGGGTATCGAGGCTTTGGCCGAGCGCTACCAGCGCGACGCCCTGCGGCTCGCGATCAAGAGCGAGACAAGGGGCCACGCCGACATCGCCTATCGGGCGGTGCGGATCATGCCGCGGGAGACCGAGCACGTTGTGCTCAACCTCCTGCGCGAGGCGGATGCCAAGACCGCGATCGTGTTCTGCAACACCCGCAACGCCGTCCGCCACCTGCAGGCGAGCCTGACCGAGCGCGGCTTCTCTGTCGTGGCGCTCTCGGGTGAGCTGGGCCAGGGCGAGCGCAACGCCGCCCTCCAGGCCCTGCGTGACGGCCGCGCCCGGGTCTGCGTCGCCACCGATGTTGCCGCCCGCGGCATCGACCTGCCGTCCCTGAGCCTCGTCATCCATGCGGATCTGCCGCACGATGCGGAGGTTCTGCAGCACCGTAGCGGCCGGACAGGCCGCGCCGGGCGCAAGGGCACCTCGGTGCTGCTGATCCCGAATTCCCGGCGGCGCCGGGCCGAGCAGATGTTCGCCATCGCCAAGGTCAGCCCCGAATGGTCGGGGCCGCCTTCGGCCGACGAGATCCGCCGGCTCGACGGCGAGCGCATGCTGTCCGACCCGCTGTTCGCGGAGCCGCCGGCCGAGGAGGATATCGCGCTGGCCGAGACGCTGCTCGCCGGCAAGAGCCCTGAGGAACTCGCGGCCCTCCTGGCGCGCGTCTACCGCACCCGCCTGCCGGCCCCCGAGGAGGTCAGCGACCCGGGCGAGGGCCGCTCGCCCCGGGGCGAGCGTCCGCCCTACGATCCGATGGATCCCGAGCGGATCGCCGCCATGGGTCCTGCGGTTTGGTTCCGGCTGAACCTCGGCCGCCGCGACAACGCTGATCCGCGCCGCCTCTTGCCGATGCTCACCCGCCGGGGCGGCATCGACCGCCAGGAGATCGGGGCGATCCGGATCTTCGAGCGCGAGACCAAGTTCGAGGTGCGCGGCAACGCGGCGGCGCGCTTCGCCGAAGCCTTCGCGCGCAACGGCTCGCCGGAGATCCAGGTGGAGGCAATCTCGGGCGATGCCGCGCCGGCCGAACGGCAGGGCCGACCAGGGGGGCCGAAGGGGTTTGCGAGCCCGCGTTCTGGGAAGCATCAGCGGAAGGTGGAGCGGTCCGGGCCTCGGCCCGAACACAAGCCCGGCCGGCAGACGGGCCGGGGCTGAAGCCGTCGGGGCCGCCTGCACAGGGCTGCGGCCTGCCCGATCTCCCCCGGAGCAAAGCAAACACCGGTTCCGGTTTCTTCCTCGTCCACAGAGGCGTTTCCGGACTGACATCGCATCCGCCGAGCCTATAGCGAATCGCGAAGCCCTTGAGCCACCCGCAGGGCCGAGCGGCAGCCGAGGGCGGTGCGGCCTTGTCCGGCGCTAAGCGAGAGCGCGCGGGCTGTCCGTGCGAGTATCGGTTCGGACCGGCGCAGACGTCCGCTTAGAAAACGCTCTTCACCGCGTCCCCGAGCGCGTCGACGCTTTCCTTCAGCTTGCGTCCCGCGGGCGCCAGCGACGGCAGCTTGATCCCGAGAACTTCCGTCTCCTCGGGTTCCGCGGCTTCCGCCTGGGCGACGGCGGTCGGGGCCATCCGTTTCGCCTTCTCGGCGACTTTCGCAGGGGCGGTCGGTTTGGCTGCCACAACCTTGGGGGCCGGCTTTGCGGCCTTCTCTGCCGAGACGGCGGGCGCCGCGGTGGTTGGCTTCGGGGCGGGTTCGATCTGCGCGTGGGCCCGCACCGTCTCGGATGCGCGGGGGGGCTGCAGTGCGACCGTGCGGGTGGGCGGAAGCGGCACGACCTGGCGGCTCGCCGCCAATGGCGCGACCTGGGTCGGTGTCGGGATGCGGCGGGCCGGCGGTTCGGCGGCGTCCCCAAGTTTGGCGGCCGGCGGCGCGGCTGGGGGCTTGATCGGGGCAGCCGCCGGGGTGAACGGGCTCGGCAGGGATGCCATGCGCGGGGTCTGGGCCACCGGCTCGGCCGGCTTTGCCTCGGCCTGTATGGCCCCAGCGGTGGCCGTTCCAGCCACGGCGGGGAGCCCGTCCTTCAGCAGATCGGGCCAGTCGGCGGCTCGGCCCGCAGTTGCTTTGATGGTGATCGGGGGTGGCGCCGCGAGCCCGGCCATCAGCGTCGAGGCGGCGACGCCGAAGCCGCCGAGCACACCGATCCCGGCCAGACTGAACAGCAGCACGCGCAGGTCGAACGCCCGGCGGGGACGCTCAACAGCAGTCCGGGTTTCCCGGGTCTCGGATGGGTCCAGAGCGAGGTCGATCATGGTCCGGGGTCTCTGACACGAGGCACGACGCGTGCGACCGGGGCCCCCCTTGACCGGTCGCCATCCTCCACCAAGCTGCAAGCAGTTCGGCTCTTCCGGCAGTAGAGAAGTCGCAATACGGCGCAAAGATGTCGGTCGAACGGTGGGCGAGGCCAGTCGATGTTCGGCTATCCACAGGATACACGCCGCCGGCTTAACAACCCGTCATCGCGACAAGCGCTGAAGATGGCCGACCCGGCGGGGTCCGGATGGACTTCACCAACGCGCACGCTAAGGGTCTGCGGGTGGACGCGCGACCGACCGATCTCCCGATGCAGGACACACCCGCGACGCGCCCCCAGGCCGCGCCCTGGGCCTGGGCTGCGTGGTCGACCCGGGCGCGGCTCGTCGCCGTGGTGCTGCTCATCGACGCTCTGGCGGCCCTGGTGTCGTGCGGCGTGATCGTGCTCAACGCCCGCACGGCGGTACGAGTCGAGACCCGGGCCTCACTGGCAACGGTCGAGTCGCTGGTGGCCGATACGATCCGCCTGTCCGAGTCGACCCCAGCCGAGACCCTGCTCCAGACCCTCGACCTGCGCTTCAAGGTGCTCCGGCACGTCCGGGTTGCCGTCTTGGACAATGCCGGCGAGCGCGTCGGCCGCCCGGCCTCGACCCATCGCACGGAACGGGAGGCGCCGCGCTGGTTCGCCGATCTGATCAAACCACCGATCGAGCGGCACACCCTGCCGATCACGGTGAACGGCCAGCAACTCGGCACGGCCCAGATTACCACACAGCCCCTCGACGAGATCGATGAGATCTGGGGCTACGCGCGGGCCCTTTCGCTGACCACCGCGGCGATCAACGTCGCCATGCTGCTGGCGCTCTACATCGCCCTCGGTCGCATCTTGGCGCCGCTGCGGCGGCTTGGCGCCGGCCTGACGCAACTGGAGCACCACGATTACACCGCTCGGCTGGAGCCCCCCGGCGCGCAGGAACTCGCGGTCATCGCCGAGCGCTTCAACAAGGTTGCGGCAGCCCTGGGCGAGGTTCGCGGCGCCAACGGGCGTCTCAACCGGCAATTGCTCACTGCGCAGGACGACGAGCGCCGCCGGACCGCCCTCGAACTCCACGATGAGTTCGGCCCGTGCCTGTTCGCGTTGGAGGCGAATGCCGCCTCGATCGCCCGGATCGCCTCGGGACCGACCGACCCGAGCCGCGAGAAGCTCGCCGCGCGGGCGGCCGAGATCAGCGCCATCGTGGGGCAGGTTCAGACCGTCAACAGGGAGTTGCTGAATCGCCTGCGCCCGCACGGCCTCGGGCAGGCGCCGCTCGCCACCTGCCTCGACCTGCTCCTGCGCGGCTTCGCCCAGCGCCATCCCGGCCTCGCCTTCGTCGGCCGGTTCGACGGGCTGGCCCGGGGCTATGGCGATCTCGTGGACCTCACCGTATTCCGCTGCGTGCAGGAGAGTGCCACCAATGCCGTGCGACACGGCGCCGCCACACGGGTCGAGGCAGAGGTTGTCGAAGCCCAGGGGCGACTGGCCGTGACAATCCGAGACAACGGCACGGGCATCCTGGGTACCGATGCCCCGACGGAGCACGGGACCGGCCTTGGTCTGTCGGGGATGCGGGAACGGGTCGAGGCTCTGGGCGGCACCTTCGCCCTTGACAATGCAGGCCCGGGCGCAATCGTCCGGATCATGATCCCCGTTCCGCCGGACCGGGGCGAAGAGAACAACGCGCCGAGCGCATGAACGCCATCGCCTCCCAGATCGACATCGCAGCCACCCGCCTGCCGGTCCTCGTCATCGACGATCATCCGATCGTCCTGCAGGGCTGTCGCAGGGTGCTTGAGGATGCCGGCGTCGAGACCATCGCGGAGGCGACCACGGTGGTGGGCGGTTATCGGATCTTCCACCGTCTTCGACCGCCGGTGGTGATCTGCGACCTGACCTTCCAGGGCAGCGGCATGGCCGGGCTCGGCCTGATCCGCCGGATCCGCGCGGTCGCGCCGGAGACGCGGATCCTCGTGTTCAGCATGCACAACGATCCGGTGATCGTGGCGCGCGCGCTCGAAGCCGGGGCGCTCGGCTACGTGCTGAAGGATCACGCCTCGGCCGAGCTGTTCGAGGCCTTCGGCAAGGTGCGGATCGGCGAGGTCTATCTCGACCGGCGGCTCGCCACCGAGGTCGCGATGCTGCGCGCCGACGCCCGCCGCACCCCGGAATCGCAGCTGACCCCGCGCGAGCAGCAGATCCTCGCCCGGCTCGCGCAGGGCCGGTCCTACGGCGCGATCGCGACGGATCTCTCGGTGAGCTACAAGACCGTGACCAACGCCTGCTCGCAGATGCGCCAGAAGCTCGGCGTCCGGACGCTCGCTGAGTTGATCCACGTCGCCGTCACCCACGCCCAGAGGCAGGGCTGACATGGCCGATCACGCCGGACAGGATGCGTTCTCGCGAGAGGCCTGGGCACGCAACGCCGCCGCCATCGAGACCATCCGTGCGATGCCCTTCAACGCCGAGCTCGCGGCCGGCACGCTGCAGCAGGACCGGTTCCGCCACTACATTGTGCAGGACGCGCACTACCTCGTGGGCTTCGGCCGGGCGCTGAGCCTCGCCGCCGCGAAGGCGCCGGACCCGGACGGGATCGTGCAGTTCGCCGCGGCCGCACAGGAGGCGATCGTGGTGGAACGCGCCCTGCACGGCGGCTTCTTCCGCGATTATGGCATCGGGCCCGAGACGTTTGCCGCCACGCCGCTGACGCCGGCCTGCGATCATTACGTAAATTATCTGCTCGCCACCGCTTATGCCGAGCCGTTCCCGGTGGTCTGCGCCGCGCTGCTGCCGTGCTTCTGGATCTACAAGGCGGTCGGCGACGACATCTTCGCCCGGTCTTCCGCCGACAACCCGTACCGCGCCTGGATCGACACCTACGCGGGGGCGGATTTCGCCGAGGCTGTCGCCGCCATGATCGCCGCCACCGACCGGGCGGCGCAGGATGTCGGCGCGGGCGAGCGGGCGCGCATGCACCACGCCTTCACGCAGGCCACGCGCCTCGAATGGATGTTCTGGGACAGCGCCTACCGCGACGCGTCTTGGCCGCTATGACGCGCCGATCGTGACCGGGCCGCTGGGGCCGCACCGCCGGGATCTCATCGCCGCCGCGGCCGCCGCCGCAGCTGTCTGGCCAGATCCTGCCCGCGCGGACGATGCTCCGGCGCCGATCCCGGACGACCGGCCGGTCCGGATCGCGATGGTGCTCTTCCCAGGCCTCACCGCCCTCGACCTCGTCGGCCCGCAGGACCTGCTCGCCGGATTGGCGCCCGGCAGCCTGCACCTCGTCGCGGAGGCCCTCGGCGCAGTGACGAGCGATACTAGCCTGTCTCTGATGGCGACCCACACCTTCGAGACCTGCCCGCAGGATCTCGACGTCCTGTTCGTGCCCGGGGGCGACGGGACGCCGGCGCAGATGCGCAACGCCCGGCTCCTCGCCTTCCTGCGGGACCGTGCGGCGCGGTCCGCCTGGGTGACGAGCGTCTGCACCGGATCGCTGATCCTGGGCGCGGCCGGCCTGCTGCGGGGTTATCGCGCCACATCGCATTGGTGCGTGCGCGATGCGGTGCTGCCGCTCCTCGGTGCCGCGCCGGTGGCGGAGCGCGTCGTGGTCGACCGCAACCGCATGACCGGCGCGGGGATCTCGGCGGGGCTCGACCTCGGGCTGACGCTCGCCGCCCGGCTGCGCGGACCCGCCTACGCCCGCACTGCGCAGCTCGTGGCCGAATACGCCCCGGACCCGCCGTTCCGGGCTGGCACCCCGGCCGAGGCCGGGCCATCCATCGTCCGCGCGGCGGACGCGATCCTGGCGGATCTGGTCGCGGGGTCGATCGAGGCGGCGCGGCGCTGAGATCGAGGGCGATGCAGCGCGGCCACGCCCCGCCTCCATCGGCGGTCCCGCGCTTGACGGCGAGAGGTGCCGGCCCGAACTGTGCGATGCACGATCGATTGGTGCCCTCTTCGGAGCCCCCATGTCCCTCATCGCACGCCTGCGCGCCTACGCGGCCGAAGCCCTCGGCGTCGGCACGCACGAGGCCGTGGACGACACGCATCTCGCGGCCACCGCGCTCCTCGTCCACGTGGCGCGGGTCGACGGGATCCTGGCCGCCTCCGAGAGCGAGCGCCTGTCCCGGCTCGTGCAGGGCCATTACGCGGAGGGTCCGGAGGCGGCACGGGCGCTGATCGCGCGCGCTGCCGCGATGGATTCCGAGACCCGCGATGTGGCGAGTCTCGTCGAGATGATCCCCCACGAGGCCAACAGGACCGAGCGCCAGGAGCTTCTGGCGATGGCGTGGTCGGTCGCGGCGGCGGACGGCCGGGTCGACGAGTTCGAGGAGGCCCTGGTGGAGCGGCTCGGCCGACTCCTCGGCTTCGATGAGGGCGCCATCGCGTCCGCCCGCCGGACCGGCCAGCAGCAGGCCGGGCTGGCTTAAGGGGCGGCGGGGACGATGATCGCAAGCCTGGCGCTGATCCTGCTGGCGCAGCTCGTCGGCGAGGCGATCGCCCGCGGTGCCCATGTGCCGATCCCCGGGCCGGTGATCGGCATGGGGCTGATGTTCGGTTTCCTCCTGCTGCGCGACAGCGCGCGGTTCGGCCTGCCCCGCGTCTTGCCCAAGCCGCTGACGGACGGCACCCTGGAGAGCACCGCCCGGGGGCTCCTGATGAACCTGTCGCTGCTGTTCGTGCCGGCAGGCGTCGGCGTCGTCGGCCGCCTCGACATGCTGCGGGCGCAGGGCATGAAGCTCGCCATCGTACTCGTCGTGTCCACCGCGCTCTCGCTGCTGGTGACCGTCCTGGTGTTCCGCCTGGTCGCATCCCTGGTCGAGCGGCGCGGGACGGACGGGAAGCCCTGACACATGGGCGGCGATTTCTCCCTCTGGGTCTACCTCGCCAAGACGCCGCTGCTGTGGTTGACGGTGACGTTGACGGCCTACGTCCTGGCCGACCGGATCGCCGCTGCGACCGGCCGACACCCGATCGCCAACCCGGTGCTGATCACCGTGGCCCTGGTCGGTGGCGTGCTGGCGGTGACCGGCACGCCCTATCCAACCTATTTCGAGGGCGCGCAGTTCGTGCACTTCCTGCTCGGGCCCGCCACCGTCGTGCTGGCCATGCCCCTCTACGAGCGGAGGGCCACCGTGATGCGCGCGCTGGTGCCGATGCTGACGGCTTTGGCCGCCGGGGCGATCACGACGCTGGCGGTCGTGATTGCGCTGGCGAGGCTGCTCGACATCCCTCAGCCGATCCTCGTCTCGCTCGCCCCGAAATCGGTAACCTCGGGCGTGGCCATGGGCATCGCGGAGGCGCTGGGCGGCGACCCGACCCTCACGGCGATCCTGGTGATCCTGACCGGTATTATCGGTGCGATCCTGGTTACGCCGATGATGAACGCGCTGAAGATCGACGACATGCGCGCCCGCGGCTTCGCGGCCGGCCTCGCCGCCCACGGAATCGGCACGGCCCGCGCTTTCCAGGTCAGTGAGGTCGCTGGAACGTTCGCCGGCATTGCCATGGGGCTTAACGCCTTTCTGACGGCGATCCTCGCGCCACTCGCGCTGCACCTCTTGTTCTAGAGCCTTGTCCGGATGATCGGGTCCGGCCTTCGGAACGGGCCTATGCTCCAGCTTCGCCCGGCCTCATGCGCAGATCCAAGTTGCCGCTGCGGCCCTCGACCGGTCATTCCCGTTTGCCTCTAGCGTGCCCGAATGCGGTCCGAGCCTGCGACATTCGTCGCTGGCAGTTCCAGGGTCCGAGCTTGCTACCCTTCCACGTTCCGGAGGCGAACGCCCCGCCAGGGCCACCGCGCATGCCACAGGGCGACCACGACGGGAGGTCGACCGGCATTGACGACAATAACATATTATAGGTAGAAACAGCTGACTATCGATGCACGTCTTAGTTGTGTCCACAAGTCGACAGATTAGATCTGGCGAGCTTTGGCACTGCGATGCACCGAGGAACGCCTGTCGCATGCCGACGGTACGGAGGAGGCGTCCATGCACACCATTCCGTCGCGTATCGAACTCGCGGCCAGGATCCTCAGCGCCTATGTCGCGCGCAACAGCATTCCGGCGGATACTGTGCCGGCCTTGCTTGCTACCGTCCATCGCTCACTCTTAGCGCTGGATCGCCCGGTCGAATCGCAGGTCCGGCGTGCGACCGAGGCGCAGATCCGGGCGTCGGTCCGGCCCGATGCCCTCGTCAGCTTCGAGGACGGGAAACCCTACAAGACGCTGCGGCGCCACCTGACGCTGCGCGGGCTCACGCCCGAGGCCTACAAGGCCAAATGGGGCCTACCGGTGGATTACCCGCTGGTCTCCGCCGTCTACAGCGCCCGCCGCTCGAATATCTCCCGCCAGATCGGACTCAATCAGCGGATCCGGATCAAGGCGGCTGCCGAATAAGAGGCTCGCGTTCACGTCATCGAGGTGCTGGTCGCGACATCCTGGATCAGCAGCGCCACGAGCCCGGACCAGCCGGTCTGATGAGAGGCGCCCACGCCCCGGCCGGTATCGCCATCATAGTATTCGTAGAACAGCACGAGGTCTTGGAATTGCGGGTCCTCCTGCTCCAGCTGGCTGTCGCCGTAGACCGCCCGGCGTCCGTCGGCGCGGCGTGTCGAGAGGGCGATCAGGCGGCGTGAGAGGTCCAGGGCGATCTCGCGGAGCGACGCGGTTCGTCCCGAGCCGGTCGGCGCCTCGACCCGGAAGTCCGGGCCGTAATAGTCGTGGAAGCGGTGCAGGGCGGTGATCAGCAGGTAGTTGACCGGCATCCAGACCGGACCCCGCCAGTTCGAGTTGCCGCCGAAGAGGCGCGAGCGCGATTCCGCGGGCTCGTAGGCGAGACCGAGATCCCGGCCATTCCAGGCGAAGCAGAAGGGCTTGTCCGCGTAGGCCCGCGACACCGCCCGCAGGCCGTTATCGGACAGGAACTCGTCCGGATCGAGGGCCCGGTGCAGCAGCGCCTTCAGCCTGTGCCCGCGCAGCAGCGACAGCAGGGCGGTCTGGCCCTGGCCGGGCTCGTTCCAGCGTGACACCAGCGCGGAGAGGTCCGGGCGATTTTTCAGGAAGAACTGCAGCCGCCTGCGCAGCGACGGCAGCCTCTCCAGATCGCCTTCATTGATCGACGCGACAGCAAAGATCGGGATCAAGCCGACGAGGGTCCGCACCCGGATCGGCAGGCGCGTGCCGTCACGGGTCTCGATCACGTCGTAGAAGAAGCCGTCTTCCTCATCCCACACGCTGTCGCCGGTCGCCGCCGCGATCAGGAGGAAATGCTCGAAGAACTTCTCCGCCATGTCCTCGTAGGTCGGGTCCCGGAGCGCCAGCTCGATGGCGATGCGCATCAGGGCGAGCGCGTAGGCGGCCATCCAGGCGGTGGCGTCGGACTGGGTGAGGGTGGCGCCGTCCCCGACCGGCTTCGACCGGTCGAAGATCCCGATATTGTCGAGGCCGAGGAAGCCGCCTTGGAACAGGTTGCGGTCGTCGGCATCCTTGCGGTTGACCCACCACGTGAAGTTCAGGGTCAGCTTGTTGAAGATCCGCTTGAGGAAGACGTGGTCCGGCGTGCCGGTGAGCGCCCGGTCGAGTTCGAACACCCGCCAGGCGGCGAGCGCGTGGATCGGCGGGTTGGCGTCCCCGAACCCCCATTCGTAGGCCGGCAGCGCCGCGTTCGGGTGGGCGTAGGCCTCGTCGACGAGAAGCAGCAGCTGGTTCTTGGAAAAGTCAGGGTCGATCAGCGCGAAGATGATCGCCTGAAGGGCGAGGTCCCAGGAGGCGAACCAGGGATATTCCCAGGCATCGGGCATTGAGATGATGTCGTTGGCGCGCAGGTGCCCCCAGTCGGCGTTGCGCCCGTGCCGGCGCTCGGGCGACGGGGCGGGCTGGGCGGGATCGCCGGCCAGCCACTCGCGCACGTCGTAGTGGTAGAGCTGCTTCGACCAGAGCATGCCGGCGAGCGCCTGCCGCTGGACGAGCCGCATCTCCGGATCGGCAATCGGCGCCTGCAGGACGGCGTAGAAGCCGTCCGCCTCCGCCTCGCGGGTAGCGAAGACGGCGTCAAAATCCGCGAAGGGCTCGCCTGGGGCGGTTTCAGCGCGCAGGCGCAGGCGCAGGGTGCGGCTCTCGCCGGGGCCGAGGTGGAGCGCGTAGCGCGCCGCGCATTTGGTGCCGGACAGGTGGTTGACGGCCGATCGTTCGCCGCCGACCACGCAAGCGTCGATCCCGTCCTTGTAGAAGCCCGCAGCGGGCCCGGTGCCGAACAGGCGGTGCGTGTTGGTCTCGTTCTCGGTGAAGAGCAGCTCGTCCGCGTCCTCGGCGAAGAAGCGCATCGGCGGCATGTCGGGATGCCGCACCCAGACCGAACCGTCGGATCCGGCCATCAGCTCCGGCTTCGGCGTGCCCTGCTTCCACGACCATGTGTTGCGGGCCCAGAGCTTCGGCAGCAGCGTCAGCTCGGCGGTCTCCGGACCCCGGTTGGTGGCGGTGACCCGCATCAGGATGTCGTCGGGTGCGGCCTTGGCGTATGCGATCGCGACATCGCAATAGCGGCCGCCATCGAACACGCCGGTGTCGAGCAGCTCGAATTCCGGATCGTCGAGGCCGCGCCGGGCATTCTCCGCGACGAGGCTTTCGTAGGGAAATTCGGCCTGCGGATACTTGTAGAGCATCCGCATGAAGGAATGCGTCGGGGTGCCGTCGAGGTAGTAGTAGAGTTCCTTGACGTCCTCGCCGTGATTGCCCTCCTGATTGGTCAGGCCGAACAGGCGCTCTTTCAGGATCGGATCGCGGCCGTTCCACAGGGCCAGCGACAGGCACCAATTCAGGTGCCGGTCGCCAAAGCCGCCGATCCCATCCTCGCCCCAGCGATAGGCCCGGGACCTGGCATGGTCGTGGGGCAGGTAATCCCAGGCGTCGCCGCCGGGGCTGTAGTCCTCCCGGACGGTGCCCCATTGCCGGTCGCTGAGATACGGCCCCCAGCGGCGCCAGGCGGGGTCCGTGCGCGCAGCAACCAGCCGGAGCCCTTCCGCGGTCTCGAACAGGCTCGGCCTCACGCCGTCGGGCTTCGTCATCGGCACGCTGCTCCGGATCCGGCTTGCAATCCCTGAATAGGGCTGCGTGGCCGGAAGCAGAAGTCAACGGCTCATCCGTGATGGCCTCACAAGTCCGTGGTCAGGCGAAGACCGTCCGGATCGGTCACCGCGCGGAGATTTCGGTAATTTGGGATGGCGGGATGTTTGGCCGAGACGGGTTCGTGATGGGTTGCGGTCACCACGACCACCGACGCGCCCGCTGCCTCGGCGGCGCGGATCCCGGCCGGCGCATCCTCGAACACGCAGCAATCCTCCGCGGCGACGCCGAGCCGGCGCGCGGCCAGCAGGAAGCAATCCGGAGCGGGCTTGCCCTGGGCCACATCCTCCGCGGCCACCATGAGCTTAGGGATCGGCATGTCGGCCGCCGCGAGGCGGCGCAGGGCCAGGGCTCGGGGGGCCGAGGTTACGATCGCCCAGCGTTCCGGCGGCAGCGTCGCCAAAAAGGCCCGCGCCCCCGGAATCTCGGTGACGTCACCGACATCCTCCATTTCAGCCTGCGTGATCGCCGCGGCCTCGGCCTCCGGGTCGACCCCCGGCAGGTTCAGGCGGCGGATCGTCTCCACCGAGCGTACGCCGTGGATCGTCGGCAGGAACGCGGCCACGTCAAGCCCGTGCGCCGCGGCCCAGCGCGACCAGGTCCGCTCGGCGGACGCGATCGAGCTGATGAGGGTGCCGTCCATGTCGAACAGCAGCGCGGCGAACGGGCGCGTCGGAAGAGGAGTGGTCATGGCGGAGGGCTACCGGCGGGCGGACACCGCAGCAACCGGGGTGCGTGCAGGGGAGCCGAGCGCCGCCCGCTTCACGGGCCGCCGGCTTTGGTGTAGCGCGGGGGCAACCCCGGGCCCCGGATGCCCGCAACCGCGAACCCTGCCCGACCCATGTCCAGCCGCATCGACGCCACCTTCGCCCGCGCCCGCGCGGAGAACCGGGCCGTCCTCGTCACCTACGTGATGTCGGGCGATCCCGATCCAGAGACCTCCCTGGACGTCCTGAAAGCCCTGCCGGGCGCCGGCGCCGACATCCTGGAGTTCGGCCTACCCTTCACCGACCCGATGGCGGACGGCCCGGCCATCCAGGCGGCGGGCCTGCGGGCGCTCAAAGCGGGGCAGACCGTCGCCGGTACCCTGGACCTCGTGCGCCGCTTCCGGGCGGAGAACGACACCACGCCGATCGTGCTGATGGGCTACTACAACCCGATCCACACCTACGGCGTCGACCGCTTCCTCGAGGACGCGGTGGCGGCCGGGATCGACGGGCTGATCGTGGTCGATCTGCCGCCCGAGGAAGATTCCGAGCTGTGCTTGCCGGCGCTGGCCAAGGGGCTGGCCTTCATTCGGCTCGCGACGCCGACCACCGACGCGCGGCGCCTGCCGGCCGTGCTCGCGAACACCGCGGGCTTCGTCTACTACGTGTCGATCACCGGGATCACCGGTACCGCGACGCCGGATTTCGGCAAGGTCTCGGAGGCGGTGGGCCGCATCCGCCAGCACACCGACCTTCCGGTCGTGGTCGGCTTCGGGGTGAAGACCGGCGCCCATGCGACGGCGATCGCCAAGGGCGCCGACGGCGTCGTGGTCGGCTCGGCTCTGGTGGATGCGCTGGTGCGCTCGCTCGACGCCGAGGGACGGCCGCAGGTCGGCACCGTTCCGGCGGTGGCGGGGCTGGTGCGCGAGTTGGCCGAGGGCGTACGCGCCGCTTCGGTGGAACGGGCGGCCTGAGCGGAATTCCTGGCCGGCTCTGGCGGTGAGGCGCCCGCCACCTGATATTGGCGCGGGCTCGAAGCGGACGGACGCGAGGCGATGGTCGAACCGATGAACTGGATCTCGGAGGTGGTGCGCCCCCGGATCAAGACCCTGTTCAAGCGCGAGACGCCCGAGAACCTCTGGGTCAAATGCCCGGATACGGGCCAGATGGTCTTCCACAAGGAGGTGGAGGCCAACCACTGGGTCATCCCCGGCTCGGAGCATCACCTGAAGATGGGCGCCCAGGCGCGCCTGAAGATGATGTTCGACGAGGGCACGTGGCTCGACGTGGCGCTGCCCGAGGCGCCGACCGATCCGCTCAAGTTCCGCGACGAGAAGCGCTACGTCGACCGGCTCAAGGAGGCGCGCGCCAAGACCGGGCTGCAGGACGCGTTCAAGATCGGCTTCGGCCGGGTCGGCGGCTTGCCGATGGTGCTGGCCGCACAGGAATTCGGTTTCATGGCCGGCTCCCTCGGCATGGCGGCGGGCGAGGCCTTCGTGCGCGGCGCCGAGACCGCGCTGGAGAAGCGCACCCCCTACGTGCTGTTCGCGGCCTCGGGCGGCGCGCGCATGCAGGAGGGCATCCTGTCCCTGATGCAGATGCCGCGCACCACCGTGGCGGTGCGCCGGCTCAACGCGGCGCGGCTGCCCTACATCGTGGTGCTGACCAACCCCACCACTGGCGGCGTCACCGCGTCCTACGCCATGCTGGGCGACGTGCATCTCGCCGAGCCGGGGGCGCTGATCTGCTTCGCCGGCCCGCGGGTGATCGAGCAGACCATCCGCGAGAAGCTGCCCGACGGGTTCCAGCGGGCTGAGTACCTGCGCGAGCACGGCATGGTCGATCAGGTGGTCCATCGCCATCAGCTCAAGGAGACCATCACCCGCCTCTGCGGCCTCCTGACCAACGTCGCCGAGCCGGCGGCGCCGGCCGCGTCCGCCGAGGCGGCGTAAAGCTCGCGATGGCCTCGTCCGATGCCCTGATGGCGCGATTCCTCGCGCTGCACCCACGGACCATCGACCTGTCGCTCGGCCGGATCGAGCGGTTGCTCGCACAGCTCAACCATCCGGAGCGGCGCCTGCCGCCGGTGATTCACGTCGCCGGCACCAACGGCAAGGGTTCGACCATCGCGTTCATGCGAGCGATCCTTGAGGCCGGCGGGCTGGCCGCGCATGTCTACACCTCGCCCCATCTCGTGCGCTTTCACGAGCGGATCCGGATCGGCGGGATCGGCGGCGGCCAATTCGTGGACGAGGATCGGCTGGCGGACGCCTTCGCCCGCTGCGAGAGCGCCAATGCCGGCGCGCCGATCACCATGTTCGAGATCACCACGGCGGCGGCCCTGGTGCTGTTCTCGGAGAGCCCGGCCGACGTGCTGCTGCTGGAGGTGGGTCTCGGCGGCCGGTTGGACGCCACCAACGTGATCGCGCAGCCCGCCTGCGCGGTGGTCACGCCGATCGGCCGCGACCATGCCGAGTATCTTGGCGACACGGTTGAGTCGGTGGCGACCGAGAAGGCCGGGATCTTCAAGCGCGGCTGTCCCGCGGTCATCGCCGCTCAGGACTACGCCGAGGCTGATGCCGTGCTGTGCCGGCGCGCCGAGGAGATCGGGGCCGGGCCCATCCTCGTCGGCAATCAGGATTTCTCCGTGCACGAGGAGCGCGGCCGGCTCGTCTACCAGGACGAGACCGACCTGTTCGACCTGCCGCGCCCCCGGCTCGCCGGGCGTCACCAGTTGGTCAATGCCGGCACGGCGATCACGGCCCTGCGGGCCGCCGGGTTCGGCGATATCGGTATCACGGCCCTGGAGAAGGGGCTCACCGAGGTCGAGTGGCCTGGGCGTCTCCAGCGCCTCGGCCGCGGTCGGCTGGCGGCACAGCTCGATCCCGGCGCCGAGCTGTGGCTCGATGGCGGCCACAACATCGACGGCGGCCGGATTCTGGCCGCCGCCATGGCGGATCTCGGCGAGAAGAGCGACGTGCCCCTCGTGCTGATCGTCGGGCTGCTCGGCACCAAGGACGCGGACGGCTTCCTGCGTAATTTCGTCGGGCTGGCGCGCGCCCTCGTGGCGGTGCCGATCAGCGGCTCGCTGGCGGCGCGACCGGCGGAAGAAGTCGCCCGGATCGGCGAGGATGTCGGACTCTCGACCTATGCGGCGCCGAGCATCGAGGCGGCCCTCGCGATGGTGAAGGACATCGCCTTCGAGCGGCCGCCGCGCATCCTGATCTGCGGCTCGCTCTACTTGGCCGGCTTAGTGCTCGCTGCCAACGACACCCCGCCGGTCTGACGCCGCCGGGGCGGTCACTCCGGAATCAGGGGCGCCCCCAGGGTCCGCAAGTAACGGCTTTACACCTTGCGGATGTCACTACTGGCCCAAGACAACTCTCAATTTCCCATGCGATGCCACCCCCGGGTCGTCTATTCACCGTAATCAAGCCGAGCAAAGTCGTCGCCCGCTCACGCTTTCCCCCGGCTGTGGCGGCCAAGCTACATCCGCGGCGCGCCCGGTCGCCTAATTTCACTATCGATCGGGCTTTTGCTGGGGATCACAATAATGAAGCGTCTTCTCACGTCTTTTGCAGCGTTCACGGCTTTGACGGCTGCTGCGTCCGCCGCCGACCTGCCGCGCCGGGCCGCGCCGCCGCCGGTCTTCACGCCGGTGCCGGTCTTCACTTGGACGGGCGCCTATTTCGGTATCAACGCCGGCTACGCGTTCGATGCCAGCAGCCGCTCCAACAACAGCGGCTTCGTCCAGACCGCCGGCAGCCCGGCCGTCCTGACCGGCGCCGGCCTCGTGCCGTACCAGGCCCTGGCCCCGAACGGCTCCGTGCTGCTCTACAACCGCAACAACCGCGAAGGTTTCTCGGGCGGCGGTCAGATCGGCTACAACTACCAGTTCACCCCGGGCTCGGGCATCGTGGTCGGCTTCGAGGCTGACGCGCAGTACCTCGATTTCGGTGGCCGTCCGCGCTACGCCACGAACGCCCGGGCCGTGAATGCCGGCTTCCTGCCGGTCAACGGCACGCTGAACACGCTGGACTTCTTCGGCACCGTTCGCGGACGTCTCGGCTACGCCTTCGACCGGACCCTCGTCTACGCCACCGGCGGCTTCGCCTACGCCACCGGCACCGACGACGGTACCCGGAACATCGCGTTCCAGAACTTCGCCGGCCGCCGCGACGACTTCAAGACCGGCTACACCGTCGGCGGCGGCGCCGAGTTCGCCCTGCCCACCGACTCGTTCCTGAACTTCTTCCGCTCCTCGGCGGTGACGTTCAAGGTCGAAGGTCTGTACGTCAGCCTCGACCGCAACCGCACCGGCCTGCCGCTGGTCGGTGCCGCCGCGGTCAACGGCGCGTACCTGCCGGTCTATGCCGTCGCCAGCAGCACCCGCAACACGAACGACTTCGCTGTCGTCCGCGCCGGTCTGAACTACAAGTTCGGCTCGTACTGAGACCGGACGAAGGACCCCGGGCATAAGCCCGGGGCCACATAACAGGGCCTCGAAACCGAGAAAGCCCGGCCTCGCGGCCGGGCTTTCCCTTTTTAGCCTCAGAGCTTGCGGCTCAGGCGGTCTGGGCGCCGATCCAGCGCGACAGATCACCCTTCGGGGCGGCGCCAACCTTCTGGTCCACGCGCTCGCCGTTCTTGAACAGCAGCAGCGTCGGGATCGAGCGGATGCCGTACTGCGCGGCGATCTGCGGGTTCTCGTCGACATTGACCTTGGCGATCTTCACCTTGCCCTGCAGATCGGTGGCGATCTCCTCCAGGGCGGGGCCGATCTGGCGGCAGGGGCCGCACCATTCCGCCCAGAAATCCACCACGACGGGCTCGGCGGACTGGAGAACGTCCTGCTCGAAGCTCGCGTCGGTAACCTTCACCGTCGCCATAACGTCACCTTTCGGAAGTCGCCGCCTGAAGGGCAGCGTCGGACGGGCAGGGGCCCGCGCGGTCCGATGAGAATTGGCGACGGGTCGCGGCGCGGTCAAGAAGTCCGGATGCTCCCGCCGGGCACGGCATCCACACATCGGCTGGGGAGACGCGCTTTCCTTCCCCTCGTGAGCAGGCGTCGGAGGTGAGGGTGCTCCAGGATCGCGCGGAGCGATCTCCTCTGCGCTCCCTCCACGCGTAGCTTCTCCCTGCGAAGGGAGAGAAAAAGTGCTTGTTTCTCAGCCGTTTGGTGTCCGGCCGTGAGGTGTTTGTCCGCGATCCGTCCGGCCCGGCCCGGGACACGCAATCCGCATGTGCGCTGGCGCACGCCGAGCCTGACGTTCCCCCTGGCTTACGCCTCGATTCCAGCCTGCTCCAAGGCTGCCGCGATGTCGGCTGCATCCAGTGCGCGGATCGCCGGCCCCGATGTCCAGACCAGCATCGGGCGGATCGTGTGGCCCGGATAGATCTGGCCGAGGAGCCGCGCGTAGAGGGCGATCTGGCCGGCTTCGGCGGGGGGCAGGGGGGTATCCGGATCCGGTGGGCGGCCGGTCTTGAAGTCGGCGATCCGCACCGTGTCGGCGGTGACGCATAGGCGGTCGACACGGCCTTGAACGACGCGCTCGCCGGCAGCCGTGTGCACCCGCCCCGACAGGCTGACCTCGGCGCGGGCGTCTGGGGCGAAGAGCGGCGCGAGGTCCGGATCGTCGATGATCCGCAGGACGGAGCGGACGATCGCGATATGGGCAGGCCGAGGCAGACCGGGCGCTCGTGACCCGACGAAGGCGAGGCCCGCCGCCTCCCGCCGCTGGCGCTCGACGCGGGGGAGGTGCTGCAGCAGCGCGTGGATCAGAATGCCGCGGCGCCGGGCCTGGGCATCGGCGAGGCGCGGCGGCGGCACGCGGGTGCCGTCCGCAGCCGCCAGCGCGCCGGACGGATTGAGCGTCTGGACCTCGGGCTCCGGCGGCACGGGGCTGCGAAGCCAATCGGGTTCCGGGCGTGGGGCCGCGGTGACGGGCGGCGCCTCGCGTTCGCGGGCCGCCTCGGTCCCGTCCTGCCACACGGTCGCCGGGCCGTAAGACAGCTCCAAGGTCTGGCCCGCACCGAGGGCCGCCTCCAGGCCGGCTTGGATCATCCGGCACCACGCGGCCTCGGTCTCGCGTTCGTGGCCGCGGAACGGAGCCACGATGAGCCGATCGGCCGCCCGGGTCATGGCCACGTAGAGCAGGCGGTTGTGCTCCTGCCGCGCCCGGGCGAGCAGGGCGGCGCGGGCGGCCTCGGTGGCAGCGCAATCCTGCGTCCGGCTGCCGGACCAGACCGGTGGCAGCGCCGTCCCGGCATCCGTCAGCGGCAGCAGCGGCGGATCGTTCCGACCCAGGGGCTCGCAGCCGTCGAGGACGACCACGACCGGCGCCTCAAGGCCCTTTGCCCCGTGCACCGTCATGACGCGCACCTCGTCGCGCCCGGATTCGAGATCACGCTTCACCGTATGCCCGGCCTCGGCGCCGACATAGCGCGCCAGGAAGCCGCCGAGGGAGGGGGCGTCCTCAGCCGTTTCCGCCTGCGCGGCGGCGGCGAGGAATACGTCGATGGCATCGCCCGCCTCGCCGCCGAGCCGCGCCACCAGCTTCGCCCGGCCACCGAGCGGCCCGAGGAGCCGCGCGTAGAAGCCGAACGGACCGTGCAGACCCGCCAGCGCGATCCAGTTTGTCAGCGCCGCGAGCCCGCGGATCGCCGCGGGGTCGCCCGCATCGGCGTGGCGGTGGAGGGCATCCTCCAGCGTCTCGGACAGGTCACGGCGGGCGGCGATCCGGACCAGATCGTCATCGGTCAGGCCGACGAGCGGCGTCTTGAGCGCGGTGGCGAGGGTCAAGTCGTCAGCAGGCAGCAGGCCGGCCCGGCCGGCCGCGACGAGATCCGCCACCGCGATATGGGCCGACACCTCAAGCCGATCCTGGCCGGCCACCGGTACGCCGAGACCCTTCAAGGCGCGGATCACCTCCTCGAAGGCCGGCCCGCGCTTGCGCACGAGGATCAGCACGTCGCCGGGGCGCCAGATCCGACCGGTGGCATCGCCCCGGGTGATCCAGGTCCGCACCGCCTGCGCCACCCGCCGGGCCGTGACGATCGCCGGAGCGCTGGTCTCGGGGGCATCGACCGGGGCCGTCCAGGCATCGGGCTCGGCCGCCGGCTCGGGCTCGGCGATCGGCCACAGCTCCACGGCCCCGGGCGCCCCGGGCCGCGCGCTGGCATGGACGGTCCGGCGCACCGTGTCCTCGAAGGACAGGCCCTCGTTGTGCGCGTCGAGGGCGAAGACGGCATCGACCGCCTGCAGGACGAGGCTGGTCGAGCGGAACGACAGGGTGAGCGGCACGTCCTCGAACGTCAGCCCGGCCGAGCGCGATTCCGAGATCCAGGCTGCTCGCGTCAGAGCGAATTCCCGCGGCTCCGCACCCTGGAAGCCGTAGATCGACTGCTTGGGATCGCCTACCGCGAAGCGCGTCCGGCTGCCGGTCCGGGCACCCTCGCCGGCGGCAAATTCCTGGGTGATCGCCCTCAGGATCGCCCATTGTTCAGGGTTGGTATCCTGCGCCTCGTCGACGAGCACGTGGTCGATGCCCCGGTCGAGCTTGTACAGGACCCAACCGGCGCCGACCCGGGCGAGCAGGTCCAGCGCCTTGTGGATCAGGTCGTCGAAATCGAGGGCGCCGAGCCGCGCCTTCTGGGCCTCGACCCGGCGGTGAATCTCGGCGGCGAGCTGGAACAGGGCTTGGGTGCGGGCATGGGCCCGGGCGGCGCGCAGGCGGTCGAACAG
This sequence comes from Methylobacterium phyllostachyos, assembly GCF_900103445.1. GTDB lineage: Bacteria > Pseudomonadota > Alphaproteobacteria > Rhizobiales > Beijerinckiaceae > Methylobacterium > Methylobacterium phyllostachyos. Next base: position 247,866 of record NZ_FNHS01000004.1, on the reverse strand, counting down.
GAGCTCCAGCCGGTCGCGCTCGGCGATCAGCGCCGCCTTGGCGGCGGCTGGGACGGCCTTGGTGCCGAGGCTGCTGTCGGCCTTGGGCTCATCCTTCTGGGTGAAGAAGACCGAACGGTAGAGGGCCAGCGCCTCGGCCCGGTCTGGCAAGCCCTCGGAGCGCGCCCGTTCGGCTTCCGCCTCCGCGAGGGCGTCGGCGAGCTTCTCGTCGTTGGCCTTGCCGGTGCGGAGCGCCGCGATGAGGGCCGCCCTGTCCTCCGGCTGGCATCCGGGGCCGCCCTCGAGGATCGCGGCCTCGATTCGCTCGGCCGTCTCTTCGGCGGCGAGCCCGAGCGCCCCGTGCAGGCGCCCGAACGCCGCCTCCAGGCCGGCCGCATCGCCGATGAAGCTCCGGGCCCGCAGCGCCGACCGGATCGCCGCCCTCAAGGTGTCGCCTGTCGCTTCGGGAGCGACCCGGGCCAGGGCGGCGCTCAGCGGCGTGTCGCCGTTCGAGACCGCATCGGCCAGGACGTTGGCCATCTCGATCTCGAAGATCTCCCGAGCCTTGGTGTCGTCCAGCACCACGAAGCGGGCCGGCACGTTCGCCTCGAAGGGGAACATGTGCAGCAGCCGCTCGCACAGGGCGTGCAGGGTCTCAATCTTGAGGCCCCCCGGCGTCTCGACCGCCCGGGCGAACAGCCGGCGCGCCATGCGCAGGCGCTCCGGCCCGGCGCGCTCGCCAGTGAGCTCCTCAAGCTCCGCCGCCAGCGCGTCGTCGTCGAGGGTCACCCAGCGTCCAAGCAGGCGGAACACGCGGATCGCCATGTTGGCGGCCGCCGCCTTAGTGAAGGTCAGGCACAGGATGCGCCCGGGCGGTGACCCATCGAGCAGCAGGCGCACCACCCGGTCGGTGAGCACCTTGGTCTTGCCGGCCCCGGCATTGGCCGAGACCCAGGCCGAGGCCCGTGGATCGGCCGCCCGGCGCTGGTTGGCGCGGGTCAGGTCATCGACGACGAAGGGTTTTTGGACTTGGATGCTGCTCAAGGGCCTCGTCCGGATCGGCTGCGGCACCTCTCTACAACAGAAACGCAGCCGCGACCCCGCCAGGGCGTCACATGGGGCTCTGCGGGATTGCCCAGCGCGCGCCGGCACAGCATGGATGCAGGTGACGATTGCAGCGACATCGAAGATACCTGTGACCCAGCCGACATCCGAGCCGGCGCGCCCGCCGATCCGCTTCCGCGGCCGTTCCTTCATGGCGACCGTGCTGGCGCCGATACCGCCCGTGGCCGACTGGCTCGGCGACCTCGACGCCCTGAACCGCCGCGCGCCGAACTTCTTCGCCGGGCGCCCGGTGATCCTCGACCTCTCGGGCCTGCGACTGACGCGGGAGGATCTCGACGGGCTGCTGGCGGATCTTGCCGCGCGCCATATCGCGATCCTCGGGATCGAGGGCGCGTCGCCGGCCCTTTTGGGCCCCGGGATGCCACCGGCGCTCTCGGGCGGACGCGCCGCGGGAGAAGTCGCCATGCCCGCGCCCGGCGAGGCCCCCCCGCCCGAGCCGGCGGCCAAGGAGGTGGTGCGCTCCCTGATCCTCGATACGCCGGTGCGGTCTGGGCAGACGGTGCTGCATCTCGAAGGCGACGTGACCGTGCTGGGGGCGGTCGCCTCGGGGGCCGAGGTGATCGCGGGGGGCTCGATTCACGTCTACGGCGCCCTGCGCGGCCGGGCGATCGCGGGCGCCGCGGGCAACCCCACTGCGCGGATCTGGTGCCGCAAGTTCGAGCCCGAGTTGGTGGCGATTGACGGCCTCTACCGCGCCGCCGACGACCTCGATCCCGCCTTTCGTGGGCAGGCCGTGGAGGTGCGGCTGCTGGAGGACGCGATCAAGCTTAACTTGTTCGAGCGGGGCTGACGACCGTTCATCGCCACATCCGTCGGTTCATCCCTATCGCGCGGCTTCCGCGAAGCTCGAGACCGCCCGATCGCCGGTGGCGAATGTCCTCCACCGCACTGATACCAGGATCCCGGCAGAATTTGCCGACCGGATCAGAAACTTAACCCTTCGGTAACCATACCCGCCGTCAATGGTCCGGTAAGGACTCTTAACGGGCGGACATGAGCGAGACCCTCCCCGAGCCGATCGATCCGGAGACCGCCCAGGCGGCCTCTCCCTCCGCGCCCCGGCCGCTCAGCCTGCGCGGGCGGGCCTTCAAGGCCCTGGCCCTCTCCCCCGAGCCGCCACTCCCCGAGTGGCTCGCGGGTCTCGACGCGGCGCTCAAGCGCTCGCCGACCCTGCTCCAGGGCCGGGCCGTCATCCTCGATTGCGCCCAGCTCAAGCCCGAGCCGGACGCCCTCGAAACCTTAATGAACGCGCTCAAGGCCCGCGGTATCGCGGTCCTCGGGATCGAGGGCATGGATACGGTCGGCGCAGGGCTGCCGCCGCTCCTCCTGAAGGGGCATCCGTCCGAGAAGGTCGAGATCCCGAGCGTGCCGGCCGAGCCGGAGCCGCAGGTGGTCACCTCGATCACCGTCGAGGGCTCGGTTCGCTCCGGTCAGAGCGTGATCAACCCGACGGGCGACGTCACCGTCATGGGCTCGGTCTCCTCGGGGGCCGAGATCCTGGCGGGGGGCTCGATCCACGTCTACGGCGCCCTGCGCGGTCGCGCGATCGCCGGAGCCGCGCGCAACCCGCGCGCACGAATCTACTGCCGCAAATTCGAGCCCGAGTTGCTGGGGATCGACCGCCTCGTGCGGACGGCGGAGGACATGGGTACGGCCCTGCGCGGCAAGGCCGCCCAGGTCTGGCTCGATGGCGGCAACATCCGCATGGCAAGTCTCGATTAATTCAGCTCTGGATCAAGGGAGTTCGACGCGTGGCAAAGGTTCTCGTCGTCACATCGGGCAAGGGCGGCGTCGGCAAGACGACGACGACCGCGGCCCTCGGAGCGGCCCTGGCGCAGGGCGGGCAGAGCGTGTGCGTCGTCGATTTCGACGTCGGCCTGCGCAACCTCGATCTGATCATGGGCGCCGAGCGCCGCGTGGTCTACGACCTGATCAACGTGGTCAACGGCGACGCCAAGCTGCCGCAGGCGCTGATCAAGGACAAGCGGGTCGACACCCTGCACCTGCTGCCGGCCTCGCAGACTCGCGACAAGGATGCGCTCACCGATGCGGGCGTCGCCCGGGTGATGGAAGAGCTGCGCGAGAAGTTCGACTGGGTGATCTGCGACTCCCCGGCCGGCATCGAGCGCGGCGCCCAGCTCGCCATGCACCACGCCGACGTCGCGGTGGTCGTGACCAACCCCGAGGTCTCCTCGGTGCGCGATTCCGATCGGATCATCGGCCTCCTCGATTCCAAGACCGCCAAGGCGGAGAAGGGCGAGGAGATGGAGAAGCACCTGATCCTCACCCGCTACGACCCGACCCGGGCCGACCGCGGCGACATGCTGAAGACCGAGGACGTGCTCGACATCCTGTCGATCCCGCTGCTCGCCATCATCCCGGAGAGCCAGGAGGTGCTGCGCGCCTCGAACCTCGGCTGCCCGGTCACCCTCAACAACCCCCTCTGCGCCCCGGCGCGGGCCTATGCCGACGCGGCGCGCCGGCTGAAGGGCGAGGAGGTTCCGATGAGCCTGCCGGTCGAGCGCAAGTCGTTCCTCGACAAGCTGTTCATGCGGAGGGCGGCATGAGCATCCTCGGCATCTTCCAGAAGCGCAATTCCGGCACGGTCGCGCGCGACCGCCTGCAGTTGATCCTCGCCCATGAGCGCGCCGAGTCGGGTCGCCCCGACCTCGTGCTCAAGCTTCGCGAGGAGATCCTCGCGGTGATCGCCAACCATGTCGCGGTCGAACCCGACAAGGTGAAGGTCACCCTGGAGCGTGGCGAGGCGGTCTCGACGCTCGGCCTCGACATCGAGCTTCCGCTCGGTGCCGCCGCCAAGCTCGACGCGAAGCTCGCGGCCAAGCTCGCCGAGGTCGCCGCCAACAAGGGCGGCCGGCCCGGGTCTTCCAAGAAGGCCGCTTGAGCCAGAGCGGGGTCTCTCCCGCCGGCATGCCCTGTCACGCGCCGCGCCCGGTCCGCCGGGTGCGGCGTCTTTCTGCGTCCAGGCCGTCGCAGGGTCCCTGGGCCGGATGCTGATAGTGCGTCCGTCAGGTCCCGGGCGGATCGCGCGGGATCAGCCGGAAGCGGGCGGGCCGCTCCGGCTGGGTGGTGACCACCGCCAGGGGCAGGATCGGCTCCGCTTCGTCGAGGACGATCCGGAACCGTATCAGTATCTTCGCCAGCGCGAGAACCGCTTCGCTCAGCGCGAATTGCGCGCCGATACAGACCCGTGGGCCGGCGCCGAAGGGCAGATAGGCGAAGCGCGGCGGCGGCGGCGCGCCGGGCAGGAAGCGGCCTGGATCGAAGGCCTCCGGATCCGACCAGAGCGTCCGGTGGCGGTGGAGCACCCACGGGCTCACCATCACGATGTCGCTCTTCTTCACCGCATGACCTGCGACCGTGTCGGGCCCGAGGGCCCGGCGCACCACGACGAAGGCCGCCGGGTAGAGCCGCAGGGTCTCGTCGATCACCGCGCGGGTGAGGGGGAGGCGCCCGTCGCTCTGGCATCCGGTCGGGTCGGTGAGATCGGCGCTCCGCGCCTCCGCGGCGATGCGCTCCTGCACCTCCGGGGCGAGGGCCAGCAGGTAGGAGGCCCAGAACAGCGTACCGGCCGTCGTCTCGTGGCCCGCGAGGATCATGGTGGCGACCTGATCGCGCAGCTCCGCCGGCGTGAAGGCGGCCCCCGTGTCGGGATTGCGCGCGGCCGCGAGCAGGTCCAGCAGGTCGCCCGACCCGACATGGCTCCGGTTTGAGGCCTGGCGGGCCGCGATGATCCGGTCGAGGAACGGGATCCAGCGGCGGCGAAAGCGCATCCGCGCCCAGTCGAGCGGCACCGGCCAGCCCGGCGGCGTCACGATGTCGAGCAGGTGCGGCCGACCCATCTGCTCGCCGTAGGCGGCGATGAAGCGGCGCAGTTCCGCCCCATGCTCGTCCATGCCGACCGAGAACATGGCGCGTCCGGCCACCTCGAGGGCAAGCCGGTAGTACGCCGTGAACAGGTCGACCGGACCCGCCTCGGCCTCCCCGGCGATGTGGTCCAGCCCCTCTGCAATGGCGGTCGCGATGTGCGGCACGAGGCCGTCGATCGCCCGAGGCGTAAAGGCCGGGGCCAGCGTCCGGCGCTGGTGGCGCCAGGCTGAACCCTCGCTGATCAGCAGCCCGTCGCCGAGGATCGGGCGCAGGATCCGGATCGTCCCGGTGGTGCGGGCGTAGTTCGCCTGATTCTCCACCAGGACCCAGCGGATCGCCTCCGGGTCGTTGAGGACGAAGCTCGACCGGCCGAGCAGGCCCCGGCGAGTCACCGGCTCCTCGAAGGCGCGCCGGGGGAAGCCCCGGAGGCCGTTGTCGCGGATCGAGCGGAGATAAGCCCAGATCGGTAACTCCCGCTCCGGCGGCGCGCGGTGCGGGGGTACCACGCGCGGCAGCCCGGCGAGGCTCGGGGTGGTGCCGGCCTGTGTCACGGTCGCGTCCAAGAGAACGGGCATGGGCGCCATCCTGTGCCGGAGACGGGCCGGGCTGTAAACCGAAAGCCTGCCGAGCAGTCAGCCCGGTCTCATTCGGCGGCGCGCAGACGCGCCTCCGGCTTGTGCAGCGGCAGACGCGCCGGGAACTTAGCGGGATCGGCCTCGGCCGAAAGGCTCACCACGAGGCTCGCCCGGGGCAGGGCAGCCTCGGCGACGGCCAGCAGCGTATCGACGCCGTGCTCCAGAAACTCGTCCACCCGATCGACCACCAGAATCTCCGGCCGGCGCAGGATGGCCCGGGCGAGACCGATCCGCATGCGGACACGGTCGGTCATCAACTGTCCGCGATTGCCGACCTCCTTCTCCAGGCCACGCAGCTGGATCCCCCGCTCCAGATCGAAGGCGCGGAACACTTCCCGCGCCTCGCGCTGGATGATCGCCTCGCCGTGCATCCGCGCCGTATCGATGCGGCCGAACAGCAGGTTGTCGAGCACGGTGCTGCGCGGGTTGATCCGGTTGGGATCGTAGGATTCGACGTCGCAGCCGTGGTCGCCGTGCATGTGGCGCTGGACGATGGTCCGCGCGCCAACGATCCGTTGCTTCAGCGTGTCGTCGAGCAGGCCGAAGCGCATCCGCGGTTCCACATAGGCCAGGGTCAGAGCCAGGAAGGCCACACTGTCCGCCTCGCTGAGGCGCCCCGTTTCGGGCACGCGCGCGAGCCGGCGCAGGTAATCCGGCAGGGCGTCCGGGGTGATCAATGAGAAGCGCCGGAACAGCGGATGGCCGGGGGGCACGTCGGCGAAGATGTCCTTGAGGTTGCTGGCGATGGCGACGCCCATGCGGTCGAGATCGTCCAGGAGGTGCGCCTCCTCCAGCGCCTCGCGGAACAGGGGGGCCGCGGCCAGGCGCTGGGGATCCGTCAACGTCGGGTCGCGCGGGACTCCGAACAGCAGGTTTTCCCCCACGGTCGCCTGCTCGTTGTAGCGGCCGCGGGCGAAGGGGATGACAAGGTCGGCGAGGCCCTTCTCGACGAAATGCTGGCGCAGGTGCTCCCGCGCCGCGATCATGCGCTGGCCCGCCGGTGTCTCGTGGGTGATCGAACTGAGGGCGCCCAGGCCGAACCGATAGAGATCGTCGCCGAGATCGAGCCGGCTCAGCAGGTCGAGGAGGTGATTATCTAGATCCGTTTCGTCGCGGATCCCGAGGCGCCGGTAGTCGATCCAGGGGTCGTCGACGCTATCGCACGGGTTGCCGGTCTTCACTGCCTCGTTGATCCGCGTCTTGCTGAGATCCAGGCTGCCTTTCCGCAGCGGCCGAATGCGTAGGCCGTAGAGCACGTTGTCGCGCAGCGTGCCCGGGAACAGGACCGGCTCGATGCCCGCGAAGGCGATCCGATAGGCGTGAACAGGCCGCGGCAAGGTGGACAGATCGTGCTCACCGACCCGGATCGTGCCGCCCTGCGCCGTCTGCAGGCCCGCAAGCACGCGGGCGAATTCCTGGGCGACCGGGCCGGACGGGACGAGCGCGAGCCGCGTCGGCAGCCGCACCTCGACGTCGCCGATCTCGATCGACCCACCGCCCTGCGGGTCGCGTACGGTCAGCCCCTCGGTCCGGAGCGGGCTGCCGAGCGGCGGCGGCGTTTCCTCAAGTTCGGGCTCGCCCGGCAGCAGGCGCTGCGGCCCGAAATGGGCCGCCACGGTCTCGTATTTCACCTCCACGTCGAGGCGCTGCTGATCCCAGTCGATCAACTCCTTGAGGGGCGGGGGCAAGTCCCGGTAGGCCGCGAGCACGGCTACGAGCTGACCGATGTCGAGCTGTCCCTTCAGGGCGAAATAGCCGCCGATCGCGTAGAACAGGAACGGCGTCACCTGGGCGAGCAGGTTGTTGAGGTATTTGACCGCAAACTTACGCCGGTAGATCCGCAGGCGCAGGTCGTAGAGGCCGTAGAGCCGGCCGCCGATCTCGGCCCGCTCCCACCGGCCGGTATCGTTGATGCGCACCGCCGGCAGACCGTCCAGCACCTCGGCGACGCGGCCCGCGAGGGCGCGCGAGGCGATCTGCCGACGGCGGCTGAGGCGGATGATCTCGCGCCGCAGCCGCGGGATGACGATCATCTGCACGCCGACCATGCCGCCGGCCGCGAGACCGAGCCACAGGTTCTGCATCAGGATGAAGGCGAGGGCGGTCGCGGCTTGTGTGCCGAGGAAGACCGGCACGACGATCGCGTCGCCGATGAAGGAGCCGATCGGCTCGACCTCGTCGCGGATGATCGTCGCGGTCTCGGAGGATTTCACCTCCCGCTGCGTCTCCGGCGAGAAGCGCAGCATCAGGCAGAACAGCTGGAAGCGCAGGCGCCGCAGCATCCGCTCGCCGAGGATGCCCTTCTGCAGGTTGATCCAGAACTTGAAGGCCCCGTTGATCAGCACGAGGCCGAGGAACAGGGTCGAGAGGCCGAGCAGCAGCTCGAAGCGGTCGAGCTGGAACCCCTCGAACAGCCGCGTGGTCCCGCCGCCGAGCAGCTGGGGCCATGACACCGTGATCTCGAGGAACGGGGCGGTCGCCTCGCCGTGCGTGAAGGCATTGCCGGTGATCGCGTCGTTGACGATGCGCTTGGGCAGGTCGAGCGAAGCGAAGTAGAACGGCAGGGAAGCCAGGACGACGGTGCAGATCCGGAACTGGTCGGCTTTCGAATAGCGCCAGATATACGGGAACAGCCGCGGCTCAAGCGCGCGCATCGGCTCGTTCCGTGGGGCAGCCGTCGGAGCGGGGGTCATACCGGTTCGTCGCGTCCATGCATGGACTCCGATTCGGTACGGTAGCTGAGCGGTCTGGTTTCATCCAATGCACCCGAGAGGTCGCCCAGCGCGGGCTCGCGGACCGCTTCGCGGCGTCATCGGATTGTCATATAGGACGCAGGCCGCCACCTGGGACTGGCTGCAGGGCTGATCTGCGCGCCCCGCTGCGGGACAATCCGGCGGTGCTGCGCGGCCCCTGAGCTCCAGAATCTCCGGTCGAAGCCGTTGCGCAACCGCCGGTGGCCTTGCCCAAGAGCGCGCGTCCTTATATTGCGACGCAACCACATCGACTCCGTACCTGAACCGGCGCGGACGGCCGCGCCGCGCGGCCGCCAGGGAGCCGGCACAACCCGTTTCGGGCCGCCATGAATCTGCGCAACATCGCCATCATCGCCCACGTCGACCACGGCAAGACGACTCTCGTCGACAAGCTGCTGGCCCAGTCCGGCACCTTCCGCGAGAACCAGCGGGTCGAGGAACGGGCGATGGACTCGAACGACCTCGAGAAGGAACGTGGCATCACGATCCTGGCAAAGGCCACTTCGGTCCTCTGGAAGGACACCCGCGTTAACATCGTCGACACCCCCGGCCACGCCGATTTTGGCGGCGAGGTCGAGCGCATCCTGTCGATGGTCGACGGCGTGATCGTCCTGGTCGATGCCGCTGAGGGGCCGATGCCGCAGACCAAGTTCGTGGTCGGCAAGGCGCTCAAGATCGGCCTGCGCCCGATCGTGGCGATCAACAAGGTCGATCGCCCGGATGCCCGCATCACCGAGGTCGTGAACGAGGTGTTCGACCTCTTCGCAGCCCTCGACGCCACGGACGAGCAGCTCGACTTCCCGATCCTCTACGGCTCGGGCCGCAACGGCTGGATGGCCGACAGCCCGGAGGCCGACCCGTCGGTGGGCCTTGAGCCGCTGTTCGAGCTCGTTCTGAAGCACGTCCCCCCCGCCAAGGTGGAGGAGGGGCCGTTCCGGATGCTCGGCACCCTGCTCGAGGCCAACCCGTTCCTCGGCCGGATCATCACCGGGCGCATCGCCTCCGGCACCGTGAAGCCGAACCAGCAGATCAAGGTGCTCTCCCGCGACGGCAAGGTGGTCGAGACCGGCCGCGTGTCGAAGATCCTCGCCTTCCGGGGCCTGGAGCGCGCGCCGATCGATATCGGCGAGGCGGGCGACATCGTTTCGATCGCCGGCCTGATCAAGGGCACGGTGGCCGACACCTTCTGCGATCCGCAGGTCGAGACCCCGATCCAGGCGCAGCCGATCGATCCGCCGACCGTGACGATGTCGTTCATCGTGAACGACAGCCCGCTCGCCGGCACCGAGGGCGACAAGGTCACGAGCCGCATGATCCGCGACCGCCTGTTCAAGGAGGCCGAGGGCAACGTCACGCTCAAGATCGAGGAGGCAGCCGACAAGGACTCGTTCTACGTGTCCGGCCGCGGCGAGTTGCAGCTCGCCATCCTGATCGAGACCATGCGCCGCGAGGGCTTCGAGATCGCGGTCTCGCGCCCCCGGGTCGTCTTCGAGAAGGACGAGGACGGCAACCTGCTCGAGCCGATCGAGGAGGTGGTGATCGACGTTGACGAGGAGCACTCGGGCGTCGTCGTTCAGAAGATGTCCGAGCGCAAAGCCGAGATGCTGGAGATGCGGCCGTCGGGCGGTGACCGCCTGCGCCTCGTGTTCCATGCGCCGACCCGTGGCCTGATCGGCTATCAGGGCGAGTTGCTGACCGACACCCGCGGCACGGCGATCATGAACCGCCTGTTTAAGGCCTACGAGCCCTTCAAGGGCGAGATCGCCGGCCGCCGCAACGGCGTGCTGATCTCGAACGACAAGGGCGAGGCGGTGGCCTACGCCATGTGGAACCTCGAAGATCGCGGCCCGATGATGATCGAGCCCGGCTGGAAGGTCTATCAGGGCATGATCATCGGCGAGCACAACCGCGAGAACGATCTCGAGGTGAACGTGCTCAAGGGCAAGAAGCTGACCAACATCCGCACCACATCGAAGGATGAGGCTGTGCGCCTGACGCCGCCGATCCGGATGACCCTGGAGCGCTCGCTGGCCTGGATCCAGGACGACGAGTTGGTCGAGGTGACGCCGAAGTCGATCCGGCTGCGCAAGACCGTGCTGGACCCGAACGACCGCAAGCGCGTCGAGCGCTCCTCGAAGGACAGCGCGGCCTGAGCTGAACAGCTGGCACCGGAGGTGAACGGCCGGCAACCGGGCGCTCAGGTCCGGTTGCTGATGCAGTCCTTATTCCGGATCGCTCTCGGGTCTATCGAACCCTTATGCCGGGCCTCCTAGCTTGGCATGGCGGCACCCGAGAGGTCCGCGTGAACCCCAAGACGACCATGACCGTCGCGTTGAATTCGTCCCGGCCGGCCTCCGCCGGGACGCCGCTCTCCTACCTCGTCGGCCAGGACGGCCAGGGCCATTGGGTCGCCGTCGAGACCGGCGGGCGGGCCGGGGGCATCTTCCGCTCGCGTCAAGACGCGATCCGCTACGCCTGCCTCGAGACCGGGTGCCGGCCCGACGACGTGAAGCTCGCCGCCGGTCCGATCGTGTTCCAGCTCGCCTGATCCCGGCGCTTCCGTCCTTGCGAGCGGAGCGGAGCAATCCAGGGAGGCGCCGCGCTGTTCGAGGTTCCGCTGCCTTCGGTCACTTCGCTCCGCTCAGGATGACAGTAAGGGACGCGTAAGCCGACGCGTTCATACAAAACCAGATGAGATGCCGGTCGGATTGCGAAGGCGTCAGCTGCTGCCGGGATCGGTCTCGTCGTTCTGGCTTCCGCCGCTCGACGGCGCGGCGCCCGGATGACCCTCGGTCTTCTCGTTCGGGTCCTTCACCGCGTCGGGCGCGACGTTCTTCGGCGCCTCGGGCTTGGTCCCCTGTTCCTCGCGCTCGCTCATTTCGGGTTCTCCTGTTCCGCCCGGTAGTGGCCGTCCGCCACCTTTGCATCGGTGGCGGGTCCCCGAGACGCCTTCTGGTCGGAATGTCCACCCGACGACCCGCCGACATCCGGCGGCGAGCGACCTGGCTCCCCCGTGGCGCCCCAGGCGTCCCTGGGCTCCGGCTGGGGCTTTCCGCCCCCGCCCATATCGGTGATGGCCGCTTGATCGGCCGTCTGGTGGCCGCCGCCGGCGGGCGGCTCCCCGTGCGACCCGACGGCATCGTCGGGCTTGCGAGTAACGGTCCCAGATTCGCTGGTTGGCCGGGCCATCAGCGCTTCCCGTCGTCCTGGCCGACGGCCGCCGTTGCGCGGTCGATCGCCTCGCTCAGGTCCGAGCCGCTGTCGGACGCGGTCTTGCCGGACGTGCCTTTCAGCTTGTCGAGGTTCTCGCGCGGTGTCTCGGCTTCGGTCGCATCCGTGGCATCGGAGCCGGGCGTGCCGGAGGCAATCCGTGCGGCTTCGGCGTCGCCCGCCGGATCCCGCTTCAGGTCCGCCTGCGTGCGGGCAGGCAAGCCGACATCCAGCGGCGAATCCTGGCCGAGATCCTGGCCGTTGCGGTCCGCGTTGGCGTCGAAATTCTTCAGCGACGGTCGTTCTGTCTGCCCGGTCATGGCTCGCCTCTCTGCGTCTTCGCGGGACAACGGAGGCGGCGGACGAGGGTTGCGCCGGCAGAGCGATCGCGCGGGTGAGGCCGCCCCGATGTCAGCGGCCGACGATCCGCGGCAGGAGTTTCTGGGCGAGGCGTAGCACCGCATCCTCCGCTGCCCCACGATCGGTCGATCGGGCGTCGATCGTCAGGAGATCGCCGTCTCGCAGCACGATGGCGGTGGCACCGGCGCCTGTCCCGAAGGCGTAAGACGTGATCCACGCGACCGCCGGGCCGGCTGGCAGGGTGGTCAGCCGGCAATCCGGATTCTTCTGGATACACATCGTCTCCAGAGCTCCCATCGTGGTCTTACCGGACCGAATCCGGCTCTCGGTCCCGTCGGTGAGGCGCCCCAGCTGCAGGGCGGCCTTGGGGGCACCCTCGCAGTTCGGACAGGTGAGAATGAGCTGGAGCGGCTGCGCCTGCACGGCGGTGTCCCCTCCGAGCGCCGACCGAGCGTCTTCGGAGAGCTTCGTCAGATCGTGGACCGCAAATCCCTGCGCCAGCACCGCCTGTGACCAGAGGCTACACAGGATCACGAGGAGGCAGCGCATGACAGAATCTCCGACCGGTCGCACGATCCGCGGTAGCGGAACGATCGTTGAAGATCCAGGCCGGCGGCGTGAAGGCAATCGAAAGATTAGGATAAGTCTGTTTGATTGATATTTATAATAACGTCACGTGAACGCAGATCAATCGCCAAAAATTTGAGTTTGCGATAATCTATTTTCTTGTTGTTGATCCACTGAAAAATTGAAGATCCAGGTGGCGCTATCACCGTGCCGAACGGTTTGTTCTTACAGGACCGCGCCTGCGATCTCAGCAGAATGCCCGTAGGGTCCGGACGATTGAGAACCCCGCGCCGTTCGATCCGGCGCGGGGTGGACCTCCGTGGCGGTCAGCCGATCCCGTCGAACAGCGCCGACGAGATGTAGCGCTCGGCAAACGAGCACGCGATGGTCGCGATGCGCTTGCCCTGGAACTCCGGCCGCTTGGCCAGCTCCAGCGCGGCGGCGACATTGCCGCCGGTCGAGATGCCGCCCGGGATACCCTCCAGCCGGGCGAGCGCCCGGGCGGTCTCGAAGGCGGTCTGGTTGGACACCTTCAGCACGCCGTCGAGGATGTCGGTGTGAAGGTTGTCGGGGATGAAGCCAGCGCCGATGCCCTGGATCTTGTGCGGACCGGGCTGGCCGCCCGAGATCACCGGGGAATCCTCAGGCTCTACGGCGAAGACCTTCAGGTTCGGCAGGCGCGGCTTCAGCACCTCGCCGACGCCCGTCACCGTGCCCCCGGTGCCGACACCTGCGACGAATGCGTCGAGCTGGCCGCCGGTGTCGCTCCAGATCTCCTCGGCGGTGGTCTTCCGGTGGATCTCGGGGTTGGCCGGGTTCGAGAATTGCTGCGGCATGACCGAGCCCGGAATCTCCTTCAGCAGCTCCTCGGCCTTGGCGATGGCGCCCTTCATGCCCTGCGCGCCCGGGGTGAGCGCCAGCTCCGCGCCCAGGAAGGCCAGCATCTTGCGCCGCTCCAGCGACATGGTCTCCGGCATGACCAGGATCAGGCGGTAGCCCCGGGCCGCGGCCGTGAAGGCCAGCGCGATGCCGGTATTGCCGGAGGTCGGCTCAACCAGCGTGCCACCGGGCTGCAACTTGCCGGAGGCCTCCAAGGCGTCGATCATATTGACGCCGATCCGGTCCTTGACGCTGGCAATCGGGTTGAAGAACTCCAGCTTCAGGAGGATCTCAGCATCGACGCCCTGCTCCTTCGGCAGGCGATTGAGGCGGACCAGCGGGGTATTCCCGATCGTCTCGGTGATCGAGCCAAAGACACGGCCATGGCCGACCTTCGCCGGCGCGTTGAGGGAATCGGCCATTGCGGAGCTCCTGCTCATGTTGGGATTGGACAGATGGCGGTCCGGTCGGACGTGACCAAGGCCTCCGGAGCGGGAGGACCGGGTCGGACCCGGACGGAAGGCTGCGATATCGCGTTGCCGCAACGGGAGCAATCAGGCTAAGTGCCGTTGCCAAAAGTTCTTTCCGCTTCCAATGATGTTTCCGGCAATTTGTGGAACAGCATTGCTGATGGGTGGGCGGTTCGTGGAAGGTTGTTCTCTGGGTGCGGAACGACCCGGCGTGGCGCTCCGATGAGGTCGCGGATGGCGACCCTCAGGCGGGGTGGCTGGCCGTCCCGCCGGACGGCGCTACTCGGGGCGCTGGGGCTCGTAGCGGCGGGGCCCGTCCGATCCGCGGAGGCCATGCATGTGACCCTGGCCACCGCGACCCCCGGCGGCGGCTTTCCGGCGTTCGGGGCAACCTTCGCGAACGGCCTCCATCGGGCCGACCCGGATCTGATCATCGCGACCTTAGCCAGTGCCGGCTCGGCCGAGAACCTCGGCCTCCTGCGGGCCGGCCGCGTCGATCTGGGGTTGGTGCAGGGCGAGTACGCCTACCCGGCCTTCACGGAGGCCGACGGCATCACCGTGCTGGCCCCGATGTACCCGACACCCGGCCTGTTCGTGGTCCCGGCGGACAGCGCGATCCGGTCGGTCTCGGATCTGCGCGGGCGCGCTGTGGTACTCGGCACGCACCAATCCGGCCTGACCCTGATGGGCCGCCGCGCGCTCGCCGCCTCGGGGATCGATCCCGAGCACGACATCCGTCCGATCCTGCTCGATCGCGCGGGGGACGGCCCCACGCTGGTGCGGGAGGGCCGCGCCGACGCGCTCTGGGGCGGCGGCCTCGACTGGCCGGGCTTCGCGGCTCTGGCCCGGGCTCCGGGCGGTGCCCGGTTCTTCGGCCCCTCGGAGGCCGGGATCGCGAGCTTGGCCCAGCCCGGCAGTCCGATGAAGCGGCTGGTTGTGCCGGCCGGCAGCTTTCCCGGGCAGGCAAGCCCAGTCACGACCGTCGGCTCATGGAGCTTCGTCCTGGCACGCCCCGGCTTCGATACCGGTACGGCCTACAGGATCATCCGCGCCCTCATCCGCGGCGGAGAGGCCGACACCGACCCGAAAAACCTCATCGGTCTCGTCCCGGCAGATCGCATCAATCCCGGTACTGCCCGGTTCCTGCGCGAGGCCGGGCTGACCCCACCCTGAGCGCCCTTCCGCTTAGCGGAAGGAGGCGACGCGGCGATCCCGCTTCCGCTCGGCCGCGGGCTGGTAAGCGATCTCTGCGTGATGGGTGCAGTAGGGCAGGCCGGTGATCGAACGGGCTCCGCAGAACCGGAATTCGGGCGTGGTCGGATCGCCGAGCGGCCAACGGCACATGGATTCACGCAGATCCATGATCGTGACGCGCTGGGAGACCGCCAGGGCCGTTGGCGCCGGCGCGGGCTTGGGCGCCGGAAATTCGGGTGTTGGCCGATGCGACAGGATCGCCACCGGCTCGGGGGCCTGCGTCTCGACAACCGCGATGGCGGTCTCGATCTCGACAGTCTTTGACGGCGCGGCGGCAGCGGTGGCTTCCTCCCCGCCACGGGCGCGGCCCGCCAGACCCAGGCGATGGACCTTGCCGATCACGGCGTTGCGGGTAACGCCACCGAGCTGCGCCGCGATTTTGCTCGCGCTCTGCCCGTCCTCCCACAGCCGGCGCAGGAGTGCCACGCGATCATCCGTCCAGCCTACGGCTTCCATTTTCCCCTCCGCCCCCTGCGGCTCGCGTTGCGCTCTGGCTCGCCGTGCACAAGCCGGAGCGACGAACCCGTCATCCGGCTGCTGCTCCATGCGCCCGCCAAAGCCCTCGCACCGCGGTGCGACACCCTGTCTCGCCAAGCCGCGGGGAACCCTAGCGCGGGGCTCACGAGCGTTGCAAGGGCGCCTGATCGTCCGGACCGGCCCCTGTCCACCGCCAAACCGAGGGCGCCGTCTCTGCGTGTCCTCAGCCATATGCCTGATAATGTCACGCCCCTGGCGGCGCCGTCGGCTGGGCCGCGGCTCCACGGAACTGGCCGGCCCCGCTTGCGCCGCGATCCGGTGCGATCGTGACCCCCACGCAACAGCACCGCGTTATCGCGTTTCATGGCCGGCAAAGGCGGAACGTCGGTGACGGCCAAGCTCGTTGGGTGTGGCACAGTAGCCGAGCTTCACGGATCAGGGTGACGAGGATGGGTTTCCGTCAAACAGGCCTGGGCGCGCTCGCCGCGCTCGGGCTGGCGGTTCAGGTCGCGGCCTGCGGCAGCCTTCCGCGCGCGCCCTACACCGCCGAGCAGGCCTCGCTCGCGAGCATCCCCGGCATCCCCGGGGCACGCGTCTACGCGGACGCTTCCGTAGATACGATCGCGGAACTCGCTGCCAATCCGCAGCGCCGGGCGAAGGGATTCACCTATCTCGCGCTTTCCGGCGGCGGCGGCGATGGCGCTTACGGCGCCGGGATCCTCAACGGCTGGACGGCCTCGGGCCAGAGGCCGGAATTCACCCTGGTCTCCGGCGTTTCGACAGGCGCGCTGATCGCGCCCTTCGCTTTCCTCGGCTCGGCCTACGATCCCTATCTGACCGAGTTCTACACGAGCGGTGTGGCCGGCGAACTGGTCGCCTCACCCAACCTCGCCAATGTCCTGTTCGGCTCCGGGCTCTTCGGCGACGGGCGCCTGCGCAATCTCATAGACCGCTACGTCACACCGGACCTGATCCGCGCGGTGGCCGAGGAACACGCCAAAGGCCGGCGCCTGATGGTGGTGACCACCAACCTCGACTCCCAGCGGGCGGTGATCTGGAACATGGGCGCCATCGCGGCGAGCGGCGTACCGAACGCGCGCGAACTGTTCCGCGACGTGCTCGCCGCCTCGGCCAGCATTCCGGCGGTGTTTCCACCGCAATTCATCGACGTCTCGGCGGGCGATGCGCGCTTCCAGGAAATGCACGTGGACGGCTCGGTCGTGACGCCGGTCTTCACGCTGCCCCAGACGCTGCTGCTGCGCGACGGGCGGATCCGTACCGGCGGCAAGGCCGAGATCTACGTCGTGATCAACGGCCGTCTCGAGCCCGACTTCGAGGTCACGAAGGACAACACGCTCTCGATCGTGGAGCGCTCGTTCACGACAGCGAGCCGTGCCCGCTCGCGGGCGACGCTCACCGCGACTTACGCGCTCGCGCACGGCAACGGCATCGGCTTCAATCTGACCTACATTGATGAGGAAGCGCCGAAGGTGCCGGCCTCAAAGGGCTTCGACACGACCTATATGCGCGCCCTCTACGCGGAGGGCCTGGAGAAGGGTCGGACAGGCGCGTTCTGGCGGCACACGGTACCGGCGGCCCCAACCGTGAAGGCCGTGGCCGGCGCGGTCGCGAACTGATCCCGCGGGCCCGGTTCGCCGCGCGCCCGACGGCGCGCGGCGTGTGAGTTCACGGGTGCGAACTTACTTGCCCAGGATCTTCGTCACGAGGCGGCCAATCGGCGTCGCCGTGCTGGCGTTCCGGTCGTCGCGATCGACGGGGCGGTTCTCGTTGCCGAGGAGCTTGGTGACGAGGCGTCCGATCAGGTTCATGGGATGGCCCTCCAGTTTTGCGCCAAAACGGCGCAGCTTTCGATTCAACGGGTGAGCGGCGGACCGCGTTCCACCCGGGGACCTCGTCTTAGACCTGCATCAGGCGGATGTTGTTGGTGTTGCCCGCTGTGTGGAACGGGATGCCGGCGGTGACCACGATGATGTCGTTCGGCTTGGCGAAACCCTCTTCCTGGGCGTGCTGGCAGGCTTTGGCAGTCATCTCCTCATAGGAATCGACATCGACCGTTTGAACGCTGTGCGCCCCCCAGAGTAGGCTCAACCGACGCGAGGTCGCGAGGTTCGGGGTCAACGCCAGGATCGCGGCGGCGGGGCGCTTCCGCGCCACCCTGGCCGCCGTGGTCCCGCTCGAGGTGTAGGCGACGATCGCGGCGGCGTGGATCGCCTCCGCGAGGTTGGCGGTCGCGGTCGCCACCGCGTGGGGTGGCGTCTCCTCCTCACCGGGTTCGGAGGCGGCGACGATCGAGTGGTAGAGCTTGTGGCCCTCCACGCTGCGGATGATCCGGTCCATCATCGAGACCGCCTCCACGGGATAGCGGCCGGTCGCCGATTCCGCCGACAGCATCACGGCATCGGCGCCGTCATAGATCGCGGTGGCGACATCCGAAGCCTCGGCCCGGGTCGGTGCCGGGGCGTTGACCATCGAGTCGAGCATCTGGGTCGCTACCACCACGGGTTTCACGGCGAGCCGGCAGGCGCGGATCAGTTCCTTCTGACGGCCCGGCACGTCCTCGTGAGGGATTTCGACGCCGAGATCGCCGCGGGCCACCATGACGGCGTCTGAGAGGCGGATGATGTCGTCGATCCGCTCAAGCGCCTGGGGTTTCTCGATCTTCGACATGATCCCCGCGCGATCGCCGATGATCCCCCGCGCTTCGATGACGTCGGAGGGCTTCTGCACGAAGGACAGGGCTACCCAATCGACGCCGAGCTCGAGCCCGAAGGCGAGGTCCGCCCGGTCCTTCCCGGTGAGGGGGGACAGGTCCAGCAGTGTGCCCGGCAGATTCACGCCCTTGCGGTTCGAGATCGGGCCGCCGGTCACCACCTCGGCGGTGATGGCGGTCCGGTCCGGCCCGGTGACCCGCACCCGCACCCGCCCGTCGTCGATCAGCAGTTCCTGGCCGGGCACCACGGCGTCGAAGATTTCCGGATGGTGCAGCGGGATCGACTGCTTGTCGCCCTCGGACCCTTCGAGGACGAAGCGCACCATCTCGCCAGCTTCGAGGTCCAGCCGGCCGCCCTGCAAGGTGCCGATCCGGATCTTGGGTCCCTGCAGATCCTGAAGGATCCCGATCGGCCGGCCAACCTCCTTCTCGAGGGCGCGGATCGCAGCATGGACCCGGGCGTGGTCCTCCTGAACGCCGTGGCTGAAATTCAGCCGGAAGGTGTCGACTCCGGCGAGGAACAGGGCCTTGAGCTGGTCGGGCGCCGAACTGGCGGGGCCAACGGTGGCGACGATCTTGGCGTGGCGGTGACGGCGCATGCGGGTCTCGGCCTCCTGAGCCTGCCTCTGGCAATTCAGCCGGGCGATCGGTCGCACCGACGCCGCTCACATCGGTGCACGCGGCAGCCGTGGCGAGGGCCACCGGCCATATTACACCCGCGCGATTCGCCCGGCCCTTATCTGGCCGTCTCGCGGGCGATCCCGGCAAGCCCCGCTTCGAAGACACCGGCGATATCGGCGACAGCCGCGGCATCGTTCATGCCCTCGGCGTCGAAGGTCGCGCTCCAGATCACTGTCGAGCCGCTACCGTTCGGCCGGATTGCCAGGGTCGCGTTGTAGGCCCGCACCGGCAGCGGGCCCTGGATGAAGCCGTAGCTGTAGCTCATGCCGGCCTCGTCGCGGGCGGTCTCGACTTCCACGATCGTGCCCAGGCCGCCCTTCACCACAAGACCGCGAATCTGCGCGCGGATCCCATCATCGTCGTCATCCGCCGAAAGGATGCAGCGTTCGACCTGCGGGTGCCAGAACTGGATGGCGCAGAAATCCCCCACCAGCGCCCAGACCGCCGCGGCTGGCGCCGGGACGTCGCGGCTGCGAGTGACCTCCAGAGCACGGGCCGGCCCAGCCGCGAGCAGGGCCGCACCGATCGCCGCGAGGGTTGTTGGCTTCATCGGGGCGATCTCCGTTGGGCTCACAGCGTGGGATGTAGGGCGTCCGGCGTCCCCGGCACGACAGTGGCGCCCATGCAGGGCCCTTGCGCGGCCGGGACCATGCTGGCTCTCGGGTCGCATGCACCCGCTTCGGGAGCCGCGCACCGGTCCCGCATGTGATAATTCGGGCGGATCGCGAGCACCGGAATCCCCGATGAGCAGAACGCCGTACCTGTCTCCAGCCATCGGCCTCGCCTGCGCCTTCGCGCCGGCCCTCGCCGCCGCTGCGCCGGAGGCGTCGCCGCCGGCCTTCGAGACCTGTCGTGCCGGCCTGATCGATTGGGCGACCGCACAGGCCGTTCCGCAGGGCGTCGCGGAGGCACAGCTCGCCGGATTGACGCCGGATCCCGACGTGCTCGCCGCCACCGGCAGCCAGGGCGAGTTCGTGCGGCCGATCTGGGACTACATCGAGGCCAGCGTCACACCCGCGCGCATCGAGGCCGGGCAGCGCAAGCTCGCCGAGTTTGCCGACACGCTGGCCGCCATCGAGGACCGGTACGGTATCGACCGGCATATCCTGGTGGCCTTCTGGGGCGTCGAATCGAGCTTCGGCGCGGTGCTCGACAACACCGCCGTGGTCAAGCCGGTGGTCCGCTCCCTCGCGACCCTCGCCTGCGGTGATCCGGGCCGGGCCGCCTATTGGCGCGGCGAGCTGGCCTCGGCCCTGCAGATCCTCGCCTGGAATCAAGCACCGCTCGACCGGATGCCCGGCGGGCTGACCGGATCCTGGGCCGGCGCCATGGGCCATACCCAGTTCATGCCGAGTGTCTACCAGCGCTACGCGGTCGATTTCGACGGCGATGGCCGGCGCGATATCTGGACCTCTGTGCCGGATGCGCTCGCCTCCACGGCCAACTATCTGCGCGCGCACGGTTGGGTTTCTGGCGCGGGCTGGGGCGCCGAGGCGGTGCTGCCCGAAGGCTTCGACGCCGCGCTGGCCGACGAGACAACGTCGCGCAGCGTTGCCGCGTGGCGGGCTCTCGGCGTGATGCCCGCGCATGGCGGCTCGCTGCCCGACGACGCTGGGGCGACCCTGATCCTGCCTGCGGGAATCCGTGGTCCGGCCTTCCTGCTCCGGCCGAATTTTGCGGTGATCCTGCGCTACAACACGGCGCTGGCCTATGCACTCACCGTGGCGCTCCTGTCCGATCGCCTGCACGGCGATCCGGGGCTCGTCCGCGACTGGCCCCGGGGCGACCGGCCGTTGACGGGAGACGAGCGTCGCGACCTCCAGAACCGCCTCACCGAGCGCGGCTTCGCCACCGGTGGGGTCGACGGCAAGATCGGCCCGAGGACCCGGGCCGCACTGCGCGCCTACCAGGGATCGGTCGGGCTGCCCGCGGACGGCTATGCCGACGCGGCTCTGCTCGACCGGATCCGCGGCGCACCGTGACCGGTCCGCTCACGCTAGGAAAGCCGGCTCGTCCCGGGCCAGCACACGCTTGACGCTCTCCAAATGAAGCCGTGCGCTCTCGGCGCGGCCGGCCGCCTCCTGGGCGGCCACGTGCCTGACGATCGCCTTGGGCACCACCTTCAGAGTCCGCCCCGTGCTCATGGCGAGGATCTGCGCCTGTGCGGCGCGTTCCAAATAGTAGAGGTCGTCCCAGGCCTCCGCGATGGTCCGGCCCAGCACCATCACGCCGTGATTCTTCAGGAACACCACATCGGCTTCGCCTGTGCTCAGCGCAATACGCTGACCTTCGCGCGAATCGAGCGCCAAGCCGCTGTAATCCTCGTCCACCGCGATGCGGCCGTAGAAGCGCAGGGCCGTCTGGCCCGCCCACAGCAGGGGCTGTCCCTCGAGCATAGCCAGCGCGGTCGCGTAGGGCATATGGGTGTGGAAAGCGGCCTGGGCCCGGGGCTTCAGCCGGTGCAACTCGGCATGGATATGAAACGCTGTGGCTTCCGGCTGGCCGTCGCCCTCGATGACGTTGCCGTTGAAGTCGCACAGCAGAAGGCTCGACGCGGTCACCTCCGCGAAGGCGAGACCGTAGGGATTGACCAGGAACAGGTCCGATCGCCCGGGTACCACCGCCGAGAAATGATTGCAGATGCCTTCCTCCAGGCCGTTGCGCGCGGCCCAGCGCAGGCAGGCGGCGAGATCGATCCGCGCCTGCCGGACGCTGTCGGCATCGAGGGGCTCATTGATGAGAATGGGCGGCGTGCCCGGGGCGGTGACCGCGTGAGCCATGCGTGGAAGCCTTTCTGCTCGCGTTCGATTCGGGGGCTGGGCGTCGCCCGGCCCCGGCCATAGCGCGTCGCACCCTCAGGGGCGACCGTCGGTGACGCCATCCACCAGATTGAGGCCGAGCAGGAAGTCCGACGCGAAGCTCGTGCGCACCACCGGCTCCCGCGCCACCGGCGCGCGCAGGATGTCGCGCTCGGCCCGGCGTGCCGCCACCGCCTCATCCACCGAAACCGGCCGGAACATGATCGGCATTCCGCCCCGCGCCTGGGCGAGGCGTCCGAGATCGGCGCCGATCACGGTGGCGATCTTCGGATAGCCGCCGGTGGATTGCCGGTCGGCCATCAGCACGATCGGCAGGCCGTTGCCGGGCACCTGGATCGCCCCCATGGCGATGCCGTCGGAGACGATGTCGTGGCCCTTCGCGTGGCGAAGAGGCGTACCGTCGAGGAAGCAGGCCATGCGGTCGCCCCGGGGCGAGACGGTCCAGGGGCCGGCCAGGAATGCGGCGATCTGGTCGGGCGCGAAATAATCGTCCTGTGGGCCGAGCACGACGCGGACGGTTCCGGGATCCCGCGCCAGCCAGGGGGCGATCAGCCGTTGCGGGGCCGCGTCGCCGGGCCGCCCGTCGGCCACGGACAGGCGGTCGCCGCCGGCGAGCGCGCGCCCGTCGAGGCCGCCGAGACCCGAGCGGGTGTGGGTCGCGGTGGATCCGAGGACCGGCGCCACGGCGAAGCGGCCGCCGACCGCGAGATAGCCCCACGAGCCCGCCGCGCCGGCCCGCACCACCAGCGTCCGGCCCGGCTCCAAATTCAGCACCACGGCGACCGGCAATGCCGCGCCGTCGAGGGAGACCCGGAAGCCCGGCGCCACCAGCGCGATCTCGAGGGGGGCGTCCTCCGCGGAGACCGTGACGCCGCCGGTAGAGATCTCGATGGCGGTGGCATCGAGGGGATTGCCGACGGCCCGGTTGGCGGTGGCGTGCATCAGCGGGTCCATCGGGCCCGCCGCGGTGATGCCGTAGCGGAGGAAGCCGTGCCGACCGCGATCCTGCAGCGTGATCCCGGGGCCGGCGGTCTCGATGGTGAGGGCAGCCATCATCGTGCCTCCCAGCGGCGCGCCACCGGCTCGCCCGCGGCTTCCCGCGCTGCCAGCGCGTCGAAGGTCGCGGTATCGACGGGCTCGAAGCGGATCAGGTCGCCGGCATCGATGAAGAAGCTCGGGTCGCGCTCCGGCGCGTAGAGCCGGGCCGGGGTGGCGCCGATCACGTACCAGCCGGTGGGCATCGGCACGGTGGCGACGGCCGCGAGCCCGCCGCCGATGACCACGGCATTGGTCGGATGAGGCGGACGCGGACTCGGGCGCCTGGGCACCGCCAGAATGTCCGGCAAGCCGCCGAGATAGGCGAAGCCCGGGGCGAAGCCGTACATGTAGACCCGGTAGGTCGCCCCCGCATGGGCCGCCACGATGGCGTCGATCGAGAGGCCCGTACGCTCGGCCACCTGGGCGACGTCCTCCCCATGTGGTTCCGCGTAGCAGCAGGGCAGCGTCCAAAGGGTCGTGCCGGCCGTCTGTGTTGCCGTGGACGCCGCCAGGGTCCGGACCCGTTCGGCGAGGGTCGCCCGGTCGAGCACCAGGGGATCGTAGTGGAGCATCAGCGAGCGATAGGTCGGCACACGCTCGCGCAGGCCCTCGGGCGGGTCGGCGCCGAGGGCCTCGTCGAGGGCCAGCACCCGGTCGTTGATCGCCGGATCGACTGTGTTTCCGAACTCCACCACCAGCGCCGCCTCCCCCGCATCGAGGAGGCGCGGTTCCGTTAGAGCCGCGCTCATGGCCGGAACGGCGCCAGCGTCACCCCGGCGCCCTCCAGACGCACCCTGACCGCCCGGGCGGTGGCGACGGCATGGGCGGAATCACCGTGCACGCAGATCGAGTGGATCGGCGTCGGCAGCATTGCGCCGCCGGCCGTCAGGATCGCCCCCGCCTCGATCATGCGCAGGATCCGCGCGGCGGCCGCGTCGGCCTCGGTGATCAGGGCGCCCGGCTGCCCGCGGGGGATCAACTGGCCCGTCTCCGTGTAGCCCCGGTCGGCGAAGATCTCCTGATGCACGTCGAGCCCGCAGGCCTCGCCCGCCGGAACCTGCGCGGTCAGCGCGATCGCCAGCAGCGCCAGGTCGCGATCCACCGCCCTCACGGCCCGGGCGATGGCGTCGGCCACCGACCGATCCTCGGCGGCGAGATTGGCCAGCGCCCCATGGGCCTTCACGTAGGTGATGCGATGGCCGGAATAGGCGGCGAGCGCCTGCGCGGCGCCTACCTGGTAGGCAACCAGCCGCTCGATCTCGTCCGGACTGAACGGCATCCGGCGCCGGCCGAAACCCCACAGGTCCGGGAAGCCAGGATGGGCGCCCACCGCCACGCCGTTGACCTTCGCCATAGCGAAGGTACGGGCCATGATCTCGGGATCCCCGGCGTGCAACCCGCAGGCGACGTTGGCGGAGGTCACAAGGCTCAGGATCGCCGCGTCGTCGCCACTGGTATAGGCGCCGAAGCCTTCGCCGAGGTCCGAGTTCAGGT
The DNA here is from genome assembly GCF_900103445.1 of Methylobacterium phyllostachyos. GTDB lineage: Bacteria > Pseudomonadota > Alphaproteobacteria > Rhizobiales > Beijerinckiaceae > Methylobacterium > Methylobacterium phyllostachyos. Next base: position 223,506 of record NZ_FNHS01000004.1, on the reverse strand, counting down.
CTACGCGCGTCACCGGATCCGCTCCCTCGCACCTCACCGCGCCACGGATGCGATTCGATCCGGACTGCGCGGCGAAACGCCGAACCGGACTGTCAGACAGGCCGGGACCGAGCGCAAGCGCGATGCTGCACCGCCGCAACGGGCCGGCCGCAACGCCGTGCGACGCAAACCTTGGCGCTCGTGATGTTGCGGCCGAGAAAGACCGACGACTTCAGAGCTATCGATGCGACAATGCGACGTTTCCGGAACCATGCCCGGAACTCCCGGGTGGATCTAGCAATTGACCCGGGGTAAAATACTCGGAGGAACGTTTGATGAAGGTTTCACACCTGGCCAGCGCCGTCGCGCTCATGGCCCTGGTGGCCGGCCCCGCCCTGGCGGCGCCGTGCAACACCGGGACGACGATGCCCAAGACGCCGGATCACCAAGCGTCCAACCCCAAGAGCTCCGACGTCGACAAGTCCAGCAAGAACCTCGCGGGCGGCAATCAGCCGGCTTCTCCGGGGACGGTCGGCGCCATGAACAACGCGGGTGCCACGCAGACCGCTAATTCTCAGCCGTCGAACACGGACGCCAAGCCGAACGCCACCGATCCGGGTGCGGCCAATCTTGCGGGCGGCAAGCAGCCAGCTTCCCCCGGCACGGTCGGTGCGATGAACAACACGATGGCCGATCATCAGACTGCCCCGGTGAAGGCTGACGGCTGCTAATTTCCTAGCCAGCGCGCAACATGCAGATGCCCGCCTCGCCCTGTCGAGGCGGGTTTTTTGTTGGCCTTCGGTTGTGCCGCATCGTTCTGAACGCAGGTGGATTTGATCGGCGTCGGGCAGCCGCCTCGGCTTGTCCTTTGCGAGATCGTCCGAGCGGTCTTCAGGATGGTCGGGCCAATCCGACCGTCGATATTATCTATGATTGCAGCATCTAGTTTCGCGAATGGCCAAACAACAGTCGGTTAGTCCGGTATCAGGCCGATAGATGCCGTGGTTGAGTTCTATCGGCGGGTCGATCGCTCGGTAAGACGGCATCTCCATTCTTTTTTTCGCCGATTTGTCGGATTGGCATTCAAATCGTACAGTCTCCAAGATTGGGTGTCCACCATCTATTGCTTCATATTGGCTGTGTTAATCGAGATATATGGCCTTGGCAGTCACGCAAACTCTCGCGGCGCTCGGAGAACCTCACGCCTTGCCCGAGACGACGAAGATTAATTGTGGTTAGGAGGAACTTATGAAAAGCTAGCGGACTAATACACAATTAACTAGTCATTAACCATGTATGTGTCTTTATCATGCCATGTTCGCCCCGAGAAAGGCAGCAATGAGCATGATCGCGGCTCCCACAGCCTCTTGGTCCCACATCCTGACGCAAGTCGCGGAAAGTCTGGACCGTATCTCCGAGAAGCCTTCTGCGGAGATCCTAAGGCTCAAACCGACGTCCGGTCCGGCCGAACTGCCCGCCCTCCGGCTGAGCCTGGACGAGGAAGTCGCCCCCGCCGCGGTGATGCCGCAGCAGGCCGTCAACGATGCCGAGCCGGTCCAGGCCGCCGCCGCGGCCCCGACATCGGGTCCTATGTCGTCCGAAGCCCAGACCGACGCGGTCTCGGACTGGATGACGACCCTCGACATCATCAACGGCATGGTCGGCCTCGCCGACGAGCAGAAGAAGCGTCTGCGGGAGCAGAGCGCCTCGCACGAAGTGCTGATCGAGACTCTTCAGCGCGAGCTGAAGGAGACCCAGCAGCGCCTGCAGCTTTCCGAGATGCGCGCCCACGAGATTCAGACGCGGGCCGATATCCGCCTCCAGCGCGTCCAAGCGGACGCCGATTCGCAAGTGGAGGAGATCCGGGCCGAGGCAGAGGCGCGGGTGCGCACCCTCCAGGCCGAGGCGGAGGCTTGGGTGCGTGCAGCCGAGGAGCAGGTGCGGGTCGCCGACCTGCGAGCCTACACCGCTGAAAAGTGGCTCTCGCGGATCGACGCGGCCGCCAAGACGCTGCTGCTCGGCGGCCATATGGGGCAGGTCCAGGAAGGCTGAGACGACAAACGTCCCAGCTTCACCGCACCCGCCTTCCGCCCCAGGATCCATCATGGAACAGTCAAGACGGATCGAGCCTGATCGGCTGCGCGAGGCGCTTGACGCGGCAGTGTCGAGCGAGGATGGCACGGCACCCGAGGCCAAGGTCGTTGTCCTGCAATCGCCGCCGACGGCCGCGAAATGGTCGAGCTTGCTCGAGCGGGTGCGGGGCGCCGCCCACTACATTCGCGCCGTCGAGGACCGCGCGCAGGACTACGAATTGCGCGTCCAGGATCTCGTCGATCAGGTCCGGGCCGACCTGCGCGAGGCCGACGCGAAAGTCCGAGCCGCCGAGCAGCGGACCGACGAGGTTCAGGCGCAGGCCACGACCCTGATCCGAGCCGCGGAGGAGCGCGCCCGCGCCGCCGAGGAGCGTGCCGCATCGGCCGAGGAATGGCTGCGGCGGATTGCCGAAACAATCGAGTCCGAATTCGTCGTCGAGCCGATCTCACGCCGCAACGGCGCGACGGGGACCTGAGAGCCCCTTCAAGACGCCCGAGGCGGACCCGGCTAGGCGTCCGTCTCGCGCATCACCCCGAATGGCGGCCCGCGGGTTTTCGGGGCGAAGATGCGAACCCAGGGTCTGAAGCATCGTGCCGGTTCCGCTCACCCGGCACGCGGCGTCAGAGACAGGTACCGGTAGAAGGGAATGGCGATGCCAGCGATGGACGAGGCGTTCTGGGCCAATCTCGATGCGCATATCGTTGCGCACCGGCAGGATGGCCCGGAGAAGGCTCCGGCGGCCTCCCTCCAGTCCTCTCCGACGCTCGCTGTGGTGGGCGACGCGGCACCCGTGCCACGTCGCGTTGCCTCGGACTGGACCGGCGTGCTCGACACCCTCACCGCCGCCAAGAGTGCGGCTCAGCAGCAGGAGGCGCGTCTGCGTGAGCAGGCCGCCGAGCAGGATACCCTGCTGCAGGAACTGAAGCGGTCGCAACAGGAGGTCCGTGCCTTGGAGGGGCTGGTCCGCGAGATCCAGGCCCAGGCGGATGCCAAGGCCGGCGAGCTCCGCGCCCGCGCCGAGGCGCAGGTCGGCAGGGTTCAGGCGGAGGCATCCGCCCGGCTGCAAGCAATGGAGACGCGGGTCCAGGCGGCCGAGCGCCGCGCCGAGATCGCTGAGGGCTGGCTGGTGCGCATCGAGCAGGCGAGCCGGGAGCTGCTCCCCAGCGAGGGGCGGGCAGCAGCCTAAGGGGCCGCCGTGCGCCGGAGGCCGACAACTTGCACGCGCTTGTTCACATCGCGGGGCAAATCTGGGGACCGGTCCGGTCGCACCGCGCCCGGTTCGGTTCCGGCACTGTCGGCCGAGGCATGGCGGCGGGATCGCGGCTTTTCCGGATTTGGCTCTGCAAGTTCGTCCTGGTCTGGACGCTTGCATCGATCCTGGGCGGTTGCGTGCTGACGCAGGAAGAACCGGGCGACCGAGCCCTGCTCGAGCACAGCTCGCCCCTCGAACCCGCGGATTCGCCCGAGGCGAAACGGGCGGCACCCTACGACGCGGCTTGGCGCCTGCGGCTGACACGTCTTTAGACGGGTGAATAGAACGCCACTGGCGCGCCGGCCGAGCCACGGAAAGACGCAACGGGCAGAATTCTTCGATGAGGACAACATCGCGTCAGGCGACGAAGCTCGGTAGACTGGAGCGGGCGATCGGGATCGAACCGACGACATTCAGCTTGGGAAGCTGAATAGCACATCCCCGGATGCTGCGACTGCAGCAATCCACCGTTAACCGGGCCATTGATGTCACACAGCTTTCCGCCCCTTTCCGCCCCAGGGTGACTTGCCTGGGCGTTCGCGGTTGGGCGTGGTACGCCCGTGGTACGCGGCACGGAGGCGTCGATGGCGGGCAAGGAAACTTTCACGCGGGAGAAGGACCGGCTGACCCAGGCCCACGTGCGCCGGGCCCAAGGCCTGATCGCGCGGGACGCCCTGCAGGAGACCGGCCTGGAGCTCTCCGACACCCTCTGCCAGGGGCTCGTGCTGCGCGTCCGGCGCCGGTCGGGGAAGTGGCTGCTCAAGACCCGGACGAGCTCCGTCACACTCGGCGACATGGCCGACCTGACGGTGGCCGCGGCGCGGGTCGCGGCTGACCAGGCGCGGACGTCGGCGAAGACGGGCCGGGACCCCCGGCTGGGGCTGCAGGTCTACCGAGAGGCGCACCGGCGCGGGCTCTCGGCCGCCGACGCCGTCGACGCCGCATTCCCGGTGGAGCTCGCCGAGCTGACCGAGGAGGAGCGGCGGCTCAACGGGCCCTGGCAATGGGGAGACCTGGTCGACCTGTTCCTGGAGACCAAGCTGCCGACGCTGAAGGGGCGCTGGGCCCAGCAGTACGAGCGCCACCTCCGCCGAACGGCCGAAGGTAGCCTCGCGCGGGTCGACGTCGTGTCCGTCACCCTTGACCATCTCGTCCGCGTCCGGGACCGCGTGCACCGGGAGCGGTCGCCGTCGGCCGCGGCGGAAACGGTCGAGGCGATCAAGGCGGCGCTGGACTGGGCCTGGAAGCACCACGCCCCGCGGGCTGGCCTGACAACCGTCGAGTTCCCCTGGTGGCGCGAGCGGCTGACGACGGAATGGTCCTCTAAGCCTCGGGACCGGACGCCGACCCTTCCCGAGCTCGCCCGCACCCTCGTCCTGGCGGAGCGGCACCGGGCGCTGGGCGGGACGGCTAAGGAGACCGCCCCGGGAATGCTGGCGGCGCTGTTCGCGGTGGTGTTCACGGGCCAGCGCGCCGGGGCCCTGACGGGGACGCTGCGGGCGACGACGCGGGCGTGGCCGGAGCGGCCCGGCTGGGAAGTCTGGACGTGGACGGCGGCGGAGATGAAGGGGAAGACCCCGCACGCCATCCCGGTCCCGCCCGAGGCCCTGGCCGTCATCCGGCGCCACCGCGTCGATCCGACGTCGCGGTTCCTGTTCCCGTCCCGCGTCCCGGGCAAGGCGGTGACGCCGGTCGGGCTGACGCAGTGGTTCGACCGGCTTCAGGGGAAGGCGAAGGCCGGTCGGAACGGCGGGGTGACGCTGCGCCCCGAGGCGGACCTGTTCGATCAGAACGGCATCCGCCCGTGGACCCCACACGACGTCCGCCGGACCATGGCCGCCTACCTCGACATGGAGCGGCTGGGCGGCGCGGCCTCGGCGATCCTAGCGCACCGGCCGCCGTCGGCGAAGGGCGAGCCCGGGCAGGAGCGCGAGCTCGCCCAGGCCATCACGCTCCGGCACTACATCCACAGCCAGCGCCTCGACCTCAAGGGCGAGGGCATGGCGGTTTGGGTCGCCGCGGTGCTGGAGGCCTACGAGGCCGAGAAGGCGGCCCTGGACGTGCGCCGGGCCGCCTGAGCGTGCCGGTCCCGGCCCAGCGCCCTGGCGAGGTCCGACGGGCGCTCGGCCCGCACGAATCCCCTCCCACCGCGGCCGGAGGCCTCCGCGAGGTCCTCGGCGAGGGCCCGGGCGATGGCGTCGCGCTCCTCAGCGGCCGCTTCGGCGATCCATTCGTAACTGTCCATCAACCGTCTCCGCGTTGAGAACGAAATAGGAACATGCAGAGCGGGTTTCAACGGGATGGCCTTATGCGGAGGATATGACGCTTAGGGCCTCGCTACGTTCAACGTATGCCGGTTTCGGGCCGGTCCGACGCCCTTATGTGCAACCGGTGAGCCCTCGGCCGGCGGCCCGCCTTCACCGTTCCTTCACCATCGCACAGGGTCGCGTCCCCAGCCCGGTTGACCCGCCGCCACGAGCTGCGATCCTCGCGATTCGATCCCGCCCGAGAGGCCTCCGTGAAACGCCGAATAGCGCCCCCCTTCAGGAACCAACCGACACCCCCGGGGGCGTGACGCCGCGCGCGCAGCCCCCCTTCACGGAGGCTGCCATGACCACGAAGGCTTTCGACCCGCACCACCCGGCCGGCCGCGTGCTCTTCACCGCGGACACGCATTTCGGGCACCGCGGCTCCATCGACCATTCCGGCCGCCCGTTCCGCGACGTCGAGGAGATGGACCGGCTGATGATCGACGCCTGGAACGCCACGGTCGGGCGGCGGGACACCATCTATCATCTCGGCGACTTCGCCTATAAGGCGAGCCCGGAACGCTGCGCGGAGATCTTCGCCAAGCTCAACGGCCGAAAGGTCCTGATCAAGGGCAATCACGACCATCGCCGGACCTTGGTCCTGCCCTGGGATAGCATCCACGAGCGGCTGAAGGTCCACCTCGGTGGCCACAGGATCATTCTTGATCATTACCCGATGCGGTCCTGGGACGGCGCCTACCATGGCAGCCTGCACCTGCACGGGCACGTCCATGGAGCGTTCAGCGGGACGTCCCAGTCCTGCGACGCGGGCGTCGACGTCTGGGGGTACCGCCCGACGTCGCTGGAGGAGATCCTGGTGCGGATCAAGGACTGGCCCCTCCCGGAGGAACGGCTCCGGCCGGAGGGCGACGACGGGGACGAGGACGACGCGGAATGAGAGAAGGGCCCCCGGAGCGATCCGGGGGCCCTTTCGGTTAAGCGCCCTCTATGTCCCGCGCGACCTCGGCGGCGTCGGCGGCCCGCTCCCGCAGGAGCCGGGCCAGGACCGGCCAGATCCAGTCGGGGATCTCCCGACCCCCGTTCGACCAGCGCGACACGGAGCGGGGGTCGACCTCGTCCCGGGGGCCGTCGGGATGATGCGGACCGAGGAGGCGGGCCATGGGGCGCCGCCAGTCGCCGTCACCGTACAGGGCCTCGCCGGCCCGGCGCAGGAGATCGGGATCGCGCATCAGCGCATGCCTGGAGCCGCAGCGGCTTCCTCGTCGGCCGGCTCGGCGGCCCCCGCGAAATCCTTATGGCGCCGGCGGACCTTCTCGACGCGACGTCCCTCCTTCACGCCGGCGACGTGCATCAACACGAGTTGCCGCACGAAATCGCGGGGCAGTTGGTCGACGCCGAGGAGCACGCAGACCTCGCCGAGGTCGTCCGACCGCCAGATCGCCACGGGGCGCCCCCGGGTGGTCTTCAGGACATACGGCTCGGGGAGGTAGCTCTCGATCTCCAGCGCCGCCTCGCTCTTGGGGTACTCGAAGGGTCGGCGGGGGCCGCCCTCGGCCATGCGGGCCTCGATGGCGTCGGTGAGGGGGGTGCGGCTGCGGGTGGCGGTCTTCACGGTCATGGTCGCGGTTTCCCTGGCGAGGAGCGGCGATGCCTGCTCACGGGTCCATGCTACGGGTCGCGTTGCAATCGACAAGCGCCCCTTAGCCGGGGAGCCCTCGCGATTCGTCCATCAGACGTCGGCCCTCGGCGTAGAGGCGGTCATGCAGGTCGACGAGCTCCGCGTGCCGGGGGTGCTCATAGTCGCGAAGGTATGCCCTGAGCCGGGCTGCTGAGCCCGCGCACCGGGCACCCCGGCGCCCGAGGGCCTCCGACCGTTCGTGCGGCTTGGCCGGCTGCAGCCCGATCATCAGCACGGTCTCGCCGAGAGGGTTGCTCGCGATGACGGCGTCGAGGTCCGCCACGAGCGACGCCGCCCGTGCCTCCCGCCGGGCCGCGGCCAGGACGGCGGGATCGGCGACTTCCGCCAGGGCGGCCGCCTCGACGGCCAGGACCTCCGGCAGCGGGGCGTCCGCGGCCGGCGCGGGGGCGACCGGTACCGGCAGAGCGCCCTCGACTTGGTTCACGACGGCGCAAGCCCCTCGGGCGACGGGGGGCAGCTTCGGCGGAAGGCGGAGGGGGAGACGAGACGCATCGGTGCTCCTAACGGGACGAGCGGGCGCGCGCGAACGCGGCCTCCATGGCGGTGGGGGTACGGGGCGGCGCCCGCCTGGCGGGCGGCCGGGTAGCGTCGATGACCCGGAATGCGGCCTCGGGCATCGTGCCGTGGTCGTAGCGTGCCTCGATCCATGCGGCGCCGGCGATGTCGGGGAGCGAGGGTTGGGGGGCGCCGGCGAGATCAGCCACGGTCGGCCTCCTCCGACGCGGGGGCGGGGGTCTCGTCGCAGGCGCCCGTGGCGGCCGCGACGAGGGCCAGGACGGCGTAGAGGAGCGTGAACCCGCTCGCGGCGAGGCTCATCATCCAGGCCGCGCGGAGGAGGTCCCATCCGGAGCCGGAGGCGACCGCCGCGATGACCACGATGGCCAACGCGGTGGTGGCGACCCGCACGGGGCCGCCCACTGTGAGGGTGAGGAGGGCGCGCATCAGGCGGAGGCCTCCGTGTCCGGCATGGCGATCAGGCGGGCGAGTAGGGCGCGGAATTCGGCTCCGTCAGAGGGCGTGCCATAGAGCTTGCCCGGTTCAACGCCCACGTTGATGGAGCCCCCGCCGGCGACCCTGGCGGCCATGTCACGGAACGCTCTGATCTTGTCGCCGTCGCCGGAGAAGCTGACGACCCCGTCCGTCCAGAACACGCCGAGGACCTCGGCACCCTCGGCGCCCTCGCGGTCGTGCACTCCGGCTCCGACCCGCCGACCAGGCTCCAGCTTCACCGTCGCCCTGGCGCTCAGCACCCGGGCCCCCTCGATGTGCGCCCCCGCGGGCAGCGACGGGTCGTACGACAACGAATCCAGCTTCCCGAACTCGGCGTGCCGCACGGTCTTCTTGGTCCCGTTCGGCATCAGGTAGGTCACCTCGACGAGCCGGCCGGTGGGGACTGCCTTGCCGGCGAGGAGGTCCTGGAGCTTGCGCTCGCCCGCCTCGTCGAGGACGACGACCCTCCCGGCCTTCACCTTGGGCTCGGCCGCGGGCTCGTCCGGCGCACGCTCGGGCTCGCCCCAGAACGGTCCGGCGGGCGGGCGACGGTCGACGATGCGCTGGCGGAGCGCCCAGACGTTACCCTGGGAACCGTCCGGGGACGCGCCGCCAAGGGCGTCGTCGATCTCCTTGACCGCGGGAGCGCCCCCCGCAGGAGGCGGACGGCCTTGAGGTAGCCGGGGGCGTCCTCGTCAGGCTTTAAGTCCCGCTCGATGATGCCGAGAACACCGGCATCGAAGGCCGCCCTGTCCAGCCGCTTCACCGTACCGTCTCCCCGGACGTACAGGCCATGGAGGCCGGCTAGGTCCTGGTAGGTCGGTAGGAACTCCGCCGCGGCCGCTGGATTGCTCTGGCGCAGGACGTCCACCCAGGCCTTCCAGTCGGCGTCGGAGACCTTGCTCCAGTCACCGGTCCGGCGCGCCTCGCCGACGCGGGCCGCGCTCCCGGCCGGCGGGGTGAGCCCGAGTTCGACGGCGCGCTGACGCTCGGCTTCCTCCTGGCGTGCAACCTCCGTTGGGGCCTTGCCGTACCGAGCGGCATCCTCGTCAGGCAGGATGCCGAGGGGGCGGTACCGGATCTCGAACCCGGCGGTGTCGAGGGCTTGCGTGATCTCGTGCGCCTGCTCCTTCATATCGCGGGTGCGGTTCATCGAACCCTTGATGGCCTCGACGATGACGATTTCGGCGTCGTCGACCGTGTGGATGACGGCGGTTGCACGGTCGTAGGCGGTGAACTGGGTCCTGAACTCGCTGGTGCTGCGCCGCATGGGACGCTCTCCTGTTCTGGGGGATGCTCAATGATCGGGGGCGCCACTGCCGCCTGGCGCGCGACGGTGGCGATCAGGCCGCGGCGGTGACGGTCGCCTTGGGGACGATCTCGAACCCGGCGTCGGAGAGGTCCCGGATGAGCTCGTCGGCGGTCACGCCGTAATTGACGCTCTCTCCCGCGCTGGCTGCGATGCACGCCTCCAGGATCGCGCGACGGATGACGGTGTGGACTGAGACTGGCCCGATGCTGTAGCCGAGCGTGGCCGAGTAGACCTGTCCGGGCGCCCGGGATCGGACGAGGCCCATCTCGACGAACCTTTCGATCTCGGCCTCGCTGGCTAACCCGATGTCCATCGGCAGCATCGCCACCTTCAGCATCCGCATCACGTTCTTGCGGGCCTGACCGGCGCGTCGCCGGTGGTAGCTGTCCACACGGTCCATGGCCTCGCCCATCGTGACGCACGTCGGCCTGGAGCGGATCTTGATCCGGAAGCCCTTCCGGCCGCTGCCGACGATGTCGACGTCCCGGTACTGCCAGGTCGGCCTGAAGCTGCCGTCCGGCTGGACCGTCGCGGGGGCCTTCTTCGTGAGGGGGTGGACTCTCTTGCGCTTGGTCACTGTCTGCCTCTGGACTGGATGGGGGTCATTTCTGGTGTGGGGCGCCACTGACCGCCTGACGCGTCGACGGACCCCTCAGGCCGCGGTGCGGACCCGGGGTAGGAAATCGGTGAGCTCGACGGTCTCGGGGGCGCCGAGGAGCGTCGGGCGCAGGAGCGTGCCGATGCAGATCTCGCCGTCCGGGACCGGCTCCCATTCCCCGACGACGACCGCCCGCCCGCGGATGCGGAGCGCGCCCAGGTTCATCAGCGGGAGGTCGTCGGCGCATGCGCGGAGGCGGTGCGGGATGACGACCCCCGGGCCGCACTCGACATGCGCCAGGGCGGTCATCGTGGGTCCGCGGCGGTTGAAGCCCGAGAGGTCCCAAACGTGGCCGGCGGGGAGCTCGGCGGGGACGGGCGCCTCCGGGAAATCGAACATGAGGGTCATGACTGCCTCGGGTGCTGGGGACGGGGACGCGGCGGGGGGACGAGGACGCGACCCCGGCCGAGCGGCGGCAGCGGGGGGCCGGACCGCGACGGGGCCGGCGGGGGGTCCCGGTCGAGGTCCTCGACGATCTGCGCGTGGGCCTCGGCGGTCGTGGTTGCGGTGGGCGGCCGGTCGGCCTCCGCGAGGGCGACGTCCAGGGCGTGGATCGCCTCCCTGCTCGCCATCATGAGCCCGCGCTCGACCGCGCCGACGGCATCCTGCAGCGACTTGGACCGCGGGCCCGCCGCGAAGGCCGGATGCGCCTTGGCCGCCGCCATGGCCTCGGCGAGGCGGGCGCGGGTCTCGCGGGCGTCGAGCGTCACGAGGCCGTCACCGAAGGCGGTGCGCATCAGGCCTGCCCTCCGTGGACGGCGGCGCGGGACACGCGGCGCATGGCCTCGAACCGCTCGACGTCGCGGGCGACTTGGCGGCTCGGCGCGCCCTGTACCTTGTTGACCTTGGCGAGCATGCGCGCGGCGGCTTTCCGCTCGGCGCGATAGGACGCCGCCGGGCGGGGCGGCTTACTGGTCTGCATCGGTGGGCTCCTCGACGGCACGGTAAGTCGGCTCGTCACGACGCAGGCCGAGGGCGCTCAAAATCTTCGGGCCGGGCTCGGCATCGCCGGAGACGACGGCGCCGACGTAGGAGGGCGACACGGAGTGCATCCGGGCCCACCGCCGCTGACCGCCGACCGCCGCGCAGGCGTGCACGAGGCGCTCCCGCACCGACACGCTCGACAACGCCCTTGCTGTTCTTGCCCCTGCCCCCGCGCGCCCCTTGAAGTCGTGACGACGACAATATGCGCGCCGAGGTGCTCGACCACAATAGTTCGGGCAGCATCTCGAATATAAGAACCATAAACACGTCAAAGGTAGTGTTTCTGGTGGATTTTTGATACCACTTATTCCGTGCAAGGGCGGCGGGCCATCGTGGTTAACGACTGTGATTGCTTGTTATCGGCCAGTGCCTTGGCTATAAACGTCGGATGATCACCGTCCGCATGAACGCCGCGCGCTGGCTCTGGGGCGCCGAGCTCGCCGACCGCTCGACCGGCCACGTCGCGAACAGTTATCCACAGCGACCTGTCCGATACGAAGCGAGCGGTCTGGACATGATCGCGGTCCACGAGGTCGACGCCGCGCCCGGCACGCTGCTCGTCTCGACGCCGGCCGGGACGTCATCCCGGGGCGCCGGCTACTGGGGTGCATCGCACGTCGTCCATCGCCTCGGGGCCGACGGCTCCCTCGCGCACGTGCCGATGGACGCCGCCGCCGATGAGCTAGACCCCGCGGGGGCGGAGGCGCGCCTCCACCGCCGCCTCGCCCTCGCCGCCGGGCTCAGCCTGGAAACCACTCGGCTCCGGATGCGCGAAGGCCACGGCTACGAAAGCGAGACCGTCGTGGAGTGGTCGGGCTACTGGGCCGTGGTCGAGCGAGCGACCGCCAAGCAGGTATGGGCCCGGGCGCCCTCCTACGCCGAGATGACCGGTGCCGGCCTCCCTATCGCCCGGTCGGACACCCCGGAGGCGCAGGCCGCCGCGGCGAGGATCTGGGGGCCCTGAAAAATCCGTACGCGCGCCCCTGGTGGGATGCGTGCGTGCGGAGACAATCGAGAGCGGGACCACGTACGAACGGGAAGGGACAGTTAGATGCGCACACTCGGTAGGATGATGAGAGCGGTCATCGCGGCAATGGCGGCCATGACACAGGTAGTCTGGGAGGCCGGCCGGTGGGTGACGAAGAGCCTCCTGCCGAACCTGTTCCCCGCGCCCGCCGTCGACGAGGTCGAGGACGCCCTGGACCGGGTCGCGGCGACGCCCCCCGCCGACGGGGGCGCGCCCCTGCCGCTCGTCAGCGTCGACGTCGGACAGTGGCTCTTCGACCACGCGCTCTCGAAGGCGTCCGACGGACGTCACCCGGCGCCCTCGATGGCCGAAATCCCGGATGACATCGTGAAGTGGATCGGCAAGCTGTCCGACGCCGATCTCCTCCGCCTGACACAGCACGGCCCGAAGCGCATCGGCGAGCACGCCCTGGGCGTCAGGGCGATTCCTGAACTACCGCTCTGCCGGGAAACCCGCGTTGAGCCCGGGTTCGCGAAGATCGGAGGTGAAATCCGGTACATCGGCAAGATCGTGAAGGCCGACGTTGGGCCGGTCCCTGTCTGCGAGGAGACGCCCCGGGAGACCGCCCTCGCGATCCTGCAGGACCTCATCGATGACCAGCCCGAGCCGGTGGGCCTCAAGGCCGCCTGACAGCCTCAGCCACCGCAAACGAACAGGGCCGCCCCGGATGCCGGGGCGGCCCTTCTTTTTTGTGTGAATTCTTGCTTCGAGGGCTTGTGCCTTGCCCCGTGCACAACTTGTCAGCCTCTCTGCGCACGACAGTGTGCGCACACGTGCCGACGTCATGCCGCGCGGCGCGAACCCCTCAGCGTCCGGAGCGCACCAGCGACGTCCTCCAGGCGCCCCTCCGCACCGAGGGCCCGCACGCGCCACTGATCGCTCTCTGCGCGCAGCTTAGCGACCTCGGCCTGCAGCGCGGCGATTGTGTTCGCATCCTCGCGGACCCGGGCGGCCACCTTGCCGACGGCGCCGAGGTTCCGCTCGCGCTGCTCGTATGCGGCCTCCTGACGGGCCTGGATGCGATCCTGGTGCAATGTGAAGGCCACGCCGGCGAGGCGCTGCAGGCCGGCGTCGAGCGGCTGGACGATGTCGTGTGCGTGCATGGCGGCCTCCGTGTCTGGAGACATGAGATCGCCATCCGACGAATCGTGACAACCCCTCGTTTCGCGCCTCGGTAAACGCTTCCCTGGCCGGGAGTACGTAACCTGCGACTATCGCCGCCCCTGCAGCCGAGCGTTCGTGCAGTAGAGGAGCGCCCCGTTACTCGGGTGGTCTGTAACGCGGACGGGTTGGTTGTGTAACGGAAAGTGGGGGAAGCACGTACCGCCCCGGGGCCGCTTGCTTTCAAGGGGCTTTCGGTAACCTCAAAGCTTGGAGGGCGTCTTACGGCGTCCCTGGACCCGAAAGAGCACGACGGCGTGCTCCGTCGTCCCCCATGGAGGCGTGACGTGGTGGACGGAGACACGCTCGGAAATGTCCGGCTGCCCGCCTCCCAGGTCGTGAAGGTCGAGCATCATCAGGATGCCGAAGGAGAGGTTCGTCACGCCGTAGGCCACCTCCTGGAGGCCGTACTCCGCCACGACCTGCGCGTTCGTAAGCTTGCGGTCCGTTTTCTTGAGCTCTGCCACGAAGGTGAAGCGCATGTGCTTGAACAGGACGTCGACGCGGCCCCCGGCGATGTCGCTGGCCTCGGCCCCCAGGATGCCCGCGGAGGGCGAGCCCCACAGGAAGTCGAGGTAGTTCTCCTGGAGGACCTCCTCCTTCGGCAGCTTGGCCGGGTCCCGCTCGAACAGGTACTTGCCCCGCTTATAGGTGCTGGTGCCGGCGTTGCTCCGCTGGACCACGAACTGCAAGGTCAGCCACAGGGCGACCTCGAACAGGGCGCGAGCCTCCGGATACCTGCGGAAGTGCTCGTTCCTGCCCAAGTCCTTGATCATGTCGTCGTACAGGTCCGACACCACGGCGGACATGCTCTCGCCGACCAACGTCATCATGGCGCCGGCGACGCGCGCCATCGCCGATGCCCGGCCCGCCTCGGGAATGCTCTCCAGGATGGCGGCGGCCGGTGAGCTCCCGGGCGCCGCCTCAGTAGGGCGGTGGGCGACGACACCCTCGCGGGCGGCGGCCACCCGGGCGCGCAGCCCCGCGACATCGGGCAGGAGCCCCGACCCCGAGTTCTCCTCGATCCACTGGTCGAGGGTATCCAGGGAATGCAGCTCACTTTGCAGGGCACCGACGATCCTGGGCTGCAGCACGGCCTCAAGGCCCCCGTCCGCGCCGCGCACCATGATGCTGCGGCTCGCCGAGTAGACGGAGACCAACTCGTCCTGGATGACGGCGGCGGCGTTGAGCCAGGCCCGTTTCGCCAGACTGGTGTCGAGGGCGCCCAGCCGGAGCGCGAGCGTCGACCAGTGGACCCGCTCCCGGCTCCTGGCGCCGAGCCAGGAAGACGTCTCCTCGGGCCGGTCGGAGGGCGAGAGGTAGGCCGTGTACGCGAAGGCGGCCTCCTTGATGCCGTCGATGCCGGAACGGACATCGCCTTGGGGCTGGCCGGCCTGGAACGCGACCAGCATGTCCAGGCAGCGGCGATAGAGCTGTGCGTCCGGGCGCTCCTCGCTCGTCGCCTCGGACCGCCCGAACCAGTCCCGGGCTTCCCGGAACGACCGGAGCGCGTCGTCCTCCGTCGTGGCGTCGAGGCCGGCGCGGAGCGCGTCGAGCCCGAGCTCCATGGCGGCCTCGTCCTCGGCCTCCTCGACGTCGAGCAGCTTGCCCAACACCGCGTGCAGGTCCGGGTCCGGCTCCCGTGCGAGGAGCGCGCCCGTGACGTTGGCCGCATGGCGCAGGAAGTCGCCATCGTCCGCTGGGTCGAGCTCGATCATCTCCGCCTGGAGCCGCCGCAGCAGGGCGCGGTCCGACTGCGCGAGGATCATCGCCGCCTTCAGCGCTTGGGACCGCGCGCCGTAATCGCTGGCGCGGTCCCCGGCACGCTCAAGGAACGCGCGCCCGAGCACGCCCGCCGCCTCCGGACGCAACCGACCGCCATGGCCGAGCCACGCGGCGATGCCGGCCATCGCGATGACGTCGCCGGCCTCCCGGACGATCTCGACCGCGGCCGGGGCCGCCTTCTCGGCATCGGGATGCGAGGCCAGCGCGACGAACAGGTCGGCGCCCTCGACGCCCCGGCCCATCGCGCGGACGGCCTCGCGCAACCTGCCGGGCGGGACCGACGACAGGTCGGCGGGTTCGGCGTCGTCCCGGGCAAGAAGCCGTCGTAGAACGTCCTCCGCCACCTTAGTACCCGCCTTAGAAAAGGAATCGGCCGCCGTCAGCGTGGAGCGTTTGCTGGCCTGGGACAACTCCCAGCAGCGTGGGCTTCGTGGCGGCGCCGACGATGACCTGGGTGTCACCGGTCTCGGTGATGACCTCCTGCACGCGCTCCATCAATGCGGCGAAATCGTCGTCGGTCATCTCCTGCGACCGCGGGCTGTCGAGGACGAGCAGGCCGGGATACCGGCCGAAGCGCCGCCGGCGTGCCACGGCGACGACCGCCAGGGCAGCGGCGATGCGCACCCTAAGGTTCTCGCCGGGCGACAGGTCCGAGAATGTGAGGTCCGCCCCTCCCTGCCGGATAGCGAGGACGTTGTTCCCGGACCAGCTCATGCTCTCGACGTGCTGGACACCGAAGCGTTGGGAGAGGGCGGCGACCTCGTCCGAGACCTCCTTAAGGACGTCCCGTTGCAGGTCCTCGAACAACTCCTTCGTGACCTTCTCGACCTGGCGCAGGACCGAGGCATCGTCGGCGGCGGCCGTCTTCTCCGGTGCCGCCGCCTCCGCGATGATCTCCCTCAACTGCTCGGCCTGCGCCTCAAGGGCCCTCATGCGGAATTCCGCGTCCGGGTCCTCGGCCGAGGCGAGCTCCGCCGCGATCTCCCCGATGCGCGCCTGATTGTCGTCGCGGGCCGTCTCGGCCTCGCGGAGGCGCCTACGCGCGGCCGCGAGCTCCGCGTTCAGGCGGGCCAAAACCTGCTCCGCCTCGTGCACGTCGGCCTGGAGGTCGTCGATGCGAGGGCCGTCCTCCTCACCCTCGACATGCCTCTCGCCGCAGAGGGCGCACGTGCCCCCGTCCTCCGCGGTGTCGTACCGTTTGACGTCGATGCCGTTGTCGCAGGACGGGCAGCACACCGGCCGAAGCCGTCGGAACACCATGCCCGCCGCTGCCTCGTCCCGCATCTGCTGCAGGGTCCGCTTCAGCTCGGCAACGGACTCCCGCGCCGCGGCGGCCTGCCGGTCGAGGGCGTCGACGCGTTCCTGCGCGGCGACGGCCGCCGTGCGAAGCGCCATCGTATCCCTATCGCGGGTCACGAGGTCCATACGAAGACGCGGCCGGTCCACCCGCGACCCGCTGCGGGAACGCAGGTCGCGCAGTTCCTGCTCGGCCGCCTTGAGGCGCTCGGCCAGCCGGCCCCCGGTGGGCTCGCCCGACGGAGCCTTCGAGCCCTCGGCGCCGACCTTCTTCAACGCCGTCGACGCCGCCGTGAAAGTGGTGATCCACGGCAGGCCCATGAACATCTGCAGCAGGCGCAGGGGAACGCCGTCGCGGACGACGTTGCCGAAGACGGCCGTGCCGGGGCCGTGGACGAAGAACGAGGTGGCGATGGCGTTCCAGCCGTGGGTGCGCGGACCGTGCATCCTGTTGTAGGCGTGGAAGGAGCCGAAGCCGAACTCCTCCATCATGTTGTCGGCCACGGCCTTCTCGAAGGGCTTGTCGGCCGTCCCGGCATAGAGGTCGATGCGGCCGTCGCCGTCCTCGCGCGAGAGCGTCCCCCGCGCCGAGCGCGGATCGACCTCGCCCGCCTCCTTCTCGACCCTTACGCGATACAGGGTCGCGTCCACGCGGAACGCCACCTCGACGAGGCTCAGCCAGCCCCAGACATCCGGTTTCACGATGCCCGGGAATTCGCCGCGAAGCGCCGCCTGGACGAGGTTGAGCAGGCTCGACTTGCCCCGGGAGTTCCTGTCCGACAGGAAGGCCCAGAGCCCCGGACCCATCTCGCCGTCGCCCTCGGGCCAGCGGAAGTCGATGTCGCCGTCATCGTCGGTGCCCTGCTTGCGCCCGGCGAGCGAGATCCACGCGACGCGAAGCTGGCGGCGGCGTGGCAGGGCCGACTGGGGCACGATGCCGTGGCGATCGAGGACCGCCTGGACCTCCTCCAGCGAGACCTTGGCCTTCGCCGCAATCAGCCCGACCCAGTCGTCGGCGTTCGTCGGCGTCGTCGTCATGCCTCGGCCCTCAGCCGCCGGATGCGGGCCAGGACCCGGTCCTTGATGGACGGGATCTCGGTGCCAAGCGGCGCATCCCTGTATTCCCGGTGGAGGTACTGATCGTCCTTGAGGCTGGACCCGCTGCGCAGGCCGGCGAGCGTCGAAACCAGACCGGCCCTGTCCCGATACCAAGCCAGCGACGGTTGCTGCCGGATCACGTCCTCCATGAACGGGAACGCCGGCGGCTCGATGCGGAAATCGTGCCGGCGGTGGCCGCCCGTCTGACGCAACGGCGTCACCATCCCGTAGGCGCGGAGGATGGACAGGGCTGTCTCGATGTTCTGGAAGGCCCCCCGGTGCCAGCGGACCATGCCCACCAGCCTTTCGCTGGGCTCGTCGGCATCGAAGATCGCCTCGGCCTGCGAGAGCAGCGACGGAGTGCGCTCGGTCTCGTACAGTTCCAACAGCGCATCGGCCAGGTAGTCCGGGTAGCGGACGAGGAAGTCCATGGCCATCGCCCGCTTCTCGCCGCGGAACACCCGGGGATCGCCCGGACTGGCCCGCGCGGGGTCAACCGGTTCGCTGCCAAGGGCCAGGATGAAAAGCAGCCTGATGGCGTCGCGGTTGTTGTAGCCCGTATGGTTCCTGCGAGCGGGCGCGGCGCCGGTCGGCGCCGGTCCCGGAATGCTCGTACCCGCCTTCATCGTGCCGGGACCGTTCGTGACGCAACCTGGAGGACGTTCGCCGGGGACAATGCCGGCATAGCCGTGCCGTTCCTCCCGCCGCCGTTCCTCCTGCCGACCCGGTCCCGTCACCGTCCGTCAGGCGGCGTCGTCCTCGGGCCGGCGCCGGCGGTAGCGGCCCGAGCCCTCGGCGGCGAAGAGCTTCTTGAACTTGACCCGCTGGTCGATAACGCCTCGGAGCAGGTCCGTCCCCCATTCATCCGTGTAAGCCTCGGCCTCCTTGACGAACTCGTGCCCGATCCTCGGCACGATCTCCTTCAGGTGCATCGCCTCCCGTTCCGGCAGGATCTCCCAAACCTCCTGCGCCACCCTCCGCCAGAAGGCGAGCGCCCGCACCGTCCGCACATGCTTCCTCATGCGTTCGAGCTCGCCGCCCAGCCGCGCGATCTCGGCGCGCTGCGCCTCGATGACGGCCTCGCGCGCGTCGACCATCCCCAGCGCCTCGTTCCGGAGTTCGCGCTCGGTCGCGATGGCTTCGGCCATGCGGACGCGCTCGCGCTCCAGCACCATCGCCGCCTCGTCCTGCGCCGCCTTCCACAACTCCACGGCCGCCTTGGCGAGGTGCGCCGAGACCTTGTCCGGTATCCCCGCAAGCTCGATGACTGGGCTGTAGCCGCGCTCCTCGGCCCACTGCGCCAGGTGCTCGCCGACGACCTGGTTGTTGCCCGCCACGCCCGCGTTGCGCTTCACCCGCGCCCAGACGTTGCGCAGGGCCACCCGCTCCCCGCCCTCGGCGCGGATCTCGTCGGCCGCCCGCCAGACCTCCCACTTCCGGCGGTCGTTCACCGGCATCGCCCGAGCCCGTTTCCCCGCCATCGCCCGACACCCCCCGCAGGCCCCCAAGGTGCGAGGACACGGTTAACGAAGGCCGAACGACCCGTAGCAGGACTCGCGTAGCGCCTTACGGTATACGCTACCTTCCGAGTCGATCCGGACAGGCTGGTGCCCGAGCCGCGCGAGAGGGCCGCGCAGCGGCGGCCAGGTTTCGCCCAAGTCCCGGTGGTCAAGAAGCCGTACGAGGCGGAAGATTTCCTGCGCGCCTTCCCGGCCTGAGCGCGGCCGTCAGGCCGCGGCACGGCAGACCGCAGGGCGCCGTCTCGCGGCCAGGGATGACGCCCGTCTCACCTCGCCCAGAGGCTGGAACAACCGTGCGGGAAGGTGCATTGCACCCGCCGAGTCGTCTTACCCTACGCGGACGCCCGCCGGCTTGCCCGGGCCCGCGACTTCTCCCTCCAAGGCTCGCACGCAGGGTGCCGCCTCAATCCCCGTGAAAGGTCGTGCCCGTGCCGAAGTCCCGGCAGCCGCTGCAGTCGAAGGCCGTCGCCAACACGCCCCTGGTGAGCCTGCGGCGGGGGAGTGGACAGCTCTTCGAGACCGAGCGTCGTCTTAACGCGGTGCTGAACAACGCCTCAGTCTCCATCTTCCTGATGGATGACCGCCAGCACTGCATCTACATGAACCGCTCCGCCGAGGCGCTAACCGGCTGGACGCTCTCTGAGGTTCTGGCCCGCGACTGCCCGCTGCACGACATCGTGCACCACACCTATCCGGATGGCCGGCCGTTTCCCCTGGAGGAATGCGCCATCGACCGCGCCTTTCCCGAGAACAACCAGGAACGGGGCGAGGAGGTCTTCGTCCACCGGGACGGGCATTTCTTCCCCGTGGGCTTCACCGCCAGCCCGATCCGCGACGACGCAACCAACATCATCGGCACGATCATCGAGGTGCGGGACATCAGCGAGGAGAAGGCGGCGGCCGAGCGCCAGCGCCTGCTGATCAACGAACTCAATCACCGGGTGAAGAACACCCTGGCGACGGTGCAATCCATCGCCGCGCAGACCTTCCGCGGGTAGACGGACCAGGCGGTCCGCGCCGTGTTCGACGCCCGCATGGCCGCCCTGTCGAACGCCCACAACGTGCTGGTCGAGGACAACTGGGAAGGCGCCAGCCTGCGGCAGGTGATCGAGCGGGCCTTGGCCCCCCACCTTCTGGCGGAGGTCGACGTCAACCGCTTTCAGCTACAAGGGCCGGACGCGAGGTTGCATCCCAAGGTGGCCGTGACGCTGGCCATGGCACTCCACGAACTGATGACCAACGCTGCCAAGTACGGCGCCCTCACGGTTCCCGAAGGTCAGGTCGCGGTGACGTGGTCCCTGCATGACAGGGACGACGACCGCCAGCGGCTCGACCTGCTTTGGGAAGAGCGCGGCGAACCGTTGGTCATGGCGCCGACCCGCAAGAGGTTCGGCTCCCGCCTGATCGAGCGGCAGCTGCCCATGGAGTTCGACGGCAACGCCATGATCACCTACGCCCCGGGGGGCGTCACCTGCAGGCTGGAGATCCCACTGACCACCCTCGGCTGGGTCGGCCAGGAAGCCGTGGAAGGGCGGCGCGCGCCATGACGTTGCTGGTCGGACGCCGTGTGCTGCTGGTCGAGGACGAGAGCCTTGTGGCCATGCTCGCGGAGGATATGCTGCTCGACCTCGGCTGCGAGGTGACCGTCGCCATGCGCCTCGACAAGGCGCTCGGCCTGGTCCGGTCCGAGTCCTTCGACATCGCCGTGCTAGACGTGAACCTCGGCGATGCGCGGAGCTATCCGGTCGCCGATCTGCTCCATGAGGGCGGCACCCCGTTCCTGTTCGCGACCGGCTATGGCCAGAAGGGTCTGGAGGGAAGCTATCGGAACGTGCCCGTGCTGCTGAAGCCCTACCAGGCCGATCCGCTGGAGCACCTGCTCGTCCGCCTGCTGACCGGCGGTATGCCCTTGCGTGAAGGTGGCAGGGACCTGCCGCCACCATGCCGGTGCCAGGATACACAGGCAGGCGGCTTTCGCGCCGACTAGGTCCGCTAGGCTGCGCTGGCCGGGGTCAAGCGTTCGGCACCTGGCCTGGAATGGGCGTGACCGCGGTGCTACCGGCCGGGTCAGCCCGCGAGGATCGCCCAGCCGCGTATCGGCTTACCGGAGCGTCGGGGACTCGCCCGGCTGCAGGTGCCGGTCGCCGCCGTCCGGACCGCCGGGCGAGACGTGGTCGTTCAGGCGGGCCAGGTGCTCGAAGACATGCTCGAACGCAGCCGTGACGGCCTTCTCGAAGCTGCCGTCGCCCTTGCCCTGGGAGTCCCTCAGCGCGCCCAGCAACTCGCGATGCTTCTCGGTATCCGTAGACATGGCGTTCCTTTCCGTCCGGGCCTGCCCCGGGGTCGAGGGGAAGCCCCAGTCGCTGGCGGCGGTTCCTGGCATCGCGGTCGCCCCGCCGATGACGCCGGCGCGCCCGCGACGGAGGCCACGGACAGCGACCCGTTCGGCGTCGCGACGCTCGGAGGGGCTGCCGGCTATCGGGGTCCTACGCCCCCATGGTCATGACGGAGCCTCCGTCGACCCGCAGAAACTCTCCGGTGATGAAGCTGGCATGTTCGGAGCAGAGGAACGTCACGGCCGCGGCGACCTCTTCCGCGCGTCCGCGACGCTTGGCGACGATGCCGGGGCGCTCCTCGTCCAGCGTCTGCTGAACGGCCTCGTCGAAGGAGATGCCCTTCTCCTTCGACTTCTTCTCCATCTGCGCGTCGGTCATCGGCGTGGCGATGAAGGCCGGCCCGACCGCGTTCACCAGCACGCCGTCCGGCCCGTAGGCCTTGGACAACCCCTTCGCGAGGTTCAGGACGCCCGCCTTGGCGGCCGCGTAGGGCAGTTCCTCGACGTAGGGCTGCACGGCGTCCTCGGACGAGAACAGCACGACCCGGCCCCAGCCAGCCTTGCGCATGTGTGGGATGAACGCCCTGGTCGCGCGCACTCCGGCCATAAGGTCGGTCTGGATCGCTTCAAGCCAGTCGTCATCGGTCAGTTCGAGGAAATCCCCCGATGCGCCGGTGATGCCGGCGGCGCAGACCAGGATGGTAGGCTTGTCGTCGAAGGCCATGTTGGCGAAGGCGGCGAGCACGTCGATCCCCTTGGCCGTGCTCAGGTCCGCCTCGACGGCGCGAACCTGACCCAGCGCCGCCAGTTCGTTGGCCGTGGCCTGCAGCTCGGGGCCTTCCTTGTCGGTCAGGACAACGTGGACGCCCTCTCGCAGAAGGTGTTCGGCGGTCGAGCGGCCCATGCCCGACTTGGCCCCCGTCACGACCGCGACCCGCCCGCTGATGCCAAGATCCATCTGCACGTTCCGTCATCATTCGAGGGGGCCGCTACGGGCCACGCCATCAGAGGTACGGGTGAAGTCCCCTTTTCGACGGGAGTTCCGTGTCTTTGAACCTCCGTCGGGGTGATACACGCTGGTGCCTCCGTCCGTTATCGTCGGGACGGCATCTGGGGTCCGTTGTGACGACCTCATGACGTTCGTGTGCGATCCTACGTGGCCGGACGCTGTGCCCCTCTCGCAGGTCGACCTTCGAAAAGGGAACCTCCTCTGTCCTCCACAATTGCCGCCTCGGCATAACGGAGCAGAGACATGGCGACGAGCAGCACCCCGCGTACTCACCAAACCCGCAACAACACCAATTCCAACGCCAAGAGGGTGTCCATCGACGCCCTTAACGCACGGCTAGCGGACGGCATCGACCTCGCGCTGGCGATCAAGCAGGCCCACTGGAACCTCAAGGGGCCGCAGTTCATCGGCATCCACCTGATGCTAGACGGCTTCCGCGCCGAGATCAGCGGCCTCAACGACAAGGTGGCCGAACGGGCGGTGCAACTCGGTGGCACGGCGCTGGGCACGGCGCAGGTCGTGGCAGGGTCGACCAAGCTCCCGGCCTACCCGACCGGCATCTATGCCATCGCTGACCATATCGCCGCGCTGATAGACAGCTACGCCGCCTATGCCAACGCGGTGCGTGAGAACATCGACGAGACCGACGAGGCGGGCGACCCCGATACGGCGGATTTATTCACCGAGGTCTCCCGCGCCGTCGACAAGCAACTCTGGTTCCTTGAAGCCCACGTCCAGGAGCCGACGGGCCAGATGCGGGACGGCAACGCCAGCAACTGAGGTTTGGTCCGCCCCTCCTCACCCACCGGGCGGAGGGGCGGTCATGGATTACAAAGCTTTTCATCAGCCTGCCGTACAAGGCCCATTACCTACCCACGAGATTCGCCACCGGCGTCGGGCGCTGGGGACCTGGATCGCTATCAAGCTTGAATGACGAAGGACCATCATAAACGTCTTTCGCGGCACACCAGCACGTCGAGGCGGTACTTGTCCGACCTAGTCTGGTGTTGGGTACGCAAGAAATCGTCGGCGCCGGCCATGAAGCGCTCGGTCGCCTCGTCGCCGGTCAGCGGGTAGTGCGTCTCACCCGTCCAATGGACCAAAACCACGTCGCCGCCCGGCCGCAGGCAGCCGCGAACTCGATGCGCCAAGCGCGTCACGTCGGCCGCATCGAGGTAATAAACCACCTCCGACAGCAGGATCAGATCGAAGGTGCCGTCGGGCCACTGTCCGGGCACCTGGGCGAGTTCGAACCGCACATGCGACAGATCCCGGCACCGGTCGCGAGCCCGTGTCAGGGCGCGGGCCGCCAAGTCAAGGCTCACGAGGGCGTCGGATCGCTTGGCCAGTGCCTCGGTCAGCACGCCGATGGAGCAGCCGACCTCCAAGGCGGAGGAGTAACGGGACCGCGGCAGGGCATCGAGAGTGGCCACGTATTTCGCCCGCTCGTAGTCGCTAGTCTCGAACTCCCAGGGGTCGAGGTTATTTGCGTAGCGCTCGTCGAAGTAGCTTGGCGGCAGGGAACGAGCGTACCGTGTCATGGCGTGGCGCCCACTTCGAAAAGATCGCCGGCGATGCCGTGGCTTTCTAGGATTTCCGCGGCCGCGGTGGTCAACGCACGATCCGGCGCGGGCTGACGAAGGTAGGTGGCTAGGTCGCGCGAGAGCCGCTCCAGGGGGTGCACGCGTAGGAACCCTTGCAGGCCGACTGAGCGCTGCGCGAGCTGCAGCACGTCCAGGCCGGCCCTCTCCACCGCCAGTCGTGCGAGGTTGACGAAGGCGACGACGCTGTCAGGCCCGAGCTCGTCCTCGGCGACGACATGGGCGGCGCGCTCAACCCACCCTCGCGCGCCCACGACCGCAATGGCTCCCTCGCCGAGGCGGGCGAGCTGGTGCGGGTCGCTGCCGCGGCCGGTCTCGGCAAGGTGTCCCCGCCAAGCATCGAAGACGGCCTCGATGCCGCCGAGCTGCACCGCCGCGAAGCGCCAAGCGCCGCCCGAGAACGTTGGCTGGCGGTGGTAGTCGTCCCACACGCCCAGGATATCGTCGTCGGTGACGGCGATGTTTTCGAAGTCAACGGTGCCGGTCGCGGACGCCCGCATCCCGTGGGCTCGCCACGCGGTGAGGTCGGCGCGGTTACCGTGCTCCAGCGGCACGACCAGCATCAGTGGCGGCGCGCCCGGCTCCCGCTTGACCGTCACGAGGGCACGGGTGACGAAGCCGGCGCCTGACGCAAACGTCTTCACGCCCTGCAGGCGGCGGTCATCCCCCAAGCGCAGGCAATCGCCGGGCGTGTCGGTGTTCCAGACCCCGAACAGGTGTCCCGCGCGTGCATCGGCGAACAGGCGCTTCGCCTGAGCCTTGGTGCCGTAACGCGCCACGAGCTGAAGCGCGTTGACGTGGCCCTCGTAGATGCGACCGAGCGCAAGACTGCCGTAGCCTACGAGCCGCAGCACCCTCGCGAGGTCGCGCGCGTCCGGCTCCTCGCCGAGGCCGGCGCCGCCTGCGTTGGCTGGAATTGGCGCCGCGAGCAGGCCTAGGCTGGCGAGGTCGGCGACGTCGTCGGCGGGGAAGCCGTCGTCGCGGTCCTGGCCGCTCGCACGCGCCGCGGCGGCCACGGCCACCTGCCGGGCGGCCGCGACGGCATCGTAGGCTAGGTCGGGCGGTGTCCTCTGATCCATGCGCCTCCTCCCGTCAGGCCACCGCTGCAGCGATTCCCTCGACCGTGCGGCCGGTCACGACCGACAGCGGCTTTTCTTCCAGGATGTCCGGCTCGCCAGGTTGGCGCGCCGCGGCGTCATGGGACTTGATGAGCAGCCAGGATACATGCCGCTCGCGGGGCCGAGGTTTCATGCGCGTGAGACGCCATCGTCCCGTCAGCTTCTCACCATGCAGCGCGAACGCGAGCGAGCCCGCCGCCAGTGCCGCCTCCGGGTCGCCCTCTGGTTCCCAGGTGCCGCTGTCCCATAGCAGAACGACCCCCGCCCCGTAGCTCCCGGACGCGATCACGCCCTCGTAGTCCGCGTAGTCGAGGCCATGGTCCTCGACCTCGACAGCCAGACGGCGATCGCCGGCAACGAGACTCGGGCCGCGCGTAACTGCCCAGCTCTTTAGGACGCCGCCGAGTTCCAGCCGAAAGTCGTAGTGCAGCCGACGGGCGGCATGCTTTTGCATGCGGTAGATCAGGCTGCCTGCCTCACGTATCGCCGGTTCTCTCCAGGGACGCTCGGGCCTGTCCGTAAGCCAGAGACTTGTCTTGCGCGGCGTGGAATGACCGACCGAGGCATCCCGCGCCGCGCATCAGGAGGAGGACCGCGCTCGACCAGCGGGTATGCCGCGGCAGTTCCCGCGGGCGAAGCGGGCGGTAGGTAAGACAAGGACTCGCGGCCTCCACCGCGGCGAGCAGGGCACCAAGCGCCTGCAAACGGGCGATGTCCCGCGCCTCGTCGGCACGGATGCCGAGCCACGGGGCCCAGGAATAGAATTGGTCCAGCCGCCCGGATGCGTGGAGCCGTCGGAGTCTCCTCCGCCAGGCATACCGGAACAGGGCACGAGGCAGCGGCTCAAGGCGCGGATCGCACGGACTCTCTGGCACCTCGCAGCGAAGCTTCATCGTGTCCGCGGCCCCGCCCGGCGCACGCCCATCCAGGCGGCCCGAGGTGACGACGAGGATGTCCGGATCATGGCGCACCCGTGCGTCGCTCGACAGAAGCGAAGAGACGAAAGCCTTGTCCTCGCCGACGGCCAGGGGAGGCATCCCCCCGACCCGCCGGTAGGTTGAGAGCCGGACCGCGAGTGTCGCTCCGGAGGTGGTCCAGTGGCGCGGCCAGGGGTCGTGCGGAACCGGATCGATCAAGGCCTCAAGCTCGACGAGCCTCGCCTCGTAGCCCCCTTCGAGCCGACCCCGCGTATGCAGGGCATCTGGTAGGCGTGCGGCATCGACCTCGTCGAGTGCGATCCTGCCGGCCACGGCGTCGACCCCGTCCGTAATGGCGGCAAGGTTGCGCCTGACCCAGTCGGGTGACACCCGGCTGTCCGCGTCGGTGGTCAGGATTACGCCGTCCGCGGTATCGCCTTCCTCCAACCAAGCCGCAGCCGCCTCCATGGCCTCGCGCCGGGCCCAGCCCGCGTTGGCGCCCTCGTACGAGCGCTTAATCATCCGGACGGGGATGCCCAAGGACGGTTGAAGAGCTGCGACCACATGTGCCGTGGCGTCGGTGCAGTTGTTGAGAAACGCCACCACGCCCAGCCCGCTTGCCCTGATACTTTGCTGGGCGGCCAGGGCCTCAAGGCAAGCGCCGATCCGCTCGGCCTCGTTCCGAACCGGGATGGCGACAACGCACCTGAGCGCGGGCGCCGGGTCCTGGCTCCCGCAATCATCCCCAGTCTCCATGTCGCGACAGTCTCCGACGGCCGCGAAAGGCTTGCCTGCGACCCGAAAGGCAAACCTGGGTCAAGGAACTCCTTTCCTGCGGTTTAGTGCGACCAATGCGACCGCGTTCGAGGGCAGCCCATGCAGCCAGCCACGAGCCTCCTCGCCCTCAACTTCGCCCTGGCCGGTGCACGCGAGGGTTTCGGGCCGTTCCTGGGCGTGTACCTGCAGCATCAGGGCTTCGACCCGGCGGCGACTGGTTTCGCCATGGGCTTGGCTGGCCTCGCTGGCGTCCTCGCCACGACGCCGGTCGGTGCCCTGATCGACCGCACGGCATCCAAGCGCGCCGCCCTGGCCCTGGCCGTCGTGGACATCGCCATGGGGGCAGTGGCCTTGGTCTCGACGAACAACCTCTGGCTAATTGCGCTATCCCAACTCGTCATCGGCGTGGCGAATACCAGCATCGCCCCGCTGATCGCGGCTGTGACGCTCGGCATCGTCGGGCAAAAGGCCTACGGCGAACAAGTCTCGCGCAACGAGGCGTACAACCACGCAGGCAACGCCGCCAATGCCGCCCTCTCCGGCGTACTCGGCTACGCTCTTGGCCTCGGCTACGTCTCCATCGCCATCGTGGTCATGGCGGTCGCCTCCTGCGGGGTCCTGCTAACCCTCGACCAAGGTAGCATCGACCATGAAGCGGCACGCGGCGGCGAGCGGGACGAGCGCTCGACCGTTCGCGTGCTATTCGAAACCAAGCCCCTCTTGCTCCTCGCGGGGACCGTGTTTGCCTATCAGACCGCGAACGGCGCCATGCTGCCGTTTCTGGCGCAGGCGCGCACGGCCGCCGGTGCCGATCCGAGCCTGACCACCGGCGTGATGACCGTGGTCTCCCAAACCACCATGGTCGGGGCGGCGCTCCTGGCAGCTCGCGTCGCTAGAGGCCGCCGGCATGCCGGCGTCCTCTCCCTCGCCCTCGGCCTGGTCGTTATCCGCGGCGTCTTCGCGGCTTCCGCGGCGTCCTGGTGGCTGGTCATTCCTGTCCAGTTGCTCGAAGGCTTCGCGATGGGCCTGGGCGGTGTCGCCGTCCCCGCGCTCGTGGCCAAGATCATGAATAACACCGGCCACGCCAATGCCGGGCTCGGCGGCGTCATGACCGCTTACGGCGCGGGCGCGACCGTGAGCCCGTTGCTCGCGGGCCTCGTCGCGCAGCATCTCGGCTTCCCGGCGTCCTTCCTCGTACTGGCCGCCGTCGCGGCGGTCGGCTTGGCGATGTGGATGGCTGGTCGCCGCATGCTGGGCACGAGCAGCCCGAAAGGTCAGACTGACGGGGCGTCTGCCGAACCGGCCTGACGGCTCGGAGCGGGCGGCATGGGGGCGAGAAGCGGAGTGCAAGGGACCGCGTCGAGTTTGTTGGCGAGTTCCTTCCCCGCCTTCGTGCTGCTGCAGGGAGCGCTCTATGCAGCCTACGGCACCGAAACCCCATTCCTTCCCAGCTTCCTCGGCGAGCGTGGCCTTAGTCCCGCTGAGATCGGCCTCGTGCTCGCGGCGGGCACGCTGATGCGCCTCGCCGCGGGGCCTGTAGCCGGGTACATCGCCGACCGACAGGATGCGACAAGGGCCGTGCTCGGCATCGCCGCCACGGCGTCCGGGCTGATCTCCTTCGCTTACCTCGCCGGGTATGGATTCCGGCCGCTCCTGGCCGTGAGCATGCTGCACGCCTGTGCCATTGCCGGTCTCGCACCGCTCGCGGACGCGCTCGCGCTCGCCGCCGCGGGGCGGGAGCGCACCTACTCCTACGGGTGGGTCCGGGGCGCGGGCTCGGCGGCCTTCGTGCTCGGGACCCTGGCTTCGGGCCTTCTTGTCGCGAGGGCTGGCCTGGCGAGCGTCATCGTGTCGAGTGGCCTCCTGTTCCTCGTCATGGCAGCCGCGACGGCGCGCGTCCCACCCGCCCCGGCGCGGGACGGACCGCCGAGCCTTGGCCTCAGCGGCATCCGCGAACTGCTGGCTCTCAAGCCGTTCCGGCGCGTGCTCCTCGTGGCCGCTCTCGTCATCGGCAGCCACGCCCTCAACGACGGCTTCGCGGTCATACGCTGGCGCGAAGCCGGCATCGGGCCGGGGGCGATCAGCCTGCTCTGGTCGGAGGCGGTCGCGTCCGAGGTGCTCGTCTTCGTGCTCGTGGGTCCCTGGATCCTGGCGCGCCTCGGCACGGCCCGATCCGCCCTGCTGGCCGCCGGCCTCGGCGTCCTGCGCTGGTCGGCCATGGCCACGACGGCCGCGGTGCCGGTACTGGCGGCCATCCAGCCGTTGCACGGCCTAACCTTCGCGCTGCTGCACCTGGCCGCCATGCACCTGATCGCCAGGGTCGTGCCGCAGCGTCTCTCCGCCAGCGCCCAGACGCTCTACGGCACGCTCGGCCTGGGAGTGGCGTCGGCGATCCTGACCGCGACCGGCGGACTGCTCTACGGTACGCTCGGCGCCGGCGCGTTCTGGACCATGGCCGCGCTGTGCGTGTTGGCGTTCCCCTTGATCGCCGGCCTGCGCCAGGATGATGCGCCCTCCGAACTGCAAGCGCCCTGAATTGCGCGTTGCGTGCGCTGGCTTCCCCGGTGCACACCCTGCGCGGCTGGAAACCCCTTCCACGCTCAATGCTTGCGAGGAATCCTTCGAGATCGCGAGAAAGCTCTTGAAGGAGGCCGCCGAGGCCATTCACCCGACGTCTCTTCACGCGTCGTCGGGCGAACCCATCTGATACCCGGACAGACGCCCCATGGCAGTGCCGCAGAACCCCACGTTCGCGCAGATCCGAGAACGAGCCTACGAGCTTTGGGAGCGCAACCATCGACCGGATGGCGTTGAGGTGCAGTTATGGCTGGCGGCGGAGCGTGAGCTTCGTGCCGAGATACGGGCTGACCCACCTCCCGATGGGCCGGCGGCCGACGCAAGTAACGGTGCCGAGGAGCGGCAACGACACGGCGGCACGTCTGGCGAGAGGCATGGAGGCCGGGCATCGGGATCCTCGAACGCAGTTTCCTCCTGACCTACAATGCCGGTACGGGCATTCGCCACGCTGCGACCTCAGCGGCCCTCGTCGCCGGGTACCAGCCAGAGCGAGCGGACGAGTTCGTCTCGACGGCAAAGCGAGATCCGATGGCGTGGTTCGGATGCCAGTCGACCCGTGTGGGAGCACGGACCGGGCATGGCAGCGTCCACCCCCGAACCAACGTCCCGCAGAACGTTTCTCGGACGCGGGCGAACGGTGAACCATCGGTGGCCATTCGCGGCGCTTCATGGCCGAGCCGTCGGCTGATGAGGAATTGTCGTTCGTCCCGTGGACCGGGGATGGTAGTCACCGCCGTCTCGCGAGTATCCGATCCGCGGTGCGCAACGCGACCGCTTGAATCGTGAGCGAGGGATTCACGCCGCCCACCGTCGGGAAGACCGAACCATCGCAAACGTACAGGTTCGGGATGTCCCAGGACCGGCAATCGGCATCGACCACCGAGGTGCGCGGGTCGGCACCCATGCGAGCCGTGCCGTTGAGGTGGCAGGTGTCGTCGCCCTGATCCCAGACCTCGCGCCCGCCCGCGGCTGACAGGGCCTCGCGCAAAAACTTCAGGGCATGGCGGTTCAGCGCCTTGTCGTTGTCGCACCAGGAGTAGGTGATGCGTGCCACCGGCAGACCGTACTGGTCCTTCACGTCCGCGAGCGTCACCCGGTTGCGCTCCTGCGGCATGTACTCGGAGACGACCTTCAGCCCGGCGACGTGGTTGTAGCGCTGCATCTCGGCCACCAGCGCCTCCCCCCACAGGCCGTGCGCGGAGGCCTGAGTATTGGCCCATAGCTGCGGCAGCGGCCCCTGGCTCATGTAGGAGTAACCGCCGAAGAAGTCCTTCGCGAAAGGGCCATGGCCCTTGTCGTCGTAGTTCCAGTGCTCGCTGATCGCCAGTGATGGTGGGCCCTTGTAGCTGCGGATCTCCTCGTCGAAGACGCCCCAGACCGCCTGGTTGCCCTGAACCATCAGGTTCCTGCCGACGAGGCCCGAGGAATTGGCAAGTCCGTCCGGAAACTCCTGGTTCGCCGAATTCAGGAGGAGCCGCGGCGTCTCTATGGCGTAGCCCGCCACCACGACGTTCTTCGCGCGCTGGAACCGCCATTTCCCCTCACGGAAGTAGTGGACACCGGTCGCGCGCCCGTTCCGCGTCTCGATCCGCCCGACCATGGCGAGGTCGCGGATCTCGGCGCCGGCCTTCAGGGCGCGGGGCAGGTAGCTCACGAGCACGCTCTGCTTGGCGTTCGTGGAACAGCCCAGCGTGCAGAAGCCGCGGTAGACGCAAGGAGGCGCGTCGCCGTGCGGGGCCGAGACCGTGGCGAGCGGCGTCGGCGTCCAACCGATGCCCATCGCCTCCGCGCCCCGGGCCAGCACCTTGGCGGCGGCGTTGATCTCGTGCGCGCGGCGGTGATAGCGGCGCCGGTACGGCCCCCAGGGATAGTTTACCGGGCCGGAGATCTTCAGGTCGTCCTCGACCTGATCGTAGTAACGCCACATCTCCCGCCAATCGAGGGGCCAATCGGCGCCGTAGCCCATCAGGGTGCGGGTCTTGAACCATTCCGGCCGGAAGCGCAGGGCCACCATGGCGTAGTGCACAGTCGAGCCGCCCACCGCCTTGCCGGAATTGTTCGAGCCCATCTGCAGCGGGTTCTCGCCGTCGACGATGCGTTCGTCCGTCCAATAGAGTTTGGATTGGTGGCTCTCGTCCGAGGCGAAGTCCTCCAGCGGCCGGAAATACGGGCCGGCGTCGAAGGCCACGACCGACAGGCCGCCCTCCGCGAGCCGACAGGCCAGGGTTCCGCCGCCCGCTCCGGTGCCGACGATGGCGAAGTCGACCTCCTCCTCGTCCCGGTGCTGGCGCATCGGCACCCATTCGCCGATCCGCATGACGTTGGGAGCGCGACCGTCGCGGGCGCGGGGATGGTGCTCCGGGTCGTCGCCGGGCGTGACGTGCTTGGGGTTGTCGGCGGCGTTGCCGAGGCCGGGGATGCGCATCGAGGGAGGTATCCTTATCGGCCGACCCGGAGGTTCTCTTGGTAGGCCTCGTCCTCGCGGCCAGGCTTGGCCTCGGCGGCCTCCCAGGGGTCGCGGCGGTCGAAATCCATGCGGACGTAGCCGCGCGGGCTCGCCGGCCCGCCCCAGCCGATCTCGTTCCAGGCCGTGGGGTGGGCGTAGTACGCCTTCACCACGTCGGCGAGGATGCGCTGGTGAAAGAACAGCTTCGAGGGCATGCCCTCCCAGACAGCGCTATCCAGGTCACCCTTCTCGGCCAGCTTCAAAAGCTCGTCCTGCGCCCAGGCGCCGAGCTCGTGGAAGCGTGCCCCGAACCGTGCCCGTGCCTCGCTATCGAGGGCCCGCAGTCCCAGGCGCCATGCCTCGCGCTCCCCGGGCAGTTCGGCGTTGCGGTAGCCGTCGCGGGTATCGGTCGCGAGCTTATGGTCTACGAGGGCGGCCACCGGAACCGGATCCGCCCGGTCGGCGGGTTGCGGGACGATCCGCTCGGCCAGCGCCGTCATCGTCGACCATTCGACCTCGTCGAAGAAGCGACGGGTCTCCGGTCCGATGGCGAGCCGTTTCTCCAAAACCTCGCGGGTCTTGGCGTTCCAGGACGGGCCGTCGCGCTTCGCGAGCACGTCGTAGCCCGGATAAAGGTCCAGTCTCGAACGCATGGGATCCTTTGGGGTCAAAAGCGGATGCGGCTGCGTTCGATGAGTTCGAGGGCCGCGAGCCCCCCGAGCGCGACACCGGAGAAAGAAGGTGGGGCCGGCAGCGGCGGCCCGTCGATGAGGTTCTGGCGCCAATTGGCCCAGCCGCCCATCATCCGGGCGACGCCGTAGGCGTGGAAGGCGACGCCGCCGACGCCCATCGCCGACACCGCCCACATCCCCCACTTGGCGGTAGCTTGGCTCGCTCCCTCCGGCTTGGTCGCGGCCCGGACGAGAAGGGCGGCGGCGAGCGGCGGCAGGGTGACGGGAACGAACATCGCCGGGTTCTGGAAGGCACCCCGGAAGTGAAGCAGCCCAGCCTCCAGAGTCGTGCCGACGAGCATGCCCGCCGTGGCGACTGCCAAGGAACGTCCGGCCGATAGACCGGCGAGGTGGGGCTCGTCAGGGTCGGCGTCGCGCACGCGTTCGGCGACGACCCCGAGGACGCCGGCCAGCGTCAGCGCCATCGGCGCGCCGATGGGGGCGGAATAGAACAGGTTCTGGAAGGAGTAGCCGCCCTCGCGCTTGCCGACGTTGTAGGCGTGGAAACCGAAGCCGATCAGCCCTGTCAGGCCGGCGAGCGCCTGCACTGCGTGCCGGACGCGGGAGCTACCGGTGTCGGTGTCGCCGGCCCCGTGCAGGGATGCTGCGAGGGTGACGCTGGACACGACGATGGGTGTGTACATCGCCCGGTTGAAGAACTGGCCGCGGTAGTGCTCCAGGCCGGAATCGAACAGTACCGAGGCGGCGAGCATCGTCGAGGCGTGGTTCAGGCGCTGCGCCGCGCTCGCGGTGACATCGTGCCCCCGTGAGCTGTAGCTGCGACCGCCGGCGGCAAGCCCCAGAGGCTTGGAGCGCCCGGCGGCGAACCAAGTCAGCAGACCGGCCCCCGCCGCCACCGCGGCGAGGACCACCACCGGGTGGACGGCGGCCTCGACACGTACGGGTGCGACACGACGTTTGACGCTGGCGGCGCGTCGTCTCGGCGGTCGGGAGGCGCGGTCAGACGGCATAGGCATCGGCGTCCCGAGTCTTGAGGATCAGGCCATGGCCCGGCCGGGTCAGGTCGGGGGTGATCACGCCATCGTGCGGCACGGGTGCCCCGTCGAACAGCATCCGCTCGATGCGGGCGTGGTCGTGGAACCATTCGAGGTGTCTGAAGCGGGGGGCAGCAACGGCCACCGGGAGGTGCAGGGCAGGGGCGCAGTGACCAGAGAGGTCGATATGCGCCGCCTCGCAAAGGGCCGCCATCTTCAGGAAGCCGCTATAGCCGCCGCAACGGGTCACGTCCGCCTGGGCCACATCGACCGCCCCTGCGTCGAGCAGCCGACGCAAGTCGTCCAGGGTATAGACGTACTCACCCGCGGCGACCTCCATGCTGGCAGGTGCAGAGGCACGGACGTAAGCCATACCCGCGGGATCGTCGCTGGACACGGGCTCTTCGAACCATATGACGCCGAACCGCTCCGCCACCTGCGCGGCGCCGATGGCGCGCTTCGGTGTAAAGGCGCCGTTGGCATCGATGAACAGGCGTGCATTGCCGATGGCCGCCTTTGCGACCGCCATGCGCGCCGGGTCGCGCTCGGGAGCGCTGCCGACCTTCATCTTCACCGCCCGGCAGCCATCCCGCTCGACCCACCCGGCAAGCTGCTCGCGCAACTGCCGGTCGTCGTAGCTCGTAAAGCCGCCGCTTCCGTAGATCTCCGCGTGTTCCCGCGCCTGCCCGAACAGGCTTGCCAGGGATACGTCGAGGAGGCGTGCCTTGAGGTCCCACAAGGCGGTGTCCAATGCCGAGATCGCCGTGGCGGCGAGCCCGGAGCGCCCGAGGTTCCGCACGGCGCCCCACAGCACGGCATTGGCCCGCGGGATGTCGAAGGCGGACAACCCGGTAAGACGCGATGCGAGCGTGCCTACAATCAAGCGCGCGATACTTGCGTCGGTGTAGCTGTAGCCGAGGCCGGTCTCACCACCGGCCTCGACATGGACGACGACGATGGTCGTCTCGTCCCAACTGAGCGTCCCGTCCGCCTCCGGCGCGTCGGTGGGAACGGTGAAGGCCCGCGCCCGCACCGTTCCGATCCCCTGATCGTCACGCATGCCGTGGAAGCCGTCCTACTTGCTGCCGGGTAGGACGGAACTCAGCACCTGACGCGCAGTGTCGACGAGGAGATGGCGCTCCTTCGGATCGCCCTTGCCGAGCATCGACATGAAGTTCTGCACCTGCTGGAGCGTGAAGAACGGCGGCAGCGGCGGCACCTCGGGGTCGGTCTTCACCTCCAGCACCACCGGCACCGAGCTCGCGAGCGCCTCGTCCCAGGCCGCGCCCATCCGGGTGGGATCATCGACGTAGATGCCCTTGAGGCCGATCAGCTCTGCGAACTTGTGATAGGGCACGTTCGGGATAGTCTGGCTCGCCTCGAACTTGGGGTTGCCCTCCATCACCCGCTGCTCCCAGGTCACCTGGTTCAGGTCCTCGTTGTTGAACACGCAGCAAATCCAGGTCTTGTTGGACCAGCGGTGCATGTACTTCGAGACCGTGATCAACTCGGCCATGTTGTTCATCTGCATGGCCCCGTCTCCGACGAGGGCGATCACCGGCCGGTCGGGATGGGCCACCTTGGCGGCGATGGCATAGGGGACCGCGGCACCCATGGAGGCGAGACCGCCGGATAGCGAGCACATCTGGCCGCGGCGCATCTTGAGGTCACGGGCGAACCAGTTGGCGCAGGAGCCGGAATCCGAGGTGATGATCGCCCGCTCGGGCATGCGCGGCGAGAGTTCCCATGTCACGCGCTGCGGGTTGACCGGATTGGCCTTGGCCATCGCGCGGTCCTCGGCCTCCTTCCACCAGGAAACCATCCCCTTCTCGATGCCGGTGCGCCAGGAGCCGCCCTCTTTCTTCTGGTCGAGCAGGGGGAGCAGGGCACGCAAGGTCTCGGCGGACTCGCCGCACAGCGGCACCTCCATGGGATAGCGCAACGACAGCATCTCCGGGGAAATGTCGATCTGCACGCCACGCGCCTGCCCCTCCTTCGGCAGGAACTCAGCCCAAGGGAAGCCGGAGCCGACCATGAGGAGGGTATCGCAATCCTCCATCATGTCCGATGAGGGCTTGGACCCGAGCAGGCCGATGGTGCCGGTCACGAAAGGCAGGTCGTCGGGGAGAGCCGCCTTGCCGAGGAGGGCCTTCGCGACACCAGCCTGAAGCTTGTTGGCGACGGCGATGACCTCATCGGTGGCATGCAGCGCGCCCGCACCGACCAGGATCGCGACCTTCTTGCCGGCGTTCAGCACGTCGGCGGCGCGACGCAGATCGGTATCGAAGGGCACGACCTTCGGCGCGGTGTAGCCGACGCCCGAGAAGGTATTGCCGTGCTTGCGCACGGGCGCCTCGTAGGGAACATCCTGTAGGTCGTTTGGCAGAATGATGGCCGAAACCTTCCGTTCGGCCTTGGCGATCCGCATGGCGCGGTCGACGATGTGGCGGACCTGCGCGGGCGAGGACGCCTGCTGCACGTAGGCGGCGACGTCCTTGAAGACGCTCGTGAGGTCGAACTCCTGCTGGTAGTGCGCGCCGTTGACGTTGCGCGCCTGCTGCCCGCAGATCGCGAGAAGCGGGACGTGATCGAGATGGGCGTCGTACATCCCGGTCAACAGGTGCGTCGCACCGGGCCCGGAGGTTGCCATGCAGACGCCAACCTCACCGGTGAACTTGGCGTAGGCCGCGGCCATGAACGCAGCCATCTCCTCGTGCCGGACCTGGATGAACTCGAAAGGCAGGTCGTTGCGCTGGAGGGCGCCGAGCAGGCCGTTGATGCCGTCACCGGGATAGCCGAAGATCTTCTTCACCCCCCACTCGGCCAGGCGTTTCCAGAAAAAGTCGGCGACGGCTTCGGCCATGGCGGGTCCTCGGGAATGGGTATTGATGCCGCCCGCTTGGCGAACGTGGTCGGGGGCGGCATGGGATGGAGTCTGCGTGTACCGGCACACGGCTTCCTTCGTGCGAGGCCAACCTCGCGTGAGAACCCAGGTTCCGAGGAGTTTCCGAAGCGTTCTGACGATGCCGTGATCTCATCCCGATCTACCGGGCGGCGAGGTCCAGGGCATACAGGTGCTGTTTGGACGTGATGAACAGCCGTTGCTGCTCTGGGGAGAAGCAGAGGTTGGAACACACCTGGGGCGTCGGGATCAGTCCGAGACGGTGCCCTTCCGCGGAGAGGACCTGGACCCCTGCTTCCGAGCTCGTCCAGATCCAGCCTCGATCGTCCACACGGAAGCCGTCCGGCACACCGGGCTCGATCTCGGCGAAGACCCGCGGTTCGCCTAGCGTTTGGTCATCCACGACCGCGTATTCGTGGATCGTGTGCCCGTCGCCGCCCTCAGTCCGTGAAGTGTCGCTGACGTACAGGGTGCGCCCGTCCGGCGAGAAGGCCAGCCCGTTCGGTTGGCCGAGGTCGGTCATGCGCCTGACGGAGCCGTCCGCCGGGTTGAATCTGTAGACGCTGTGATGGCCCAGGTCGGACGCGGCCAACACTCCCTGCCTGGGTAACCGCAGCCCGTAGGCGGGATCGCTGAACCAGAGGGCGCCGTCGGCGGCGCAGACCACGTCGTTCGGTGCGTTGAAGCGGCGGCCCTCGTAGGTCTCGACGAGCGCTTCGTATCGTCCGTCGGGGCTCGTGCGCGACAGGCGGCGATTGCCGTGCTCGCAATGGACGAGGTTGCCGTCTCGGTCGACCGTGTTGCCGTTGATGAACGGGGTGGCGTCGATGACGACCCGCACACAGCCGTCGGCGTGCCAGCCAAGCACCCGGCGCCCCTCGACATCGGACCAGACCAATATGCCCCGTGCCGGCCACCAAGTCGGCCCCTCGCTGAAGATTGCTTGGTCGTAGAGCGAGACGAGGCGGGCATGGTGGGGCACCACCTCGGAGAAGCGCGGGTCTGACGCCCGGGGTGGATCGACGTGAGGGACGGGCTCGGGCGGACCGGGGCGCCGCAGCAGGTTCGATGCGGGTTCGGCGTTCATGATCCCTCCCTAGTCGAGATTTTAAAGCACCCGAGTCGGGCATGTCTTGGTCGGCTAATCCCGTCGGGTCGATGTCGTTCTCCCGCCTCCCCCGGCTTACACGTCAGGTACGACCTGAGGACATGAGATCGGTGTACCTATGGGCTCTAGAAAACGCCGGGTTATTGGCTGTCCTTCAGCAACCGGCACCGTGGGGGCGCGGCCAGACGCAATCGTGAGCTTCATCTTCAGAGAGGCAATAACGGGGTCCTTTGGCTACCTCGACCTCCACATCCTCTATGATCGACCCCGTCCAAGCGCCGCTTTCGCCCTCATCGTTGCCGATGACGCATTGGTCCGCATGGATGTGATGAGAAATCGTCAAGGATGCCAGGTTCGAGCTATCATCAGGCGCGCAAGTCGCTGAGTGATGGAGTTGTGATCCGACCGTCACTCGCTGTTGTTGTAGCCAGCAATGGGCTTTCTAATACCGAAGGGGTTGGTTCGCTTTTCCCCGCCTCCAATGCTCTACAGACAATTGGCCACTCTTCTCGGTCATAGTCGGGGCAGATCTCCGGGCAGCCGTGGACCAGCACGACGGTGGGTTTGGCCCTCGCACGCGATGCCGTAGTCCAGCCACATGCCCGGCTCCACCTCGGCGGAGTCTCACTCGACCACGACTCCGTCCTACTGCTCGCGCATCCATCGCTCCCTGACTCGTGGTGGCCCATGGCAGGCCGCCGACGGCACGGTCACTCAAGCCGGGATGTCGTTGATGCAGCCCGTGTTCTCTTCCGCCACACCGTTCTCGCGATGGCGGAACTCGCTCAGCGTCCGGTAGACCTGGAGGCGCGCCCGCATGACCGAACCGAGGGGTCGGTGAGCCGCGAGGCTGTGCGCGGGGCGGAAGGTCATCACCTCGTCGAAGTAGCGAA
Source organism: Methylobacterium phyllostachyos (assembly GCF_900103445.1). GTDB lineage: Bacteria > Pseudomonadota > Alphaproteobacteria > Rhizobiales > Beijerinckiaceae > Methylobacterium > Methylobacterium phyllostachyos. The sequence continues at coordinate 184,972 of NZ_FNHS01000004.1, read as the reverse complement.
CCCGCATGGTGGAATAAGCGTCCTGGCGTGGCAGGCGGACCGTGGCCACCGTGCGGTAGGGACTGATCGAGACCGGCCAGTCGACCGAGGCATCCTCGATGGGCTGCTTCTCGGCGTCCGCCCACAGCTGCGCCCGCAACTCGAACACCACCTCGTTGTCCCGGAAGAAGGCGACCGTGGCATGCCGGAAGCCGTCCTCGTCCTGGTGCGGGTCCAGCCGCCACTCGGCCAGGGCGCGCTGCGCCTCGCCGTCCGGCACGGCTCCCAGCTTGGCCACGTGGTCCCCGTAGCGGACAGGTGCCTGGCTGAAGTAGCTGTCGGCGAGCGGGTGGCTGAACGGGTGGCCGAAGAAGTCGGCCATCGCGCTCTCCTTACCGAAGGCATGGAGCGCCCGGTTGAGGTTGCGGGCGGTGGCGGAGACGGTGCTCTTGATGCCTTCCGGCAGGCCCGTCGACTTCCCGATGACCGTGCCGTCGCGAAGGAACCCCGCCGCCGTGCCCGACGGGAAGGTCGTGCCGGTCGCGAGGACGAAGTCCTGGGTGTCGACGTCGTGCCCCGGCAGCTTCTCGCCGCTCACCCCGAAGACCTTGATGGACATGCCCCGGTGGGTCGAGACCCTGTCGCCCAGGGTCTCGCCGGGCCCCTGCGCGAAGCGTACCGCGACAGGGTACGTCCCCGGGGTGGCGAACAGGCCCTGGGCGAGTTCGGGCGGCAGGCCGGAGGCGACCGTCAGTTCGCCCGTCACGCAGGCGGAACTCTTGGCGTGGCTGGCGCGGACCGCGTGATGCTCGCGCTTCTCGACCACCTGCGACTGCTGGGTCATGCCCTGGATGATGCCGTCGATGGTCTCCTGCTCGTCCGGGGCTGGCCGCTCGATGTCGGGGGTGTAGCGAAGGTAGGTCATGCCGGTCTCTCCCGTGCGCCTCGGCCGGCAGGTGAGCCGAACGCGTTCCGTTCCCGCCCCGCCCCAAGGTCTCGGGACAGCAAACCCAGCCAGGGCCGCCGTGGGGAAAGCATGCCGGCAACGCGGCGTTCCCAATGTCGTTCACAAGCGATTGAATGGGGCGCAATCCGGAACGTCGCATGCTTCGACCGGTTCTGTTAGGGACGAACGAAGGACGCCAGACCTTGCAAGCACCCGTCCGCTACAGCCCCGACGTCGAGGTCATGAGGCCCGACGAGGACCGGACCATCGAGCAGCTCAACGAAACATTCGACACCATCTTGGAAAGGGTCGCGAAGGATTCCGGCCACGCCGTCCGCTCGGTCCACGCCAAGTCGCACGGCATCCTTGAGGGCACGCTGGCAATCGACGCGGGGCTTCCCCCCGAGCTCGCGCAAGGGCTGTTCGCGACGCCGGGCGAGCACAAGGTCTACATGCGGATGTCGACGAACGCCGGCGACATCCTCCCGGATGCGGTTTCGCTGCCTCGCGGCCTCGCGCTGAAGGTCCTGGACGTGACCGGCGAGCGCCTGCCGGACGCGGAAGGGACGAGCCAGGACTTCGTCATGGTCAACGGCCCCGTCTTCCAGGCGCCGAACGCCGAGAAGTTCCTGGGCAGCCTCAAGCTGCTGGCCAAGACCACGGATCGGATCGAGGGCGTGAAGGTCGCCGCCTCCACCGTGCTGCGCGGGGTGAACAAGGCGCTCACGGCGGTCGGCATCGAGAGCCCGACGCTCGGCTCGCTCGGCGGCGCGCCGAACGTCGACCCGCTTGGCGAGACCTACTACAGCGTCACCCCGTTCCGGTACGGTGACCACATCGCCAAGTTCTCGGTCGCCCCCGTCGCTCCGGCGCTGACCGCGCTGACCGGTACCGAGATCGACGCCTCCGGCCGCCCGGACGCGATCCGCGAGACCGTACGGTCGGAAATGGCCGGCATCGAGGGCGTCTGGGAATTCCGGGTGCAGCTCTGCCGCGACCTTGAACGCCAGCCGGTGGAGGACCCGACGGTGCCGTGGGACGAGGGGGAGACGCCGTTCCAGCGGGTGGCCACCATCACCGCCCGGCCGCAGGACAGTTGGGACGCGGCGCTGGTCGATGCCGTGGACGAGCGCATGCGGTTCGCGGTCTGGACCGGGCTCGCGGCGCACCGGCCACTCGGCAACGTCAACCGCGCACGCAACGCGCCCTACAGGCACTCGGCGGAGTTCCGGCAGCGCTTTAACGGCTGCCCGATCCATGAGCCCGCCGCCGTGCGGTGAGGCGCGTCGATCCGGGGATGCCGTCCAACCGGCGCGAAGGTTGGGTCTGTTCCGGAAGTGGCCTTCGAACCCTCCGGCCAGCCGTCCGCGCCGTGGGCGGCCCGGACCTGAGGCGCGCCGCGGAAGGACGTCAGGCGTGCCGTTCGCGCGAACGCGATACCGGCCCGCGGGCCTCGTCGAGAACGCCCGTGACCCGGACCGCCGACCTGCGATGCCGCGCCCGGGCGAAGCCATGGCCGACCTGCCCGAATCGCGGCAGGCGTCCGTCATCCCCGTTCGGATTGTCCGCCGGCAAATGCTCCCCGGAGCAGGGCGGCCGCATTGCCGCGCAACTCCATGGCGCGGATGCGCTGGCTGCGGGCCAGCACACGCAGGGTCGGGACGTGCACGTCCCCGGGCCTGCGCATCGCCAGGTCCACCAGGGCGTCGGCATGGACCTCGCGCCCGACGGCCTCGTCCAGCAGGCGGCGGATCATACTGCGTTCCCCGTCGTGCATCCCGATCCGCGTCGCTTCGCTGCCTCAGTCTCCGGGCTCGCTGCCGCGGGGATGTCGACGTGACCATGGCCAGTCAATTCGGTCCCGCTACGGCGGGCCTTGCCGCCGCCGCTTTGTCACGACATGGGGCGCCAAGCTTCGACGAAGCGGGCGGGCGTCGTCGTCCCCGCCGAACCATCGACAAGGGAGAGACTGCGTGGAGCGAGCCGCGAACCTCACGGCGGACGACTTCCGCGCCCTCGCGGACGCGCTGCCCCAGATGGCCTGGGTCGCCGAGCCGGGCGGCGACATCATCTGGTACAACCGCCGCTGGTACGACTACACCGGCACCACCATCGAGCAGATGCGGGGCTGGGGCTGGCGCGACGTCCACCACCCGGATCACGTCGAGCGCGTCGTGGAGCGCATCAGCGAGGCGTTCCGGACCGGCGAGCCGTGGAAGGACACCTTCCCGCTGCGCGGCGCCGACGGCGAGTACCGCTGGTTCCTGTCGCTCGCCGCTCCCCACCGCGGACCGGACGGAGCCATCCTGCGCTGGTTCGGGACCAACACCGACATCACCGAGCGCAAGGGGATGGAACGCCGGCTCGCCCGCCACGCCATCGACCTGCGCCGCTCGAACGAGGAACTGGAGCAGTTCGCCTACGTCGCCTCGCACGACCTGAAAGCCCCTCTACGCGGAATCGAGAACCTCGTCGGGTGGATCGAGGAGGACCTGGAAGGGGCGCTGACCGGCGACGTCCGGACCAACATGGAGCTGCTCAAGAGCCGGGTGCGGCGGCTCGACAGCCTCCTCGACGACCTCCTGGCCTACTCCCGGGCGGGACGCGGCGAGGCCGCCGTCGACCGGATCGACACCAAGGCGCTCGTCGAGGAACTCGCCGTCCTGGTCAGCCCGCCTGAGGGGTTCACCATCACGGCGGATGACTCCCTCCCGACCATGCAAGCCGCCCGGGCACCGCTGACGCAAGCCTTGCAGAACCTGATCGGCAACGCCATCAAGCACCACGACCGGCCGGCAGAGGGACGCATCAAGGTCGAGGCGAAGCTTTCGGGGAACGTGGTCGAGTTCGCCGTCATTGACGACGGACCGGGCATCCCTGAGCAGTTCCGCGAGCGCGTGTTCGGCATGTTCCAGACGCTCAAGCCTCGCGACGAGGTCGAGGGCAGCGGCATGGGGCTGGCCATCGTGCGAAAGCTGGTCGACCGCCATGGCGGCAAGGTCTGGCTCGCGGACGGGCCGAGCGGTCGCGGCCTGGCGGTGCATTTCACATGGCCGCTCGACGGCGGGAAGGGGCGGACGGATGGGCTCGACGGTTAACATCCTGCTGGTCGACGACGACGAGGTCGACGTCCAGGGCCTCAAGCGCGCCTTCAAGAAGAGCAAGATCGGCAACCCGATCACCGTCGCCCGCGACGGCATCGAGGCCCTGGAGATCCTGCGCGGCGAGAACGGTCATGAGCGCCTGCCCAAGCCGCACCTGATCCTTCTCGACCTCAACATGCCGCGCATGAACGGCATCGAGTTCCTGGAAGCGGTGCGCGCCGACGACGACCTGCGCTCGGCGGTGGTGTTCATGATCACCACGTCGAAGGCCGACGAGGACCGGATGCGCGCCTACGGGCACAACGTTGCCGGCTACATCGTCAAGCGCGATCCGGCCAACACATTCATGGAGGCGGTGGCGCTGCTGGAGCATTACTGGAAGGTCGTCGAGTTCCCGGCATAGCCACCCCGGTGACGAACCCGACCCGCATCTTGCTGATCGACGACGACGCGGTAGACCGGGCCGCCGTCCGGCGGGCGCTCGCCAAGTCCGGCCTCGCGCACACCCTTGCCGAGGCGTCCGGGGGCGAAGAGGGCCTGCGCCTCGCCACGACGGAAACCTTCGACTGCGTGCTGCTCGACTACCGGCTGCCGGGCATCGATACCTTCGCGCTGCTCAGGACCCTGCTGGCGGCCGAGGGGCAAGCGCGGGCGGTGCTGATGCTGACCGGCGAGGCCGACCCGGACCTGGCGACGCGGCTGATGCGGGCGGGCGCGCTGGACTACCTGGACAAGGCGGAGGTCACGCCTTCCGGCCTGGCCCGTGCGATCCGCTACGCGGAGGCCAGGCAGGCCTTCCAGGCGGAGCTCGCCGCGTCGCGTCGCGAGGCGGAGGCGAAGTCCCTCGAACTGGACACCCTGAACCGGCAGAAGTCGCTGCTGTTCTCCATCATCGCCCACGACCTGCGCAACCCGTTCCAGGCGCTGCTCGGCCTCTCCGAGGTGCTCGGCAAGGCGGTCGCGGCGCGCGACCCGACATCCATCGAGCGCCGGGCGAAGGGCATCCACGAGGCGGCGACGCAGGCCTACGCCCTGCTTGAGAGCCTGTTCTCCTGGGCGAGCCTGCAGATGGACACGATGGCGGTCACCCTGACCGACGTCGACCTCGCCGCCGTGGCCGCCGAGGTTGTGCACGGCGCCGCGGAAGCCGCCGCCGACAAGGGATTGAAGCTCGAAGCCTCCTGCGGCGGGATCGTCGTCCTCGCCCAGCGGGACATGCTCACCACGGTGCTGCGCAACCTCGTCGGCAACGCCGTCAAGTTCACGCTGCCCGGCGGGACCATCTCCGTCTCGGGCCACTGCGACGGGGACGAAGTCGAGATCTCGGTCACGGACACGGGAGTCGGCATGCCGTCGGGCAAGGTCGACGACCTGTTCCGGCTGGACCGGCGGACGACGACGAACGGCACGGCGGGGGAGCGGGGAAGTGGGCTCGGCCTGCTGCTGTGCCGCGATCTCGTGGAGCGCCAGGGCGGCGTGCTGAGAGTGAGGAGCGCCGTCGACCGGGGGACGACCTTCCTGTTCCGGCTGCCCGTATCGGGCACCGTCAATGCCGCATCGCCCGCCACGGCATCCTGACGGTTCAACCAAAGGAGGCCTGGGGGATCGAAGTTTCAGGCGCCGCACCTCGTGGCGGACAGGCGAGGCGCCGCGGCACGTGTCCGCCGGCCATTCCCGTCCGGTCAGGTCCTCGATGTGGCCGGCTTACGTCTCCCTCTCAGATTCCCGCGTACCAGGCGTACCCCTGGTCCTCCCAGTAGCCGCCGTTGCCCTCGCCGATGTTGGCGAAGCTCTCGACCACCTCGATGCGCATGACGTACTTCGCCTGCTTGTAGCCGAGGTTGCGCTCGACCCGCAGGCGCAGGGGGGCGCCGTTCGCCACCGGCAGGGCCTTCCCGTTCAACTCGTAGGCGAGGATGGTCTGGGGGTGGAACGCGTCCACCAGGTCGACACTCTCGTAGTAGCGCACCGGCTCGGTGGCCGGCTCGGCGTCCGCGGCCTGCTGGCCGCCGGAATCGCGCTTGTCCTCACCGCCGCCCGTTTGCCTGGTCATCGCGGGGTTGGCGTTTCCGCCGGACGGCGCCGCGTCTGCATCGTCCGCGTCGGTGCCGGCGTCGTCTCCCTGATCCATCGTGTCGGCGCAGTGGAACACGACGTAGCGTGCCTGGGGCTTGAGGCGGGCCTGGGCAAGCAGGTCTGCGAGGGGCACGCCGGTCCACTTGCCGATGGCGCTCCAGCCCTCGACGCAATCGTGCCGGGTGACCTGCGTGCGCGACGGGAGCTTGCGGAGTTCAGCCAACGAGAGCTTCAGCGGCGTCTCGACAAGCCCGTCGATCTCCAAGTGGTAGGTCGCGAACTTGCGCCTCGCGAGGGCCTTGTACGCCTTGTCGGGCGGGTCCTCGGTGCCGTTCGGCTTGAACCACGGCGAGATGTCCGCCTCGGGGAACTCGGGTGCCAGCGTGCGCTCGGTCAGGAGGAGGCGCTGCACGAACAGGTTGGCGTCCTCGCCCGTCTTGAGCGTGCGTCGGAACCACTCGGCCTCGCCGAGCCGGTCGCAGCCGCCGAGCATCGCGGTGCCGGCCGCAGCGGTGGCGCCGAGCAGGAGGGCGCGGCGGCTGGGCGGGCGGTTCATGGGGCGCTTCCCGTACCGTCCGCGGCAGGGGCCGGCTCGACCTTGCGCTCGATCACGAACCAGCCGGTGAGCATGCCGCGCATGTTGTTCCAGAAGCCCGAGAGCACGACCAGGGCGACGTGGACGACGACGAACAGGACCAGCAGGGCCGCCACGACGAAATGGACTGTGCGCGCCGATTGCCGCCCGTCGAACAGGGTCAGGAGGAAGGGAAAGGCGGCATCCATCGCCGGCGACATCGCCAGGCCGGCCAGCACCTGCACCGGCAGCAACACGAACAGCACCACGGCGTAGGTCAGCTTCTGGATGACGTTGTACCGCTTTGCCTCGTCGCCCTGCGGGAAGCGCAGGGTCAGGTGTTCCCGCACCGAGGCTGCGAAGTGCCTGACCTGATCCCGCTGGGGCACGACCCGGAACCTGAGTTGGCCGCTGAACAGCCCGTACAGCAGGTAGAGGGCGCCGTTCAGGACGAAGGCCCAGGCGAAGAAGAAGTGCCAGGAGCGGCCACCGGTGAGGTCCTGGTCGCTTGGCAGGGTCAGCCACGACGGAAAACCGCGGTCGGCCGGCTCGCCGTCGGCGCCGTCGGACGAGCCGAGCAAGCCAGTGGTGTCGAACGTGCGGCCCAGGACCGTGGTGACGCCTTTCGGCGGGTCGTCCTCGGTCTGGGACATCGCCATGAGGGGCGTGTCGAAGGTCGATACCTTGCCCCAGTACAGGGCGGGATGGGCATTGAAGATCTGCAGGCCGCTCATCAGCAGGACGAGCAGGCATAGGGCGTTGACCCAGTGCGTGACCCGGATGACGGCGGGGTGCCGGAACATAAATCGGCGGCGCTCGACCTCCGCCGTGTCGGGAGCGGTGCGCGTGAGGTAAGTACGGGGCAAGCGTCGCCTTCCGAAAACAGAAAGGGGGCGGGCCGAAATCCGGCCCACGCCTCCCGAGGGACCGCTTACATGCGGTTCATCATCATCTTCTTCTTCATCATCCGGCGCTTCATCATCTTCTTATGCATCATGCGCTTCTTCATCATCATGCGCTCGCTGCTGCTCATGCGGACCTGGGTAATGCCGGCCGGGGCGGCCTGAAGGCCGTTCGGGCCAATCGGGGCGGCGGAGGCGGCGCCGGTTCCGAGCGCGAGGCCGCCGAGGACCGAGGCGGCGAGCGCGAGGGTGGTGATCTTCATGGGATGTCTCCTGGAATGGGAGGGCTCCGCCTCCCAGTTCGGGTCCAAGAGATGAAATTCCCTTAAGTTCCTGAGTCTTATAGGATAAATCAACAAGGGCGCGATCCGCGCGCAACCCGTCGGGCGTCGGAAACCGCTTTCCGCGCCGTGCCTGGACCTCGCTCGTTACGGTGGCGAGGTCCGGAAAGTTTCAGCCGAGGTCGAGAAGTCGGGGCCTGGCCACGTCGAGGGGCGCGAACCACGTCGTCGGCTCAAGACCTATCGGGGCGAAAGGAGCTCGGCGGCGAGGGCCTATCGCTCCTCGACCTCGGCCAGCGGCGCGGTCAGGACGCAGGCCAGGCCGCCCGGCTCGTAGGTCGTCTCGACGCGGCCGACGCTCCCGCCGGACAGACCCCGCGCGATCAGGCGGGAGCCGAACCCCTTGCGGGTGGGCGGCAGCACCGGGGGACCGCCCCGTTCCGTCCAGGTCAGGCGGAACGTGGGCTCCAGGCCGTCGCGCGTCACGGTGCACGCGATGGAGACCGACCCCTCCGCGGTCGACAACGCCCCGTACTTGGCCGCATTCGTCGCGAGCTCGTGCAGCACGAGCGTGAGCGACACCGTGGCGGCCTCTCCGACCGCCAGTGCCGGGCCGTCCAGTGCGAAGCGCCCAGGCAGGCGGTTGTCGTACAGGCCCACCGCCGCCGCCGTCAGCGCGTGCATCTCCGCCCCGTCCGTCGCTTCGTCGAGGAGGATGTCGTGCGCCCTGCCCAGCGCGACCAGCCGCGCGGCGAGGGCCTCGCTCGCCGAGGCGAGGTCGGCGGCGTTGCGCATCGTCTGGGCGGCGATGGCCTGCACCACGGCGAGCACGTTCTTCATGCGGTGGGAAAGCTCGCGGTTGACCACCTGCTGCTGTTCCCGGGCCCGCCTGCGTTCGGTCGCGTCGGTGACGGTCATCACCGCCCCGGCGGCCTCCTCCCCGAGCCGGAACGGGACGCTGCTGCACTCGACGGGAACCGGACTGCCGTCCCTCCGGAAGAACACGGCCGGCTCGGACGCGACACGGGTCCCGTTGCGCAGGGCCCGGACGAAGACGCAGTCCCCGGCCGGGAACGGACGCCCGTCCTGGTGGCTGTGGTGCACGGTGTCGTGGAAGTTGCGGCCGCGCAGGTCCTCCGCCGGCCAGCCGAACAACCGCTCGGCGGCCGGGTTCGCGAACTGGATCGTCCCGTCGGGATCGAGCCGCAACACCGCCTCGCTGACGTGGTCGGTGACCGTGCGCAGCAGGGCCCCCTGGCGTTCCAGGGCCATCTCGGTTTCCCGCTGACGGGTGCGGTCGCGCAGGATCTTGAGGAAAGCGACGACCGCGCCGTCCTCGTCCCGGAGCGGCATCATCTCGCCGCTGGCCCAGAAGCGCTCTCCGCCCTTGCGCAGGTGCCAGCGCTCGTCGGCCCCGCGACCCTCCGTGAGCGCGCCGTGCATTTCCTGCTGCGGGATGCGGGCGATGCGGTCCTCCGGGGTGAAGAACCGGTCGGCGTTCCTTCCGACCATCTCGGCGGCGGTCCAATCGAGGACGTGCTCTGCCCCGGTGTTCCAGGTGGTGACCGTCCCGTCGAGGTCGGTGGCGATCATGGCGTAGTCGACGGAGCTTTCGACGATGGCGCGGTAGCGCGCCTCGCTCGCGGTCAGCGCGGTCTTCGCGGTGCGGGCTCCGACGACTTCGTCCGTCACGTCCTCAACGTAGTGGATCAGGCTGACGACCTCGCCGCCGGGCCCGGACACGGGCACGGACAGCGGCCGCCAGTGCCGCTCCTCGAAGGTGCCGTCCGGGCGACGGATGTTGTAGTGCTGCACCGCCATGCGGTCGGGCCGCGCGGTCTCGGCAAGGCGCACGACGTGCTGCTGCTCGGGCATTCCGAGACAGCCAACGTCCGCGACCTCGTGCGGGGGACGCTTGCGCTGCACGAGGACAAGGCCGGTCGGTTCCACATCTCCGGGCCGAACCTGTTCATCGGGCCGAGCGCGGCGCTGATGCTCGGGCTGGTGCTGCACGAGCTCGCGACCAACGCGACCAAGTATGGAGCCCTCTCCACTGCGGCCGGCCGTGTCGACCTCGACTGGAGCGTGACCGGGGACGGGGAGGATGCCGAGTTCCGGCTGGACTGGCGGGAGCGGGACGGGCCCCCGGTCGCACCGCCGGACCGCAAGGGCTTCGGCTCGCGCCTGATCGAGCGCGGGATGGGCGGCGGACGGGTCGCCATCGACTACCGGGTCGAGAGCGTCAGTTGCGTGGTGAGCGTGCCGATGAAGAGCCTGCAGTCACGAGCCTGACGATAGGCCGACAGGGTGGCGGATCCCCTCCTGCGCTTTCGCCGGACAATCTTGAATGGCGAATTCCACCAAGACGTTGACCGGAACGCCGCAGTGACGAGGCGTCGGTGCTTCGCTATCAGCCTCGCCCATGGACGATGCCGATTGCCGGGGTGCAGGCGAACTTCTCTATGGATAACGATTTGCGATACCTCTCGCGCGAGGAGCTTGAGGCAGAGGTCCGCCGCCTGAGGGCGAAGTTGGCCGACCGACCGGACCACGGCCCGAGCCCATCCTACCCGCACCCACGCCCAGCATCGACCGACACCGACGTGTTGTTCTCCGCCGTCGACAAGACCGGCCTGCCGATGATCCTGACGGATCCCAACCAGGACGACGACCCGATCGTCTTCACCAACCGGGCTTTCCTCGACCTTACGGGCTACGGAATCGACGAGGTCGTCGGGCGAAACTGCCGCTTTCTCCAGGGGCCCGACACTGAGCCCGACCGCGTCGACGCCATCCGCACCGCCCTCCGGGAAAACCGCGACCTTACCGTCGAGATCACCAACCACCGTCGCGACGGCACGCCCTTCGTCAACGCCCTGTTCGTCGGCCCTGTCTTCGACGGCGAGGGACGGCTGCGCTATCGCTTCGGCAGCCAGATCGACGTCACCGAGGCGCACCGCAACCGAGAGCGCATCGCCGAGAGCGAGGCGCGCCAACGCGCCATCTTCGACAGCGCCAGCGAGATGGCGATCATCGTCACCGACACCGCCGGCACGGTGACCGACTGGAACGTCGGGGCCACGCGCATCCTGGGCTGGTCGGCCGAAGAGATGCGCGGGCAGCCCATCGAGCGGATCTTCACGCCGGAGGATCGAACGACCGGTCAGATGCGCAAGGAGATGGACGGCGTCTTCCGCGATGGCCATGCCGAGGACATGCGCTGGCATCTGCGCAAGGACGGCGGCCGGTTCTATGCGGTCGGCGACATGACCTCGCTGCGGGGGCTCGACGGGACACACCGGGGTTTCGTCAAGGCGTTCAGCGACCGCACGCAGGAGCGCAACCTTGCCACCAAGGAACAGGCCGACGCCGAGTTCATGCGCAGCGTCCTGGCATCGTCCGCCGACTGCATCAAGGTGCTCGATCTCGACGGCGGCCTGACCTTCATGAGCGAGGGCGGCATGCAGGTGATGGAAGTCAGCGACTTCAATCACATCAAGGGTTGCCCATGGCCGAGCTTCTGGCAGGGCCAGGGGAACGCCGATGCGCTGGCGGCCTTGGCCACGGCCCGGGACGGAGGGATCGGCCACTTCCAGGGGGGCGCGGACACCTTCCTCGGCAACGCCAAATGGTGGGACGTCCAGGTGACGCCGATCTTCGGCCCTGACGGGCGGCCTGAGCGTATCCTGTCCGTGTCGCGCGACATCAGCGAGCGGAGGTCGTTCGAGGAGCGTCTTGCGGCGAGCGAGGCCCACTGGCGCGGCCTGTTCGAGCGTTTGAGCGAGGGGTTCATCGTCGGCGAGGTCGTGCGCGATCAAACCGGTCGCATCACGGATTGGCGCTACGTCGACGTCAACTCCGCCTGGGGCCGGCTCGTCGGCATCGCAACGGATAGCGTCGTGGGACGCACGATCCGCGAGGTCTTCCCGGGCATCGAGGACGCCTGGGTCGACGAGTTCGCCGACGTGGTCGAGACCGGAGAGCCGGTGACGTTCGTCCGGCAGGTCGGCACCCTGGCGCGGTGGTACGAGGGCCGGGCCTTCCCGCTCGGGGGCGAGCGCTTCGGCGTGATCTTCCTGGAGGTGACCGAGCGGGTCGAGGCCGACACCCGGCGCAGCGGCCTCCTAGAGCTCGGGGAAAGGCTGCGGGCCGGCATCGACACCGACGCGATAGCGATGGCGGCCGCCGCCATACTCGGTCGCGTGCTCGGCGTTGGCCGGGTGGGCTACGGCACCGTTGGCTCGGATGGCGAGAGCTTCGTCGTGGAGGAGGACTGGACCGCGACGGGTTTCCCGACGCTGGCCGGCCACTACCGCATGGACGATTACGGCCTTTACGCCGAGGACCTCCGGCAGGGGCGGACGGTCGTCATCCCGGACGTACGCGAGGATCCGCGCACCTCCGCCTCTGCCGCGACCTTGGAAGCGGTCTCCGCCCGCACGCTCGTCAACATACCCATCGTCGAGAAGGGCCGGACGGTGGCAGTGCTTTTCGTGAATGACGGCCAGCCACGGTCCTGGACCGAACCGGAGGTGTCCTTCGTCCGCCAGATCGCCGAGCTGACCCGCCAAGCCGTCGAGCGTCGGCGTGCCGAGGAGCGGCAGGACCTGTTGAACCACGAACTCTCCCACCGCCTCAAGAACACGATGGCGATGGTCGTGAGCATCGCGCACCAGACGCTGCGTTCCGTCCCGGAGCGCGAGCCGGTGGAGGCGTTTCAGAAGCGCATCCAGGCTCTGGCCTCGGCCCACGACCTGTTGCTCCGCAAGGACTGGACGGCGGCGGACCTTCGGACCGTGTGCCGGGAGGTGCTCGGCACCGCGGCCGAGGCCCGCCGCTTCACGCTCGATGGCCCTGACGTGGCGCTCGGCCCCAGTGCCGCGCTGTCGGCGTCGTTGCTGCTTCATGAGCTGGCGACCAACGCGGCCAAGTACGGCAGCCTGTCCGGCGAGGAAGGCCAGGTCGAGGTACGGTGGTGGATCGACGGCGCGACGGGGGAGCCGGGGTTGGTGCTGCGGTGGCGCGAGCACGGTGGCCCCCCCGTGACGGCGCCGACCCGACGGGGCTTCGGTTCGCGCCTAATCCGCACGGGCCTCGTCGGAACGGGCGAGGTCGACGTTACATACGACACGGACGGGGTAATCGCGGTGATGCGTGCACCGATGGTCGAGGTGCAGCGCTCATGACGACGACCGAGGCGAACGGCGACGGGGTGCGAGCGGTCGTGCTCGTGCTCCAGGACGAGCCGATCCTGGCAGGGATCATGCGGGACTTCGTCGAGGAGGCGGGGTGCGACGCGGTCGTGGTACGCACCGCCCAGGCGGCGGTCCGCACCCTGGAGGAGCGTACGGACATCCGGGTGGTGTTCGCCGATCTCGACGTGCGCGGCTCGACCACCGGGCTGAAGCTGGTGGCGATGATCCGGGACCGGTGGCCGCCCATCGAGCTGGTCCTGACGGGTGCCCTGGCGCCGGACCTCGACGCCATCCCGGCGCGGGGCGTGTTCTGCGACAAGCCCTTCCGCGAGGGTAAGGTGATCTCAGCAATCCGTAGCTTCGCCGCGTGAGCCAAACGCTCCGACCGCACCGTGGAGGTGATGGCGCAAAGGATCGGAAGCGAGTGGAACAGGGAAGTCCGCTTCCCTTGATCTAACGCTCGAAAGCGGAACGGCTCAAAACCACCCTTTGCAGACCTCCCACCCCAATCAGGAATAGAGACGCGACCCAAGCGGTCAACCGGGCCTTGGCCCAAGGCTCCGTCAGCGGTCGTCGTACGGCTCGAAAGCATCACCGTCGCTGCGGCTTTGGCACGGAAGACCCGTTCGTACAGGGGGAGGGAGCGCACCCATCTCGCCGGTGCAACCGGTCGGGCCTCGTCGGGCCACCCTTACGATGGGGCATGCTGTCGGTCGAGCTTCCCGCCCCCATGTCCGCTGTCGTCGCATAGACCCATGGCGGCTTCATCGACGCTCGTTATCGATCTATCGACGATTTTCCCCTTTCCATGTCCCGGGGTGGCTTCAGACACCCTCCCGCGGCGCGCCGGCCCCGCCGGCGCCCGAGCCCGTCACGATGTCCCTGACCACCCGCATCCTGCTGCTCGTGATGCTCGCCCTCGCCCCGGCGTTCGCGATCCAGGGCTACAACGAGTACGCCCTGCGCTCGTCCCGTGACGAGGCGGTCCGCGCCGACACCCTCGCCACCGCGCGGGCGGTCGCCGACGACCTCTCCCAGGTGGCCGAGGTCGCCCGGCAGGCCCTCGACTTCGTGGCGCGGGACCCAGCGGTGCGCGCGATGGACCCGGTCGGCTGCACCGCCTACCTGCGCGACGTCGCCCGCGATAACCCGCAACTCGCCATCTTCTCACTGAGCCGGCCCGACGGGGCGGTCGTCTGCAACAGCCTCGGTTCGGCTCCTGGCTCCTACGGCGTGGCAGACCGCCTCTACCACCGGCGCGTCCTGGCCGAAGATGCGTTCGTCATGGGCTCGCACGTCCGGGGGACGGTCTCGGGGAAGGACGTCCTGCACTTCGCGCGGCCCCTGCGCGATGCCGATGGCCGGACGGTCGCCGTCCTCGCGGCGGCCTTGGACCTCGCCTGGCTCGACCGCCGCCTCCGGCGCGACCTGCGGCACCCCAGCACCTCGCTCACCATCGCGGACGCGGACCACACCGTCATCGTGCGCTACCCCGACGACGAAGAGTTGGTCGGCACGACCGTCCCCGGGGAGCGCATGCGCATCGTCCTTGCCCGTGGCGAGGGTGTTAGGGTCGCCGCCGGCTTCGACGGCCGGGAGCGCGTGCTTGCGAACGTCCAACCCACGGGCCCGGCCGCCGCGGCATGGGTCACCGTCGGGCGCGACCGGGACGTGGCCTTCGCCGACGTCGATGCGGCCGCGCGCCGAGGAGTGATGCTGATCGGCCTCGGGGCGGCGCTGGCGCTGGCGGCCGCCCTGCTGGCCGGCCGTTTCTTCATCCGTCGCCCGTTCGACCGCCTGCTGCGCGCCGCCGATGCCTGGCAGACGGGCGACCTCACCGCACGGATCGGGATGACCCGCGGCGACGAGTTCGGCCGGCTGGGGCGCAAGCTCGACGCGATGGCCGGCACCCTGCAGCGGCGCGAGGGCGAGCTCCGCGACGAGATCGCCCGGGGACGCGAGATGCAGGACCGGCAGGTCACGATGCTGCACGAGCTGAACCACCGGGTGAAGAACACGCTCGCCACCGTGCAGGCGCTGGCCCGCCAGTCGACCCGCGGCGGCGAGGCGTCGGGCGAGCGGCTGGAGGCGCGCATCCTCGCCCTGTCGAAGACGCACGACCTGCTCACCAGGGACGACTGGTCGGGCGCGCCCCTGCGCGAGGTCCTCGACGGCGAGATCGGTCCCTACCGCGACGGGCCGGACCGCTTCCACGTCGAAGGGCCGGACGTGGACCTGCCGGCCCGTCACACGCTGTCCTTCGGCATGACCCTGCACGAGCTCGTGACCAACGCCGCGAAGTACGGGGCGCTGTCCGTTGCGGAGGGACGGGTGTGCATCGCGTGGCGGGTGGTGGTCGGCGAGAGCGGCGTGGTCCGCCTCCACCTCGACTGGGTCGAGACCGGCGGTCCCGTGACCGGGCGTCCCGACAGGAAGGGCTTCGGCACGCGGCTGATCGGGGTCAGCGTCGAGCGCGAGCTCGATGGGCGCGTGGAGATGGACTTCGCCCCCGCGGGCCTGCGGTGCGTGATCGACGTCCCCCTGGACGCTATTGGCGGCATGATGCGGCCGCATTCCACCGCAGCTAGGCAGTAGCGCCCGCCCGTTTGTCCGGGGCCATTCCAGGACCTGCCGCCAAAGCGGACCGGGACGACGCCATGTAAACCCATCTCGACCCGCGGCTGCCACCCATCCGAAGGGCTAGCCCGCGAGGATGCGCCTGCGGCGTTGCCAGGTGGCGACCTTGCGCAGCAGCCGCGACAGGTCCTCGACCGAGTACGGCTTGTGCAGGAGCTCGAAGCCGTAGGTGCCGTTCTTCGCGAGCACGTGGCTGTAGCCGGAGGCCAGCAGGACGGGCAGGTCATGGTGCCGACGGCGGATCTCGTGCGCCAGGTCGATGCCGTTCATGCCCGGCATCACCACGTCCGAGAAGACGACGTCGAACCGGTCGGGATCCCTGTCCAACTCGGCCAGCGCCTCCTTGGCGTTCCCGGCCCAGACCGTCCGGTAGCCGAGCTCGGTCAGGGTCTGGGTGGCGAAGGTCCCGACGTCGATGTTGTCCTCGACGACCAGCACGCAGGTGCCGTGCCCGTCGGCGAGGGGCTCAGGCTCGGGCGGCTTCGCCTTCGCGGCTGTGTCCCCTCGGACCTGCGGCAGGTAGAGCGTGAAGGTCGTGCCGGCGCCGACTGTGCTTGAGACCGTGACCTCGCCGCCCGACTGCTTGGCGAAGCCGAACACCTGGGAGAGGCCGAGGCCGGTGCCCTGGCCCACGCCCTTGGTGGTGAAGAAGGGCTCGAAGATCTGGTCGATCCGGTCCGCTGGGATGCCGCAACCGGTATCCGTGACCGAGACCGCCACGAACGCACCCTTCACCGCGCCCTGTCGCGCTCGCCCTAGCATCCCCTCGACCGGGCGCACGCTGATCTTGAGCCGGCCCACGCCGTCCATCGCGTCGCGGGCATTCACGGCCATGTTCACGAGCGCTGTGTCGAACTGGCTCGGATCGGCGTCGACGAAGCAGGTTTCCGCTGGCAGGTCAGTCTCGATCTCGACGCGTGCGCCGGTGAGAGTGGCCATCATCTCGCCGATGGTCCGGACGCTGTCGCAGGCGGCGAACACCTCGGGTTTTAGGGCCTGACGCCGGGCGAAGGCCAGGAGTTGCCCGGTCAGCTTCGCGGCCCGGTCGACCGTGTCCGAGATCGCGTTGACGTAGCGGGTGCGCCGGTCCTCGGCGAGGTTGGGGCGCTTGAGCAGGTCGGTCGACGACTTGATGACCGTGAGCAGGTTATTGAAATCGTGCGCGACGCCTCCGGTCAACTGCCCGACCGCCTCCATCTTCTGGGCCTGCCGCAGGGCTTCCTCGGTCTGGCGCTGACTGGTGTTGTCGACCCCGATGCCGGTGCGCCGGACCGGCGCGCCGTCCGCGTCGTGGTAGGTATGACCACGTGAATGGACCCATCGGATCGCGCCGTTCGGGTGCACGATGCGGTATTCGAGTTCGAGGTCGCCGGGGTTCGTCAATCCCCGGGCCATGGTGTCCCGCAGGCTCGCCCTGTCCTCGGGGTGGACGTTTCCCAGGAACTCGGTCCGCTTGACGCCGCTCGCCCCCCGCGCCGGATCGAGCGCGTATAGCTCGGCGATGTTGGCGTCGTAGTGGAACCGGTCGGTGGCGACCTCGTAGGTCCAGGCGCCGACCCCGCCGACGGCCGACAGCGCCAGTCGGGCGAAGTCCTGGGTGTCGCGAAGCACCGCCTCGCGCTCCTTGTGGGCCGTCACGTCCCGGCCGCTGCCGTAGAGCCGACCGTTCTCGAAGGTCCCGGTCCAGGAGAACCAGCGGTAGCCTCCGTCCTTGTGGCGAAGCCGGTACTCGTAGGGCACCGTCAGCGGCCGGCTCATAATGCTCCCGAGGGCGGCTTGCGTCGGCGCGACGTCGTCGGGATGGGCGAGTTCCAGGGCGGGTGTGCCCACGAGTTCGTGGTTGTCCCAGCCCAGCAGGCGCGTCCATGCCTCGTTGACGGCCTCCAGGATGCCGTCGGCCGTGGCGATGGCCAGGAGGTCCTGCGACACGCGCCAGGCTCGGTCGCGCTCCTGGGTCCGGGTGGCGACGTCCCGCTCCAGTCGCTCGGCCAGGCGCGTTAGCTCGGCCTGGCTGCGGCGCAGGGCCTCGTCCGACCTGTGTCGCTCGATGGCCAGCGCGGCGGTTTGGGTGACGAAGGCGATGGCTTCGAGGTCGCCCTCGGTCGGCGCGCGGGGCTCGGCATAGTAAACGGCGAAGGTGCCGAGAACCGACCCCTCCGCGGTCCGGATCGGCGTCGACCAACAGGCGCGCAGGCCGTGCCCAAGGGCGAGCCCGGCAAAATCCTTCCAGAGCGGGTCGGTGGCGATGTCGTTCGCGTAGACGGGCTCGGCCCGGGCGATGGCCGTCCCACACGAGCCGACCCCTTCGCCGACGGCGATGCCGTCAATGGCGGCGTT
The DNA here is from genome assembly GCF_900103445.1 of Methylobacterium phyllostachyos. GTDB lineage: Bacteria > Pseudomonadota > Alphaproteobacteria > Rhizobiales > Beijerinckiaceae > Methylobacterium > Methylobacterium phyllostachyos. The sequence goes on along the minus strand of NZ_FNHS01000004.1, from coordinate 166,941 downwards.
GTAGGCGGCAGGCAGGCTTGGCCCCGCCCCGTGGCGCAGGAATCCGCCGTCGTCGCTCACGAACAGCACGGAGGTCATCATGTGCTGGCCGGAGCCCTGCTCGACGGCAAGGAGCAACTCCTCCAGCACCTCGTTCAGGGGGACGCCGCGGGCGATCCGGGCGAGCACATGGCGCTCGCGCTCGACGAGATGGCGAGCGGAGGCGCCGTCGTAGGTCCCGAAGCTCGGCATTGGGTTCAGGCTTGCCCGCGCGCGGGTTTGGTCGCCCCGACGGGGCGGCTGTCCCGTCCGGCCCTGGCAAGGGCGCGATCCTCGTCGCGCTCGATCAGCAGGCGCAGCCCGGCCCGGATGACCTCGCTGGCCGTGGCGTACTCGCCCCTGGCGATCTGGTCGGCGACGTAGCGGGCGAGCGGCGCCGTCAGGGCGACGTGCTGGGAGAACTTGGCGGCCATCCGACAAGCTACCATGCCGATGGACGGGTGACACCTTCGGCCACCCGGCCACCCGGCCATCCGCAGGCCGTTAGCCGCACCGCACCCTGACACCCGGCGGGCGGAGATCCCAAGGCCCTCAATTCTCTTGAGTGGGCCAGAAACTCCCCGGAACGTCCGGTTCGGTCATCCCGACCGGAGGCGACGATGACGGAGAAGAAGGGTCACGGCAGCGCGGCGGCCAAGAAGGCCAATGCCAAGGCGAGCCACGAAGGCAAGGCGAACCCGCGCAAGTCCTCCTCGGCCCAGGCCGAGCTCGGCAAGAAGGGCGGCAACAGCAAGTAGGTCCGCGTGAGCGCCGGCATGCAAGGATCGCCGTCATGGTGCTCAATCCGGCTATTGTCGTGTTGTGAACGCACGCAGGCCGTGGCAAGGGATGCGGAGGGGACCGCCTCGGTCATCCCCGTAATCCTCGCCCCATGCCTTCGCACACCACCATCCCGTTCGAGGGCAACCTGCTCCTCGACGCCCTCAACGCGCGGGACCGGGCGTTCGTGGAGCCGCATCTCGTGCGGACCGAGTGCGCGCGCGGAACAGTCCTGTTCGAGGTCGGCGACGACGTCTCGCAGGTCACTTTCCCGCTCCACCGCACAATCGCCACCCTGATCGTGCCGCTGCGCGGCGGCCGCACCGTCGAGACCGCCACGGTCGGGCACGAGGGCGCCATCGGCGGCGTGGTCAGCCAAGGCTACCTTCCGGCCTTCACCCGCTGCATCGTCCAGATCGAGGGCGCGGTCCTGTACATGGACGCGGACCGCCTGCGCGAGGCCAAGCGCGCCTCCCCGACCCTGAACGACCTGTTCGTGCGCTACGCCGACTGCCTGCTCGCCCAGATCCTGCAGTCGGTCGCCTGCAACGCCGCCCATCCCATCGAGCAGCGGGTCGTCCGCTGGCTGCTGACGCTGCAGGACAGGCTCGGCACCGACGCGCTGCCGGTCACCCAGAACGTGCTCGCGACCATGCTCGGCGTCGGTCGCAGCTACATCACCGGCGTCCTCGGGACGTTGCAGGACCAGGGGCTGATCGTGGTCGGGCGGGGACGCATCCACCTGCTCGACCGCGGTCGCGCCGAGGACGCCTGTTGCGAGTGCCATGGCCGTGTCCGGCAGCATTTCAACTCCGTCATGGGCGCTGTCACCGCGCCGGGCGGCGAGATCCTCGCGGTCGATGCGACGCCGGTCGACGCCGAGCCGCCGTGGCCCCCCGGGGCCGTCCCCCATGGCTCGCGGGAGGTGGCGAGATGAGCGCGGCGCTCGCCCCTCCCGCCGAGGCCTCCGACCGCGAGCGCCTGGGCGCCCTCGCGACCTACGGCATCCTCGACACGCCGCCCGAGCAGGGTTTCGACGACATCGTCGACCTCGCGGCGGAGATCTGCGCCACGCCGGTTGCGCTCGTCAGCCTGGTCGCCGGCGAGCGGCAATGGTTCAAGGCCAGGGTGGGCTTCGAGCCCTGCGAGATCCCGCTCGACCAATCGATCTGCGCCCACGCGCTGGCGCGGCCCGACCTGCTCGTGATCCCGGACCTGACGCAGGACCCGCGCACCAGGGAGAACACGCTCGTCACGGGCGAGCCCCACCTGCGCTTCTACGCCGGCGCGCCCCTTGAGACGCCGGACGGCCAGCGCCTCGGCACCCTTTGCGTGATCGACGACGTGCCGCGGCCCGAAGGGCTGACCCCGTCGCAGGCTTCGTCCCTGCGCAAGCTCGCCGGCCAGGTGGTCGCGCAGATGGAGCTGCGCAGGGCCGTCAAGTTTCGGGATGCGGCCCTGGCCGAGCAGCGCGCCACGCTGCTGCGGCACGACGCCCTTGCCGAGGCGCAGGATGCCGTCTCGGCGGCGAAGGGCGACCTCGATGCCAGCCTCGACGCGCTCGTCGCCGGCGCGATGCGGGCGGTCCCGCAGGCGGAGGGCGGCGTCATCGAGATGCGGGAGGGCGACGAGCTCGTCTACCACGCCGTGCGGGGCAGCCTCGTCCCCCACAAGGGATTGCGCCTGCCCCTGCGCGGGAGTCTGTCGGGGCATAGCCTGCGCATCGGCCTGCCGGTCTCGTGCCCGGACGTCCTCCTCGACGACCGGGTCAAGCGGGACGTGGTCGGCCCGCTCGGGATGCGCTCCGCCCTGTGCGTGCCGGTGATGCGCGCCGGGACGGCCATTGGCGTGCTCAAGCTTCAGTCGGGCCGGGTCGACGCCTTCACGGACGGGGACCTGGAGTTCGTCCGCCTGTTCGCCGGCACCGTCGCGGCCGGCCTGGCGCAGGCCGGCGAGGCGGAGGCGCAACGTCTCGTCCGCAAGGGCCGGGACCGGTACAGGGCGGTGTTCAACAGCGCCATCGACTACGCCATCATCGTCATGGGGCTCGACGGGCGCGTCGACGACTGGAACGAGGGCGCCACGCGCATCCTCGGCTGGTCGCCGGCAGAGATGGTCGAGCGGCCGGCCGACGTGTTCTTCACGCCCGAGGACCGGGCGAACGGCATCGCGGCCAAGGAGATGCAAGCCGCGCTGGAGCATGGGCGCGGCATCGACGAGCGCTGGCACGTCCGCAAGGACGGCACCCGCTTCTGGGCCAACGGCGAGATGATGGCGCTGCGCGACGAGGCCGGGACCGCCATCGGCTTCCTCAAGATCCTGCGCGACCGCACCGAGCAGCGCGACGCCGCCGCGCGCCTCCAGGAGAGCGAGGCGTTCCTGCGCAGCGTGCTTGATTCCTCGGCCGACTGCATCAAGGTGCTCGACCTCGACGCCTGCCTCGGCTTCATGAACCAAGGCGGCCAGAGCGTCATGGAGGTCGACGACTTCGATGGCGTCGCCGGGATGGACTGGACGGAGTTCTGGGACGAGCCCGGAAAGGCGGATGCCCGGGCGGCCGTCGCGGCGGCGCTCGCCGGCGGCGTCGGTCGCTTCACCGGCCCGGCCTGCACGCTGAAGGGCACGCCCAAGTGGTGGGACGTGCAGGTCACCCCGATCCGCGACGGCGACGGCGCGGTCGCCAGGCTGCTGGCCGTCTCGCGCGACATCACCGCCAGCCGGCAGGCGGAGGAGGCGCTCGTCGCGAGCGAAACCCGCTACCGCGACCTCTACGACAGCATCGACGCGGGCTTCTGCGTCATCGAGGTGAAGCTCGACCCGGACGAGCGCCCGCTCGACTACCGCTTCATGGAGGTGAACCCGGCCTTCGAGCGCCAGTCCGGCCTCAGGGACGTCCTCGGCAAGTGGATGCGCGAGCTTGCCGAAGGCCACGAGGAGCACTGGTTCGAGATCTACGACCGCATCGCGCGCGGCGGGGTCGCCGAGCGGTTCGAGCACGTGGCGAGCGCCCTCGGCAACCAATGGTTCGAGGTCTACGCCTACCCGTTCGGCGAGCCGGGCTCGCACCAGGTTGCGATCCTGTTCAACGACATCACCGCCCGCAGGCGCACCGAGGACGCGCTGCGGGCGAGCGAGGCCAGCCAGCGCTCGATCCTGGAGACCGTGCCGGTCGGCATCCTGTTCGCCGAGGCGCCGTCCGGGCGCATCGTCGGTGGCAACACCCGGATCGAGGAGATCCTGGGTCACCCGGTCCTCCCGTCGTCGAACGTGGAGGCCTATCGCGAGTGGCACGCGGTGCACGAGGACGGACGGCCGGTCGAGGCGGAGGAATACCCCCTCGCCCGTGTGATCCGGGGTGAGGCGGAGCGGGCCGAGTTGCAGGTGCGCTACCGGCGCGGCAACGGCAGCGAAGTCTGGATCGACATCGTCGCCGTGCCCGTGCGCGGGCAGGACGGGGCCGTCACCGGCGCGGTTGCCGCCGTGTCGGACATCGACGCGCGCAGGCGCGCCGAGGAGCAGCGCGACCTGCTCAACAACGAGCTCAGCCATCGCATGAAGAACCTGCTGGCGATGGTGCAGGCCATCGCCGCCAACACCCTGCGGGGCGCGACGGACGTCGAGGCGGCCAAGGAAGTCCTCGCCGACCGCTTGATAACGCTGGGCAAGGCGCACGATCTCCTGCTCGGGGGCGCGGTGGAGCATGCCGCTTTGGAACAGGTCGTCCGGGGGGGCGTCGGCCTCCAAGACGACGGCACCGGCCGGGTCGCCTATCGGGGCCCGCCGGTCGAGATCGGCGGCCGGGCCGCCCTGGCCCTGGCGCTGATGACGCACGAACTCGCGACCAACGCCGCCAAGTACGGCGCGCTCTCCACGCCGGGCGGCCGCGTCGATGTCGCGTGGTCTCTGACCGGCGTCGAGGCGGATGCCGTCCTGTCCATATCCTGGTGCGAGCGGGGCGGCCCGCCGGTCTCACCGCCAACCCGGAAGGGGTTCGGCTCGCGACTGATCGAGCGCGGCCTCGTCAGCGCCGTCGACGGCAGGATCGCCCTGACCTACCCGCCGGAGGGCGTGCGCTGTGTCGTCGAGGCACCGCTGCGCAACTTCCAGGATGTCCTTTGACATCGTGCCGCAACGCCGGCCAGGGCTCGCCGTTGATGTCCGGCCGTCGGTCCGGGCGGGGTGTAACCAAGAATGCCGGTTGAGTCCGTGTCGCGTCCGAAGGAGTTCCCGCAGGAAGGTGGCGAGATGGGTGCGCTGGTCCGCGCCCACGACTGGTCGCGCACGCCGCTCGGCCCAAGCGAGGGCTGGCCGGCCGCCCTCAAGGTCGCTCTGAACCTCGTCCTCGCCTCGCCCGAGAGCATGTTCCTGGCCTGGGGCCCGGACCTGACGTTCTTCTTCAACGACACCTACAGGCCGATCCTGGGGCCGCGGCTGTCCCGCGCGCTCGGCGCCCCGATGCCGGAACTCTGGTCGGACGTCTGGGAGCAGGTCCGGCCCGTGATCGAGCTGGCCCTGGCCGGGACCGCCAGCCGCTTCGACGACCTGCCCCTCGCCATGGCCCGGCACGGCGTCGAGGAGGAGACGTGGTGGTCGTTCTCCTACTCGCCGATCCGCGACGAGCACGAGGCCGTCGTCGGATTGTTCTGCGTCGTCAACGAGACCACGCAGCGCGTCCTCACCGAGCGGGCCCTGCGCGCGCGGGAAGCTGAACTCCTGCTCATCACCGACAGCCTTCCGCTCCTCATCGCCTTCATCGACCGCGGCCTCGTCTACCGCTTCGCGAACCGGGCCTACGAGGACTGGTTCGCTAGGGCGCCGGAGGACGTCGTCGGACTGCATGTCCGCGACCTGCTTGACGCAATGGATTACTCGGCGAGGGAGGACGCATTCACGCGCGTGCTCTCCGGGGAGCCGGCGCGGCTCGAACTCGACTGGCCCCGGCGGGACGGAAGCCCGCGCATCGCCGACATCCGCTACCTGCCGCGCCGGGCAGAGGACGGGACGGTCGACGGCTTCTACGTGTTCGTACTCGACGTCACCGACCGCAAGCAGGTCGAACGGATGCTGCGCGAGACGAACGAGGACCTCGAACGAAGGGTCGAGGAGCGGACGCGGCAGCTGGACCAAGTCTGGCGCCACTCCCGGGACATGCTGTGCGTGGCGGACTTCGGGGCACGCTTCGTGAGCCTGAACCCCGCATGGGCCGCGACGCTCGGCTGGTCCCCCGAGGAGATGATGGCGGCCTCCTTCCTCGACCTGGTGCATCCGGACGACCGCGACGCCACGGTGACGGCGATGTCCGGGCTGGCGCGGGGCGAGAGCGTGCTGGGGTTCGAGAACCGCTATCGCCACAAGGACGGCGGCTACCGCTGGCTGGCGTGGAACTCGGTGCCGCGGGACGGGCTGATCTACGGCGTGGTCCGCGACATCACGTTCGAGAAGAGCCAAACCGCAGCCCTCGTGACCGCCGAGGAGGCCCTACGGCAGGCGCAGAAGATGGAAGCCATCGGCCAGCTCACCGGGGGCGTGGCGCATGACTTCAACAACCTGCTCACGGTGATCAAGTCCTCGACCGACCTGCTCAAGCGGCCCGAACTCCCGGACGAGCGCCGCCTGCGATACGTCGGGGCCATCTCCGACACCGTCGACCGGGCCGCCAAGCTGACGGCGCAACTGCTCGCCTTCGCCCGCCGGCAGGCCCTGAAACCGGAGGTGTTCGAGGTCGGACGCAGCCTCGGCGCGGTCGGCGACATGATCGGCACGCTCACGGGCTCGCGAATCGCCGTCGACGTCCGGGTGGCCGGCGCGGCGTGCTTCGTCGATGCCGACCTGAGCCAGTTCGACACGGCCATCGTCAACATGGTCGTCAACGCCCGCGACGCCATGGGCGGGGAAGGCGACTTGGTGATCGCGATGGCCGAGGCCGCCGGCGTCCCGGCCATCCGCGGGCATGGTCCCGTCCCCGGGCCGTATGTCGCCATCGCCATCTCCGATACCGGCGCCGGCATCGCGCAGGCCGACATCGAGCGCATCTTCGAGCCGTTCTTCACCACGAAGGGGGTCGGTCACGGCACCGGCCTCGGCCTCAGCCAAGTCTTCGGGTTTGCCAAGCAGTCCGGCGGCGACGTCGCGGTCGAGAGCGAGGTCGGCCGGGGCACCACCTTCACCCTGTACCTGCCAAGGGTCGAGGCGCCCCTCGGCGCGGGCGATATCGACGTCGAGCCAGAGGAGCTCGTGGACGGCCACGGCACCCGCGTCCTGGTGGTCGAGGACAACGTCGAGGTCGGGAGGTTCGCGACCCAGTCCCTGGCGGAGCTCGGTTACGCGACGGTTTGGGCGGCGAACGCGGCGGAGGCGCTGGCCGAGTTGGCGAAGGACGGAGGCCGGTTCGACGTCGTGTTCTCCGACGTGGTCATGCCCGGCATGGACGGGATCGAGCTCGGGCACGAGATCCGGAAGCTGTACCACGACCTTCCGGTGGTGCTGACCTCCGGCTACAGCCACGTGCTGGCGAAGAACGGCACCTACGGCTTCGAGCTCCTGCACAAGCCGTATTCGGTAGCCGAGTTGTCGCGCGTCCTGCGCAAGGTCGCGGCGTGGCGGCGGCGGAAGAGCGCTTTGGGGGCATAGCACCGACGCCGAGGCGACGTTCCGGGTGAGGACATGTCAGGGGTCCGAGGTCGATACGACCGACGGTCCCATGCGATCATCGGAAGAGGGCGCGGCGAGGACCCGTCAGGTCACGGCGGGCGCGTCGCGGAACCCACCGGAGCGACGGGGATTGGCCATGATCCCCGGGCAGCCCTTCTTCCCCGACGCGTCGCGCAGGCTGTCCCGGCCCGAGCCGGCGCTATGGAACACCAGATGACAGATGCCTCGGACTTGCGCCTGAAGATGCAGGACCCCCGCACCCAGTACCCGCAGCCGCCGTTCCAGCGCCAGCCGCAGGAGGCCCCGGGCCTCGCGCAGGCGATGAAGCCTAAGCCCGACCACGGCGAGACCAGCTACCGGGGCCACGGGCGACTGGAGGGCCGGAAGGCCCTTGTGACCGGCGCCGATTCCGGCATCGGGCGGGCCGCCGCCATCGCCTTCGCCCGCGAGGGCGCCGACGTGGCGCTGAGCTTCGTCGAGGACGAGATGCCCGACGCCCAGGAGGTCGCCAAGCTAATCGAGGCGGAGGGTCGCAAGGCGGTCCTGCTCCCGGGCGACATCACCGACAAGGCTTTTTGCGAGGCTCTCGTGAAAAAGGCCGTGACCGATCTCGGCGGCCTCGACCTCCTGGTCAACAACGCCGGCAAGCAGACGAACCAGAAGGACATCGGCGACATCACCGACGAGCAGTTCGACCGGACGCTCAAGACGAACCTTTACGCCATGTTCTGGATCACCAAGGCGGCGCTGCCGCACATGCCGGCGGGCGCGTCCATCATCAACACCGCCTCGGTCGTGGCCTACAACCCGCCCCAGATCCTCGTGGACTACGCGACCACCAAGGCCGGCATCGTCGCCTTCTCGAAGGCCTTGGCCAAGCAGCAGGTGGCTAACGGCATCCGCGTGAATGCGGTGGCGCCGGGTCCCTTCTGGACGGCCCTTCAGCCCTCTGGTGGGCAGCCGCAGGAAGCCGTCGAGAAGTTCGGCTCCGAGGTGCCGCTGGGCCGTCCCGGCCAGCCTGTCGAGCTCGCGCCGGTCTACGTGTTCCTGGCGAGCCAGGAGGCGAGCTACGTCACCGGCGAGGTCTACGGCGCCACCGGCGGCAACGGCACCGCGTAGGCTTCCCGAGGCATCGCCCGAACGAAGCGGCCCGCCGGAGCCGTGGCGCCTGCGAGCGCCACGGCGGCACGTACGCGGCACCCGAGGTCAGCCGGCCCGGTCACGCGTGAGCGGGATACGGACGCTGATCCGCAGGCCGTCGGCGTCGGAGTCCACACCGACCTCCGCCGCCGTCTGCGCCGTCAGGATCTTGTTGAGCAACCGCATGCCGAAACCCTCGCGGGTCGGCAGGGACGGCGGCGGCCCGTCGTGCTCGTTCCAGGTCCATGCGAGGTGAGGCCCGTCCGGCGCGTCCTCGACAGCCCACGTCACGGCGACCCGTCCGCCCGGGTGACCCAGCGCGCCATGGCGGAGCGCGTTGGTCGTCAGTTCGTGCAGCGCCATGCTGACGGGCACCGCCAGGTCCGAGGGCAACCGCAGGTTCGGGCCCTCAAGCGAGATGCGCCCGCCCTCGCGGTAGGGGTCGAGCTCTGCCCGGAGCAACCCCTCGAACGAGGCAACCTGCGCCTGGTCCTCGGTGATCAGCGCGTGCGTCCGGGCGAGCGACATGATCCGCCCCGTGAAGGCGTTCATGAACTCGGGCATCGACACCGACGAGCGCATGGTGGCGTTGAGGACGGCCTGAACGGTGGCAAGGGTGTTCTTCACCCGGTGGTGCAGTTCGCGCACCAGCAGCGCCTGCCGGCCCTCGTAGGCCCGGCGTTCCGTCACGTCGCGCTGCGCGGCGACCCAGTGGGCGATCCGCCCGTCCCCCGCACGCACGGGGGTGATCAGCCACTCGACCCAGTAGGTCGAGCCGTCGGCACGGTAGTTGAGCGCCTCGCCCCGGAACGCCTCGCCGGCCATGAGGAAGGCCCTGGTCCGGTCGAGAACCGCGCGGTCGGTGCCCGGGCCCTGGAGGAACCGTGGGCTTCGCCCCACCGCCTCCTCCGCCGCGTAGCCGGTGAGCCGGGTGAAGGCCGGGTTGGCGTAGACGATGACCGGACCGGGCTCGTCGAGGTCTGCGGTGGTGATGAGGATGGCCTCGCCGGTCGCCTCGACCGCGGCCCGAAGGAGTGCCATGTCGATCCCACCGGGACCGCTCTCGTCTGGACGCGACACCCGAACCCACTCCCGAACCGGTTTTCCGGCCCCGTGACCCGGCATGCGGGACGCCCAGGACGCCTGACCTAAAATATAACCCTGGCTCTCTCGGCCGGTTGCCGTCCGGCCTGCAAGCCCCCACCGTGCCGCGGGCGGACATGCCCCAGGCCGGCACGGAAGATCGAGACGTCAGGCCTCGGCGAGGATGGTGGCGGGCAGCCGGACCGTGTAGGTCGTTCCGGTCTTGCCCGAGGCGGAAGCCAGGCTGCCGCCGACCTGGCGCACGAACGCCTCGACGAAGCGCGAGCCCTTGCCCGAGGCCGGGCCGCTGCCGGTGGTCGCCGCGAGGCCGACCCCATCGTCGGCCACCGTCAGCACGACCTCGCCGTCGCGACGCCCGAAGCCGAGCGCGATGCAGCCGTGCCCCCCTGGGAAGGCGTACTTGACCGCGTTCGTCGCCAGCTCGTTGACGATCAGCCCGATGGTCACCGCGTGGTCGGCCACGATGGCCAGCGGCTCCGCCTCGACCTCGATCCGCACGCCGGCCTCGGCGCCGAGCAGGCTGGAGCGCAGGCTGCCGGCGATGCCCTCCAGGTAGGGACCCACCGGCACCGGCCCGAGGGACGCCGAGCGCGAGATCACGTCGTAGAGCCCCGCCACCGCGCCGATCCTGGCCTGCATCGCCTTGTAGCCGGCGATGCACGGCTCGGCGGCGCGACGGATCTCGTAGGACACGAACGAGGTGATGATCTGCAGGCTGTTCTTGATCCGGTGCGCGAGTTCGGCGGCGAGCAGGTCGCGGTGCCGCTCCAGCAGGCGCGCCTCGGTCACGTCCTCGAACACGAGCAGCAGCCGGGTGACGTGGTTGCCGGGCCGGTGGACCTTGCGCGCGTTGAGCTTGAAGATGCGCCGGCCGAGGCCCGGGAACTCGTCCTCGACCTCGAAGCCGTCGAGCGCGGCGTCGTCCGGCACCACCCGGGCGAGCAGGCTCTGCAGCCGCCCGACCTTCCACTGCCCCTGCGCGAGGTCGTAGAGCGAGCGCCCGACAAGGTCGCCACCCTCGTCGCCGAACAGGCGCACGAACGCCCGGCTCGCCGCCGCGACCGTCATGTCGCCCTCCAGCACGACCATCGGGTCGCGCACGGTGTCGACGATGCTTCGGGCGAGGCGACCCTGCCGCTCGGCCTCGCCGCGGGCCTCGTGCTCGGCGGTGATGTCGTCGATGGCGAGCAGCAGGAACGGGACGTGGTTGCCGGGCCGGAACACCTTGCGCGCGTTGAGGCGCATGCACTTGACCCCGATGCCGGGGAAGTCGTGTCCGACCTCGTAACCCTCGACGGTCCCGTCGCGCGGCACGACCTCGACGAGCAGCCGGCGCAGCTCGGGGATGTCCCACTGGCCGTTGCCGAGCTCGAACAGGGGACGCCCGACCGTGGCCTCCGGCTCGACCGCGAAGGTCCGGTAGAAGGCGCGGTTGGCCGAGTGGACGTTGAGGTCCATGTCCAGAACCAGCAGGCTCGACGGTACGGTGTCGACGATGTCCTGCGCGCTGACGCTGTCCATGACCCCGCTCCAACCGTTCCCCTGGGCGGCGCAGGCGCCGGTTGGTCGGGCGCGGGGGCCCACGCCTCAAGTCGCCGCTCTTCCCTGTGCTTTCGACCTCATCGCGCGTATCACGGCCCGCGGGCCTTGTCATTCGCGCGTGGACCTTACAGACGTGTATCGTTCGCGTGAGGACGGGTGGCCTGCCGATGATGTCTCCGAAGCGACCGGGCCTGAGGCTTGACGACCAGATCTGCTTCGCCCTGTACGCCGCCACGAACGCCGTGACCCGGGCCTACAAGCCCCTCCTGGCCGAGCTCGGCCTGACCTATCCGCAGTACCTCGTCATGCTCGCGCTCTGGCAGGACAGCGCGATGGCCGGAACCGACCTGGCCGCGCGGCTTGAGGTCGGGCCGAGCGCGGTGACGCCCCTCGTCGACAGGCTGGAATCCGCGGGCTTCGTGACCCGCGTCCGGGCCGCAGACCGGCGGGTGGTCATGGTCGCGCCCACCGCGGCCGGCCTGGCGCTGGAGGAGAAGGCCGTGAAGGCGCAGCGGGCGGTCGTCCGCCGCACGGGCCTCGGCGCGAGGCCGCTGGCCGACCTGCGCCGCGAGTTGAGGGCGCTCGCCGACCGCGTCGTCGCGCCCGATCCGTCTTCCCGTGGCGCGGGCCGGGAGACGAGAGCGTGACATCGTCGGCCGGCGCGGCGCGGGACGCCGTCAGGCCGGGCGTGGGCGGGGCCGATCCGGTTGGGTCCGAGGGCCGGTTCCCGACGTGGCCGCCACCGGCACCGGGAGCGGCCACGTCGGGCCGGGGGCAGGCTTCGACGGGCTCGGCTCTCGGGCGCCTCGGTGCCCGCCCGGGCCGATGACGGCGGCATCGGTGCGGGCGTCGTCGCGCCGGAGGTGGAGGTAGGCCGGATCGAAATCGGCGGCTTCCGCGAGCGCGTCCCAATCGTGGATGACCAGGCGCCCGCCGCCGAGTGTGATCAAGCCCTGGTCGCGGAGCTCCTTCAGCACGCGGTTGACGTGGACCGCCGTGACCCCGAGGGCGTCGGCAAGCTCGGACTGGGTGAGGCGGAAGTCGCAGGCGCGACCGTGGGCGAGGTCCACGGCCTCCAGCCTCGTCAACAACTCGCAGAACAGGTGCGCCAGGCGGCCGTAGGCCTCGCGGCGACCGTTGTTGAGCAACCACTCGCGTGCCAGCGAGCCCTCGATCAGCGTGGTCCGCCAGAAGGCGTCGGCGAGCCTGGGGTGGGCGGCGAGCATCCCCCGGACCGCGTCGTGGCCCACCGAGCCGATGCGCAGCGTCGTGACGGCGGCGATGCTGAAGTCGAGCACTTCGAGCTGCAGGCACTGGAAGCCCGGCACGTCGCCCGGCACGTAGAAGGCGGTGACCTGCCGCCCGCCCTCGTTCGTGGTCTTGTAGGCGGCGGCGATGCCGTCGAGGACCGTGAAGCACCGTGCCGGGCGGTCGTTCTCGACCACGACGTCCTGGTGGGGTTCGTATGCGCTGACCTGCATGGGAAGGCCCGCCAAGGCCGCGCTCTGCCTGCGACAGGTCGAAGAGCGCGACGCTCTCTATCTTGCGCACGAACGGTCGGTGGACCGCCCCGACGTCATCGCCCATGGCCCAATCCCCGGCAGACCGAAGGCGTGGTTATAGGACGCGATGCACGCCTCGCCATGTCACCGCTGGGACAATCCTCCCCGTTCACAAGGAAGGCGGCCCGGGGCGGCCATCAACTCGCGGATGCGTGCAGCCAAGGAGTCGATGGCGAATGGCTTGGTCAGGACCGACATGCCCGACGGACGCTTCGCCGTTGTGGCGGTGCTCGCCTCCGGCGAGGTCTTCCGGCGCGTCGGCTTGGCGACCATGGCCGAGGCTGAGGAGGCCGAAGGGGTCCTGCGCGCGATCATGGCCGCCTGCGGCGCCAGGGTCGTCGTGACCCCGTCGCTCCTGAGTGATGCCACGGCCGTGTCGCCTGCTGGTCGACGCACTGCGCCATCGGGAACAAGGTCGCCAGAGGGTATGAACGTTCTCAGGCGGCTGTGAGAGGACCTCGCCGGCCGAAAAGGTTCCTCTCCCGAAGCGCCGCCATGGCCTCGTCGGCGGCGCGTTCGCCGCTGTCGTGCGCCCCATGTGCGGTCGTGAAGTCGAACGGGTGCGTCGCCTCGCCGGCGAAGAACAGCCGGTCCTCGAACGGTTGAGCCAGCCGTCCCCGCGCCTGCGACCTGCCCGGCAGAGCGCAGCTATAGGCACCACCGATGGCGGCAATCCGGCTCCATGACGTGGCCGCGAGCGGCCGGATGGCCGAGGCCACGTCACTTCCGAACAAGGCGGCCAACTGAGCGGACACGTACGCGAAGCCGGCGGCCGGGCCCTCCTCCTCCAGCATCCGTGCGCCGTCGCCCCCGAGGAACGCCTCGATGACAGGCCAGCCGTTGGGCCGGATGGAGTAGGATGCGGACCTCGGGTCGCGAAGGTTGCCGTAAGCATGCGTGTCCGGCCCGAATGCGCTGTCGCGCCCGATCTCCAGGAAAACCTTCTCGTTGCGCCCGAGCGGCAGGGCGGCGGCCGCCTCGCGCCAGGGCTCGGTCCCGGGTGGCAGGCGGATGGCCTCATTGGCCAGGACCGCGGTCGAGACCGTGAGGATGGCGGCCTTTGCGTGGACGGTGCCAGCCCGCGTTGAGACGGCGACGCCGTCCGCCGTCAGGTCGATCCGCTCGACGGGGGTCGCCAGGCGGAGCGCCACCTCGGGCGGGAGGCTGGCGGCGACAAGGGTGCCGTAGCCGAACGGCAGGTTCCAGTTCTTGCCGGTCGAGGCGTCGTCGTAGGCCAGGTAGTCGGTGGCGGAGATCAGCTCGGGCGCGACCCCGCTCATGAAGCCGGCAATGGCCCGCACGTAGGCGTTCCACTCACCCCCGGGCTCCAAGGCGTCGCTCGCCTTGTCGCTGCCCGACGCGACTGCCCGGAGCCGCTCCTCCCAGTCGCCGAACGCCTTTCGGGCCGCCTCCTCGGCGTCCTCGTCTCGGGCGATGCCAGGATGCGCCTGCGCCCACGGCGGGTCGCTCCGGTCGACCGGGAAGCCCGACGCCTCGGCGATGCCGACCCATGCGTTGCGGTCGCCCGAGTGCAGCCACTCGCAGCCAAGGTCGAGGGGATAGCCTGCGAGGTCCTAGGTGTAGGCGCGGCCCACGAGGCGCGGGGAGGCCTCCAGTAACAGGCACGAGGCACCATGAGCCGCGAGCTTCCGCGCGGCGCCGATGCCGGCTGCTCCGCCCCCTACGACGATCACGTCGAATTCGCTGGTCATGGAGCCAAGGTGAGGGCGGCCGACCTGCCTTCCAAGATTACCGCGGCCATCGCGCCGTAGACTCCTACGCTTCAGCCGCCGACGGAGGCCCCATCTGCTCGGGAACATCCCCGGCCGGCGCTCTCTCGACTTATACCCCTCCGTCGCCGGATGCTCATCGGCATGCACATGCCGATGAGCGTCTGCCACCCTCATAGTCCTCCATTTCGCTCTCCTGTCGCGCGTTCCGCGTCGCCGCTAGCCGCCGACACAGTTCTAGAAGCCCAACCGGGCCGAGGTAGACGAGGCCGAGCAGCCTCTCGCAGAGTGCCTGGGTGGCTTCTGCACTTAAACGATCGGCGCCCAGCCACTCGGCCTCCGCTGTCCATCTGGCGCGGTGAACCGTTTCCGCTTCCGTGTGCTTGCGCGCGATCAGTCCGAGCCTCACGGCCGCCGCCTGCCTTTCAATTCCTCCAATCATGACGGCCTCCTGAGCGCCTTTTACAGTCCGGGACGATGGACTGGTCGGGCTTCGCGTACAGCGAGGCCTCGACGGCGTCGCCCCCGCGGTTTAGGGCCTGGGTGTTCCCGAAGGCATGACGCATACAGGGCGTCGGATCGTCGAATGCCGTGTTGATGGCCTCGGTCGCGCCCCGGCTTGCGGCCTCGGCAACCTCCGAGGCCGTCCACGCGCAGGCGCGCCGGTACCGATCGAGCGACGTCTCGCTTAGGAACGCCGCCATCCAGGCGCCCACGCGTCATCAAGGTCTGAAGTGAAGTCGATGCCGGCCATGCTAGCGACGATGCGCCGACGGGCGCGGCAGGTTCCAGGCCACGCCTGACCCCGAATCTCGATCCATGCATAGCAGGAATGGATCGTCCATCTTTCCCCATGGCTGCTTATGAAGCCATGCATTCCCCCATGGGCGCCCATGGTTCGTCCCATGGGCCTAGCTGCTACCCCGAAAATAAAGTTGCCAGGCCCAGGGAGCGCCGCCAGCCGGTTTGGCGATGCGGGATGAGAAATATGACCCGGCACTGAAAGTCATGGCCGTCTAATGGCCCATTTCCCGTTTTCCATGGGTCCAGACCCCTCTCCCTACCCCATGGGGAGGCGATCCATGGGCGGCATGGGGTCGGCGCTGGCGACGGCTAAACACCTCTGGTCACTGGCCCTTCCGCGGGTGAGCATGGTCGCTGTCGCGTCGGGTGTGGTGCCCCGGCGAGCCGACAAGACCGTCTCGGGGATCGGGTACATGAGCCGTTTCGTGCAGGGGGATGATGCCCCCCTGTCCTACGTGTGGCGGGCCGACCAGGCCGCCATGGAGATGCTCGGCATGCAGCCGGGCCGTACCGCCGCCGACCGGGCCGTCCGTGCCTCCGTCATCGCCGCGGCGATGGTTGAGCACGATGGCCAGGGCCGCCGCATCAGCTACAGCCGGAACCGAAATTTCTATGCTGAGGCGCGCTACGAGGGCTCGCCCATGTCCTACGCTCGGCTCGTGCCGTTCGTCGACGCGCTCGACGTCGCCGGCCATATCCACCACTTCAAGGCCGAGCAGGGAGCGCATCTTGCCCCGGATGAGCGGGACCGGCTACAGTCGACATTCTGGGCGACCGAGCAGATGGCTGAGACCCTGCGGGGCATCAAGCTGGCCCATGTTGGCCCGACCTCGCCCATCATCCTGAATGACCTGGACGACCGTCCTATGGCCTTGCCGCGGACCGACCGCGTGCTCCGCCTCCGTCGCGGAGTTGACGAGGTGAACGCCGGCTTGACCGGCATCCGCCTCACGGTCGACCCGGCCGCCGACCCGGCCAACTGGCGCCGGTCCGACTACCACCTCCGCGCACGGAAGGTGCGCGCCGACGGCTCGGAGACCTGGGCCTGCACGCTGCCAACGCCCACGCCCTTCGTCGTCCGTATCTTCTCTCGCGGGACTTTCGACCTCCACGGTCGCTACTACGGGTACTGGCAGCAGCTTCCGAAAGCTCGCAGGTCGGAGATGCTCATCAACAAGGAGCTCATCGTCGAGCCGGACTTCCACTGGCTCCACCCGACGCTGCTCTACGCCATGTGCGGGCACGCCCTCGCGCACGACCCCTACACGACAGGCTACTGGCCCCGGCCAGCGGGGAAGCTCGCCTTCAACACATACGTCAACGCCCCGACGACGGCGTCGGCCATCGGCGGCCTGATGAAGAAGGCTAAGGAGAAGGATGACAACGGCGAGCCGGTCTGGCGGTACGGCTACCGGCAGACGGCCCGCATCCTCGACGCTATCAAGGAAGCGAACCCCCGCGTCGCGCACCTGTTCGGGTCCGACGCTGGGGTGCGGCTGATGGCCATCGACAGTAACATGGCCGGTGCGGTCATGAAGGCCTGCCGGAGGGCTTTCGTCCCGTGCCTGCCGGTCCACGACTCCTTTATGGTGCCGGCTTCGAAGGGCGGATTCGTGGAGGGCGTCATGGCGTCCGTTCTGGACGAGACACTTGCCGCCGTTAAGTCAACGTCTTCAGGTACTTCGATCCGAACCGTCTTACAAAGTGCCCCCTCTCTGGCTGGGGTCCCCGCTGAGGAGCCCGTGGAAGCCTTCGAGGCGGAGCCGGTGGGTTCGTCCCTCCCGGTAGGCCGGGATGCCTCGCTGGGTTCCTTGGGCGCCTCCCCGGCGGAGCCGGTGGTCGTTCCCCTGCCTGCGACCTGGGGGGCTTCCCTGGGACCCGTGGGTACCTTCTCCCTGGAGCCGGCGGCCTGCCTTTCTCCGGAGGTCATGGGGGTCTTCCCCGAGCCCTTGGGTGCCTTCCTGGCGGAGCCGGTAGTCGGCTTCCTTCCGGAACTGCGGGAACCATCCCTGGAGACTTCAAGCTCCTCCCTGGCGGCTCCTGTAGTCTCCCCCTCTCCTGAGGTCCGGCGCCCTTCCTCCGGGACCGCGGGTGCTCCCCTGGTGGAGACCTTGGGCTCCTTCCGTCCTATCGTGCCGCTCCTCCCTGCCCGTGGCCCCTCCGGGCCGCTTAGCCCCCATCCCGGTCGCCGCCCTCCGTTCCCGGCATTCCTCGCCGCCCTTCGCTCCGTCCCCTCAGCCGCTTACCGACCGTCTGGCCTCGCCTCCCTGGCTCGGTCTCTTCCCCCTGCGGACGTGGGCCCCTGACGTTGCGTTCACCGTTGTGGATCCATCGCCATCGGGGTAGCGTGTTGAGGTCCTGAGACGGGCCCCTGCACCACAGGTGTATGACGCCCCGCGCCGGCTCCGCCGCGAGGGGCGTCTTCGTTTCGGGACCACGAGGGGCAAGTCTGCGTCCCGCCTCTCTCCCGTCGCGGCCCCGACGCGCGTACCCTCTCCTGACCGTGTCAGGAGCCCTCGCCGTGTCCGCCGCCCTTGCCTTCGCCCCGCCCGTCGACCCGTCGCCGCCGCCGGATAGCGTCGTTCATGACCGATCCAGCGGGTACCGTGACCAAGTGATCCGGCACGCGGTCCGACGCTTCGCAGACAGGGTCTCCGGCCTGGAGAAGGTGCTGGATGGCCTGAAAAAATCGGGACGCCTTGGGCGCGCTCCGGGCCATTTCCGCCTTCCTCGCAGTCTATGGCTACCCGGGCCCGCGGTGGGGCGCGAACGGCGTTACGGTCGGACGGGTGCTAGTTCGGAACAGCGTGGTCGTGCGGCGCGCCTGAGCCGGGACCACGTTGCCTGGAATTGGGCACGGGCGCGCGCGGAGGCTCGGGACATCTCGACCGCGTCGAAAGTAGCAAAGGAGGCGATGCGCGAGCAGCCGACATTTCACGAAGTTTGTCGCCTGGCGGGGGCGAACTGTCGGACCGCGGCTTGGATACGGCACCCGGCGGCGTAAGTGCATTCCGCATAATCGCCACTGGCCGCCCTCCCGGCCTTGCCGCACTGATCGAGGATTTCCGCGACTCGCACGAAGCCTGCGACGGGCGCCTCGGTTCGATAGTTCGGCGCGCGAGCGATGGCCCGGGCGAGGCCTGCCACGATCAGCGCATCGACTGTGGCGTGGGCCACGAGGGGTTCGAGTTCGGCGACCCGGGCGCGCAGGCCTTCAAGCTCGGCACGCTGCCGCACCCGGTGCTCGCGGGCGCGGTCCGCGGCGTCGCGGCGCTGTCGGGCCGTGCGGGCCGCGGCATTCTCGTACGTGTCAGTGTTGGGCGTAGGGATCATGCCGACATTGAAGCACTCGGCCTGGAAAGTTTCCAACGCGACTGCGCCGGATCGTACCCATGTCTAGGAAGTCCCGGGAAGCCAGCTCAGAACGGCCGGGTGAGGAGAGACCCACGACCGCGGCGGAGAGTCTGATGCCGGCCATCCCTGCACCATACGAGCGCTCTATCCGCGGTGAGGGCGAACGCAACATCGCAAAGATCGCCGACAACTTCTGCTGGGCCCTTTTCGCCCTGGTTGTCATCACGCCCGCCGAGGGCGGCCTGTTCGCTATCATCGATGGCTAGCACCGCACCACCGCGGCCGCGCTCGTCGGCATCGAGACCGTCCCCTGCCAGGTGATGATCCTCCCCGCGTCCGAGCAGGCCGACGCGTTAAGGCCATCAACGGGTCCACCACCCGAATGAAACGGCAGACCATGCACCGCGCATCGGTCGCCGCCGGTGACTCCGAGGCCCTCGCCATCGAGGAGGCCTACGCCTGCGCCAAGGCGGAGGTCCTCGCCTACGCGGTACCGACCGCCAAGCAGGCCCCGGGGTAGACCATGTCCGTCGCGACCCTCGCCGAGTTCCTGAAGATTTACGGCAGGGACACGCTCGTGACCGCCCTGCAGTGCGTAGGCGATCAGTCCCCCGACGATAGCGCGCCGCGGCCACGCCTCGGGCACTCCGGCACCCCCTCGTCGAACTCCCCGTAGAGGTCGAGGTTTTCGGGCTCGGTCGCGTCCTGGGTGACGATGAAGCTCCCGAACCGTCCGTCCGGCAACTCGAAGCGGCCGCCGAACCCAGGCATCCGCGCCCTGGTCGACTGACCGGTCCCCACGACCCGGCGGACGACGCGCCCGGTGCGAGGATCCTCAATCCCGCACTCGACGCGGACCCTCCACGTGGACGGGCCGGCGGGCTCTGCGTCGATGTAACCGAACCGGCGGAGGCCTCCCGGGGCCGGCTCGGTCAGGGCCCAGCGCCAGCCGCTATCGAACGTAGGCCACAGATCATTGGCGGCGGCGACGGAAGGACTGGCGAGAACGAGGGCAAGGATTGCGGCGCGCATTCTTGGGGGCTCCATCAGCGGGGATTGAGGGCCCACGCCGAGCCGTCGGGGGCGAACCGCACGAGCTCGGCGCGGGTGATGATCTGGTCGGTGTCCCGGCGCCGGAAGCCGGTCTCGGCCGGGCGGTAGCCGATCCGCACGAGGGCCTCCAAACAGGCCTCGTCGGCGAGCTCCCCCGCGATCCAGGCATGGACGTCGCGGTCGCCGGTCCGCACGCACCGGAGCCGGGTGCTCTCGCCGGCGTGGAGACGGCATCCCGCGAGGGCCAGGGTCTGCTCGTAGGCGACGACGAGACCGCCGGCACGGACGCTCCAGAGGCGGCGCGTCCGGTTCCAGTACGCCTGGACCGCGGGCATCAGAGGGACACGAGCCGGCGTGTGTCCGCGCCGGGCAGCGGCGGTAGGCAGATCGCCAAGGCCTCCGCTTCCAGCGCGTGCTTGAGGGCATCCTCCGGCGAGAGGCGCCCCTCGGCCTGGAGGGCGATCACGCGCTCGACGCGGATGCCCATCGCGGCGGCGACCAGACCGCACGAGCGGCGCGAGGACCACGCCAGCCTGATGCGGCGGAGGACGATGTGGGGGGTGTCGTGCATGATCGCCCCCTCAGTGCCGGCGGACCGACGGCTCGGCGAGGAGCAGGGCCACCTGCCGCCCGTCGAGACGGCGCTGCTCCACGAGGGCGTCCGCGATGCGCCGGACCGCCCCCGCATGTCGGCGCACGGTTTCGGTAGTCTCCGTGTACAGACGGTCCAGCGTCTCCTGGACCTCCCGGCGCAGCATCGGGTCCGTCGCCATTGCGGTGGCAGGGTCCATCCTGGCGGCGACGAGGCCGCGGTCGCCGAGCCCCCACTCGGTCGTCATCTCCAGGACCATGCTGGTCGCCTGCGCCAGGTCACGGGAGGCCCCCGAGCTCGGCGCATCGAGGAGCATGTCCTCTGCCGCTCGCCCGGCGAGCATGAGCCGGATACGGGCCTCGGCCTGGGCACGCGTCCAGACGCCCCGGGCGGCCCCTCCGAGCATGACCCAGCCCCCCATGCCCTCGCCGGCCTGCAGGGCGACAACCATATCGGCCGACGGGTCGTCCAGCGTCGCCAGCAACGCGTGCCCGGCCTCGTGGACGGCGGTCCTGTCGAGCGTGTCGGCGGACACGCCCTCGTCCCGGGCGCCGGCGACGGCGAGCAGATCGTCGAGCACCAGTGCCCGGTCGGCGTGGCGGGCCCGGCGGCGGGCGTCCTCGACCAAGGCCTCGATCATCGCCCCGGTGTACCGCTCGGTACGCCAGGCGACCGGCAGCAGGTCCGCACCCGGCAGGTCGTCGCCGAGGCGGACGCGGATCATCGCGACGCGCTCCTCGACGTCCGGCAGCCCGATCTCGATGACCTTGCCGAGGCGGCCCGGTCGCCGGATGGCCGGGTCCACGCGCTGGTGGTCGTTCGTCGTCCCGATGACGATGACGCCCTCGCGGCCGGTCGCCCCATCGAGCTGTTCGAGCAGGGCGTTCACGACTTCTACAACGTAGTCGGAGTGATCGTGTCGCACGCCGCGCCGGTCCGGGAAGGCATCGATCTCGTCAATGAGGAGCACGCACCCGCGGCGGCCGGCCGCCTTGGACCGGGCCTCGTCGAACGTGTTGCGCATCGCCTTCAGGGTCGTCCCGAGGTGCGCCGCGTCCGTCGATTGCCAGAGGGGCAGCGACCCTGTCACGAGGGGGATTTCGGCGGACACGGCGAAGGCCTGGGCGATGAGCGTCTTGCCCGTGCCCGGGGGCCCGTACATCAGCGCGCCGTTCGAGACCGTCGACCAGGGTGCGCCCGCCCGCCACCCCTCCAGGTCGCGAATGGTCGAGCGGCACCAAGCGACCGCTTCCCGGGCGCCGTGCAGGTCGTCGAGGGTAAGGTCCCGCCCGCGGCCCGTGGCGACGGGGGGCGCCGTCAGCCGCCGGAGCTCGGCGACGATGGCTGCGGCCGTGCGCCGGGGACGCACCGCGATGGCGAGGTGCTCCGCCGTCACATGAAGATCGGCGAGGCCGGCGCGCTCCGACGCCGAGAGGGGCTGGCCCGTCTCCGCGCGGATGACGGTCGCCAGGTCGCCCGCGTCGATGGCGGCCAGCGTCAGCCGGTGCTCGGCTGCCTGGAGTGCGACGGGCGGGAGGCAGGAGTTCGCATCCGGGGACAGGCACAGCAGGGGCGCCGGGAAGCGAAGGGCAGAGTAGATTTCCTTGGGGCGCTTCTCGCGATCGGCGGTTCCCTTGGGAGCCTCGTGGTAGATGGCGCGCCGGCAATTATGGAGGCCCATCGCGGTGAACGTCATCCCGTCGATGGCGGCCAGCGTCAGCCGGTCCGGGACGTCGATGACGACGACAACGCCGCGCTCCGTCATAGCCTGCCGCAGGCCCGGCACGGCGTCGAGCGTGCGGATTAGCTGACGGCTGGCAGTGGTCGTGACGGGGGAGCCGGCGATTACATCGTCCTCATCGTCGTCAGACGCGTGCGTATCTTCGGGCGCCCTCCGCTCCGCGAGAGCCTCCGCGACGGCGTCACGGATCGGGGCCCGGGCGAGACGGGCGGCCTCGGCGATGCTGGCCATGCCGGTTTCCCGCCATTGTCCGAGGATGTCGACGAGTTGTGTCCCGGCAATCGTTTGGGGGGCGCGGCCGCATTCTGCCAGCCCGGAGCCGAGTGCGGTGGCGGTGAGCTCGGCCAGCCCGGCGTCCGGCCTGGCATTGCGAGCGTACCACCACACGACCTCGGGCAGCGCCTCGGCGGCGGCCGGTTGGCCCATCATGGCGAGGAGCGCCGTCTCCCGGTCTCGCAACTCGTCGAGCGGGCTGGGGACGCCGTAGAGGCTGGCGAGTTCGATATCCTCGGCCGGGCGTCCGTCGAGTAGACGGCGAAGCTCTTTCCATGAATGAAGAAGCTGATCCTCGAATACTGCGGAATCGTACCTGACCTCGGTCCTGTGGTGGACCGCTTTCGTGGCCGCGACGCGCAGCCCTTCGAGGAGCTCGACCATGGTCCACGACCCGCCGAGGTCCTCCCACAGGCCCTTCCGGTCGCCGATCTTTAGGTTCGGCCAAGTGTGGTCGAGGTATGCCTGGATGTCACGGTGTGCAGAGCCGCAGTGGGGGATTGCGCCGCACAGGATATCGCCCAGGGTCGGGGGTGCCCCGAGAACGGGGGGGCGCTTCGTCATGTTCGGTCTCCATGGCCAGTCGCCTCGGACGTTCCGCAGGCGCAGCTCAGAGACCGTGATAGCAGGAGACTCGTTACTCGTCGGTTAAGGGCTGGCGCCAGCTATCCCTGGGCCCGCTCCATTCCGCTTCGGCAGCCTCCCTCCGGCGCCGGAATGCTTCGCGCTCGGCCAGGACCTCGTCGAGCACGTGAAGGGCTCGCCGGTACGTCGCCGCGGTCGCCAAGTTTCGTTCGACGATGTCGACGGCGGCCGGTCGACCGCTCTTGTGCGTGGCGGTCGTGTATGCCTCCTGGAGCTCCACGGCGCACAGCAGGGCGTGCCCAAGGGCGCGAGGATGAGCGTGTGCCGCGGCCTCGCCTAGGAACAGCAGCGTGTACTCGGGTAGACCCGACTTCGCGATCCTGTCCTTGCTTGTGCTCCGCCGGTTGATCTGCATCAAGCGCGCTAAACCGGTAACCCACTCGTGTCCGAGCACCCTCGTCGCGGCGTCGTCCACAGCCTCGACGAGATCCTCGCCGATGTCCGCCTGCGCGATGACCCGGTCGCCGACGAGGTAGTCCCGCCCGACGAGCGTCAGCGGCTCGCCATCAAACGTGCCGATGCAGGCGCCCTGGGGAGGCTGGGGCATGGGGCGGAGGATGAGACGCGGCATAGGGGCTCCCGGCATGCGAAAGGGCGATCCCGGCTGGGACCGCCCTTGTGTACGAGTTTCGTGCTGCTGGAGCGTCACGCGGCCTTGGCGGGGATCTCTCCGAATCCCGACATCGCGGCCCGGAGGACCGCTTCCTTTGCCCTTGCGGTGAGGTCGATCCGGTCGATGACAGCCTGCTTCGGGGAGACATTCTCATTGCCGGCGTTGACGACGACCCAGCCCTTGGCGGTGCGCTTGAGTGAGTACGAGACGACGGTCTTCCGGTATTTGTAGCTTTTCGCCATCGGGCCGGCCTCGCGGTATGCGTAGTGGCATCCGGCCCGCTTCGAGAGAGCGACGCCCGCGTTCGACAGGCGCTTTTCTGCACGCTCAGCAGCGGCGACGAGTTCGAATGCCGATGGGAAAACTTTCGCGCGGCCCCTGATGGCGTAGAGCGCCAGCGAGAGTTTGCCGGTGTTCTCGGCGGACAGGAGGATTGAGGTCTGCTTGGACATCGAGGCGATCCTTTGGTCGTTTCCACCCGGCGGTGCCGCGGCGGTAGGGTCAATCCAAGACCGAAAGTCGCTCCGCCGTCAAGCGGCCTGCGGCCGTATCGGCATGCAAGGTCCACGATCTCTGTGGGGAGTGATTTACAAGGCCTAGAGTCAACGAACTGGACGATCTCGCGCGGGCGCCTTTGCGGCGCTTGGGGACGACTCGGTCCGGGAGCGCCGCGGCGAGACCTTCATCTGGCAGCGGCCCATTCTGATCGACACGACCACGCACGCCGACGGGACGGCGCGCATCCGGACTTACCGTATCCGTGACGCCGACATGCCGCAGATCGTGAGCATCTCAGCAGGCCGGCGTCTGGATCGAGGGGGCGCTCTCAGCGTTAGCCGCCGGGATGCGCTGTAACCGTCAAGGCGAAACCGTCTTTTCCGACGGTGCGGTCATCGAGGATGGTCAGCGGGTCCGCCTGCAGGCGGTCAACAACTTCTTCGAGATCTACAACCTCGGTTTCTTGGCCGAGTGGGCCCGAAAGATCGACCGGCAAATCATCATCGAGACGGGAAGCTTGCCCACGTGCCTCGTGGTCAACCGGTGAAGCGAGACCCTACAGTGCGCCGCGCCCAAACACTACCAAGTTCCGGGGTAATCCCTCGTAGCGCCGATGCGGGACACGGTCACCGCCCAGAAAAAGGTTCGCCGAGTGGCGAAGGGCGCCGCCTGATTCGCCCTGACGGTGGTCCGCTGGTGGTACGCTCGAATTTCGGCGTACCACGCCATCTCGGTAAGTGCTTGTAATAATTGGAGCGGGCGATCGGGATCGAACCGACGACATTCAGCTTGGGAAGCTGACGTTCTACCACTGAACTACGCCCGCCCACATCAACGGTGCCCGGTGGCGAAGGCAGGCTAGTCACCCCGCCGACAGCGCACGCGTTCATGCTTGGCCACGGTCTAACAGCCGAACGGTGACGGCGTCAAACGGATGGCTGCGATTTCCACCACGCGGTCGCGCCGGGGGACACGCGGATCCGTTCCTGTGGCCGCGCGGTTTCAGGCGACTCGCGACACGCTTCCGGTCTGCGGGTTGTGCGTCTCGCGCGCCGATTCGTACGCGCGATTCCGGAGTGCCGTTTCGCTCGGTAACTGGTCGATCACATTTCCTGAGGCAGTATCCACTACCTGAAAAACGATCGCGCTTGTATCCGGATCCTGGATGTAGCGCGCTTTGCCGGAAGTGGTCGTCGCAAGGTCGAGCTTCACCGCAGGCTCCAGCGTCGTGGCAACCGCTGACGGCGCAGATGGCTGCTGCGTGGGGGCCGCTGCGGCTGTAGCCCCGAGTGCGTCGAGTCCCTGCGGCCCCTGCGCCGACGAGACCAGCGGACGGATCTCCATGGTTGATCTCCTGCGATCCTGTGATCGTAGAATTAGTGGCAGCGTCGCCTAAGCGATCCTTAATGCTCGCGATCGGTCCACCGGTTGCGGAGTCGAAGTCGTGCAGGCGCTGAACGGCGCGTTACCGGATCGCCTTCAATTCCTTCTGTTTTCCCGACTTTTGCCGCCCCGCGGGGTGTCCGCCTCGAAGAGGTGGAGGCGCGTAGGACTTGATCGTCGGGGCTCCTCTCAGTCGGGTCCGGAGCGTGGAATTCTGAGACGATCGTCGCTCTCATCCCGGCGGATGCAAGCGGCGCCACCGCGGTACGCGGCCACTTGCATCGCGCGGCACCACAGCGCGATACTTGCCCGACTGCAGACCGAGCCTGATCGGAGCCGGCACGATACATCGCGTCGGCGTCGCCGCGACGCGTGCTCGGCCGCCACGCGATGGGCAGTGCCTAGTCCAGAATTCAGGAGCTGGATGCCATGCGAAGCCGCGGCCAGAGCCCTGTCCGGCGTCGACCGGCTCTTTAACGGCATCGCCTCGGACCTGATGACGCCCAGGGTGCCCGTGCCGGGACCTCGATGCTGACCGAGGCCCCCCGTGGCGGCGATCTGGAGACGGTCTGCGGCACGCCCACCTCCTGAGGGGATGGGCGTGCCTCAGCCTCACTCAGCCGCGTCGACGTAGAGCTTCCCGCCCTCGGCCAGGAATTCCTGCGACTTCGCCCTCATGCCGGCTTCGGCCTCGGCCTTCGACATCGCGGGCGCGGCGCCCACGACCTCACCGGCCTCCTCCATCGCCAGCACCTCGGCGCGCAGGTCCTGCGTGATCTTCATCGAGCAGAATTTCGGCCCGCACATCGAGCAGAAATGCGCGACCTTATGGGCGTCCTTCGGCAGGGTCTCGTCGTGGTAGCGCCGGGCCGTATCCGGATCGAGGCCTAGATTGAACTGGTCCTCCCAGCGGAAGTCGAATCGGGCGCGGCTGAGCGCGTCGTCGCGCAGCTGCGCGGCGGGGTGGCCCTTGGCGAGGTCGGCGGCGTGGGCGGCGATCTTGTAGGTGATGACGCCGGTCTTCACGTCGTCCCGGTCGGGCAGACCGAGATGCTCCTTCGGGGTGACGTAGCAGAGCATCGCGGTGCCGAACCAGCCGATCATCGCGGCGCCGATGCCCGAGGTGATGTGGTCGTAGCCGGGGGCGATGTCGGTGGTCAGCGGGCCGAGGGTGTAGAACGGCGCCTCACCGCACTCCTTCAGCTGCTTCTCCATGTTGACCTTGATCTTGTGCATCGGCACGTGGCCGGGGCCCTCGATCATCACCTGGCAGCCCTTGTCCCAGGCGACCTTGGTCAACTCGCCCAGCGTCTCCAACTCCCCGAACTGAGCGGCGTCGTTGGCGTCGGCGATCGAGCCGGGGCGCAGGCCGTCGCCCAGGGAGAACGACACGTCGTAGGCCCGCATGATGTCGCAGATCTCGTCGAACCGCTCGTAGAGGAACGATTCCCGGTGCCCGGCGAGGCACCAGCGCGCCATGATCGAGCCACCGCGCGAGACGATGCCGGTGACGCGCCGCGCGGTCAGCGGCACGTGGGCGAGGCGCACGCCGGCATGGATCGTGAAGTAGTCGATGCCCTGCTCGGCCTGCTCGATCAGCGTGTCCTTGAAGACCTCCCAGTCGAGCTTCAGCGGGTCGCCGCCGACCTTTTCCAGCGCCTGGTAGATCGGCACGGTGCCGATCGGGACCGGGCTGTTGCGGATGATCCACGAGCGGATGTTGTGGATGTTGCGGCCGGTGGACAGGTCCATGACCGTGTCGGCACCCCAGCGGATCGACCAGACCAGCTTTTCGACTTCCTCAGCCGCGGACGACGTCACGGCCGAGTTGCCGATATTGGCGTTGATCTTCACCAAAAAGTTCCGGCCGATCGCCATCGGCTCCAGCTCGGTATGGTTGATGTTGGCCGGGATGATCGCGCGACCGCGGGCGATCTCGTCGCGCACGAATTCCGGGGTGATGAAGGCCGGCAACGCGGCGCCGAAGCTCTGACCGTCGGCGAGGGTGGCCTCGGCATTTTCCAGCATGGCCTCACGGCACGCGTTCTCGCGGTGGGCGACGTAGATCATCTCCTCGGTGATGATCCCGGCACGGGCGAACTCGTACTGCGTCACCAGTTGGCCCGGCGCTGCCTTGCGGATGGTCCGCGCGGCGGGGCAGGGGGCGACGAGCTTGTCGCCGGCAAAACCGTTATCCTCGGGCTTCACCGCCCGGGGCTCGACGGCCTGATAGCCGCGCCCCGCGATCCAGGCCTCGCGCACACCCGGCAGGCCGGCATTGAGATCGATGCGCGCCTCCGTCTCCGTGTAGGGGCCGGACGGATCGTAGACCCGCACCGGCGCCTCCTTGGGATCGGAGAGGGCGATCTCGCGATAGGGCACGCGGATGTCGGGCCGCCCGGCCGGGCTTGCATAGACCTTGCGCGATCCGGTGACCGGACCGGTGGTCACGGTGTCGGGGTTGCCTGTCACGTCTTTGGGGCGAACGGGTGCGTTCATCGTGGGCCTCTCCTCGTCCTGGAGCGGTCCGGTTCACGCGATGGGTGAGATGCGAGAGCCGGCCGCGAGGCACGCGGCCGCAGGTTCCCGTCCCTCCGCCGGTATGAGCCGGATCAGGTTCAAGGGTCAGGGCCGTATGCCCAATCTCAGCCCCCTGCGGGGCCCCCCTCGGAACGCTTCCAGACTCAGGCCCGCGCCGCACTTTGTCAATGTTGGATGGCTACAGGCATCGTCCGGCCGTCTCGGCTCACCAGAGCCGCATCGCATGACAGCCGAATACGATGTCGGAATGCTCGAAGCCTGCGGCAATCGCCATAGCAAATCCCGCCCGCGATAAGGCTTGGCCGAAGCTGCTCGAGACGAGGAAAAGGCCCACCAAGATCACGCCGGAATATACGGCGATCTTGCCCCCGATGGCCTGGACGGTGTCGGGAAGCCAGGGCTGCAGGATGCCGTAGCCGTCGAGACCGGGGATCGGCAACAGGTTGAGCACGAGGGCGGTGCATTGCACGAAGGCAGCGGCGGCGATCGCCAGCCGCAGCCCCTCGGCCTCCTCCGAGCAGAGTTGATAGAAGGCCATCAGGGCGATCAGGAACAGCCCGTTCATCGCCGGTCCGGCCGCCGACATCGCGCTTTGCCACGCACGGCTGCGGAGCCGCGCGCGGTTGATCAGCACGCTGCCGCCCGGAAATCCGATCCCGCCGATCATGAGAAAGATCATCGGCATCACCACCGAGAACATCGGATCGATGTAGTGCCGCGGGTCGAGTGTCAGGTAACCGGTCTCCAAGATCGCGTCGTCGCCGCCCTTCCAGGCGACCCAGGCATGTCCGAACTCGTGCAGGCACAAACTGAGCAACCAGGCGGACATGGCCCACGCGAAAGTTGCAGGCTGATCGTTTACCCAATCCTGATCGAGCGCTATGCCGAGCAAAAGAAAGGTTAGAACAATGTATAGAAAATTCTCGCTTGGCTTGCGAAGATCAAAGCGTTGGGTTCGCGTTTGTCCGGTCATACGAAGCGTGCCATCGACTCGTTCTTCCGGATGAAAAGCTTGAGTCTTCCGAAATAGCAAGATCGACAGTGCTGCCATTCTATCTTTGCGATTGATCGGGTTGCTCTGCGGAGATCGCATTGTGGGGGTCGCCGCAAAGCGGCGTCCAACATGCGCGTATTGTATATCTGTATGGTTGCGTCTCCTGTCGGATGTATTTTGCTGCTGCGGTGGTGGCCTTCATGTGGGCCGCTTCATCTATCCGGGCGCCTGTCGGTCGATGCCGCCCACGACCGCACCGCCGGCCGTTGAGGCGCAGATCATCGAGATCGAGGATGGCGAGCGGCTGCGCGACCGCTGGCGGCCGCAGGCGCCGGATTGCGGGATCGTGGTCAGCTTCCACGGCTTTGGTTCACGCCCCGAGCCGCACGCGGCGCGCTTCTGCGCCGATCCCTGGCGCGCGGCCGGGTGGGCCCGCTCGCTCCAGGCCCTCGCCGCCGCCGTGGCGGTCGCGGGCGCCCCGCGCGGTCTCTACCTGGATGCACCGTTCGACGTGATGGCGCACCCGGTGCGGCTGCATGTCCCGCTGGCTCCGTCCTGGCTCCTGCGCGACACCTACCGCTCCGATCTGCGGATCCGCTCCGGGACGGCGTCGGTGCTGATCGTTCAGGGCCGCGACGATCCGGTGGTGCCCGCCAAGCTTGCTTTGGCGCTTGCCGCCGTGGTTGGGCTCAAGGCGCGCATCGAGCTGGTCCCAGGTGATCACGTCTCCATCCTCGGCAGCCGGGATCGCGAGGCGGCGGCTTGGTTCGGGGTGCGTGGGGGCGCCGGCTGCCTGCCGCAGGTCCAGCGGAAGGGCGGCTTGAGGAAGGAGTGCGCGCGTGGTCGGACGGCGGTCCCAGCGCTGGAAGGATGAGAGTCTCGATCCGCCGGCCGGCGCACGCGAGCCCGATCCGATCTGTCCGCTCTGTGAACGGCCAATTCCATCCCGCGCCCGCTCCAGCCTGCATCACCTCACGCCGAAGCTGAAGGGCGGTACCCACCGCGGCACCGTACGGCTGCACCAGATCTGCCATTCGGCCATCCATGCGCGCTACAGCGAGGCCAAGATCGCCAAGCGCCTCGCCGACGTGGCGGCGCTGCGCACCGATCCGGAGATCGCGCGGTTCCTCGTGTGGGTCCGCGGCAAGCCCGATGATTTTCACGCGGCCACGCGGATGACCCGCGACCGCCGGGCCACCAAGCGGAAGACCTGAACGGCGAATATTTACTGCCTCTTGTCCACGTCGGCAGATCGCGCCGTTTTCATGGCTTGCCGTCAACCAGGCCCGGTCCAGGATCAGGCTGGTACTGGGGATGCGGCAATGGCGTGGGCAGCGGACGCACGGGATCGACTCGCCTGGGTCGATATCGCCAAGGGAATCTGCATCCTGCTGGTCGTGATGATGCATTCCGTGACCGGCACGGGCGACGCCATGGGCGGCGAGGGCTTCCTCCACCCGGTGGTCGCCTTCGCGAAGCCGTTCCGGATCCCCGATTTCTTCCTACTGTCGGGTTTGTTCATCGGGCGGGTGATCGACCGCGACTGGCGCCTGTTCTCGGACCGCCGGGTGGTCCACTTCGCCTATTTCTACCTGCTGTGGCTCGTCATCCAGTCGGCCGCCAAATACGGCAAGATCGCCGGCGATGCCGGCCCGACGGCCTTCGCTGCCCATCTCGCGCATGCCCTGATCGAGCCCTATTCAAGCCTGTGGTTCATCTATCTGCTGGCGGTGTTCTCGGTCGTGACCAAAGTGCTGCGCAGTGTCCCTGGCAGCCTGCTGCTGGTCGCCGCCGCCCTGCTGCAGATCGCGGATATCCGCAGCGACTCGACCCTGATCGAGGAATTCTGCGCCCGTTACGTCTACTTCGTTGCCGGCTATCTGTTTGCTGACAGGATCTTCGCGTTGGCCGATGCTGCGCGGCGCCGCTTCGGCCCGGCCCTCATCGGCCTCGCGCTCTGGGCCGGCGTGGAGGCCTGGCTCGCCTTGACGCCCACCGCCGATCCCGTGCATCCGACCCTGGCGAGCCTGCCCGTCGTCAGCCTCGCCCTCGGGGCGGCCGGTGCGCTGGCGATCGTGGTCGTGGCCGCCCTCATCGGCCGAGCCGGCGGTCCCGTGGCGGAGGCGATCCGCACCTGCGGGCAGCGCTCGATCGTCATCTACCTCGCCTTCTCGCTGCCGATGGCGGCGGCGCGGGAGATCCTCATCCGCACCGGGATCATCGCCGATATCGGCGCGGTCAGTCTTGCGGTCATGGTCGTCGCGGTGCTGCTGCCGCTTCTCCTGGAACGGCTGGTACGCGGCACGCGCCTGGGCTTTCTGTTTGTCAGGCCTGCACGCTTCCACCTCGCGCCGGCCGGCGCACCCACCGCGCGACCGGTCCTGCGGGCGAGCTGATCGACGGTCTCAGCCCTCGAAGGCAATGCCGATCCGGCGACTGCGCCG
Source organism: Methylobacterium phyllostachyos (assembly GCF_900103445.1). GTDB lineage: Bacteria > Pseudomonadota > Alphaproteobacteria > Rhizobiales > Beijerinckiaceae > Methylobacterium > Methylobacterium phyllostachyos. Next base: position 135,479 of record NZ_FNHS01000004.1, on the reverse strand, counting down.
CCACGCGACGGTGGCCGGGCGCGGAGCGCTGTCCGCCGAAAGGCGCAACGGAAACCGGTCCGGCACCGGCTGGTCGTCCTCGACCTCGATCTGGGCACCGGTCTCGGTCGCATCCCAGACCAGGCAGCCAACCTCGCCGCGGGCGAGCAGCAGGGAGCCGAACGTGAAGGCGTTCCTGCGGAACGTGCCGCGGCGGTCCTCCGTCATATGTCCCTCCATACGGACCCGCGCGCCCGCGAAAGCCGGGCTTTGCTGCCGGGAACCATGCCGGATGGCCGTTAACAGCCCAGATACGGCATCCTGGCGCTTGCCGACGAGGGAGATCAATAATCGTCCGGGTCGCCCCTGTAGCGCCGCGGCGCGGGCCGGTCGTCATCGTCGTCGTATGGGCGTCGTACGGGCGGACGATCGTAATAGTCGCGGTTGTCGCGATACGTGTCGCGGCGTCGGTCGTCGTAATCGTCGTTCCGGTAGCGTTCGCTCGATCCCCCGGTGGAGATGCGCGGGGCGTACCAGCAGCTCTTCGGCCGGCCCGGGGCCGGATCGCCGAAGGTCTGAACGTTGCATGCGATCACGCCACCCTGGGGGAACGGCCGGCCATTGGTTCGGCCGGGCACCCCGAAATAGACGTTGGTCGGATAGGGCATCCGGCACACGCCCCCTTCCTGCGCGCAGGCGATCAAGTTCACTGTGTCGAGCTGATAGGCGTGGGCCGGGCCGAGACCGCTCAGGCCCAGCCCCAGCGCGCCGGCCACGCCGGCCGCAGCAATCCGTTTCCGCACGTTCCCGATTCCCCCGTGACGCGTGATGACGAGGCGAAATAATCCGGATGCCGGCTTCCTGCCAGCGCCTGTGCTCGCTATGGCGTCGCCTGATGTCGACCACGCCGAACATGCGGCGCGGGTGACGCGAGGGTAGGGCGTTCCACCCGAGTGGCGGCCGGGTGGTGACGCTTCAGGAGGGCTTGATGAGGGATGCGTCCGCGCAGGAGCTTTTGCTGCTCAGCGCGTTGCAGCAATGCCGGATCGAGCTCGCGGCTGCGCGCGGGGATGAGGCCGAACGGGCCGCGACCCGCAGGGACCTCGAGGCGGCCCGCCACCGCGAGGAGGCCCTGCAGCTCGAGCTTGTTCGAGAGCGGGAGCGGACCGAGGCCGTCCGGTTGGTCCTCCAGGCCCTTTTGATGAGCCTTTGGCGGTTCGGCCTGCGCCGCCGCCTGTTTCGGTCACGCATTGCCCGGCTCGGCCGCGAGACGCCCGATGAGGGTCCGCAATCGGCCCGGCATCCGGTGCTCCTCGCAGAGGCACGGCGCGTCCTCGGGGTCATGGTGCGCCCGGATCCGGAGGCGTAGCCCTCGCCCGACTGTCCGTGTCCCGGCCAGCGGAAGAGGTTGATGCGCTCTTAACGGATTGGCGAGCCTTCTCGTCCAGCGTGACCGCGATGCGGTCACAAACGGATTCGACAAGGCGGACACGCAGCGGCGACGGCCCGTGTCATGTCCGGTCCCGAAACCGTCGCCTTTTCCGTGGGAAGGCCGCGCGGCTGCGCAGGGTTCGGGCGCGCCGATTCGGATCAATCGAAGACGGAATGCATGGCCAAGGGTCAAGGTGAGGGTCGCGGCAGGAGAGAGCCGAATTTCGACGTGCCGGAGGGGCGCGTTCGGGATCGCGGCGACCTCGATCTGCGCCTGTCCCGGGAGGACCGGGCTGGAACGGGAGACAGCGTGGCACAGCGAGCGAACGGGCCGGCACGCAAGCCGTCCAAGGCACCGTCACGTCCGGCGGCGGGCCGGAAGCGGCGGCGGCGTTCGTGGCTGGGCCGGATCGTCTACACCACGGTGGTGCTCGGCCTCTGGGGCGTCATCGGGCTTGCCGGCCTCATCGCCTATCACGCCTCCCAGCTTCCGCCGATCGACCAGCTGGCGGTCCCGAAGCGCCCGCCCAACATCGCGATCCTCGCGAGCGACGGCACGCTGCTCGCCAACCGCGGCGAGACCGGCGGCCGGGTGGTTTCGATCAAGGAATTGCCGCCCTACCTGCCGCGGGCCTTCGTGGCGATCGAGGACCGGCGCTTCTACCAGCATTTCGGCGTCGATCCGGTCGGCATCCTGCGGGCTATCGGCCAGAACCTGACCCGGCGCGGCGTCGCGCAGGGCGGCTCGACCCTCACTCAGCAGCTCGCCAAGAACCTGTTCCTGACGCCCGAGCGCTCGGCCTCCCGGAAGATCCAGGAGGCGATCCTCGCCCTTTGGCTGGAGCACAAGTACAGCAAGGACGAGATCCTCGAACTCTACCTGAACCGCGTCTATTTCGGAGCCGGCGCCTACGGGGTCGAGGCGGCGGCGCAGCGCTATTTCGGCAAGCCCGCCAAGGAGGTGTCGCTCGCCCAGGCGGCGATGCTCGGCGGCCTCGTTCAGGCGCCCTCGCGGCTCGCCCCGAACCGCAACCTCCCGGCTGCCCAGGCCCGCGCCGCGCAGGTGCTCGCCGCCATGCAGGAACTCGGCTTCGTGACCGCGCAGGACGTGAAGGTGGCGCTGGCCCAGCCGGCCAAGCCCGCCAACGCCCGCGGCGGCGGCTCGGCGAACTACGTCGCCGACCTCGTGATGGACGTGCTCGACGACTACGTCGGCAAGTTCGACACCGACATCACGGTCCAGACCACCGTCGATACGGGCCTGCAGGCCGCCGCCGAGCGGGCGCTGACCGAGGAGCTGAACGCCAAGAGCGAGCGCTTCAATGTAAGCCAGGGCGCGATGGTCTCGATGCGCCCCGACGGGGCGATCCGCGCACTGATCGGCGGGCGCGACTACGCGCAGAGCCAGTTCAACCGCGCCACCACGGCCAAGCGCCAGCCTGGCTCCTCGTTCAAGCCGTTCGTGTACCTCGCCGCCGTCGAGCACGGCGACACCCCCGACACGGTGCGGGAGGACGCGCCGATCCGTATCGGCAACTGGGCGCCGGAGAACTACTCGCATCGCTATGCGGGGCCTGTCACCCTGCGCACGGCCCTGGCTCAGTCCCTCAATACCGTCGCGGTCCGTCTCGGCCAAGAGGTCGGCCCGAAGGTGGTGGTGCAGACCGCGCAGCGGCTCGGCATCACCTCGCCGCTGCAGGCCAACGGCTCGATTGCGCTGGGTACCTCCGAGGTGACGCTGCTGGAGATGGTCGGCGCCTATGGGGCTTTCGCCAACGGCGGTACCGGCGTGATCCCCTACGTGGTCACGGCCGTGAAGGGCGCGGACGGCAAGGTGCTCTACAAGCGGGCCGAAAGCGGGCTCGGCCGGGTGATGAGCGCCGACGCCGACGGCATGATGAACGCGATGATGCACGAGACCTTCGTCTCGGGAACCGGCCGGAAGGCGGACATCCCGGGCTGGGACCTCGCGGGCAAGAGCGGCACCACCCAGGATTATCGCGACGCGTGGTTCATCGGCTTCTCGGGCAGCCTCGTGACCGGGGTCTGGCTTGGCAACGACGACGGCGAGCTGACCAAGAAGGTGTCCGGCGGCAACCTGCCCGCCGAGATCTGGAAGACCTACATGACGCAGGCGCTGAAGGGACAGAATCCCGTTCCGCTGCCGAACATCAATCGCTGGCGCAGGGCGCCGGAAACGACTGCCTCGGTGGCGAACGCGGCCCCGGAGGCGCCGGCTGGGATCCTCGGCCAAATCTTCGGCGCGCCGGAGGCGCCCGCGCCGCGTGCGCCTTCACCGGCTCGGCGCGTGCAGAAGGATGATCGCAACTTCATCGAGAAGCTGTTCGGAATTGGGGACTGAGGGCCGAGCTCCCTCGTCTCCCCTGCCGCGGATCAGCTGCCCCAGGGGGCGGCCTCAAGCCTGGCTATGTCAGTCGGCCCTGTGCCGGAAAAACTGTATCCCTTGATTTTAAGCGGATCGGGCTCGCGCGGTAACATTGTATAAAAAGTTCGACTGTCACACTCGTTACTGATCTTCGATCCGGCGTCCGCACGCGCGTTCGACCGCAGACGTCTCGATGCGGTATCCATGCTTCTGCGATCGTCCGTCCTAGCGATTCGCGCGTCGCTCGCAGTACCGGCCTCGCGCTTGATCGGCGCGGCAGGTGGCGGGCTGCTGGTGTGCCTGACTCTACTCGGCGTTTATCTCTGCATCGATCTCCACGACATCGCTTGGCAGAACGCCCGGCGCAACGCGGCCACTCTGCTCTCGGTGATCGAGGAGGGCGTCGGGCATAACATCCAGGCCTACGATCTCTCGCTGCGCGCTGCCGCGCGCTTTGCGAGTGAGCCGGATGGCGGCGCTTTGGTTGCGAAACTCCAGCGCCTCGCGGCATTCAATGCCGCTGCCATCGGACCGGGCTTGGGGCTGATCGCGGTCACGGACGCGAAGGGGTACATCGTCGCCGCGAGCAGTACCGGCGCGTTGAAGACATCGGACCTGAGCGCCTTGAGCGAGTTCCAGAGCCTGCGGTCGAATCCGGGGCTGGGCCTGATCCTGACGGGACCCAGCCGCTCGCTGATGACCGGGCGGGAGATCATCCGCATGACACGGGCAGTCGGGGCGCCGGACGGAACTTTCGCGGGAATCGTTACGGGATCCCTCGACCTCGACCAGTTCCAAGCTCAGTTTAGCCGCCTGCGCTTCGACGACGGCCTCATCGTCAACGTATTCCAGCAGGACGGGACGCTGCTGATCCGAGTGCCGGCCAAGCCCGGAACGCTCGGCCGCAGCATCGCCACCAGCCCCGGCTATCGCGCCTACCGGGCCAGCGAACGCGGGGAGTTTCTCGGCCACTCGCACCTCGACGGCGAGATGCGGCTGTATAGCTTCGCCAATCTCAGGGACCTCCCGCTGATCGTGACCGTGGCCACGAGCGTGGACAGCATCCAGGCCCGCTGGATCTACAAGGCGGCGATCATCGCTGCGCTGATCCTGTGCCTGAACGGCTTGAGCGTCGGGCTGACGATTCTCGTTCAGCGGGAGTTCCGACGGCATGCGGCCGCGACCGCCTCCACGCGAGAGGCCAATGCTGCCCTCATGGTTCTTGCCCGGACGGACGGCCTGACCGGCCTGCCGAACCGGCGCAGCTACGACGAGCACTTCGCGGTGGAATGGAAGCAGGCCACACGCTTCGGCACGCCCTTGTCGCTGCTGATTGTCGATGCGGACCATTTCAAGCAGTTCAACGACCGCTTCGGGCACCGCCGCGGCGACGAGGTTCTTCGGGCGATCGCCGATTGCCTGTGCCGGACCTTGACGGTCGGGAGCCTCGGCTTCCGGATCGGCGGCGAGGAGTTCGTGGCGATCCTGCCCGGCCTCGATCTCACGCAGGCGATCGGCGTTGCCGAGAGTGTCCGACGCGCGGTGATCAACCTGCAGATCGCGCATGCTCCGGAGATCGGCGGTGTCGCCACCGTCAGCATCGGCGTCGCGAGCGCCGCCCCCGATGCCGGCGAGGGGCCGGAAGCCCTGTTCATATCGGCGGACGCCGCCCTCTATGCCGCCAAGACCGCAGGTCGGAACCGGGTGCGGACGGCACCGCAGGTGATGGCGGTGGCCGTCGCTTAGCGCCGAGGAGCCGAGACATCAAAGCATCGGCAACATCCGGGGTCGTGGCCCCCGGGGAAAATGCGCGTCGATCATGGCGATCTCGGCCGAACCGAGATGCAGGTCGGCCGCGGCCGCATTCTCGATCGCGCGGGCCGGGCGCCCGGTCTTAGGGATCGTGAAGGTCCCCGCCATGCGGGTGAGGAAGGCGAGGGCCACGGCGTGGGGTGTCGTCCCGTGCGCTTGCGCGATCCCCTCCAGGACCCGACCGCCGACGCTTGCGGGGTCGGGGAAGTCGCCGCTGCCGAAGGGCGAATACCCGACCATCGCGACCCCGTGCTTCTCGCACCAGGGGAGCACCGCATGCTCGATCGCCCGCTCGTTGAGATGGTAGAGCACTTGGTTGCAAGCGATGCGGTCTGGTCCCGCCACGGCGAGCGCCCGATCGAGATCCTCAACGTCGAAATTGCTGACGCCCCAGGACAGGATCTTGCCGGCGCGACGCAGGTCCTCGAAACCCGCGATCGTCTCCTCCAGAGGATACTGGCCCGGCCAGTGCAGCAGGTAGCTGTCGAGGCGGTCGGTGCGCAGCCGCCGGAGCGACTCTTCGCAGGCTCGTGCCACGCCGCGGCGGGTGGCGTTGCCCGGAACCACCTTCGAGACGAGAAAGACCTCCTCGCGACAATCCCCGATCGCCTCCGCGACGATCGCCTCGGCATCCCCGTACATCTCGGCCGTATCGATATGGGTCATGCCGGCATCGATGCCGGCTCGCAGCGCGGCGACCGCGTCGCCGCGGTCCGACCGGTCGATGTGCCACGTTCCCTGGCCGATGATCGAAACTGGGCGGCGGGCCGCACCGAAGCTCCTGGCCTGCATGGCGTCGTTCCCTTCCCTGGTTGGGCGCGTCTCGGGCAACCGCGGACCTTTCGAGGACGCGGACGCCGGGCGGCTTCGTGATTCGGCGGTTCGACACGCCTTACTCGCGCCATCTTGGATTGTTGAGCAATGGGCGGCGCGTGGGCGCGGCGCTGCACTTTAGGCTATGGCCTGATGTCGGGCGGCACAGGCCCGCCGAGTCCGCGGCGGCGCGCCGGTCGCGTGGAAACCGGTCCGGGGCACGGCCGGTCGGTTGTCCATGCTGGAGTTGCGCCGATGCTGCCCGCCCACCGGATATTCTGGGTCCTTATCCTGCTGGCGGCTGCGGCTGCCGGGCTGCTCTATAACATCATCTTCGCGGCGGGTGCTTCCCCGCTGGCCGGCTTCACCTACGGGCTCTGCATGGGCGCGACGGTGCTGGCCTTCGATCGCGGCCTGATCCTGGCCGGCTTGCAGGCGCGGATCCGCCGGTTCCCGGCCTGGCTCTACGTGGTGGCCGCCGAACTCGCCTACGTTCTGATGATCATGGCTGGCAACGCGCTCGGCGGCCTGCTCGTCTGGACCTTCGCGCTCACGCCCGACGACCTCCCCTCGGCGACCCGGATGACCGCGCGGGTTCTCGCCTACGCGCTGGCCGTATCCGGCCTGCTGGTGTTCGTGATTCGCATGCGCGACCTGATCGGCGGCGAGGTGTTCGTGAATTTCATGATCGGCCGCTACCACAAGCCGGTGGCGGAGGAGCGCGTCTTCCTCTTCCTCGACGTGGTTGGCTCCACCGCCTTCGCGGAGGCGCATGGCGACCTGCGCGCCCAGGCCTATCTCGGGGCTGTGTTCGCGACGCTGGCCGAGCCGGTGCGTCGCAACGGCGGCTCGGTCGACGACTACGTCGGGGACCTCGCCATCATCACTTGGCCGATGGCCCGTGGCCTCAAGGATGCCCGCTGCGTGACCTGTCTGTTCGACGTGCTCGACCGGATCGAGGCGGATGCGCCAGCCTGGGCTGCCCGGTTCGGGACCGTGCCGCGGCTCCGGGCGGCCCTGCACGGCGGCTCGGTGGTGACGGCCGAAGTCGGCGTCGATCGGCACAAGATCGCGTATTTCGGCGATGCCGTGAATGTGACGTCGCGGATCGAGGCCCTGTGCCGGCCGTTGGGCGTCGGTATCCTGATCTCGCAGGATCTCCTCGAGCGGCTGCCGCGGCTACCCGATGGGATCCGGGCCCGCTCGCTGGGCGCCCACGCCCTGCGTGGCCGCGGCGCCCCCCTCGCGGTCGCCACGCTCGAACGCGGCCATGCCGAGGCCGCCCCCGTCACGGCCCTCGATTCCCGCCGCGCGGCGATTGCTCGCTGATGGCCCGCGCCGACGCCCCCCGTTCCACCCTCCTGCTGGCCGTGAAGATGGCCCTGCGCTTCGGATTGCCGCTGATCGGGTTGCTGGTCTTCGGGCGCGCTGTCCTGCTCTCGGTGGGCGGTGACATCGAGCACGGGCTGTTCGCCCTCGGCGTAATCCTGATCCTGGCGGGCTTCACCTCGAAGCTCGTACCCCGCGCATGAGCACCGAACCGGCGGGACCGCCCATCTACCTCGATGCCGATGCCTGCCCCGTCAAGGACGAGACCTACCGGGTGGCCGCACGCTACGGGCTCACCGTCCACGTGGTCGCCAACAGCGTCCTGAATCTGCCGCGGGAGCCCTGGATCATGCGGGTCGTGGTCGGCTCCGCCCTCGATGCAGCCGACGACTGGATCGCCGCGCGGGCCGGGCCCGGCAGCATCGTCCTCACCGCCGACGTGCCGCTCGCCGCGCGGTGCGTGAAGACCGGCGCGACCGTGCTGGCCTTCACCGGCAAGCCGTTCAGCGAATCCTCGATCGGAATGGCGCTGGCAACCCGCGACCTGATGCAGTCCCTGCGTGAGGCCGGGACGATCACCGGCGGCCCGAAGCCGTTTTCGAAGGCCGACCGATCGGCCTTCCTGTCGGCGCTGGACCGCGCGGTGAACCGGATCCTGCGGGAGCGTCCGCGGACCGCGTGATCCCGGTCCGTTTCCCGACGTCTCAGTCCTCGGCGGCGGGGACGAGCGCCCTGAGCGCTGCGTTGATCCTGTCCTGCCAGCCCGGCCCGTCCTTCTGGAAATGGGCGAGCACCGCGCTGTCGAGGCGCAAGCTGACCACTTCCCGGGCCCCAGGGGGGGTGGCAAGGCGCGGCGCTGCCTGCCGTGGGGCGGCAGCCTCAGGCTTCGGGGATGTGGCGGCCCGGAAGGCCGCTTCGGCTGCCGCCCGTGGATCGCTGAAGCGGCGGCGATTGCGATCGTCGGCCATCGGCCTCTAATCCTTTGTGGCGGTCTTCTTCGGTGCGGCCTTCTTGGCGGCACCTTTCGCGGCTGAGCCCTTGCCCGCGCCCTTTGCGGCGGCCTTGGCTTCCTTCTCGGCCGCCTTGGTCTGCGCGTCCGCGGCCTCCCGGGCGAGCCTGAGCGCCCGCAGCTTCACGGTCCGCTCATCCACGGCCTTGATCGCCGCGTGATGCTCCGCCATCGCCTGCGCGCCCTCCCGGGCCATCCGCTCGGCGCGTTCGGCACGCTCGGCACGGTTCTCAGCCCGCGTCTTCGCCTCCGCTTCCGCGTCGCGGGTCGCGTTCTCCTCGTCGAGGTCGTACTCAGTCTCGTCGCTCATCCTGTCCCTTTCGCCCATGCTCAGCGCTTCCGATCCTTCGCAACCTGCGCTGGACGGCGACTGGGCAGGTCCGGCCTGTTCGAGGGGGAGGGCAAGGCCGGATATATTGCTCCCCGGGCCACCGCCGGCAGCACAAAGGAGCGTGTTCGACGAGGCTTAGCATGCCCGCTGGGGCGATGGCGAATCCGTGGCGCCCGTCGCGTACGCCAACGCACAATATTCGTGACGAACGTCTGAAGTTCTGATCAGTCGAGAGCCCCTGGCTGCAGGCCGGACGTTGCGGGCCTCGATTTAACGCACTCTGAAGTTGAGCGGTATCGACACGGAAAGGCTCGCCTGCGTCACGCCGGGCGGGGCCGCGGGGAGGCTGCCGCGAACCGCGGAGAGCGCGGCGCTGTCGATCTGGCCGACCCCGCTGGACCGGGCCAAGCCGGCGGCCGTGACCTGCCCCGAGCGCAGAACCGTGAAGCGGACGACCGCCGTTCCGCCGCTTGTGCCGTTGGCGGCGCCGGCATTCATCCGCCCATGGATCGCCGCACTGATCGCCCCCGTCCATTGCCGCATGGCGCTGGGGTCGTTGCCTGCCGCGGCCCGGCCGGTCGCGTTCTGGCGCGACGCCGAGGCGGAGTTGCGCGCCTCCGCGCCCTGTTGCGCCTTGGCTTGCCGGGCCTTCGCCTCGCGGGCGGCCTTCGCCTTGGCCTCGCGGATCTCCTCCAGCCGTTCCTGCCGCGCTTCCTCGCGCCGCTCCTCACGGAGTTTCTCTTCCCGGATCTTGTGCAGCTTGGCCTCCCGCTCGGCCTTGATCTTGGCCGGATCGGGTGTCGGCTTCGGCGGCTCCTCGGTCTTGGCTACCTCGGCCGGCGGGGGGCTTAGGGGTTCGGCGCTCTCCGCCGTCGAGGTGATCACCTGACTGGGTGTCTCGACCGCCTCGGCCTGCGGCGGCGGCTCGACCACCGGGGTCTCCTCCGGCTTGACCTCGGCCAGCTCGGCCGGCGGCGGGGGCTGGACGGCCTCGTCCGGCGGCAGGTCGACAGGCTTCGTCTCCGGCGGCGCGGCTTGACTCATCTGCTGTTCGGCCGGGGTCTCGGTCGGTGCCTCCGTCATGATTGGCGCCAGATCGACGGTGATCTGCTGCTCGCCGGGCGGCGTGGGCGCTGCGAGCTGCAGGAACATCGCAGCCGTCAGGGCCAGGATATGCAGGGCCAGCGCGATCACAAAGGCCGCAACCAGCCCGGTTGGGCTACGCTCGCCGAAGGGGGCGTGCGGGTCCGTCGATACGAAGCTGGTCATCGGCTCAACGGGCAGCCCCGGCGGGGGGGGCGGAAGCGGCCGCCGGGGCGGCGGCACCGGGGGATTGGGCGATCAGCGACACCTTCGTGAAGCCGGCCTGACCGACGAGACCCATCACCTCCATGACCTTGCCGTAGGGCACGTCCCGATCACCGCGCACCAGGATAACCTGGTCCTTGTCGGCGGCCGCCATCTCACGCAGGCGCGGCACGATGCTCTCCATCGTGAACACCTCCTTGGCGATGGACGGGTTGCCGTCCTTATCGACCGTCACCTCGGCGGGCTTCTTCGACTGCGCCACCTTGGGCGCCGCGGTCTTCGGGAGCTGCACCGGCACGCCGGTTGTCATCAACGGCGCGGCGACCATGAAGATGATCAGCAGCACGAGCATCACGTCGACCATGGGGGTCACGTTGATGTCGGACATCGGCATGTCGTCGAGATCGTCGTCATCGCTCGCGCGAATGGATCCCATCGCCATCGGGCGTCTCCGGTTCCGGTGCGGCCGGCCCGTCCGGGCGGGCGCGGGAGAGGGGTTTGATCGGGCTTACTCGGCCGCGGCGCGGTGCGGCGTGCCGGCCCGGTCGCGGGCGAGGCGGTTGCCCAGCAGCGAGATGTAGGAGGAGAAGGTGCTCTGGATCGCGCTCACGTCGCCCGACAGCTTGTTGTAGGCCATGACCGCGGGGATCGCGACGACGAGGCCGATGGCGGTGGCGAAGAGCGCCTCGGCGATGCCCGGCGCGACCACGGCGAGCGACGTGTCCTGGCTGCGGGCGATCGACGAGAACGAGTTCATGATGCCCCAGACCGTACCGAACAGACCCACGAACGGCGCTGTCGAACCGGAGGTTGCCAGCAGGGACAGGCCGGTGCGCAGGCGCTTCACCTCCAGGGTGAGTGCCCCTTTCATCGCCCGCTCGATCCGCTCCCGGCGCTCTGCGCGGGTCTCGGAAGCGTCCTGATCGCGCCACGCGTCGATGGCGGCCTGCGCCACGTGGCCGGCAATGCCGTTGAGATCACCGTCGAGGTTCCCGCCGGACCGCACCAGCGTTGCGAAATCCTTGGCTTGGCGTCGGGCGGCGGCGAGACGGATGATCTTCTCGAACACCACGGTCCAGCAGGCAATGGAGGCGATCACCAGCAGGATCATCACGCCCTTCACGATCGGGTCGGCCTGCAGGAACAGGCCGAGGAACGAGAAGTCGTGGGCCGCCTCGATCGGTGCTTGTGTCGGGTCCATCGCGGGCTCCTGGCATCCTGGTCTCAAGCGGCCCTGAGCCGCAATCGTCTTAGGCTGCGGCGAAAGCCGCAGGCCGCCCGGCGGTCTCTGCCGCCGGACGGTCGTTTTGCTTCGTCCTTCACGCGGCCGCGATCAGCGGTCGAACGGCAGCCCGGCCTTGGTCTCGGTCTCGGTCCGTTCCAGGCAGGCCTCGCGGGCGGCATCGCCCCCGTCGCAGGCCAGGACGTCGTTCAACAAGACGCGCCCGACCTTGTTGCAGGCGATTCCCGGGAAATCGAAGATCTTCACGACGGTCTTGCGCGGTGGGAGCGGCCCGAGTTCGACGGCTACCCGCTTCTGCGCCACCCCATCGGTATCGAACGCGAAGAGATCGACCTTGTAGGATTTGAGCCCCGCGCCCTTGGTGTTGTCGATCACCATGGTGATCCGGCAGGCCTCGCCCGCGGTCTCCACCTTGTTAAGTTGCAGCTTCAGCGGGGCGGCTTTCTCCGCCGCATCCTGGGCCAGGGCCGACGCGACGAGGAGCGCCGAAAGCGCGAAGCAGGCCGCCGTATCCAGGGCGATGCGCCCTATCCGCCGACGGTACAAGGGAGTGCTGAGTGGAAGCACGGAACTATTGCCCTCTCCAAAACCAGTTCAGCGGGGCGACGCCCGCCGCTACCGCCGCCGTATCCGATCCCCGCGGACGCGTCAGTGAAGCATCACGCCATTGTGGCTGGCCGCCGGCGCCAAACGTGCCGCAGCCGCGTCCAGCGGTTCGACCGCCGCGCGGACCGCCGCCACGAGACGGGGGGCCGCCTCGCGCCCGGTGATCTCCGCCGCAGCCTCCTCAAGGTCCGTCCAATGACGGCGCCGCCCGCGGTTGATGAGGTCGACCAGCGCGCATTCATGGCCGGTCACGCGGCAGCAACTCGCCGGCATGAACGACCAGTCGTCCTCGCGCTCAGCCCGCAACGCCCGGATGATCGCCACGACGCAGGCCACGAAGCGGCAGCCTTCGGCGGCACCCAGCAGCTGCTCGGCCCCGTCGAAGGCGGCGTTCCAGCAGGCCACATCGCTCGTCATGTAGCCGGCCGCAACGAACCGGGCGACCGACAAGGCGAGGATCTCGGCCTCGTCGCCGCACACATCGACCACACGCCGCAGCGCCGCGCGGTCCGATGGGATCTGGGGCGCGTTCATGGGCTGGAATGCCTCGCGTCGCAGGAGAAATCCGGTTGCCCGGCCGGGTGAGCCAAGCCAAGCGATAGCCGCGCAGTAAGCCAGGCGCGCGGTCGGGATCAAGGGCCAGCGGAGAAATCAGAGCAGTTCCAAACTGTTAGGGTGAAGCCTAGCCGCTCCGCGATATGCCGTTTCATCCCGTCTCGATTTGCCAAAAATGCCTGTCTTCGGCCGGCGGCGCCCGTGCGGCCGTTTGCGCACGAAACCCGGTCCCTCCCTTGATGGCCCGCACGACCGCGGCCATATCGTTCCGTTGCCGGCGGCGTCTCGTCCGGCGGAGCGCTGCCCGGGCGGGCTCCCTGTCGACGAGGTGCTCAGGCGTAGCGGGGCGGCGGCAAGCTCCGACGCGGAGGCCTCGCTTTCTGGATGACGGCCGCGATGACGCGTACTTCGCCCTTCGGGCACCCGTTCCTGCTCGGCTTCGATGAGATCGAGCAGGCCCTCGACCGGGTCTCCAAAGCCGCCAACGACGGCTATCCACCCTATAATATCGAGCGTCTGCCCCGCACCGAGAGCGAGCCCGAGCGCCTCCGGATCACCCTGGCGGTAGCCGGCTTTACCCGCGATCAGCTCGACGTGATGCTGGAAGAGAGCCAACTCGTGGTCCGCGGCCGGCAGATCGACGAGCGCGAGCGGCAGTTCTTGCACCGTGGCATCGCGGCGCGGCAGTTCCAGCGGACCTTTCTGCTGGCAGACGGCATGGAGGTTCTGGGTGCAGACCTCGCCAATGGCCTGCTGTCGATTGATCTCGTCCGGCCGGAGCCGGATCGCATCGTCCGCAAGATCGATATCGGTGCGCGCGGCTGAGCGAGATTGATTGGACGGTACCAATCCCCACATGAGTGTCGTGCCGCCGGTGCCTTCGGGACCGGCGGAAGACGCTCTGCCACCCCAGGAGGGCTTTGATGACCGATCTGAACCCGTCGCCCTTGACCCCCGCCGATCTTGATCCCGCCGATTTCCAGCCGGCCGATCTCGCGGCGCTCGGTGAAGGGCACATCGCCTACGTCCGGCCGATCCGGTCCGACGAGGTGCGCCGCTTCTTCCCGCAGGCCCCGGAACTGACGCCGGGTCTCGACCTCTTTGCGCTGCTCTCGGCGAGCGGTGCACCGATCATGCTCGCCGATTCCCGCGCTGTCGTGCTGGCCAACGCCGCCGCGCACGATCTGCAGCCCGTCAGCCTGCACTGAGGCTTTCGGGCCTTCATCAGTCAGACGATCTCGGCCACCGCCGTTACGAGCCGCGCGATATCCTGCGGCCGCGACAGGCGGTGGTCGCCGTCTGCGATCAGAGTGAGCACCGTTCCCGCGGCGGGAAGATGCTCCAGGATCTTCAGGGCGTGTGTGTAGGGCACGTCCGGATCCTGCATCCCCTGCAGGATGTGGACCGGGCAGGCCGGATCGAAGGATCCGCCGAGGAGGCGATTCTTGCGGCCATCCTCGATCAGTGTGAGCGTGATCGGGTCCGGTTCCGGCGCGTAGTCGCTCGGCCGCTTGAGGACGCCGTCGCGCAGCACGACCGCGCGCGCCGCGTCATCGAGGCGGTTCCAGATCAGATCCTCGGTGAAATCCAGGGCGGGGGCGATGAGCACCAAGCCCGCTGTTTTCTCGCCCCGAAGCTGCCGCTCCCGCGCCGCCAGACAGGCGATCCAGCCCCCCATCGATGAGCCGACGAGGATCGGCGGCTCATCGACATGCGCGCTCAGCACGGCCTGCGCATCCACCAGCCACGAACTGATGGTGCAATCCGTGAAGGTGCCGCTCGATTCCCCGTGGGCTGCATAATCGAAACGGACGAATTTGCGCCCCGCCCCGGTGGCCCATTGGTCCAGGGCCGTCGCCTTCGTGGCCTTCATGTCCGAGCGGAAGCCGCCGAGCCACACCACCGGCGGGCCGGAGCCCGGACGCACGCGCAGTGCGATGCGCCGTTCGGCGGCGCCTGCGCCGACCGTGAGGAAGCTCGGTTCCGTATCGGTCATGCTGATCTCCGATAACCCTGTCCATCCGATCAAGAACCCGGTCCGTGAGCCGTTTGGCTTCAAGATCCGTTTACCGGACCGTAAAGCGCGACGGCGATGCTGGAGCAATGGCAGCGAGCATTTGGCAGATACCGGTCGGGGGCCTGCGTGTCCTCACCGAAGGGTCGCGGGCAGGTCACGAGCCCCGTGGCCTCTCGGGCTTTCCCGGCGCGGTCGGAGCCCTGGCGGCCGCGCGCGTCCTGCAGATCATCCCGGAACTCGACGCCGGGGGAGCCGAGCGCACGACGGTTGATGTCGCCGGCGCCCTCGCGGCGGTCGGGGCCCGTGCCCTCGTGGCGACCGAAGGCGGCCGCTTGGTCGGGGAGCTGCAGGCGAAGGGCGGCCACTGGCTCCGCTTCCCGGCAGCGTCCAAGAACCCGGCCGCGATGGCGGTCAACGTCCTGCGGCTCATGCGGCTCTGCCGCCGCGAGGGCGTGCAGATCATCCATGCCCGTTCGCGCGCGCCCGCCTGGGTGGCACTCGGCGCCGCGCGGCAGCTCGGCCTGCCCTTCGTGACGACCTATCACGGCAGCTATTCCGGGCGGACCAGCGTGAAGGTTCTCTACAATTCGGTGATGGCCCGCGGCGACGTGGTGATCGCCAATTCGCGCTACACCGCCGAACTGATCCACCGGGTGCATCCCGAGCAGGCTGGCGACCGGGTCCGGGTGATCCATCGCGGGACCGATCTCGCCGTCTTCAATCCTGTCGCCGTCGGTGCCGGCCGGGTCGAGGCCCTGCGTCGGGCCTGGAATGTAGCGCCCCACGAACGCGTCATCCTCCTGGCGGCGCGCTTGACCGCCTGGAAGGGACAACGCGTCCTGATCGAGGCGGCGGCCCAGATGCGGGATCGGGGCATTCCGGACATCGCCGTGGTGCTGGCCGGCGATCCCCAGGGCCGGACCTCCTACGAGCGCGAACTCGACGGGCTGATCGCGGCGCGGAATCTGGGCGCCGTCGTGCGACGGGTGGGCCACTGCACCGACATGCCAGCGGCTTTCCGGGCCGCCTCCGTGGTGGCGGTCCCCTCCGTCGAGCCCGAAGCGTTCGGTCGGTCGGCCGTCGAGGCGCAGGCACTCGGCACGCCGGTGGTGGTCTCCGACCTTGGGGCTGTTCCCGAAACCGTCCTGGCGCCGCCCGACGTGCTCGCCGGTCAGCGCACCGGCTGGCGCGTCCCGGCGGGGGACGCGGCGGCGCTGGCGGCAGCGCTCACCGAGGCCCTGTCGCTCGGAGCCAGTGCCCGCGATTCGCTGGCACGCCGAGCCCGGTCCCATGTCGAGGCGCATTTCTCGCTGGACCGCATGGTCGGCGATACCCTCGCGGTCTATGCCGAATTGCTCGGGGCGCCCACGGATTTGGCGCGGCCGTGACGTGTTAAGGACATCCCGCGGTCATTGCCGATTATTTTCGGTCGCCGCCTCGGTCAGCCGTTGACTCTGGCCGCGCTTCCCCCAACGTAGTATGTCCGGAAGAGACCGGAGCGGCCGGCGGCCAGGAGATCCTCGCAGGGGTCGTCCGATCCGCCATTTCGTCGTTGCAGCAGGAGACCTAAGCCATTCGTAGACCGATGAGAGCCATGCCGGCCCCGCAGAAGGACGGGCCGCGCGCCAACCGCGACATTCGCGGTGTGCGGGAAGTGCAGCTGATCGACGATACCGGCCAGAACCGTGGCGTCGTCCCCTTCTTCGACGCCCTCAACCTCGCCGAGGAAGCCGGCCTCGATCTCGTGGAGATCGCGCCGAATTCCGTGCCGCCCGTCTGCAAGCTGCTCGACTATGGGCGCTTCCGCTTCAACGAGCAGAAGAAGCAGAACGAGGCCCGCAAGCGGCAGAAGACGGTCGAGGTCAAGGAGATCAAGCTCCGCCCCGGCATCGACAAGCACGACTACGACACCAAGATGAAGTCGGTGCACCGCTTCTTCGAGGAGGGCGACAAGGTCAAGGTGACCCTGCGCTTCCGTGGCCGTGAGATGGCTCACCAGGACATCGGCCTGCGCCTCTTGGAGCGCGTCAAGAACGAGACGGCTGAGATCGCCAAGGTCGAGAGCGAGCCGATGCTCGAAGGCCGGCAGATGATCATGATCCTGGCGCCGCGCTGAGCGTCGCCCCTCCTCTTCGCTGCTGAACCATGGCTCTGGGGCCCCTTCGCCCCAGCGCCGATTCTGACGATTCGTCCTGGCGCTGCTTCCGTGCGCCGCCGCGAAGGACTATGGGGCTGCCGCATGGCCCTCTCGTCCGACGAAATCGAACGCTACGCCCGCCACCTCGTCCTGGCTGAGGTCGGCGGCCCCGGGCAGGCGCGGCTCAAGGCGGCCCGGGTGCTCGTCATCGGCGCGGGCGGCCTCGGAGCACCGCTGATCCAGTACCTCGCGGCGGCCGGAATCGGCACGATCGGCCTCGTCGATGACGACACGGTCTCCCTGTCGAACCTGCAGCGGCAGGTGATCCACGGCACGCCAGATCTCGGCCGGCTGAAGGTCGAGAGCGCCGCCGAGGCGGTCGCGCGGCTCAACCCGCATGTCGCGGTGATTCCACACCCCATCCGCATCGATCCCGACAACGCGGTCCCGTTGATCGCCGACTACGATGTCGTGGCGGACGGCTCCGATAATTTCGCCACCCGCTATGCCGTCTCGGATGCCTGCTTCCACGCCCGCCGTCCGCTGGTGACGGCGGCCCTCGGCCGTTTCGACGGGACGCTCACCACGATCCGGGCGCACGAGAGCGGGCCGGACGGTACCCCGAACCCGACCTATCGCTGCCTGTTCCCGAGCCCACCGCCACCCGGCAGCGTTCCCGCCTGCGCTGAGGCGGGCGTCTTGGGGGCGCTCGCGGGCGTAATGGGCTCGCTGATGGCCATGGAGGTCATCCGGGCGGTGACGGATTTCGGCGAGCCCCTGGTCGGCCGCCTGCTGATGGTGGATGCGCGCTCGATGCGGTTCGAGACGCTGCACTACGGCTGGGATCCGGAGAATCCCCTCAGTGGAACCAGCGTCTCAGCCGAGTAGCGATCCGGGCGGCATCCAGGGGCCTTCGGCCTGCTCCTTGCCGAGGCAGCATTTCTTGAACTTCTTGCCCGAGCCGCAGGGGCAGGGGTCGTTGCGGCCGACATCCTTGAACGGGTTGCGCTGCGGCTCCCCCGCCCCCTCGACGGTCCAGTCGAGGGCTTCGACCGCATCGTCCAGATAGCCGTACTGGTAGGGGCCAAGCCGGTCCCGGTCGTTCGGCTTCGTCTCGGCCTTGCGCAGGGCTTCCTTGAACCACTCCGCGTCGCTGACCTCATCGGTGATGCGTCCGTCAGCGCGGGCCGCCGCAACCCGGGGGGCGAGGTCCCGGAAGCCGAGATGGGCGATCGTCTCTTCCCAACCGGTCCAGGCCGTCGCCTCCTCAACGGCGGCCTGCGCATCGTCGAACCGGACGAGGAGGTCGTGCATCGCGGCGCGGTCGATCCGGCCCTCCAGGGTCAGGAAGGTGCAGGCGCAGAGCAGCGCCATGCGGGCGAAATCGTCGACCGTGCTGTCGAGGATCAGGCGGAACAGCGGCTGCGGATCGCCATCGAACAGGCTCGCCAGGACCTTGGCCAGGGTCGCCGTAAGGGCGTCACCGAGAACGGCGTCGAGGCTCTCTTCGTCCTGCCGCAGGAGGCGCAGCAGCGGCGCGAGGGCCCGCGTGTCCCGGGCCTGCGCCATGACGTGCAGGCCCCAGAACAGGAGGTTGGTCTCCTCCGGGGTCAGCTCGCGCTCATCTGCCGCCTTCTCGAGCAGCGGCAGCGTCGCCTCGGCGATCGCGGCTGGATGCTTCACGGCCTCGCGCAGAGCCGCGGTCGGCCGGTGCTCGGCCGCCGCAAGATCCGCGATGAGAAGAGCGGTCCGGTCCATGCTGCTTCTCAGGCCCGAAGCGTCGCGCCGGTCCGGCGCGAGACCTCGGCGACGATCTTGGCGCTCACGGCCTCGATCTCGGCATCGGTCAGCGTGCGGTCCACCGGCTGCAGCCGGACCGCGATCGCCACCGACTTCGCACCCTCCGGCACGCCCGGCCCCTCGTAGAGGTCGAACACATCGACGCCCGTCACCAGCTTGCGCTCGGCGTTCTGAGCGGCCTTCACGATGTCGCCGGCCGGCACGTCGCGGCCGACTACGAAGGCGAAGTCGCGTGACAGGGGCTGGAACTCGGAGAGCGCGAGCGCCGGCTTGACCTTGGTCGGCTTGTGCTTCGGCAGAGGCAGAGCATCCAGCACGATCTCGAAGGCGACGAGGCTGCCCTTGAGGTCGAGGGCCTGGAGTGTGCGCGGGTGTACCTCGCCGAACCAGCCGATCTCGGTCTTCGGGCCGAAGCGCAGGGTTCCCGAGCGGCCGGGATGCAGCCAGGACGGGCCGCCGGCCGTCACCTGCAGGCCGCCGGTCGGCACGCCGAGGCTGCCGAGCAGGGCCAGGGCATCGGCCTTGGCGTCGAACGCGTCCACGATATCCGTCGCCCCGTCCCAGTGGCGGCCGGCCCCCGCGAGGGTGGCGCTGCCCCGGCGCACCGCCGCAGCGCGGATCGTCTGCCCCTCCGGCTCGTCGGAGGCGAAGCACTGGCCGACCTCGAACAGGGTGGCGTCCGGGTAGCCGCGGTCGGCGTTGCGTTGCGCGGCGCGCAGCAGGCCCGGCACGAGGCTCGGGCGCATGTCCGACAGGTCGGAGGCGATGGGGTTGGCCAGGGCCAGATCGGGACCGCCGCCGCCGAACAGGACGGCGTCGTCGTGCGGGACGAAGGACCACGTCACGGCCTCCATCAGGCCGCGGCTCGCCAGGGCACGCTTGGCGGTACGCGTGCGCTTCTGCATCACGGTGAGCAGCGCGCCGCCCACATCGGCCAGACGCGGCAGCGGCTTGGCTTCGATGCGGTCGAGGCCGGCGATCCGCACGACCTCCTCCACGAGGTCGGCCTTGCCCTCCACGTCGGGCCGCCAGGACGGCGTGCGCACCGTCACCCGGTCGCCAGTACCCGAGACGTGGAAGCCCAGCGTCTCCAGGATGGTCGTCATCTCGGGCTGTGGCACGTCGAGGCCGGCGAGGCGGCGGACCTCGCTCCAGGGGAAATCGACGCTCCGCTCGGATTCGGGTGGCTCGCCGGCGACCTGCGCCTCGCTCGGTGTGCCACCGCAGAGATCGACCACGAGGCGCGTCGCCAGATCGAGGCCCGGCAAGGTGAAGGCCGGATCGACGCCGCGCTCGAACCGGTAGCGGGCATCGGTGATGATGCCGAGGCGCCGGCCGGATTGCGCGATATTGGTCGGATCCCACAGGGCCGATTCAATCAGCACGTCCGTGGTGGTCTCGTCGCAGCCCGAGGCTTGGCCGCCCATGATGCCGGCGATCGACTCGACCCCGTTCCCGTCGGCGATCACCACGGTCTCGTCGGTGAGCGCGTGGGTGCGCCCGTCGAGGGCCAGCAGGCTCTCACCGTCCCGGGCGCGGCGCACCACGAGGCCGCCCGACACCTTGGCGGCGTCGAACACGTGCAGCGGCCGGCCGCGGTCGAAGGTGACGTAGTTGGTGATGTCGACCAGCGCGTTGATGGGGCGCAGGCCGATGGCGCGCAGGCGCGCCTGCATCCAGGCCGGGGAGGGGCCGTTCTTCACCCCGCGCACCAGCCGCAGGGCGAAGAGCGGGCAGAGGTGCCGATCCGCCGGCTCGAAGGCCAGCTCGACCCCGACAGGGCAAGGGCCGTCGCCGCGCACAGCCGGGATCGGCTCGCCCTTGAGCGTGCCGATCCCGGCCGCCGCGAGGTCGCGGGCGATGCCGTGGATCGAGGTGCAGTCCGACCGGTTCGGCGTCAGGTTGATCTCGATGACCGGATCGTCGAGCCCGGCATAGAGCGCGTAGGGCTGGCCGACCGGCGCGTCGGCGGGCAGCTCAAGGATGCCATCATGGTCCTCGCCGAGGCCGAGCTCGGCCCCCGAGCACAGCATGCCGCGGCTCTCGACGCCCCGGATCGTGCCGACCGACAGGGTGATGTTCTTGCCCGGGACATAAGTGCCCGGCGGCGCGAAGACGGAGACGAGGCCCGCGCGCGCGTTCGGGGCGCCGCAGACCACCTGCACCGGCGCGCCGGCGCCGGTCTCCACCGTGCAGACGCGCAGCCGGTCGGCATTCGGATGCTGCTCCGCCGTCAGGATTTTTGCGACGACGTAGGGTTTGAGCGCGGCGGCCTTGTCCTCGACGCCCTCCACCTCCAGGCCGATCCGCGTCAGCGTCTCGGCGATGGTGTCGAGGGAGGCCTCGGTGTCGAGGTGGTCCTTGAGCCAGGAGAGGGTGAATTTCATGATGGACCTTCGAGAGCCTAGCGGGCTCGACCGTCGGATGAACAGGATCGTGGGGCCGTGACCAGAGCCGGGTGGCCACGGCTAGGCCGGACGGCTCAGCCGGTGAGACCGCCCACGAGGCTCGGCACGTCGAGCGGCCGGAACCCGTAATGATCCAGCCAACGGACATCCGCCTCGAAGAACGGGCGCAGGTCCGGCATGCCGTATTTGAGCATGGCGATGCGGTCGATGCCGACCCCGAAGGCGAAGCCCTGCACGGTGTCCGGGTCGAGCCCGCAGTTCCGCAGCACGTTCGGGTGGACCATCCCGCAACCCAGGATCTCCAGCCAGTCGTCGCCCTCGCCGAAGCGGATCTCGCCGCCCTTGCGCGAGCACTGGATATCCACCTCCGCGGACGGCTCGGTGAACGGGAAGAAGGAGGGGCGGAAGCGCATCTTCACGCCCTCCACCTCGAAGAACGCCTTGCAGAACTCCTCCAGCACCCATTTCAGGTTGGCGATGTTGGCGCTCGTGTCGATCACCAGCCCCTCGACCTGATGGAACATCGGCGTGTGGGTCTGGTCAGAATCGTGCCGGTAGGTCCGGCCCGGGATGATCACCCGGATCGGCGGCGTCTGCGCCCGCATCGTCCGCACCTGCACGGGGGAGGTGTGGGTGCGCAGCACCTTGCGCTTCCCGTCCCGGTCGGGGGCCAGGAAGAAGGTGTCGTGCATCTCCCGGGCCGGGTGACCGGGCGGGAAGTTGAGGGCGGTGAAGTTCAGCTCGTCCGTCTCGATGTCCGGCCCCTCGGCGACCGCGAAGCCCATATCGGCGAAGATCGCGGTGATCTCGTCGATCACCTGGGAGATCGGGTGGATCCGGCCGCGCACCTCCGGCGCCTCGCGGACCGGCAGGGTGACGTCGACCCGCTCGGAGGCGAGGCGGGCCTCGAGCGCAGCCTCGGCGAGTTCGGTCTTGCGCGCGGTGACGGCGCCCTGAACCCGGTCGCGCAGGCCGTTGATCAGGGGCCCGCGCTCCTTGCGCTCGTCGGGCGTCATCGACCCCAGCGTCTTCAGCAGATCCGAGACGCTGCCCTTCTTGCCCAGAGCGGCAACGCGCACGGCATCGAGGGCCGCTTCGTCGGAGGCCGCCGATACCTGGGCCAGGAGATCGCGTTCGAGGCTGTCGAGATCGGTCATCGCTGTCATCAAACAGGGTTGGCGGAGAACGCCTTTGCGGCGTGCTCTCGCGCGTTGTGACGCCCGGCGCAAGCGCGGGGCGTCTCAAACGACGAAGGCGCGGCTCCTGGGGGAACCGCGCCTTCCGTGCGTCTCGCCGTGGGCCTGGATCAGGCGGCCTTGGCGGTGGTCTGAGGCAGCGCGGCCTTGGCCTTCTCGACGACGGCGGCAAAGCTCGCCGGCTCGTGGATCGCCAGCTCCGACAGGGCCTTGCGATCGACGACGATGCCGGACTTCGCCAAGCCGTCGATGAAGCGCGAATAGGTCAGGCCGTGCTCGCGAACCGCCGCGTTGAGACGCTGGATCCAGAGGGCGCGGAACGTGCGCTTCTTGTTCTTACGGTCGCGGTAGGCATACTGCATGCCCTTCTCGACCGCCTGCTTGG
Organism: Methylobacterium phyllostachyos; assembly: GCF_900103445.1. GTDB lineage: Bacteria > Pseudomonadota > Alphaproteobacteria > Rhizobiales > Beijerinckiaceae > Methylobacterium > Methylobacterium phyllostachyos. The sequence goes on along the minus strand of NZ_FNHS01000004.1, from coordinate 112,734 downwards.
CGATGCGGATCGTATTCTTGCGCCGGCCATAATAGCCCTTGGCGGCCTTCAGAACCTTCTTGTGCTTCGCGTGACTGGTCACGCCGCGTTTGACGCGGGCCATCGGTTATCTCCTGGATTCGACGAAAGACAGTGGCAACGGGTGTGGAGAGACTTACCGCGCGTTCGGCAGGAAGTACTTCTTCACGTTGGCGGCATCGCCCTCGAACAGGGTCGTGGTGCCGCGCAGGTTGCGGATCTGCTTGGTCGTCCGCTTGATCATCCCGTGGCGCTTGCCGGCCTGGGCGTACATCACCTTGCCGGTGCCGGTGATCTTGAAGCGCTTCTTGGCGCCCGATTTGGTCTTCAGCTTGGGCATTTGGCTCTCCGTTGGCGAAACTCCGTCCGGCCGACCCGCGAAGGTCGGTGGGGGAGCGCGCAAAGATGCTTCTGGTGGAGCAGCACGAACCGCCACGGCAGCCCTATCGGCCGGGCGGTTCGACGCGGGGCGGCTTATGACAGAAAGCTGACGCGGCGGCAACGCCCGCGCCGCGGGGTGGACCCGCAGCGCTTGCCGGACACACCTCGGTGACCGACGGAACGGAGGGGGTCGGTCCCTGTTTCGGTCCAAGCTGCCGGCCGTGGTGATTCGGAGGAATTCGGGGACAGCGAGCGCACTGCACAAAACGGTGCGCGACAGCGGGGGGCCCAGGAACCATAACCTTAGCCGTCAGTTTCATTCATGTCCCGCTCAGGCCGGCAGGGTTAGACCCCCCGTCAAATTCGGCCAACCAGGAGACACTCCGTGCGCATTGCCCAGATCGCTCCGTTGTCGGAGGCCGTTCCTCCGAAGTTCTACGGCGGCACCGAGCGCGTCGTCAGCTGGATTACTGAAGAACTGGTCCGCCAGGGCCACGACGTCACGCTGTTCGCAAGCGGCGACTCACAGACCTCTGCCAAACTGGCGTCCTGCACGCCGGAAGGCCTGCGCCTGCTCGGCTACCGGGATCACACGGCCAGCCACCTGGCCATGCTGCATCAGGTCCATCGGCGCGCCCACGAGTTCGACATCCTGCACTTCCACATCGATCTGCTGCAGTATCCGATGTTCGAGGACTTGAACCACAAGTGCCTCACCACGATGCACGGCCGCTTGGACGTGCCGGACTTCATGCCGGTCTACCGCACCTTCACGGGCATGCCGCTGGTCTCGATCTCCGACAACCAGCGCCTGCCCATGCCGCCGACCTCGAACTGGCTGGCGACGATCCATCATGGCCTGCCGGCCCAGAACTGCCCGTATTATGCCGACGCCAAGGGTGGCTACCTCGCCTTCCTCGGCCGCATCTCGCCCGAGAAGCGGCCCGACCGGGCGATCGAGATGGCGATCCGCTCCGGGACACCGCTCAAGATCGCCGCGAAGGTCGACAAGGCCGATCAGGATTACTGGGACGAGAAGATCGAGCCGATGATCCATCACCCGCTGGTGGAGTTCATCGGCGAGATCAACGAGGAGCAGAAGAAGGACTTCCTTGGCAACGCCCTGGCGCTCGCCTTCCCGATCGACTGGCCGGAGCCCTTCGGCCTTGTGATGATCGAGGCGATGTCGGCCGGCACGCCGGTGATCGCCTTCCGGAACGGCTCCGTGCCGGAGGTGATCAAGGACGGCGTGAGCGGCGTGCTCTGCGAGACCATGGACGATGCCGTGGCGGCCGTCGCCAAGGTGAAGACCATGAGCCGCGCCGGCGTGCGTCGCCACTTCGAGAGCGCCTTCACGGCCGAGTGCATGGTCAAGAAGTACGTGGCGGCCTACGAGGAGCTGCTCAGCCGCGGCGCCGACGTGATCAAGCTGCCGACGTCCGGATTTCGCCAGCCCTATGGCGAGGTGAACGGCTCGGCCCGGCCGGCGATCCCCGTCGCCGCCATGCCGGCCTGATCGTCGGCATCGGGCTTGCGAGGTCGGCCAGGACCGGCCTAGCGTCTTAAAGGCGACTCATCCGTCAGGTGAACAAGGGCCGCGGCATCAGCATTGGTGCGGCGGCCCTTTCGATTCCTACCCTCACAGCACCCGGAGATGCCCCGCATGGCGGACAACACGGCAGCGGCCCACGAGGCGATGAATCACACGGCGATGAATCCCGCGGCGACGGCCCGGAACACGGCCCCGGGCGCAGGTTTGGCACACGGATTCCAAGATGCGGACGACGTGCTGCCGCCCTACCACATCGAGGCGCAGACCTCCCTGGTGGAACGGCCGCTGCGCTCGCTGAAATTCGGCGAGGCGTTCGGCGTCCTCGATTCCTACGGCGATATCGGCGTCCAGCCGGGGCCGGAGGGCCTGTATTTCCAGGACACGCGCTACCTGTCCCGCCTGGAGGTGACCGTCGAGGGCCAGCGCCCGCTGATGCTCTCCTCGGTGATGCAGGATGATAACGGCGCACTGAGCGTCGACATGACGACGCCCGACATCCGCCTCGACGCCCACGACGAGACCTCGATCCCCCGCGAGACGATCGCGATCGAGCGCACCAAATTCCTGTTCCGCGGCGCCTGCTACGACCGGATCGGCCTGCGCTCCTTCGATTCCAAGCACCGCCGCCTGCGCATCGCCGTGACCTTCGATGCGGATTTCCGCGACCTGTTCGAGGTGCGCGGGACCGACCGGAAGGAGCGCGGCAAGCGCGGCGTCCTGGTGGCGAGCGATCGGGAGGTCCAATTCCGCTATGTCGGCCTGGACGAGATCGTGCGGACCACCGCCCTGCATTTCGGTCCGAAGCCCGACCAGATTGAACCGGGCCGCGCGATCTTCGACGTGTCGCTCCCCCCGGAGGGCAAGACCTCCCTGTTCATCCGCGTGACCTTCGAGGCGCACCGGGCCTTCACCAAGCCGCCAACCGACACGATGGTCGGCGAAGACGCGGCTGCGAAGCTGACGCTCGCGGCCAATGCAGGGGGTGCCCGGCGGGAGCCGAAGGACCTCGGCGAGGGCATGATCTTCGCCCGGGCCTACCGGGACTCCCGGCGCGACCTGCGCGCTTTGACGGCCGGTATCACCACGATCATCTCGTCGAACGACCAGTTCAACGAGGGGCTTTGCCGGGCCACGGCCGACCTCTACATGCTGGCGAGCCGGACGCCGGAGGGGATCTACCCGTTCGCCGGCATCCCCTGGTATTCCACCGTCTTCGGCCGTGACGGCATCATCACGGCGATGATGGCGCTCTGGATCGACCCGAAATTCGCCCGCGGCGTGCTGCGCTATCTCGCCTCGACCCAGGCCAAGGCTGTCGATCCGGCGGCCGACGCGCAGCCCGGCAAGGTCCTGCACGAGACCCGCCGGGGCGAGATGGCGATGCTCGGCGAGGTGCCGTTCCGCCACTATTACGGCACGATCGACGGCACGCCGCTCTTTGTGATGCTGGCCTGGGAATATTACGCGGTCACCGGCGATCTGGAGACGATCCGGGCGATCTGGCCGGCGCTCGAACTCGCGCTCGAATGGATGGACCGCTACGGCGACCGGGACGGCGACGGCTTCGTCGAGTACGCCCGCGACACCGAGAAGGGCCTGGAGAACCAGGGCTGGAAGGACAGCCACGATTCGATCTTCCACGCTGACGGCCAACTCGCCAAGGGGCCAATCGCGCTCTGCGAGGTCCAGGGCTACGTCTACGCCGCCAAGCACGGCATGGCGAAGCTCGCGGCGCTCCTCGGTCACGATCCGATGGCCGAGCGCCTGATGCATCAGGCCGCCGCCCTGCGCGAGCGGTTCGATGAAGCCTTCTGGAACGAGGAGATCGGCACCTACGCGCTGGCCCTCGACGGCGCGAAGAAGCAGTGTGCCGTGCGCTCGTCCAATGCCGGCCATGCCCTGTTCACCGGCATCGCCAAGCCGGAGCGCGCGGCGCGGGTCGCCGAGACGCTGCTGGGCAAGGACGGGTTCAACGGCTGGGGCGTGCGCACGATCGCCAAGGGCGAGGCGCGCTACAACCCGATGTCGTACCACAACGGCTCGATCTGGCCGCACGACAACGCCCTTATCGCCATGGGTCTCGCCCGCTACGACCGCAAGCACGAGGCGGCGCGCATCTTCCAGGGGATGTTCGACACGTCGCTCTACCAGGACCAGAAGCGGCTGCCGGAGCTGTTCTGTGGCTTCATGCGCCGGAAGCAGCGTGGGCCGGTCTCCTATCCGGTGGCCTGTAGCCCGCAGGCCTGGGCGGCAGCGGCGCCCTTCGCGTTCCTGGCGGCGTGCCTCGGGCTCGAACTCGACCACACGGGCAACAGCGTCCGTCTGAAGAACCCGATCCTGCCGGGCTTCCTCGATGGGGTGACGCTCTACAACGTCCAGCTCGGCGGCTCGCATCTCGACATCCGCTTCCAGCGCTACGACGACGACGTGACGGTCTCGGTCCAGCGCCGTCACGGGGACGTGCAGGTGGTGGTCACCAAGTAGGGCTCTGGGCTGGGACTCCCCTTCGCGGCCCGCTTCGGGTTAAGCGGGCCGCGCGGTGCTTTCCGCCGCCGAGGACGGGTTGATGCCGGCTGACCACCACGCCCCGCACGCGGCTCTGCGCCTCGCGCAGGACCTGATCCGCTGCCCTTCCGTCACCCCGGAGGATCGCGGCGCCCTCGACGTGGTCGCCGATGCGCTGCGGCAAGCAGGCTTCACCATCGAGCGGCCGGTCTTCGCCGAACCGGGCTTCCCCGATACGCCGAACCTGTTCGCGCGCCTCGGTGACCGCAGCCCCTGCCTGGTCTTCGCCGGCCACACGGATGTGGTGCCGGCGGGGGAGGGGGCTTGGCGCCACGATCCGTTCGAAGGCGCGGTGGTCGACGGAATGCTGTATGGCCGCGGCGCCGCCGACATGAAGGGCGGCATCGCCTGCATGCTTGCTGCCACGCTCGCCTTTCTGGTGGACCGCGGGCCGGATTTTCCGGGCTCCATCGCGTTCCTGATCACCGGTGACGAGGAGGGCCCGGCGGTCAACGGCACCGTGAAGCTGCTCGACTGGGCGCGCGCCCGGGGCGAGCGCTTCGACCATTGCGTGCTCGGCGAGCCGACCAACCCCGGCCGCCTCGGCGAGATGATCAAGATCGGCCGGCGCGGCTCGCTGACCGGAAAGCTGACGGTGCTCGGCCGGCAGGGCCACGTCGCCTATCCATACAAGGCCGAGAACCCGATTCCCGGCCTGCTGCGCCTCGCCTCCGCCCTGGTGGCCGAACCGCTCGACGGCGGGACCGCCCATTTCGACGCCTCGAACCTCGAGTTTACGACGATCGACGTGGGCAACCCCGCCACCAACGTGATCCCCGCGACCGCCCGGGCGACGTTCAACGTGCGCTTCAACGACGATTGGACGGCCGAGAGCCTGGGTGCCGAGATCCGCCGGCGGCTGGAGCAGGCGGCTGGGAATGCGGTGCGCTTCAGCCTGGATCTCCAGCCCTCGAACGCGCCGGCCTTTCTCACGCGGCCGGACGGTTTCGTGGATCTGGTCTCCGAGGCGATCCGGGCCGAGACTGGACTGACGCCGGTCCTGTCGACCACGGGGGGCACCTCGGATGCCCGGTTCATCAAGGACTTCTGCCCGGTGATCGAGTTCGGCCTCGTGGGCGAGACCATGCACCAGACCGACGAATGCGTGGCGGTCGCCGATCTGGAGAGGCTGACCGCAATCTACGAGCGCGTGCTGAAGGCCTACTTCCCGGTCTCGTAATCGACGCCCACGAAGGTCAGCCCCGCGGCCGGCGCCAGGGGCCCGCACCGGCGCTTTTCGCCCGAGGCGAGGATGTTGGCGACGTCGTCCGCCGAGAGCCGGCCGCAGCCGGCGAGCATCAGCGTCCCCACCATAGCCCGCACCTGATGGTGCAGGAAGGAGCGCGCCGAGGTCGCGACCACGATCTCCTCATGCAGCGCCATCGTCCTGCGGGCGACATCGAGCTGTTCCAGCGTGCGGATCGGGCTGTTGGCCTGGCACTCCGCGGCGCGGAACGCCGAGAAGTCGTGGCGGCCGACGAGGCGCTGGGCGGCATCATGCATGCGGTCCGCGTCGAGGGGCCAGGGCACGTGCCAGACATGGGCGCGGGTCAGCGCCGCGGGGCTGCGCCGGTTCAGGATGCGGTAGCGGTAATGGCGGCGGATCGCTGAGTGGCGAGCGTCGAAGCTCTCCAAGACGATCTCGGCCGAGAGGATAGCGACGGGCTGCGGCCGCAGGTGCGCGTTCAGGGCATCGCGGACGGTGTCGGTCCGCCAATCCTTGGTAAGGTCGAGATGCGCGACCTGATGGATGGCGTGGACCCCGGCATCGGTCCGCCCGGCGCAGGTGAGCCGGACATTCTCGCCTGAGAAGCGCAGCACCGCGGCCTCGATGGCGCCCTGGACGGTGGGATCTTCGGCCTGCCGCTGCCAGCCGCAGAACGGACCGCCGTCGTACTCGATGACGAGCTTGTAGCGCGGCATCAGCCAGCCCTCTCAAGGTATGTCGAGGGCGCGCGGATGTTCGATTCCGTTATCGGAGGCAAAGCTTTGGCGAGACTTGCGCGCGATCGTCCTTGCGAGCGGAGCGAAGCAATCCAGTGTGGCGCCACGGCTCCCCATGTCGCGCTGCCCTGGGTCGCTTCGCTGCGCTCGCGATGACGGGTCAGGCCGGGTGCCGAATGCCTTGAAAGGGCTGCGAGCATCAGCCGAGGCGAGCGCCGGGCGTCAGGCGGGCGCCGCGGACGAACTCGGCTCCGCTCGCGCTGCCGCTCTTCCCGGCGCGGCGCAGCTCCGTGAGCCGCACGGCGCCGGTCCCGCAGGCGACGGTCCCGTCGGCGTCGAGCAGCGTACCCGCCGCGCCCGACCCGTTGGTGACCGTGGCCCGCAACACCTTCACCCGCTCCGGACCCTTGCCGAAATCGGCCTCGTAGAACGCTCCCGGAAAAGGCGAGAGCCCGTTGATGTGGTTGGCGACCTGATCGGCCGGCCGCGACCAGTCGATCCGCGCCTCGTCGTTGGTGATCTTGTGAGCGTAGACGACACCCTCGTCCGGCTGCGGCGTGAAGGTCAGTGCGCCCCGGTCGAGAAGGCCGAGGGCGCGGGCCATCAGTTCGGCACCGACCGGCATCAGCGCGTCGTGCAACTCGCCCGCTGTCATGCCGGGAGTGATCGGAACCCGCGCCTCCAGGGCGACCGGGCCGGTGTCGAGCCCGGCTTCCATGCGCATCACGCCGACCCCGCTCTCGGCATCACCCGCCATCACGGCCCGCTGGATCGGCGCCGCCCCGCGCCAGCGTGGCAGCAGGGAGCCATGGAGGTTCAGGCAGCCGTGCTTCGGCGCGTCGAGGATCGCCTGCGGCAGCAGCATCCCGTAAGCCACCACCACGGCGACGTCGGCCCCGTGCGCGGCGAACGTCTCCGCGGCTTCCGGCGTGCGCAGGGTCGCTGGCGTGAGCACCGGCACGCCGAGCTTGTCGGCCAGCGCGTGAACCGGCGACGGGCGCAGGCTCATGCCACGGCCAGCCTTGGCTGGGGCGCGGGTGTAGACCGCGGCGATTGCGTGCCCGTCCTGCGCGAGCTTTTCCAGCGTCGGCACCGCGAAGTCCGGGGTGCCCATGAAAACGACGCGCATGGCCGGTTCAGGCCGCGTCGCGCTTGGCCGCCTTGGCGAACTTCTTGAGCACGCGGTCCCGCTTCAGCTTCGACAGATGGTCGATGAACAGCACACCGTTGAGGTGGTCGATTTCGTGCTGGATGCAGGTCGCGAGCAGGCCATCGGCCTCGATCTCCTGCTCCCGCCCGTCGAGGTCGCGGAACTTCACGCGGACCCGGTCCGGCCGCTCGACCTCGCCGTAATAGTCGGGAATCGACAGGCAGCCCTCGTCGTAGACGCGCTTCTCCTCGGAGGACCAAACGATCTCGGGGTCGATGAAGACCTGCGGCTTGCGCACGCCCTCTTCCTTCGAGGTGTCGATGGTCACGACGCGTTTCGGCACGCCGACTTGGATCGCGGCAAGGCCGACGCCGGGCGCGTCGTACATGGTCTCGAACATGTCGGCCACGAGCGTCCGGATTTCGCCGGTGATCGGGCCGACCGGGTCGGAGATGCGGCGCAGGACGGGATCGGGGAGGATGACGAGCTGGCGGATGGTCATGGCGGAAACCGGCAGGGACAGCGCCGGGTCGGATCCGGGCTTTTCCGTCGAATAAGATGCGGGTCGAGACCGGTCAAATACCGCGCCGCCGCCTCAGAAGGCAGTGCGGCTGCGGATTGCCGCCGTCAGCGTGCCCTCGTCGAGGTAATCGAGCTCGCCGCCCACCGGCACCCCGTGGGCGAGGCGGGTGACCTTCACGTCGCAATGGCGGATCGATTCGGTGACGTAATGGGCCGTCGTCTGCCCGTCGACGGTGGCGTTGAGTGCCAGGATCACCTCGGTCACGACGGGGTCGGCCGCGCGTTCCACGAGGCTCGCGAGGTTCAGGTGCTCCGGCCGTACCCCGTCGAGCGCCGAGAGCACGCCGCCGAGCACGTGATAGCGTGCCTTGACGGCCCCCGAGCGTTCCAGCGCCCAGAGGTCGGAGACGTCCTCCACCACCACCAGAGTTGTGGGATCGCGCTCGGCATCGCGGCAGATCGTGCAGGGCTCCGAGGTGTCGACGTTGCCGCAGCTCGAGCAGACCACGATGCGCTCGGCCGCAACCCGCATCGCGTCGGCGAGCGGTCCGAGCAGCGTATCGCGCCGCTTGATCAGCTGCAGCGCGGCGCGCCGAGCCGAGCGCGGCCCGAGCCCGGGCATGCGGGCGAGGAGCTGGATCAGACGTTCGATCTCGGGGCCGGCGACGGCTTGGGGCATCGTGCCTCTAAGGAGCGTATCGGGCGCGGGTGGGGTGCGCTGTCCGCCACGGGCATAACCGTCGGCGGTCGGCATGCAAGCGTGACCCGATGCATCACGGGGATATGGGTATTCCGGTGCCGCTCTGCCCGTGTCACGCGGCTCCGCGATACGGGTGACTGCTTACAGACGGGGGTTCCTGCTTCCACAACTGTGGTCTAACCTGTTTGTCCACATTGCGGGCTTCGAACGGAGCCCATAAGGACAGCGAAGCTTCGCCGCCTACTCAAGCGGTCGGTCGGGAAGCGGCCGGGGAGCGGAGATCCTGCGTGCGGCGGACCTGTACGACCGCACGGACGTCCCCCGGGCAAAGCCGGACGCGGACCGCGTCCGGCACAGTCGCGTCGACGGTCGAACAGGGGCCCGGGAGATACGCTCTTGACCAACATCGGTGATCACAACGCGGCCCACGGCGCCGAGGCGGCCGGCTTCCGCGACCTCAAGGCCGTCCACTGGAACTTCGAGGCCCCGCGCCTCTACGAGGAGGCTTTGTCCCGCAAGGAGGCGCAGCTCGCCCGCGGGGGAGCCCTCGTCGCCACCACCGGCAGCCATACCGGCCGCTCGCCCAAGGACAAGTTCGTGGTGCGCGATGCCGCCACCGAGAACGAGGTCTGGTGGGACAACAACGGCGCGATTACGCCGGAGCAGTTCGAGACCCTGCGCCAGGACTTCCTGAAGCACGCCGAGGGCAAGGAGCTATTCGCTCAGGACCTCTATGGCGGCGCCGATCCGGCCCACCGGGTGAAGGCCCGGGTGTTCACCGAGTTCGCATGGCACTCGCTGTTCATCCGCAACCTGCTGATCCGGCCGGACCGCTCGGAGATCGCGGCCTACGTGCCCGACATGACGATCATCGACCTGCCGAGCTTCCAGGCGGACCCCGCCCGGCACGGCTGCCGCTCCAAGACCGTGATCGCCATCGACTTCGCCAAGAAGCTCGTCCTAATCGGCGGCTCGGCCTACGCGGGCGAGATGAAGAAGTCGGTCTTCACCTACCTGAACTACATCCTGCCCGGCCAGGGCGTGATGCCGATGCACTGCTCGGCCAACGCGGCCCTCGACGCCGAGGGCGGTTCGGCGATCTTCTTCGGCCTCTCGGGCACCGGCAAGACCACGCTGTCGAACGATAGCTCCCGCCAACTGCTGGGCGATGACGAGCACGGCTGGTCGAACGAGGGCATCTTCAACTTCGAGGGCGGCTGCTACGCCAAGACCATCCGGCTCTCGCGCAACGCCGAGCCCGAGATCTACGCCACGACCGAGCGCTTCGGCACGGTGATGGAGAACGTGGTGATCGATCCGGTGACCCGGGCGCCTGATTTCGACGATTCCTCGCTCACCGAGAACACCCGCTGCGCCTATCCGCTGGACTTCATCGCGAATGCCAGCGCCACCGGCCGGGCCGGGCATCCGAAGAACATCGTGATGCTCACCTGCGACGCCTTCGGGGTGATGCCGCCGATCGCCAAGCTCACCGGCGCCGAGGCGATGTACCACTTCCTGTCGGGCTACACCGCCAAGGTGGCCGGCACCGAGCGCGGCCTGACCGGGCCGGAGGCGACCTTCTCGACCTGCTTCGGTGCGCCGTTCATGCCGCGGCATCCGAGCACCTACGGCAACCTGCTGCGTGACCTGATCGCCAAGCACGACGTCGATTGCTGGCTGGTCAACACCGGCTGGACCGGCGGCGGCGTCGGCACCGGCCGGCGGATGCCGATCCGCGTCACGCGCCGCCTGCTTACGGCAGCGCTCGACGGTTCGCTGTCGCAGGCGGAGTTCCGGCGCGATCCGTATTTCGGCTTCGCGGTGCCGGTGGCGGTCCCCGGCGTCGAGCCGCACATCCTGACCCCGGTGAAGACCTGGGCCAACAAGGGCGTCTTCGCGGAGACGGCGGCACGCCTCGTGAAGATGTTCGACGACAACTTCAAGCGGTTCGAGAGCCACGTCGATGCCGACGTGCGCGCCGCCGGACCGACCGCGCAGGCGATCGCGGCCTGATGAGCGCGGGCGGTCCGTACGGCCGCCCTCACGGCTTCGATGTTCGCTCATCTCTGGCCGCCGCACTCTCTCCTTCCCCCTTGCGGGGAGGAGTGGGAGGTGGGGGTGGTCCAAGACCGAGCAGAGCGGTGCCTTCTCCAACACCCCCACCCCTGACCCCTCCCCACAAGGGGGAGGGGAAAAGCGCTTCTCTTGCAGATCGTTAAGCTCAGGCAGAGAGGTCTCAATCCTCCTCACCGCGGCGGATGCGCGATCAGAATCCCCGCCAGCGTCAGCGCCACGAGCCCTAGAACCAGCGACAGCAGCCGCCAGAACAGGAGCGGGTCGCGCTCCAGCAGGGCCGGCCGGCGGGCCTCGGTGAAGGCCGGGTTCGGATAGCGCAGATCGTGCACGAATTCCGATAGCGTCGGGTAGCGCTTCAGCGGGTCCGGATGCACGGCCTTCCGCAGCGCGCCGTCGACCCAGACCGGCAGCAAAGGGCGAACGGTCAGCGCCGAGGCGTAGCGCAGACGGCGCTGGGCCGAGGCCGTACGCGCCCGCGGCACTGCATCGCCGTAGGGTAGCCGCCCGGTCAGCATCTGATAGGCGATGACACCGACTGAGAACACGTCGGAGGCCGCCGTAGAGGGGGCTCCGAGGAAGCATTCCGGCGCCGTGTACTGCACCGTTCCGAGGATCTCGGCGGGATCGATCCGCGGATCGCCCTCGACGACGCCGGCCACCATGGTGGCGCCGAAATCGATTACCTGCACGATCCCGGCCGTGTCGATCAGGACGTTGTCGGGCCGCAGGTCCTGATGGACCATCTCCCGACGGTGGAAGGCCTGCACGCCCCGGGCGAGCTGTTCCACGAGGCCGCGCACAGTCTCTAATTCGGGCGTCGCGTGGTCGCGCATCCATTGGGTCAGGGTCTGGCCCTCGACGTAGCGCATCACCGCATAGAGATGGCTGCGGCGCCGCGCCGGCGGCTGCGCCTTCAGCACGTGCGGGTTGTCGATCCGCCGGGCGATCCACTCCTCAAGGGCGAAGCGTTTGCGCTGGGCGGGATCGTCGCGCAGATCGAGGGACAGCACCTTGAGGGCGACCCGCGCCCCGGTCTCCGCCTCGACCGCGAGATAGACGCGGCTGCGCGGGCCGGAATGCAGGATTCGCAGAAGCCGGTATCCATCAAATTCGGCCGGCGGGTCGAGGAGCGGCGCGGGATCGAGCCCTTCGACATCGCCCAGGAGATCGGCGGCCTCGCCCTCCGTCACGGCATCGATCCGGACGATCTGGATCGTCAGATTGTCCGGGCTGCCGGCCGCGAGCGCCGCTTCCACGATAGCCCGGGCGGCGGCATCGAGGCCGTCCGCGGCAGCAATTGCAGACACGATGTCCCGAGGGCGGACATGCTCGTGAACGCCGTCCGTGGTGAGCACGAAGATGTCGCCGGCCGCGATGGCGAGGTTTTGATAGTCGATCTCCGCCCGGCCGGTCACGCCGAGCGCCCGGCCCAGGTAGGATTCGGCCGCAGAGACCACCACGCGGTGATCCTCGGTGACCTGTTCCAGGGAGCGCCCGGACACGCGCCAGATCCTTCCATCGCCGACATGGAAGAGGTGGGCCGTCCGCCCCTTGAGGATCAAGGCGTCGAAGGTGGTGACGTAGCCCCGGTCGGCATCGTTGGGATCCAGCCCGCGCCGGGTCTGGGCGTAGAGCCAGGAATCGGCCGCCGCGATCACCCGCTGCGCGGCATTCTTCACGGACCACGTATCGGGGGTGGCATAGTAGTCGCTGAGGAAGCTCTTGACTGCGGTCTCGCTCGCCGCCGCGCCGGCCGCGCTGCTGCTGATCCCGTCGGCGAGCGCCACCGCGATGCCCTTGAAGCCCAGCGCCGGCTGTCCCGGCACAAGGGAACCGTGAAAATCCTGGTTCTCGGCCTTGCGGCCCGCCGCGCTGTGCTGGCCGATCGTGACCGTGAGGGCGCGGGCCGGTTCGGCGCTCAAGCGGCCGCCGCCGCGCTGTCGCCCCGGCCGCGGTAGGACAACGCCTCGGCGAGATGCATCCGGCGCACCTGCGCTTCGCCGTCGAGGTCGGCCAGCGTCCGGGCCACGCGCAGTGTCCGGTGGAAGCCCCGGGCCGAGAGCCGCATGCTCTCGGCCGCCTGTCGGATCAGCGCCGTCCCATCCGCATCGGGGTGCGCGACCTGCTCGATCAGGTTCGCCGGGCAGGTGGCGTTGGTGGTCGCCGCGGGCAGGCCGCGCTCGCCGAAGCGCGTTGCCTGGAGCGCGCGGGCCGCGGCCACGCGGGCGGACGCCTCGCGGGAGCCCTCTGCGGGGGGCGGCAGGATCAGATCGGCCGCGGTGACGGCCGGCACCTCGATGCGCAGGTCGATCCGGTCGAGGAGTGGGCCGGAGATTCGGGCCTGGTATTGCGCCATGCAGCGCTCGTTCGGGCCGCGCCGGCAGGCATAGCCCGGCTCCAGGCCCTGGCCGCAGCGGCACGGGTTCATGGCGGCGACCAGCTGGAAGCGAGCCGGGTACGTCACCCGGTGATTGGCTCGGGCGATCATCACCTCGCCGGTCTCCATCGGCTGGCGCAGGCTATCGAGCACCTGAGGCGAGAATTCGGGCAGCTCGTCGAGGAACAACACGCCGCCATGGGCCAGCGAGACTTCTCCGGGTCGCGCCCCGATGCCGCCGCCGACGAGCGCTGCCATGGAGGCCGAATGATGCGGCTGCCGGAACGGCCGGCGGTTCGAGAGCGCGCCATCCTTCAACGCGCCCGCCACCGACTGGATCATCGAGATGTCGAGCAGCTCGCGCGGCCCGAGGGGCGGCAGGATCGAGGGAAGGCGAGCGGCGAGCATCGACTTGCCGGAGCCCGGCGGCCCGTTCATCAGGAGGTTGTGGCCCCCGGCCGCCGCGACCTCCAGGGCGCGCTTGGCGGCCTCCTGGCCCTTGATGTCGGCAAGGTCCGGCAGCGGACCAGCCTGACCAGCCATGGCGGGCTCCGGGCGGGCCATCACTTGGCTGCCCTTGAAGTGGTTGGCGAGCTGGATCAGCGAACGCGGGGCCAGCACGTCGAGATCGCCGCCGGCCCAGGCCGCCTCCGGCCCGGTCTGCGCCGGGCAGATCAGCCCGAGCCCGCGCGCGGCCGCCGCGATGGCCGCCGGCAACACGCCGTTCACCGCCGTGATGCTGCCGTCGAGGGCGAGTTCCCCGAGGACGCAGTAGCCGGCGAGCGCGTCCGCCGGGATCGCGCCGATCGCCGCCATCACCCCGAGCGCGATCGGCAGATCGTAATGCGAGCCTTCCTTCGGCAGATCGGCCGGGGCGAGGTTGACGGTGATCCGCTTGGCCGGCAGCGCCAGCCCGGAAGCGATCAGCGCGCCGCGCACCCGCTCGCGGGACTCGCCCACCGCCTTGTCGGGCAGGCCCACCACGTTGAACACCACCGAGCCCGGGATGATCTGCACCTGCACGTCGACCGCCCGCGCCTCGATGCCCTCGAAGGCCACGGTGGCGACGCGGGTGACCATTTGTTATAATCCTCAGGCTTTCGCCACGATATTTTGGGCAATATTGTTTATCTGTTTGGCAACTTTATCAATAAGGACTAGCTGCGCCTCCGACCATTTCTGCTTGTCTCCGGTCAAGCTCTTTACCTGTTGGTGGTCAGCTAATTTTGAGGCAGGTATATTTTGCCAAAGGCTATTTTTTATTAATACGTTCATATCTTCGACTTGCCCAATACTGTAGTCGTTATCTTCAACAGCTCGAACTGCATGCGCGCCAATATTGCTCTTTAATCCGTCCGCAAGGCGTTGATTAGCTTGTGCGATATTCTCGTAGTGAGCCTGGTCGGCGCGGAGCATCTTGTCAAGCCTCGTATCAAAGCCGTTAAATATCCAGCCAAAAAACTTTGGTCGGCCAAAATTATCGTAGTCTTTCATTGCGTAATTATTTTGTTTAAATCGATGAAGCCCGGTCTCCCAATCTGAAATAAATTGAGGCCACATTTGAGCAATAAGGCCTATGCAATATTCACTGAAAGTATCAGATGTGCATGGAATAATTAAATAATCAGATGAATATAGTGCTGATCTGACGAGACCTCCAAATGAAGGTGGTAGGTCGATCATGATATAATCATAGGTCCTGCCTTGTTCGCTTAATTTCGAAACAAGTGTACGTAATGCCGTAAATTTCGAGATTCCAGTCCCGGTCAATAGGTCATTACCGACGCTCAATGAATCCGAATAAACATTTAGCCAGAAATCGCCCGCTACTATATGCACGTTGTTATGGGTATGTGGGCCTACGTACAATTGTATCGGTCCAGGGCCGGTGTTCTGTAAATATCCTTGCAAAAATGAACGTATTGTTCTTTGTTTGCTGGGGTCTGAAACGTACTTTTTGAACGAATCTGCACCTAGCATAGCGATAGATAAATTGCACTGCGGATCAAAATCAATCAATAAAACTTTATTGCCCGCCTCCGCTAGTGAGTCTGCAATATTCCAAGTAAGCGTGGTCTTCCCAACTCCACCTTTATTGTTGAACACACTAATGAATTTCGTCATTTTGCTTCCTCGCCTGCTCACGCGTCAGATCAACGTGGGGCGACCAATGTTGCATATTTGTTCCCTGAAATGCAACTCTAAAGATACGTTGCTAACTGCGAGCCTGCCGTAAATCGCGAAATTTCAATAAAACAATACTTTTTGCGGCTGCGGACCCATACAATCGGTCGCGGGCGTCCACAGCTTTAGCGGCTGAATAGTTCGATGCCGTCGAATTGACGGCGGAACCCGAAGCGCAGAAGTGTGTTCGAAACCGGCGACAGTTGCCGAATTGGAGACAGGCATGCGCCTTGCCCCCTTCTTCCTCTCCCTCGTATTCCTCGTCGGCTTCGGCCCGGCCGCCCACGCCGACGAAAAACTCCCGCCCGATCAGCAGGCCAAGGTCGAGGCCATGCTGAAGCAGGAGGGCTTCACCAAGTGGGAGGAGATCGAACTCGACGACGGGATGATCGAGGTGGACGACGCCATTGATGCCAGCGGCAAGAAATTCGACCTGAAGCTCGATCCGAAGACCCTGGCCATCGTCAAGCGCAAGGCCGAGTAGGCAAGGGGAAGAGGCAACGCTTGCGTTCGGAGCGAGGCCCGGCCATATAGCCGGCGGGGGGTTGGCGAGGGACGTTTCACTCGCCAACCGGGTCAGGTCCGGAAGGAAGCAGCCCTAACGAGACCGAGCGGGTCTTCGTCCAGCCTCCCACCTCATTCCTAGCGCGCGGCAGCCCGATCCCGACCCGGCATGGACGCTTCGACCGGCACGCCTGACGACGAGCCGGGCCTGCCCGGGTTTCCAGCGCCCCCGGCCGCGGCGACGCCCTATCGGGTCCTCGCGCGCAAATACCGCCCCACCCATTTCGGCGACCTGATCGGCCAGGAGGCGATGGTCCGCACCCTCGCCAACGGGTTCGCGGCCAACCGTATCCCGCAGGCCTGGATGCTTACGGGCGTGCGCGGCGTCGGCAAGACCACGACGGCGCGCATCCTCGCGCGGGGCCTCAACTACGCGCTGGCCGGCCGGCCCGATACCGGCCCGACCGTGTCGATGCCGGAACTCGGCCTGCACTGCGCGGCGATCATGGAGTCCCGGCACATGGATGTGCTGGAGATGGATGCCGCCTCGCATACCGGCATCGATGACGTGCGGGCGATCATCGACGGCATCCGCTACGGGCCGGTCTCGGCGCGCTACAAGGTCTACATCGTCGACGAGGTCCACATGCTGTCCGAGAAGGCGTTCAACGCCTTCCTGAAGACGCTGGAGGAGCCGCCGCCCCACGCCAAGTTCGTGTTCGCCACCACGGAGATCCGCAAGGTCCCGGTGACGATCCTGTCCCGCTGCCAGCGGTTCGACCTGCGCCGGGTCGAGGCACCGGTGCTCCATGCCCACCTCGCCAAGGTCTGTGCGGCCGAGCGGGTCGAGGCCGAGGACGAGGCGTTGGGCGCCATCGTGCGCGCCGCCGAGGGGTCCGTGCGCGACGCGCTCTCGCTGCTCGATCAGGCGATCGCGCATGGCGCGGGTGCGGTGACGGCCCAGAGCGTGCGTGACATGCTGGGACTGGCCGACCGTGCCCGGATCCTCGACCTGTTCGAGGCCGTGATGCGTGGCTCCGTTCCAGCGGCCTTTTCGGAGTTGCGGGCGCAGTACGACGCGGGCGCCGACCCGTCGGTGGTGCTTTCGGATCTCGCGGCCTTCACGCATCTCGTGACGCGGCTGAAGGTGGTGCCCGAAGCCGCCCAGGACCCGACGCTCAGTGAGACCGAGCGGGTCCGCGGCAGCCAGTTCGCGGAAAAGCTCTCGATTCGCGCCCTGTCGCGGGCGTGGCAGATCCTGCTCAAGGCGATCCCCGAGGTGCAGGCCGCGCCGCGTCCGCTGGCGGCGGCTGAAATGGCGATCGTGCGCCTCGCCTACGCGGCCGACCTGCCGACGCCGGACGAGGCGCTGCGCCAGCTGAAGGCCGAGGCCGCTGCCGAGCCGGCCGGCGAACCCGTGCCGACGGGGCGCCCCCCGCTGCCGCCGATCCCGGATCTGCGCGGCGGCGGTTCGGCGGCGTTGGCTGCCGCGCCTCGTACAATGCCGGCTGAGTCGATCCCGACCGCCGCCCCGGTGGTTATGGCCGCGCCCGCGCCACGGCCAATCCCAGTCGCACCGCCGACGCCGCGGCTTGGCCGGTTCGAGGATCTGATTGCCCTGGCGGATGCCAATCGGGACATCCTGCTGCGGACGGCCCTTGAACGGGATGTCCATCTGGTGCGCTTCGAGGAGGGGCGGATCGAGTTCCGCCTCGCCCAGGGCGGCCGGGCGAGCCTCGCCACCGACCTTGCGGCGGCGATCGAACGCTGGACCGGACGGCGCTGGTCTGTCGCCCTCTCCAAGGAGGAGGGTGCGCCGACTCTCGACGCGACCGCCCGGGCGGTCGTTGAGACCCGCCGGGAGAACGCCGCCGCCGATCCATTCGTGCGCGAGGTGCTGACGCGCTTTCCCGGCGCCGAGATCGTCGATGTGCGCGAGACCGCCGCCGAGGCGCTGCCCACCGCCGAGCAGGAAATCCTCGGTGAAGGCGACGCGGGCCGGGTGGACGAGGCCGAGGACGACGACCGCTGAGGCATCGGCCGAGCCGTGGATTGCGGGCCGGCTCGTACCCAGATCAGATGACGACAGAACAGGAGAGTTCCGATGCGTGACCTGATGGGCATCATGAAGCAGGCCCAGGCCATGCAGGAGAAGATGGCCAACCTGCAAACCGAAATGGACCAGATCGAAGTCGCCGGGGCCTCCGGTGGCGGCTCGGTTCGGGTCACCATGACGGCCAAAGGTCACATGAAGGGGATCACGATCGATCCGTCCCTGATGGTGGCGGACGAACGTGAGATCCTGGAGGATCTGATCGTGGCCGCCTGTAACGACGCCCGCGGGAAGGCGGAGGCGACGATGCAGGAGCATATGGCCGAGCTGACGAAGGGGCTGCCCCTGCCGCCTGGGATGAAGCTGCCGTTCTGAGCGGCCTTCAGCCGTCGAGCTCGGGATAGCGCCGAAAGATCCCGTCCTCGTTGAACGGCACCCGCCGCGCGCTCGCCAGATAGGCTGCGATCCGGGGGCGCCGCGCGACGGCGTCGTGCAGCCGTTCCACATGCGGCGCAGCCTGTAGCGCCGCAGCGGTGGCCCTCGGGAAGGCGTAGTGCAGCCCGTCCACAAGCTGGAACAGGGAGAGGTCCGCGTAGGTCCGGTCGGCGCCGACCAGTCGCTCACCGCCGTTGGCCACGAGGACACGCTCGAAATATTCCAGGAACTTAGGCATCCGGGTCTGCCGGAACCCCAAGGCCCGACGCAGGGCCTCGGGCTTCTGGTCGGCGTAGTACAGGTCGACGCCAAGCGGATGATGGGTGTCGTGCACCTCGTCCACGGCATCCGCGATGGTGAGCTGGAGCTGATGCGTCCAGATCCGGTCGGCCTCCGAAGTCCCGGCGAGTCCCAGGCGCGGGCCGAGATGGAGCAGGATCGCGGCGCTCTGTCCGATGACGAGATCGCCGTCGCGCAGGAAGGGCGGCGCGAAGGGCGGCCGGCCGTTTGCCGGGTCAGACAGGCGATCGAGCATCGGGCCGATGCCGCCTGCGTCGTCGTCCTCGCGGGCGACGTCGACGTAGTCGGCGCCGGCCTCCTCAAGGGCAAGGCGGACGAACTCGCCGCGCCCCTGGATCATCGGCCAGTAGTGAAGCTCGTAGGTCATCGCCGGCCGGTGCCCGGCCCGCGCGACCGGCTCAGTTGCCCGCCGCGCTGTCGTCGGTGGTCTTCTCGGGCGGCGGCTCGGCGCTGGCGACGGTTTTGTGGGCCAGCACCGGTTGAAGCCGCTCGGCCAGCTGCTGGTCGAGGTGCTTGGCATAGGCGGTCTTGAAGTAGCGTTCGCCGGTCTTCGCCCCGTAGATCCGGTCGTGCGCCTGGATCATCGCGGCGACCTCCGGACGGCAGAGGAAGCCCGTAATGCCCACCGCTTCGTACCAGCGGCCGGCGCGCGCCTCGGCGGTGGCTTTCGGATTCGACAGGACCGTATCGGCGAAACACGCCGTCGCGGCTTGCCGGAGCGGGGCCAACACCTTTTCGGCCTCGGCCTGATTCACCGCCGGCACGACTGGGTGCCGGTGGGGCCGTGCTTGCGCCGTCGAAACGAGCGCGAGGACGGAGAGGGACGCGAGGATCGAAGTTTTCATGCGGCGGCCTCGTCGGGGATCCGAACCGTGTTCAGCATTCCCTCATGATTGCGTCGGGAACGGGGCTGACGATGGATCGTCCGGGGTGGTTTTCAGACGGAGGCCCGTTCGTTCCATGACACGAGGTCGCAGCCTCAGCTGCGGTGCTTCGTGGTCCAGCGCCCCGGCATTTGCGCGTGCCGAAGGCGCCCCGGGTGCCGTTACCCAATCCGGCCCGGCCCAGTCGCTCGCGCGCAGCGGCGGCTGCGGTGCCGTTCGCGGGCGAGCCGCGGACGGCGCCATTCTCGGTGACGCGGCGGTGCGTCGTGACGGCCGTTCCGATCAAGTCCGCCACCCATGCACGATTCGGCTGAAATAGCGGTCAGCCCGATCGCGGCGGTCCGATTCGCTCATCCTGACGCTGCTGCACGTCCCGTCGTAGGGGTTGGGGCAGCGCTTAATGCGAACACGCGGATCCCGGAACAGTGCCGCCGAGGGGCGGCGGCGATCGGGCGCGTCCTGCGGTTTCGGTTCGCGGGAGGATGGCGTCAGGAGGTACGCTGCGGCGACGGCAGTCGCATGGCCGCACGTAGAGCTCCGTTGAGTAGGGTGAGCAGGTCGCAGCCGACGTGCAGGAAGGCCTGCACGCCCGCTTGCTTCAGCGGCTCGGCGAGGTCGGCGGGTTTGCCGGCCAGATAGATGATCCCGGCACCAACCCGGGCCAGCGCCTCCGCGGTTTCGACAGCGCGCTCGGCATAGATTGCGTCGGTGGAGCAGATGCAGGCGAGCGCGGCGCCCGACTCGCGGAACGCGGTTGCCGCAGCCTCGGCATCCGAAAAACCGTCATTCGACAGAGCCTCGATTCCGCCGGCCGCGAAGGCGTTGGCCGCGAAGGTCGCCCGGGCGTTGAACGCCGCCACGCCTCCGAGATTGGCGAGGAAGACGACCGGCCGTCGCCCGGTCTTGGCGTGATAGGCATCCGAGGCATCGCGCAGCGCCTCGAACGGTTCGGCGAGGCGCTGCGACGGCAGGGCATCGCAGGCGACCGTTGAACCAGGGCCGAAATTCGCCCCCCGCGGCACATTGGACCGCGGCACGTCGAGCACCGCGACCGGCTTCTCGGCGAGGTTCGGGAACTCGCTGGCGCCGGTGAGGGCTTCGCGGCGGGTTGCCACGGCCTTTGTGCGCGCCTCGCGGACCACCTCGATCCGCCGCTGCAGCTTGCCGACGCTCAAGGAGGCGACGATGCCGCCCTCGGCCTCGATCGCCTGGAACGCTGCCCAGGCGGCCTCGGCGATGTCCGCCGTCAGCGCCTCGAAACCACCCGCACCTGCCGCAGGGTCGCTGACGCGGGCAAGGTGCGATTCCTCGATCAGCACGATCTGGCTGTTGCGGGCCACGCGCCGGGCGAAGGCGTCGGGCAGGCCGAGCGCCTGGGTGTAGGGCAGGACCGCGACGCTGTCGGCGCCGCCCATCCCGGCCGAGGCCGCCGCCATGCCGGTACGGAGGATGTTCACGAACGGGTCGCGCTGGGTCATCATCCGCCACGCTGTCTCGGCGTGGAGCCGCAGCGGCTTCGGCTCCAGTCCGCAGGCCTGCTCGACCCGCGTCCAGAGGCGGCGCATGGCCCGGAACTTCGCCACGGTGACGAACTCGTCCGCGTCGGCCGCCAGCAGCACCGCGATGCGGGAGCGGGCCGACTCCAGATTGTGACCGGCAGCCTCCAGGGCGCGGAGATAGGCCAGCGCCGTGGCGAGCGCGGCACCGAGTTCAGCCGCCTCGCCAGCACCGGCCTCGTGATACGGGCGGCCATCGGCGAGGAAGACCCGGCCGGTGAAGCCCGCGGCCTCCAGTTCCGCCGCCGTGCCGGCCAGCCGCGGGGCGATCTCGCTCCACACGGCGCCCAGGCTCCCGGTCGCCGCCAGCACGCCGACAGGATCGATCCCCAGGTCGATGTCGTAGCTCGACAGATCCTCGCCCCGCCGCTCCGCCAGTGCCTTCACGAACTGAGCCACCTCCAGTCCCCGGCCGCCGGCATCGAGGCGCAGGTTGATCAGGGGCAGCATCACGCCTTTCAGCGCGGCATCGAGATCCTCGACGCTCGCGACGTTCAGACCGTAGCCCCGGGCGCCGGGGGCACCGGCGAAGGCCAGGACGAGGGCGTCCGCGCCACCTTCGAGATCGGTCAGCACCTGGGCATTGGCGGCGGCGACATCCAGGTGATCCACCCGCTGGGCGATCCGCCAGGGCCCCGGCTCGCGCATTGGCTGAGCGGCCGGTTCGGCCGGGCCATAGAGCGGTTCGATCCGCAGGCCGTCCGCCGTCCGAGAGACCAGCCGCTTCTCGAAATCGGCCCCCATGAGGACGCCCTCGACGAGGCCGAGCCACCGCGCCCGGTCTGCGGGCTCGAAAAGGTCGGCGAGCGGTCTGTCTTCCATCGGAGCGTCCCAGAACGCGGCGTCTTGTGCGCCGCTTTCACGGGATTGCCTCGCATGCCGTTCTGCCGCTGGCAATCGCCCGATGGTTGAGGAAAGCTTGAGCTCTGCGTGAGCGGGTTTTGAAGGACGCGGAGTCTTGCTGCCGAGTCTCGAGCCGCTGTGCAGCGACATTCACATATCGCGCTCTGGAACCGCGCCTCCCTTCCCCGCAGAGGGGATGGGGAGACGCGGTGCCGTTCGTGCATATTTCTCAACCGAGATGTGTTGATCCGCCAAGCCCTACCGGGGGCGAACGGATGCTCAGTTCACCCGAAGATGATCAAACCCGCAAAACCCAGCGCCCCGACGATGATCCGCCACCACGCGAACAGCCAGAAGCCGTGCCGGGACACGTAGTCCAGCAGCACCCGCACCACGAACAGCGCCGAGATGAACGAGACGATGAAGCCGATCACGATCAGGCCGACATCGTTGCTCGACAGGTATTTGTAATTGTCCAGCAGGTCCTTGGCGAAGGCGCCCGCCATGGTGGGCATGGCGAGGTAGAACGAGAATTCGGTGGCCGAGCGCTTGTCGGCCCCCATCAGCATCGCGCCCACGATGGTGGCGCCGGAGCGCGACACGCCGGGGATCATGGCGAGACATTGGAAGATGCCGATCTTCAGGTCCATCGGCAGCGAGAAGTCGTAGACGTCTCTCTTGCGCACCTTGAGATCGGTGTCGTCGATGACGAGCAGCACCAGGCCGCCCGCCACCAGGGTCGCGCAGACGATCCACGGGTTGAACAGATACGCCTTGATCAGCTTCGAGAAGAGGCCGCCGATGATTGCCGCGGGCAAGAATGCGACGAGGATGCCGAGCACGAAGCGGCGGGCCTGCGGGTCGTGGGGGCAAGCCTTGGCGATGGCAATGAGGCGGTGGAAGTAGACCGCCAGGATCGCCAGGATCGCGCCGAGCTGGATCAGAACCTCGAAGGTGTTGTTGGGCGAGTGGAAGCCGATGAAGTGGCCGACGAGCAGTTGGTGCCCCGTAGAGGAAACCGGGATGAACTCGGTCGCGCCCTCAACCAGCGCGAGCAGCACTGCCTTGCCGATGCTTGCCAGATCCATCGTGACGCCTTGTGCCGCGAGCGCGCGCCGGCCCATGCCGGGCTTGCCGCGTTATCAGAAGGGTTGGCCGGAGGGTTGGCCTATCAGGATTGACGGGCGGTTACCGATACCGGCTGCGCGTGTTAAGGGCTCGGCAACGGTCGGGCAATAACGCTCGGTCCGAAGTCCTGCGCGCTGAAGACCTGCGCTTCAGGATCCTCGACGAGCGCGGGACCGGCCGCGCTGCCCGACCGAACGTCCCACACGGCCTCGATGGCGACCCTCTATCATTTCCCCTTCTGCGCGAATTCCCGGTTCATCCGTCTCGTGCTCGCCGAGATGGGCATGGAGCCGACGCTGTTCGAGGAACGGCCCTGGGAGCGCCGGGACGACTTCCTGCTGATCAATCCGGCAGGCGTCACCCCCGTGCTGCTGGAGCAGAACGGCCTTGTGGTGCCCGGCGCGGGCGTCATCGCCGAATACCTCGACGAGACCCGCGGGCTCGGCCTCTCCGGGCGGCGCCTGTTGCCGGATGACACGGTGGAACGGGTTGAGGTGCGCCGGCTGCTCGATTGGTTCCTGGTGAAGTTCGAGTCCGAGGTGACGGGCTACCTCGTCAACGAGAAGATCTCGAAGCGCTTCATGTCCAGCCACGCGGGCGGCGGCCCGCCCGACATGAACGCGATCCGGGCGGCGCGGTCGAACGTGCGCTACCATCTCAAATACATCGGCTATCTGATCGCCCGGCGCCGGTGGATCGCGGGCGACAACCTGACCTATGCCGATCTTGCGGCGGCCGCCCACCTCTCCTGCGTCGATTATCTCGGGGACGTACCCTGGGATGAGGACGAGATGGCGCGGAACTGGTACGCCCGGGTCAAGTCGCGGCCCTCGTTCCGGGGCCTGCTCGCCGACCGGGTCGCCGGCATGCCGCCGGCCGCCCACTACGCGGATCTGGATTTCTGAACGCCCGACGGACCTACTTTGGCGCCAACCTGCGCCGCCTCGTCGAGACCCGGGCCCGGGCGCTGGGCTTCTGCGGCCTGCGCGTGACCCGGCCCGACCGGCTGCCTGATCTGCCCGATCGGCTGTCGACCTGGCTCGCCGAGGGAGCCCACGGCACCATGGACTGGATGGAGGAGCGGGCCGATCAGCGCGCCCGCCCGACAGCCCTGTGGCCCGGCCTGCGCAGCATCCTGGTCCTCGCCATGAGCTACCGGCCGGAGCAGGATCCGCTGGCCCTGGTGGCACAGAGGGAGCGCGGCGCCGTCGCGGCTTACGCCCAACGGCGGGACTATCACGAAGTTTTGAAGGGCAAGCTCAAAGAGCTTGGCGGCTATCTTTCGGCCAAGGGCGACGTGCGCGTGAAGGTCTTCTGCGACACCGCCCCGGTGATGGAGAAGACGCTCGCTGAGGCAGCCGGGCTCGGCTGGCAGGGCAAGCACACGGTGCTGATCTCCCGCGATCACGGCAACTGGCTCCTGCTCGGAGCGATCTACACGAGCGCGGAGTTCGAGCCAGATGGGCCGGGCCGAGACCATTGTGGCTCCTGTCGCGCCTGCCTGGACGTCTGCCCGACGGACGCGTTCCCGGCCCCCTACCGCCTCGATGCCCGGCGCTGCATCTCCTACCTGACCATCGAGCATGCCGGCCCGATCCCGGTGGCGTTCCGGCCGGCCATCGGCAACCGGGTGTTCGGCTGCGACGATTGCCTCGCGGTCTGCCCCTGGAACAAGTTCGCCCGCACGGCCGCCGAGACCCGGCTCGCGGCGCGGTCCGATCTGGCGGCACCGCCGCTCGCGGATCTCGCCGCCCTCGACGATGCGGCCTTCCGGGGCCTGTTCGCCGGTACGCCGGTGAAGCGCACCGGCCGAGACCGGTTCCTGCGCAACGTGATGATCGCGGTGGGCAACTCGGGATCGCCCGCGCTTGCCGAGGCGGCGGTGGCGCGGCTGACTGATGCCTCACCGCTCGTGCGCGGCATGGCGGTCTGGGCGTGTGGGCGATTGCTTGAACCGGCGGCCGTCCGCACCCTGCATCGTCGGCACGGACCGGGCGAGGCCGACCTCCACGTCCGTGACGAGTGGCGGACCGCTCTCGGCTTGGCCCATGGCGACTTGGGTTCGAAGCACGTCGCTCATGACGGAGCGCGATGCTCCCCTCTCCCGGGCGGGAGAGGGTTGGGGTGAGGGTCGAGAACGTGCCGGACTGAGCACACCGCCGACGCGCTTACAGGACGCGCCTCGTCCGGACAGTCCTGATCCCTCACCCCAACCCTCTCCCGCTCGGGAGAGGAGACCCGCGCCTCTTCGAAGTGACGGATCAGACCGTCGGGACTTCAAACCTGTGTGGGTGGTCGCGGCTTGACGCGCCCGTGCGTCAGCGAGACATCGGCCGCATGAATCTCTTCGTCTTCGGCCTGGGCTTCACCGGGCGCCGCTTCGCCGAGCGGGCGCGCGACCGGTTTGCGACCGTGCGCGCCACCGTCACCGAGCCCGCCGCGGCCGAGCGGCTCGCGGCCGAGACCGGCTTCGCCATGCGGGCCTTCGGGCCCCAGGCCGATGATCCCCGTATCGCCGCCGACCTCGCCGCCACCGATGTGCTCCTGGTCTCGGCACCCCCCGGGGAGAACGGTGACCCCGTGCTCGCCCGCTACGCTGACGCGATCGCGGCGAGCCGCATCGGCTGGATCGGCTATCTGTCGACCATCGGCGTCTATGGCGACCAGCAGGGTGCCTGGATCGATGAGACCACGCCCGCCAGCCCCCGCAGTGCCCGCTCCAAGATCCGGCTCGACGCGGAGGAGGCTTGGCTGGCCCTCGGCGCCGAGACCGGCAAGGCGGTGCAGATCTTCCGGCTGTCGGGCATCTACGGGCCGGGGCGCAACCCGATCGTCAAGCTGCGCACGGGGCGCTCCCAGCGGATCGTGAAGGCTGGGCAGGTCTTCAACCGCATCCACGTGGACGACATCGCCACGACGCTGCTGGCCTCGATCGACCGGCCCCGGGCGGGGGCGATCTACAACGTCACCGACGATCAGCCGACCGCGCCCCAGACGGTCACGGAGCACGCCGCTGCCCTGACCGGGCTGCCTCTGCCGCCCGAAATCGACTTTGAGACCGCCGACCTGTCGCCGATGGCCCGGAGCTTCTACGGCGAGAACAAGCGCGTGCGGAACCGGCTGATCCGTGAGGAACTTGGCGTCGATCTCGCCTATCCGACCTACCGCGAGGGTCTGGCGGCGCTGAAGGATCAGCCCTGATCAGGCTTCGAGGTGGCGCGGCCGCACGAGGCGGCGGAGTAGCCCGCCGCGCGGCCCTGCGAGCATCGACGCGAGGTAGAGTGCGCCTGCCGCCAGCACGATGGCCGGGCCGCTTGGCAGATCGAACTGGTAGGACAGGCTGAGCCCCGACACGCTCGACAGCGCGGCGATGAGCATTGAGACCGGGATGAGCCTGCCGAGATCGCGGGCCCAGAACCGGGCCGCCACCGCCGGGAGCAGCATCAGTCCGACTGCCAGCAGGGTCCCCAAAGCCTGGAACCCGCCGACGAGGTTGATCACCACCAGGGCCAGGAAGGCGAGGTGGACCGGGCCGCCGCTGCGGCTCACCGTACGCAGGAACAGCGGATCGACGCATTCCATCACCAGCGGCCGGTAGATCACGGCGAGCGCCACCAGGGTCAGCGTGCTGATGCCGCCGAGCAGCCACAGGGCGGCATCGTCCAGCGCCAGGACCGATCCGAACAGGAAGTGCATCAGGTCGATCTGCGAGCCACGCAGGGAGACCAGCAGGACGCCCGCCGCCAGGGAGATCAGGTAGAAGGCCGCGAGGTTTGCGTCCTCCCGCACCGTCGTGGCGCGGGTGACGGCGCCAGCGAGCAGCGCCACTGCGAGGCCCGCGACGAGGCCGCCGAGGGTCATCGCGGGCAGTGACAGGCCAGCGACCAGGAAGCCGACTGCCGCACCGGGCAGGATGGCGTGGCTCATGGCGTCGCTCATGAGGCTCATCCGGCGCAGCGTGAGGAACACGCCCACGGGCGGGGCCGAGACGGATAGCGCGAGACAGCCCGCCAGCGCCCGGCGCATGAAGCCGAACTCCACGAACGGCGCGACCAGGGACCCGAACGGATCGATCACGCGGCGTCCTCGTGGTGGTGATGGCCGTGCGCGCCGTGATCGTGCGCACGCGCCCCGGAGACCCGAGGCCCGGCACAGACCGGCGCGCCCTCGTCCCATGCCTCGGAGAGGTTGCGGGCGCGGGCGAGATTCTCGGCCGTCAGCACCCGGGTGGTCGGCCCCCAGGCAATCGGCTCGCGCGCGAGGAGCAGCGTCGCCGGGAAATGGGCCCGTACCTGCGCGAGATCGTGCAGGGCCGCCACGACCGTACGGCCCTCTTCGTGCCAAGTCCGGATCAGTGCCAGCAGATCTTCGACCGTGCGGGCGTCGATCCCCGTGAAGGGCTCGTCCAGCAGGATGACGGGACAATCCTGAAGAATCAGCCGGGCGAACAGGGCTCGGCGGAATTGCCCACCCGACAGGGTGCCGATCGGCCGTTCCTCGAACCCGTCGAGGCCCACAGTCGCAAGTGCGACTCCGATGGAGTCCCGATGCCGGGTGAGGCTTCGCCACGCGCCGGCCCGCCGCCAGCGGCCCATACCGGCGAGGTCGAGGACGCTCAGCGGGAAGCTGCGGTCGATCTCGTCGGCCTGCGGCATGTAGGCGATGGCGCCGCTCCGCTCGATCCGACCGTCGAGGCAGGGGATCTCCCCCACCATGCCCTTGAGCAGGGTCGACTTGCCGGCCCCGTTCGGCCCGACAAGGGCCAGCAGGTCACCGGCGCGCACGGTCCCGTCGAGGTGGTGGATTGCCGGATGCCGGTCATAGCCCAGCGTCAGGCCGACGAGGCGGATCGGATCCGGACCGTGCGGGCCGGCGCTCATGTCGCGAGCGCCCACGCGATTGCGAGCCACACCAGCGCGGAGACGCCGCCAGCCAGCGCGAGGCGCAGGCCGAGCCCGCTCTGGAACAGGGATTGCCGGGCCGCGCGTCTGGGACTGGAAGGAATGGGCAAGGCGTCCTCGTCGCGCGCGGGCCGGCGCGGGAACCGTGCGGGAGGCTGGTGCGGTCCGGGCTGGCGGTGATACACTGTAACAAACCCGCGGGACAACCTGCGGATCTGTCACGGGAGCCATCATGCACCGCCACGACGGTCACGACGCCTGCTGGACCGATGCCGGGGACATGCTCGCACGGGCGGAAGCCACCTGCCGCGAGCGGGGCCTTCAGTTCACGCCGCTGCGCCGCGAGGTTCTGGAGGCGGTCGCCGGATCCGGAAAGGCTCAGGGCGCCTACGACATCGCCGAGCGCCTCAGCGCGCCGGGCAAGCGCGTGGCGCCGGTCTCGGTCTACCGCGCCCTCGACTTCCTGATGGAGCAGGGGCTTGTGCACCGGATCGCAAGCCGCAACGCCTTCATCCCCTGCGCGCACGAGCACGCCCCGGGGGAGGGCGTCATCTTCCTGATCTGCCGGTCGTGCGGCGCGGTCGATGAGGCGTCCTCGGCGGATGTCGAGGGCGGGCTGGGGCGGACGCTGGAGCGGGCTGGCTTCACCCCGACCCGCAGCATCCTGGAGGTGGAGGGGGATTGCGGCCTCTGCCGTGGGCAGGGCGGCGCGCCCTGACCCGCCGTCCGGTGCTTCAGAACGCGTTCCGGTAGGCCCGGCGCGAGAACAAGGTCTGAATCATGATCTGGATGTCGAACCAGATCGACCAGTTGTCGATGTAGTGCAGGTCGCAGGCGACCCGCCGTTCCATGTCGAGGTCGGTCAGCGTCTCGCCCCGGAAGCCGTTGACCTGGGCCCAGCCGGTGATCCCCGGCCGCACGTTGTGGCGGCGGGCATACAGGGCGATCCGGCGCTCGAAGCTCCGATCGTGCGCGAGGGCATGGGGGCGAGGACCCACCAGCGACATCTCCCCCCGCAGGACGTTGAGAAGCTGAGGCAACTCGTCGAGATTGGTCCGCCGGAGGAACGCGCCCACCCGCGTGATCCGGGTGTCGTTGCGGGTCGCCTGCCGGAAGATTGCATCCTGCTCGGCACGCATCGATCGGAACTTGAACACGCCGAAGGGCTGCTGGTTGAAGCCGTAGCGTTTCTGGCGGAAGAAGATTGGCCCGTGGCTGTCGACCTTGATCGCCAGCGCGATCACGGCGAGCAACGGCGACAGCGCGACCAGCGCGATCGTCGACAGCGTGAGGTCGAGTGCCCGTTTCAGCACGATCTCGCCGACGTTGAGCGGGCGGCGGCCGATATTGATCCCAGAAACGCCGCCGACCCGGGCGACCTGCAGATCGGGGAAGCGGTCGAGCATGGCGCCGGGCCGCAGGTGAAGCGCGGAGGGTACGCGGAGAAACGCGTCGATACAGCGCTCGACCTCGGCATTGTCGGTCCACGGCACCAGCACGAACACATCGTCCGGCCGGAGGAAGCGCACCACCGAGACGGCGAGGTCGAGATCCTCCTGCAACTGATCATGGCGGGCGGCGGTGTCGGCACCCGGATCGACACGGCGCAGGTAGCTGGTGCCGATGATCCGCAGACCCAGACGGTCGACCGCGTTGCTGGCGTAAAAGCGCGCGATATCCTCCTCGTAACCCACGAGGTGGACGCGGCTGACCGAAGCCGATCCGGCCGTCAGGCGTTGCCGAATGAGGCGGACCATCGCCGCCCGCGTCAGGATCAGAGCCGGCAATCCAGTGATGAATGCGCCCAGGGAAACAAGACGCGAATAATCATTGGTGGTCTTGGTCATGAAGCTGACCACCAGCACAGCGGCCCAGGCCACCAACCAGAGGGAGGTAACGCGCTGGAAATTCGGCTTCTGGGCGATGACCTTGTCGAGGCTGTATTCCGCCCGCAAGGCGTTCGTGGCGATGATGACAAGGCCGAGCAGGGCCGCGAGCCGCAGACCACGCGCACTGCCCGCGCCGACAGCCCCATCCTGGTAGATGAGTTCGTAGGCGAATTCCATGCACAGGGTGACCCCGAGGATCGCCACGAGGTCGGTCGCGGCCAGCGCGGACGACAGGGCAATCCGGGCTGCTGCACGTCCGCGATGGGGCAGCAGCGCCGACCAGACGCTGCGGCGCTCGGCCGAACTCGGCAGAAGCTGGAACGATTCCGGAAGCCGTTCGTGAAACATCTGACGCGCCACGTCCCGTCTTGATCGGACTTTGTACCAGTCTGAAACATGTAGAGTTTCAGTGCCGGCCTGTACCGTTGACGGAGCAAGCGGCGCGCCCGCAGGATCAGGAACGCAATCCGGGGGGCGCGCTTTCGTTTAGTGCGCGTTGCCGTGCGCGGCAATAAATAATTAACCCTTATCCGCTGTCTGCCACATTTTGGCAGCCAGTAGTATCGATACGTATTTTCCGCGCGTGACAAGTCGCAATTCTGGCGCGTCGAGTCAGCGTGATGATACAACTGAAGGGGATAGGGAGCAGGCTTGCTCCGGGCACTTCACCGAAAGGGTTTGTGCCCGGGTCTGCGTTCGGCTACGCCGCCGGTGCGCACGGATCCGACGCGTTTCAAAGTCATCGCGGACCCGGCGGCGGGGTCCGCTCAGGCGGCGTCGGTCTGTCCCTCGGCGTCGGCCGATCCGCCCAGGGTCTGAATGGCCTCGAAGCCTTCGAATTGCGGATGGCCCAGGTAGAGCGGCTTGGTCGAGGGAACGCGGCCATGCGCCTTCCGGAACTGTTCGGATCGCGTCCAGGCCTCGAAATCAGTGCGCGACCGCCAGATCGTGTGGGACGCGTAGAGAACGTGGTCCTCGTACTCCGGTCCGCGCAGCAGGTGGAATTCCACGAAACCCGGCATCTCGCCGAGGTGGCTGTCCCGACCGAGCCATACGGCCTCGAAATCTGCGGTCGCGTCTTTGACAACCTTGAAGCGATTCATCGCGACGAACATGTGCCTCTCCTCTGGTTCCGTGACCCTGTTAGCGTTTCAGCCGCCCAAGCGTCCCCCCGCGCGGCTACAGGGCGCACCCAGAGATCGCGAAGACTTGAGCGACCGACATTTGAGCAACAATGTTGCAAAGTTGTGTGTGCTTAAACTAGAACGTGTAATATTTGACTTGCGAAGCTTGACAACTTGGTGTCCTACTGCGGCGCGGTAGATGTGTATCACGGACCGGCATCTCGCCTTCAGCGACCTTCCAGCTGTATGGGCACCTTTTACGGTCTTGGACGTAGGGGCGGACGGTGAAGCGGCGCGACGGCGAGGCCAAAACACCGCGTTCGCAGGAGGACGCAGTCACCCCCGTGGAAAAGGATATACCCGGTCAGTCGATGCCGAAACAGACCACCGATGTGGATCGCCTTGTCGGTATCCGGATCACGGCCCTGCGGAAAGCGCGGGGCATGAGCCAGACGGCGCTGGGCAACGCGGTCGGCGTGACCTTCCAGCAGGTGCAGAAATACGAGAAGGGGCAGAACCGTGTCGGGGCCGGTCGGCTGCGTGAGATCGCACGGCTCCTAGAGGTTCCGGTCTCGGCCTTCTTCGAGGAGAACGAGCCGCGCGCGAATGCGCAGGAGGACGTCTTCGGGTTCCTGAGCGGCCATGGCGCCATCGAGCTGCTGCGCGCCTACGCGCAGATCGAGGACGAGCAGATGCGCCGCGATGTCCTGGCTCTTGTTCGCAGCGCTGCACGGCTTGCGCAGGCACGCGACGCAGCTCCCCCGACCGAGCCTGCCTGAGACGCAGGCCCAGTTCGAGACGTGCTCCGAGCCGTGCTCGATCGCATCGCGGCCGGTGCACGACAGACTCGAAGCCTCCGACCGGCTGTACAGCTCACTCCCTGAACCTTCGGCAGCGGAGGCCTCGGAAGGGACCTCAAGAGTCCACTGAAATCCCTGGAGTCCTTCTTGAAGGCTCGCTGCGCTCCTACCCTGGGAAGACGTGGCGCGGTGAAAGCGATCGAGCGCTGGCTAGTGCCGTGCTTATCGCAACCGCGCGTTGCTCTGAATCCGGGTTGTGCCGGGTTCCTCCGCGCCGAAGCGGTGTCCCCGTGGCAGGGGGAGAGCGCTAGAACCGCACCCGATCGGCTTGCAATCTGGCACGACCCTAAGCCTTGGCTTTAACGCGCCCTCTTGCGCCAAACCGGTATCCCCGTCGGCGGAGAGCGCTCTAGGCGGGATCCGCGGCGATGTAATGGAAGAAGCTCCCCGTCACGGTGCCGATCCGGTGCCCGGCGAAGCCGAGATCGGACCCTTCCGCGTCCGTCACCTGGGCCAGGGCAGTCGGCGCGGGGGCGGCCGGCGAGAGTTCGCTGGCGTAGTGGAATTCGTGACCGATCAGCCGCGCGCCGCGCCGTCCGAGCAGACCGTCCCCGCACAGGCGCGCGACCCGATACCCGAGATGGAGCTTCCGCCGGCGATACGACGTCGCCACCGGCAGCAGGCCCGCCATGGCGTGCGTCGTTCCCTCGGCATCCTCCAGCGTGTCGCCGAGGACCATGTAGCCGCCGCACTCGCCGTGCACCGGGCGGGTGGCCGCGAAAGCCCGCAGGCCCGACAGGAATCGATCAGCGCCGGCCAGTCGGCCCGCATGCAATTCGGGGTAGCCGCCCGGCAGCCAGCACACGTCACAGCCATCCGGCGGCGCTTCGTCCGACAGGGGGGAGAACGGGATCAGCTCGGCGCCCGCCATGCGCCAGCCGGCTTCAAGATGCGGGTAGAGGAAGCTGAAGGCCGCGTCCTGGGCCACCGCGATGCGTTGGCCCGGAGGCATGGGAAGCGCCCCCCCAGAGGCCGGCATGGCGCCACCCGCCCCTGCGATGATGGCGTCGAGGTCGATCCCCGCCACCGCAAGATCGGCAAGCCGGTCGAGGCGCGCCTCCAAGTCGGCTGTCTCGCCGGCCTGAACGAGGCCGAGATGGCGCTCTGGCAGGACGAGCTGCGCGTCGCGCATCAGCGCGCCGAGCACTGGAAGCCCGACCCGCGCCATCCCGGCCTCCACGAGGCGGCGGTGTCGCGCACTCGCCACCTTGTTCAGGATGACGCCGGCGATCCGCACCCGTGGATCGTAGAGCTTGCAGCCCAGCGCCACCGCGGCGGCCGATTGAGCCGCGCCGGAGACATCCACCACCAGCACCACCGGCCAACCGTAGCGCGCCGCGATGTCGGCGTTGGCCCCGGTCCGGCTCTCCGCGGCCCGGACCCCGTCGAACAGACCCATGGAGCCTTCGGCGATCACGATGTCGGCATCGTCCGTCGTCGCGCGGGCCAGGGCATCGAGCAGGGGCGGCGCCATGGCGAAGCTGTCGAGGTTGAAGCTCGGCCGACCCGTCGCTGCCTGATGGAACGCTGGATCGATGTAGTCCGGGCCGCACTTGGCGGGGCGCACGCGCAGGCCCCTTCGGGTCAGAGCCCGCATGAGGGCGAGCGTCACCGTGGTCTTGCCCGAGCTTGAGCGCGGTGCCGCCACGAGGAGACCGGGAGCACTCACGTCCGCCCGCCCGCTGTGCCACCAGGCCGGTAGCGCCGGTCGTAGTCGGGTGCGTAGAGGGCACTCTCGCGAAATGTCTCGGCGCCGAGCGCCGGGCCGACCAGGATCAGGGCCGTGCGTTCGAGTCCGGCTTCCGCGACCCGCGCCGGCAGGGTGGCGAGGTCGGCCGTCAGCACCTGCTCGTCGGGCCAAGATGCGCGGAATACCGCCGCCGCCGGACAGGACGGCCCGTAGAACGGGATCAGCTCGGCCGCGACCCGCTCGACCACGTGGATCGAGAGGTGAATCGCCAGCGTCGCGCCCGTCGCCGCGAAGGCCGTCAGGGTCTCGCGGTCCGGCATGGCGCTGGCCCGGCCGGAGGTGCGGGTGAGGACCACGGATTGCGCCACGCCGGGCACGGTCAGCTCCCGCCGCAGCAGTGCCGCCGCCGCCGCGAAGGCCGGGACGCCGGGCGTCACCGTGTAGGGGATGCCCAACGCGTCGAGCCGGCGCATCTGCTCGGCCAGCGCGCTCCAGATGGACAGATCCCCCGAATGCAGCCGCGCCACGTCCTGGCCGGCGGCGTGGGCGGCCGCGATTTCCGCCACGATGGCGTCGAGGTCGAGCGGCGCGGTGTCGACGATCCGCGCGCCGGGCGGGCACCAGCCGAGGATCTCCGGGGCTACCAGGGAACCGGCATAGAGGCAGACCGGGCAGGCCGCGATGCGGTCCCGGCCGCGTAGGGTGATGAGGTCTGCCGCGCCGGGGCCGGCGCCGATGAAATGCACGGTCATGCTGCGGGCGCCGTGGTCTGGCGGACGGCCAGCGCGCAGGTGGCGCCGCCGCTCGCGATCCGGGGGAGGGCGAGGCGACTCCCCGGACCGGCCGCCGCCAGGGCAGCGGCCTCGGCCAGGGAGCCTATCCCGCGAAGATGCTCGATCCGGGCGGAGCGGGTAACGAGTTCGGCGTCCCGGGCGGTCAGCGCCTCCGGGGCGACGGGGCAGGGGGCCAGATCGAAGCGCGCCGCCGCCTCGGCGAGTGCTGGCTCCGCGGCCCGGTCGGCGGCGGTGGCAACCGCGATCAGATCGCCGTACGCGGCGCCGAGCTCACCGAGCGCGCGCGCGATCAGCGCCGCGATCTCGTCCGCATCTGTGCCGCGGCGGAAGCCGATGCCGGCGACGAGGGGGCCGGTCATGGCTTGGTCCAGGCCCATTGGGTCACCGGCATGGCGGGCCGCCAGCCATGCAGGCCGCCCACCGGGCTCGCCCGGTCCACGGAGAAGCGCCGCAAGCTGCCGCCCTGTGCCGCGAAGGCAGCGAGCAGGGTGGCCTCGCCTTCGAGGGTCACCGCGTTGGCGACACAATGCCCGCCCGGCCGGAGGGCCTCCAGGGCCGTCGGCAGGACGCCGGGCTCCGAGACGCCGCCGCCGATGAACACCGCATCGGGTTCGGGCAGGCCGACCAGCGCGTCCGGTGCCGCGCCGGTCACAACGGTGAGGTCCGGGGCGCCGAGGGCCTCGGCATTGCGCCGGATGCGCTCTGCCCGCTCGGGCCGCGCTTCGATGGCGGTGGCGCGCAGGCTTGGATGACGCAGCATCCACTCGATGGAAACTGATCCCGCGCCGCCCCCGATATCCCACAGGTGCAGACCCGGATGGGGCCGCAAGGCCGCGAGGGTCAGCGCCCGGATCTCGGCCTTGGTGAGCTGCCCGTCATTCTCGAACAGGGTATCGTCGAGGCCCGGCGCCAAGGGCAGCGCGTGGCCCGCCCCGGCGATCGCGATCGCCACGGTATTCAGCGGATCGATTCCGTCGATGGCGAAGGCGTCGGCGCGCGTCGTCCGAACGCGCTCGCGCGGGCCGCCCATCGCCTCCAGCACCGTCAGCGTGGACGCGCCGAAGCCGCGCTCGGCCAGCAGGCTGGCCAACGCCGCCGGCGTGGATGCGTCCCACGACAAGGCCAGGAGCCGCGCCCCTGGCTGGAGATGGGGGACGATCCGAGCGAGCGCCCGGCCATGGAGGGTGACGAGGCCGCATTCCGCCAGCGGCCAGCCGAGGCGCGCGCAAGCGAGGCTGAACGCAGAGGGCTGCGGGAAAGCGCGGATCTCGGCCGCTGGCACGAGCCGGGCGATTTCGGCGCCGATGCCGTAATGGAACGGATCGCCGGTCGCCAGGATGCAGGTGGGCGCGCCGCGGCGGGCGAGGATATCCGGATAGGCCGCATGGATCGGGCTCGGCCAGAGCCGCGTCTCGGCGTCGAGGGGGCCGGCCAGCGCGAAATGACGCCGGCCGCCATAGACGACGCGGGCGGCATCGAGCGCAGCGGCCGCAGCGGGCGCGAGGCCGGACCGCCCATCCTCGCCGATGCCGACAATGGACAGCCAGCGCCCGGCCGCGGGCGGGCTCGACAGGGGTTCACCGCTCATGGACAAAGCTCCCATGAACGACAGAGTTCGGCGGATCCTGATCCTCGGCGGAACCGGCGAGGCGAGCGCCCTGGCACGCGCGCTGGCCGGGCGGGACGACCTGTCCGTG
The DNA here is from genome assembly GCF_900103445.1 of Methylobacterium phyllostachyos. GTDB lineage: Bacteria > Pseudomonadota > Alphaproteobacteria > Rhizobiales > Beijerinckiaceae > Methylobacterium > Methylobacterium phyllostachyos. Next base: position 76,604 of record NZ_FNHS01000004.1, on the reverse strand, counting down.
ATGCTGTCTCTGGCTGGCCGAACCAGCGCGCCGAAGCGCGAGCCGGTCCCGACGCGTATCGGCGGGTTCGGGGGCGCCGAAGGCCTCGCACGCTACCTGAGCGTGGAACAATTCGACCGCCTGATCGACGCCACGCATCCCTTTGCCGCCCGAATCTCGTCCAACGCCGCCCGCGCGGCGGCGTGGGCCGGGATCCCGCTGCTGGCGATCCGCCGCCCGGCCTGGAGCCCCGCACCGGGCGACTTCTGGACGGAGGTCGAGGGCGTCGAGGCCGCCGTCTCGGCGCTCGGCCCCGATCCTCGCCGCGTGTTCCTGACGATCGGCCGACAGGAGGCGGGCGCTTTCGCGGCGGCACCGCAGCACGCCTACTGGGCGCGCACGGTCGAGCCGCTCGGAGACGTGCTGCCGGTGCCCCACCTCACCGCTATCGAGGCCAGGGGCCCCTTCAATGCAGAGGCCGAGGCCGCGCTGATGCGGTCCGCCGGCATTGAGATCGTAGTCAGCAAGAATTCCGGCGGGGCGGCGACCTACGGCAAGATCGCGGCGGCGCGCGCCCTGGCGATTCCGGTGGTCATGGTGCGCCGGCCGGACAAGCCCGCCGTACCGAGCGTCGCCGACGCGGCCGGCGTGCTCCGCTGGCTGGACACAGACGTTCACGCCGCCTCGACCTTGCGCGAGGTGTAGACGAAGGGGACACGGCCCGCGCGGGGGATCAGCCGCGTGGTCGAGGCGCCGAGGATCACCAGGGTTGCCATGTCGGCCGGCACCTGCGGTGCCTCGGCAAGCGTCGTCACCCGGATCGCCTCGTCGGGCCGGCTGATCGCGCGGGCGAACATCACCGGCGTCTCGGGCGGGCGGATCCCCGCCGCGAGCTGGAACGCCGCACCGAGCTGCCAGGGCCGGGCAACCGAGATCGGGTTGTAGAGCGCGACGACGAGGTCGGCGCGCAGCACCGCGTCCAACCGGGCTGTGACCACCGGCCAGGGCTTCAGGTTGTCGGAGAGCGACAGGGCGCAGAAATCGGCGCCGAGCGGTGCGCCGAGCCGGGCCGCTGCCGCCAGCATCGCGGTGATCCCGGGCTCGACTGTGATGGTGAGGTCGCGCCACCCGGGCTCGCCGTGCTCCACCGCCTCGAACACCGCCGCCGCCATGGCGAAGACGCCCGGATCGCCGCCCGAGACGACGGCGACTCGCCGGCCCGCCGCGGCGAGGCGAAGGGCCTCGCGGGCGCGATCGACCTCGACGCGGTTGTCGCTCGCATGCCGGTTCAGGCCCGGCCGCTCGGGCACGCGGGCAACGTAAGGGTAGTAGCCGACGAGTTCCTCCGCAGCGTCCAGCGCCCGGCGGGCGGATTCGGTCAGCAGGCTCGCATCGCCCGGACCGAGGCCGATGATCGCGAGGCTCCCGGTCACGGCCGGCGCCCCTCGCCGGGCAGCAACACCATGGAGAAATACGGTGCGTCGTCGTCGGCCTTGTCGGCCAGCATGACGACACGCTCACCCGCCATCGTGCCGCGCTCCACATAGACCGCCCGCGCGAGGAGCCCGGCGGCGGCCAGCGCCGCGCGCACCTTGGGCAGGTGGCGGCCGAGCTTCATCACCACGGCGGCGTCGGTGCCGCGCAGGCGCTCGGTGAGAACGGCGAGCGGCAGGGTCGCGGGCAGGACGGTCAGGACGTCGTCGCCCCAGGTGATCGGCGTCCCGGCCCGGGTCCAGCAGCCCGACATACCGGTGACGCCCGGGACCACCTCCACGGGAAAGCGGTCCTTGAGGCGCCGCCACAGGTGCATGAACGAGCCGTAGAAGAACGGATCGCCCTCCGACAGGATCGCCACGTCGCGCCCGGCGCCAAGGTGATCGGCCAACTGGCCAGCCGCGTCGTCGTAGAAGCCGGCGAGCGCCGCCACGTAGTCCGGGTGCTCGGGATGCATCTCGGTGGTGTAGGGATAGGCCAGCGGCAACTCTCGGGCGGGATCGCGCAGGATCGCGTCCGCGATGGTGCGGGCATTGCCGCGCTTCCCCCGCTTGCAGAAATGGACCAGCACCGGCGCGCGCATCAGAATGCGCTGCGCCTTGACCGTGAGCAGATCCGGATCGCCCGGGCCCATCCCGACGCCGAAGAGCGTGCCGGTCACCGCCGCTGCGGGGATATCCTCAGCGGGCGTGTCGAGGCGTTCGAACCCGTCCATCACTCGATCTCGCTGGCGAGGGCGTTGACGGCGGCGGCTGTCATGGCGCTGCCGCCACGCCGCCCGTGGACGACCACGAACGGCACCCGGCCGTCCCGGGCCAGCGCTTCCTTGGATTCCGCGGCGCCGACGAAGCCCACCGGGATGCCGATCACGGCGGCCGGCGGGGCCACGCCCGCATCGAGCAGTTCCAGCAGGCGGAACAGCGCGGTCGGCGCGTTGCCCACCGCCACCACGCTGCCGGGTAGATGCTCCCGCCACAGCTCCATGGCGGCGGCCGACCGGGTGGTGCCCAGCTCCCGCGCGAGATCGGGCACCCGGGGATCGCCCAACGTGCAGACCACCGGGTTGGCGGCAGGCAGGCGGGCGCGCGTGACGCCGTCGGCTACCATGCGGACATCGCACAGGATTGGCGCTCCGGCCAGGAGCGCGGTGACGCCGGCCGCGGCGAAATCGTCCGACATCTCCACTTCGGCGGGGAGGTCGGTCATGCCACAGGCGTGAATCATGCGGACCACGACGCGCTCGGCCGCCCCCGTCCAGCGCGCGAGATCGGCCTCGGCGCGGATCATCGCGAAGGAGCGCGCGTAGATCGCGCCGCCGTCGCGGATGTAGTCATAGCGGGAGGATGGCTCACGAGCCGTCTCCGATCCTGCCGGGCGCAGGGCATTCTCGCTCGCGCTCATGCTGGTCTTTCGTCCCTCCCATACCCCATCGACCCCGTATCCGACGCGAACGCGGCGGGGAGCCCGACAGTCTTGGCCCTTCCTAACCGGTCCAGAACCGCCTCGATAGGGAGGTGTATCGCCGGCTCATCGCCCGGGGCGGCGTCGAGGACGATGCCGTAGAGGCCGTTGCGTGCAACGAGGGTCAAGTCGGCCGGGCCCGGCCGTGCACAACCCTTTGCGCAGCCGGAGACGTGGGCCCGGAGCCCCTGAAGGGCGAGCGGCCGGAACAGGGTGGCGAGGCGCCCGGCATCCGCCAGGGTCGACGTCGAGCCCGAGGCGCAGCCCGGGGCCCCCGTGCAGGCATCGATGCTGCGGCGGGGATCGTCGGGTGTCGCGATCAGGTCCCCTGCAAGCTCTGCGAGCGCCGTCATCGTGGGGGTATCGACCCGGGCGAGCAAGACGAAACCGCGCGTCGGCGACAGGCGGATCGCGTCCGCACCAAGGGTCTCCGCAGTGGCCACGACCCGGTCGAGGATCTCGGCGCCGCAGCGGCCGAAGGGGGCGTCCAGGGCCAGGATCCGGAGATCGGGCCGCGCCTGGATTCCGCAGGCGGGTGCGAAAGGCACGCGGCCCGGCGCGTTCACGGTGGCCTCCGTCCCGTCTTGCGGCGCGGTCACCTCGGCCAGCCCCGTCGCGCGCAGGCTCGCCACGAGGCTGGCCTGTTCCTCCGCCGACAGGTCGTGCGCCCGGCGTCGGCCAGTCCGCACGAGGGCGCCGAGCAGCGAGATCAGGGCGGCCGGCGCGTCCTGCAGGCGGCAGTCGGCGATGATGGGCCGTTCATCTCCGGCGGGAATCGCGATTGCGACATGTGCGGCATCGCGCGCAACGACGGAAACATCGGCCTCCGGTCGAGCCGCATCCGGGCGTCCGTCGACCACCACCAGGGTCTTGGCCGGCAGGCCGGGGATACTGAGGGCTGCCGTCTCGATTGCGCCGGCGAGCGCCAGCACGTCGATCAATTCGGTTGGGTCGTGGCCGGCGAGGGGGCTGGTAAGCGTCAGGCGCTGCGGACCGCCATCGCGGCGCCGGTCGCCGAGCCCGGCCTCGGTGAGCAACCGGTCCAGCATAGCGCCGGACGTCTCGGTGACGCCGCGGATCTGGAGGTTGGCCCGGGCGGTGAGGTCGAGATGGCCGTTGCCGAAGCGCCTTGCGCCCTCCGCAACAGCGCGGGCCTGCCGCAGGGACAAGATCCCGAGAGGCGGATGGACGCGCGCCAGCAGACCGTCACCCGTCGGCATCGGGCGGGCGAGGCCCGGGCACCAGCCCCGACGGGTGGGGGCTTCGGGCAACGCGCGGCGATGCGGACGGAGGCTCATTCGGCGGCTGCCGGCAGGAGAGCGTCGGCTGGCAGGGCGTTGCGCCGGCTATGCCAGAGGCCGCGATCGCGGGCCTCGTCGAAGCGCTTCAGGATCGCCCGGGTCGCCGCGGGATTGGCAGCACACAAGCGCTCGAACACCTCGGCGTCGGCGATCCAGGCCGCGTAGAGACGGTCGAACCCGGCATCGGTAACGGCGTCGCTGGTGGCGGCGAGCACAAAGACCGCATCAAGCCCCTGCGCCAGCTCCTGGGCGCCCCGGTAGCCGTGGCGGAGCTGCGCGGCGATCCAGCGGGGATCGGCTAGGCGCCCGCCGATGAGACGCGCGGCATCCTCCCGGGCGGAGCGGGCCTTGGGCCGCTCCGGCATCGACACGTCGAGGCTGTAGAGCGCAGGGCGCGCATCCTGCAGCGCGGCGGCGGCTGCGAACCCACCCATCGCATCGACGGCGGCATCGCCGTCGAACAGGTCGCGCTCCGCCACGTCGAAGGCGTGGAGGTAGGCGTCGGCCGCCGCGATCCGCGCGGCGAAATCCGGATCGGGTCCTTCGCGGTCGCCATACGCGTAGGCGCTGGCGGCCAGATACGCTCGACCGAGATCGGCGCGCGCCTCCCAGGGGCTGTCAAGGGCTGCGGCCGCGGCGCCGGCACCATAACGGCCCGGCGCCGCGCCGTAGACCCGGGCGGACGCCTCGCCGCGCCTGCGCGACGCTGCCAGCGGATTCTCGTCATCGGCCTCGTCCCGGTCGGCCACGGTGCGGGCGGCCCTGTCGATCAGCGCCAGCGTGTCTGGGAAGGTATCGCGGAACGCACCCGAAACACGCACGGTCACGTCGATCCGCGGCCGGTCGAGCATGGCCAGCGGCAGCACCTCGAAGCCGGTCACGCGGGTGCTGGCATGATCCCAGACCGGCCGGACGCCCATGAGCGCGAGGGCGTGGGCCACGTCCTCGCCACCGGTGCGCAGGGTCGGTGAGGCCCAGAGATCCATCACGATCCGGGCGGGATAGGCACCCTCGTCCTGCAGGTAGCGGGTCACCACCGCCTCGGCCGCCTTCGCACCGAGGAGCGCGGCGGCGCGACTCGGGATCGCGCGGGGATCCAGGGTCGTGAGGTTGCGGCCCGTCGGCAACACGTCCGCGCGTCCGCGGGATGGGGAGCCGGATGGCCCGGGCGGTACGAACCGCCCGTCGAGGGCGGCGAGGAGGCCGGCCCGCTCGCAGAGGGCGGATTCCACGACAGCGGGAGAGGCATCGCCCGGCGCGCGGCCGAAGACGTGCAGGCCGTCGCGGAAGACAGTTTCGCCAAGATCGCAGAGATGAGCATCGAGCCGGGTCAGCGCCTCGTCCATCGGCGTGTCGGCGCCGATGCCGGCACCTTCGAGCAGCCCGGCTTCGGCGGCGTCATCCAGGATGGCGCGGGCGATGAGGGCGGCCCGCCGGGGGTCGAGGACGCTGGCGGCGGAATATTCCTCGACCAGCTCGCGCAGCCGCGCAGCTTCCGGGGAGAGCGCCGGCCCGGCAACGGCCGGTGTCAGATGGCCGAGCGCGACGCCGCCGAGCCGGCGCTTCAGCGGGGCGGCCTCGCCGGGATCGTCGACGATGAACGGGTAGATCACCGGCAGGGCGCCGACGCAGAGCGCCGGGGAGCATTCCGGCGACAGGGCGACCGCCTTGCCGGGCAGCCATTCGGTCGTGCCGTGGGTGCCGAGCTGGACCAGGACGTCGAAACGCCGCTGCAGCCCGAGGTGGAAGGCGAGATAGCCGTGGGTCGGGACGCGTTCCGGATCGTGGTAGCCGGCCTTGCGATCCGGATCGCGGCCGCGATCGGGTTGGAGGAACAGGGTGAGGCCGCCGCCCGGCGTTTCCCCCGCATCGCGCGTTCGGGTTTCCACCATCCGGAACCGAAAGGCGCCGTCCGCGCAGGCGGCGTCCGCCTCTGGCGTTCCCCATGCGTCCAGGATCGCGCTGCGGGTCGGCTCCGCCACCTGCGCGAACCATGCGGCGTATGCGGCGAGCGGCACGCCAAAATCCGCTGGCCCCTCGGTCAGGGCCGCCATCAGCGCGCCAACGTCCGGCAGACCACCCGCGGCATAGCCTGCCGCGGCAAGGTCCAAGGCGATGGAACGGGCGCTCTCGGGCGTGTCGAGGCCGACCGCGAAGCCGGCCCGGCCGCCCCGTGCCGGATAGTCGGAGAGAACCACGGCCACCTGCCGCTCGGCCCGTGGCAACGCGGCGAGGCGCAGCCAGCCGGCTGCGCGATCGGCGAGCGCCGCGATCCCAGGCGCGTACGGCACCGCCCGGCGCTCCGCGAAGCCCGCGATCTCCGCATCCTCCTCCTTGAAGGAGATCGGGAAGCCCGAAAGCCGCCCGTCGAATTCCGGCAGGGCCACCTGCATGGCGAGGTCGGCCGCACCGAGCCCCCGGGAAGAGGCCTCCCAGGCGGCGCGTGCGGACCCGACCGTGAAGGCCTGAAGCACCGGGCAGGCTGCGCCGTCGAGGACGAAGTCGGTCCGGTCCTCCCGGGCCGAGAAGGCGGTCGCGGCGATAACGAGATCGGGCCGGCGAGCCCGCACGGCCTGCGCGACCGCCTCGGCGGCTTCGGGCTCCTTCAGGCTCGACACCGCCATTGGCAGGACGCCGATCCCCCGGGCGCGCAGGGCGGCGGTCAGCGCGATGAACGGCGCGGTCTCGCCACCGAGCACGGCGGATCGGTAGACGATGAGCAGGGCCAGCGGCTCCGCCTGCAGGCCCACGAGGGGGATGGCCGTCTCGGCTAATGCGACCGCCTGATCGAGGGCCAGAACACCGCAGCCCGGACACCATGGAAAGCCGCGGGGCAGCGGCCGGGGCGGCTCGACCGGGAGGTCGGCGCCCGTCCGGGCCGCGAGCAGCCGCAGCATCCGTCGCAGATTGTCGGGGCCACCGGCGCGAAAATAAGCGTCGAGCCGATCCGCCAGTGCGGGATCCGTGGAGAAGGCGGCCAGCCGCGGATCGGGCCGGTCGTCGCCCGGCAGCACGGCAAGCGTGACGCCATGCGCCCGGGCGGCCTCGGCGCAGCGCTCAACCCCATAACGCCAGTAATCCAAGCCCCCGAGGCAGCGGATCACCACAAGCTTGGCAGCTGCGACCACGCGTTCCACGTAGACGTCGACAGAGAGGGGATGCCGCAGCTTGGCCATCTTGGCGAGGCGCAGGCTCGGAAGACCCGGCTCTGCGGCGTAAGCCCTGGCAAGCCCGGCGAGGTCGCTGTCGGTGAAGGACAGCACCACGAGGTCGCCGGGCTCCTGCCCGAGATCCAAGGCCGCCTCACCCTCGTCGAGGGAGACGGCATCGATGCGCACCAGATGCATCGCGCCCGTCCCTAGGTCCTGTCCGGACTGGCGCGCGCGACGGATCTCATCCCGCGAGCGCCGCCGCCACGGCGTCCCGATCAAACCCCTTCAGGCCGATCACCACGAGCGCCCCGTCGCGCGCCTCGCTCGATCGCCAGGGCCGGTCGAAATGGTGGGTGACGCGCCGGCCGACGCCCTGCACCACGAGGCGCATCGCCTTGCCCTCGACCTCCGCGAAGCCCTTGATCCGCAGCACGCCCGCGGTCTCGGCCGCCTTCTCGACGCGCGCGGCGAGGTCGGCCGCCGTCACCGCTGGGCGGATCGGTAGTGCCACGGTCTCGAAATCATCGTGGTCGTGATCTTCGCCCTCGCCGTGGTGGGAGGGGCGGGCGTCCAAGTCGTCTTCCGCCGCGGCGCCGAGGCCGAGCAGGACCCGCGGATCGATCGCGCCCTTCTCGGTCTCCACCACCTTCACGGCGCGGGGCAGGTGGCCCTCGACCTCAGCGCGGACCCGGGCGCGGGTCTCTGCGTCGATCACGTCGGCCTTGTTGAGCACCACGAGGTCGGCGCAGAGGAGCTGATCCTCGAACACCTCCTCCAGCGGATTGTCGTGATCGACCGACTGGTCGGCGGTGCGCTGGGCGGCCAGGGCCGCCGGATCGTCCGCGAAGTCGCCCGCCGCCACCGCCGGCCCATCGACCACCGCCACCACACCGTCCACCGTCACCCGCGAGCGGATCGCGGGCCATTGGAAGGCCTGGACCAGCGGCTTCGGCAGGGCGAGGCCGCTGGTCTCGATCAGGATGTGCTCCGGCGGCTCGGCGCGGCCGAGCAGCGTCTCGAGCGCCGGGACGAAATCATCCGCCACCGTGCAGCAGATGCAGCCATTCGGAAGCTCGACGATGGAGTCCTCCGTGCAGCCTTCCACCCCGCAGGCGGCCAGGAACGACTTGTCGAAGCCGACATCGCCGAACTCGTTAACCAGGATGGCGAGCCGGCGGCCCTTCGCGTTCTCGATCACGTGGCGCACCAGCGTCGTCTTGCCGGCGCCGAGGAAGCCCGTGACGATCGTGCAGGGGATCTTGGCGAGAATCGTCATTCGGCGGCCTCCGGAGTGCCGGCCGGAAGCGGGCGCGGTGCGGGGAAGGGGGGAATGCGGGCGATCACGCCCTTCTTGAACGCGGATGGCCGCTCGCGCCAGGGCACGATGCCGTCCGGCGTCGCCGCATAGGCGGCGAGCCCGGCCAGGATCGTTTCGGCGGAGGCGGCCGGATCCATGTCACCGTACACGTAGGTCCAGCGGTCGGCGGCGGCGACGGCCACCGTGCAGGGCCGCTTGCAGACCGACAGGCACTCCACCGGCTCGACGCGCAGATCCGGCGTGCCGCCGGCCCGATCCCGCAGGGCGTCGAGGAGGCGGGCGCCGGCCCGGAGGCCGTCCGGATCGTCGCCTTCGCGGCGACAGGTGGTGCAGACGTAGAGGATGGTCTCAGGCACGGGCCGTCCCCCGCGCCGTCTCGCGTCCGAAGACCTGCCACGCCCGGCCTAGCCCGAGGCCGAGCAGCATCCAGAACACGAAGCTGATCGCGAGGGAGCGCGCGGCGAACTGTGCGGCCAGCGCCGCGGGCAACGCCGATGCCCCTTCCGGCGCTTGCGGCGCGCCGACCACATGCGGCGCGATGATCAGCACGAGGCCACCCAGGATGGCGATCAAGGTCCGGCGCACCGCGATCAGGTAGAGGCCCATCGCGGTCGCTGCGGCGGTCATGACCCACCACGCCTGCCGAACCGCCAGCGGCGCCGCCTCACTGCCGGGCAGCTCCGGTGGCAGGCCTAGGCCCGGCGCCAGGGCGACACTCGCGAAACCCGCGACCGCGAAGGCGAGGGCGACCTGCGGCGTCGGCTCCCGCCCGCAGGCGAGCATCACGGCGCCGAGCAGCAGCGCGTAGCCGACCGCGCCGACGAGAGTCGCCAGTCCGGTAAAGGCCATGCGTGGCAGGCCCGCGCCCGGTTGCCATTCCGGCGCGGCGTCCGGTGCTGTGTGGTCGTGGCCGGCATGCGCGAGGACGATCGGCAGCGCGCGGTCGGCCTGATGGCTGGGCTCGGCCTGTTCGTAGCGCTCAGCGGCCACGATCAGCGGCGAGGTCAGCGTGAGTTCGAGGCCCGTCACGACGACGGCCGCGAAGAAGCCGGCGGCCAGAGCCGCCGACAGAAGCCGGATGATCATGCCTGCGCCGGTGGCGTCAGTGACAGGGGAAGTTCTGGGTATGCCGGAAGTCGTGGGCCGCGTTGTGGAACGCGATCGCCGGCGAAAACCCGACCATGAACAGCAGGCCGAGGCCGAGGAAGGCCGCGAGCGCGACGGCGACGGGGCGCTCAGAAGCGCGGGTGCCGACGGCGACGGGGGCGAGGGTCGAGGTGGTCATGCGTGTGTCTCCAGCCGCCCCACCGGCGGCGCTTCGGGATCCTGTCGTGACGGCAGGTCTCCTGGCTCGCGGCTCGACGCCCCTGCCGCCTTCCCGGATTACTCCGGTGGCCCTCGGCAGGCGCTCGCCGCTCACAGTTGCGGGGGCAGCCGCGGAGTCGAGGCTCGCGCCCCTCACCGCATTCCCTTTTCACCCCGTTGCCGGGGCACCGTCACGCGATCGTTGTAGACGCATGACAGCCCTCGCACAACGGAGCGGCCGCGGAATCATATCCTCTGCCTTGCGAACGGCGGAAATCGGCGGGCGGGACGGGCGTCCAGATGGTCGCATGGCCGCGCTGGTTGTCCACAACACTGAACTTTGACGCGTGATCGTGATGAAGATTTTGTCGCTGGCTTTCGCTCTTCTCGCGGCGGCATCCCTGCCGGTCCGCGCCGACGACGCCGAAGGCGCGCTCAAGGCGGGGGGCCTCGTCCTGGATCCAGGACGCACGATCACGCTCGTCGCGGAAGAGCTCTATCTCTCGGAGCGGGAGGTGAGGGCCGATTACCGGTTCCGCAATCCGACCGGTGCCGACATCGAGGCCACCCTGACATTCCCGATGCCCGATCTCGCCGGTGCGCCCGCGTTGGCGGTGACTCTCCCCGATCCGGCGCAGGCCAATTTCCTCGCCTTCGAGGCGACGGTCGACGGCCAAACCGTCCCCTGGCAGCTCGATCAACACGCCTTCCTGATGCGCGAAGGACAAGCGGTCGAGATCACCGACGCGCTCGCGAGCCTGGGGATCCCTCTGGTGCCGACCGTCGCGGCGACCGCGGAGCCCCTGCGCCGGATCTCGGAAACGCGCCGCAAGGGCCTGATCGAGGCCGGCTTCCTCGAGCGGCAGGTGCACTCGGATGGGACGATCTCGGACGTCCCCTTGTGGACACTGAAATCGCGCTATGCGCGTCGACAGGTCTTTCCGGCCGGACGAGAGGTCGCGATTCACCAAAGCTTCACGCCCAGCCTCGGCGTCCAGTCCAGCCTGTCGTTCGGGTCGCCGGATCTGAACACGACGCAGATGGCACGCTATGAGGACCGGTTCTGCACGGATCCCGCCTTCGCGCGATCGGCCCAAAGCCTGTACCGGCGGGCGAGCGCCGATGGCAGCCGGTCCTTCCAGGCCTACGAGCAGTATCTGACCTACGTCGTCCCGGCGGGGACCGGGTCGATCGGCACGTTCAGGCTGATCGTGGACAAGGGCGATCCCTCCACGATGGTCGCCTTCTGCGGCAGCAATCTCAAAAAAACCGGTCCGACCACTGTCGAGATGGTCGTGAAGGATTACCAGCCGCAGCGCGATATCGATGTGCTCTTCCTGAAAAGCGCGTCGCGCATCTCAGCCGTGCCCCCGATCTGACGGCCAGCTCGACATCGCGTTCGGTGCAGATCCGGATCTTGCCTTCGACGCTCGGACCCCTCGGGTTTGGCGGGGCCATGCTTCGTCAGGGCGCATCCTTTCCGTTCCTGGGCGCCGCATCCCCGTCGCGTGCCTTGAGGGCATCCGTGTAGAGCCGTGCCACGTCCCGGTGGAACGCAGCCCGCGAATCGGGCCGCGTATAAAACATGTGCCCCCCCGGATAGACCGCCAGATCCAGGCGCCCGGCCGCGTAGGCCGGAACCTGCGCGAGCAGGAGCTTCGAGGCGAAGTAGGGGGTCACGAGGTCCGTGAAGCCGTGCGCCACGAGGACGCGCAGGTGTCCGTCAAGCGCCAGCGCGCCCTTGAGGTTGGACAGCACCTCCGGCGCCTGCCGGCCCGAGCCCCAGCTCCAGCCGTGGTTCACGGCGTTGCTGAGGAGCTCGTAGCGCATGTTCGGCACGGGCCATTTCAGCGTGCGGGCGTAGAGGTCGAGCATCGCGCTGGTTAGCGGTGCCTGGAGCGCGGTGAGCTGGGGATCGTCGAAGCTCGATTGCGCCGCATCCGGATTCGGGTCCCAGCCGGTGATGCCGGTGTCGTAGGCGCTGGCGACGCGACCCTCGGCCCGGTCGATCTCGCGCTGGACACTCCGGGTGGAAAGGCGCGCCGCCTGGGACCGCACGAGCGCGGCATCGAGCCCGACCAGGGGGGCGACCTTCTCGGTCATCCGTGCCACCGCGCCGGAATCGGATGGCCCCTTCAGCAGATCCGCCAGGTAGGGGCCCGCGGCGTAGGCCTCGGCGTCACCGAGCAGGGCCGCCGTCGGCACGGTGCCCTTCCGCTCCAGCGCCCCGGCCGCGAGGGAGGGGAGCTTGAGCACGTAACCCCAGGGGTTGGCCCGGGGTGTCTCCAGCCACCCAAAGTCGAGCACCGGCGAGAGCAGCACCATGCCGGAGAGGCCGACGCCGATCTCCTCCTGCAGCTTCTCGGCGATCAGCGGCCCGCGAAAGCCGCCGTAGCTCTCGCCCACGAAGAATTTCGGCGCCGCCATGCGGTCGTTGACCCGCAGATAGCGCGCCATGGCCGCCGCCAGGGTCGAGGCGTCGGAATCGACCGACCAGTAGGCCTTGCCGTTGCCATCCGCCGCGCGGCTGTAGCCGGTGCCGACCGGATCGATGAACACGAGGTCGGTGAAATCGAGCCAGGTGCCGTCGTTGGGGGTGAGCGCCACTGCTTGCGACGGGCTGATGCTGCCGCTGCCCGTGGGCAGTCGCCAGGGGCCGATCGCCCCAATGTTCAGATAGGCCGAGGCTGCGCCGGGGCCGCCGTTGACCGCGAAGGTGACAGGACGGGTTTGCCCGGCCTCCGGCGCCATCGTGTAGGCCACGTAGGCGATCTCGGCCTGAAGCTTGCCGGATTCGTCGACCAGCGGCAGGCTTCCCGCGGTGGCGGTGAAGGCGAGGGTCCGGCCGTCCGGCAGCGTAATGCTCTGCTGCGTCACCGAGTCCGGTGGCAGGCGGCGCCCCTCCGGGCCACGCGGAGCCTGCTTCGCCTCCGTCTGGGCATGGCCGTGCGGGGCATCCTGGGCGCTAAGCGGCGGGGCTGAGCCCAACGCCAGAGCGAGGCCGAGCGCGGCGCCGGTGAGACGTTTGCTGAGGGTCACGGTCACGCCTTCTTGTTCCAGCGGCCCGAATCGTCCTGCTGCCAGTAGGCGACCGTGTGGCCGGCCTCCTTGGCTTGCTTCCACTGCTCGCGGGCGCGCAGCAGGGCGTCCTGATCGGTCCCGTCGAACAGGATGCAGATCCGCTCGTAAGCGTCCGCATCCGGCGGCAGGTCGGCGCCCTCCACGAGGAAGCGGATCGAGGCCGCGTTGGGATTCACGTCCCGCAGGGTCAGCACCACCGGCTGGCTTCCCGCGTCGGGCTCGCGGTCGGTGCCGTGCGGCAGGAAGCTTTCGTCGGAATACGTCCAGAGGTGATCGTCGAGCGCCTGCAGACGCTCCTCGGTGGCGGCCTGGACCGCGGCCTGCCAGCCGCGGTCGAGGGAGCGCTCGACGAGGTTCGGCAGCACCTTTTCCAGGGGCTGTCGCTGCATGTGGTAGAACAAAATTTCGGTCACGGCCGCACCCATATAGGGTCCCACGCGGCGGCGCGAGAAGCGGCGCGCCGCCGCGGCCTCAGACCAGCCGGCTCTGCTCGATCGCCGCGCCGACGAAACCCTTGAACAGCGGGTGCGGCTCGAAGGGGCGCGACTTCAGCTCCGGGTGGAACTGCACGCCGATGAAGAACGGATGCCCGACATGCTCCACCGTTTCTGGCAGGAGCCCGTCCGGCGACACGCCGGAGAAGCGCAGGCCCTGGGCCTCCAGCCGCTCGCGATAGGCCATGTTGACCTCGTAGCGGTGGCGGTGCCGCTCTGAGATGTCTGCGGTGCCGTAGATCTGCGCGATCTTCGATTCAGGATCGAGCTTCGCATCGTAGGCGCCGAGCCGCATCGTGCCGCCGAGATCGCCCGCTGCGGCACGCCGCTCCAGCTCGTTGCCGCGCAGCCACTCGGTCAGCAGGCCGACCACCGGCTCGGCCGTGTCGCCGAACTCGGTCGAATTGGCTTCCGGCAGGCCGGCGAGGGAGCGCGCCGCCTCGATCACCGCCATCTGCATGCCGAAGCAGATGCCGAGATAGGGAATGCGCTTCTCGCGGGCGAAGCGGGCTGCGCGGATCTTGCCCTCGGCGCCCCGTTGGCCGAACCCGCCCGGCACGAGGATGCCGTTCAGGCCTTCGAGGAACGGCGCGGGGTCCTCGCGCTCGAACACCTCGGCCTCGATCCATTCGAGGTTGACCTTCACCCGGTGGCTGATGCCGCCATGGGTCAGGGCCTCGGTCAGCGACTTGTAGGCGTCCTTGAGGCCCGTGTACTTACCCACGATGGCAATGGAGACCTCGCCCTCCGGGTTGCGCACCCGCTCGGCAATGGTCTGCCAGCGGCCGAGATCGGGCTCCTGGCCGTGCTCCAGACCGAAATGGCCGAGCACCTCCCGGTCGAGCCCGGCCTTCCGGTATGAGAGCGGCACCTCGTAGATCGAGGCGACGTCCCGGGCCTCGATCACCGCGGTCTCGCGGACGTTGCAGAACAGCGCGAGCTTGCGCCGCTCGTCGGCCGGGATGTCCCGGTCGCAGCGGCAGAGCAGGATGTCGGGCTGGATGCCAATCGAGCGCAGTTCCTTGACGGAATGCTGCGTCGGCTTGGTCTTCAGCTCGCCTGCGGAGGGGATGTAGGGCAGCAGCGTCAGGTGGACGTAGCAGCAGGTGCCGCGGGGCAGTTCCTGGCCGAGCTGGCGGATCGCCTCGAAGAAGGGCAGCCCCTCGATGTCGCCGACCGTCCCGCCGATCTCGACGAGCACGAAATCATACGCGTCGTTGCCCTCGAGGACGAAGTCCTTGATGGCGTTGGTCACGTGGGGAATCACCTGGATGGTGGCGCCAAGGTAGTCGCCGCGCCGCTCCTTGGCGATGATGTCCTGGTAGATGCGGCCCGTGGTGATGTTGTCGGCCCGGCTCGCCGGCACGCCGGTGAAGCGCTCGTAATGACCGAGGTCGAGGTCGGTCTCGGCGCCGTCGTCGGTGACGAAGACCTCGCCGTGCTGGGTCGGGCTCATCGTGCCCGGATCGACGTTGAGATACGGGTCGAGCTTGCGCATCCGGACCCGGTAGCCGCGGGCTTGAAGGACCGCTGCGAGCGCCGCCGAGGCCAGTCCCTTGCCCAGGGAGGAAACCACGCCGCCGGTGATGAAAACGTACCGCGTCATGGGCCTCGGTCCATAAAGAAGGTGCCGGCGTTTGCCAAACGCCGATGGCCCCGGCCCGTGCGAGGGCTGGGGATTGCTGGACGCATGGACGGGCTGGCCGGGGCCGGTCCGTCAGGGCTCGCGTGAGTCGCCGGGTCGCGCGGTTAGCGCGATTGCGGCGCGTCCGGCACCGCCGGTTGGGCCGGAGCGGGCTGGACAGGGGCGGGCTGAGCAGGGACGGACTGGGTCGGGGCAGGCTGAGCCGGAGCGGGCTGGGCCGGCGCCGTGGCGGGCACCCGGTCCTGCTGCTGGCGCAGCGTGTCGAGCAGGTTGTCCGCGCCGGTCGGCTGCTTGGCCGGCTGGCCCGCGCTCTGCGGCGCGCCGGTGTCGAGGATCGACTTCGGCGCCTGCGAGCGGTGCGAGAGGACGGCGAGCAACAGGCTCGTGGCGAAGAACAGGGCCGCCAGGATCGCGGTGGCCCGCGTCAGGGCGTTGGCTTGGCCGCGGCCGGTCATGAAGCCGGCCACGCCGCCGCTCCCCCCGCCGCCGAGCCCGAGGCCGCCCTCGGAGCGCTGGAGCAGCACGACGCCGATCAGCGCGAGCACGATGATGAGGTGGACGACGATCAGGACGGTCTGCATCGGTGTTCCGGAAGCGTAAGCTGATCCGCGCGTCGCTCCCCGAGGGCCGGCCGCGGGGACCGGAAGGCGGGCGCGCAGGCGGCCGATGCCCAGGACAACAGCCGCAAATGATCCCGGGCGCATACACCAATCGGGAACCGGCGCCAACTCGATGATCGGGCCTCGCCTGTCAGTCCTGCCCCTCGCGCCGGGCGATCGGCTATGCTCTGCTTCGCGCCGAGGACGGAGCCGCCAATCCACCGTCCCGCCCGGGAGGACGCCATGCCGATCTCACGCCGCGCCGCGCTCGCCGCTGCTCTCGTCACCTCCACGCTGATGGCGCCGGCCTTCGCCGCCGAGCAGCCCCAGGACCAGAAGGCCGTTGTCGAGGCGCAGGTGGATGCCCTGACCAAGGCCATACTGGCTAGCGACGGCGCCGCTCTTGACGCGCTGACCCTCGACGGGCTCAGCTACGGCCATTCGAGCGGCCTCGTGCAGGACAAGAAGGCTTTCATCGCGCCGCTCGCCAGCAAGCGCCAGACCTTCCCGAGCATCACCCTGTCGGACCGCTCGGCCTCGGTGGTGGGCGATGACGCGATCGCCCGCCACGTCTTCACCGGTGAGGTGGTGACGGACGGCAAGTCCGCCCCGGTGCATATCGGCGTGATGCAGGTCTGGCACCGCGATGGAGATCGCTGGCGCCTGCTCGCGCGTCAGGCCTTCAAGATCTGAGGGCGGCGTTCAGTACTTGGCCGGAACGTGCATCTCCGGGGGGATCGGCGCGCGGATGTAGTCCGCGTGCCGGACCCGGTCGGGCAACTGCACGGGCGGGTGCTCGACTTCGCCGTAGGGGATCTGCTCCAGCAGATGGCTGATGCAGTTGAGCCGCGCCCGCTTCTTATCCACCGCCTCGACCACCCACCAGGGCGCCTCGGGGATGTGCGTGCGCGTCAGCATGTCTTCTTTGGCGCGCGTGTAATCCTCCCACCGCCGACGGGATTCGACGTCCATCGGCGAGAGCTTCCACTGTTTCAGCGGGTCCGTGATGCGCATGTTGAAGCGCATCGCCTGCTCCTCGTCGGTGATCGAGAACCAGTACTTCAGCAGAATGATGCCCGAGCGGACCAGCATCCGCTCGAATTCGGGGACGGAGCGGAAGAACTCCTCCACGTCCGTCTCGGTGCAGAAGCCCATGACGCGCTCCACGCCGGCGCGGTTGTACCAGGACCGGTCGAACAGCACGATCTCGCCGCCAGCGGGCAGGTGGGCGATGTAGCGCTGGAAATACCATTGCGTGCGCTCGCGCTCGTTCGGCGCGGGCAAAGCCGCGACCCGGCAGACGCGCGGGTTGAGGCGTTGGGTGATCCGCTTGATCACCCCGCCCTTGCCGGCGGAATCGCGCCCCTCGAACAGCACGACCACACGCAGCTTCTTGTGCTGCACCCAGTCTTGGAGCCGGACCAGCTCGTGCTGGAGGCGCAGCAATTCCCGGAAGTAGAACCGGCGGTCGAGGCCGGATTCCGTGCCCCCGTCGAGACTATCGAGACGATCGTCCTCGAAGCCGAGCTCAATCTCCTCATCATAGCTGTCGAGGATCTCGCGGCGGATCGTATCCAACAGCTTGGGGTCGGCGGTAGAAAGATCGTCCGTCATGGTCCGAATCGCGGTGGTGGAACACCACGACCGTTAAACAGGATCGTGTGACAGCGCCGAGAACCCTGATGGGGACCGCCCGGCCTTACGCGTAGGCGGCGCAGATCCCGAGAAAATCCTCGGCCACGAGGCTCGCGCCGCCGACCAGCGCCCCGTCGACATTCTCCACAGACAAGAGCTCACGCGCGTTGCCGGGCTTCACGGAGCCGCCGTAGAGGATGCGGATCTTTTGCGCCTCGTCGCCCACGAGCTTGTCGAGCATCTCGCGGAGCGAGGCGTGGACCTCGGCGATATCGCGCGGGGTCGGGGTCCGGCCGGAGCCGATCGCCCAGACCGGCTCATAGGCGATCACCGTGTCGGCTGCGGTCGCGCCCTTCGGCAGGCCGATGGCGAGCTGGGCGCGGACAATGTCCAGCGCGCGGCCCTGCTCGCGCTCCTCGATGGTCTCGCCCACGCAGATGATTCCGCACAGGCCGGCCCGCCGGGCGCCGAGCGCCTTGGCGTGAACGCCGTCGTCGGTCTCGTGGTGATAGGCCCGCCGCTCGGAATGGCCGACGATCACGTAGCGGGCACCGAGATCGGCCAGCATCTCGGCCGAGATCGAGCCGGTGAAGGCCCCGCTCGGCCGGGCGTGCAGGTTCTGGCCGCCGATGGCGATGGGCGAGCCGGCAGCAGCTGCCACGCAGGCGCTGATCAGTGTCGCGGGCGGGCAGATCAGCACGTCGATGCGGCTGGCCAGCTCCGGCGAGAGACCGTCGCGGATTGCCTCAACCACCTGGATCGACGCCCGCGTGCCGTTCATCTTCCAGTTGCCGGCGACCAGCGGCCTGCGCCCCGACTGCGTCATTCCCGTCCCCGCCTCGCTCTGCCGTTCGCAAGTTGTCGCGGCCGTACCAGAGGGAGCTTGGGCGCGCAAACCGCGCAGACAGCCGAGCCTTTGCCTGTGGACGCGAATGGTCTATCGCGGTCGGCTTTCAGGCAAGCGCCGTTCCGGCAACGGGGTGGCCGCCGCAGGTATCCGATCGCAAACCATGCTTCAGGGCATCCGCAACGCCAGCCAGCATTGGCTCGGTAAGATCGTGTTGACGATCATCTTCACCCTGCTGATCGCGGGCGTGGGCATCTTCGGCGTGGAGGAGTTCTTCCGCGGCGGCACCAGCAACAACGTGGCGACTGTCGGCAGCACGCCGATCACCACCGAGCAGGTGCGCCAAGCCTACCAGAACCAGATCCAGCGTTATCAGGCGCAGCTGAAGCGGGCGCTCACCCCCGATCAGGCGCGGATGCTCGGCCTCGACCGGCAGGTCATGGCCCAGCTGATCACCGAGGCGGCCCTCGACCAGAAGACGCATGATCTCGGCCTCGCCGTGCCGGATTCTGCGGTAATCCGCGCGATCCACGACGAGAAGAGCTTCCAGAACGCACAGGGCCAGTTCGAGCCGCAGCTCTTTTACCAGACATTGCAGCGCGCCGGCTTGAACGAAGGGATGTTCGTGCGCGAGCAGCGCGCGGTGATCGCGCGGCTTCAGCTCGCCGAGGCCGTCTCGTCCGATCTGCACGTGCCAGTAGCCCTGCGCGAGGCCGTCCACCGCTACACGACCGAGCGCCGCGGCGCCGCCTACCTGATGCTGACCCCCTCGACCGCCGGCCAGATCCCGGACCCGACCGAGGACGAGCTGAAGACTTGGTACGAGGCCAACAAGTCGGGTTTTCGCGCGCCTGAATTTCGGTCCGCAAGCCTGCTGGTGGTCGATCCAGTGGCGATGGCCAAGCCCGACGCCATCAGCGACGCCGATGCCCGCGCCGCCTACGCTCTCAACAAGGAGCGTTTCGGTACTCCCGAGAAGCGCACGATCCAGCAGATCGTCTTCCCGGATCACGCCGCCGCCGAGGCGGCCCGCAAGGCGATCGAGGACGGCTCCAAGACCTTCGAGGCCATCGCGACGGAGCGGGGCACCGACGACAAGGACCTGACCCTCGGGACGCTCAGCAAGCCCGAGCTGTTCGACACGACGGTGGCGGACGCCGCCTTCGCGCTGCCGGAGGGCGGCGTGAGCCAGCCGGTCCAGGGCCGCTTCGGCACGGTGCTCCTGCGCGTGACCAAGATCGAGCCGGGGACGGTGAAGCCGTTCGAGCAGGTCGAAGGCGAGATCCGCAACGGCTTGGCCCTCGCTCGTGCCCGCGACGCCATGGAGACGACGCGCGACGCGATCGAGGACCAGCGCGCCGGCGCCAAGCCGCTCGCCGACATTGCGACCGAGCGCGGCCTCAAGCTGATCACGGTCAAGGCCGTGGATCCGAACGGCAAGGATCCCGAGGGCAAGAAGGTCACCGACATTCCGGATCCCGACACCACGCTGCCGGCCCTGTTCCGCGCCGAGATCGGTGGCGACAACGAGCCCCTGCGCACCAAGGCCGGCGGCTACGTTTGGTACGACGTGACCAACATCGATCCGGCGCACGATAAGCCGCTCGAGCAGGTGAAGGACGGCGTGCAGGCCGGCTGGACCGCGACCGAGATCGCCAAGCGCCTTCAGGCGAAGGGGCGCGAGCTGGTCGAGAAGGTCAACAAAGGCGAGTCCATGGAGGACGTCGCCAAGGAGGTCGGCGTCAACCTGCAGGAGGTGCAGGATCTGTCGCGCAACCAAGCTAAGGACATGCTGACGACGGACGACGTCAACCTGATCTTCGCGACGCCGGTGGGCAAGGCCGGCACCGCGGCGGCGAAGGATTCCCGCGCGGTGTTCAAGGTGACCTCCGCGACGATGCCGGCCTTCATGGCCGACAGCCCGAGCGACCGGACGATCAGCCAGAACTTTCAGGCCGCCCTCGCCGACGACGTGCTGTCCGAGTACATCACCGAGGTCCAGAAGAACGCGGGCGTAAAGGTTGATGCGACGGCCCTGCGCCGGGCCATCGGCGGCGAGTATTGAGGCGATGGCCGAGGCTTCCGATTACGCGGCCTTCGCGGGGCGCTACGAGGCCGGCCAGCCGAGCGTCATCGCGCTGAGCCTCGTCGCCGACCTCGAAACGCCGGTCGCGGCCTTCCTCAAGCTGCGCGCCCGGCATGCGGGGCCGGCCTTCCTGCTCGAATCGGTCGAGGGCGGCGCCGTGCGCGGGCGCTATTCGATGATCGGCCTCGATCCGGACCTGATCTGGCGCTGCCGGGACGGCGCGCCGGCCATCGCCCGCGGAGCCGACCTGACCCAGTTCGAGCCCGACGACCGGGCGCCGCTCGCGAGCCTGCGTGCCCTGATCGCGGAGAGCGCCATCGGGGACGAAGGTCAGGATCTGCCGCCCATGGCGGCGGGCCTGTTCGGCTATCTCGGCTACGACATGGTCCGCGCCATGGAGCGGCTGCCGGAGCCGAACCCCGATCCGCTGGGCGTTCCGGATGCGATCCTATTGCGGCCGCGCGTGATGGTGGTGTTCGATTCCATCCGCGACATCATCACCGTGGTCTCGCCGGTGCGGCCCGCCGCCGGCATCGGCGCCCGGGCGGCCTACGAGGACGCGCTCCAGCGCCTCGACCGGGTGGCGGAGGCCCTGGAGGGTCCCTTGCCGATCGAGGCGCGGATTGACGTCTCAGCAGTCGCCCATCCCGAGCCGGTCTCGAACACGACGCCGGACGACTTCTCCGCCATGGTGGCCCGGGCCAAGGAGTACATCGTCGCGGGCGACGTGTTCCAGGTGGTGCTGTCGCAGCGCTTCTCGGCGCCGTTCACCCTGCCGGCCTTCAGCCTGTACCGGTCGCTCCGGCGCACCAACCCGGCGCCGTTCCTTTGCTATCTCGACTTCGAGACTTTCCAGATCGTCTGCTCCTCGCCGGAGATCCTGGTGCGGGTGCGCGAGGACACCGTCACGGTGCGCCCGATCGCCGGCACCCGCCGCCGCGGCGCAACGCCAGCCGAGGATGCGGCGCTGGCCGACGAGTTGCTGGCCGATCCGAAGGAGCGGGCCGAGCACCTGATGCTGCTCGACCTCGGTCGCAACGATGCCGGCCGCGTCTCGCGGATCGGCAGCGTGCGGGTGACGGATTCGTTCTTCATCGAGCGCTACAGTCAGGTGATGCACATCGTGTCGAACGTCGAGGGCGAACTCGATCCGCGCCACGATCCGCTCGACGCCCTGGCGGCGGGCTTCCCGGCCGGCACGGTTTCGGGGGCCCCGAAGGTGCGGGCGATGGAGATCATCGACGAGCTGGAGCGCGAGAAGCGCGGGCCCTATGCTGGCTGCATCGGCTATTTCGGTGCGCGGGGCGAGATGGATACCTGCATCGTGCTGCGCACCGCCGTGGTGAAGGATGGGCGGATGCACGTCCAGGCTGGCGCCGGGATCGTGTACGATTCTGATCCCGCGTCCGAGCAGCAGGAATGCGTCAACAAGGCCAAGGCTTTGTTCCGGGCCGCCGAGGAGGCGGTGCGGTTCGCCGCGCAGGTAAAGCGGGGCCAGTAGGGGCTGGCTCTCGAAGCAAGTCAGCGGCTCATACCGAGCCTGCATCGCCAAATAACCCGGCACGGTTGACCGCTCCGCCCCGAGCGGTCACATCGCCCCTATGCCAGAGCGTGCCGCCGCGATGTCCAACGTCCTCGTCATCGACAACTACGATTCCTTCACTTGGAATCTCGTCCACCTGATCGGCCCGCTCTGCGGCGCGATCGACGTTGTGCGCAACGACGCGCTGACCGTTCCCGACATCCGCGCCAAGGCCCCGGACGCGATCGTGCTCTCGCCTGGCCCCTGCACGCCCAACGAGGCGGGCATCTGCCTCGACGTGGTGCGGGATCTGTCCGAAGAGATTCCGATCTTCGGCGTCTGCCTGGGCCTTCAGGCGATCGGGCAGGCTTTCGGCGGAGACGTGGTGCGGGCGCCGCTGCCGCTGCACGGCAAGGTCTCGACCATCCGCCACGGGGCGAGCGGCCTGTTCCGCGGCCTGAACGACAGTTTCGAGGCGACCCGCTACCACTCGCTGGTGGTCGACCGCGCCAGCTGCCCGGCGGCCCTGAAGGTCACCGCCGAAACGGACGGCCTGATCATGGGGCTGGAGCATGCCGAGCGCCCGCTCCACGGCGTGCAGTTCCATCCGGAGAGCATCCGCTCGCAGCACGGCACTGAGATCGTCAAGAATTTCCTGGATCTCGCCGCCGCCTGGAACGCGGCGCGTGACAGGACCCGCGCCGACGTGCATTGACCCGAAGGAGGCCGGGGCGGCCCTTCGACAGAGCGCATGGACAGTTTCAGACCCCATCTCGCGAAGGTGGCCGGGGGCCTTGCCCTTGATCGCGCCGAAGCGCGCGCGGCCTTCGACGACCTGCTGTCGGGCGAGGTGACCCCGGTCCAGGCCGGCGCCTTCCTGGCCGCCCTCAAGGTGCGCGGCGAGACCGTCGAGGAGATCGTCGGCGCCGTCGAGGCCATGCGGGCGCGCATGACCCGCGTGGACGCCCCGGAGGGCGCCATCGACGTGGTCGGCACGGGCGGCGACCATTCCGGCAGCGTGAACGTCTCGACGCTCGCGTCGATTCTGGTGGCGGCCTGTGGCGTGCCGGTCGCCAAGCACGGCAACCGCGCCGCGACCTCCCGCTCGGGTGCCGCCGATGTGCTGGCTTCGCTGGGCGTTACGCTCGGGCTCAACGCGGAGGGGCAGGCCCGCTGCCTGAAGGAAGCCGGCCTCTGCTTCCTGTTCGCCCAGACCCACCATCCGGCCATGCGCCACGTCGCGCCGGTGCGCTCGGAACTGCCGGTGCGGACGATCTTCAACCTGCTGGGGCCGCTGAGCAATCCGGCCGGCGTCGCCTACCAGCTGTTCGGCGTGGCCCAGGAGGCCCTGGCCGAGCCGCTGACCCGAGTGCTGGCGGAACTCGGCAGCCGCCGGGTCTGGACGGTCCACGGTTCCGACGGGCTCGACGAGATCACCGTCACCGGCCCGACCCGGGTGGTCGCGCTGGAGGACGGCCAAATTTCGCGCTTCATCATCGATCCGCGGGAGCTCGGCCTGACGCTGCGCGCGCCCGAAGAGCTGCGCGGCGGCAATCCCGCCGACAATGCCCGGGCGCTGGAGGCGGTGCTCGCCGGCACGCGGAACGCCTACCGGGACATCGCGGCGCTCAACGCGGGCGCTGCACTCGTCGTCGCGGGCGCCGCGCCGACCCTGGCGGACGGGCTCGCGCGGGCGCAGGATGCGATCGATTCCGGGGCGGCCCGGGCGACGCTCGCCCGCCTTGTGCAGGCTTCGAACGACCACTCCAACGGGCAGGAGGGCCGATGAGCGCGGTGACGGAAGAGCTGACCCACGAGACCGGCGCCGAGGCGCCGCCGGAGCGGCCGAACGTGCTGGCCAAGATCGAGGCCTACAAGCGCCGGGAAATCGCCGAGGCGAAGCTGCGCGTGCCGCTCGCCAAGCTCGAACGCAAGGTCGCGCAGGCCGATCCGGTGCGCGGCTTCGCGGCGGCGATCCGCGCCCACCGGGCCGAGGGCCGTCCGGCCCTCATCGCCGAGGTGAAGAAGGCCTCGCCCTCGAAGGGCCTGATCCGGGCCGATTTCGATCCCGCCACCCTGGCGGCCGCCTACGAAGCGGGCGGCGCGACCTGCCTCTCGGTGCTGACCGACGAGCCCTCGTTCCAGGGGCGGCCGGAATACCTGACCGCGGCCCGGGCCGCCTGCGGACTGCCGGTCCTGCGCAAGGACTTCATGTTCGAGCCCTATCAGGTCTACGAGGCCCGGGCCTGGGGGGCGGACTGCATCCTCGTCATCATGGCCTGCCTCGATGACGACGAGGCCGTGGCGCTGGTCGAGACCGCGCACCAACTCGGGTTGGATGTCTTGGTGGAGGTCCACGACGAGGCCGAGCTCGCCCGGGCGATCCCGCTCGGCACCGCGATGATCGGCATCAACAACCGCAATCTCAAGACCTTCGAGGTCTCGTTCGACACGGCGATCCGCCTCGGCGCCGGCATCCCTTCGGACCGGATCGCGGTGGCGGAGAGCGGCATCGGCGGTCATGCCGACGTGGCCCGCCTCAATGAGCACGGGCTCGGCGTGGTGCTGGTCGGCGAGAGCCTGATGCGTCAGGCCGACGTGACGGCTGCGACCCGTGCGTTGCTGTTCGGTGACGCCAAGAGCGGCGGCAAGGCCGGGAAGAAGGGCTGAGTGCGATGGAGCCCGGCGCGACGCTCACCCATCTCGACACCAGCGGCGCGGCCAACATGGTCGACGTCACCGACAAGACTGCCACCGATCGCACCGCCCGGGCGGAGGGTGCCATCGTGATGGAGCCGAACACGCTGACGCTGATCCGCGAGGGCGATGCCAAGAAGGGTGACGTGATCGGCACCGCGCGGCTCGCCGGCATCATGGCGGCCAAGCGCACCCACGAGCTGATCCCCCTCTGCCATCCGCTGCTGCTCTCCAAGGTCCGGGTCGAGATCGAGCCCGACGACGCGCTGCCAGGCCTGCGCATTGCCGCCGAGGTGCGGGTGCAAGGGCCGACCGGCGTTGAGATGGAGGCGCTGACCGCCGTCTCGGTAGCGTGCCTCACGGTCTACGACATGGTGAAAGCGGTCGATCGCGGCATGCGGATCGAGGGCATCCGGCTCATCGCCAAGGATGGCGGTCGCTCCGGCGCCTACCGGGCACCCGGGGCATGAGCGGCCTGATCCCAGTCGCCGAGGCGCTGGCGCGGGTCCTGGCGAGCGTGACCGCCCCGGTCGACGCGGAGAACGTGCCGCTAGCGCAGGCCGCCGGGCGGGTGCTCGCGGCCGACATCGTGGCCACCCGCACGCAGCCGCCGTTCCCGGCCTCCGCGATGGACGGTTATGCGGTGCGCAGCGCCGACGCGGCCGTCGCGGGGGCGAGCCTGCGCGTGATCGGGACAAGCGCGGCCGGCCACGGATTCTCGGGCCGCATCGGCCCCGGCGAGGCGGTGCGGATTTTCACCGGGGCGCCGGTGCCCGAAGGCGCGGACGCGATCCTGATCCAGGAGGATGCACAGGCCGAGGGCGACACCGTGCGCGTGGTCGAGCCGGTCGAGCCCAAGCGGTTCATCCGCCGCGCAGGTCTCGATTTCACGGCCGGCGAAACGCTGCTCCAAGCGGGCCTGACCCTGGACGCGCGGCGCCTCGCCCTGGCGGCGGCGGCCGGCCATCCGCACCTGCCGGTCCGGCGCCGGCCACGTGTGGCGATCCTGGCGACCGGTGACGAGTTGGTCGAGCCCGGTGCAGCGCCGGCCTGGGATCAGATCGTCGCCTCGAACAGCCTCGCCCTCGGCGCGCTCGCCGCTGAGGCGGGGGCTGAGATCATCGATCTCGGCATCGCGACGGACGATCACGCCGCCCTAGCGGACGCGTTCCGGCGCGCCCGCGAGGCCCGTGCCGATCTGTTGGTCACGCTCGGCGGCGCATCGGTCGGCGATCATGATCTTGTGCAGGCGGCGCTGGCCCGCGAAGGGCTCGAACTCGGCTTCTGGCGGGTGGCGCTCAGGCCCGGCAAGCCGCTGATGCACGGGCGCCTGGGCGACATGCTGGTGATCGGCCTACCAGGAAATCCCGTCTCGTCGATCGTCTGCGGGCTGCTGTTCGTGGTGCCGGCGATCCGCGCGTTCCAGGGCGATCCCCAGGCCGGGGCCGACCGCAGCGAGCCGGCCACGCTCGGCCGCGATCTCGATGCCAATGACGGGCGGGCCGACTACATGCGCGCCCGCCTTACGGTCGAGCCCGGTCGGCTTCCCGTGGCGATCACGGAGCAGCGCCAGGATTCCTCGATGCTGGCGGTCCTGGGCCAAGCCGAGGCCTTGCTGATCCGCGCGCCGCACGAGCCCGCCGCCCGCGCCGGCGATCCCTGCCGGATCATCCGGCTCGACCGGCGCCTGCTTTGAGAGCGTCGGGGACCACCCGCCACACTTTGAGGGGACCGGGCAGGTCCAGGGGCACGAGCCTGTCGGAGCGCGCCGCGCCCCCGGCGAGCCGTGTGGCGAAGGCCGTCTCCGCCTGAAGATCCTCTGCCGGCCGGGCCGGGCAGGCGACGAGGTAGCGGACCCTGAATCCCGTCAGCACCCGCTCCAGATCCGCTTGCGTGCCGCCCAGCCCTTCGATCGCCGCTGTGAGGCCGGGGATCGCCCGGTGATACGGCGCCGCCACGATCCCGTGCCGCGTGTGCAGTAGGATCGCGGGCCCCATGAAGATCGGCGCCAGCACGGTGCCGGGCGGCAGGGTGTCGAGAGGGGCCAGCGCCTCCTGGCTGCGGCAGGCGATCGCGCCGGCCGGATCGGGCGCCGTCCGCGTGGCGGGCCCCAGCGCCTCGGCGAGGATAGCGGGCACCATCCAGAGCGTGCTTACGATACAGCCGCCGAGCAGCGCGTTGCCCCAGCGGGGCAGGCCGGCCCGGCGCTCCGTGTCGTCCCGGAGCGCCCTATCGAGGACCGCCCCCGCCGCCAGCGGCACGAAGCCGGAGGCGATATAAAGACCGCGGAACTGGAACAGGCCGAGGATCAGGCCGGGCCACAGAAAGAGGGCCATCCCCGCCCAGATGCGCCGATGCGGCCCGCGCCACGCCATCCAGCTTGCGGCGGCGGTGGCGAGCAGAACCACCGGATAGAACACCAGGGCCTCCCACTGCCCCCGGGCGATGAATTTCGGAAGCGAGGCCATCTCGTTCACCGTCAGCAGCCAATGGTCCCGCACCAGGGGCGGCATGTCGGGGAACGGCCCGCCCAGGCAGACCGGGAAGGCGAGGGCGAAGCCCCCGAGCAGGAGCACCCCCGAGAGCCCGGCGAGCGCGGTGCGTGCCCGGATCGAAGCGAGGCGCTCACCGCTCGCGGCGGCGCAGACGGCAAAGAGCAGGCCGCAGCAGGCGAGCCACAGCCAGGGCGGCGAAAGCGCGTCGCAGCGTGTCGCGGTCCACAAACCGGGTGCCGTCTGCGCGGCGAACAGGATCGGCGCGAATGCCCCGAGCCCAAGGCCGAAGCCGGCGAGGAGCGGCAGCGCGGGGCGACCCCGCCAGCACCAATCCCCCACGCAGAACAAGGCCGCCACGGCAATGGAGGGTAGTCCTTCCAATCCGACCGCAAGCGACAGGGCCGCCAGCCCACCGCCGATCACGCCGCTGCGAATCCCGCCTCGCATCAGGCAGAAGGCCAATCCGACGATTGCGATGATCTGGATGTTGTGGTGGTCGACGCGACCGGCTGCGAACTGGATGGTCAGACCGAGGGTCTGCGTCGCCGCGATGAGGGCCAGCAGAGCGGTGCGGCTGCCGAAATGCGCCCTCAGGCCGCGATAGAGGACGGCGCCGTAGACCCCGAACAGCAGCACCGGCCAAAGCGCCGCCGCCAGACCTTCCGCGACGGTCCGGCCGGCCAGCGGCGTCAGGGCCAGGATCAGCCCGGCGATCGGCGCATCGATCAGGCGCGACCAGTGGCTCGGCACGCCGGCAGGCGCCAGGAAGCGGTGCTGGATCAGGTCGTACCAGCTCTGGCCCGCCAGGAGATCACGCACCTCCACGAGGCGCATGGCGTCGTCGGTATCCGGCACGCGCAGGTAATGGATCGTGGCCCACAGATCGGCGAGCGGCACCATCGTGGCGCAGCACAGGCCTGCGAGCACCCACAGGACGGTGCGGGGCTTGACCCGCAAGGTCGGCCGGGCGGTCGGCTGAGCCGGAGCGGACATGCTGTGTCACTGAGACGGGCGGCCGAGGCCCACGGCGCGAGGATGCGCCGACAGGCTTAACGGCCAGTCAAGACACCGCGAATCCGCGGCCGTTCAGGCGCTCGATGAGCCGGGAATTGGAGGTGAGCCGCGGATTTGCGCGAAGGAGATTGGAATTCACCGGCCCGATATGCCTGTATCGCCAGCGATTCCTTAACCATGCGTCCGCATCCTCCGGGCAAATCGGCGCTTCGCGCGTCGTGCGAATGACCAAGCGCCGGAGCACGGGATGAGCCACCACACCGAGACGCTGGTGATCGGCGCGGGGCCCGCGGGACTGACCGCGGCCTACCTGCTGTCGAAGCAGGGCCGGTCCGTCACGGTGCTGGAGCGCGATCCCACCCAGGTCGGCGGCATCTCCCGCACCGTCTCCCACAACGGCTACCTGTTCGATATCGGCGGCCACCGGTTCTTCTCGAAATCCAAGGCGGTGGTCGATCTCTGGGACGAGCTCCTGCCCAACGATTTCATTGAGCGCCCGCGCCTGTCTCGGATCTACTATCGCGGCCGCTACTACGCGTATCCGCTCAAGGCCTTCGAGGCGCTGAGGAACCTTGGCCTGTTCACCAGCGCGGCCTGCATGGCCTCCTACGCCTGGGCCCGCCTGCGGCCGGTGCGTGAGCCGAAGACCTTCCACGCCTGGGTGCGCAACCAGTTCGGCGAGCGCCTGTTCTCGATCTTCTTCAAGACCTACACCGAGAAGGTGTGGGGCATGTCGTGCGACGCGATCTCGGCCGATTGGGCGGCGCAGCGCATCAAGGGCCTCGACCTCGGCTCCGCGATCCGCGACGGGATCAAGCGTTCCCTCGGCCTGCGCAAGCCGGCCAAGGCGGGCGGCCCGGTGATCAAGACGCTGATCGAGTCGTTCCGCTACCCGCGGCGCGGCCCCGGCATGATGTGGGAAGCCGCCGCCGCCAAGGTCCGGGCGCAGGGCGGGAAGGTGCTGCTCGATCGGAGCGTCGATTCTCTCACCTTTGACGCCGGCACCGGCATCTGGACCGTCGCGGCCCGCAGCGCAGACGGCAGCCGCGAGACCTTCACGGCCCGCCACGTGGTCTCCTCGGCCCCGGTCCGCGAGCTGGTGGATTCGATCCGGCCCCGGCCGCTGAGCACCTTCAACGCGCGGGCGCTGAAGTACCGCGACTTCCTCACCGTGGCGCTGATCGCCAAGTCGCAGAAGAATTTTCCGGACAACTGGATCTACATCCACGATCCGTCCGTGAAGGTCGGGCGGGTTCAGAATTTCCGCTCGTGGTCGCCCGAGATGGTGCCGGACGCGGATCACGCCTGCCTCGGCCTCGAATATTTCTGCTTCGAGGGCGACGGGCTCTGGAACGCCTCGGATGACGAGCTCGTGGAACTCGCCAAGCGCGAGATCGGGCAGATTGGCCTGATTGATCCGGCCGAGGTCGTCGATGCCTGCGTGGTCCGGCAGGCCAAGGCCTATCCGGTCTACGACGAGGACTACGCCAACCACGTCGCCACAGTCCGCCGGGAGCTGGAGCGGGATTTCCCGACGCTGCACCTCGTCGGCCGCAACGGCATGCACAAGTACAACAACCAAGACCACGCCATGATGACCGCAATGCTGACCGTGGAGAACATCCTGGCCAACCGGCGCCGGCACGATGTCTGGCGGGTCAACGAGGATGCCGAGTACACGGAGGCCGGCGTGTCGGGGGCCGAGGCCGCGCTCGGCAGCGAGCGGCTCGTGCCGCGCAAGGTGGCCTGAGCGGCGACAGGGTTTGAGCCGCGTCACCGGCGCGGCTTGTCCCTCGAACAGGCGGCTCTATCGTTCGCTCCCGGACACGCCCAATACCAGGGCGGCCGGGAGGAAGTCATACGATGCGATCATTGATCATCTCCGCCCTGTTGGCGGGCGTCGCCGCGCCGGCCCTGGCGCAGGGCGCCGCCCCCGCCGAGACCAAGGCCAAGACTGACGATCTGGAGAAGCTCGAGGGCTTCCACAGCACCAACACGCAGGCCGCCCCCGAAATCCCGCAGACCGGCCGGCGCGCTGACGCCATCCGCAAGAACCTGTCGAAGATCAAGCTGCCGGACGGCTTCAAGATCGACCTTTACGCCGTGGTGCCGGATGCCCGCGCCATCGCAGTCGGCCCCAATGCCGGTGTGCTGTTCGTCGGCACGCGCAAGACCAAGGTCTACACGGTCACCGACCGCGACAAGGATCGGGTCGCCGATGAGGTCCGGGCCTTCGCGCCGGGCATCGACTTCAAGATCCCGAACGGTGTCTGCTTCTCGAAGGACGGCGTGCTCACCGTGGTGGAGCAGAACCGCGTGCTGGCCTTCCCAGCCGCCGAATTCTTCTATGAGAACCCGGATGTCGCCGCGGGCGTGCTGGTCAAGCAGGGCGCGCTGATCCCGGCCACCGAAGAGAGCTTCAACCACACCGCCCGGGTCTGCCGGGTTGGACCAGATGGCAAGACCTACATCGCGCTCGGCCAGCCCTACAACGTGCCGCCCGCCGACAAGATGGATCTCTACCGCAAGGACGGGATCGGCGGCATCATCCGCATGGATGCGGACGGCAAGAACCGCGAGGTCTTCGCTACCGGCATCCGCAACTCGGTGGGCATGGATTTCGCCTCCGACAAGTCGCTTTGGTTCACCGACAATCAGGTCGACGGCATGGGTGACGACAAGCCGCCGGGCGAGCTGAACCACGCCACCAAGCCGGGAGAGAATTTCGGCTTCCCGTGGTTCGGCGGCGGCGCGGTCCGCACGGTCGAGTACAAGGACCAGACGCCCCCCGCCGACGCGGTCGCCCCGATGGCCGAATTGCCGCCGCACGCGGCCGATCTCGGCATGACCTTCTACAACGGCAAGCAGTTTCCAGCCTCGTACAAGGGCGGGATCTTCATCGCCGAGCACGGCTCGTGGAACCGCACCCAGCCGATCGGCGCCCGGGTGATGTTCGCCAAGCTAGGAGCCGACGGGAAGGTTGAGTCGGTCAAGCCGTTCGCGGAAGGCTGGCTCACCGGCGACGGCGAGTATCTCGGGCGGCCGGTGGACGTAGCGGTGATGCTCGACGGCTCGCTGCTCGTCTCGGACGATTCCGCCGGAGCGATCTATCGGATCTCCTACGAGAAGTGAGGGCTTCTTCCCTCCCCCTTGTGGGGAGGGATCGAGGGTGGGGGTGGTTCCGGATGAAGCGCCCCGGTGCCTCCTGCACCACCCTCACCTCCAACTTCTCCCCACAAGGGGGAGGAGAGTCCCGTTGCGCAGACAGAGCCCGCCCGATGATCCGCTCGCTTCTCCTCGTTGCCGCCACCCTCGTCCCGTTCGCGGCCCAGGCCGGCGATGCCTCCGCGGGCAAGAAGCGCGCGACCGCCTGCCAGACCTGCCACGGGATGGACGGGCTCTCGAAGCTGCCAGAGGCGCCGAACCTCGCCGGGCAGGTCGAGCCCTACCTCGTCAAGCAGCTCACCGACTACCGCGACGGCAAGCGGCAGAACGAGATCATGAACGTGGTCGCGAAGGAGCTGTCGGACGCCGATATCGCGAATCTGGCGGCGTATTATTCGGGGATCCAGATCGACGTGCTGCCGCCGGGGTAGTCCGCGCGCCTCAATCGTCCATCTTCAGCGCCGCGATGAACGCCTCCTGCGGGATCTCCACGCGCCCGAACTGGCGCATCTTCTTCTTGCCTTCCTTCTGCTTGTCGAGGAGCTTGCGCTTGCGCGAGATGTCGCCGCCGTAGCACTTGGCGGTGACGTCCTTCGACAGGGCCTTGATCGTCTCGCGGGCGATGATCTTGCCGCCGATCGCCGCCTGGACGGGGATCTGGAACAGATGGCGGGGGATCAGGTCCTTCAGCTTCTCGCACATGGCCCGGCCGCGCGACTCGGCGCGGGTGCGGTGAACCAGCATCGAGAGGGCGTCGACCGGTTCGGCATTGACCAGGATCGACATCTTCACGAGGTCGCCCTCACGGTAATCCGACACGTGGTAGTCGAAGGAGGCGTAGCCCTTCGAGATCGATTTCAGCCGGTCGTAGAAATCGAACACCACCTCGTTCAGAGGCAGGTCGTAGACCACCATGGCGCGCTTGCCGACGTAATTGAGGTCGATCTGCACGCCCCGGCGGTCCTGGCAGAGCTTGAGCACGCCGCCGAGATAATCGTCGGGCGTCAGGATCGTGGCGCGGATCCAGGGCTCCTCAATCGACTCGATCTTCATGATGTCCGGCATGTCGGCCGGGTTGTGCAGCTCCTTCACCTCGCCGTCGCGCATCTTGAGGCGGTAGACCACCGACGGCGCCGTGGAGATCAGGTCGAGGTTGAACTCGCGCTCCAGCCGCTCCTGGATGATCTCCAGGTGCAGCAGCCCGAGGAAGCCGCAGCGGAAACCGAAGCCCAGCGCCGCCGAACTCTCCATCTCGTAGGAGAACGAGGCGTCGTTGAGCCGGAGCCGGCCCATGGCCGAGCGCAGGTTCTCGAACTCGGCCGCGTCCACCGGGAACAGGCCGCAGAACACCACGGCCTGGACTTCCTTGAAGCCCGGCAGCATCTCGGTGGTCTGGCGCTTGTCCTCGGTGATGGTGTCGCCGACGCGGGTGTCGGCCACCTCCTTGATCGAGCCGGTGAAGAAGCCGACCTCGCCTGGGCCCAGGGCGTCGATATCGGCCATCTTCGGGCGGAACACGCCGATCCGGTCGACGCCGTAGACCGCGTCCGCACCCATCATGCGGATGGTCATGCCCTTCTTGAGGGTGCCGTCGATGATCCGCACCAGCACCACGACGCCGAGATAGGCGTCGTACCAGCTGTCGACGAGCAGCGCCTTCAGCGGCGCATCGCGGTTGCCCTTCGGCGCCGGCAGGCGCGTGACGATCGCCTCCAGCACCGCTTCGATGTTGAGGCCGGTCTTGGCCGAGATCGGCACGGCGTCGGAGGCGTCGAGGCCGATCACCTCCTCGATCTGCTCCTTCACCCGATCGGGCTCGGCGGCCGGCAGGTCGACCTTGTTGAGGACCGGGACGATCTCGTGGTTGGCGTCGAGCGCTTGATAGACGTTGGCGAGCGTCTGCGCTTCGACGCCCTGCGAGGCGTCGACCACCAGCAGCGAGCCCTCGCAGGCGGCCAGTGAGCGTGACACCTCATAGGCGAAATCGACGTGGCCGGGCGTGTCCATCAGGTTGAGGACGTAATCCTTGCCGTCCTGCGCCTTGTATTCCAGGCGCACGGTCTGCGCCTTGATGGTGATGCCGCGCTCCTTCTCGATATCCATCGAGTCGAGCATCTGCTCGGACATGTCGCGCAGCGCGACGGTGCCGGTGGCTTGTATCAACCGGTCCGCGAGCGTCGATTTGCCGTGGTCGATATGCGCGACGATCGAGAAGTTGCGGATGGATTCGATCGGGGCTGTCATCGGCATTCCGTTCGGTCGCGCGCCGGCGCGCACCGTCTGACGTCTGGGCGAGTTCGTATGGAGCGGCTCCCGCGCGAGATAGCAGCGCGGCGGGATAGCGCCAAGCGCGCTCGCAATCGGCGCGCTATCCTGTCACCGGGCAAGCAAAAAGACGGGGGCCGGATCGATCCGGCCCCCGCCCGGGCACGCGATGGTGGTGACTGCGAAGCGCGGGCCGCCTCAGCGACCGCGATCGCGGATCAGGCGCTCGATCTCGGCCTCGCCGTGGGAGCGCGCCTTCGCCTCGGTCGGATGCTTCCGGTCCGAACGCTGGTGAAGCTTGCCGTGCTTGCGGATGCTCCACTGGAACAGGGAGCCGCTCTCGCCGACCGGTTCGACATCGAGGCTGAAGGGGTAGGTGTCTGTCTGCGTTTCGCTCATGCAGCCGATATGGGGCAGTCGGCGGCATTTCGCCATGCCCCTTTGTGAAGTCCTTGCGCCCTAGCCCTGCGCGTCACTCGCACGCGCCCGCGCGGCCATGGCAACCAAGCTCTTGCGCAGCGCACCCATGTCGGAGACGCGCTCCGGATAGACGACCCGGGCGGTTCGCTCGTTGGCCATCAGGTCCATGCCTTCCGGGTCGAGCCCGGTGAGCCTCCAGGGCAGCCCGGCCTCGGCGCCGCTTCCAGCGGCGTAGAGGGCAAGCGCGTCCGCGTGGTCGGCATTCATATGCTCCACGGCCCCACGCTCACCCGCCACGACGGCCTCGGCGCCGGTGAGGTCGAGCAGCAGTTGCTCGCGGGTCAGCGTCGCGGCTTTGGCGAAGCCGCCGTTGAGGTGACCCGCCTCGGGATCGAGCGCGAAGAATCCGAAATCCGGGAAGTCGGCGTAGAGCTTGGCCTTGGGGTGGCGGGCCAGGAACCGCTCCCGCGCCCGCATCTCCATAGTCTGGGTAGCCCGCCCAACCACGGTGAGTCGCGGATGGGCCAGGGGATCGCCCTTGCCGGTCTGGGCGAACAGCAGCGAGCAACGCGGGTTCGTCAGCAGATTCCGGGTATGGGCCGAGAGCCGCGAGAGCAGCATCAGCGGCGTACCGTCGGCATCCGTGGCGATGGTAACGAGCGAAGCGAAGGGCGTACCGTCCGAATCCAGCGTCGCCAGCGCTCCGGAACGGATGCCGCGTAGCAGGCTCCGGGCAAGGCCAATCGCGTCAAACGGTGCCTCTTCGGCCGGCAACGGCCGGGCGGGGCCCCGCGGTTCGGATGCGTTTCCGCCGGTCTCGCCCATGCCGTTCCTCCCCCTCGCGAATTGCCGCTCGATGCGCCCGCCACGTTAGCGAGCCTCAGGCCGGCACGCGAGGCGGGCGGCCCGCGTCAGATCGGCCGTTACGGCCAAGCTATGACCGCCGCTCGCTTTTTCCGATTGGCCGTACTAAAGCACCTGTCCCTATGCGCGTGCCGGGCTGCGTCTCAACCGCCCGGTTCGCGCTCTTGTCTGCCCCTCGGGGGCCGGGACACGGCGCGGCCTGTGCGTAAAGCCGGGACCGCGCCCGAACCCGTTCAGTCAGGGACCGCGCATGCCGACCATCGCCCTCGTCGACGACGACCGAAACATCCTCACCTCGGTGTCGATCGCGCTTGAGACCGAAGGCTACCGCATCCAGACCTACACGGACGGCGCCTCCGCCCTCGACGGCCTGCGCCATTCCCCGCCGGATCTGGCGATCTTCGACATCAAGATGCCGCGCATGGACGGGATGGAGCTTCTCCGGCGCCTGCGGCAGAAATCTGACCTTCCCGTGATCTTTCTGACGTCGAAGGACGAGGAGATCGACGAGCTGTTCGGCCTGAAGATGGGCGCGGACGACTTCATCCATAAGCCGTTCTCGCAGCGTCTCCTGGTGGAGCGCGTGAAGGCGGTGCTGCGCCGCTTCGCCAAGGAGGCCCCCGGCGCCACACCGCGCGGAGCTGAGGAAGTCGCGGCCCGCTCGCTGGAGCGCGGCGCGCTGATGATGGATCCCGAGCGCCACACCTGCACCTGGAAGGGTGAGCCGGTGACGCTGACGGTGACCGAGTTCCTGATCCTCCAGGCCCTCGCCCAGCGCCCCGGTGTCGTGAAGAGCCGCAACGCCTTGATGGACGCGGCTTATGACGATCAGGTCTACGTCGATGACCGGACCATCGACAGCCACATCAAGCGCCTGCGCAAGAAGTTCAAGGTGACCGATCAGAGCTTCGACATGATCGAGACGCTCTACGGCGTCGGCTATCGGTTCAAGGAGGCGTGATCTTCGGGATCCGTCGCGTGTCCGCTCGTACACAGACCCAGACCGAGGAGGCCGAACCCCGCACCTCCCTGGCCAAAGCCCTCTCCCGACCGCTGACCTGGCCCCGCGCTCTCTGGGACGCGATCGGCCAGCGCGCGTCGTCGAGCCTGACGCGCCGCATCGTCGTGCTCAACCTCGTTGGGCTGATCGCGCTGCTCGTCGGGTTCCTCTACCTCAACCAGTTCCGACAAGGCCTGATCCAGGCGCGGATCCAGAGTCTCGCCATCCAGGGCGAGATCATCGCGGGCGCGATCGCGGCCTCGGCTTCGGTCGATACGGATACAATCCGCATCGATCCCGACAAGCTGCTCCAGCAGCAGGCCGGCGAGGCCGCGGAGGAGGAGTCGCAGCCGCTCGCCTTCTCGCTCAACCCCGAAAAGGTGGCGCCGCTGCTCTCGCGCCTCGTGACGCCGACCGGCAATCGGGCGCGGGTCTACGATCAGGAAGGTGGCCTCCTGTTCGACACCCGCACCCTGTTCAAGCGCGGCGATGCCGCGAGGCCCGATCCGCTTCAGCCCAGACCCCACAAGCCAGGAATGCTGGAATCCGCTTTCCAGACGGTCCAGACCAAGTTCAGCGCATTCTTTCGCAGCCGGGCCGAGCCCGCGGAGGAAACCGGCCCACAGAACGGCCACTCGCTGCGGGAGGTGCAGGCTGCGCTCGGCGGCAATCGCGGCAGCTTGGTCCGCCGCAACAAGCAGGGCGAGACCACCGTGTCGGTCGCCGTGCCGATCCATCGGGCCGGCTCTGTCCGCGGCGCGCTGCTGATCTCGACCCAGGGCGATGCCATCGACAGAGTGATCGCCTCGGAGCGGTTCGGCCTTCTGCAGGTCTTTTTGGTCGCCTCGGCCGTGATGGTGGTGCTGTCGTTCCTTCTGGCCGGCGCCATCGCGGGCCCGGTACGCCGCCTCGCCGAGGCCGCCGAGAAGGTGCGGATGGGCATCAAGACCCGCGAGGAGATCCCCGATTTCACCCAGCGCACCGACGAGATCGGCCACCTGTCGGGGGCGCTGCGTGACATGACCCAGGCGCTTTACCGCCGGATCGACGCCATCGAGAGTTTCGCAGCCGATGTCAGCCACGAGTTGAAAAACCCGCTGACCTCGCTGCGCAGCGCCGTCGAGACCCTGCCGCTGGCCAAGACCGACGATTCGCGCGGCCGGCTGATGGCGATCATCCAGCACGACGTGAAGCGCCTCGACCGGCTGATCAGCGACATCGCCGACGCCTCGCGCCTCGACGCCGAACTCGCGCGGGCAGAGGCCCGGCGGGTCGATCTGCGGCGCCTGCTCACCACCGTCGTGTCGGTGGCCAACGAGCGGCGCCGGCCGAAGGATTGCCTCATTCAACTCGACGTGGAACCGACCGGCTTCGATAACGAGGCGCCGTTCACGATCATCGGTCATGACAGCCGGCTTGGTCAGGTCGTGAACAACCTCCTCGACAATGCCCGCTCGTTCTCGCCCTCTGACGCGAAGGTCCGCGTGGTCCTGCGCCGGGTACGGGGCGAGGTCGAGCTGATCTGCGAGGACGAGGGACCGGGCATCCCCGAGCACGCCCTGGAGCGCATCTTCGAGCGTTTCTACACCGACCGCCCCGAGCAGGGCTTCGGCCAGAATTCAGGCCTCGGCCTGTCGATCTCCCGCCAGATCGTGCAGGCCCATCGCGGCACGATCCGCGCCGAGAACCGCCCCGGCGCTCCCGACGAGGACGGCGAGCCAACCGTGCGCGGCGCGCGCTTCATCGTGCGTCTGCCGGCCGCGCCCCGCCAGCTCCACGCGTGACGATCACCCTCCACGGCGCCTGCTGCACCTTGCGCAGCGGCGGCATCCTGATTCGCGGTGAATCCGGTTCCGGAAAGTCGAGCCTCGCGCTGTTGCTCGCCAGCTTGGAGGATGGAGCCTTCGTGGCGGACGATCGGGTCGTCTGCGATGTGAATGGTGGCCGCGTCCTGGCGCGCGCTCATCCCGTGCTTGCTGGGCGCGTCGAGGTGCGGGGGCAGGGCATCCTTACGGTTGCCGAGCTGGGGCTCACCTCTTGCGAAGAGGCAATACTGGATCTCGTGGTGGATCTCGTCGACTCATCGCCACGCCTGCCGGAGCCGCCCGCCTCGACGGATCTTCTGGGTGTCCCGCTCCCGCGTCTTGTTCTCGATCACGGCGTCCGCGCCGCCGGGTTGGCACCACTCCTGATCCGTGCGGCACTGCGAAAGCCGACGCCGTGACTTCGCAGCCGCACAGGCGACTCGAATCGCGGACAGGTGGTGCTGCCCCATGGCGTAAGCGGGGCAGCCGTGCCATGATCGTGGCAATGTCCGGGCAAAAAAGTCGCGTTCGCCTTGTGGGGGGCTGTGCGATGCACAACATGGCAGCACACACAGGACGTTGGAACACGTGTCGATGATTGGCATGGTGCTCGTCACTCACGGACTCCTGGCGACCGAGTTCAAGGCCGCTCTGGAGCACGTGGTCGGCCCCCAGGATCAGATCGAGACGATCACGATCGGGCCGGAAGACGATATGGAGTTGCGGCGCCGGGACATCATGTCCGCGGTCTGTCGCGTGAATACCGGTGAAGGCGTGGTGGTGCTGACCGACATGTTCGGCGGCACGCCCTCCAATCTCGCGCTGTCGTGCATGAACGGCGGATCGGTCGAGGTGGTGGCGGGT
This sequence comes from Methylobacterium phyllostachyos, assembly GCF_900103445.1. Taxonomy (GTDB): domain Bacteria; phylum Pseudomonadota; class Alphaproteobacteria; order Rhizobiales; family Beijerinckiaceae; genus Methylobacterium; species Methylobacterium phyllostachyos. The sequence continues at coordinate 38,096 of NZ_FNHS01000004.1, read as the reverse complement.
ATCAACCTGCCGATGCTGATCAAGCTCGCGAGCGTCCGCGACGAGGAGAACCTCGGCGATGCTGTGCTGCATGCTCAGGAAGCGGGGCGGAAATACATCAACGTCGCCTCGCGCGTCCTGGCCGGGAAGTAGGACGCCTCAGGCTTCCAGAGACGCGGCTTCACGAGACGGCGGGCGCGAGCCGGCTGTGATCCCGGCGGACGCCGCGATAACGAGGCCGATCGCGAGCCACTGAACAAGACTGATTCGCTCCCCCAGAAGCATCAGCCCGGCGCAGGCCGCCACCGCCGGCTCCAGGCTCATCAGCACGCCGAAGCTCTTCCGGTCGAGGCGCCGCAACGCGACCATTTCCAGGGAATAGGGCAGGGCGCTCGACATCAACGCCACGGCAAGGCCAGCCAGCACAACGCCCGGCATGAGCAGCGCGGATCCGGCCTCGGCGAGACCGAAGGGCGCGATGATCGCCGCCGCGGTCAGCATCCCGAGTGAGACCGCCTGACCGCCATCGATCCGGCCGGCTCGCTGACCGAACAGGATGTAGAGTGCCCAGGCCGTAGCGGCGCCGAGATCGAGCAGCACGCCGACCGGGTCGAGCCCATCCGTCGTGGTGATGGGCAAGAGCAGCACCAAGCCCAGGACCGCAAGGCCGATCCACAGGAAATCCGATCTGCGGCGCGACGCGATCAGCGCAACGGCGAGCGGCCCGGCAAATTCGATCGCCACCGCCGGCCCGAGCGGCAGCCGCGCCAGGGCGAGGTAGAACAGCAGATTCATCGCTCCGAGAGCCGCACCGTACAGCGCGATCCAGCCCGCCTCGCGCAAGCTCAGGCTCCGCCGCCACGGCCGCCAGACGATGATGAGGATCAACGCCGAGAAGCCGACCCGAAGTGACGACGTGCCGGCCGCGCCGATCGAAGGGAACAGGCTTTTGGCGAAGGTCGCGCCACATTGGAGCGAGACCATGCCGGTGATGAGGGCGGCGACCGAGAGGAAGACAGGGGACGGGGACACCCGTCCAGCAGCGATCACAGGATGAACCGGCTCAGATCTGCGTTGGCCGCCAGATCCTCGACGCGGGCGCGCACATAGGCGGCATCGATCGGTACGGTCTCGCCGGACCGGTCGGTGGCCGTGAAGGAGATCTCGTCGATCACCCGTTCCAGCACCGTTTGGAGCCGGCGGGCGCCGATATTCTCCACCGACGAATTCACCTCCACGGCGACCTTGGCCAGCGCATCCACCGCATCGTCCGTGAAGTTGAGGGTCACGCCCTCGGTTTCCATCAGGGCCACGGTCTGCTTGATCAGGCTCGCCTCCGTGGAGGTCAGGATCTGACGGAAATCGTCCACCGTCAGCGGCTGCAGTTCGACCCGGATCGGAAGCCGGCCCTGCAACTCGGGCAGGAGGTCGGCGGGCTTCGAGACATGGAAGGCGCCGGAGGCGATGAACAGGATGTGGTCGGTCTTCACCGGCCCATGCTTGGTGGCGACCGTGGTGCCCTCGATCAGTGGCAGCAAGTCGCGCTGCACGCCTTCGCGCGATACATCACCGGAGGAGCGGCCCTCGCGGGCGCAGATCTTGTCGATCTCGTCGAGGAACACGATGCCGTTGTTCTCGACTTCGCGGATCGCTTCGCGCACGAGCGCCTCGTCATCGACCAGCTTGTCGGATTCCTCGGCCATCAGCGGCGCGTAGGCATCCCGCACCAGAATCCGGCGCGGCTTTCCGCGCTGGCCGCCGAGTGCCTTGCCGAGCATATCGCCGATGTTGATTGCCCCCATGGACGCCCCGGGCATGCCGGGAATCTCGAACATTGGTAGACCCGCAGGCGCGGCCGAAGCCAACTCCAGCTCGACTTCCTTATCGTCGAGTTCGCTGTCGCGAAGCTTACGCCGGAAGCTGTCGCGGGTGGACGCGCTGGCCGTGGGCCCGACCAGGGCATCGAGGATCCGGTTCTCGGCCGCGGCCTCGGCTTTTGCCCGCACGCCCTCGCGTTTGGCCTGCCGGGTCAGCCCGATGGACACCTCCACGAGGTCGCGTACGATCTGCTCGACGTCGCGGCCGACATAACCGACCTCGGTGAACTTCGTCGCCTCGATCTTCAGGAAAGGCGCATTGGCAAGCCGGGCAAGGCGCCGGGCGATCTCGGTCTTGCCGCAGCCCGTCGGCCCGATCATCAGGATGTTCTTGGGCGCGACCTCCTCACGGAGTGGGCCGGTGAGCTGCTGGCGCCGCCAGCGGTTGCGCAGCGCGATCGCGACCGCGCGCTTCGCGTCGTGCTGTCCGACGATGAAGCGATCGAGTTCGGACACGATCTCGCGCGGAGAGAACGTCGTCACCGCTGGTCCATCCCTGTTCCCGGCCGCGTTGCTTGGCCCTGCGCCGGGAATGGGGTTCCGCGGCGCCCCGCGCAAGGGGCTAGCGCGCGGGCGAATGGCCGCCTCAATGCCCCGCGATCGATGGCGCGGCTCCGGGCTTGTCGTGTGTCCCGAACCGTTCGACGAGTGTCGCGCTGGCCGCGTTCAGCCCGACGACTTCGACGATGCGCCCCCGCGCCCGGGCCTTCAGGACCACGCGGTCGAGGGCCGCCACCGCCGAGATGTCCCAGAAATGCGCCGCCGTGACGTCGATCACGAGGCGCTCCACGGGTTCGAGGACGTCGATCGCCTCCGAGAAGGTACCCGCTGAGGCGAAGAAGATCTGTCCGGCGACCCGGTAGGTTCGGGTCCGGCCATCCGACGATAGTGCGGACGAGACCTGGCTGAGACGCGATACCTTGTTGGCGAAAAAGACGCCCGACAGGAGCACGCCGACCAGCACGCCGATGGCGAGGTCCTTCGTGGCCACCACGACGATGACCGTCGCCAGCATCACCGCCGAGGAGGGCAGGGGGTTGACGTGCAGTTGCGCCAACGAGCGCCAGGAGAAGGTGTTCAGCGAGACCATGATCATCACCGCCGTCAGCGCCGCCACCGGCACGACGGCAAGCAGATCCTGGAGGGCCACCAGCAGCAGCAGCAGGAAGGCGCCGGCCACCAGGGTCGAGAGCCGGCCCCGCGCCCCCGATGAGACGTTGATCACCGATTGGCCGATCATCGCGCAGCCGCCCATGCCGCCGAACACGGCGGATGCCATGTTGGCGATTCCCTGGCCCATGCACTCGCGGTTCTTGTTGCTGCCGGTATCGGTCATGTCATCGACGATCTGCGCGGTGAGCAGGCTCTCCAGCAGGCCAACGGCGGCAAGCGTTGCCGCGTAGGGCAAGATGATCCGCAGGGTCTCGAGGCTCAAGGGCACGTCCGGCAGTGCGAAACTCGGCAGGGATGAGGGCAGGGCGCCCAGATGCGAGACCGTGCGGACGTCAAGATGGAAGACGGCCGTGACGGCGGTCAGCACGGCGATCGCCACAAGGGGCGACGGGATTGCCCGGGTGATCCGAGGAAAGCCGTAGATGATCGCGAGCCCAAGGCCGATCAGCCAATAAGTCGCCGGGGTCACGCCGGTGAGCTCCGGCAGCTGTGCCAGGAAGATCAGGATCGCCAGCGCGTTGACGAAGCCGGTCATCACCGATTGCGAGACGAACCGCATCAACCGGCCGAGGCGGAGGAGCCCAGCCAAGATCTGGAAGAGACCCATCAGGATGGTGGCGGCGAAGAGGTACTGAACCCCGTGCTCACGCACGAGTTCGATCATCACGACGGCCGTGGCGGCCGTGGCGGCCGAAATCATCGCGGGGCGTCCGCCCGCGAACGCGATGGTGCAGGCGATCACCACCGACGCGTAAAGACCGACCTTGGGATCGACCCCCGCGATCACCGAGAAGCCGATGGCCTCCGGTATGAGAGCGAGGGCGACGACGATACCCGAGAGGGTGTCGCCGCGGAGATTGGAGAACCACTGGCCGTGAAGGCCAGCGGGTCCGAATGGGCTGCGCTGCATGGGGTGAATAATCCGCACGAGGCGCGCAGCCACCTCGTGGGTGGACGATAGGCGCGGCTCGGATGCGTGGTCCGGCGGATCGGCGGCCGGAAGAGCCACCCGGGCTTTCACCGGGTCCTTGCGAATGCTGTGCTCCTACGGCGCTCAGCTCTGCAATGCAACATCAGCCATCGTGCTGGCGGTGCTCAAGCGGCCCGCACCTGCGCCACGAAGCCCGCAACCTCGCCGCCTAACCCGTTCGACCGCCGGGCGATGTCGGCGGCAGCCTCAAGGACTTGCGCGGCGCTGATGCCGGTCACACGCGCTGCGTCCAGGACCAGGGCCATCGTCTCTGTAACCGAGCGGGTGCCGCTCGCCGCCTCGGAAACACTGCGGGCGATCTCCTGCGTGGCGGCCTGCTGCTCCTCGACCGCCGCCGATACGCCGATCGCGATCCCGTGGACCTGCTCGATCGTGCCCCCGATCGCCTCGATCGCCGCCACGGCCTCGTGCGTCGCGGCGCGCATGGCGGCGATCTGGCTGGCGATCTCCTCGGTGGCCTTGGCGGTCTGGGTCGCCAGGTCCTTCACCTCGGTGGCGACGACTGCGAACCCCCGGCCCGCCTCGCCGGCTCGGGCGGCCTCGATCGTGGCGTTGAGCGCCAACAGGTTGGTCTGCCCCGCGATGGTCGAGATCAGCGATACGACCTGCCCAATCCCGTCGGCGCTGCGGGCCAATGCCTGGACGCTCGTCCGCGTCCGCCGCGTCGCCTCCACGGCACTCTCGGCGGCGCTCGAGGTCTGGGTGACCTGGACGCCGATCTCGCTGGCCGTGGCCGCGAGTTCCTCCGTGGCGGCCGCCACCGCCTCGACGTTGCGGGCTGTGGTCTCTGCGGCACGCGTCACGGACTGCGATTGGCTGCCGGTGCGCTCGGCATTGCCGGCCATCGTGGCGGCGGCCCGCTCCATGCCGCCGGCCGCCCCCGCAAGGTGCCCGACGAGCCCACCGATGTTCTCCTGGAACCGTTCGGCGAGATCCGCCATCTCGACGCGCTTCCGTGTGGCGGAGTCGGCGCCCATGCGCTGATGCTCCTGGCGCAGGGCTTCGGCCGCGAGCAGCGTATCGTTGAGAACCCTGGTGCTCTGCCAGAGCGCGCCAATTTCGTCGTGTCGCGGCCTCACATCCGGGAGCGTATGGTCGCCCCGTGACAGGCGCTCGATCGCCTCTGAGACCGCCCGCAGTGGACGGGCGATCTGGCGCTGCCCGACGAGGAGGCCCAGGGCGCAGCAGATCAGCGCCCCGGCCAGGGCGAGCCCGAGCAGGAGCAGCGTCCGGGTCTGGAAGAGGGCTTGCGTGTCGCCCTTGATCGCCGCCATCTCGACGCGGCCCTGGCTCACGAGCGCGTCGATGCTCGCCTGGAAGGCCCTGCGGTTGCTTTGGTTGGCGGGGTTGAAGCCCAGTTCTGCGGCGGCCCGCGGGCTGACGGTCTCACCGGCATCGGCCAGGGTCGTCCGCAAGGTCCGGAACGCCTCGAAATTGCGTGTCATCACGTCGAAGAGCGGGTGCTCGGAGGCAGTCAATTTCGGGGCCCAGGCGGCGCGCAGGGCATCCATCTCGGCCAGGCCTTTCCGGATGCCGGCGGCGTATTTCGCCGCCTCAGCTCGATCGGTGGAAGCGTAGACGCCGCGGGAATCCATCGTGACCTCGGCGGCGAGGCGATTGAAGTTTGCCGCGTCGAGCGCCCGGACCGCGGCGCTTTCGACGGTCCCGAAAGTCTGCTCGAAGCTCTGCAGTGTCGCCACGCTGATCCCGGCCACGACCAGCGTGGTCAGGCTGCAGGCGCCGACGAAGCCGAGAAGTTTCCCACCGATCTTCATCTCGATCCAACCCCTGGGGCGCGGTTGGATGCAAAATAACGTCAATTGCTCAAGAGGCCGTTAACCGCCCGAGCTTCCCGGCACTGGTTGGCGCTATGGTCTGGGCCGTACCGGCGCTGAGTCCCCTGTTGACCCGTTAGTCAGCCTCGAGGGCCTCGATCACCAGATTGCCGTTGGTATAGACGCAGATCTCGGCCGCAATCGTCATGGCGCGACGGACGATCGCTTCCGCGTCGAGATCACCGTCCTCAAGCGCTCGGGCGGCCGCCAAGGCATAGTTGCCACCCGAGCCGATGGCCATCACGCCGCTCTCGGGCTCCAGCACGTCGCCTGAACCCGACAGGAGCAGGCTCACATCGCGATCGGCCACCAACATCATGGCTTCGAGGCGCCGGAGGTATCGGTCGGTCCGCCAATCCTTCGTGAGCTCTACACAAGCGCGCGTCAGCTGCCCGGGATATTGCTCCAGCTTGGCTTCGAGCCGTTCGAACAGGGTGAAGGCATCGGCCGTCGCGCCCGCGAATCCGCCGATCACGGCGCCTTTGGCCAAGCGTCGAACCTTCCGGGCATTGCCCTTTACGATGGTCTGGCCGAGGCTGACCTGACCGTCGCCGCCCAACACCACGCGGCCGCCCTTGCGGACCATCAGGATCGTGGTGGCGTGCATCTGGGGCACCGCGCCCCGGTCGTCGTACCTGAATCCGTCCTGGCTCAACGTTCGGCTCCGCTCTCGATCGCGCCGAGATGGGGAGTTCGGTCAGCCAAGTCCAGCCGCACGGCGCGCTCTACTCGGCTACGGCCTGCGGTGCTTCGACAGATCCGGCATCCTCCAGGATCGACCGGGCCGCGGCTTCGGCCAGGAGGGCGTAGCCGCGGTCGGCCATATGCAGGCCATCGGAGGCGAAGAGCTGCTTGGTCGTCAGCTTTCCCTCACGCACCCAGCCATGCATCAGGTCGGCACGGCGGATCACCGGCACATCGAGTTCGTCCCCGATGCTGCGCACGGCTTCAAGAAACCTTGATGCGCCCGGCGTTGCTTCAAGCTTCGGGCACCATTGCGGCTCCATCAAAACCACGTCGATGCCGGCGTCGCGAATCCTGCGGATTGCCGCCACCGTGGCCTCGCGGAAATGCGCGATGGAGACACCACGCAGCGGATCGTTGCTGCCGGTTTGCCAGATCACGAGCTGAGGCTCGGCTGCGATGACGTCGCGGTCGAGGCGCGCCAGCATATCGTCCACGTGCTCACCACCGATGCCGCGGTTGATCACCGCCACGTCGATCCCATGCAGCTTCTTGCGAAGATCGATCTGGAGACGGGCCGGATAGGCATTCGCCGGGCTCGAGGCGCCGATCCCCTCGGTCGATGACGAGCCGAACGCCACGATCTTCAGGGGCGCGCCGATGGCAATCTGGCGGGCGACATGTGGAAGGTCCGGACTCTCGCGCAGGTCGAGTCCGAGGAGATCCAGCGAGTCGGGCAGGAGGTCCGCATAGGCAAGGACCGCCGTGGGCAGAACGAGAAGGCCGAAGAGCACGCCGAGACGTCGCAGCATTCGGCGGACCGGCCGCGCGGCAATTGAGGTCTTGGAGGACTTGAACACGGGACCGACAGCTCCGGCACTCGTGGGTGACGGATACAGTCTGACACACGCGTTTGAAAGGTGGCGTTCCGCACGCGATGTGAAAGTGAGATGAATTCGTAACACAAAATTTACAAGCCGTGGACGCGCCTCACCGAAGCTACTGCGTTGAGGGGGGAGCCGCGGCACGGACGATGCGTCTGGCTCGGCGCGGATCTCCGAGATGGCGGCGGAGACCGAGGTTCAGGACTTCGACCGCGAGGTCTGAACCGGCCGCGAGCCGCGTTGTGCCGTCCTAGGGTCGACAGTGTGCGCATCGCGATCCTCGCCCCATCGACGGCCCCCGGCGGCACCGGAGTCCATGCCCTGGCACTCGGCGAGGCCCTGTGCGCGCTCGGCCACGAAGCCGTAGTTCACGCCCCCGACCCGACCGGGCGCGGCTTCTTCCGCGACGCGCGCTGCCCGGTGATCTCGGTCGCGGCCAAGCCGGTCTGCGACTCCGCGGCGGCGTTCATCGGTGCCCGAATCGGCGATTACCTCGCGCATTTCTCCACACCGGCGGCCTGCGATTTCGATGTTTTCCACGCCCAGTGCAGCATCAGCGGCAACGCGCTGGCCACCCTGACGCGTCGACGCCTCATCGGGGGCTTCGTGCGGACGGTCCACCGCATCGAGACTTTCGCCGATGCGCAACTCGCCCGGTGGCAGGATCGGGCGATCGTCGATGCTGGCCAATTGCTCTGCGTGAGCCGATCCTGGGCGGCAGCGCTGACCGGCACCTACGGCGCGCAGGCCGAGGTCATCGGCACCGGCGTCGATGGCACCGTCTTTCACCCGACTCCGGGACCCAGCGATGCCGCCTTGCGTGCGCGGCTCGGGCTGGGTCGCGGACCGGTCTTCCTCAGTGTCGGCGGCTTCGCGGCGCGTAAGAACACCCTCGCGATCATCGAGGCCTTCGCGACGCTCCATCGAAGCGTTCCGGCGGCTCAGCTCGTCATATCAGGCGCGGCGAGCGCCCCCGAGCCGACAGGTTACGAGGCCTGCTGCTACGCAGCCCTGGAACGCGAAGGCCTGCAAGTCGGCTCCGGCAGGCCGGTGATCTGCACTGGGCCGGTCGATCAAGGCGATATGCCGGGTCTCTACAGGTTGGTGGACACGCTGGTCATTCCCCCGGGTGCGGAGAGCTCCGGGCTGTGCGCGCTGGAGGCCACGGCCTGCGGCAGCCCGGTCATCGTCCCGGCCCGGCCGCCCTACACGGAATATCTGCCCCCTGGGGCAGCCCTCTGGCTCGACTCCAGCGACCCCGCTGTCATCGCTTCGGCGATGCAGGCGAGCCTTGAGCCCGCGCGCCGGGCTCGCCTTCGCAATACGGGGCGCGATTGCATCGAGGCCCAGACCTGGGCGGCCTGCGCAACCCGGCACCTGCCGATCTACGCCGCGCTCATGCCGCAACCGACTTTGGCGCTGCCCTTCGCGACGGGCGCGGCCGCATGGAACGTCCTGCGCATGCCGCCCGGCGCCTGACCGCGACAGATCTCACCGGGGCAGTAACCGGCGGAGGAGACCGCGACGGCGGGTGTTGGGGGCAGCCGCGGAAGTCGTGGGAGCGAGCGCTGGCCGGACAGGGTCGATGAGCGCCGCCGTGTCGAACGTGCGTGCCGAATCCGAACCGCGCCGGAGCGCGATGATCGACGGACGCGTCGCCATTTCCGATCCCCCTTCAGCATCGTGGTGTTCGGCACGAGCCAGGGTGTAGTGCACATCGAAACCGAGGTTATCGAAGATTTTGTCGTAGAGACCGCGTGAGAGATGCCACCAGACATAGTTGATGCGACTGTCGTCCAACGGTGTGATCGGCCGCATCATCAGTTCATGGGTTGGCAGCACGTCGGTGAACGGGATCAGCACAGCGTCCTTGGCAAGTCTGGCCCAGGCACCAATCGCAAAGACAGGATCCGACAAGTGCTCTACGATGGCGCCGGCCATGACGACATCGAACATTTGCGCCGGCCACTCGTAAAGCTCGATCATCGGCGCATAGACACACCGTGCCGAACTGCCGAACTTATTCCAAGCGTACCACCATGAGTTCTTGATGGGCGCGAGATTTTCACTTTCCCATACCGCGCGATACGCTTTTACATCCTGAAAAGACAGGCTTTCGGCAAAGGGAAAGTGCCGGAATTCATGGGTCGTGGCGGCGTCCAGGGCCGTGACCGTGGCCCCTGCCTTCTCGGCGTTGAAGGCCAGGTAGCCCGAGGCCGTACCAACATCCAGCACGGATTTTCCGCCAAGAGCGAAGCCACCGATGTAGGCGGTGAAATCATCGATCGTCCAACTCCCGCGCACCCGCTCACCGTCCGGGAACTGCTGTGAATGATACCAATAGCACCGCGCTTGCGGATCGAATGGGCGCGGATGCTCATAACGCGGCAGATTATTTCTTTCTTCGTGTTCCTGCATTGAACCTCCGATCCTATCTGCACCGTTCGGGGATGCATATCATCGACGGTTGTCAGAATCACTCCCAGCTCATTCCGTACTATTCCGTACAATCGAGTATCGAGATATGTCCGGGTTGAACGATCGAATTCGCCGGCTTTCGGTTTGATTGTTGCCGAGTAGGTGCAAGGTCCGGCGAGTCACCAAATTCTGGAGGCTTTTGCGGAACGAATGCGGCCGCGTGGTGGGGTCGATGTCGCGCTCCCGAAACGGTTCTCGATGGGGTTCAGGTCACCCTGACGTCCGACCGAATGCTGCCGCGACCTGTCTTGGAACAAACGCCCAAGCCAAACGAGTTCATACGGAAGTCGGCGGTCAGGCACGAAGAGGCGATGGTTGCTCGGATCGTTGCTGCGCTCATCCTCGCGGCGGGGCCCGCTGTGGCGCAGACGCGGCCATCGAGCACGACCATGACCTGTCAGCAGGCCGCGGCGCTGATTCGATCGCGTGGTGCCCTCGTTTTGGGAACCGGTGGCATGACCTACGACCGGTTCGTTCGCGATCGCTCGTTCTGCGAGCCCACCGAGATTGCCAAGCGCGCCTTCCGTCCGACACGGGACAACGCGAATTGCCTGATCGGCTACACCTGCTACGAGCCTGGGCCAGGGGATTGGCCGGGCGAGGATTTTTGAAGCTCGTCGTCCCTTAATTTCCGATCGGGTCAGCCGAATTTCTCTCCAGGGAAACGATCACCCGCCGATCCCCGACGCGCCTGGTGAAACCCGTAGCGTCCAGATGCTCAAGCAGCGGGATCGAGAACTTGCGCGAAATTCCCAGTGTCGCCCCAGCTTCCCGAGCCAGAAAGCCGCTTTCCGGCGTCGCCGCATGGGGGAAAGCCTCTGCGAGGCGGGTGCGGGCGCTCGCCACCGCTTCCCTGTGGAACAAGACCGCGCGGCGCTGCACCCGGTCGACGGCGCGGATCACCATCCCGGCGCCGACCAGATAGGTCAACGCCTCGCGGCGGCGCACGTCGCGACCGACTGCTTCGGTCTCGTCCGGCGGATTGAGGCCGGCGCGCCGGAAGATCTGCTCCAGCCGGCGGGCAGCCTCGCTCTCGTTGCGGGCGGGGTCGAAATCGGCCCGGCGCCAGAGATTGCCGATTTGAGCGACCACCCCGGCCGAGGCGAGATCGCGCAGGGCCATGCCGACAAGCGCGTCTTGAAGCGATAGGGATCGGGCGAGCCGTTCGAGGGTTACGCCGTGCTCCATCGGGCTGTCCCGGTGATGCTGGGCGAGGGTCGCCAGGATCCCGGTGCGCAATGCCTCGAAGGCGGCCGCGCCGACGAAGCGGTCGCTCACCTCCCGGGCACCGGATTTGATCAGCATCTCACGGACTTGGCTTGGCCCCACGCCGGCGAGCCGCGCAAGTTCGACCAGAGGGGCGCCCGCAGCCCCCGCCTGTCCGAGGCGAACCGAGATCGCCTTCGCCGGCTGGCCGTGCGCGAGTGCCGCAAGGTCGGCCAAGACGCGCGAATCGTGGCGGCGACGGCGGCGGCTCGACGGATCGAGGATACGGCCGCCCGCCACGGTGGCGGCGGGCGAGTCGAGCCGCAGGACGAAGGGCTCCCGCGCCGGTACAGCGACCGGCTCCGCCAAATGCAACTGCGCCTGCGTGCTTACGCCCGGTTCCAGGGCATCGCGGTCGAGCAGCCGCAGCCGGGCATCGACCTCGCTCGTTCCGAACAGCAGGCGGCAGGCGGTGCCGCTCCGCAAGGCACCATCCGCGCCGGTGGCCGCCGTAATCGCGACATCGAGCCACGGACTCGGGGCAAGCAGGCCTATCGGCGCCAAGGCCTGTCCCCGGGCGATTTCATCGAGCCCGACGCCGCGTAGCGCCACCGCGGTGCGGCGACCGGGTTCGGCCCGCTCGACCGCGCGGCCGTGGATCTGCAACCCACGCACGACCGCGCTCCGACCGCCGGGAGCGATCTCGACCGTATCGCCGACGGCGAGTGCACCCCGCCGCAGGGTACCGGTCACGACCGTCCCGAATCCCGCGCGGGAGAAGACGCGATCGACCGGCAGGTAGGGAAAGCCGTCATCCGTGCCGGGCTCCGCATCGCCCAGCAGGGCGGCGAGCGCCGCGGCGAGATCCGGGATGCCGGCGCCCGTGACGGTCGAGGTGGCGATGACCGGACCCACCTCCAGGCCCGCACGTGCCGCAGCGGCCGCGATCTCGGCCGAGCGCGTCGCGATCACGTCGGGCGTGGCCAGATCGGACTTCGTGAGCGCCAGGACGCCGCGGCGCACGCCGATCAGCCGGGCGATCTCCAGATGTTCGACCGTCTGAGGCTTGATGCCCTCGTGGGCATCCACCGCCAGCAGAACGGCACGCATGCCGGTGGCGCCGGAGACCATGGCGCGCACGAAGCGCTCGTGCCCTGGGAGATCAACGAGATCGATCTCACCCTGTGCCGCAGAAAACAACGCAAAGCCGGGGACGATCGAAACGCCGCGCGCCCGTTCTTCCTTCAGCCTGTCCGTCTCGATTCCGGTGAGGGCGCGGACCAGCGCGGTCTTGCCGTGATCCACATGCCCGATCACGCCGACGAGAAGAGTCTTCAACGCAGCCACCGACCTGACCATCTCCGTGGCACCACCATCCACGCGGGGCGCACATGCTCGTCGAAAGGAATCCCGCCGCGCCGGCTCAGCGTCGAGTCATGGGCCGCCGGACGGTCGGAGCCGGGGCGTGCGCGGCAGATGGATTGTGGACAATTTGCTTTGCCACGGGTTTCCAATTTGGGAAAGCGGATTTTCGTGCAGTGCAACATGCGCCCGGCGCGACGGAGCGGGAACCGAGTCCCCTGATCGATGCACGCGATCTGTTTTCGCAGGGGGGTCGTGCGACGAAATTCTGCGTCCGACCAGGGACCTAGAGCCACGAGCCGTTGGCCCGCCACAGCGAGTCCGCTTAAACTGACGGCGATGGGCCGCGCAGCGACGGTATCGGCGCGACAGTTCGATGCAACCGGACGGGTATCTCACCGGGTTGGGTGGGGAAGTTACGACGAGGAGAGCATGAGCGAGACTGAACGCGCCGCGGAGGCAGAACCACGCGAGGTCGAGTTGAAGCTCACCTGCGCCGGAGCGGATCTGACAGCGCTCGCCGCGCATCCGCGTCTCCAGGGTGCGGCCATGACGGAGCCCGAGCACTTGGTCTCCACCTATTACGATACGCCGAATCGTGACTTGCGCGCCGCCGACCTGACCCTGAGAGTCCGTGCGAAGGACGGTCGATACATCCAGACCGTCAAGGCCGGCGCGGGCGGTGTCGGCCTGTTCGACCGGGCTGAGTGGGAAACCGAGATTGCCGGCGAGACCCCGGAACCGGCCGCCTGGGCCGGCACAGCGGCGGAGGCGGTCCTGAAGGCTGTCGATACGCCCGTAGAGACGTTGTTCTCAACCATCGTCCGGCGCCGGGAAATCCCGGTTCTGCAAGCTGACTCCCGGATTCTCGTGACCCTGGACGAGGGCCGGGTGGAGAGTCCGGCCGGAGATGCGCCGATCTGCGAGATCGAGCTTGAGCTTCAGGAGGGCAATCCGGCCGAGCTGTTCCAGCTTGCGCAGGCTTTGGCCGAAACGGTGCCGCTCCGTCTAAGCGTTCACGCGAAGAGCGCGGTCGGCTTTGGGCTCATCGACGGTACAGGCCGGAACATCGTCAAGGCCGAGCCGATCGACTTACCGGCCGATGCGACGGTCGGCGAGGTGTTTCGTCGTGTGGCCCGCGCCTGCCTGCGCCATCTGCGCCTCAACGAGACGGTCTTTCTGGAAGGCGGGCAGCCGCCGGAGGCCCTGCACCAGATCCGGGTGTCCCTGCGCCGCCTGCGCTCGGCGCTGTCGCTGTTCGCCCCGATGCTGGCGGGCGATCCCCGCGCCGCGGGCTTCAACGACGAAATCAAGCGCGTGACCGAGCCCTTCGGCCATGCCCGCAACCTTGACGTCTTCCTCGGCCACACCCTGCCGGACCTGATCAAGGCGCGACCGGAAGAGGCGGGTCTCGTCGGTCTTCGCGAGCGGGCCGAGACCGCGCGGGAGCGGGCCTACGATGTGGTTCTCACGACGCTCCAGAGCCCGCAATGGCGCAGCCTGATCATCGATTTCGCCGGCTGGATCGAAACAGGCGCCTGGAACGCGCAGCCTGCCGCAGCCGAGCGGGGGCAGGACTTTGCTGCCCGGGTGCTCGACAAAGCGCGGGGGAGGCTCAAGAAGCGCGGACGCGGCCTCAAGCATCTTAACCCGCACACGAGGCACCGGGCGCGGATCGCCGCCAAGAAGCTCCGCTACGGCGCGGAGTTCTTCGCGAGCCTGTATCACAAGAAGAAAGCCCAGCGCCGGCAGGGGAAATTCGGTGACGTCCTCTCGGATCTCCAGGACCACCTCGGCGCCCTCAACGATCTTGAGACCGCTCGGTCGATGTCCGAGGGTCTGTCGGGGCCGCCGATGCCGGGTTCGGACGATCCGGGAGCACGGGACCTGCTCAAGGCGGCCGCCGAAGCCCGGGCGGATCTTCTTGACGTGAAGCCGTTCTGGCGCTGATCCCGAGCGCATCGCCGCTGGGCGCGCGCAGCACGGGTCTCTCGGCGTTCGTGATGCGGACCCGCGAACCACCGAGGGCCTGAGCGGACGAAGCCTCGGCCCGTCGATGCGAGTCTGGCGGGATCGAGACCGCCGCCGAAACGATGCTCGGGCCTGGGGGGCACCCGAACGTCGCCCCGGCGGCGTGACGGTGGAGGCGGATCTCGCTGGGGGGAACTCGGCCCGCCCTCCATCGACCGCGCCTCTGCGCGGCTGAGATGTTGTTTCGCATGGTCATGTTGCCGAAGCGTGTCTGTTATCCGACAGATCCTAAAAGGTTGTAATATTCAGCCGACATATGGTCGTTGGCGGCGTGGGGGCCGCGTCGCGTTGACCGGTTACGGCGCGCCGGCTTTCTTCCGGGCTGACCTCTGCTATCCCTCGCGCTACCCCGCACGCATCCGGGCCCCGGCACAGCCTTCATGAACCTCCTGCGCGATCTCCTCGGCCATGTAAGCCGCACCGTCACGGCCTATGTCGGCGACAAGGCCCTGATGCTCGCCGCCGTTTCGGCGGCGGCCAACGTCATTGTGGCGGATGGTGAGGTCGCCGGTCAGGAATTCGATGTCGCCCTTCACGGCTTGAGTGCGGATCCGGTCCTGATGAAGGGCTACGACGCGCTGATGCTCGAGACCGAGCTCTACGAAGGGATCGCCCGGGCACGGACCCGGCTCGGCCGGGCGGAGAACCTGCGCCACGTCGCGGCGGTGGCGGAGCGGCCTGCGAGTCAGCGCGAGAACGTCTTCCTGATCGCCGCCGACGTCGCCGATCAGGACGGGATCAGCAACATCGAGGCGAGTGCGCTCGGCGCGATCGCCGCCGCCTTGCAGGTCGATGGGGCGGGGCTGCTTCGGGCCAACCCGGTGCGACGCCCGCCGGGCTGACCGCGTTGGTTGGCATCGGCGTTGCTGTCTGGGCGGGCGCCTGCCGGATGATCGGCGGTCCCAAGAAGCATCTGTGGCACGGCGTTTCGCCGCGAGAGGAACCGGCATGGCCGAGACGAACCTGAGCAACACCCACAACCTGCGTGCGGACGGATCGCGCCTCTGGTCCACCATCCTGGAGACCGCGGCGTTCGGCGGCACCCCGGCGGGCGGCATCAACCGCCTCACGCTCTCGGCCGAGGACGGTCGCGTGCGTGACTGGTTCCGGGATGCCTGCCTGGCGGCTGGGCTAGAGGTGTCGGTCGATGCTCTCGGAACGCAATACGCCCTGCGGCCAGGTCGGGACATGAGCCGCAAGCCGATCGCCTTCGGCTCACATCTCGATACCCAGCCGACGGGTGGCAAGTTCGACGGCGTGCTCGGCGTCCTGGCCGGCCTCGAAGTCATGCGCAGCCTGAACGACGCCGGCATCGAGACCGAAGCGCCGCTCATGGTGGTGAATTGGACCAACGAGGAGGGCTCGCGCTTCGCCCCCGCTATGATGGCCTCGGCGGCCTATGCGGGGGACTTCACCACCGACGAGATCTTGGCCAAGCGCGACGCCGCTGGCACTACGGTGGCGGAGGCCCTCGACGTCATCGGGTATCGCGGGGTCGAGGCTGTCGGCACCCGGGAGATCGGTGCCTTCGTCGAACTCCATATCGAGCAGGGGCCGATTCTGGAGGCCGAGGGCAAGACCATCGGGGTGGTCGAAGGCGGCCAGGGGATCATGTGGTTCGATGGCGTGATCACCGGTTTCGAGAGCCATGCCGGCACCACGCCCATGCCGCGCCGCCGGGACGCGCTCCTGGCGCTGTCCGAGTTCGCGCTTGCTGCGGAGCGGATCGCCCTGGCGCACGCCCCCTCGGCGGTGGCCACGATCGGCGAGGCCGCGATCGTGGCGCCATCCCGCAACGTCGTCCCCGGACGGGTCGCCTTCACGTTGGACGTGCGCGATCCGCGCTCGGCAATCCTCGACGCCATGGAGGCGGAACTCTTGGAAGCGGCCGGGGCGATTGCCTCGCGTCGTCGTCTGGAGATCCAGCTCAATCGGATCTGGCGCAAGGAACCGGTTCCGTTCGATCCTGCCATCGTAGCGGCCGTCGATGCGGCTGCCGAGAGCCTGGGCCATCCACGCCGCCGCATCATCTCGGGGGCCGGGCACGATGCCTGCAACCTCGCGGCCCGGGTGCCCACCGCGATGATCTTCGTCCCCTGCAAGGATGGCGTCAGCCACAACGAGGCGGAGTCCGCGACCCAGGGCGACTGCGCGGCCGGCGCCGATGTGCTGCTGCAGACGGTGCTCCGTCTTGCCAATGCGCCCCGGCAGGACGGGCCGGTCGCGGAATGACCGCCCGGCGACGGGATGCCCGGTGGTGTAAGGGCGCGGAAAATCCGGTACAGCCCGCTCCATGAGCGCGCGATCGTACCGCGACGCCAGGGGCCGGCCGCTCGTCGCGGTTACCGGCCTCGGTGTCGTTTCCTCCCTGGGCCGGGGACAGGCCGACACCTGGGCTGCCATGACGGCGGGCCGGTCCGGCATCCACGCCATCGCGCGGTTCCCCACGGAGGGGCTGCGCACGCGGATCGCCGGCACGGTGGATTTCCTCGACACCCAGCCTCTGGTGGCGCCACTCCTGTCAGAGCGCTTCGCCGCGGTGGCAGCCGAGGAAGCGGTGGCACAGGCGGCGATCGGTAAAACGGGCGATTTCCCGGGGGCTCTGTTCATCGCTGTGCCACCGGTCGAGATGGAGTGGCCGCAGCGGCAGGCCCTGGCGGAGGCTGCCGGTGGCGAAGGCCCGGTCGATTATGCCGGGCTGCTCCGGGCCGCGGCGACGGGCCGCTTCGATCCCTGGCACGACCTTTTTATCTTCGGCACCGTCGCCGACCGCATCGCAGAACGCTTCGGCACAAAGGGCTCGCCGATCTCGCTGTCGACCGCCTGCTCGTCCGGGGCCACCGCAATCCAGCTCGGCGTCGAGACGATCCGACGCGGCGAGACCGCGGCGGCTTTGTGCATCGGCACCGACGGGTCGGTGAACCCGGAATCGCTGATCCGATTCTCGTTGCTGTCCGCGCTCTCGACGCGCAACGACGAGCCTGAGGCGGCCTCGAAGCCATTCTCGAAGGATCGTGACGGCTTCGTGATGGGTGAGGGCGCCGCCGCCCTTGTCCTCGAAGACGCCGAGGCCGCACACGCCAGAGGCGCTACGGTCCTTGGCTATGTCCTCGGCTGCGGGGAGAAGGGGGACGGCTTCCACCGCACCCGCTCCAGCCCTGACGGAGCGCCGATCATCGCGGCAATCCGGGCCAGCCTGGAAGATGCCGGACTCGAACCGGACGGGATCGACACGGTCAACGCCCACGGTACCTCGACGCCCGAGAACGACAAGATGGAGGCGCTTGGCCTCGGGGCGGTGTTCGGATCCCGGGCCGCGACGCTGCCGGTAACGTCCAACAAGTCGATGATCGGCCATACACTCACGGCCGCCGGCGCCATTGAGGCGGCCGTGTCGCTGCTGACCATCCGCCACGGCCGGATCCCGCCGACCATCAACCATCGTGTTCCCGATCCGACGATCACCCTCGATATCGTCGAGACGGCCCGCGATCGGCCGGTGCGCACGGTGCTGTCTAATTCCTTCGGGTTCGGCGGCCAGAATACGTGCCTCGTATTCGGTGCGGAGCCGGCATGAGCGCCGCAGCGAACCCCCGCCGCGTCCTCGTCACCGGCGGCGCCTCCGGAATCGGGGCGGCGACCGTCCGAGCCCTGGCGGATGCCGATTTCGCGGTCGATTTCACCTACCGATCGTCGGTGGTGGCTGCCGAAGCGTTGTTGGCCGAGCTTGGCGCCGCGCATCCAGATCGCAGCTTCGCAGCGCATTCCCTCGACCTCGCCGACCGGGCAGCCCTTGATGGTTTCTGCGAGGCCGCAGAAGAGCGCGACTATTACGGCCTCGTCCACAATGCCGGCCAGTCCACTGACGCGCTCGCCGCGATGCTCGATCAGGATCGGGCCGAAGCGGCCATGCAGGTCAATTTCTTCTCGCTGACGCGCCTCGCCAAAACGCTGGTGCGGTCGATGACCCGGGCGCGTACCGGACGTATCGTCGCAATTGGGTCGGTCGCTGCCCTGCGGGCCAATGCCGGCAACGCCGCCTATGCCGCCACAAAGGGCGCGCTGATCGCCTATTGCCGCACTTTGGCGATCGAGTCCGCCAAGCGCGGGGTCACCGTCAACGTGATCGCGCCCGGCTTCGTCGACACTGCCATGATGGCGCGCTACGCCGCCTATCGAGACGGTATGGAGCGGCAGATTCCGGCTGGGCGGTTCGCCCAGCCCGAGGATGTCGCGGCGCTCGCGGCCTTCCTGATGGGCGCAGGGGCGTCCTACATCACGGGGGCGGTTCTGCCGGTGGACGGCGGCCTGACCGCGATGATGGGCGTCCACCGGACCTGACCGGATGCCGCCAAACCGGACGATCCCGCCGATGCGCCCAAAATTCGCTCTCACCGCCGCTCTTTGCCTCTCGACGACGCTTGTGCCCAGGACGGTGCTGGCGGACGCTGAGGTTTACCGCGTCTCGGGCCTGCCGCCGGGCGAGGCGCTCAGCATTCGGGCGGAGCCTGACCCCTCTGCCGAGCAGATCGGCGAGATCCGCGTGCGCGCCCTGGTCTTCGGCTGCACCAACGACACGCCGAGCCGCACAACGTGGTGCCGTGTGAAGGCCGGCCGGACTTTAGGCTGGGCGCGTCGGCGGTACTTGGCTCCGGAACGATGAAAGACAGGATGCACGCTCTTCAGCTCTTCGGCGACCGCGACCTGCGCCTGACCGAGGTCGAGGCCGCGCGCGCGCCGGGTCCCGGCGAGGTGCGGGTCCGCATCCGCGCCGTCGGCCTCAATTTTATCGATGTCTGGGGTTTCCGCGGCATGGCCTTCGCCAAGCGGAAGCTGCCCCTCGTGGTCGGGGCTGAAGCCGCGGGCGCGATCGAATCGGTCGGGGAGGGCGTTTCGGACCTGGCTCCCGGCGACCGGGTCGTCCCGTACGGCGCGATGACCTGCGGCCAGTGCCGCGCCTGCCGTGAGGGCCGGG
Organism: Methylobacterium phyllostachyos; assembly: GCF_900103445.1. Lineage (GTDB taxonomy): Bacteria > Pseudomonadota > Alphaproteobacteria > Rhizobiales > Beijerinckiaceae > Methylobacterium > Methylobacterium phyllostachyos. Next base: position 18,621 of record NZ_FNHS01000004.1, on the reverse strand, counting down.
ACAACCTCTGCGAAGATGTGTCTGGCGTGATGGGGTTCCACCTCGACGGCTTCGCCCGGGAGTTGGTGACCCTGCCGGCGCGCCTCGTCGTGAAGGTGCCGGACGGGGTGACGGATACGGATGCCGCCTGCGCGGGCATAGCTTTCGGGACCGTCCAGCACATGCTGTTCGACAATGCCCGTCTCGAACACGGCGAGAGCATTATGGTCCATGCCGGCGGGTCGGGGATCGGCACCGCGGCGATCCGCATGGCCAAGGCGATCGGCTGCACGGTCTACACGACGGTCGGCGACGACGAGAAGGGGCGCAAAGCCGCGGAACTCGGCGCCGACCATGTCATCAACTATCGCACTGAGCGGTTCGAAGGTGAGGTCCGGCGCCTGACCAAGCGCAAGGGCGTCGATGTGGTGTTCGAGCATGTCGGCGCCGACACGTGGAACGGGTCGCTGCTCTGCCTCAAACGGGGCGGACGTCTGGTCACCTGCGGGTCGACCTCCGGTGTCTCCGCAACCATGAACTTGATGCAGCTGTTTCAGCAGCAATACCGCATCACCGGCTCGTTCGGCTGTTCGCTGGCGAATATCCGCCAGTCCCTCGACAAGATGGCGACCGGCATCCGTCCGGTGGTCGATACGGTGTATCCGCTCGCCGACTTCGCGCAGGGCCTGGAGCGCCTGGAGTCGCGTCGCGTCTTCGGCAAGATTCTCGTCAGTCTGTAACGCAGGCGTTGCGGTAGCCTGACCCGTACGGCCGAGCCCGTTTCGCGCCGCCGCGGACTTCGCGTAAACGGTGCCGTACGGGTCTGTCGGGGGGCGCCCGCATCGTGCCCGGGAAACGAATGTGCTGCGTCTCGCCCTCCTTCTGAAACGGTCCTACCCGCGCCTGGCGGGCTATGCCATGGTTCCGGTGATCCGCGCCCTGGTCTGGCTTGCGCGTGTTCTCGGGCCGGAGCGATCGACGGCGTTCGGTGCCGGGATGCTGCGCCGAATCGGACCGCTGTTGCCGGCCCATCGCACCGCCCTGGCCAACCTGCAGGCGGTTTTCCCCGACATGCCGGAGACGGAGCGGCGGCGCATCGCCTTGGAAGCCTGGGATAATCTCGGGCGGACAGGAGCGGAATACGCCCACCTCGACACCCTGTTCGATTACGATCCGACGGCCACGGGGCCGCTGCGGACCGAGGTGGCGGGGATCGAACACTTCTTTGCCTTGCGCGATGACGGCCAGCCGGGACTGATCTTCTCGGCGCACCTCGCCAATTGGGAATTGCCGGCGATCTGCGCGGCCCGGTTCGGCCTGGACGCGACCGCCGTGTTCCGTCCGCCCAACAATGCGGCCGCTGCCCGCCTGGTACAGGAGGTCCGCCGCCGGTCCATGGGCGGGCTGGCGGCCTCGACGCCCGGCGCCGTCTTCGCCATGCGCGACGTCGTGGAGAATGGTGGCCATCTCGGCCAGCTGATCGACCAGCATTTCACCCGCGGCGTGGTGGTTGAGTTTCTCGGCCGGCCCTGTCTCGCCAATCCCCTCCTCGCCAAGCTCGCGCGGCACTACCAGTGCCCGGTCCATGGCGTGCGGGTCGTGCGGCTGCCCGAGGGCCGATTCCGGCTCGAGCTGACTCCGCCGCTGGATCTGCCTCGCGCCGCCGACGGGACGATCGACGTACCCGGCGCCATGCAGGCCATGACCGCCGTGGTCGAGGGCTGGGTCCGGGAGCATCCCGGCCAGTGGCTCTGGATGCATCGACGGTGGCGTCCGGACATGCTGCCTATTTCCCGGGCCGCATCCCGGGTGGTGGTCGAGACCTCTCAAGCCAACGTGATTTCACAGATGGCGGATCAGACGCTTTGATGCGCCGATGACGCCTCGGGACCGCGCCCCGATCTGCGACCGCCGCGCTCTGTGCGCTGCCATACTGCTTGCCGCCGCAACCTCTACAGTCGAGGCGCGGGCCGAGCCGGTCCGCGCCGTGGTGGAACTGTTCACCAGCCAGGGCTGCGGAGCTTGCCGCTCGGCCGATCCGGTCCTGCGCGATCTGGCCCGACAACCCGGGGTGATCGCCCTGACCCTACCGGTGACCTACTGGGATTATTTGGGATGGAAGGACACGCTGGCATCGCGCCCGCTCACTGAGCGGCAGCGCGCCTATGCGCGGGGACGCGGCGCGCGGCAGGTCTTTACGCCGCAGGCCGTAGTGGATGGTAGCGGTGTGGCGGTGGGGTCCGACAGGGCCACCCTCGACAGGCTGATGCGCGACACCTTCCAGCATGGCGCACTGCCGGTTCCCGTCCAGAGCCAAGTCCGCGGGGATCAGATTCTGATCGAAATCGGGGCTGCGCCGGATCTCAAGGCCGAATCGCGCGGTGAAGTCTGGCTCGTCCCGGTGCTGCGCAGCCGGTCGGTCGCGATCCAAGCCGGTGAGAACGGTGGTCGGACCACGACCTACGTCAACATCGTTCGGGGTCTGCAACATCTTGGCCATTGGAACGGCCAGACGATCAGCTTCAACGTCCCCGACAAACAGGCCGAGATCGCCGACGCGGACAGCTGGGTCGTGCTGCTCCAGTGCGGCGGCGACACCCGTCCCGGCCGTATCATCGGCGCGGCGAAGGGGCCCGGACTCTAGGAGCTCCTGCGCGTGGCTGCCGAAACACGGCGGCCTAGTCGAGGCTGATCGGGTCGATCTGGCGGCGACCCTGCTGCCTGTGCCGCGCCTTCGACTCGCGGGCGAGGTCGGCGAGCTTCTCATCGAGGCGATCAGACTGACGGCCCACCAAGCCGATCGTTGCGTCGATAATGCGGCCGACCAGAGCAACGGTGCCGATCACCGATGCGACGATGAGGCTCTCGATGAAACGGCCGATCCGGTGAAGAAGATGCATGGGTGTATCTCGGAGTTGGCGGCGCAGGTCGCGCCAGATCCGATCCGAGGTAGTGCGGGCAGAGCTCGGCAGGATGGGGCCAAAAGCTGCGCTGCTCGGACGGCGTTGCACGGAACCAATGGGAGCGATGTCCTCAGCGCGGCGCGCATCGTGAACCGGCGTCACGGCAGGCCCATTGCATGAATGGCGGACGTCCTCGTTCACCGCGTCTCTCATCGTGTGTCGACCATGCGGCGACGCCACCTCCTGTCCGGTTTACTGGCGGCCTTGTCGCTAACGAGACGCCGCGCCGTCGCCGCCGATCAGGAGGTCGACATGTTGCTGGTGCTGGCGGTCGATGTTTCCTTGAGCATCAGCGAGGCGCGCTTCGATCTCGAACGGCGCGGTTATGTTGAGGCCTTCGCCAATCCCCGGATCCTGCGCGATCGCGGACGGCGCGGTCGGCCGTATTGGCGTCGCCCTGTTCGACTGGGCCGGACCCGGAGAGCAACGGGTCGCGGTCGACTGGATGATCATCGGCGCTGCACGGGATGCAGACGTTTTCGCCGCACGGCTCGCCGCCGTACCGCGACCCTTTTATGGTCGCACCGCCATCGGTTCAGCCATTGATTTTGCTGCCGATCTGCTGACGAAGGCGCCGTTCCGAACCGAGCGGAAGGTCATCGATATCTCCGGTGATGGCACCGGCAATGCCGGGCGCCCGATCGCGGATGCCCGGGACGCCGCCGTGTCGGCCGGGATCACGGTCAATGGCATCGTGTTCCTCACCGATCCGGAGGGCCAGCCGGACTTTCTGAAGGCGCACACCAATCCCGCTGGAGGACTGACGGCCTATTATCGAAACCTCGTGATCGGCGGCGAGGGCGCGTTCGTTATGAGCGCCGACAGCTTCGAGGCGTTCGGGCGCGCCATCATTGCGAAGCTGATCCGCGAGATCTCGTGAATGGCGTCGGTGTCTCATTGGAAGACAGCAGCGTCGCACATGGATCACTTGAAGTGCTCACACCCCACGCTTGAGAGCATCGGTTCATTCCACATACGTCCAGCGAGGCGTGGCAAGGAGGAGCCGGGGTGCGGGATGCAAGAACAGCACGTCCCAGAGGGCGTATCGCTGCTTAAGCCCATTCGGGACAAGTTCCTGGCCGTTGATCGATCGCACGGGCTCGACAGTCATCGTCATGGGGATCAAACGTCGTCGCTGTTTGAGCCCTCAGACGATCGATCCGAAGCAATGTTTGGTTGCTCGCCGATAAACCTCGACGTTACGCAGATCCTGCGCTTTTTCCGCTTCCGTTTGCCGCAGTATTTCTAGTTCTTGATAATCTAATAAATGATGAAATCCAAGTTTGAGTTCCCGATCTTTCTGCGGAATTCTATGTTTAATGTTGAGTTTTCGAGCAATCATATCTTCAGTCCAGGGACCGAACCCGAACCATAACACGAGAAGATCATCACATTGTTTCACGCCGGTATGATATGTTTCATGCCGGCCCAGGCGATAAGCACCGTCCATTCGACAGTGCAGCAAACGCTCTCTCGATCGGAAGCGTAGAAAACTCAGGACTTCATCGGCTTCGAAAAAACCAAAATGGTGCTGTGCAACGAGGCTCTTCGATCTGTCTGGCTCAGGCAGACGCTTATTGATCGGGTCTGCGATGATCACGCCTTGGCTCACCAGTGCCGTATCCCCATCGCTTTCTGCCCGCTGCAAGAGTCCATCAAGATCTTCACAGCAAAGAAATTCGGTCGTATTGAGAGCAATTTTCCAGCCGGAGATAGAGTTTTCAATGTCCATCACTTCTGCGTCGCAATCTACGGCGCTGAAATGCGAATTGCGCGAATTCACAACGGTCCAATGAGGCGCGTATTGGTTAATTATGTCACGGGTATCATCTGTTGAGTTATAATCAATCAGAATGCCATGGTCGAACATATTTAGGTGATGTTCGATCCACCACCGCATAAGATAGCCTTCATTGTAGAAATGTGAAATGACCGTTTTTTGTAAGGGCATAGTATGAAGCCTAATAGCTATTTATCTGCACGTTCGGAAAATAAGTTAAAAAACGATCATGTTTATTTGACCGAACCTGCTTGATGCGGTTTGAAATTTCAGAATAGAAATTCCAGGCGAGCACCAGCACGAACAATGGGCATTGTTCTTCATTGAGAATATCGGGGCTTACGATTTCGACATTTGTTCCGGGTAAAAGAAGTCCTACTTTTAGTAGATTGTCATCAATAATATAATTAAGCTCAATACCAGAAAAATTCAGAAACGTCATTCCCTTCGCGGCAACACCGTAACCAATGATTTTGTATCCGGCTGATTTGTGCCAGCTGACAAGATCCCGGACAAGATTGACCGTTGATACAGCGCGCTCTGCGAAGCGGATATATGTCGGCAGTTCGTAATATCCAAGCAATTTCTCTTGCTGTTCTATCGCGAATGGAGCTTTGGAAGTTGCGTCGCTTTCCTCCCGTGCGAGTTCAAACAGGTAAGACGTGCCGTGGACAGGAACGTATTCGATATTGATCAATTTCAAACCCGCACGCCGGGAAAGTTCTCTGAAGGAATTGCAGGTAAAGAACGAATGATGCTCATGGTAGATAGTGTCAAATTCGCCGTTCTGAAGCATCAAGGCCTGAGAAGTTTGGATGAAGATCCTGCCTTGCTCGTCAATTGAATCAGCGCAAGCTTGCAGGAAAGAAAGCGGATCGGACACGTGTCCCAATACATTCATTGTGACAATTACATCAAATTTTTCATCAAACGAAGCTGCGATATCTGACGACCAGTATGCAACCCGCGTTGGAACGCCTTTGGCAGCTGACAATTCTGCCAGATTCTTTGCTGGATCGACGCCTTGAACAATGTGCGACCGATCTTTAAACTCTTGCAACAAACTTCCATCATTGCTTGCGATGTCGAGAACACGAAGGTGCTGCCGGCCGAGTATAGCTTCGACCTTCAAGACAAAATCTGCAAAATATGCTTTGAGCGTCTGAGTCGTCCCACTAACGTAAAGGTAGTGTTCGAACAATTTCGAGGGATCAACGGCAGCAGATAGTTGGCTATGCCAGCACCGCGTACAGACACGTACGGCAAGTGGATAGAGGTCGAGTTGTTGACCCGGTGGATGACATGAGTTTGCGAGAGGCTGGGATCCGAGATCTAGATATGTATGCAAATCCTCGCTATCGCAGGCGACGCAGCGGATAAGATCTTTATAATCCAAAAATGCCTCCTACTTTTTGTAGTGTTCAACTAACTCGTCAACTATTGTTTCGACAGTCGCGGTTGGGCAGAAACCAAGCTCTGTAGCTGCTTTTTTATTTTCCATGCTAAAATCGTAGGTCTCTGTCGGTGGGTGCACTTCAGTATTGCATTTGAGATAAGTAGCGATGCGCTCGGCAATTTCTGAGACCGAGGCGTTGAAGCTGCACAGGTTGTAAATTCCGGGCGCAGCATTGTTAGACAAAATCAGATCGATTGCCATGCATAAATCAGAAATGCCTAAAATTGGACGACGGACGTGTCCATTGAAAATCTTTATTTTTCCTACCTCGATCGCATCCTTGACCATCGCATTGATCATCAAATCCGGACGCAGATTCGGGGATGCGCCGCAGACCGTGCCGAATCTCAGAGCGTAAGCGTTTTCGTACAACAACGACGCGATCCCGTCGCAAGCGTACTTGGAGAAATCGTACATGTTGCTGAAGTTAAAGGTCTTCCAGCCTTCATCGACTGCCACTCCGCCGACGCCTGTATAGATACTGGATGAACTTGCATACAACAGTTTCTGGCTATCGAGCTTGCTTATCAAGTTCACAAACTTGGTGAGATTATTGTCGATTGCACCAAATGGATCAGCAACAGATTGTTTGACGTTGGAATGAGCAGCAAGTAGAATAATAACATCATACCGCCGAAGTTTATGTGCTGGAAAGTGATTGTAATCGATTTTCACATTATCATTGCTCACAAAATTGCCGCGAGACTCAAGATCAACAGTGTCGACAGATGTGTATCTTTTCTTCAGATGCAAATACAGCCGACTTCCTATGTAGCCAGTTCCACCAAATATTAATATGGAAGGATCTTTGCGGAGTTGACTATTAGGTATACGCGAACTCATGATACTTTGCCGTCGGCAATAAACAACATGACCTGCTCTTTACAGACCTATCGGAAGAATGCAACACGAATTTATAGACTGTAGATAAGAACGTTAAAGATCTCTTTTAACTGCAAACTTGAATGATGTATCTTGTGCAATTGGTATGATAACTTATATGCGCCTTGTCTTTTACAGATTTTGCGATAAGGGCGTAATAATACCGGTCATTATGCTCTGGACGACAGCATCGGTATTACCCATAATTGGCATAAATAATTAGAATTGAAATGTGTTCAACTCTATCGTCGAAGACTGTTTATCATCAAACAAAATCAGGAATTCTGGTTTTACAAACTCGAATTTGTTCCGGAGTTATTAGACGTTTACTTTGGCGGGCGTTCAGAGGTCCGTCCGCGCCACGTCAGGGAAATCCAGTATAAAGTCCGGCCCGAGAGCGGTCACCGGCGTATGGAAGCCTGTCGGCACCGCACCGGAGGCGACGCGGCAGGCTACCGCCAGGGCTGTCGCGACCGTAAGGGTATAGCCCTCGGGCGTCTCCAGGCGGCTGGCCGCCCTTCGCCCTTCGTCATCCCAGGCTTCGGCCAGAAACGTGCTGCGCGCCGTTTCTCGCGCGACTTCGGATGGCCCCTCCGGCAGCCGGTCGATACCGCGGTTGATCAGCCGCTGCGCTATACCGCCTGCGATGACTCTCCGGATGCCCGCCGGCAGGCCGGCCGCAGCCGCCATGGCGGGGAAAGCCTCGAAATACACGTCGATGTTGGGGACGCCGGTCGAGTACCACGCACTCGACACGTCGCCCCAGCCGAGACCTACGGTCCGGCGCGGGCCGCGGCCGAAATCGGCGCTGCCTCGGGGCGGGCTCCGCAACTCGACGATCTGGCCGTTCCGGCGCACCCGCGTCCCCCAGGCAATACCCTCGACCATGGTGCGGGCGGTGCCCCGGCTGAAGCCGCCGAAGCCGCCAATCGAGATCCGCAGATGGGTCGCACCGGGAAGCCGCCGGACCACATGGGCCGCAAGGCAATCGCTCGGCACCACGTCGAAGCCCGCTGCCGGCAGGAGCACGATGCCGGCCGCCTTCGCCTCAGCGCCCCGCGCCGCGAGTGCCTCCAGGACACTGATCTCGCCGGTGATATCGACGTAATGCGCGCCCGTGGCGAGGCATGCATCCGCCATCGGCCGCGCCGTCTTCGAGAACGGGCCGGCAGCGTGAATCACGGCCGCGATCCCAGCCAGCGCCGTGCGCAGACGCTCCGGCTCGTCCAGGCGCGCGACGCGCGTTTCGAGACCGAGGCGCGTCCCCAGCGGCCCCAGCTTATCCGGATCGCGCCCGCCCAAGATCGGTCGCAGACCCTGTGCCACGGCGTGTTGCGCGAGGAGCGTGCCGGTGTAGCCCGTGGCGCCGTAGATGAGGATCGTGCCCATGGTGCGGGTTCTGCCACTGTGACCGCGTGTGTCAAAGCGCGCCGTTCGACGCTGACATCGGGCGCATCGATCCTTGACCCCGGCCCTGGCCGGACGGCCAATGCCCCCGAGCCAGTCCCGATTCGATCAGGAACGGTGTGACGATGCGCTTGATCTACCGACCCCTAACGGTGTGCCTGCGTGGCGCCAGCACGGGAGGCCTCTTGTTCGTCTTGGCCTTCCCGGCCTGCGCGGCCGATCGGCTGGTGGTGCTGAAGGCAATGCCGGACCTGAGGTCCGGTATCGCGGCGATGCCGCAGATCGATGCGCCGGCCGACGATGCAGAGCGCCGCATCAACGCCGCTCTGCGGGCCCTCGACGGCAAGGTGCGCAAGGCTGATCAGGCGTGCCGGACCGAGGGCGGTGCGCACAGCGGTTGGACCCGGACGATTCAAACGCCGATGCGCGGCCCTCGCTTCGTGAGTTTCGCGATCACCGACGACGTCTTCTGCGGTGGGGCCCATCCGGACGTCGGCACCATGTCGATCGTCTACGACATGACCACTGGCGCACCGGTTGACTGGACCACGCTGCTACCTCCAGCCCTGACCGGCAAGGTCGCCCTCGCGGAGGGTTCGGACGGGACCAAGATGGTCACGCTCGCCTCCCAGAGGTTGCACGCCCTGTATCTTCGGTTCTATCGCCCCAAGGCGGGCGGTTCCAAGCGCGACGGTGACGACTCGGAATGCCGCAAGGCGGTCGCCGAGAAGATGTTCGACGACTCGCCTCCCGCCATGATGGCGTGGCTCGACGCCAAGGCTGGTGGCCTCGCCGTCCAGTTCGACCTCGCACATGTCGTTCAGGCCTGCGCCGACGCAGTCGTCATTCCGAACGCCGTGCTGCGGAGCGAGGGCGCGAGCCCGATCCTGACCGATGCGATCGACGCGGCGCATGCAAAACCGTGATGGCTCCATGAGCGGTCTTCAACCGAGGGGGCTTAAATCGCGGCTTTGCACCGCGTAGCCTGAGCCGAGTCGGCCTCCGCGCCGGCGCAGCGGTCCGGGGGATGGTTCATGCTCGCATCCCGCGACATCCATGGCGACGCCGATACGTTCGATCCGATCGACGCGCCCACTCTGTCACCGTTGCGTCAGGCCGTGATCACGGCCAGCCGCCGGCCTGAACCGGACTGCATCGCGCCCCTGCTCGATCAGGCAAGCCTGTCCGCTGCGGCGGCGGAACGTGTCGCGGCTACGGCCCGCGGTCTGGTGGAGTCCCTGCGGCACCGCGTCCGTCGCGGCGGGGTGGAAGGCCTCATCCACGAATACACCCTGTCGAGTGAGGAGGGCGTCGCGCTGATGTGCCTCGCCGAGGCGCTGCTGCGCATCCCGGACCGTGCCACCCGCGACGCGCTGATCCGGGACAAGATCGCGGGCGGGGATTGGGCAGCCCATCTGGGACACAGCCCGTCGCCATTCGTCAACGCGGCGACCTGGGGCCTGCTGATAACCAGCCGGCTGGCCGCGACCCGGAACGAGGCGGGCCTGTCCAGCGCGCTCACCCGGCTGATCGCCCGCGGCGGTGAGCCTCTGATCCGCAGGGGCGTCGATCTCGCCGTTCGGATGATGGGTGAGCAGTTCGTCGCCGGCCGGACCATCGCAGAAGCCCTCCGCCACGCTGGGCGGATGGAGCGACAGGGCTTCGCCGCCTCGTACGATATGCTGGGCGAGGGGGCCCGCACTACGGAGGATGCCGCGCGGTACCTTGGCTCTTACCAGGAAGCAATCCGCGCGATCGGCCAGGCCTCGGGCGGCCGCGGCGTGCTGCGCGGTCCGGGCATCTCGATCAAGCTGTCGGCGCTCCACCCGCGCTACGTCCGGGCGCAACGCGGACGCGTCCTGGCCGAGCTTGTGCCCCGGGTGCTGAGCCTCGCGCAGCTGGCGAAGGCCTACGATATCGGCCTGAACATCGATGCCGAGGAGGCCGACCGCCTCGACCTCACCCTCGACATTCTGGAAGAACTCGCGGTCGCGCACGAGCTGGCTGGCTGGGACGGCCTTGGCTTCGTAGTCCAGGCCTACGGCAAGCGCTGTCCCTTCGCAATCGAGGTGCTGATCGACCTCGCCCGGCGCAGCGGGCGACGCCTGATGGTACGCCTCGTTAAGGGCGCCTACTGGGATAGCGAGATCAAGCGTGCGCAGGTGGACGGGCTCCCCGCTTTCCCCGTCTTCACCCGCAAGGTTCACACCGACGTGTCGTACCTCGCCTGCGCCCGTCGGCTCCTTGCCGCCCCGGACGCGGTCTTCCCGCAATTCGCCACTCACAACGCGCAGACGCTCGCCAGCATCGTGGAGATGGCGGGGCCGGACTTCCACCTCGGCCAATATGAATTCCAATGCCTGCATGGGATGGGCGAGCCGCTCTACGCGGACGTGGTGTCGGGCTCCGGCCTACGGCGCCCGTGCCGGATCTACGCGCCCGTGGGGGCGCACGAGACTCTGCTCGCCTACCTGGTCCGGCGTCTTCTGGAGAACGGGGCGAACACCTCCTTCGTCAACCAAGTCGCCGACGCATCCGTGCCGGTGGAGACGCTGATCGCCGACCCGGTCGCGACGGTGAACGCCATGCCGGTCCCGGGCGCACCGCACGAGGGGATCGCTCTGCCCTGCGCGCTCTACGGTTCCGTCCGGTTCAACGCCGCCGGCCTCGATCTCGCCGACGAAGCGGCCCTCGCCCAGCTGTCGAAGGGGCTGGCGGCGAGCGTTCGGACCGTGTGGCGGGCGATGCCCCCCGGGGGCGGTGGGACCGGAGAGGCCGCGCCCGTGCGCAACCCCGCCGATCCCGCGGACGTGGTCGGCTCCTGCCATTCGGCCACGCCTTCCGACATCATCCGTGCACTCGCGCGCGCCGAAGCCGCCGCGCCGGCCTGGGCAGCGCGGTCGGCAACCGAGCGGACCTCCGGCCTGCTGCGCGCCGCCGGGGAATTCGAGGTCCAGATGCCGATGCTCGTCGGCCTGATCGTGCGTGAGGCCGGCAAGACCTTCGCCGCAGCCGTCGCGGAAGTCCGCGAGGCTGTGGATTTTCTGCGCTTTTACGCTGTGGAGGCCGAGCGAAACCTGAAGGCGGAGCACGAACCGCTCGGGCCGGTCGTATGCATCGCGCCGTGGAATTTCCCACTGGCGATCTTTGTCGGGCAGGTGGCGGCCGCTTTGGCGGCGGGCAACACGGTTCTGGCCAAACCAGCCGAGGAGACGCCGCTCGTCGCCGCCGAAGCCGTGCGGCTGCTCCAGGCGGCGGGCGTTCCCGAGGACGTGCTCCAGATCCTGCCCGGCGATGGCGTGGTCGGTGCCGCTCTGGTTGCGGATCCGCGGGTCCAGGGCGTGATCTTCACCGGCTCGACGGCGGTCGCCAAGGAGATCCAGCATTGCTTGGCTCAGCGCCTCGGCCGCCACGCCGAACCGGTGCCCCTCATTGCCGAGACCGGTGGCCAGAACGCCATGGTGGTGGATTCGTCCGCCCTCCCTGAGCAGGTCGTGGCGGATGTCATCGCCTCGGCCTTCGACTCGGCCGGACAGCGCTGCTCGGCCCTGCGAATCTTATGCCTGCAGGAGGACGTCGCCGACCGGGTGCTGCATATGCTGAAGGGCGCCCTGCGCGAGCTGACGATCGGCGATCCCCGCCGCATCCGCGTCGATATAGGCCCGGTAATCACTGCGGCGGCGGCTAACGGGATCGCCGGCCATGTGGCGGCGATGCGCGTCCGGGGCTTTCCCGTTGAGCAACTTGCCCTGCCGCCCGAGGCGACCGGCGGGACCTTCGTACCCCCAACCCTGATCGAGATCGGCCGCGTGGCCGATGTCGAGCACGAGGTCTTCGGCCCCGTGCTCCATGTTCTGCGCTACCGGCGGACGGAGCTCGACGATCTTCTTTCCGATCTTGAGGCAGCTGGCTACGGCCTGACTTTCGGCCTGCACAGCCGCATCGATGGAACCATCGCCCGGATCCTGGGCCGTGTCCGCGCCGGCAACCGCTACGTGAACCGTAACATGATCGGTGCGGTGGTCGGCGTGCAGCCCTTCGGCGGCTCCGGGCTGTCCGGTACGGGGCCGAAAGCCGGCGGTCCGCTCTATCTCGGACGCTTGGTCCGAAGAGCGCCGGATTCGATCCTTGATGGACTTGCCGGTTCGGGCTTTCCCGTTCCCTCCTATCTCGACTGGCTGGCCGCGCGGGGGCATGGCTCCCTGGCCCATCGTCTGGCGGCGGCGCGCTACCCAGCCAATCACGAGATCGCCTTGGCAGGACCGGTCGGTGAACGGAACCTCTACGCGCTGCGGCCGCGTGGGCTCGTCGCCGCTGTGGCCGAAACCGAAGCGGGCTTGCTGACTCAAATCGGGATGATTCTGGCCTGCGGGAACCGGGCTGTCGTCGTCGGAAGGGAAGGGGCCCGCCTGCTCCTACGGGACCTTCCAGCCGACCTCGCGACGCGCGTCGCGCATGCGCCCGACCTCGATCGCGCGGGCGACGTCCGTGCGATCTTGTTCGAGGGCGCGGGGGAAGGCCTGCGCGCCGTCAACTGCGCCGTCGCGGCGCGGGACGGCGCGATCCTGCCGATGCAGGCCCGCACGTCGAACGCGTTGGCCGACGGCGATTTCTACTGGGCAGCCGGTCTGGTCGAAGAGGTCTCGACCGCGATTAACACGGCTGCCGCCGGAGGCAACGCCAGCCTGATGAGTATCGGCTAAGGGGCCTTCGGCGATTCGCTCGCCAGAGCAGGCGAGGCACCGGACAACCCCATCCGAAAGCGCTTCAGGCTGCGCGCGACCAGCGGATGTCGCCGAGGCTCTCGCGGAAGGCGAAGCGAGCCAGATGATCTGCCACCACGTTCTCGAGCCGTGTGAGGTTGACCGGGTCCGTGCTGTCGATGCGCATCACCAGCGCGTCCGGTTCGGCGTCGAAGGTGCAGACGCGATCCTCGCCGAACGGAACAGTACCGTGCTCAGGGGTCGCCTCAACCTTGAACTTGTGGCTCCAGTGCCGGCAGAGCTGCTGCAGATAGCGGCTCGCTTCCGTGGTCTGCACGCGGGCCAATGAGGTAGGCATTCCGTCGATCTCCAAAAGGATGTGTCACAGCCTGTCGTTGACGGTTCGTCGCATCATCTCGCATATGCGAGATGGCTTGGACGATGAGCAATTGTCATGCCGGGCCGTAACGGACACGTTCGCGTCGGTCTTAAAAGGGTCTGACGACCGCCTTAGCAGAGGCTTAACGCGGTTGGCCGCCGCCGCCGATGGCCGCGGTGCGTGTCTGTCCTGCACCTGTCTCCGCGCCGAATTATGGCGCGCCGCACAAATTTGTCAGGGTTCGGAGATTGGCCCTGCGACACGCCGAGCGATGATTTTGCCGGGGTTCAGCAGCTGTTCCGGATCGAGCGCATCCTTCAGTTTGCGCATCAGGTCGAGCCCGACGGGATCGCCGTAGCGCTCCAGCTCCTCGCGCTTGATCAAACCCACACCGTGCTCGGCCGCAATCGAACCACCGAAGCCATGCACGATGTCGTGAACGATGCGGTTGAAGCGCCCCCATTCGGCCAGGAAATCTGCCGCCGGCATGCCCGGCGGTTGCGACAGGTTGAAATGGATGTTGCCGTCGCCGAAATGGCCGAAGCCACAGGGGCGCAGGCCGGGCATCTCCGCCATGCAGGCCGCACCAGCCTGCTCCAGGAAATCGGGCAGGCGCGACAGGGGCACCGACACGTCGTGCTTGATCGAGGCGCCCTCGCGGGTCTGCGCCTCGGGGATGCCCTCGCGCAGCCGCCATAAGGCGGTGTTCTGAGCACCGCTCGCCCCGATTGTGGCGTCGGCGATCAGTCCTTGCGCCAGGGCCTCGCCCAGCGCCGATTCCAGCGCCTCGCGCATATCCGAGTCGGGCCGCGCCGAGGCGGCTTCGATGAGCGCGTAGGCTCCGTGCGCCCCGGCCAGCGGTTGGACCGTACCTGGGACATGGCGCAGGACGATCCCCAGAGCGAAGGGTGGCAGGTATTCGAAGGCCGTCAGGTCCCGATCCATCCGCGTCCTCAGAAACACGAACAGATCGAGGGCGGCCCGTGCCGAATCCAGCCCGACGAAGGCGACGCTGGTGCTGCGCGGCTTCGGATACAGCTTCAGCACCGCTGCCGTGACGATGCCAAGCGTCCCCTCCGAGCCGATGAAGAGCTGCTTAAGATCATAGCCCGCATTGTCCTTGCGCAGGGCTCTCAACCCGTTCCAGACTCGCCCGTCAGCCAACACCACCTCGAGACCGAGGACGAGATCCCGGGCATTGCCGTAGGCCACGACCGCGATCCCACCGGCATTGGTGCTGATCCCCCCGCCGATCCGCGCCGATCCGCGCGAGGCGTAGGAGAGGGGGAACAGCAAACCGGCACGCTCCGCGGCGTCCTGAACATCCTGCAGGATCATCCCCGCTTCCACCGTGATGGTGGCATCCACCGGATCGATGGCGCGCAGGCGCGTCATCCGTTCGAGTGACAGGACCACGCCGCCCTGCGGGATCCCGGCGCCGGTGAGCCCGGTATTGCCGCCGAGCGGCACGACCGAAAGGCCAGCCTGGGTGCAGGCGCGGACGGCAAACGCCACCTCCTGGGTCGAGCCCGGACGCAGCGTTGCGAGCGCTGAGCCCGTGAAGAGCTTCCGGGTCTCGGTCACATAAGGCGCGAGATCGTCCGGCTCGGTCAGCACGTGGCGCGGGCCGAGGGCGTCGCGCAAAGCGGCAAGCAGGGTATCGTGCGTGGTCGCTGTCGGAGTCATCGCAAAAATTTTGTAGACCAGAGCGCGCGCTCGACAACCGGCAGTATGGCACGCGGCAGCACTCACCTTACAACGGTCGCGTCGGTCCCGGGCAGCCGATATCCGGCCCTGGACGTTTCACCACAGAGGCAGAGATGCTCTCCGTCATCCAGAATCCGCCCCGCATCGCGCTCCCGATCGTCGGCAGCAGCGACTTTTTCCCTGTCCGGCGCGTGTATTGCGTCGGTCGGAACTACGCCGCCCACGCCCGTGAAATGGGGGCCGATCCGGACCGGGAGCCGCCGTTCTTCTTCATGAAACCGGCCGATGCCCTGCAGATCGTCGGCTCCGAGCCGGCGCCCCACCCCTATCCGCCCAAGACCAGCAACTATCATTTCGAGGTTGAGTTGGTGGCCGCGCTCGCCGGTGGCGGCAGTGACCTTCCGGTCGAGGGCGCCCTCGATCACGTCTACGGCTACGCGATCGGCCTGGATATGACCCGCCGCGATCTTCAGGACGAGGCCAAGAAGCTCTCGCGGCCCTGGGACACCGGCAAGGCGGCGGACAGTTCGGGGCCGATCGGCGCCCTGCATCCGGCCTCGCTGGTGGGCCACCCGGCGCAAGGCCCGATCACTTTGTCGGTGGATGGGGAGACGCGCCAGAAGGGCGATCTCGGTGACATGATCTGGTCTGTGGCCGAACAGGTCGCCTACCTGTCGGGCTATTTCACGCTGCAGCCGGGTGATCTGATCTTTACCGGCACGCCCTCTGGCGTCGGTGCCGTCGAGCGCGGACAGCGCATGGTGGCGTCGATCGCCGGCCTCGGCGCGATCACCCTCGACGTCGTCTGATCCGCGGCTGCGCACAGACATGCTCCTCGACCAGCGGCTGCTGCGGCGCCTGTTCCACCTCGGGGCGCTCGCGACCCGGGGAATGACCCTCGGGGTGCGCGGCGTCGCCGTCGACGCAGAGGGCCGCGTGGGGCTGGTGCGCCACACCTACATCAGCGGATGGCACCTGCCGGGTGGTGGCGTCGAGCGTGGGGAGACGGCGGTCGAGGCCATGATCCGCGAGTTCCGCGAGGAAGCGGAGATCGTCGCCGACGCGCCGCCCCGGCTGATCGGTCTCTACCGCAACGCCGCTGCCGCGCCCCGCGATCACGTGGCGCTCTTTGTCCTGCCATCCTTCACCGTGCTGCGGCCCAAAGCGCCCGACCGGGAGATCGCCGCCTGCGCTTTCTTCCCGCTCGATGCGCTGCCCGAGGGGACGACCCGCGCCACTCGCGCCCGCTTGCGGGAGGTCCGTAAGGGCCTCCCGCCGGATCCGAACTGGTGAATCGTCACGAAGGTGCAAAGAGACGCTTGCGTCGTCCGACGGAATGGTGTTTAGAGAGCCGCGCCGGGGGCCGCCGGCACGAAAGTCCAGGCGGCGCGGCACTAGTGAGCGGGTGTAGCTCAGGGGTAGAGCACAACCTTGCCAAGGTTGGGGTCGAGGGTTCGAATCCCTTCGCCCGCTCCAGTTTTCCCAACCAACTGAATGACTTACAAGGCCGCATCTTTGCGGCCTTTGTCGTTTAGTCGGGTCGTCGAACCACTTCGATGCATTCGCGCGCAGGGGCGGTCATTCCGTTCGAGATCCCTATGGGCCGCGGGTCATAATCACGGCCCCACGCGCGCCAGAGCTCGCTCACCGTACGACGTCAGGGACCATGGATGCCCTGACGTTCCCTGTCGTCCCGTGAACGGACTGGGGCTACCGTGGCCGCATACGGCGCGAGCTTCAGCCGGAAACCTGAACCGTGGCGGGCAGCGCCTGTGCCATGCTCGGGCGATCAAAGTTGAAGCCCTCCGGCCGCTCAACCGGCGCGGCTTACGCTCTCCGCAAAGCTGACTCGGCGGGTCGATCGGATCCGCGTTGCCATGAGGTGGCGGTTCCGGAGGGGGAGCCTGCTGCGACCGCGGCGAGGAATGCTGCTGCTGATTGGCTGGTCGCTGGCGCGCGGCCCGACCTCGCCGCAGGGTGCGCTGATCGGGCCTTCGGTGCCGTACCGGGCCAGGGCATCGGCAAGGTGTTCGGTCATGAAGTCCTGTGGGTGAGGTCGTCGCGACCCAGCCCGCTCGTAGAGATCTCTCCGGGGCCGACGGTACGCAGCAGACACTCCCGGAACGAGGCGCCTCACTTCCGACTCGGGAGCGTCGACGCCCCGGGCGTGGGCGACGGAGGAAGAAGCGGCTCGAACCTTCTGTCGTGACAGAGCCACGTCTCGCGTGACGGTTTCGGCACGCAGGCCGATGCACCTGATCTGCGGCGACTCGCCTGGCGCGTGAGAGAGCGTGCGTCACGCCCCGTCGGAAAACCATTGTGGTTTTGCCGGGATTGGAGGTGGATAGGAACGCTGCGATTCCCGGTTTTGGCCACGTGCAGCGATCGGAGACCCCGGGGCCCGAAATCACATCACCATCGTGCTGACGCGATTGCCGAATGATCCCGATTTCTATTTCCGAACTTGCCCTAACCCTCTGAGAAACTGGCGCAATCGATGTGGCGCCGAAGCCACAGGACGAGTTCGGCGATGAACCTCTGACTGTAAAAATAGCCTCAACACGATCCCGTGATTTGTGCGGATCTGACGAACAAGCATCAGTGCATCGAGCGGACCTGAAAAAGCAGGACGTGGGCATAGACTTGGTTGGGGGAACACATGCGCGCCTTACGAGGCAGCTTGATCGCGTCCGTTGCAATGTTGCCCGGACTGGCACAAGCACAGCAAGCTGTCACACTTGACGAAATCAGCGTCGTCTCGACCTCGCCGGTCGGTGCCGGCGGCGGCAATTCCAGCGGCGCCCTCAACCTCGATCAGGCCGCACAGATCGCCCCCACCGTCCCGCTCGCCCCCGGCAGCGTGCGCCTGCGCGGCTCCGAGCAGCCCCTCAACAAGATCCCCAGCACCGTCGAGACCGTCACGCCGCGCCAGATCGCCATCGATCGCGGCACCGACAACATCATCGCAACCTTCGCCCGCTCGACCCCCGGCGTGAACGTCAACGACTCCCAGGGCAACGGCAACCGCGTCGATCTGAACTACCGCGGCTTCACCGCCTCTCCCGTCCAGGGCGTGCCTCAGGGACTGGCCGTCTACCAGAACGGCATCCGCATCAACGAGGCCTTCGGCGACGTCGTCAACTTCGACCTGATCCCGCCGCAGGCCATCCAGCGCATCGACGTGGTCACCGGCAACCCCGTCTTCGGCCTCAACGCCATCGGCGGCGCGGTCAACATCCAGATGAAGAACGGCTTCACCTGGCAGGGCACCGAGATCTCGGCCTGGGGCGGCTCGGACGGCCGCACCGCCGGCTACCTCGAATACGGCAAGGTGGCGGACAACTGGAGCTTCTACTTCACCGGCG
>NZ_FNHS01000014.1 GCF_900103445.1 Methylobacterium phyllostachyos | reverse complement strand
GTCTCGGCCTCCGCCACCACGGCGAAATCGCGCACCCGCCGCAGCAGCCGCCCCGCGATCCGCGGCGTGCCGCGCGCGCGCCGTGCGATCTCGTTGGCCCCCTCGGCCGACATGCCGAGGCCGAGAACCCGCGCCCCGCGGGCCACGATCTGCTCCAGCTCGTCGATCTCGTAGAACTCCAGCCGGATCGGGATGCCGAACCGGTCGCGCAGCGGCGTGGTCAGCAGGCCCGCGCGCGTGGTGGCGCCGACCAGCGTGAACTTGGGCAGATCGATCTTGACCGAGCGCGCCGCCGGACCCTCGCCGATGATCAGGTCGAGCTGGTAATCCTCCATGGCCGGGTAGAGGATCTCCTCCACCGCCGGGTTGAGGCGGTGGATCTCGTCGATGAACAGGACGTCGCGCTCGTCGAGGTTGGTGAGCTGAGCGGCGAGATCGCCGGCCTTGGCGATGACCGGCCCGGAGGTTGAGCGGAAGTTGACCCCGAGCTCGCGGGCGACGATCTGGGCGAGCGTGGTCTTGCCGAGGCCCGGGGGGCCGACGAACAGCACGTGGTCGAGGGCCTGGCCGGTCTTGCGGGCGGCCTCGATGAAGATCTGCATGTTGGCCCGGGCCGCCCGCTGACCGATGAACTCGGCCAGGCTCAGCGGGCGGATCGTCTGGTCGACGTCCTCGGCCCGCTTCTCCGGCGTCAGCAGCGCGTTGGTCGGCGGTTTCGGCTTGCTCATAGACCCTTTGCTTCCGGCCCCCGGCTCCCAAGCCGGAGCGCAACAAGTCCCCCGATCAGGGGGCATCTGCAGGCGGTTCCGGGAGCCGTCACGTACGGGTCAGACCTCCTTTAGCGGCGATTGCCGGGAAGTCTAAGCACCACCGTGACGCGCGGGGGCGCACGTCATCCACCGCCCGCGATGAAACCAAAGCAGACGCCCGCGCATTCCTGCAGCACCCCGCCCGACACGTTGCCAGAGCCCTCCCGCGACATGATCCTTCGAACGACCGCACTCGGCTTGGCGAGCGCCGCGTTTCTTCTGGCGGCCACGGCCACCCAGGCCGCCGACACCCAGACCGAGACCAAGGTGGCGGATGCCGGGTCCCCGGTTCACGCCGCCGCCAGCATCGAACGTGACGACGACGCGAGTTGCAGCCGGTCACGCCGCCGCCTGTGGATCGAAGGCGAGGGCTGGGTGGTCCGCCGGATCACGACCTGCCGCTGAGACGCCTCAGGACCGGCAGGATATACGGATCGGACTTACGCACTCTTCGCGGCTGGGATCGCGGAACGGCGTCGGGTTGGGTCGGTTTCCCAGCATCCTGCGCGACGCTGTCGTGCCGACACGCAACGGAACGGCCCATGGCGATCCGGACAACTCTGCCGCTCCTCGCCCTCATCCTGGCTGCGCCGGCCTCGGCGCAGGGTTACGGCGGCGCTCCCTACGCGCCCGCCTATGCGGACACATACGGCTTCGCCGGAGAATTCGTGCGCGGTGATTATATCGGCGCACCCCTGACCCACGTGCCCAGTCCCACGCAGATCGTCCCGTCCCCGTGGAGCTATGGCACCTACGGGGTCCCGACGGTCAGCGGCATCGCAGCCGCCCCTACGGCACAACCGTCCCTCACCGTCATTCGTACCGGTAGCCCGAAGGCGCGCCGCCAGCTCGGCGCCCTGGAGGAGGATCGCACGACGGGCGCTCGGATCATCGCGATTCAGGTTCCTCGTCGCTGAGCGCGGCATACCACGCCGCATAAGGCGTGGTGCGGACCAGATGCCGATTCAGGTCCGGCGCGCCGTCGCGCCACCAGACCGGCCCACGCTCGCCGAGCGCGATCTTGGCGGCGTTCACCGCGTCACGGGCGGCGGCCAGAGCCCCGGCCGCGTCCGCCTCGCCCGCGCGTTCGGCCCGCTTGGCCTCCTTCACGGCGCGGCGTGCCGCCATCAATTCGGATACCAGCATCGCCCGCCGCTCCGACGAGAGGTCAGGGTTGGCACAGCGCCAAAGTCGTCCGCGGACAACGATATAGCGCTTGTCCGGGGTAGTTATTGCCAAGCTCATACTGACATCCATCCCGTTGTGGGTAGGTTAAGTCTTTTGGCGTACCCTGCAGATATCAATCTCAGGTCCGCCATGCAGATCGTCATCGTCGATTCGAGCCGTGTCGTCCTTCAGATCATCGCGTCGCTGATCGAGCCGCGCGGACACGCCGTGCATGCCTTCACGGATTCGGCGGAGGCGCTCGGGTTTCTCAGGGCGACGCCCACGGTCCGCGTTCTGATCACCAGCCTGGAGGTGCGGCCGCTATGCGGTCTCGAACTGTGCTGGTCCGCACGCCTGATTGCGGAGGAGCGGGGGCCGCTCCACGTCATCACGATGTCGTCGGTGCGCAACGTCCGCAGCTTGGCCGAGGCCCTCGACAGCGGCGCGGACGACTTCATCGAGAAGCCGCCGAGCGCGGAGGAGCTGAATGCCCGGCTGCGCGCCGCCGAGCGCCTGACCACCATGCAGGAGGAGTTGATCCGCCTCGCCGAGACAGATCCGCTGACCGGCGCGCTGAACCGGCGCGCCTTCTTCAACCGGGCCCGGATCGCGGCGGAGCGGAATAGCCATCCGGGCGGAGTCTCGGCGATCCTGGCCGATATCGACCACTTCAAGCGCATCAACGACCAGCACGGGCACGATACCGGCGACCGCGCGATCACCGCGGTGGCCGATCTGATCGCCGGGGAGGGCATCGGCGGTCGGCTCGGCGGCGAGGAGTTCGCCCTGATCCTGCCGCGGTGCTGTCTGTCGGAAGCCACCACGCGGGCCGAGCGCCTGCGCTCGAACGTGCAGGATCTGCGGATTCGTGCGGGCGACGCCACCGTCACGCTGAGTTGCAGCTTCGGCGTCAGCACCTGGGCCGACGGAGACAGTGTCGAGGCGCTGATCAAGCGTGCCGATATCGCCCTCTACGCAGCCAAAAGCGGCGGGCGGAACCGCGTCGTGGCATCGACACCGGACGCGGTGCCAATCGTCGCGCAATGAGCCAGTCCCGCTGCCCCATATCGGAACAGTGCCGTTAAGCACGTTGCAGGCAAGTCCCGGATCGGGACGCGACCGCCGAGAATTTATCTGAATTGTCGGCATATATGCCGATATCAAGCTTAATATTGACGAACGCCCGCTGGAACAGTTCTTGGAACCTAGTCTCCGATCCCGGTCGCTTGTATCGAGCCGGGAGAGCGGAGTGCGAGGCAATGAGTACCGCTGTTGGCGTCCTGATCCTGGATGAACCGCAGGACCTGAGCGCAACCGTCCGTGCGACCCTGGAACACATGCCGGAATTCCACACGATCGGCGCGGCCGATCTGGATATGGCCGAGGCCGGTTCCGCGGTCGCGCTGGTCTTCCTCGACGAGATCCGGCTCGCCGACGGGATCGCACGCATCGTCGATCTCAAGGAACGGCAGCCGCACCTGCGCACCCTGGTGGTGTTCGGCGCGCTGACGGCGGACGATCTGCGCGCCCTGCTGGCTGCGGGTGCCGACGCCTTCGTGGCCCGCTCGAAGGCCCCGCGCGAACTCGCGGCGGCGCTGCTTGCCCTGGCGGAGGGTTCCGACTGCCTCGTACCGCCGGAGCAGCCCCTGTCGTTGGCGAACGAGCCGGCCGACAGCCTGGGGCTCACGCCGCGCGAGGCCGAGGTGCTGCGCTTCCTCAGCTCGGGCTTCAGCAACAAGGAGGTGGCCCGGCGCCTCGCGCTCAGCGTCCGCACGGTGGAGACGCACCGGCTCAACCTGCGCCGCAAGACGCAGACCGGCCGGCTGAAGGATCTCGTCTCCCTCGCTCGCCAGCTCGGTCTGGCACCGGTGGTGGATTCGGGCGATCAGGTCCGGCGCACCATCGACCGGCGGCCGTCGGGCAACGACAGCCAGTCGCGGCACTGACCGGACCGGGTAAGACCGTGGGTGGTGGCCGCCTCAGGCGGCCCCGACCCGCACTTCGGATCCGCTGCGCGACGGGCGCTCCGCTTTCGAAGCCGAGGCCTTGTTCCGCGCCTTCCGCCCCGGCGAACTCCGCTTGCCGGCCGGCTTAACCCGCTTGCCGTCCCGCGCCGCGTCCTCGCTGGCAGCGAGCCGCGCCTGGAGCAGCGCCAGCACGGCGGCCTCCTCGGAGCGGAGGCTGGAGAGATCCTGGCTCAGCTCCGACTCGACCACATCCTTCACGTGCAGGAGCAGGCCCCCCTCCATGTAGCAGTCGAGGACCTGCGGATGGATGTAGCATTTGCGGCAGATGGTCGGCGTGTTGCCCAGCCGCCCCGCCACGCTCTCGATCGCGGCCCGGACGTTGCGCTTGGCGGCCGCGTCGCTGTCGAAACTCTCGAATTCGCGCAGCGCCAGGGCGGCCAGCACGGTGCCGGCCCAGGTGCGGAAATCCTTGGCGGTGAAATCCTCGCCCGTGATCTCGCGCAAGTAGGCGTTCACGTCCGAGGAGGTGACGTCGCGCTGGGTGCCGTCCCCGTCGATATACTGGAACAGCTCCTGCCCGGGCAGGTCCTGACAGGCCTTCACGATCCGGGCGACGCGGCGGTCCTTCAGGGCGACATCCCAGGTCTTGCCGCTCTTGCCCTTGAAACGGAACGACAGGGCCGAGCCCTCGATCCGGACATGGGGGTCGCGCAGGGTGGTGAGCCCATAGCTCTTGTTGGTGCGCGCGTAATCGTCATTACCGACCCGGATCAGCGTCGTTTCGAGCAGATGGACCACCGTGGCGAGCACCTTGTCGCGGGGGAGGCCCGGCCGCTTCATGTCGGCATCGACCCGCTGGCGGATGCCCGGCAGGGCGTCCGCGAAGGCCATGATCCGCGAGAACTTGTTGGCCTCCCGGGCCTGCCGGAAATCCGGATGGTAGCGGTACTGCTTGCGCCCCTTGGCGTCCCGGCCGGTCGCCTGGATGTGGCCGTTGCGGCGGGGGCAGATCCAGACATCGGTGTAGGCCGGGGGGATGGCGAGCGCCTTGATGCGAGCCAGCACCGCTTTGTCGCGAAGCGGCGCGCCCTTCGCGTCGAGGTAGCGGAAGCCTGTGCCGCTGCGCTTGCGGGTCAGGCCCGGCCGGCTGTCATCGACGTAAGCAAGCCCGGCCTCCTCCGCGGCCTCCCGCAGGTTCCTGCCGCCCTCTTCTGTTTCGACAGCCGCCATCGCCCGTTCCCTCACATACGCAGCCGGCTGCCGGGCCGGCGAGAAGGCTCTGGTCAACCGGCGGCGCGGGAGCGCTGTTCCTCGCCTGCGCATCCGCCGCAGGCCAATCGGCCACGCCGTGCTAGAGGGCTGCGATGACGAGCGCCGCCCCCGAAAACCTGCCCGCCCCAATGCGTAATCTTGCCTTCGTGGTGACCGAAGATTGGTTCTTCGCCTCGCACTTCCTGCCGATGGCGCGGGCCGCGATCGCCATGGGCCTGTCGGTCACCGTCGTCACGCGGGTCCGCGCGCACCGCGCGGCCATCGAGGCGACCGGCGCGCGCGTCGTGCCCCTGGAGGCGGAACGGTCGAGCCTCAGCCCCATGGCGGCGGGCTACGCGGCCGGGCAGCTCGCCGGGATCCTGAAGGCGCTCCGGGCCGATATCGTCCACTGCATCGCGCTGCGCGGGATCCTGATCGGCGGGACCGCCGCCGCGATGGCCGGCATCCCGGCGCGGGTCTACGCCCTGACCGGCCTCGGCCTCGTGGGCGCCCGCAAGGACCGGCTCGGGTCCGCGGCGCGGCTCGCCCTGCGGACGCTGATCCGCGGCCCGCTCGCCTCGTCGCGCACGCGCTTCCTGTTCGAGAACCCGGACGACGCCCGGGCGCTGGGCCTCGATCCGCTGGACCAGGCGGTCACCGTGGTCGGCGGCGCGGGGGTGGACCTCGCCGCCTACCAGCCGCAGCCCTTGCCGCCGACGCCGCCCCTGCGGGTCGCGCTCGTCGCGCGCATGCTGTGGTCGAAGGGGATCGATGTGGCCGTGGAGGCCGTCCGCCTTGCCCGTGCGCAGGGCGCGCCGGTCGAGCTCAATCTCTACGGCGCGCCCGACCCGTCGAACCGGCGCGCGATCGCCGAGGCGACGCTGCGGGATTGGAGCCGCGACGGCGTCGCTTGGCACGGGCCCACCGCCGACGTGGCCGGTGTCTGGGCGTCCCACCATGTCGCCTGCCTGCCATCCCGGGGCGGGGAAGGGCTGCCGCGCACCCTGCTGGAGGCCGCCGCCTGCGGCCGGGCGCTGGTCGCCTCGGACGTTCCGGGCTGCCGCAGCCTCGTGCGCGACGGCGTCGAGGGTCTGCTCGTCCCGACTGACGACGCGCCGGCTTTGGCACAGGCCTTGGTTCGGCTGAGCCGCGATCCGGCGCTCGTGGCGAGCCTCGGCGCGGCGGCGCGGGCGCGGATCGAGTCCGGGGGCTTCACCGAGGCCGCGGTGACCGAGGCCGTCTGCGCCCTCTGGCGCGATCTGCTGGAGGGTTGAAGATGCGCCCGCCCGACGATCCCGAAGGCTTCATCCGCGCCCATACCCGCCTGCTGCCGGTACCCCACGCCCCCGAGATCAGCCTCCACGTCGCCGACGAGGCGACCGCCCTGTGGGAGAAGACCGAGGAGGAGCTGGAGGCGATCGGCCTGCCGCCGCCATTCTGGGCCTTCGCCTGGGCGGGCGGTCAGGCGCTCGCCCGCTACATCCTCGACAATCCGGCGCTCGTGGCCGGCGCCCGGGCCATCGACTTTGCGTCGGGCTCCGGCCTCGTGGCGATCGCGGCGGCGCGGGCCGGCGCCCGGCACGTGACCGCGAGCGACCTCGACCCCTTCGCCATGGCGACGATCCGCCTGAACGCCACGGCCAACGGCGTGGCGGGCGTGATCGAGCCAGTCGCCGACGACCTGCTCGGGACGGATCCCGCGGTCGATCTCGTTCTGGCAGCCGACGTTTTCTACGAGCGCGACCTCGCCGAGGCGGTGACGGGGTGGCTCTGCGCGCTGCAGGGCCGCGGCGTTCAGGTCCTGATCGGCGATCCGGGCCGCACCTACCTGCCGCGCGACCGGCTCGACTGCTTGGCGAGCTATTCGGTTCCCGTTTCGCGCGCCCTGGAGGATGCCGAGATCAAGCGTAGCCACGTCTGGCGGTTGCGGCCATGAGCATCGCTTGGAACATCCATCCCGATCGATTCACCCAAGTGCGGCGCGCGCGCGCGGCGAGGGTTCTTCCCGGGCCGAAATGCGCTACCCTCGGCGTGGCCCCCGCGGCCTGTCGGGCAGGCGCCAGATCGTTCGACATCCCGAACCCGGGCGTCCCGCCGCGGAAGGTCATCCGATGAACAAGCCGTTGAGCGCCATGCCGCATCCTGCCCGCGTCGTCGCCTTCTCGGGAAGCGCCAAGCGCCCGTCCCGAACTCGCATCCTGGTCGAGGCGCTCGGGGCCGAACTCGGCCGCCTGCGCCGGATCGACCTGGCGGTCTACGACCTGATCGATGCCGGCCCGGGCCTCGGCGCCACGCAGCGCGACGAACTGTCGGCCTCGGCCGCGCAGCTCATCGAGGCGATCGAGGGCGCAGATGCACTGATCGTCGGAACGCCCGTCTATCAAGGCGGTTACGCCGGGCTGTTCAAGCACGTGTTCGACTTCGTGGATCCGGCCCGGATGGCGGGGATGCCGGTGGCACTCACCGCCACGGGGGGCGGGTTGCGCCACGCCCTCGTGGTCGAGCACAGCCTGCGGCCCCTGTTCGGCTTCTTCGCCGCGCATGTGGCGCCGACCTCAGTCTATGCGGGCTCCGACGACATGGCGGATGGCCAGATCCTGGATCAGACCGTGGCGGCCCGGCTCGGCAGCGCAGCGGCGGAACTCGCAGCGCTCATCGACGTGGCGCGGCCAGTCGACGTGGCGGTCTTGAACGCGCGGTGAGGCTCTCGGGAGCAGCGGGACATGACGGTCAGGCTTGAAGGATGTAGCTGACCGCGCCTCTCCATCCTCCTTCGATGGACGACTAGGGTTCAGGCCTCATCAGCCGCGAAACTCTCTCGTCTCCTTGTGGGGATGGGGAGGGAAATGCGCTCTGCTCTCACGGCTTTGGTGCCTGGAGGTGTGGATTTCCGTAGCCTCGGCGGGGCGGGAATAGCCACAGATGCAACCGCTTTCAGTTTGAGACCTGAATCGGTGAGTTCGGGGGATTTCCGATTCGCACCGCCGCCCAGCTGCGGATTGCGAAACGTCCTCGGAAGCGATGCGGTAGCGCACTCCCCGGGATCGCAGCCGGCCCTAGGTGCTGACAGGACCACGCACTCGCGCGAGGAATCATGTCAGGTTCTCCGACCACGATCGGCAAAGCCGCGCAAACGGCACTGCCGGCCACTTACGTCACGGCCTCCGGGCTGCCGCGCTACAACCCGGTCTCGCAGGCCCTGCACTGGGTGACGGCGGCGCTCGTCCTGGCCGTCCTGCCCCTTGCCTGGGTGGCGGTCAGCCTGCCGCCCGCCCCCGCCAAGGGGACCCTATTCACCCTGCACAAGTCGGTCGGCCTAACGATCCTGGCGATCGTGGTCCTGCGGATCGTCTGGCGCATGATCCGGCCCGCGCCGCCGGATCCCAAGGCGCCGCGGCTCCTGACGCTGATCGGGCGCGTCAACCACTACCTGCTCTACGCGATCTTCCTGATCATGCCGATCAGCGGCTACCTGCTGAGCGCCTTCTCGGGCCGCGACACGCCGTATTTCTGGCTGTTCACGATCCCGGGCCTGACCAAGGACGAGGGTCCCCAGAGAATCGCGGAATCGATCCACCTCGTCGGGCAATGGTTCGTCTATGCCCTGGTGCTCCTGCACATCACCGGCACCGCATGGCACCTCATCATCCGCCGCGACGGGCTGCTGGAGCGGATGCTGCCGGTTCAGGACGGCCGGAATTTGTCGCTGTAGGATCACTCCACGCGGCGCAGCATGAAGGTCGTGCCGACCTCCGGATCGCGCCTCCAGCGCCCGTCCCCGCCCGGCACGAGGTCGATGGTGTGGCCACGCTTGGCCGTGAGGGTCATCCGGCCGTTGGCGTAGCGCCAGCGGACCGGATCGAACACCTCGAGGCCGCCATCATGGCAGCCCGGGACGACGTGGACGCCACCGCCGGCCGCGTCCAGCGTGATCCGGCAGGTGTCGCGCTCCTGGAAGCGGTCGAGGGCGTAGGTCCCCGGCGCGGGTGTTGGCCCGGCCGTCACGGCGGGCGCTTGGAGTTCGGCCGGGACCGGTGCCGCCGCCTGGAGGGCGGCGGGCTTCGGGGCCGCCATGTCCGGCACAAGGTCCGCGGCCGCCGCACCGACCGGACGCATCGCCACGGTATCGAGGGGTACGAGGCTGTACTGCTCGCCATTCTCCAGCTTGGCGACGTAGCTGCGCTTGTCGGGGCGGCGGGAGAAATCCAGGATCGGCCGGACGTTGCGGTCAACAAGCCGCAGCCCCCTGTCGACGAAGAGCCAGCCGGCCATCCCGTTCATGATCGGCAAGGCCCGCCGGCACCCGGCAGGGAAGCGCAGACGTCGCCCGGACTCGCCGCTGTCCAGGACGAGGGTCATCACGCAGCGCCGGTTGGTGCCGTCGCGCGAGAGATCCCAGGTGCCGGGAACCTCGCTGACCCGCTCGGGGAGGCCGGGCAGGACAGGGGGCGCAGCGAGGGGCGCGACGGGCGGTGCCGCCAGGGTCGGTGTGGCCGCGGCATCCGGCTCGGATGGCGCCGTAGGATCGTCCTGCGCCCAGGCTGGCCACGGCAACAGGGCGAGGGCGGCGAGCAGGGCGACCGATGCCGACTTCACGATTGCGGGCTCCAGGGCGTCTCGGCGACGGGCGTCAGCGGGCCCCGCCCCTCGAACCACGAGACGACGTTGTCGACGACGAGTTGCGCCATCGCCGCCCGGGTGTGCTCGGAGGCCGAGCCGACATGTGGCAGCAGCACCGTGTTGTCGAGGGCAGCGAGGTCCTCCGGCACGTGCGGCTCGTTCTCGAACACGTCGAGGCCGGCCCCCAGGATCGTGCCGGCCTTCAGCGCCGCGGTGAGTGCCGCCTCGTCGACGAGCGTGCCCCGCGCCACGTTGATCAGGATCCCCTCCGGCCCCAGCGCCTCCAGCACGGCGGCATCGATCAGCCCGCGGGTCTCGGGGCCGCCGGGGGCAACCACGATCAGGATGTGGACCGCCTTGGCCATCCCGATCAGGCTGTCGTGATAGGTATAGGGTACGTCCGCCTGCCGGCGGCGGCCGTGATAGTCGATCGCAACCCCAAAGCTCTCGAGCCGCTTGGCGATCGCCCGCCCGATCCGTCCGAGCCCCAGGATGCCGACGCGCCGCCCGCGCAGGGAGGCGGTGAGCGGGAAGGGGGCCTTCGGCCAGTGGCCGGCGCGCAGGTAGCGGTCGGCCTGCGGAAGCCGCCGCAGGGTGGCGAGGGTGAGGCCGATCGCGAGGTCGGCGACCTCGTCGGTCAGCACGTCCGGCGTGTTGGTGACGACGATACCGCGCTCTTGCGCCGCCCCGGCATCGACCGCGTCGTAGCCGACCCCGAAATTGGCGATCAGTTCGAGCTTCGGCAGCCGGTCCATCAGGGACGCGTCCACCCCGCCCCCGACCACCAACCCCCGGATCCGCGGTCCGACCTCGGCGAGCAGCGCGTCGGGATCCGCGGCGTCCGCAAACCTATGGACGACGTGCCGCCCTTCGAAGGCTGCCTCAACCAGCGGATGCATCTTCCGCAGGAACAGGATCTCGGCCGGCGCATCTGGCATCGTTCACTCCCACCTTCGGCCGTTCAGCGATGCGGCCGGCTCCCCCGATCGGCATAGGGCCTCGACGGGGTGCAACGCCAGCGGGATACGGCGCAGCCGCTGACATCCCTCCACCGGCGCCGGGCGGCCATTTGACAGCGGCGGGGCTCGCCTCTTTCGCAAACCGTGCGCGATGCCTACTAAGGAAGCCGCATCATCGCGAGAGTTTTGCACCGCCCCATCTCCGAAGACGAAGACCAATGACCAGCCCGCGCACCCTTTACGACAAGATTTGGGACGACCACGTCGTCGATGTCCAGCCGGACGGCTCCTGCCTCCTCTACATCGACCGGCACCTCGTTCACGAGGTCACGAGCCCGCAGGCCTTCGAGGGCCTTCGCGCGGCCGGCCGCAGGGTGCGCCACCCGGAGAAGACGCTGGCGGTGGTGGACCACAACGTCCAGACCTCCGATCGCAGCCAGGGCATCGAGGATCCCGAGAGCCGGACCCAGCTCGAGGCGCTGGCCGAGAACGTGCGCGACTTCGGCGTCGAATTCTACGATGCCTTCGACCGGCGCCAGGGCATCGTTCACATCATCGGTCCGGAGCAGGGCTTCACGCTGCCCGGCCAGACCATCGTGTGCGGCGACTCCCACACCTCGACGCACGGCGCCTTCGGATCGCTGGCGCACGGCATCGGCACCTCGGAGGTCGAGCATGTGCTGGCCACCCAGACGCTGGTGCAGCGCAAGGCCAGAAACATGCGCGTCACCGTCGACGGCACCCTGCCGCCGGGGGTGACCGCCAAGGACATCATCCTGGCGATCATCGGCGAGATCGGCACCGCGGGCGGCACCGGCCACGTGATCGAGTATGCTGGTGAGGCGATCCGCGCCCTCTCGATGGAGGGACGGATGACGATCTGCAACATGTCGATCGAGGGCGGGGCACGGGCCGGCTTGGTCGCCCCCGACGCCACGACCTTCGCGTACGTGAAGGACCGGCCCAAGGCCCCGAAGGGCGCGGCCTTCGATACCGCGTGCCGCTACTGGGAGAGCCTCGTCACGGACGAGGGCGCCTTCTTCGACCGCGAGGTGCGCCTCGACGCCGCCAACCTGCCGCCGATCGTCAGCTGGGGCACGAGCCCGGAGGACGTGATCTCGGTCCAGGGCCGCGTGCCGGACCCGTCGGAGATCGCCGACGAGAACAAGCGGCAGTCCAAGGAGAAAGCCCTGGCCTATATGGGGCTGACGCCGGGTACCCGGATCACCGACATTACCCTCGACCGGGTCTTCATCGGCTCCTGCACCAATGGGCGGATCGAGGATCTGCGCGAGGTTGCGCGGGTGGTAGGCGACCGCAAGGTGCACGACGGCGTCTCGGCGATGATCGTGCCGGGCTCGGGCCTCGTGAAGGCGCAGGCGGAGGCCGAGGGTCTCGACAAGATCCTGAAGGCAGCGGGGTTCGACTGGCGCGAGCCGGGCTGCTCGATGTGCCTGGGCATGAACCCGGACAAGCTGCGGCCGGGCGAGCGCTGCGCCTCGACCTCAAACCGCAACTTCGAGGGCCGGCAGGGTCCGCGCGGGCGCACGCATCTGGTCTCGCCCGCGATGGCGGCGGCGGCGGCTGTGGCCGGACGGTTCGTCGACATCCGGGAATGGCCGCGGGGCTGAAATCGCGATTGACGGCGGCGGCTCGGTTGCCTAAACGGAGCCGTCGCCGGCCGATAGCCGACGACATGCCCAGGTGGCGGAATTGGTAGACGCGCTGGTTTCAGGTACCAGTCTCGCGAGAGGTGAAGGTTCGAGTCCTTTCCTGGGCACCAATAACGGATGTGAGCCCGCCAAGTTGTTGGCGGGCTTTATCTTTTCTGGGGTGCGAAAAGCCTTCGCGTCGCGCGGCCCATCCGGGCTTGGTTCGCAGCCCCCGTGTCGATGACACGCTTTCGAGCGCCGGCGGCCTAACTGAACAGCGCGTTACATCGCGGGCGCGTCCGATTGCATAAGTTGGCAACGGTCGTCCACGATTGCAGATGACGACGCGAAGCGTCCTCATCGAACAAAAGTATCATATGCCGAGAGCAATCTACCGGCACCACGGCAGGTGCCGGCAAGACCTACTCTGTTGATGGCTGTTGCCGGCAGGATCGGATCTTACGTGCCTGCTGACTTCGAATCAGACATCGAGCGTGGTCTCTCGCTCCCAGGCGGTGAAATGGGCGCAGTAGCTGTTCCACTCACCCTGCTTCAGCTTGAGATAGGCGGCCGAGAAGGTGCTCCCCAGGCTCGTCCGCAGGGCCTCGTCGGCCTCGAAGGCGCGCAAGGCGTCCAGCAGGTTGAGCGGCAGGCGCGGAGCGCCAGCGATCGTGTGGCCGTCGCGGTACATGTCGATGTCGCTGTGCGGCCCCGGGTCGGCGGCGTGCGCGAGCCCGTCGAGGCCGGCCGCCAGGATCGCCGCCTGGAGCAGGTAGGGGTTGGCCGCGCCGTCGGGCAGGCGCAACTCGAACCGGCCGGGCCCGGGCACCCGCACCATGTGCGTGCGGTTGTTGCCGGTCCAGGTCACGGCGTTCGGCGCCCAGGTCGCCCCCGAGATCGTGCGCGGCGCGTTGATGCGCTTGTAGGAATTGACCGTCGGGTTGGTGATCGCGGCGAGCGCGGGCGCGTGCCGCATGATCCCACCCAGGAAATGCCGGCCCCGGGTCGACAGGCCGAATGGCATCTCGGGATCCGCGAAGGCGTTCTCGGTGCCGGCCATGTTCCACACCGAGACGTGGCAGTGGCAGCCATTGCCGGTGAGCCCTGGGAACGGCTTCGGCATGAAGGTCGCCCGCAGGCCGTGCCGCTCGGCGACCGACCGGACCATGAACTTGAAGAAGGCGTGCTTGTCGGCGGTGGCGAGGGTATCGTCGTATTCCCAGTTCATCTCGAACTGGCCGTTCGCGTCCTCGTGGTCGTTCTGGTAGGGCTTCCAGCCCAGAGCCAGCATGTGGTCGCAGATCTCGGCGATCACGTCGTAGCGGCGCATCAGCGCCTGCTGGTCGTAGCAGGATTTCTCTGCCCGATCGTGATGGTCGGAGATCGCCGCCCCGTCCTGGCTCAGCAGGAAGAACTCCGCCTCGACACCGGTCTTCACCCGCAAGCCCTCGGCGGCGGCCCGTGCCACGAGTTGCTTCAGCACCACCCGGGGCGCCTGGTCGACGGGGGCGTCCGCCATGGTGCAGTCGGCCGCCACCCAGGCGACGTCCGGCTTCCAGGGCAGGCGGATCACCGAGGCGGCGTCCGGCATCGCGAACAGGTCGGGATGGGCCGGGGTCAGGTCGAGCCAGGTGGCGAAGCCCGCAAAGCCCGCGCCGTCGCGCTGCATGGCGCCGATCGCCTGCGCGGGCACCAGCTTGGCGCGCTGGCAGCCGAACAGGTCCGTGTAGGAGATCATGAAGTACTTCACGCCGTGCTCGGCGGCGTAGGCGGAAAGGTCGGTCGTCACGGCAGCCCCCTGAGCGCGGATCGGTTGGGGGCCGGTCGCGCCCCGTTCCGGCGCGACCGGCGGGGTTGTTGAGCTTAGAAGCCGGCTTTGCCCGGGTACCAGTCGGTCCCGGCCAGCGGCACGCGGGCCATGGCGGCGGCTTCCAGGGTCAGCGCCACGAGATCCTCGGGCTCCAGATTGTGTAGGTGGTTGTGGCCGCAGGCGCGCGCGATGGTCTGCGCCTCCAGGGTCATCACCTTCAGGTAGTTGGCGAGCCGCCGGCCGGCGCGCACTGGGTCGAGGCGGGCCATCAGCTCGGGATCCTGCGTGGTGATGCCCGCGGGGTCGCGGCCCTCGTGCCAGTCGTCGTAGGCGCCCGCGGTGGAGCCGAGCTTGCGGTACTCCTCCTCGTAGGCCGGGTCGTTGTCGCCGATGGCGACGAGCGCGGCGGTGCCGATCGAGACCGCGTCCGCCCCCAGCGCGATGGCCTTGGCGACATCCGCGCCCGAGCGGATGCCGCCGGAGATGACGAGCTGCACGCTCCGGTGCAGGCCGAGATCCTGCAGCGCCTGCACGGCGGGGCGAATGCAGGCCAGCGTCGGCTGGCCGACATGCTCGATGAACACGTCCTGCGTCGCCGCCGTGCCACCCTGCATACCGTCGAGGACGACGACGTCGGCCCCGGCCTTCGCGGCGAGCGCGGTGTCGTAATAGGGCCGGGCGCCGCCCACCTTCACGTAGATCGGCTTCTCCCAGTCGGTGATCTCGCGCAATTCGCCGATCTTGATCTCCAGATCGTCCGGGCCGGTCCAGTCCGGGTGGCGGCAGGCGGAGCGCTGGTCGATGCCCTTCGGCAGATCGCGCATCGCGGCGACCCGGTCGGAGATCTTCTGGCCGAGCAGCATGCCGCCGCCGCCGGGCTTGGCGCCCTGGCCGACCACCACCTCGATGGCGTCGGCGCGCCGGAGGTCGCGCGGATTCATGCCGTAGCGCGAGGGCAGGTACTGATAGACCAGGATCTCGGAATGGCCGCGCTCCTCGTCGGTCATGCCGCCGTCGCCGGTGGTGGTGGAGGTGCCGGCCAGGCTCGCGCCGCGGCCGAGCGCCTCCTTGGCGTTGGCCGAGAGGGATCCGAAGCTCATGCCGGCGATGGTGATCGGGATCTTCAACGCGATCGGCTTCTTCGCAAACCGCGTGCCGAGGGTGACGCCTGTCCCGCAGGTCTCCCGGTAGCCCTCCAGCGGGTAGCGCGACATCGAGGCGCCGAGGAACAGCAGATCGTCGAGATGCGGGAGCTTGCGCTTCGTGCCGCCGCCGCGGATGTCGTAGATGCCGGTGGCCGCGGCTCGGCGGATCTCCGCCATCGTGTGGTCGTCGAAGGTCGCCGACTTGCGCGGCGGCATCGGCGGGTTCTGGTAGGTCATGCCCGGTCTCCCGCTTGAGCCGCTCCCGATCGGGAACGGCTTTAAGTCCTTGATTTGACGCGCTTGCTTACGCCGAACCGGCATCCACTTCGGCGGCGCGCGCTCTCAGTAGGCGTCGGCGTTGTCGATGTTGAAGCTGTAGAGCGTGCGGGCCGAGCCGTAGCGCCGGAACTCTTCGGGCCGGACGTCCGTCACCCCGGCGCGGTCGAGCAGGACGGCGAGATGCTCCCGGTGCTCGGCGCGCATCGGCTTCTCGATGCAGTCGGCCCCGAGACTCTTGACGCTGCCGCGGACGAACAGCTTCGCCTCGTAGAGCGAGTCGCCCAGAGCCTCGCCGGCATCGCCCAGCACCACCAGGGAGCCGGTTTGGCCCATGAAGGCCGACATGTGCCCGATCGAGCCGTGCACGACGATGTCGATCCCCTTCATGGAGATGCCGCAGCGCGAAGCCGCGTTGCCCTTGATGACGAGGAGGCCGCCGCGCCCGGTGGCGCCGGCATATTGCGAGGCGTCACCCTCGATCACGACCGTGCCGGACATCATGTTCTCGGCGACGCCGGGGCCCGCCGAGCCCTGCACCGTGACGGTGCCGCCGTCGTTCATGCCGGCGCAGTAATAGCCGACCGAGCCGCGCACCGTGACGGTGACGGGTCCGTCGATCCCGACCGCCACCGCGTGTTGGCCACGCGGGTTCAGCACCTCGAAGGCGGTGTCGTTGGCGCCGGGAGCGACGCCGTGGAGGGCTTGGTTCAGGGCGCGCAGGGGCGTCGCCGCCAGATCGAAGACGGGCATGGGCGAGATCCGTGGACGAGATCCGTGACGGGCGGGAAGCGGGGCGGCTCAGGCGGCCTGCCGCTGATCCCAGAAGTAGACGGTCGCCGGCTCGGGCTCCCACACGCGGGCGGTCTCGATCCCCGGCAGGCCGACCAGCGCCCGGTATTCCGAGCCGAAAGCGACGTAGCGGTCGGTCTCCGCCATGATCGCGGGCTTGCAGGCGATTGGATCGCGCAGCACGCCGAAGCCGGACTTGGTGCCGACCACGAAGGTGAAGAACCCGTCGAGATCCTCAAGCGCCCCGGCGAGCGCCGCGCCGAGGTCCCGGCCCCGCGCCATCGCGGTGGTGAGGTAGGCGGCCGCGACCTCGGAGTCGTTCTGGGTCTCGAAGGCCATGCCGTCGCGGGCGAGGCTGCGGCGCAGGTTGTTGTGGTTCGACAGCGAGCCGTTATGGACAAGGCACTGGTCAGCGCCCGTCGAGAACGGGTGCGCGCCCATCGTGGTCACGGCCGATTCCGTCGCCATCCGGGTGTGGCCGATGCCGTGGGTGCCGGACATCCCGGCGATGCCGAAGCGCTCCACCACATCCTTCGGCAGGCCGACCTCCTTGTAGATCTCGACACTCTCGCCTGCGCCCATCACGCGCAGGTCGGAGGAGAGGCCCTTCAGTGCAGCCCGCGTCGCCTCCAGGCGGTCGGAGGCGACAGTGATCACCGCGTGCGAGCTCTTCACTGCCACTCGGGCCGAGCCGCCGGAGACCTCCGCGAGGCGCTGCTCCAGGGTGGGAAAGTCCACCAGAGCCTGAGCCGATTGCACGGTGATCTTCGACAGGCCAGGCGTCGGCGGCCCGTAGATCGCCAGCCCTGCCGAATCCGGCCCGCGATCCGTCATGGTGACGAGCATGTCGGCGAGCAACGTGCCGAGCTGCGGCTCCAGGGTGGGGTCCTTCAGGAACAATCCGACGATGCCGCACATGGCACCACCTCCGTCGTGAGTACGCCTTGAGCATAGGCGGACACCGCAGGAAAAATCAACTGCCAAGAAATAAAATTTCTTCTCAGGAACGTAGCGTTGCGGGTCAGCCGGGGCTGCTCGCCTGCGGATAGGCGATCACCGACAGGTAGCGGGCCGGCAGCATGAGCAGCTCCGCCG
Source organism: Methylobacterium phyllostachyos (assembly GCF_900103445.1). GTDB lineage: Bacteria > Pseudomonadota > Alphaproteobacteria > Rhizobiales > Beijerinckiaceae > Methylobacterium > Methylobacterium phyllostachyos. Next base: position 194,072 of record NZ_FNHS01000014.1, on the reverse strand, counting down.
GGCCGTGCGGCGCGTCGGCGTCGAAGAACAGGCTGTCGCCCGGCTGCATGTGGAAGTGCTGGTCACCATGGCGGTACAAGACTTCGCCCTCCAGCATGTAGAGAAACTCCAGGCCCGCGTGCTGGAAGGTCGGGAACACGTCCGAATCGGTGGTGAGCGTGATCAGGTACGGCTCGACCGTGACCCCGCTGGTGTTCTCGTGAATATGCCCGAGCAGGTTGTACTGGTGCCCGGCCCGCGTCCCGCGCCGCTCCAGCTCGACACCCTCACCGGCCTTGACGAAGACCGCGTTGCGGACCTCCTCGTAGCCCCGGAAGAAGCCGGTGATCGGCATGCCGAGCGACTGGGCGAGCAATTGCAGCGTCGTCAGGGACGGCGAGATGTTGCCGTTCTCGATCTTCGACAGCATCCCGGGTGACAGGCCCGTGGTCGCGGCGAGATCCGCCGAGGTGATCCCCAGGCGTTTCCGGCGCTCGCGCACTGCGTGGCCGATCGCCCGTTCGAGGTTGTTCTCGCGCGGCTCGCGGACGGCGTGCGGATCCTGCGACAGGACCGGCTCGCGAGCCTGCCTGGGGGCTTCCCCCGCCGTCCGGTTCGATGAGCCTGACGGCATGGCGGGATTCCTCCTCGGCGATCGCAGGCCCGGGCCACGCGAGTCCCGGCGCGCCCTGCCGCGGCGTCACACGCCTGTCAACGGCACGATCTTCGAGCCGTCGGAGAAGCGCGAGAACCGGAAGGCTTTCGGATCGACCACAGGGGGCGCGCCGGTCACGAGATCGGCGGTGAGCCGTCCGGCTCCCGGGCCGAGGCCGAAGCCGTGCCCGGAGAAGCCGGTGGCGACGATGAGGCCGGGACGGCCCTCCACCGGCGAGATGACCGGCACCGCGTCCGGCGTCACGTCGATGAGCCCAGCCCAGCGCTGGGCGACCCGGGCGCTCGCGAAGACCGGGAACGCCTTGGCAAGCTGGGCCAGCGCCCTGTCGGCCATGGCGGCATCCGGCTCGGGATCGAGGATCCGGGTCTTCTCGAAGGGGCTGGGCTCGCCCGCCCGCGGACGCCGCGATTCGCGCCATTCCTGGACGAACCGGCCGCCGATCCGCGGCCGCAGGGCCGACCATTCCATCTTCAGGGCCGGCAGGAACTGGCGCAGGAACCGGAAACTGTCCGGCGTCAGGTCGTAGATGTTCGCCGCGAGCGTCGAGACCGTGTAACCGCCGTCAGCGCGCTTGCGCACGGAGAAATCGGGCCCGCGTACCGTCACTTCGGGTCCTCCCGCGAGGGGCTCAGTGCGCAGGACGGAGTTCAGCACCTTGAGCTGCGGCAGGGTCACGCCGATGCCGCGCAAGAGAAGACGCGACCACGCCCCACCCGCCACCACGACCGCGCCCGCCGCGATCCGCCCGCGCTCGGTGATCACCCCGCTGACCGCGCCGCCCGTCGTCTCGATGGCGCGCACCGCGCAGCCCGTCAGGATCGTCGCCCCCCGGGCCTGGGCGGCGCGCGCGATGGCCGGTGCGGCCCGCTGCGGCTCGGCCCGCCCGTCCGTCGGCGAGTACAGGGCGCCGTCGAAGGCCAGATTCATGTCCGGCACGAGGTCGCGAACGCTGTCGTTGCCGATCGCCGAGACGCGCAGCTGCGTCCCCTTGAGATAGTCGAGCCACGCGAGGTTCTTGTCCCGGAAGGCGGCGCTGTGGAACGGCACGACGATGCCGCATTGCCGGTAGCCGACGTCGAAGCCCACCCGTTCGGCCAAGCCCTCCCAGATACGGATCGAGGCCGCCATCAGGTCGATCTCACGGGGATCGCGACGCGACAGGCGCACCCAGCCCCAGTTGCGGCTCGACTGCTCCCCGGCAACGATCCCCTTCTCGCAGAGGACTACGGACAGGCCCCGCTCGGCGAGTTCGAGCGCCGTCGAGACACCCACGATGCCGCCGCCGACGATCACCACATCGGCGCGGTCGGGGTGATCCGCGGAGGACGTCACGGTATCGACGGTGGGACCGGGCATTCTTGACGCATCCATGGTCTCGATGGCGGGAGACGTCAGGATGGCGCGGCGCGCCGCTTGCGCTTGCCTCGATGGGACGCTTTCTTGTCCCGATGGGACAAAGGCCAGATGATGAGGTTGACGGGCCACCGGTGCCAGGGTGCGACGGGGCTCAGGGGATCGGCTTCATCCTCGTGCCCGGTTTCGCGCTGCTGTCGTTCGCCTCGGCCTGCGAACCGTTCCGGGCGGCCAACCGGCTCGCCGGACGGCCTCTCTATCGCATGCGCTACTTCGGCGAGGCGCCGGACGGCCGGGTCGTCTCGTCCTCCGGGGCGGAGGTGCCATGCGAGCCGCTCCCGCGGGAGCGCGGGGACCTCCACACCGTCTTCGTCTGCGCGGGCGGCGAACCGACTGAATGGCACCGACCCACCATCCACGCGGCGCTGCGTCGACTGGCCCGGCTGGGCGTGCGCATCGGGGGCATCTCCGGCGGCCCCTATCTCATGGCCGCTGCCGGGCTGCTGACTGACCGCCCCTGCACCCTCCACTGGGAACATGCGGCCGCCTTCAAGGAGGCGTTCCCGGACCTGAGTCCCACGCTCGCACGCTACGTCTCCGCCGGGGACCGGGTGACCTGCGGCGGTGGCATCGCACCGCTCGACATGGCCCACGCCCTCATCCGTGAGCGCATGGGCGCAGCCTTCGCCGGTCGCGTGTCCGACTGGTTCCTCCACACCGCGGTCGGTGCGCCGGCCGATCCGCAGCGCGCCTCATCGGCCGAGCGCTATGGTGTCCATCATCCAACCCTACTCCTCGTGCTGGAGACGATGGAGAAGACGGTCGAGGCACCGCTGAGCCGTCGGGCCATGGCCGCGCTCGCCTCGGTGAGCGAGCGCCATCTCGACCGGATGTTCCGGGACAAGCGCGGCTTCGGTTTCACGCAGCAGTACCGGATGATCCGCGTCACGCACGCCCGGCGCTTGCTGCGGCAGAGCCCCCTGACGATCAGCGAGATCGCCGCCGCCACCGGCTTCACGAATGCCGCCCATTTTGCGCGCGTCTACCGCATGCTGTTCGGGCGGAGCCCGTCGGCGGAACGGCGGATCGCCAAGGAGGCCTCTCCCTTCGTTCCGGCGGCACTCGCCCGGTGAGACGCCGATGCGTCCAGCGGTTGTCCCCATCGCGTGGGAGCTTCCGACGCGCGGTCACCGACGCCCCCGGAGATAAACCTTATTTCCCTGATGCGTAAAACGCGGCGGCGCGCGCGAAACTGCCAACCGGCACAATCCGCGGACGCGTACCGGTTTGGGTCATCAGGTTTCGTGGGCAGACAGGCACACAACCACACAGCGCTGAGCGTTCGTGACGACGCGCTCTCTTGCGCCGAAACGGTGTCCATTTCGGCGGATAGAGCTTCAGCCCGCGTCAGGACGCGGGATCACCTGAAACGCCGCTGGGGCAGATCGCAACCCCTGGAATGACTGGTCGATCAGGGCCCAGAAGCCGTCCGGCGGCGCACTGCGCGGATGCACCGGAACGTACCCGCCGACCCAGCTGCGCGGCCTCAGGTCGGGTGTCCGCCCGGTGCCACCATCGTCGTAACGCTACGTCTCGACACGGTCTCCCTCCTCGCGCCGCCAGTCGATCCGCACCAGTCAGCCTGTCGAAGTGTGTGACGTGCAGATCGCCTTCGCGGACGCGTGGTGACGTGCGGCCCAAACCGGGCGTGATTTTGCCACTCTGAACGGCCCGAATCTGAAACCATGATCCATCGACACGAACACGGACGAGGAAGAAAGGCCGGTTCACTGGAGACCGGATGATCCACCTCCTGAACGGCGTGGTTGCCTGTCAGGGCGGAGCAACAGGGATTCGGATCCGCATCACGACAGGGCCGTGGATCCGCGGCGGCGGCGCTCAGACAACGAGCTTTGTCGTCTCCACGGCGCAGACTGAATGAGCGCCTCGACCGGCGTCGACCCTGAATCGTCCGGCGCGCACCACTGTGATGACTTAACCTGCCAGATCCCCCTCATACCCCGACACGCGCTGTGCGGTATAAGGACCTGCTTCGGTTTTGAGCGAGGTCAATGCACGTGCGGTCCGGGTCAAGGCTCTCCGAACGCTGGTTCACGCTGGCCCTCTGGCTCGTCGCGCTGGTCTTCGCGTGGTTCCTCATCGGGCTCGGATCGCTGATCGTCGGCGACCTGCCGCAGGTGGAGCATCGCTACACCCTCGAACAGTTCCTCGACACCGATCAGGACACGTCCTCGGTCGAGACCCTCAAGCAGATCCGTCGCGAGCAGGACGACACACGCCGACAGACCGAGCAGGATCAGCTCGCCCTCGAAGCGGCGCAGGCCGCGTCCGAAGGTGCGCGCGAGACCTTCGCCAACTGGCTGAAGACCCGGGACGCCACGCAGCGGGTCGATCAGGATCCCGGCCTCATCGCGCGTACGCAGCAGCTCGATGCGCTGAAGGCCGCCGAACGCAGCATCGAGGAGCGGCTCGCGGCCCAGGCGCGGACGGGTCTCGACCTGTCGGAGCGCGAGGCGGCTCAGCTGCGCGTGGACAACGATCTGCGGGCGGCGGCGCAGAAGCGCCTCGATGCGGCCGAGCGCGGCCAGGAATTGCGCGTCTTCGCCTATCGCCTGGCCCTGACGCTGCCGCTGCTAGCCCTCGCCGGCTGGCTTCTGCTCAAGCGCCGGCACACCCGCAACTGGCCGTTCGTGTGGGGCTTTGCCCTGGCGGCAGCCTTCGCCTTCTTCGTCGAACTCGTGCCTTACATGCCGAGCTACGGCGGCTACGTGCAGTACGGCGTCGGGGTGATCGTCACGCTGGTTGCCGGCCGCGCAGCGATCAACGCGCTGCACGCCTACCGTGCGCGTCAGGCCGCGGTGGAGACGCGGCCCGACGCCGAGCGGCGCACCGAAATCGCCACCGATCAGGCACTGGCGCGCCTTGCCAGGAAGGCGTGCCCCGGCTGCGAGCGGCCGATCGCCCTTGACGACCCGGGCACGAATTTCTGCCCGCATTGCGGGCTCGGCATCTTCGCGCACTGCCCGGCCTGTAGGCAGCGCAAGAGCACCTTCGAACGCTTCTGCCGGGCCTGCGGCACCCGGAGCCCGGATGTCGCGAGCGAAGCGACCTGACTCCGGCCCGGTATTCAGGCCGGGACGGAGGCCGACGGCTCCGACCCGCCGCGCCTCAGGCGTTGTCGCCGCGGATCGCCGCGATCACGGCATCCGTAACCTCCCGCGTCGTCGCCGTGCCGCCGATATCCGGGGTGTGGAGGCTCGGATCCGCGGTCACGCGCTCGACCGCACGCATCAGCCTCTCGGCGGCTGATGTCTCCCCGAGATGCTCCAGCATCTGGCAGGCGGTCCAGAAGGTCGCCACCGGGTTGGCGATGCCCTTGCCGGTGATGTCGAAGGCCGAACCGTGGATCGGCTCGAACATCGACGGGAAGGTGCGCTCCGGGTTGATGTTCGCGGTCGGCGCGATGCCGAGGGAGCCGGCGAGCGCCGCCGCGAGGTCCGACAGGATGTCGGCGTGGAGGTTCGTCGCCACGATCGTGTCGAGGGTCGCGGGCTTCGTCACCATGCGCATGGTCATGGCGTCGACCAGCATCTTGTCCCAGGTGACGTCGGGGAAGTCCTTGGCGACCTCGGCGGCGATCTCGTCCCACATCACCATGGCGTGGCGCTGGGCGTTCGACTTCGTCACCACGGTCAGCAGCTTGCGCGGGCGCGATCGAGCGAGCTGGAACGCGTAGCGGATGATGCGGTCGACGCCCGAGCGGGTCATCATCGAGACGTCGGTGGCGACCTCGTTGGGGTGGCCCTGGTGGACCCGGCCGCCGACGCCGGCATACTCGCCCTCGGAGTTCTCGCGCACGATCACCCAATCGAGTTCCGGCCCCGAGACGTGGCGCAGCGGGCTGGTGATGCCCGGCAGGATCCGGGTCGGGCGGACGTTGGCGTACTGATCGAAGGGCTGGCAGATCGCGAGCCGCAGGCCCCAGAGTGTGATGTGGTCGGGCACATCCGGTGCGCCGACCGCGCCGAAGAAAATCGCATCGTGGTTGCGGATCTGATCGCGCCCGTCGGCTGGCATCATGACGCCGTGCTTCTTGTAGTAGTCCGAACCCCAATCGAAATGGTCGAACTGGAATCGGAACGACCCGGTCTTCTCGGCCAGCGCGTCGAGAACCTCGATGCCGGCGGCGATAACCTCGACGCCGATGCCGTCCGCTGGAATGGCCGCGATGGTGTAGGTCTTCATGGTGGGTCTCCGAGAAAACGTCAGGGCAGGGCGACGCGGGCGGGCGCGGCGCGGCGCCCGGCCCGGGCGACCACGAGGGTCAGGATCGCCGAGATGAGAAGCAGGCCGGCCACGAACATCAGGCCGCCCGCGAAGCTGCCGGTCCGGTCCTTGATCCAGCCGATCATCCAGGGCCCGACGAAGCCGCCGAGATTGCCGATCGCGTTGATGGTGGCGATGCCGACCGCCGCGCCCGGGCCGGACAGGAACAGCGTCGGCATCGCCCAGAATGGGGGCTTGGCGGCGCTGATGCCGACGTTGACGAGGCTCAGCGCGGCGATGACGGCCACCACCGAAGCGGCGGCACCGGCGAGCATCAGGCCCAGCGACGCGGCGAGGCAGGCGATCACCACGTGCCACATGCGCTCGCCGGTCCGGTCGGAATGGCGCGCCCAGAGGATCATCGCCACCACCGCGATGGTGGGCGGCACCGCGTTCAGCAGGCCGACATTCATGGTCGACAGGCCCAGCCCCTTGATGATCTGCGGCGCCCAGATGCCGAGGGTGTAGAGCCCCGCGGAGGTGCCGAAATACACGAGGGCGAGCGCCAGCACGCGCAGATCGGTCAGCCCGCTCAGCAGGTTGTGGCGGGCCTGCACCCGCCGCCCAGCCCGCTCCGCCTCCATCTCGCTCATGAGCCAGGCCCGCTGATCGTCGGCGAGCCACGTCGCGCTTTCGGGCCGGTCGGTCAGATAGACCAGCACGACGAAGCCGAGGATCACCGCAGGGACCGCCTCGATCAGGAACATCCACTGCCAGCCGTGCAGACCCAGGAGGCCCTCCAGCTCAAGCAGGAGGCTCGACAGGGGCGAGCCCAACAGCACCGAGACCGGCGCCGCCGCCATGAACAGCGACACCACCGCGGCCCGATAGCGGATGGGGAACCAGTAGCCGAGATAGAGGATGATACCGGGAAAGAAGCCGGCCTCCGCGGCGCCGAGCAGGAAGCGCAGGCCGTAGAAGCTCATTTCGCCCTGGATGAACGCGAAGGCGCCGGAGATGAGCCCCCAGGTGATCATCACGCGGGCGATCCAGAGCCGGGCGCCGACCCGATCGAGGATGATGTTCGAAGGCACCTCGAACAGGAAGTAGCCGAAGAAGAACACGCCCGCGCCGAACCCGAAGACGGACGCGGAGAAGCCGAGGTCCTTGTTCATCGTCAAAGCCGCGAAGCCGATATTCACGCGGTCGATGAAGGCGATGAAGTACAGCAGGCAGATGAACGGGATCAGGCGCCAAGCGACCCGGCGCATGGTCGCCTGCTCGAGCGAGCGCTCCATCGTGTCCTCCCATCGCCGGATCGGCACGTCTGTTGCGCGCCATCTTCCATGCAAGCTTAAATACCGGTAGGGGCAGCCTTACGGTGTGTCAACGGTGGTTCCGCAACCAGGAGGCAGGCTGTAAGGCCGGCGGGCGAGGGGGAGACGGTCGATGGCGCGGGCGCGGTCCAGTGAGGATCCTGAGACGCAGGGCGCCGCGGCGGGCGAGAAGCGCATTTCCCTCGTCGATGATGCCTACGCGGCGATGCGCGCCGCTATCCGCGATGCCAGCTTCGCCCCGGGCTATCAGGCCTCCGAGCAGGAGATCGCCCTGCGGCTCGGCATGAGCCGGACGCCGGTCCACGAAGCGGCGATCCGGCTGCAGGAGGACGGGCTCGTGCGCGTCCTGCCGCGCAAAGGCATCCTGATCCTGGCCCTGGCGCCGGACGACATGCGGGAGATCTACGACGTCGTCATCGCTATGGAGGGCCGGGCTGCCGAACTGGTGGCGGCCCTCCCTGACGAGGCACGTCTGGCCGCCGCGCAAACGCTTGACGCTCATACGGATGCCATGGCGGCGGCGCATGCGCGCGGCGACCTACCGGGCTGGGGCTCCGCCGACGCGGCGTTCCATGCGGCGCTGATCGCGCAGGCGCGGAATGGACGGATGAGCCGTATCGTGCAGGCGATCAACGACCAGTCGCACCGGGCGCGGATGCTGACACTGAACCTCCGCCGGACCCTGGATGCCTCGATCGGGGAGCACCGGCGCATTGCCGTGGCCATCCGCGCCGGGGCGATCGAGGACGCGCTCGAAGCGGCACGCCAGCACCGCATCCGGGCCCGGGATGAGTTGCTGCCGCTCTTGAACAGCTACGGGCTCAAGCACTTGTAGGGCATTGGGGACGAGGCAGAGTGGGCGGACCGCTCGTTCAAGGGGTCCACCCGTCGCGAGCCCAGGAGAGGGACGCGGGCCGGCCCCGATAAACGCGCTATCGCAGCCGCACCGAGCCGGGTCGGCGCGGCGCGCCGACGAGACGGCGCCAGCCCCGTTTACGTCCGAACGACCGGCGCGGATCGGTCTGCACCACTTCCGCAACGCGCCGGACATCGCGGGGCCGGTGCGCTGCACCGATCGCCACGAGCGCCGCGACGCAGATCAGAGCGATGAGCGTCGCACCCCAGAACAGGTTCTCGAACATGCGTCCCGGCCCAGGATCTTCGCTGTTTCGATAGTAGACCGAAGACAGATGCAACTGAAACTGGACAATTCGAATCAAGACGGCCGCAGGCGATCATTTCAGGGGATCGACTGTGGATAGGGGCAGCCCCCCAGCGGCTCCGGCGCGCCAGGCGAACCAGAAGGGCGAATGCTGCGCCGGCTTGAGCGAGTTGGGGCCGCCAGACCGAATGTACGCCGTGAGACGATCAACGCACCGATTGCATCGTCACCACGCCAGCCATTCCGAACGGCCAAGTGTGTAAAAACGCGGCAACCGGCCTCCCGATTAGGCTAACGCCCACCTCATCCCAGATACATTTCGAAATGTTTCCCGATTTAGCCGATAAATCCCCTCCGGAAGCACATATTTCGTGGCACAAAAATCACATTCATCGACATCAATAGCTTTCATGACGCAAACTGTATTGTTCCAGAGCCGTCGCCTGCGCATGATGGTCGCGCAGCCAGGCATTGCCCGGCGCGGTTCCAGATGGGCCGGCCGGGCGAAGGCGGGCCGAAGGCTTGGAACGCGGCAAGATCCGGAGAACCGGACAGATCCGCACGATTGGGTCTCGAAGCTTTGGAGATATCGATGACGCTCTTGAAGGGCTCGCTGCTCGGGTCCGCTGCTGCATTCGCGGCGGTGGGCGCCGCGCACGCCGCCGACCTGCCGGTCAGAAAGGCCCAACCGGTCGAATTTGTCCGGGTTTGTAACGCTTACGGCGCCGGCTTCTTCTACATCCCCGGTACCGACACCTGCCTGCGCGTCTCGGGCCGCGCCCGGTTCGAGGGTGGATACCAGACCAGCTACTCGCGTCAGGCCGGTCCGAATGTGGGTGATTCGTCGGGTTATCAGGGCCGGATGCGCATCAACCTCGATGCCCGCACCCAGACCGCCTACGGCACGCTCCGCGCCTTCGTGCGTCTCGATGCCGGTGCCCGCACGGGTTACTCCGGCGTCGGCACCTCCGGCACCCAGCAGCGCATCGGCCAGGCCTATCCCGGCATCGGCACCGACAGCTTCGGCCGTGACCAGCAATACGCGAACGTCGACAAGGCGTTCATCCAGTTCGCGGGCCTGACCGCCGGTCGCGCCTCCTCGTTCTTCGACTTCTACGCCCACGACTTCGAGTTCGCCGGCGCTACCCTCGGTTCGGACGTGTTCTCGACGAACCTGCTGGCCTACACCGCCACGATCGGCAACGGCCTCTCGGCCACGATCTCGATCGAAGACCCGGTCTTCCGCCGCTCGCCGATCTTCTCGCCGTTCAACATCTCCGCAACGCTCAACACCGGCAGCGTGTCGAACTTCGGCGTGACCAACCAGCCGACCCCGGTCTTCGTCGGCTACACGAACGGCCTGCCGACCCGCTACGGCAACGTCGACACCATTGAGCGTGAGCGGATGCCCGACTTCGTCGGCGTCATGCGCCTCGACCAAGCCTGGGGCTCGGCCCAGCTCTCGGCCGCCACCCACGAGCTGAACATCGGCAACCTCTCGACCGCCGCCAGCACCGGCACCGGCAGCATTGTGGCCCCCGCCCATACCAACAGCGTCTTCGGCTGGGCGGTGCAGGGCGGCCTGAAGATCAACACGCCGTTCATCGCGCCAGGCGATTCGCTTTATCTACAGGGCGCCTATGGTGACGGCGCGCAGATGTACACCGGTTATTGCGCCTATACCGGTTGCTACACGCAGAGCACCACAACCATCCAGGGCCAGAAGTTCGCCCAGTACTTCTCGGACGCGACCGTCAACCCGTTCACCGGCCAGCTGCAGACCTCGCAGAGCTTCACCGTTGTGGCGTCGTATCTGCACTACTGGACGCCTGAGTGGCGCTCGGCCTTCTTCGGCTCCTACGGCGAGCAGGGTTTCTGGGCGGGTGCGCGCTTCGCGCAGGGCGCGCTCTACAGCCTCGTGAGCGGTCTGGCGGGTAGCAACCCGTTCGGCTCGAACGCAGTCGGCACGCCGGGCACCCGGTTCTTCAACCTGAGCCAGGCTTTGCGGGACACCTACCAGTTCGTGGCGGGCGGCAGCATCATCTGGTCGCCGGTCAAGGACCTCGATATCGGCGTGGAGGCCTTCTACACGCAGATCGGCCTGAAGAACGGCCGGGCGATCGACCTCGACAAGAGCCCGACGGCCTACGCCAACATCGCCGGCATCAACAACGGATCCTTCGCGGTGGCTACCGCCACGAAGGACTCGGTCTCGCAGGTCCGCTTCCGCGTCCAGCGCGACTTCTGATCACCCCCGGCGATCGGAAGACGGGACCGGAGCCGCTGGCCTCGGATCCGTCGAACGCCCCTCGTGCAAACGAAGACTTGGGCCCGGCCTTGTGCCGGGCTTCTTTTATCTGGAGACCGTGTTTCCCCGGATTCAGCGGCTCGAACCGCCGGGAAACATGAGTGCCGTTAACGCAGGAGGGAGCGACAAAACTTCCGATATGGGAGTTCGGACCCATGACAAGCGCTGGTGATCTGACATCGCAGTACGTCATTACGGCCCGTGGGCAAAAAGGCGATATCCGCCAGACCAGGACCCGGGCTGCGAGCGCGGTGGTTCTTGCCCGGACCTGGATGGCCGCCGGCTACGAGGCGGTCAAGATCGTTGATCCCTTGGGCAATGTTCTCAGCCCGGAGCGATACCGGGTGAAGATCCTGAATGGCGGCCGGCTCTTCTGCTGACGCAGCCTTCGATGCCGCGAAGGGTCCGACGCAGGACCGAGCGAGCGCCGCCGCCTCAGCGTTTACGAAGCGTTCATCCACGCGGGGTCCCATCGGGCCTGCCGAGGTGGAGATGAGGACGCGATGTCGAGCAGAACGACCGAGCCGCAGGGTCCGATCCTGGAACCCTGGCGCATCGTGGCGCTCGCGCTGATCGTGGCCGCCGGCCTGCTGTTCGTACGCCTGATTGATCCCGACGACGCTGCGGCGCATCCGGCCGAGGCCGTGCCTGTCTCCAGCCCGGCGGGGGCTCGATAGGTCTGGCACCTGTGCGGCGCGACCGTCACTCGCCCCCGGTCTGACGCGTCCCGGCGCTTTCGAGGGCGGTCGCCGCGGCTGTCAGGTCGCGCCGCGCCTGAGCGATCGCTGTCGCCTTCTCGGACCTTTGCGCGTTGAGCGCTTCGAGGAAGGCCGTCCAGTCCGCGCGGGCGCCGGCCGGGATCTGGCGATCGAGCCTGAGGCGGAGTTGCGCGACGCGCCCGTCCGCGGTCGCGCTCTTCGGTGCTTCGGCATCCGCGTCGTACACGCCGACCGCGCAGGTCTGATCGCCGGCCCGGGTGTAGTACGTGGTCTTCGGCTCCTCGACGGTGCTGCCGGGCTTCGGGAACAGGTAGCGGATCACCGAGACCTGTCCGGGCCTGGCGGTCTCCATCATCGTCCGGATGAAGTGGTTGCCCGTCCTGTCGTGCAGGTCACGGACATCGTGCCCCTTCAGGATCGGGCTGGGATGGGCCGACATGACCCCGTCCGGACCGATGCAGAACACGTAGGTGTCGGCGGTGCGGAATCCCCGGGCGCCGTCGGTGAAGTCCTGCAGAGCCTGAGCCTTGTCGGCCACGAGCGCCCGATCGACCCGGCCGAGCATCCAGGCGGCGAAGCCATTCGGGCTCGGATCGTCGCAGGAGGTCGGCGCCTCGCCGTCGCCACAGGCGCGGACGGGCCCGGTCGCCAGCAGTCCGAGGAGCAGGCTGGCCGCGAGCATCGAAGCTTTCAGCATCGCGCCGTCTCCCGAATGCAGCACATTTCGCCGAATCGGTATGACTAAAGACTGCATTCGCCCGTTTGGCAAGCGGCTGAATGCAGTCTTCAGTGATGCCACCAGCCCCGCTTTGAGCGGTATCGGCCTATTGCAGCGGCAGCGGAATCGCCTCGATGGCGACCTCGCCGATGCCGCGGGCCGCCAGCGCTGTACGCAAGGGATCGGTCAGGCAGGTCCCGGACGTGAAAGCACCGTGCGTGGAACCGGGCTGGTCCGCCTCCCGCGGGACCGGCCCGATCAATTGCACGACGCGCCGGGCAATGGCTGGCGCCGGATCGATCCAGGCCACTGGCCAGGGGGCCAGCCGTTCGAGGCGCGGCAGCAACAGGGGATAGTGCGTGCAGGCGAGGCAGACCACATCGGTGCGTCGCCCGTCCGCCTCGGTCACGAAGCAGGGGGCGATCTCAGCGGCGAGGGCGACATCGTCCACGGGAACGCCGGCGAGTTCGGCCTCGGCATAGCCCGCAAGATTCCGCGAGCCGACCAGCGTCACCGTGCAGGCCCCGGCATACGTCGCGATCAGGTCGCGCGTGTAGGAACGCGCCACCGTTCCGGGGGTCGCGAGGAGTGAGACCAAGCGCGAGCGTGTCGCCTCGGCGGCCGGCTTGATCGGCGGCACCACACCGACGAACGGGGTGGTGAAGCGCTGCCGCAGGGCGGGGAGCACCAGGGTCGAGGCCGTGTTGCAGGCAATGACGACGAGGTCGGGCCGGTGCGTCGCGACCAGACGCTCCATGACCGTCAGCACCCTGGCGACGAGGGCCGCCTCGCCGAGCCGGCCGTACGGAAAGGCAGCATCGTCGCCGACATAGATGTAGCGGGCATCCGGCCGGGCGCGCCGCACGGCATCGAGCACGGTGAGCCCGCCGAGCCCGGAATCGAACACCAGAATGGTCGGCTCGGCGGCGCTGCGCAGAGCCGCGGCAGAGAGGCTGGCCCCGGCCATCAGATCGATCCGCATGTGACGTCCGGACTCCTCGCGAGGGTCCCGAGAATCGGCATCGCTGGTTAAGGCAAGCTCACTGCGGCGAGAGAAAGACCCACGATCCCCAAACCCGCCCTGTTAACCGCGGCAGCGCGGCGGCGAAGACACCTCCATCGACATCGGCCGGGCGGACTGCCCCGGTGGAGGTTGTCGGACCACGGCCAAGACATATCTTCTGCGCGCCGGACGGGGCGCGAGGAAACGCTTCCCGATAGGGCTCGAATAAGGGACGATCGTCATGGCAGCGACAGCCGCACTGCGCTCGGACGAAACCCGTGACGCCGGAGCGCCAGCGTTCCCGCCGCCGCCGGTCTCGGCCCGTCCGATCGACCGGGCGGCCTGGATCGCGGCTTACCGGCAGGTCCGAGGCGAGACCGAGCGCCGCGCGGCGCCGCTCTCCGCGGAGGATCAGCAGGTCCAATCCATGGCCGATGCCAGCCCGACCAAGTGGCACCGGGCGCATGTGACGTGGTTCTTCGAGCAGTTCCTGCTGCGCGAGCACCTGCCGGGCTACGCCATCTACGATGAGCGGCTGCACTACCTGTTCAACTCGTACTACGTGGCGGCCGGGCCCCGGCAGCCGCGCATTCAGCGCGGCATGATCACCCGGCCGACGATGGACGAGGTCACGGCCTACCGGGCGCATATCGACCGGGCGGTCGAGGCGTTACTCGGCCAAGCCTCCGAGCGCGCCCTGGAGGGCGTGCTGCCGATCCTGGAGATCGGGCTCTATCACGAGCAGCAGCATCAGGAGCTGCTGCTCACCGACATCCTGCACGCCTTCGCGCAGAACCCGCTGAATCCGGCCTACGACCCGGACTGGCGCTTCCCGAAGGCCGCGGCCCAGTCCGGGCAGACCCGGCTCGACCGGGGCATCGCCTGGATTGGGCATGAGGGACCGGGCTTTTCCTTCGACAATGAATCGCCCCGCCACGAGACGCTGATCCAGCCCGGCCGGATCGACCGGGCGCTGGTGACCAACCGCCAGTGGCTCGCCTTCATGGAGGATAACGGCTACGCCAAGCCCGAGCTGTGGCTGTCGGACGGCTGGTATGCCGGGCCGGCCGAGGGCTGGGAGGCGCCGGGCTACTGGCGCCGGACCAGTGACGGCTGGGCCACCATGACGCTCGCCGGCGAGCGCCCGGTGGATCTCGACGCGCCGGTCACCCACGTCAGCTACTACGAGGCCGACGCCTATGCCCGCTGGGCCGGGCGCTTCCTGCCGACCGAGTTCGAGTGGGAGGTCGCGGCCCGGGACGGCGGCCTGCCGGACGCCTTCGGCCTCGTCTGGCAATGGACCCGCAGCGCCTACGTCGCCTATCCGGGCTACCGGCCGTTACCGGGTGCCCTCGGCGAGTACAACGGCAAGTTCATGAACAACCAGTTCGTGCTGCGCGGCTCCTCGGTGGCGACGCCCGAGGGCCATGCCCGGCTGCCGTATCGCAACTTCTTCTATCCGCACCAGCGCTGGCAGTTCACGGGCCTGCGTCTGGCCGACGCCGCCTGACGCGCCCGGGAGCCGACCTTGACCATCAATCCGACTTTCTCCGACGCGACGCCGGTCGCCCCGGCCTTCCTCGACGACGTGCGCGCGGGTCTCTCCCGACCGCAGAAGACGCTCTCGCCAAAGTACTTCTACGACGCCGCCGGCTCGGAGCTGTTCGAGGCGATTACCCGGCTGCCGGAATATTACCCGACCCGCACCGAGATCGGGATCCTGGACGGGCGCGGTCCGGAGATCGCCGCGCTGCTGCCGGCCGGCGCTGCCCTGGTCGAGTTCGGCAGCGGCTCGACCGTGAAGCTGCGCCGCCTGCTGCGGCACCTCGATAAGCTCGCCGCCTACGTGCCGGTGGACGTCTCCGGCGAGTTTTTATGTGCGCAAGCCGAGACGCTGAGCGCCGACTTCCCCCACTTGCGCGTCGAGCCGGTGGTGGCCGATTTCACCCGGGATTTCGACCTGCCCGAGAGCCTCGCGGGCCTGCCCCGGGCCGGCTTCTTCCCCGGCTCGACCATCGGCAATTTCGAGCCGGAGGAGGCCGAAGCGCTGCTCGCGCGGTTCGGCCGGATCCTGGGATCGGGCGCTCATATGATCGTGGGCGTCGACCTCGTGAAGGACGCAAAGACCCTGGAGACCGCCTACGACGACGCTGCCGGCGTCACGGCCGCGTTCAACATGAACCTGCTCACCCGGATCAACCGCGAGCTCGCCGGCCGCTTCGACCTCGGCGCGTTCACCCACCGGGCGGTGTTCAACCGCCAAGCCTCGCGGATCGAGATGCATCTCGTCGCCCGGGACGCCCAGGACGTGGCGGTGGGCTCCGACACGTTCGCGTTCGCGGCGGGCGAGACGATCCACACGGAAAGCAGCTACAAGTATACGGTCGAGACCTTCCGGGCTTTGGCCGAACGCGCCGGCTGGCGCTGGATCCAGGTCTGGACGGACGCGGACGGCCTGTTCTCGGTCCACGCCCTGCGGCTGGATTGAGGATCGGGGCGGCGGCCGGGCCGATGGGGTTCCGGCCGCTCTGGTTCGTTCTCGTCGCACCCGCGCTCGGAGCGCTCGCGGGCCTGCTCTACGGGGCGCTGTTCGATGTCGGCCCCCTGACCGGCGCGGCGATCCGCGGGGCGATCATCGGCACGCCGATCATGCTGTACGAGCGCCGGCTGCTGGTCCCAGCCCTGCGGGAGCGGATCCGCGGCCTCGCGACGCCCCTGTTCCTGCTCGCCACCGTGGCGCTCTATGTCGCGTTGATCGTGGCCGGGAACGCGCTCGCCAGCACCGTGCTCAACCGCCTGTTCCGCTTCATGTACAGCGAGCGGAACGCGATGCTGATGACCGATACCGGCCTGCTCTACGCGCTCGCCATCTCGGCCGTCGTGGTGTTCGTGTTCCGCGTCCGCGACCTGATCGGCCCCGGCGTGTTCGCGAACCTGCTGATCGGGCGCTACCACCGGCCGATCAGCGAGGAGCGGATCTTCCTGTTCCTCGACGTAACCGGCTCGACGCGCTTCGCCGACCAGCACGGCGACCGGGCGGCGCAGGCCTATCTCGGGCAGGTGTTCAACGCCCTGGCGCTGCCGGTCTCCCGGGCGCGGGGCTCCATCGACGATTACATCGGCGATCTGGCGCTGGTGACTTGGACGGTGGAGCGCGGCATACGCGATGCCGCCTGCCTCCGGTGCGTGTTCGATTTTGAAGCGCGGCTCGCTGCCGAAGCCGAATCCTGGCGGAACCGCTTTGGGCAGGTTCCGGAATTCCGGGCGGCGCTGCATTGCGGTCCGGTGGTCACCGCCGAGATCGGGCTGGAGCGGCACAAGATCGCGTATTTCGGCGATACGGTGAACACGACCGCGCGGCTGGAGGCCCTGTCGAAGACGCTGGGGGTCCACGTTTTGGTCTCGGCCGATCTGCTGGACAAGATCGGGCCGTTGCCAGCCGACCTCATTACGGAGGATCTCGGCGCTCACACCTTGCGCGGGCGGGAGGCGCCCCTGGCCGTGGCGGCGATCCGGCGGCGCGCATCGGGGGGTATCAGTGCCGCGTGAGGCCGGGGCAGGGCGCGCGCCTATCCCCGGTATCCCCGCTATCGGTGACGCAATGTCATCAGTTGAGGTAGGTGCGGATCCAATTCGGCGACAGGATCTCGCCTTCCTCCGTGATGATCCAGGGCTGCTTGGCTGGGTCGCTGAGCGCGCCGGCCGCGGCCTGGATCGCCTCGCGCAGGGTCTCGTAACGCTCGGGCTGCGCCAGCGGGGCGCTGGCCGGGGCCGTACGCCAGATCGTGAGATCAGCGGGCCGTTCCAGAGCTTCGGTTTCCATGGGTACTCGTCCTTCCGAACCGTTTGTGACCGTTCAGATACCCGCCGCCAGCGGGAGCCGGGCCTCGGCGGGGATCGTCGGTCTGGGCGTCAAAGCAAGCATCTCTGCGGCGGCTTTGCGATCAATTCGGGCGGTTTCCGAAACCAGCGCCCCCCGCATGAGTACGATGGACGCAGCGGTCGCGTGTTCCCAATCCGTATTGAGCGCGTACAGACTACCGAGGACTTGCGAGAATTAAGGCGTCCGAATGATGACCATTCCGTTAGCCAGTCTGCACCGACCGCCGCCGTGCGCCAGAACACGTTTGGTGCACGGCGACGGGGGCGCGCCTCTGTGTTGACGCCCCGATCCTGAACGCGCACTTAAGACCCGTGCCCGACGGGCCTCCCCGCGCCCCTCCTGGAGATAGTCCCGTGCCGGATCGTACCGTGCGCATCGTGCTCGCCGCGGTCCTGGTCCTGCTGGCGCTCTACGTGGCCCAGCCCTACCTGCAGCCGCTGCTCTACACGATGGATACGCCCCGGGCCGTGACGGCCCGCGGTGATCTCGCGCAGTCCGAGCAGGCGACGATCAAGCTGTTCGAGCAGGCGAGCCCGTCCGTCGTTCACGTTTTCGCGCAGGGTGCAGCCCAGAACCGCGACCTGCTCGACCTCGACGACGAGGGCGGCGAGCAGGGCGGCGGCACGCAGACCGGGACCGGCTTTATCTGGGACGGGGCCGGCCACATCGTGACCAACACCCATGTCGTGCAGAATGCCGCGCAGAGTGGCGGCTCCGTCTCGGTCCGGCTGAGCGACGGGACCGTGGTGCCGGCGACCCTGGTCGGGCTGGCGCCGTCCTACGATCTCGCGGTCCTGCGCCTGGGGCGTGTGACGCACATGCCGCCGCCGCTCGCGATCGGCAGTTCGGCAGATCTCAAGGTCGGGCAATCCACCTTCGCCATCGGCAACCCGTTCGGCCTGGACCACACGCTGACCACCGGCGTCATCAGCGCCCTGAGGCGGCGGATGCCGACGAGCGAGGGGCGGGAGTTGTCCGGCGTCATCCAGACCGATGCGGCGATCAATCCCGGCAATTCCGGCGGGCCGCTCCTCGATTCGGCGGGCCGGCTGATCGGCGTCAACACCGCCATCGTGTCCCCCTCAGGGGCGAGCGCCGGCATCGGCTTCGCGATTCCCGTCGACGTCGTGAACCGGATCGTCCCGGAGCTGATCAAGGTCGGCCGGGTGCGCAACCCCGGCATCGGCATCATCGCAGCCCAGGAGGCCGCCACCGCGCGGCTCGGCATCGACGGGGTGGTGATCGTGCGGGTCCTGCCCGGCTCGCCGGCAGCCCAGGCCGGCCTGCGCGGCGTCGATCCGCAGACCGGCGATCTCGGAGACGTGATCGTCGAGGCGAACGGTAATCCGGTCCACCGCCTGGCCGACCTCACCGCGGCGATCGAAGAGGCGGGGCTCGGCGCGGCGGTGACCCTCAAGGTCGAGCGCGACGGCCGGGTCCGGCAGGTTCGGATCACCACCACGGATGTGGCGGAGAATCGCCAGTGAGAGTCGTGCTTGGACTTGCCCTCATCGGTCTGACCAGTGCGGCTCATGCCGCCGAGCAGCCGTCGCGCGCACGCCTCTGCCCGGAGAACCTGCCCGAAGGCGTGCGGCTGCCGCCGCAGCCCGGCTGTACAGATGCCCCACGCACGCCGCCGACGCGTCGGCAGGGGGTCTACGATCTGGGCGACGGCACGACGGTCCGGATCGGCGGCCGGGCCTCGGCCGAGTACGGCGTGCGGCGCTGAGCATGGCGCTGTTCGCCGGCCTGCTCGTTTGCCTTACGCTCTGGTGGCTGTCCAAGAACGGCAACGGCCTGGGCCGGCGCCTCAGGCGCGCCCTCGGCCAGGGCATTGGCGCCGTGACGGGCGGAACGCGCACGCTCGGCGCGGTGTCGCTTCTAGCCGGCGGCTTCCTGCTGCTGCACGGCAACTTGATCCTGGCGGCGCTCCTGGGTCTGAGCGGCGTCTGGATGATCGAGGGGCAGGAATCGATGACGGCTCGCCTGCGCCGCATGATCCGGCCGGGCGCCTCAAACAATCCCCGGACCTCTCAGAATCCCGGGCCGCCCCCGGCGCCGCAGGATTCCTACGAGACCCAGGATCGCCGCTTCCGCACGACGCTGATCGAGGCGCATCTGCGTCAGGATGGCAGCCTGCGCACCGGCCGCGTGACCGCGGGCCCCTTGGCCGGCGCCTGGATCGATAGCATGCCGAACGAGGCCGTCATCGGGCTGCTCCGGCTCTGCCGCGTGCGCGACCCGATGGGCGTGGCGCTGCTAGAGCCGTATCTCGACCGCCGGGCGCCCGGCTGGCGTGTAGACGCTGAGCGAGATCGCAACCCGGGGCCGCGCAGTGCGTCGAACCCAGGGGCGCTGACGCAGGAGGAGGCGTACCAAATCCTGGGGCTTCAGCGCGGGGCGTCCGCTGAGCAGATCCGGACGGCCCACCGGTCTCTGATGAAGCGCGCCCACCCCGACCAGGGGGGAAGCGCCGAGGGTGCGGCGCGCGTCAACGCCGCCCGGGACAGGCTTCTGAACCGACATCGCTGATACTCCACGCGCGTTGTCAGGGGATGAAGGATGCCTCGGCCGCGGCGGAACAGCGCCGCGGCCTGTCCTGCCGGCGCGACGGGCGCCAGCGGGTCCTGATCGTTCAGCTCCGCGTTGCGAAGCAGCTGAAGCCGCTGCGCTTCAGGGCCGAGCAGGCCTCCTGGGCGGAATCCTGCTCAGCGAAGCCCGAGAACCGGGCGCGGAACAGGGTCGTGCCGCCGTGCTCGACCTTGACCGTGTAGGGGGCGGCCTTCGACAGGCTGCCACCGACCTTGGCGCGGGCCTCCGAGAGCATCGAGCGGGCCTTGGTCTCGTCGTCCATGGCGCCGAGCTGGATTACCCAGGCGGTCGGCACGACGCGGGCGCCCGACACTGCCTTCGGCGGCTCGTCGCGCTCGACCGAGGCCACGCGGGCCGTCGACTTGCTGGCACCGGGGAAGGGCGCCTGGGCGCCGCTGGTCGCGCCGGCATAGGCCTGAGCGGCCTTCGGAATGCCCTGCGGTCCCACCTTCCACGTGCCGCCGGGTGTCGTGGTGGTGCCCTTGGGCGAGAGATCGAGGGGCTCACCGGTGGTGCCGGTGGTCTCGACATCGTCGTCATCCGCCGAGGCGACCTGCGTGCGGGTCCGCGAGACCGCGTCGGCGACGACCGCGGGCCGGGCGCGCTCGGCGACCTCGGTGACGGGCGGTGCGATCCGGGCGCCGGCATAAGCCCGGGGCAAGCTGGAGCGGACGAGATCGACCATGATCCGGTCGCGGCTCGCGCCCGACTTGCCGCCGAGCACGATCGCCACGATCTGGCGCCCCTCCGACTTGGCGGCGGTCATCAGGTTGAAGCCGGAATCCCGGGTGTAGCCGGTCTTGATCCCGTCCACGCCCTGGACATTGCCCAGCAGATGATTGTGGTTGCCGATCACCCGGCCGCGGAACGCGAAGGAGCGGGTCTGGAAGTAGCGGTAATAATGCGGGAAACGGTCCTGGATCGCCCGGGCTAGTACGGTCAGGTCGCGGGCCGTGGTGAGCTGGTCGGGATCGGGCAGGCCCGAGGCGTTGGCGTAGTGCGTCCGGCTCATGCCGAGGGCATGGGCCTTGGCGGTCATCATCTGGGCGAAGCGCTCCTCGGAGCCCGCGATGTTCTCGCCGATGGCGCAGGCCACGTCGTTGGCCGACTTGGTCACGATCGCCTTGATGGCGTCCTCGACCGAGATGGTCTGGCCGGGGCGCAGGCCGAGCTTGGACGGCGCCTGGGCGGCGGCGTGGGCCGAGATGGTCAGCTCAGAGTCGAGGGCGAACTTGCCGCGCTCCATCTGCTCGAACAGCAGGTAGAGGGTCATCACCTTGGTGATCGAGGCGGGATGGCGGAGCGCATCCTCGTTGACCGCGTGCAGGGTCTTGCCGCTCTTCACGTCGACCACCATGGCGGCGTAGGGCGGGTTGTAGCCGCCGCCGGCCGCGCGGGCGTCGTGGTGGTGCCGCCCGCGCCGTGCATCGGCCGGGGAGGCGAGAGTGGAAAGAACCGCCGCGGCCAGGATGGCGGCCGGCAGCGCGGGAATCGTCCGGGAGCGGCCTACTACGCTACGCATCACGCCTGATTGCCTCGCGAGACCGGCACGCGCCGGTCGTGTCCTTTTGAGCGGAGCGGAGCCGGTCGCGTGGCCCCGCTGCATCATCGGAGAGTTAGGCAAGTGCAGTTACAGGCCCGTTAATGCGATCGCCGCGCGTATCGGATTGTGGCGTTTCTGCTGATGGTTGATCGGGGCAGCGCAACCGCGCTCTTTCCGTACCGCCGCTTGACGCTTCCCGACGCGGCGCACACAGTCTGCCCCGGATCCGATACTGCCGCCCGGGCCTGACCGGTCGGCGGCGGCCGGGAGTTCGGCCATGCTGACACGCGACGCTCCTTCGCCTTTCCCGTACCCGGCCGGCTTCGGCACGTCGTGGCGGCGGCTCGGGGTCGCCGGACGGGCTGCCCAGACCCTCGGGATCGAGTGGGCCGATTCTTTCAAGCAGGGCCTCGACGACCTCGCGGCCACGGCCCAGGCGCTCGCGACGTCCCGCAATCCGGCCGCGATCCTGGCTGTTCAGTCCGCCTATCTCCAACGCACCGCGGAACGCTGGGCCGCGCGCTCGGTGTTGACCGCCGACCGGATCGCGACGCTCACCACGGAACTTCTGCGGGCGCCGTCGGCACCGAGTCCCTCCCGGGCGCATTAGCGGGGCGGTGGCCGTGCGCCAGACGCAAGCTCAGCAGGACGGACAAGTGCGCGCAGGCGTCTGGCGAAGTCGGCTCACCGTCTGTAGATTAACGGGAGCGGAGCCGCGCGTTGCTCCGGGCAGGGCCAGGACAGCTGCGCCCGCCAGGATCGGCGGCGCCCGCTCCAATCGAGGGATCGGTTCGACGCACATGATACAGGTCCCCCAACAGGGCACCGCAGGTTCGATGGGGAGTGCGCGGCCGGTCACGGCCTCCGGTTCGCGCGCGCCGGGCGGCGACGACCGGTCCAACACGGCGATCATCACCCGCACCAAGCCCCGCACCAAGCGGCCGAGCCTCTACCGGGTCCTGCTCCTGAACGACGACTACACGCCGATGGAATTCGTTGTGCTGGTGGTCGAGCGGTTCTTCAACAAGAGCCACGAGGACGCCTACCAGATCATGATGCACGTGCATCAGAACGGCGTCGGCGAGTGCGGGGTCTTCACCTACGAGGTGGCGGAGACCAAGGTGACGCAGGTCATGGACTTCGCGCGCAAACACCAACATCCTCTCCAGTGCGTTATGGAAAAAAAGTAGGCGCCGTTCGCGGTAGGCACGAAGGACAGAGGCCAGCTTTGCCAAGCTTCTCACGCAGCCTAGAACAAGCTCTCCACCGCGCCCTGGCGCTCGCTGGGGAACGCCGGCACGAATACGCGACGCTGGAGCATCTCCTGCTCGCCCTCGTGGACGATCAGGATGCGGCCGCGGTCATGCGCGCCTGCAACGTCGAGGTCGACACGCTCAAGCGCAGCCTGATCGACTACGTCGATACGGAACTCTCCAACCTGACCGGCGACGGGCGGCAGGATGCCAAGCCGACGGCCGGGTTCCAGCGGGTGATCCAGCGCGCCGTGATCCACGTCCAGTCCTCCGGCCGGGAGGAGGTGACCGGGGCAAACGTGCTGGTGGCGATCTTCGCCGAGCGCGAGAGCCACGCCGCCTACTTCCTGCAGGAGCAGGACATGACCCGCTACGACGCGGTCAACTACATCAGCCACGGCATCGCCAAGCGCCCCGGCGCGTCCGAGTCGAAGCCGGTGCGCGGTGCCGAGGAGGAGGGCGCCGCCGAGCGTCCGAGCGACGACGGCGATCCCCGCGGCGCCAAGAAGAAGGGCGATGCGCTGGACGCCTACTGCGTCAACCTCAACAAGAAGGCGCGTGACGGCAAGATCGACCCGCTGATCGGCCGCCATTCCGAGGTCGAGCGCACGATCCAGGTGCTCTGCCGCCGTCAGAAGAACAATCCTCTGCTCGTGGGCGACCCGGGCGTGGGTAAGACCGCCATCGCCGAAGGGCTGGCGCGCAAGATCATCCAGCACGAGGTGCCGGAGGTTCTGGCCGACGCGACCGTCTTCTCCCTCGACATGGGCACCTTGCTCGCCGGCACCCGCTACCGGGGCGACTTCGAGGAGCGCCTCAAGCAGGTGATGAAGGAGATCGAGGCGCACCCGAACGCCATCATGTTCATCGACGAGATCCACACGGTGATCGGCGCCGGTGCGACCTCGGGCGGGGCCATGGACGCGTCGAACCTGCTCAAGCCCGCCCTGGCTTCGGGCACGCTGCGCTGCATCGGCTCGACCACCTACAAGGAGTACCGCCAGTACTTCGAGAAGGACCGCGCCCTGGTGCGCCGGTTCCAGAAGATCGACGTCAACGAGCCGTCGATCCCCGACACGATCGAGATCGTGAAGGGCCTGCGGCCGTACTTCGAAGAGTTCCACAAGCTCAAGTACACGACCGAGGCCGTGAAGGCCGCGGTGGAGCTGTCGGCCCGCTACATCAACGACCGCAAGCTGCCCGACAAGGCCATCGACGTGATCGACGAGACCGGCGCCTCGCAGATGCTGGTGCCGGAGGCGCGTCGCAAGCGCACCATCGGCATTAAGGAGATCGAGGCGACCATCGCCACGATGGCCCGGATCCCGCCGAAGACCGTCTCCAAGGACGACGCGGTGGTGCTCCAGCACCTGACCGAGAACCTGAAGCGGGTGGTCTACGGCCAACCGAACGCGATCGAGGCCCTGACCTCGGCGATCAAGCTGGCGCGCGCCGGCCTGCGCGACCCGGACAAGCCGATCGGCTCGTACCTGTTCGCGGGTCCGACCGGCGTCGGCAAGACCGAGGCCGCCAAGCAGCTCGCCGCGTCGCTCGGCGTCGAGATGCTGCGCTTCGACATGTCGGAATACATGGAGCGGCACACGGTGAGCCGCCTGATCGGCGCGCCCCCCGGCTATGTGGGCTTCGACCAGGGCGGCCTGCTCACCGACGGGATCGACCAGCACCCGCACTGCGTGCTCCTGCTCGACGAGATCGAGAAGGCGCATCCGGACCTGTTCAACATCCTGCTGCAGGTGATGGACCACGGGAAGCTGACCGACCATAACGGCAAGCAGGTCGATTTCCGCAACGTCATCATCATCATGACGACCAATGCGGGCGCCTCGGACTTGGCCAAGTCGGCCTACGGCTTCACCCAGACGAAGCGCACGGGCGACGACGTGGAGGCGATCAACAAGCTGTTCGCGCCGGAATTCCGCAACCGGCTCGACGCGATCATCTCGTTCGGCCACCTGCCGAAGGAGGTGGTGGCGAAGGTGGTGGACAAGTTCGTCCTCCAGCTCGAGGCACAGCTCGCCGACCGCAACGTCACGATCGAGCTCTCGGACGAGGCCCGCGCGTGGCTGGTCGAGCACGGTTACGACGACGCGATGGGCGCCCGCCCGATGGCTCGGCTGATCCAGTCGACCATCAAGACGCCGCTGGCCGACGAGGTGCTGTTCGGCAAGCTGAAGGATGGCGGCGCGGTCCGGGTGATCGTCCGCAAGCCCGAGGACGAGGAGGCTAAGGCCGGCACCAAGGAGAGCTTGGGGTTCGACTTCCCGGCCGGTCCCGTGACGCCCAAGCCCGAGGCCGACGTGACCAACGCTGCCAAGCGCCACAAGCGGGCCAAGCCGCGCACGGCGGTGCGGAAGAAGATGCCCAAGGACGATAAGGGCGGCGGCGGCGGTTCGGGCGGCGGTGTCCGGACCGTGCCGAAGGTGCCACTTGTGCGCGCGTAATGGTGTACACGCCGTCCGGCGGCCTTCCTGACGAGGGGCCGCCGGTCTATGACCGCCGCGACGCGACAGCGCCGCGGCGAGGAGGCGCCTGATGACCGACAACCTGCACGAGGGCCCCTTGTCCCCCGTCACACAGCAGGCGCCCCCGAGAAAGCCGACCTGGCGGGAGGAGCGGCGTCTACGCCGCCGCCGGCGGAAGCGCGGCGAGGAAATCCTGGCCTGGTTTCTCGTGCCGCTGATCTGCGTCGGTCTCTACCTGAGCGTCAGCGCCAGTTTTGATTTCTTCGGCACCTCGCCGGGTCAGGTCTGGGACCAGCTGATGCAGGTCAAGGCGATGATGGAGAAGCGCTCGGGCAACCAGGGCGCGCGGGGATAGTGCGCCGGCGGCCAATCGGCGCCTCCTGGACCTGTCCGAGGAGACGCCATGCGGCCGACCCGACGATCGATACTCATGGCCCCCCTGCTCGCGGCACCGGCGCTCCGCGCCTCGGCGCGGGGCGGCCCTGTCGTGGTCATCGGCGCCGGATCGGCGGGCCTGGCGGCGGCGGCACTGCTCCGGAATGCGGGTCAGAGCGTCACGCTCGTGGAGGCGCGGGACCGGATCGGTGGCCGCGCCTTCACCGACCGAGCGCTGGGCCCGGATTGCCCCTTCGACGCCGGCGCCGAGTACATCCACTGGGCCGAGCACAATCCCTGGGCGCCCATCGCCCGGGCGGCGGGGGTGCGGTTCGCCCACGAGGACGGCTGGGCGCGGACGCTGACGATCGACGGTCGCCCCGCCACGGAGGCCGAGCGGACGGCCCGCCGGGCGGGCTTCTCCGGCCTCGACGCGTTGTTGGAGCCAAAGGGCGACGACCGGTCCCTCGCCGAGGCTGCCCGGACCGGCGGCCCCGCGGCTGAGCAAGCCGCCGCGGGCCTGAGCCGACTGTCGCTGGGTGAGGATCCCGAGCGGGTCTCGGCTGCCGATTACGACCGGCTCTGGTCGGGCACCGACCTGTGGGTCGACGGCTATGGTGCCCTGGTCGCCCGTCACTTCGGCGACCTGCCGGTACGCCTCGGCTGCCCGGTGCGGGCGATCGACTGGTCCGAACCTGAGGTGCGAGTCGAGACGGCGCTCGGCACCCTGGGGGCGGTAGCCATCATCGTCACCGTGCCGGTGGGCGTACTGAAATCAGGTGCCATCCGGTTCACCCCCGGCCTGCCCGACGGTCACCGGGTGGCATTGGATGGGCTGCATATGGGCGCCTACACCAAGATCGGCCTGCGCCTCGACCCGGCCAAGATCGATCCCGCCGCATTCGGCGACGCGGTCTCAATCGCGACCGGCGGCCCGACCCTCTACTTCGAGATGGGCCCGTTCGGGCGGCCTCTGGCAGTCGCCAATCTCGGCGGCGACGGCGCCCGGGACCTGTGCCGGGCCGGCGAGGCGGCAGCCGTGGCGCTGGCGACCGAGCGCCTCGGTGCGATCCTGGGCGACAGGGCCCGGGGCGCCGTCCAGGCAGGGCGGCTGGCCGCTTGGTGGACCGATCCGTACGCCAACGGGTCCTACGCGATTGTGGCACCGGGCCATGCGGAGGCCCGCGAGCGTCTGCGCGGGCCGGTGGGCGGTCGGGTGTTCTTTGCCGGCGAAGCGCTTGCCGGCGGCGGCGCCATGACGGTCGGCGGTGCAACGCTCGACGGCGAGCGCGCCGCCCGGGACGTACTGAAGGTGCTGGGAACCTGAGCGGCCGACGAGGCGATACTGCCTCTTCCGGAGTGGGACCGATGCCGCCACAGCGCGCCGTTTCGCATGGAGGCTTTGCGTGATCGCAAGCGGCAGCTGATCGTTGGCGAGTGTGGTGGCGTAGCCGAGTTCGAACGGCGCAACGGCGCCCGTCGCGCCCTTCATCCAGACGTCGCGGCCGTTGGCGCTCGGCTGCTGGTGCAGCGGGTTCACCGCGTAGGCGCCGGGGTGAAAGAAGACCCAGTCGGTGAGCCAGGACTTGGCGTGCGCCCCCAGCTCGACACCGGCCAGAAGATGAGATTCGAGGTTTTGAACACGCAGGTCGGGTTGCCGCAGGCCGGGTTCGGTTGGAAGTTGCAGTCGATCGGCAAGTTGCGGAAGGCGATGTTGGCCATCAGCCGGCGGCCGCGCTGTCGAACAGCTTCTGCTGGTAGGAGAGCAGCGTCAGCCGGGTCCCGTGGCCGCCGTCGTACATCTCCTGCACGCTGGTGTTGTTGACGAGGACGTCGTTCGACAGGCTGCGCCCGTGCCGGTTTGTCACCACGAGGTAAAGCGCGCCGCCCGCGATCCCGGCGCTGCGCCGGCCGCGCTGTCGGCACCGTCGAAGCCCTGACCGTCCGCCTGCGGCGGCGGGCGCCGGCACAGCAAGGCCGGCGGCCGGTGTGTCGACCTCCTCCGCCCATCCGGGCTACGGCAACGCGAGCCCCGGCCCGAGCGCCAGGGGGGGGCGCATCGCCAACCCCGTCTGCCGGATTACCCTGACGTTTTCTGGTGCGGCGCCCGATCGGGCTCCGGGTCCTGAGCCTCAGGCCGGGCGCCTCTTGAGCAGGCCGACCGCCAGCGCGGTGACCAGGGTGCCGGCGGCGAGCGCCAGGATGGCGCCCGGCAGGTTCGTCACGGCGTTCGGGATCGGCAGGACGAACAGGCCGCCATGCGGCACCTTCAGGGTCACGCCGAGGGTGAGCGCCAGGGCGCCCGCCACCGCGGAGCCCGCGACCAGGGACGGGATCACCCGGAGCGGGTCGGCCGCTGCGAAGGGGATCGCCCCCTCGGTGATGAAAGCCGCGCCCAGCACGGCGGCCGCGCCGCCGGCTTCGCGCTCGGACACGGTAAAGCGAACCGGGAACAGGCGGGTCGCCAGCGCGAGGCCGAGCGGCGGCGTCATCCCGCCGAGCATCACGGCGGCCATCGGCGCGTCGACGCCGGAGGAGAGCAGGGCCGCCGCCGAGGCGTAGGCGGCCTTGTTGATTGGTCCGCCCATATCGACCGCCATCATGCCGCCCAGCACGAGCCCGAGCACCAGGGCGCTCGCCCCCTGCATGCCCTTCAGCCAGGTCGTGAGCGCCGCCAGCACCGCCGCCACTGGCACGCCGACCACGTAGATCATCAGGAGGCCGGTGATGGTGGTGGCGAGGAGCGGCAGGATCAGGACCGGCTTCAGGCCTTCCAGGGTCTTGGGCAGCCGGATGTGCTGGTTCAGGAACCGGGCCGTGTAGCCGGCGATGAACCCGGCCGCGATGCCGCCGAGGAAGCCGGCCTGGAGATTGGCGGCCAGCATGCCGCCGATCATGCCCGGCGCGATACCCGGCCGGTCGGCGATCGAGTAGGCGATGTAGCCGGCCAGCGCCGGGACGATCAGCGCGAAGGCGGCCTTAGCGCCGATCTGCCCGAGGGCGTAGCCCAGCGTGCCGGCATGGCCGGGCGCCATGGCGTCGATGCCGCCGACCGCGAAGGCGAGCGCAATCAGCAGGCCGCCCGCCACCACGAAGGGCAGCATGAACGAGACGCCGGTCATCAGATGCTTGTAGGCGCCGGGCTTGCGCTCGGCCGCCTCCGGCCGGGCGGGGGCCGCGGTCTCGCCCTCGGCCGCCTGCACCTGCGCCTCGGCGAGCGCGGTGGCGATCAGGCCCTTGCCGTCGCGGATCGCCGCCTTGGTGTTGGTGGCGTAGACCCGCTTGCCGGCAAACCGCGATCGGTCGACCCCGGTATCGGCCGCGATCAGCACGATATCGGCGGCGGCGATCTCGTCGGGGGTCAGCGTATCGCGGGCACCGACCGAGCCCTGCGTCTCCACGCGGACCGTGTGGCCGAGCGCCTAGGCGGCGGCCTGGATCCCCTCGGCCGCCATGAAGGTGTGGGCGATGCCAGTCGGGCAGGAGGTGATCGCCACGATCCGCTTCGCCCCGGTCTGAGCACCGGACGCTTGGGCGGGCACCTCATCGGTTCCGGACAGCGCCCGGTCGAGGACGGAGTTGACGTCGGTCAGCACGTCCTCGATGGCCGCCCGCGCCCGGCGCAGGGCCCCGAACCGGCCCTCGCCGAGATCGCCCGAGCCGACGAGCAGCACCGCCCCGGCCTCGCGGATCGCCGACTCTGGCAGCGGATTGCCGCCCGGCGCGCCGCGCAGTTCCAGGGCGATCGGCTGATTGCGCCGGTTGGCAGCCTTGCGCAACGCCTCGAGGGCGAGGACGGCATGGGTGGAGAGGTCACCGCCTCCGACCACCGCGAGTAACTGGGCCATGGGTTCCTCCCTTCGTTTTGCTTGTGCCGACCGGTCGAGCCGGACGTTTCAGCTGAGGCGTTGCATGCGGACAGCCCGCGCCAGAGCTTCCACGGTGGCGCGCGGCGGCAGGTTGGCGCCCACCTGGGTCAGCTTCCCGGCGGCGAACGCGATGGCGAGCCGGGCGGTCCCGTCGAGGTCGAGCCCGGCCTGGAGCGCCGCCACGAGGCCCGCCACTAGCGCGTCCCCCGCGCCGACCGTGCTGGCGACCTCGGTGGCGGGCGGCTCGGCGTGAACGGCGCCCTCCGGCGTCAGGAACAGCCCGCCCTCGGCCCCGAGGGAGACCACAACGACCGGGATGCCCCGGTCGCGCAGGCTCGTCGAGGCCGCCCGCACGGCGTCGAGGGTCGGCAGGGCGTGCCCGACCCAGTCCTCCAACTCGTGCCGGTTCGGCTTTACCGCGTCGGGCAGCGCCTCCGGCCCCGCCGCGAGGGCGGCGGCCAACGGCGGCCCGGAGGCGTCGAGCACCACCCGGGCACCCCGGGCCTTCAGGCGACGCGTGAGCGCCGCGTAGGTGTCGGGCGGCAGCGCCCCGGGCAGGCTCCCGGCCAGCACCACCCAGGCATCGCCCGACAGATCAAGCAGTGTGGCCTCGGCCTCGGCGAGGCTGGAGTCCGTCACCGCAAGGCCCGGCAGGTTGATGTCAGTGGTGTCGCCGGAGCGCCGGTCGAGGAGCTTCAGGTTGGTCCGGGTCTCGCCGGGGATCCGCACGAAGCGGTCGGCGATGCCCTTCTCGGCCAGCACCTGCGTGAACGGGGCGGCGTTGTCGGCGCCCAGAATCCCGGTGGCGGCCACCGGCAGGCCCCAATCGGCGAGGCAGCAGGCGACGTTGACGCCCTTGCCGCCGGCATGGCTCCGGACCTCCCGCGCCCGATGGACGGTGCCGGGCTCCAGCGCGTCGAGCACGATGGTCTGGTCGATCGCCGGGTTCAGGGTCAGGGTGACGATCGGGCTCACGCGGCGACTCCCGGGGCGCCGTCCGCGCCGGCGACGAGCGCAGATTCGAGGGCGCGGACCGCGGCGGCGTCCTCCTGTTCGTAGGCCTGGCTCGCCAGCGCCCGGAGCGCGCCCATGTCGGCGCCGCGCAGCCGCGCCTTCACGCCCGGCACGTCCCGCGGGGTCATCGACAGCTCGTGGACCCCGAGCCCCGCCAGCAGGCAGGCGCCGAACGGATCGCCCGCGATCCCGCCGCAGACGCCGACGAAGCGCTTGTGGCGCGCGGCGCCCTCGCAGGTCATGTGGATCAACCGCAGCACCGCCGGGTGCAGGGAATCCGCCTCGGGGGCGAGCTCCGTGTTCTGGCGGTCGATGGCGAGCGCGTATTGCGTGAGGTCGTTGGTGCCGATCGAGAAGAAGTCGCAGTGGCGGGCGAGCGCATCGGCCTGGATCGCGGCGGCCGGCACCTCGATCATGATGCCGAGCGGCACGTAGGGGGCGCCGATCTCGGCGCGGATGGCGTCAGCGATTTCGCGCAGCCGCAGCACCTCCGGCACCGAGGTGATCATCGGCATCATGATCGAGAG
The DNA here is from genome assembly GCF_900103445.1 of Methylobacterium phyllostachyos. Lineage (GTDB taxonomy): Bacteria > Pseudomonadota > Alphaproteobacteria > Rhizobiales > Beijerinckiaceae > Methylobacterium > Methylobacterium phyllostachyos. The sequence continues at coordinate 162,991 of NZ_FNHS01000014.1, read as the reverse complement.
CGGGGCGTGCTGGCCGGTCGGGGCCGCGGCCCCGACATGGTCCCGGGCCGCCCGGTAGAGGGCACGGAGCTGCGGCTCCAGCAGATCCGGCCGGCGCAGCAGCAGCCGCGCGCCGCGCACGCCCAGGAACGGGTTCTCCTCCTTCGGCAATTGCAGGTGCGAGACCTGCTTGTCGCCGCCGATATCGAGGGTGCGCACGATCAGCGGGCGGCCGTCGAGCGCCTTCAGCATCCCCGCATAGGTGGCGTACTGGTCGTCCTCCGAAGGCGTGTCGCCGCGCTCCAGGAACAGGAACTCGGTGCGCATCAGGCCGACGCCTTCCGCACCCTGGTCGAGCGCGAACGGGACCTGCTCAGGGTTGTTGACGTTGGCGCCGATCGCGACCGCGTGGCCGTCCCGGGTCCGGGCGGGCAGCGCGCGCTCCTGCGCCTCGATCTCGGCCTGCTGGCGCTGCCGCTCGCGCCACGCCTCGGCCGAGGCGATGTCGGCCGGGCTCGGATCGCAGTAGAGGCGGCCGGTGCTGCCGTCGAGGATCGCCGTCGTGCCGTCGGCGAGCGCCAGCAGCCCGGAGCCGCCGGCCACCAGAGCGGGGATGCCGAGCGTCCGGGCCAAGATCGCCGTGTGCGAGGTCGGGCCGCCCTGGGCTGTGGCGAGGCCGAGCACGCGGGCCGGCTCCAGGTTGGCCGTGTCGGAGGGCGCGAGGTCGGGGGCGATCAGGATGCAGGGCCGGTCCGGCAGGTCGTGGCCGCTCTTGAGGCTTGGATCGATCTGCGCCAGCACCCGGCGGCCGACATCGCGCAGATCCGCGGCGCGACCGGCCAGCACCGGGTTGCCGAGGGCGGCGAGTTGGCCGGCGATGCGGTCCACCGCCTGGTGCCACGCGTAGGCGACCCCGTGCCCCTCGACCATGAGCTGGCAGGCGAGCGTAATCAGGTCGGTGTCGGCGATCAGCTCGGCCTGGGCCCGGAAGATCCCGGCATCGGCCTTGCCGAGGCGCCGCTCGGTGTCGTCGGCGAGCGCCTTGAGCTGATCGGCCGTCGCGGCCAGCGCGTGGTGGAGGCGGTCGGCGCCGGTGGTGAGGGGCTCGGGCTCGTCGGGGACCGTGATCTCCGCGCTGGCCAGCACGTGGATCGGCCCGATGCTGATCCCAGGGCTCGCGCCGATGCCCGCCAGGATCCGCGGCGCGTCCGCGGGGTTCCAGCCGGCGACGGGACCGGCGGCTTTGGCGGCGGCCTCCGCGGCCCGCTGCGCTGCCGCCTTCTCGCCGGCGCTGAGGCCCGTCACCGCCGCGCAGATCTTCGCGAGGGCGCCCGCCTCGTCGTCGCCCTCGGTCGAGATCGTGATCTCATCGCCGCAATGCAGGCCGAGCTGGAGCAGGCCGATCAAGCTCTTGGCGTCGGCGACCTGGGTGCCGTGCCGGACCTGGATGCGCGCCGGGCAGGATTTCGCCACCTCGACCCAATGGGCGGCGGGCCGCGCGTGCAGGCCGGTGGGGTAATCCACCGTCCAGTCGAAGCGCTGACGCAGGTCCGTGGCCGGGCCCGAGCCTCCTTGGCCCGCCGCAGCGGGAGCCGCGTCCTGCGACAGGGCCTCGATGATGTCGCCCTCGCGTGTCGTGGTGCGCAGATGCTCCAGCCGCGCCTCGTCCTGGATCAGGCGGGTCAGCCGGCGAAGCACCGTGATGTGGGTGTCGGACAGGGCCGCGATCGCCACCACCAGATGGGCCATCTGCCCGTCGTGCCAGGGGATGCCCGCCGGCACCTGCAGCACGGCGAGACCGCTGTGGCGGACGAGGTGCCGGTCGTCGACCATGCCGTGCGGGATGACGACGCCGTGGCCGAGATAGGTGTTCGCCACCCCCTCCCGGCGCAGCATGCTGTCGCCGTAACCGGCATCGATGCAGCCGGCGGCGGTCAGGAGCTGGGCGGCCTCGCGGATCGCCGCGTTCTTGTCGGCGGGCGTGGCCCCGGTGCGCACGAGGATGCGCGGCGCAAATGTCGGTGTCGGTGCGAGCATGGCGTGCCCTCCTCCCGTCGCGAGCGGCGATTCCGAGTTCGCCTGTTCGTTGTAGCCGTTGAAAACGTTTTCACAAGGTGTGTCAACGCTCGGCCGAGACGAACCCGATCGCTCTGGTTGTGCTGATGGGTAGAGAATGCCAATGATGGTGTAACGCGGCTGGAAACGTTTTCCGGATGGCTCGGCGATGAAGGTGGGAATCCGCGATGTCGCCCGGGCGGCGGGCGTCTCGACCGCGACCGTGTCGCGAGCCCTCGGCCAGGGCCCGGTGAGCGAGGCCCTGCGCGAGCAGGTCGAGGCGGCGGTGCGCGCCACTGGCTACCGGCCCAACCTCTCCGCCCGGCGGCTGCGCTCGCAATCGGCCCGGACGATCGGCCTGATCGTCGCCGACATCCGCAACCCGTTCTTCACGGCGGTGAGCCGGGCCGTGGAAGACGCCGCCTTCAGCGCCGACATGCGGGTCATCCTGTGCAACACCGACGAGGATCCCGCCCGGGAGGCGATGTACCTGCGCCTGATGGAGGAGGAGCGGGTCACAGGCGTGATCTTCGCGCCGACCGTGACCACCACGAAGGGCCTCGCCGCGCGCGCGTTCGATTTCCCGGTGGTGCTGATCGACCGGACCGGGCCGCCGGGCGCCTATGACAGCGTCGTGCTCGACAACGGGGCGGCCTGTGCGACCCTCGTCGATCACCTCGCGGCGCAGGGCTATGCGCGGATCGGCGGCCTGTTCGGTTCGACGAGTTCGACCGCTCTCGAGCGCAGGGCCGGGTATGAGGAGGGCATGCGGCGGCACGGTTTGGCGCCGCAGATCCGCAGCGTCGCCCCGAATGCGGCAGCGGCGATGGAAGAGGCTGCGCTCTGGCTTCGGGAGCCCGACCGGCCGGAGGCCCTCGTCGTCTCGAACGGCCTGATCCTTATGGGGGCGGTGCGGGCCGCGCGGGCGCTCAACCTAGCGCTCCCGCGTGACCTCGCCCTTGCCGGGTTCGACAACGAGCCCTGGACCGAACTCGCCGAGCCGGGCCTGACCGTGATCGAGCAGCCCGTCGCCGAAATCGGCGCGCAGGCGATCCGGCTGCTGTTCGAGCGGATCGAGCGGCCGGATCAGCCGGTCCGGAAGGTGGTTCTCAGCGGCAGCCTCGTGGCGCGCGGCTCGACACGGGTGCGGTGACGGGCGGAACCGTCCTGCCGGATCGCGCCTCGTCGGCTTGCCCATAGCCCGGTCGTCGCGCGGCGACGCGCGTGGTCAACGAAGCGCTTGGCCGGTCGCGGACCGGTGTCCGCGTAGAACACCGCGCTTTGGGTGGGCTCGACGGCGATCGACAGACCGGGGTGAAGGCATCAATATCCGACGCGACGCTGCAACACTTCGCCCGCCGAGCCGTTGCACCGCGCTCGGGGGCACGCGCGTGCAATCAGCGCTCATCCAGCCCCCGATTTGCCAGCCGGGAAACGAGCGCGTCCATAGCCTGCCAGCAAGCCGGAAGCCTGGCGATAACGATGGGATAGGGCCGATATGGAATATCTTCACACCATGGTCCGCGTGGCCGATCTCGACCGCGCGCTCGCCTTCTACGTCGACACGTTCGGATTGCAGGAGGTCCGCCGCGTCGAGAACGAGAAGGGTCGCTTCACCCTGGTCTTCCTGGCCGCCCCCGGCGATGTCGAGCGGGCCCGGGAGACTCGGTCGCCGCTGGTGGAACTGACCTACAACTGGGATCCCGAGACTTATACGGGCGGGCGGAACTTCGGTCACCTCGCCTATCAGGTCGACGACATCTACGCCTTCTGCGCCCGGCTGAAGGACAAGGGCGTGACCATCAACCGGCCGCCCCGCGACGGCTACATGGCCTTCGTGAAATCGCCGGACGGCATCTCGATCGAGATCCTCCAGAAGGGCGGCGCCAAGGAGCCGCAGGAGCCCTGGACCTCCATGGAGAACACCGGGACTTGGTGATCCGTCCTTGACCCGGACTGATCCGCAGGCGCATCTGCCCTCCGGATCAGCCGGCCGGGCGGCCGCTCCGGACGCTTTTCGCGTCCGGGGAGGAAAGTCCGGGCTCCATGGAGAGACGGTGCCGGATAACATCCGGCGGGGGCGACCCCAGGGACAGTGCCACAGAAAGCAGACCGCCCCGGACGCGTCCGGGGTCAGGGTGAAAGGGTGCGGTAAGAGCGCACCGCGGACGCGGCAACGCGGACGGCATGGCAAACCCCACCGGGAGCAAGACCGAATAGGGGCGGCGCGCCCTTCGCGAGAGGGGCAGGCCTTCTCTCCAGGCCAGTCGCCCGGGTTGGTTGCTTGAGGCGGTCGGCGACGACCGTCCCAGAGGAATGGCCGCCACGTCGGCGCGCGCGAGCGCTCCGGCCCTACAGAACCCGGCTTATAGGCCGGCTGATCCACCGCCGCCGAACAACGCAGGCGTGCCCAGTCTTCGTTGGCGCGCTCCTGCACCGAGCCGGTCTCCACCGCGGCGGGGACGTTCTCGTGAAGGCGCCGGCGCCGGACCAGGCGAGCGCGCACTTTCCTGCGTGCTAAAAACTTCCGGTTAACCTTGCCGGGTTCAGATCGATCCGCGCGGCAGCGCCAAGCCTGTCCGTTGACGATCCTCCGAGGCCCATGATACCCGGCATCCTCCCGTCAACGGCGTGTATCGGATCGCCGGGCGCAACCTGCCTCGGTGCAGGTCTCGTCCGTGCGCGGCGTTTTGCGCACTCCGCATCCGGTGCCGTTCCCGTCACGTGTGCCGCCCCTGTGCGGCCCGGCCCAGGGCACCATGAGACGCTTGAGCCGCATCGGCGACCGGATTCCCGGAATGCGCCGCCATCCCTCCACCGGCCGCGCCACCGTGCCGAGGCCCGCATGAACCGGCGCCGTGCCACGCCCGGGATGCCGGATCCCACGCGCACGAACCGGGAGGATGCGGCCGCGCCGCACATCCCGGTTTTGCTCGACGAGGTGTCGGACGCCCTGAAGACCGAGGGCGGGCTCGCGGTCGACGGGACCTTCGGGGCCGGCGGCTACACGCGTGCGCTGATGGATCGGGATCCGGCCCTGCGGGTCGTCGCCATCGACCGCGACCCGACCGCGATCGCGGCCGGGCAGCCCATGGTCGCGGCCTCCGGGGGACGCCTCCGGCTCGTGTCCGGCCGGTTCGGCGATCTCGACGCCCTCCTGGCCGATACGGGCGAGGGCCCGGCGGACCATGTCGTGCTCGATATCGGCGTCTCGTCGATGCAGCTCGACGCGCCGGAGCGCGGCTTCTCGTTCCGCAACGACGGCCCCCTCGACATGCGCATGGGCAACGATGGCCCGAGCGCCGCCGACCTCGTGAACGAGGCCGACGAGACGGTGCTGGCCGACATCATCTACCATTATGGCGAGGAGCGGCGCTCCCGTGCCGTGGCCCGGGCGATCCACGAGGCCCGCCGCCGCGGCCGGATCGAGACGACCGCGCAGCTCGCCGAGCTGGTGGCCGGCGTCGTCCGCGTCGAGCCGGGAAGCCACATCCACCCGGCGACGCGGACCTTCCAGGGCCTAAGGATCGCGGTCAACGACGAACTCGGGGAGCTGGTGCGCGCGCTGCACGCGGCCGAGCGGGTACTCCGGCCCGGCGGACGGCTTGCCGTCGTGACGTTCCATTCCTTGGAGGACCGGATCGTCAAGCAGTTCTTCGCAGCCCGCAGCGGCCGCTCGGGCCAGGGCTCGCGCCACCTGCCGGGCACGCCCGTCGAGACCGTCCGCAGCTTCAGCCCTGTGACCAAGGGCCCGGTCCTGCCGGGCGAGGCCGAGACCGCGCGCAACCCGCGCGCCCGCTCGGCCAAGCTCCGCGCCGCGCAGCGCACGGAGTCCGCCGTGCCGGAGCCGCTGACGGCGCTCACCGACCTGGCAAGCCTTCCCGAAGCCGCCCGTGGGGGCCATCGCCGATGATCCGCCTCCTGAACCTGCTGGCGGTGGCCGGCCTCGTGGCCTCGGCGATCTACGCCTACTCGATCAAGTACGACACGCTCTACCAGGGCGCCCAGGTCTCCAAGCTCCAGACGTCCCTGCACAGCGAGCGGCAGGCGATCGCGGTTCTGCGCGCCGAGTGGCAGCTCCTGACCCGGCCGGACCGGTTGCAGGCGGCGGTCGACAAGCACCTCGCTCTGGAGCCGATCGGCACCAGCCACCTGGCGCGCCTGTCGGACCTGCCCGCCCGGCAGGAGCGCGGCGACGAGATCGGCCGCCTGCTCGCTGCGACGGCGACCCCCAAGGACAAGGGCGGACCCGAGCCGCGCACCACCGGCGCGATCACCCGCACCGTCACCACGACCCGCACCCCGACGACGGCTTCGAGGTAGTCACCCGTGTCCGAAGACACCGATCAGATGCTTGATGCGGCGCCGGCGACCGAGACCGAGGTCCCGGAACACGAGGCCGCGCTGCTCGAAGCCGCCGCCCTGGCCCATGCCGCGATGGCGCCGCGCCCGATCCCCGAGGAGGCACTGCCGCCGGAGCCGCGGGCCGACCGCGCCAAGGCATTCCTGCGCAGCATGTTCCGGCTGGCTATCGAGCGGTCGCACATGCGCGTGGCCCTGGTCGGGCTGGTCTTCGTCGGGGTGTTCGGGACGATCTCGGCGAAGCTCCTGGCGATGGCGATCTTCGGCGACCCGCCGAGCCAGGAGCACCGGGTCGCGGCGGCCTCCTCGACGGCCTTCCGGCCCGACATCGTCGACCGCAACGGCGAGATCCTGGCGACCGACATCCGCACGGTCTCGGTCTTCGCCGAACCGGGCAACATCTACGACAAGGACGAGGCGGTCGAACTGCTCACCGCGGTGCTGCCGGAACTCAACGCCTCGGAGCTGCGCGCCAAGCTGTCCTCGCGCAAGGGCCGCAGCGGCGCGGGCTTCGTCTGGGTAAAGCGCGAGCTGACCCCGAAGCAGCAGGCCGAGGTCCACCGGCTCGGCATCCCTGGCATCGGCTTCCTGCCCGACCACAAGCGCGTCTATCCGAACGGCGTCGCGGCGGCCCACATCCTGGGCGCCACGAACCTCGACGGCATCGGCATCGCGGGCATCGAGAAGTACATCGACTCCACCGGCATTCAGGCGCTCAACAGCTTCGGCCTGATCAACAAGCAGGCCGACCTGAAGCCGGTGCAGCTCTCGATCGACCTGCGCGCCCAGTTCGCCGTGCGCGACGAGCTGGCCTGGGGCATCGACCACTTCAAGGCCAAGGCCGGCGCCTCGATGATCCTCGACGTGAAGACCGGCGAGGTCATCGCGCTGGTGTCGATGCCGGATTTCGACCCGAACGACCCGAAGGACGCGCTCTCGCCCGACCGGATCAACCGCATGAATGTCGGCGTCTACGAGATGGGCTCGACCTTCAAGGCGATGACCCTCGCCATGGCGCTCGAATCCGGCAAGTACAACGTCAACTCGACCTTCGACACCCGCGGCGGCGTGCTGAACTGGGGGCGCCAGAAGATCCACGAATATCACGGCACCAACCGCGTCATCACCATGCCGGAGGTGTTCACGCACTCCTCCAACATCGGCTCGGCCAAGATGGCGCTCGGCGTCGGCGTGCCCGGCCACAAGGCCTTTCTGCGGAAGATGGGCCTGCTCGACCGGCTGCGCACGGAGCTGCCCGAGAGCGCGGCGCCGATCGTTCCCTCCCGCTGGAGCGAGATCAACACGATCACCATCGCGTTCGGCCACGGCATCGCGGTGGCGCCAATTCAGGCCGCGATGGCGGTGGGCGCCATCGTCAACGGCGGCGACCTCATCACCCCGACCTTCCTCAAGACCACCCAAGATGACGCGAAGGCCAAGGCAGCGCACGTGCTCTCGGCCCAGACCTCCGAGGCGATGCGCTACATTATGCGGCTGAACGCCACCGAGGGCTCGGCCAAGAAGGCCGCGATCCCGTACTACTTCGTGGGCGGCAAGACTGGCACCGCCGAGAAGGTGATCGGCGGCCGCTACATCCACAACCGCCTGTTCACGACCTTCATGGCGGCGGCGCCGATGAACGACCCGAAGTACCTGTTCGTCACCATCATGGACGAGCCGCAGGGCCTGCCGGAATCCGGCGGCTACGCCACCGCGGCCTGGAACTCGGGCGTCGTCACCGGCAAGGTGATCGAGCGGGTGGCGCCGATCCTCGGCCTGCCGCCGCAATTCGAGCCGCCGGTGCGTCCGTTCCCGCAGATGGTCAAGCTCAACGCCTACCACGTCAACCAACTCGGCGGCCCGTGAGGGGGGTATCATGACCACCCGGCTCGCCGAACTCTTCCCCGAAGCCTCCGGCCCGGCCGCCGATCTGACGGTGACCGGCCTGACCGCCGACAGCCGGCAGGTCGCCACCGGCACGGTGTTCGTCGCCGTGCCGGGCACCAAGGCCGACGGGCGCCGCTTCGCCGCGCAAGCCGCCAATCGCGGCGCCGTGGCGGTGGCCGGGGAGGGGACGCGGCCCGCCGATCTGCCGGCGGCGGTGGCCTGGATCCCGGTGGCGGATGGCAGACGGGCCCTGGCGCTCGCCGCCGCGCGCTTCGCCGGATCGCAGCCGGAGACCGTGGTGGCGGTGACCGGCACCGCGGGCAAGAGTTCAGTGGCCGATTTCGTGCGCCAGATCCTGTCGCGCCTCGGCCGCGACGCGGCGAGCCTGGGCACGGTCGGGATCGTCACGAACCGTGGTGCGCAGTACGGCTCGCTGACCACACCGGATCCGGTGACGCTGCACGAGACCCTGGCGCGGCTCGCCCAGGAGGGCGTAACCGAGCTGGCCATGGAGGCGTCCTCGCACGGGATCGAGCAGCGCCGCCTCGACGGCGTGCGGCTCGTTGCGGCGGGCTTCACCAATCTCGGCCGGGACCATCTCGATTATCACGCGAGCATCGAAGACTATCTCGCGGCCAAGCTTCGGCTGTTCACCGATCTACTGCCGCCGGGCGGCCCGGCCGTCGTCAACGCCGACGGGGCCTATGCCGACCGGGTGATCGCCGCCGCAGAGGGTGCCGGGCGGCCCGTTCGCACGGTCGGGCGTGCCGGTCGGGACCTTCGGGTCGAGTCCGTCCGGATGGAGGGGTTCGCCCAGGCGGTCCGGCTCGTCGAGGGAAGACGCGTCCGCACATTGCGCCTGCCGCTGGTCGGGGAGTTCCAGGTCGAGAACGCCCTGGTGGCGGCCGGCCTCGCGCTGGCCACCCCAGCGGGCGCGGCCGATCCCGACGGCGTCTTCGCGGCCCTCGACCATCTCACAGGCGTGCCGGGCCGCATGGAGCGGATCGGCGAGGCCCGGGGCGGGCTCTGCCTCGTCGATTACGCGCACAAGCCCGAGGCGCTGGAAAGCGTGCTGACCGCGCTCCGGCCCTTCGCGACCGGCCGGCTGGTCGTGGTGTTCGGCTGCGGCGGTGACCGCGACCGGGGCAAGCGCCCGCTGATGGGCGCCATCGCGCGGCGCCTCGCCGACACGGTCATCGTCACCGACGACAACCCCCGGACCGAGGAGCCGGCCTCGATCCGCCGGGCAATCCTGGCGGCGGCCCCGGGCGCCGAGGAGATTGGCGACCGGGAGGCGGCGATCCGTACCGCCGTGCACCGGCTCGGGCCGGGCGATGTGCTGGTCGTAGCCGGCAAGGGTCATGAAACCGGCCAGATCGTGGGGGATCGAACCCTGCCGTTCTCGGATCACGCGGTCTTGCGCGCCGCCATCGCGGGGGCGGGCGCCTGACGGCGACGGGGGAGATGATGACCGCACTCTGGACCCGCGAGGAGCTTGAGGCCGCTACCGGCGGGCGCCTGACCGGCGCGGACCGCGAGATCGGCGGCGCCTCGATCGACACGCGCACCCTCGCGCCGGGCGACCTGTTCTTCGCCATCCGGGGCGAGGCGCGCGACGGCCACGACTTCGTCGCCGACGCCCTCGGGCGTGGGGCCGGCGCCGCGGTGGTGCGCGAGGATCGGGCCGAGGCGCTGGCCGCGCATGGCCCCCTGCTGGCGGTGCCGGAGGCCGGCGAGGATCCGGTGCTCACGGCGATGATCCGCCTCGGCGCGGCCGCCCGTGCGCGGACGAAGGCCCAGGTGGTGGCGGTGACGGGCTCGGTCGGCAAGACCGGCACCAAGGAGGCCTTGCGCCACGTCCTGTCGGAACAGGGCGAGACCCACGCCTCGGCGGCCTCCTACAACAACCACTGGGGCGTGCCGCTGACGCTCGCCCGGATGCCGGCTGCGACGCGCTACGGCATCTTCGAGATCGGCATGAACCACGGCGCCGAGATCGTGCCGCTCACCGCCCAGGTCCGGCCCGATATCGCGCTGATCACGACGATCGCGCCCGCCCATATCGAGCATTTCGCCTCGCTCGCCGCCATTGCGGACGCCAAGGGCGAGATCTTCTCCGGCCTTCAGCCCGGCGGCGTGGCGATCATCAACCGGGACGTTCCGCATTTCGACCGGCTCGTCGCCCACGCGCAGGCCTCTCGCGCCGGACGGATCGTCAGCTTCGGCGAGCACCCCGAGGCCGACGTCCGCGCCCAGCGGATCGTGCTGCGCCCCGATCTCTCGGTGGTGGACGCGGTGGTGATGGGTGAGCCCGTCACCTACAAGCTCGGCACCGCCGGGCGGCACACGGCGCTGAACTCGCTCGGCGTCATGGCGGTGATCCACGCGCTCGGCGCCGACCTCGCCCGGGCCGCCCTGGCGCTCGGCACGCTGTCCCCGCCGGTCGGGCGCGGGGCACGCACCGCTCTCGAGATCGACGGCGGCACCGCCTACCTTATCGACGAGAGCTACAACGCGAACCCGACCGCCGTCCGCGCCGCGCTCGCGACGCTGGCCGGCATCGAGACCGGCCCGCGCGGGCGCCGCATCGCAGTGCTCGGCGACATGCTGGAACTCGGCGCCGCCGCTCCCGATCTCCACCGCGGCCTTGCCGAAGCGATCGAGGCGGCGCGTATCGACCTCGTCTTCACGGCAGGCCCCCTGACGCGCCACCTGTTCGAGGCGCTGCCGGTGAGCCGCCGGGGCGGCGTCGCCGACACCGCCGCCGACCTGATCGAGCCGCTTGCCCGGATCCTGCGCCCCGGCGACGCCGTGATGATCAAGGGATCGAACGGCAGCCGCATGGGCCGGATTGTCGAGGCGCTGAAAGCCCGCTACGCGAACGACCCGGCGCGGCGCGCCCTCGCGACGGGTCCCTGATCCCGCGCCTGAGATGATCGACGCGGCCGAGCGTCCCGGACGTTCGATGCCGCCCCCTGAAACCCCCGCCTGAACGAAGGGGCCGAGCGCCCGGATGCTGTATCTTCTCTCGGAACTGAGCGGCAGCTTCACGCCGCTGAACGTGTTCCGCTACATCACCTTCCGCACCGGCGGCGCGCTGTTCACGGCGGGCCTGTTCGTGTTCTGGTTCGGACCCTGGATCATCTCGCTCCTGCGCATCCGCCAGGGCAAGGGCCAGCCGATCCGCGAGGACGGGCCGCAGACCCACCTGCTGACCAAGCGCGGCACGCCGACCATGGGCGGGTTGATGATCCTGGCCGGCGCCGTGGTGGCGATCCTGCTCTGGGCCAATCCCCGCAATCACTACGTCTGGATCACGCTGACCGTCACCCTCGGCTTCGGGGCGATCGGCTTCTACGACGACTACCTCAAGGTGACGAAGCAGTCGCACAAGGGCTTTTCCGGCAAGTTCCGTCTGGCCCTGGAGGCGACGATCGCCCTCGCGGCCTGCGTGACCATCGCGGTCTATTCCCCCGCGGCGCTGCAGAACCAGCTCGCCTTCCCGGTGTTCAAGGACGCGCTGCTGAACCTCGGCTGGTTCTACCCGCTGTTCGGCGCCTTCGTGATCGTCGGCGCCGGCAATTCCGTGAACATGACCGACGGACTCGACGGGCTGGCCATCGTGCCGGTGATGATCGCCTGCGGCACCTTCGGGTTCATCGCCTACCTCGTGGGCAACTCCTTCACGGCGAGCTACCTGCAGGTGAACTACGTCCGCGACACCGGCGAGCTCGCGGTGGTGTGCGGCGCGGTGATCGGGGCGGGCCTGGGCTTCCTGTGGTTCAATGCGCCCCCGGCCCAGATCTTCATGGGCGATACCGGCTCGCTCGCCCTCGGCGGCCTGCTCGGCACCATCGCGGTGGCGGCCAAGCACGAGATCGTCCTGGCGATCGTCGGCGGCCTGTTCGTGCTGGAGATGATGTCGGTCATCATCCAGGTTGCCTCGTTCAAGTTGACGGGCAAACGCGTCTTCCGAATGGCGCCGATCCACCACCATTTCGAGCAGAAGGGCTGGAAGGAGCCGCAGGTGGTGATCCGGTTCTGGATCATCGCGGTGATCCTGGCGATGGCCGGCCTGGCGACGCTGAAGCTGCGCTGAGAAAGTGTGGTAGAGAGCCGTCTTAAGTGGTTGATCCCACCCAGGTCCTCATCCTGAGGTGCCGTCGCGCCGAAGCGGCCTCGAAGGAGCCCTCCAGGGATCGTGCGCTGGCTGGAGGGCTCCTTCGCGGGCCGCCGACGCGGGCATCTCGGGATGAGGGGATTGGGTGGGCTCGGCCCGCCCCTTTCGCTTCCCGAGCTTCCCATGACGCCGATCACCACCTTCGCCGATCGTAAAGTCGCCCTGTTCGGGCTTGGCGGCTCCGGCCTCGCCACGGCCCAGGCGCTGAAGGCGGGCGGGGCGGACGTGCGGGCCTGGGACGATAGCGACGACAGCCGCGTCCGCGCGCAGGAGGCGGGGATCACGATTCAGGACCTGCGTGAGACCGATTGGTCGGACTTCACGGCCCTGGTGCTGAGTCCCGGCGTGCCCCTGACCCACCCCGAGCCACATTGGAGCGTCCGCCGCGCCCGGGATGCCGGCGTCGAAATCATCGGCGATATCGAGCTGTTCTGCCGCGAACGCCGGGCACAGGCCCCCGGGGCGCCGTTCGTGGCGATCACCGGGACCAACGGCAAGTCGACGACCACGGCGCTGATCGCCCACGTCCTCGCGCAAGGCGGCCGCGACGTTCAGATGGGCGGCAATATCGGCACCGCGATCCTGTCGCTGGAGCCGCCCGCAGAGGGGCGCGTCCACGTGATCGAGATGTCGTCGTTCCAGATCGATCTGACGCCGAGCCTGGACCCAAGCGTCGGCGTGCTGATGAACATCACCCCAGACCACCTCGACCGCCACGGCACGATGGAGCAGTACGCCGCCATCAAGGAGCGGCTGATTCGCGGGGCGGCCCTCGCTGTGGTCGGCGTCGACGATGCGCCAAGCCGCGCCATCGCCGACAGGCGCGGCACCGACATCGCGCGTGTGCACGTGCCCCAGGGCGACGTGCTGGCCACCGATGCCCTGACGGTGCGGGACGGGATCGTCCGCGAGCCGGACGGCACGCCGCTCGCCGACGTGAACGGGATCGGCTCGCTCAGGGGCGCCCATAACTGGCAGAACGCCGCGGTGGCGGTGGCAGTGGCGCGGGCGCTTGGCCTCTCCGGCGAGGCGATCCAGGCGGGGCTGAGCTCCTTCCCCGGCCTGCCGCACCGGATGGAGGAGGTCGGGCGGCGCGGCCCCGTGCTGTTCGTCAACGATTCGAAGGCGACCAACGCGGATTCCACCGAGAAGGCACTTCTGGCCTTCCGGGACATCCACTGGATCCTGGGCGGCAAGGCCAAGGACGGCGGCATCTTCCCGCTTGTGCCGTATTTCGAGCGCGTCGCCCACGCCTATCTGATCGGCGCGGCCTCGGACGCCTTCGCGGCGACCTTGGAAGGCGCGGTGCCCTACACACGCTGCGAGACGCTGGAGGTCGCGGTCCCGAAGGCCGCCGAGAACGCCGCCACCTCGGGCGCCCCCGAGCCGGTGGTTCTGCTCTCGCCGGCCTGCGCCTCCTACGACCAGTTCCCGAACTTCGAGGTGCGCGGCAACCGGTTCCGCGAGCTGGTGCAGGCGCTAGGGTAACGCGCCCCACCTGATTCGCGGGGGCGATTGCCCCGGTCGCGCGTGAGAAACGGTTGCCGCAGCCGACCCATGGGCGGTTCGTGGCCGAAACGACCTTCCCTCTGATCGGACTTCAGAGGGCGAACCCCCGCGCGACCCCGCGCCGACCGTCGACGCCTTGTTGGCCTCCACCCGGTTCGCGCCTCCAATCCCGGGGGTTTCTCAGAACCTTCGCGGCGCTCGTTGCCAAGCAGAATGCGTCGTTCCGTACCGGCCAGGCCATCCAACCTGGGCGATCAGTCTGTCGGCGCAGGCGGGCCTGCGTGGGCTGCCGACCGAGCGCATCGACGCGGGCCTGTCGCTCGGCGGAACCCGCCCCAAGTGTCGCGCACCGTGGTCCTGCCGGGTGCCCTGCCGGAGATCCTGACTGGGCTGCGCATCGCCATGAGCGTCAGCTGGGCGACGCTCATGGCCGCCGTAGTCATCGCGGCGACCCGCGGCAGCGGCGTCATGATCATGTCCGCCGCCCAGTTCCTGGCGACAGACGTGGTCTTCCTCGGGATCGATGTCATCGCCGCCTGCGCCCTGGCGTTCTCATCACACCTGCGGCGGCGCGAGCGTCGGCTCGTGCCCTGGTGGGAGCACGGCAAGATCATCGCCCCGAGGGGCCTTCAGCGCGCCAGGACCTTGGCGGCCTCGCGGGTGGTCCCCACCGCGTGCGAGACGCCCGCCACCGATTGCACGATCGCGCCGATATTCCCCGTGATCGCCGTGACCGCTCCGGAGGCGCTCTGCATGTTCTCGGCGAGATCGCGCGTCACCGCGCTCTGCTCCTCGATAGCTGCGGCCGTCGCCACGACGGTCTCGCGCATCACCGAGACCGAACTGCCGATCAAGCCCAGCGCCTCCACCACTTCCTGCGAGACCCGCTGGACGCTGGCAATTTCGCCGTTGATCTGCCCGGTGGCGCGCGCCGCCTGATCGGCCAGCGCCTTCACCTCGGAGGCCACCACCGCGAAGCCGCGGCCGGCCTCGCCGGCACGCGCCGCCTCGATCGTGGCGTTGAGTGCCAGGAGGTTGATCTGGCCGGCGATGTTCTGGATCAGGCCGACGATGCTGGTCATCGCGGTCGCGGTGTCGGCGAGCCGTTTGGTGTGGGCATCCGCATCCTGGACGCAGGCATAGGCGGTGTCGGTGGCGCCCTGGGAGCGCACGATGCTCTGGGACATCTCGGCCACGGACGCCGCCAGCTCCTCGGCGGCCGCTGCCACGGTCTGGACGTTGCCGGCGGTCGAATCCGCCGCCGAGGAAGCCAGCGCGGCCGCCTTCGTCGAGTGTGACACCGCCTGCTCGATCTCGCCGAAGTTCTGGTCGATGAGCGTGCGCAGGTTGGCGAGCAGATGGACCTGATCGCTGATGTCGGTGGCGAACTTAATCACCTTGTAGGGCCGCCCGCCGGCATCCAGGATCGGGTTGTAGGAGGCCTGGATCCAGACCTCGCGGCCGCCCTTGCCGATCCGCCGGAACTGCGCCGCTTGGTATGTGCCGCCGCGCAGGGCCGCCCAAAACGCGCGATAGGCCTCGCTGTCGCGGGTGGCGGGTTCGACGAACAGGCTGTGATGCCGCCCGACGATCTCCTCGCGGGCGTAGCCCATCGCGAGAAGGAAGTTGTCGTTCGCCTCAAGCACCGTGCCGTCGAGGTCGAAGGCGATCACCGCCTGAACCTTGTCGATGGCGGCGATCTGGCCGGCGCGGTCGGCCTCCTCGGTCCGCTGCCGCGTGATATCGGTGGCGAACTTCACCACCTTGTAGGGCCGTCCGCGGGTATCGAGCATCGGGTTGTAGGAGGCCTGAATCCAGATCGGGCGGCCGCCGCGGCCCACCCGCTGGAACTGGCCGGACTCGAAGGCGCCGGTGCGCAGGCGCTCCCAGAATGCGCGATACGGCTCCGAATCGCGTTGCGCCGAATCCATGAACAGGCTGTGGTGCTGGCCGACGATCTCGGGCAGCGTATAGCCGACGACATCGAGGAAATTCTGGTTCGCCGAGAGGATCCGCCCGGTAAGATCGAACTCGATCACACCCTGGACGCGGTCGAGGGCTGCGAGCTTGGCCTGGGCTTCACGGCTATTCTGTCTGGCGAACATGGCGTGTCGGCTTCCGCTTGACGGATCGGCAGCGTCGCGCGTCGAGCCGCCGGATCGATGCATCCGGAGGTTGCAACACTGAAATTAACATAGCGTATCCTCATATAAGTATTGGAGGATTGATGACCGTATATCCGTCAGCTGCCGGGCCGCAGCAGATGGCCGGCGCCATAAGCCTCCGTTTACCATTCCTGCACAGGATCCGGCCCGACCCGCGCGGACCGGAATCCGCGCGGCCTGGAGTCGTTGCCCGGCATGATGTCACGCGCCGAACGCACCCCGCTGACCGATTGGTGGTGGACCGTGGACCGCGGCCTGCTCGCGGCCCTGTTCGCGTTGATGGTCGCGGGCCTCGTCTTCCTGATGGGCGGCGGCCCCCCGGTCGCCGAGCGGATCGGCCTGCCGACCTTCTACTTCCTGAACCGGCAGGCGATGTACCTCGCGCCGACCATCCTGCTGATCTGCGCGGTGTCGTTCCTGTCCCTGCGCGGGGTCCGGCGGCTGGCGCTGGTCACCTGGATCTGCGGCGTCGCGCTCTGCCTCCTCGCCGGCAAGTTCGGCCCGGAGATCAAGGGCGCGCATCGCTGGATCCAGTTCGGACCGATCGGCCTTCAGCCCTCCGAATTCGTGAAGCCGGCCTTCGTGGTGGTGGCCGCCTGGGCCTTCTCGGAGGGCGCGCAACGCCGCGACATGCCGGGCGGCATTCTGGCGCTGCTGCTGCTGCCGATCACCATCGTGCCGCTTCTGCTCCAGCCCGATTTCGGCCAGACCATGCTGATCACCATGGTGTGGTGCGCGCTGTTCTTCGTCGCCGGCCTGCACCTGATCTGGGTGGCTCTGCTCGGCGTGCTCGGGCTTGGCGGCGTGTTCGCGGCCTACCTGTTCTTCCACCACGTCCGCGAGCGCTTCAACAAATTCCTCGACCGGGATTCCGGCGGCGGGTTCCAGGACTTCTGGTCCCGGGAATCGTTCCGCTCGGGGGGCTGGTTCGGCACCGGACCGGGGGAGGGGGTAGCCAAGCGCCACCTGCCGGATGCACATACCGACTTCATCTTCTCGGTCACCGGCGAGGAATTCGGCGTCATCGTGTGCCTGTGCCTCGTGGCCCTGTTCGCCTTCATCGTGCTGCGTGGACTCAAGCTCGCCCGGCGCACCGACGACACCTTCTCGCGGCTGGCGATCACCGGCCTGACCACGCTCTTCGGATTGCAGGCCTGCATCAACATGGCGGTGAACACCCAGCTCATGCCGGCCAAGGGCATGACCCTGCCGTTCATCTCCTTCGGCGGTTCGTCGATGATCTCGCTGGCGCTCGGCACGGGCTTCCTCGTCGCCCTGACCCGCAAGCGACCGCGCAGCGTGCTGCTCAGCCAGAAGCCCCCCGGAACCGCGCCCGCCACTGTCGCCGGGATGATGCAGTGACCGTCTTCACCCCCACGATCCTGCTCAGCGCGGGCGGCACCGGCGGCCACCTGTTCCCGGCCGAGAGCCTCGCCCACGCGCTGCGGGCCCGGGGTATCCGGGTGGCGCTCGCCACCGACGCCCGCGTCGACGCGATCGCCTCCGAGTTCCCGGCCTCCGAGGTGATCACCATCGCGTCGGCGACGCCGTCGGGCCGCTCACCGTTGAAGCGGGCCGGCGCCGTGCTGACGCTGGGCCGCGGCTTCGGGGTCGCCGCGAAGGAGATCCGGCGGATCAACCCGGCCGCCATCGTGGGTTTCGGCGGTTACCCGACCGTGCCTCCGGTCCTGGCCGGCCAGATCCTGCGCGTGCCCACGATCCTCCACGAGCAGAACGCCGTGATGGGCCGGGCCAACGCCTTCCTGGCCCGCGGCGCCCGCACGATCGCCACCGGCTTCAAGGTGGTGCGCGGCGTGCCCGACAAGGCAAAAGCCCCGCGCATCCATACTGGCAACCCGCTGCGCCCGGCCGTCATCGAGGCGGCGAAGATCCCGTTCCCGCCCTTCGGCGACGGTGATGCCCTGCGGCTGCTGGTGTTCGGCGGCAGCCAGGGTGCCCGGGTGATGGGCGAGGTCGTGCCGGAGGCGATCGCCCGCCTACCCGATGCCCTGCGCGCCCGGCTGCACCTCGTCCAGCAGGTCCGATCCGAGGACCTGACGGCGGTACAGAACCGCTACCTCGCGATGGGGCTTGCCGGGCTGGAGGCGGCGCCGTTCTTCAAGGATCTGCCCGCTCGGATGGCCGCGAGCCACCTCGTGATCGGCCGCTCGGGCGCCTCGACGGTCTCGGAACTGGCGGCGATCGGCCGACCGGCGATCCTCGTGCCGCTGCCGGGCTCCCTCGATCAGGACCAGGCCGCCAACGCCGCGACCCTCGACGCGATCGGCGCGGCTCTGGCGATCAAGCAATCGGACTTCACCCCGGATCGCCTCGCCGCGGAGCTTACCGCCTGCTTCGCGACGCCGGCAAAATTGACCGCGGCGGCCGATGCAGCCAGAAGCGCGGGCATCCATGACGCCGCCGAAAGGCTGGCCGATGTCGTCATCGAGACGGCCGCCCGCACCTGAATTCTTGAGGGATTCCGAAACCGGCGATCCCGCCACCAGACGGTTCGACCCATGAAGCTGCCCGACAAGCTCGGCCCCATCCACTTCATCGGCATCGGCGGCATCGGCATGTCCGGGATCGCCGAGGTGATGCACAATCTCGGCTACACGGTGCAGGGCTCGGACGCCTCCGACAACGCCAACGTCCGGCGGCTTGCCGAGAAGGGCATGCGCACCTTCGTGGGCCACAACGCCGACAACGTCGCGGAGGCGGCCCTCGTGGTCGTTTCCACGGCGATCCGGCGCGACAATCCCGAGTTGCAGGCAGCCCGGGAGCGCCGCCTCCCCGTGGTCCGCCGGGCCGAGATGCTGGCCGAGTTGATGCGGTTCAAGTCCTGCGTCGCCATCGCGGGCACGCACGGCAAGACCACGACCACCTCCCTGGTCGCCACACTCCTCGATGCCGGCAACCTCGATCCGACGGTGATCAACGGCGGCATCATCAATGCCTACGGCACAAACGCCCGGATGGGCGAGGGCGACTGGATGGTGGTGGAGGCCGACGAGTCCGACGGCACCTTCCTCAAGCTGCCCGCCGACGTAGCGATCGTCACCAATATCGATCCCGAGCATCTCGACCATTTCGGCTCGTTCGAGGCGGTCAAGGACGCGTTCCGGCGCTTCATCGACAACATCCCGTTCTACGGGTTTGCCGTGATGTGCACCGATCACCCGGTCGTGCAGGACCTCGTCGGCCATATCGAGGACCGGCGGATCATCACCTACGGCGAGAACCCGCAGGCCGACGTGCGCCTGATCGACGTGGATCTCCGCGGGGGCCAGAGCCGCTTCCGGGTGATGATCCGCGACCGTCGCCCCGGCTACCGGATGGAGATGGAGGATCTCGTCCTGCCCATGCCGGGCAAGCACAACGCCCTCAACGCCACGGCGGCGCTGGCGGTGGCGCACGAACTCGGCGTGAAGCCGGAGGCGATCCGCAATGCGCTGGCGGGCTTCGGCGGCGTGAAGCGGCGCTTCACCCGCACCGGCGAATGGAACGGCGCGACGATCTTCGACGATTACGGGCACCATCCGGTGGAGATCAAGGCGGTGCTCAAGGCCGCCCGCGCTTCGACCGAGCACGGGGTGATCGCGGTGGTGCAGCCGCACCGCTACACGCGGCTGCAATCGCTGTTCGACGATTTCTGCACCTGCTTCAACGACGCCGACACGGTGATCGTCGCCCCGGTCTACGCGGCCGGCGAGCAGCCGATCGAGGGGTTCGACCGCGACAGCCTCGTGGCGGGCCTGCGCTCCCGCGGCCACCGGGACGCCCGGGCGCTGGAGCGACCGGAGGAGCTGGCCGGCATCATCGGGGAGCTGGCGAAGCCAGGGGATTACGTGGTGTGCCTCGGCGCCGGCACGATCACCCAATGGGCCTACGCACTGCCGGATGAGCTCGCCGCGCGGGGACGGTGAGGGGATGCGCGAGGCCGATACGGAACGGAGTCGTTTCCGGCGGGGCCTGCGCGAGTCACAGACCGAAGCGGAACGCCGTCTCTGGTATCGTGTGCGCGACCGGCGTCTGGCCGGGTTCAAGTTCGTCCGTCAGGAGTCGATCGGCCGCTACGTCGCGGATTTCTGCTGCCGGGAGGGCCGCCTCATCATCGAGCTGGATGGCGGCCAGCACGCCGAGAGCGAACACGATCGCGTTCGCGACGCGTGGCTGGCCGTGCAGGGCTATCGCATCCTGCGCTTCTGGAACGCCGAGGTCGCGGACAACATCGTCGGTGTGATGGACACTATCCTGGCCGTGCTTCCTCCCTCTCCCCGCACGCGGGGAGAGGGCCGCGACGACCCTGTCGTCGGCGCGGCGAGCCCGAAGGGCGAAGGTGAGGGGGCGGCTCCGGTCGAGGCATATCCGGAGCCGCCCCCTCACCCTCGGCTGCCGCCTCGCTCCGGCGACGACAAGGTCGCCGGAGCCCTCTCCCCGCAAGCGGGGCGAGGGGAGAAACACCTATGACCGCATCCCTCCACGACCGCATCCGCGCCGCGGCGCCAGACCTCCGCGGGCGCCTGCTCGCCGACCAGCCGCTCGCCGACCTCACGTGGTTCCGCGTCGGCGGCCCAGCCGAGGTGCTGTTCACCCCGGCCGACGACGAGGATCTCGCCCGCCTCCTCGCCGCCCTCGAACCGGACGTGCCGGTGACGGTGATCGGGCTTGGCTCCAACCTGATCGTCCGCGACGGCGGCGTGCCGGGCGTTGTGATCCGCCTGGGCGGAAAAGCTTTCGGCAGCATTGCGGTCGATGGTGAGACCCTGGCGGTCGGCACCGCCGTGCCCGACATGCGCCTCGCCAAGGCCGCCGCCGAGGCCGGGCTCGACGGGCTCGCCTTCTACCGCGGCATCCCGGGATCCATCGGCGGCGCGCTGCGCATGAATGCGGGTGCCCATGGCGGCGAGACCACCGACGTGCTGATCGAGGCAAGCGGCATCGATCGCCGGGGCGCGCGGCGCACCTTCAGCCACGCCGAGATGGGCTTCTCCTACCGCCATTCGGGCGCGCCGGAGGATGTGATCTTCACCCGCGCCCTGTTCCGCGGGAAGCCCGGCGATCGTGCCGCCATCGAGGCCGAGATGGAGCGGGTCACCGCCGCCCGAGAGGCGGCCCAGCCGATCCGCGAGCGCACCGGCGGATCGACCTTCGCCAACCCGGAGGGCGGCAAGGCGTGGCAGCTCATCGACGCCGCCGGCTGCCGTGGGCTGACGCGCGGCGGGGCGCAGGTCAGCGCGATGCACTGCAACTTCCTGATCAACACCGGCACCGCCACCGCGGCCGATATCGAAGGTCTCGGCGAGGAAGTCCGCCGCCGAGTGCGGGAGACCAGTGGCGTCGAGCTGCGTTGGGAGATCCGCAGGATCGGAGTTGGCTCGCTGCCCGTAAGCCAGTAAGATGTAAGCCAATCGAGAGGGCTCTGGTGCATGCCAGATCGGGCTTCCACGACCGCCTATTCAAAAGTCTCGGTCAAAAGCCAGACGGTCCTGCCGCCGGAGGTGCGCGAGCACCTGTCCATTCGGCCCGGTGATCGTCTTCGCTACCGGATCACGCCGGACGGCATCCGGATCGACAAGGCGCCGCCGGAGGGCGAGGACCCGTTCGTGGCCTTCACGGAATGGGCCGGCCCAATCGACGATGAAGACTATGCCGACCTCTGAGCCGCCGGATCTGCCGGCCGGGGCGGTCGTGGTCGTGCCCTTCCCGTATTCGGACCGTCTTGCCGAGAAGCGGAGACCCGCTGTCGTGGTGTCGGGCGCGGCCGTCGCCGCGGTCGGCTACGTATGGATCGCGATGATCACGAGTGCCCGCAATGCGCGGGTCGGGGGCGATGTGCCGATCGAGGATTTCCGATCCGCCGGCCTCGGTGTCGCCTCCGTCGTCCGCCCGCTCAAGATCGCCTGCATTGAGCCAACCCGGATCCTGCGCCGCATTGGGACGCTGCCAACCGACACGGCCGCGCAGGTTTACGCCACGATCCAAAGCCTGATCGGCCCGGCCTGAGCCGATCGTCCAGCCACCGTCCCGCCCCGGAGTCCACCATGTCCAAGCACATCGCCGTCCTCCTGGGCGGCACCTCCGCCGAGCGCGAGGTCTCGCTCAACTCGGGCAAGGCCTGCGCGGACGCCCTGGAAGGGGAGGGTTACCGGGTCACCCGCGTCGATGTCGGGCCCGACATCGCCTCCGTGCTGAGTGCGCTCCGACCGGACGTGGCCTTCAATGCGCTCCATGGCCCGGACGGAGAGGACGGCACGATTCAGGGCCTGCTGGAGATCCTGAAGATCCCCTACAGCCATTCCGGCGTCCTCGCCTCGGCGCTCGCGATGAACAAGGACAAGGCCAAGATGGTGATGCGCGCCGCTGGCATCGACGTGCCGGAGGGCCGGATCGTTAACCGTCGTGAGGCCGCCAGGACACACGCCCTGCCGCCACCCTACGTGGTGAAACCCAACGCGGAGGGCTCATCGATGGGGGTGATCATCGTGCGCGACGGCCGCTCGCACCCGCCCCAGATCCTCGGCACGGAGGACTGGGCCTACGGCGAGCAAGTCCTTGTCGAACCTTACATAGCTGGCCGCGAACTCACCTGCGGCGTGATGGGCGACAAGGCCCTCGGGGTCATCGAGGTGAAGGCCACGACGGGCGAGTGGTACGACTACGACGCGAAGTACGCCCCCGGCGGCTCGCTGCACGTGCTGCCGGCCGAACTTAAACCAAATGTTTACCAGCGTGTCCAAGAACTGGCGTTAACGGCGCATCAAGCACTGGGCTGCCGGGGCGTCAGCCGTGCCGACCTTCGATTCGACGATACGCCAGGTGGAACCGGGCGGCTCGTGGTCCTCGAGGTCAACACGCAACCCGGCATGACCCAGACGAGCCTTGTGCCGGATATGGCGGCCCATGCGGGCCTGAGTTTCGGTGAGCTCGTCCGATGGATGGTGGAGGACGCTTCCCTGAATCGCTGAGCGGCGACGCCGCCGGCCGGAGCGGTCCCGCGCGTCTCGCCGGGGCCGTGATGGCTCGGCTTCCGTCCCGATCGCTCTCGGTTCGCCGCACGCGCTCCGGCCAGCGCCTGGGCGCACGCTTGTCCCGCGGCACCGGAACGGTTGCCGTCTCCATGACCTTTGCCGCCTTTGCGCTGGCCGGCTTCGTGGCGAGCGGGCGTTACGACGCCTTCGTGGCCGAGCAGGGTCGCCCCCTCGACATCGCCGCGCGGGTTCTCGGCTTCGGCGTCGAGCGCGTGACCATCTCGGGCATCTCCCGAATGTATGAGCGCGAGGTCCTGGCCGCCGCCGGCATCGACTGGCGCTCCTCGGTGCCGTTCCTCGACGTTAACGCCGTGCGCGAGAAGCTGCTGCGCGTGCCGCTGATCGCCCAGGCCTCGGTGCGCAAGATCTACCCGAACGAGATCGCCATCACCCAGGTGGAGCGCGAGCCCGCCGCCCTCTGGCAGAAGAACGGCGAGCTCAGCGTCATCGCGGCCGACGGCACCGTCATCGACGCCATGCGGGACGACCGCTACGCCAGCCTGCCCCTGGTGGTCGGCGAGGACGCCAACACCAAGCTGCCCGAATACCTCGCCCTGATCGCCGCCGCCGGCCCGCTGGCCGACCGAATCAAGGCCGGCACCTACGTTTCCGGCCGGCGCTGGACCCTCAAGCTCGACGGCGTCGACGTGCGCCTGCCCGAGGTCGATCCGGCCGCCGCGCTCGCCCGCCTCGTCCGGTTCGAGCGCGAGGCCGGCCTCCTGGAGAAGGACATCATCGCGGTGGACCTGCGCATGCCGGACCGCCTCGTGGTGCGCCTGACCGAGGAGGCGGCCGCCGCCCGTGCGGAGGCCCAGAAGGCGAAGAAGAAGGGCGCGGCCAGCTGATGACCTCGACCAAGACCTCCGCCCGTCCCGCTCTCCGCGTCCGGTAGCGTCAATGCACAGCCACCACGGCCTCACGCCGCGCCTGAAGCCGCTCTCGGCCCGACGCTCGACCACCCTCTCGGTGCTCGACATCGGCACCAGCAAGGTCGTCTGCCTCATCGCAGAGCTGCAGCCCGCCGAGGCGCTGACCACGCTGCGGGGCCGCACGCACCTCGCGCGCATCATCGGCATCGGCCATCAGCGCTCCCTCGGGCTGAAGGGCGGCGCCATCGTGGATCTCGCCGCCGCCGAGGGGGCGATCCGTCAGGCGGTCCACGCCGCCGAGCGGATGGCGAAGGTCGAGGTCCAGTCGGTCATCGTCAACATGTCGGGCGGCCGGCTCGCCTCACAGCATTTCCAGGCGCGGGTGAACGTCCGCTCCGGCACCGTCACGGGCAGCGATGTCGAGCGGGTGCTGGAGACCGCGAGCGCCCACGGCGTCAGCCCCGGCCGCGCCGTGCTGCACGCCCTGCCGACCGGTTACGCCCTCGACGGGCAGGGCGCCGTCATCGACCCGTCGGGCATGATCGGCGAGGCGCTGAGCGTCGATCTGCACGTGGTCACCAGCGAGCTGGCGGCCGCCCGCAACGTCATGCTGGCGGTCGAGCATTGCCACCTCGGGGTCGAGGCGGTGATCGCCACGCCCTACGCGGCAGGGCTGTCCGCACTCGTCGATGACGAGGCCGAGATGGGCGTCTGCGTCGTCGACATGGGCGGCGGCACGACGAGCGTCGGCGTGTTCTCCGGCGGCCACCTCGTCCATGTGGATGCGGTCGCGGTCGGCGGCCATCACGTCACCATGGATATCGCCCGCGGCCTCTCCACCCGCATGGCGGCGGCCGAACGGCTGAAGACCCTCTACGGCTCGGCCCTGTCCACGCCCTCCGACGAGCGGGACATGATCGCGGTCCATGGGGTGGGCGAGGACGAGGGCGAGGCCCCAGCCCACATCCCGCGCTCGCAGCTCGTGCGGATCATCAAGCCCCGGGTCGAGGAGGTGATCGAGCTGGTGCGCGATCGGCTGCGCGAGGCGGGCTTCGCCGCGCAGGCCGGCCGGCGGGTGGTGCTCACCGGCGGCGCCAGCCAGCTCGTCGGCCTGCCGGAGGTCGCCCGGCGCGTCCTCCAGGGCCAGGTGCGGATCGGCCGCCCCCTCGGGATCCGGGGCCTGCCGGAAGCCGCCAAGGGTCCGGCCTTCTCGGCGGCGGTCGGCCTGCTGGTCTACCCGCAGGTGGCTCATGCCGAGCATTTCGAGCCGCGGGGGCACGGCGCCTTCGCGGCTACGGGAACCGACAACTACCTGAACCGGGTCGGCCGCTGGCTCCGGGACAGCTTCTAGGTTTCGCCCCGCCCCACGGGCGGATTGAAGAGAATCCGGCGCCCCGGCGTCGCACGGACAGCACAGTTAGCGAGAGGCTCGACACCATGGCCATCACCCTCCAGGCGCCGGACATCCGGGAACTGAAGCCCCGCATCACCGTCTTCGGCGTGGGCGGCGCCGGCGGCAACGCCGTCAACAACATGATCGAGTCGGGCCTGCTGGGCTGCGAGTTCGTCGTCGCCAACACCGACGCGCAGGCGCTCACCTCCTCGAAGGCCGAGCGGGTGATCCAGATGGGCCTGGGCGTCACCCAGGGCCTCGGCGCCGGCTCGCACCCGGAGGTCGGCTCGGCCGCCGCCGACGAGGTGATCGACGAGATCCGCGACCAGCTCTCGGGTGCCCACATGTGCTTCATCACCGCCGGCATGGGCGGCGGCACCGGCACCGGCGCCGCGCCGGTCATCGCCCGGGCGGCCCGCGACATGGGCATCCTGACGGTCGGCGTCGTGACCAAGCCGTTCCAGTTCGAGGGCGTCCGCCGGATGCGCACCGCCGAGTCCGGCATCCAGGAGTTGCAGGCCGCGGTCGACACCCTGATCGTGATCCCGAACCAGAACCTGTTCCGGGTCGCCAACGAGAAGACCACCTTCGCGGATGCCTTCGCGATGGCCGACCAGGTGCTGTACTCGGGCGTCGCCTGCATCACCGACCTGATGGTGAAGGAGGGTCTCATCAACCTCGACTTCGCCGACGTGCGGGCGATCATGCGCGGCATGGGCAAGGCCATGATGGGCACCGGCGAGGCCTCGGGCGAGAAGCGCGCCAACCGCGCCGCGGAAGCCGCCATCGCCAACCCGCTCCTCGACGACGTGTCGATGAAGGGCGCCCGCGGCTTGCTGATCTCGATCACCGGCGGCTCGGACCTGACCCTGTACGAGCTCGACGAGGCCGCCACTCGCATCCGCGAGGAGGTCGATCAGGACGCCAACATCATCCTGGGCGCCACCTTCGACGAGAGCCTGGACGGCATCATCCGCGTGTCTGTGGTCGCCACCGGCATCGAGCCGGCCCTGATCGCGGCGAATTCGCCCAACAACCCGGCGATGGCCGAGACCGAGCAGCGCATCGCCGAGGTTGCCGAGCGCCTGCGCGCCGAGGCGCGCTCGCGCGCCGCCTCGCCGGTGCCGAGCATCCGCACCGAGTCGGTCGCCCCGGCGCCCGCTCCGGCCCCCGCCGCGCCGCAGCCGGCCCCCGAGATGCGCCCCGAGATGCCGGTCAGCCGGGAGCCCGCCGCTCCGGTGAGCCGCGACGATGTCGTGCTCGCCCCGGTCCAGCCCCGGGCTGCCGCCCCGTTCGTCCCGCCGCCCGCGCCGCTGCCGGCCGAGCCCGCGCCGCAGCTTCAGGCCGGCCCGTTCGTGCCGCCGCGTCCGGCAGCCCCGGGCGGCACGCCGCTCGCCCGGGCCCCGCGGATGCCGCAGATCCACGAGCTGCCGCCGATCGCCCAGAACCAGATCCTGGCGAACCGCGCCGCCGAGGAGGCCGCTCCGGAATCCAAGCGGACTTCGCTGCTGCGGCGGCTTGCCACGGTCGGCTTCGGCGGTCGTCGCGACGAGGTCGAGGGCGCTGCCCCCGCGGTCAGGTCCGCGGCGCCGCAGCCCCAGATGGCGCAGTCGCACATTCCCCCGGCCCCGCGCGCCCCGGCGGCCCCCGCGGTCCCGCAATATCGCCCGGCGCAGGGTCATCTCGACCCCCAGGGTCGGATGGCGCCCCAGCCACGCATGATGGATGACGACCAGCTGGAAATCCCGGCTTTCCTCCGTCGCCAGGCGAACTGAAGAACCGCGCACCTCGGTGAAGGGGGCCAGGGCCGGCGGGCGACCGCCGGCCCTTCGCGTCGTTGTTTGCAACTTCAGGTTCAACCCCGAATCTGGCGCGGTCGCTGTCTCACCTGCGTTGGGTGTGTGAAGTGGGGATGCGTGGTGCATCTGCGACACAGATTAGCCGCCGCTTAGTCGCGCGTTAACCACTTTTTAAGTCATTGATCACACAGCATTTTGCGTCTGCCAGACCAGAAGCGTGTCTGTAACAGAGCGTAAGAATCCGTGATTTGGCTGCCCTGTGCGGTGCAGCTATAGAAGCACCGAGACCGACGAGACATGCATCGGGATACAACCTGATCGCGTGAGCAGGGGCATCAAGCAGCGGACGGATCAGTCAGTTTTTGCCATTCCCGGTCGGAATGGCGGAACCTGATCGCGGCCGGGGGCTAAGGAATGCGAACGCTGAAACAGACGACCCTCAAAGGGCCGGCGACTCTTTCGGGCATCGGAGTCCATTCCGGGAACCCTGCCGAGATCACCCTCCGGCCCGCACCCGCCAATCACGGCATCGCTTTCCTCCGCACCGGCACTCCCCTCGGCAACGACCGCCTGATCAAGGCGCATCATGCCCTCGTCTCCGCCACCGAGCTCTGCACCGTCCTGGGGGATGTCGAGACCGGCGCGGTGGCCACCGTCGAACATCTGATGTCCGCCCTCTTCGGCCTGGGCGTCGACAACGCGCTGATCGAGATCGACGGGCCCGAGATGCCCATCCTCGACGGCTCCGCGCTCCCCTTCGTACAGGCGATCGACCAGGTCGGGATCGCCACCTGCGATACGCCCCGGCGCTGGCTGAAGGTTCTGCGCCACGTCCGCATCGAGACAGGCAGCGCCTTCGCGGAACTCCGGCCGATCGACCGGGGCTTCCGTCTCGATGTCGAGATCGACTTCGAGAGCCCGGTGATCGGCCGCTCGCGCAAGGCGATGGACCTGTCCCCCGCCGCTTATCGCCGCGAGATCGCCGGCGCCCGCACCTTCGGGATGATGCGCGACGTGGAGCGCTACTGGAAAGCGGGCTTCGCCCTCGGCGCCTCCCTGGAGAACACGGTGGCGGTTGGCGAAAGCGCGGTGGTCAATCCCGAGGGGCTGCGCTTCCCGGACGAGTTCGTCCGCCACAAGATCCTCGACGCGATCGGCGACCTCGCCCTGGCCGGCCTGCCGATCCAGGGGGCCTACCGGTCCTATTGCGGCGGCCATCGAATGAATGTCGGCATCCTCTCCGCGCTCCTGGCCGACCGGTCCAACTACGCCGTCGTCGAAGCGCAGGGCTCGCGGCGCGAGACCGTCCTCTCGGAACTCGGCGTCGGGTTGGGACTCGCCGCCTTCGCGGGCGACCTCTGACGATCAACCTGTGGTCTGCGAGCCACACTCGTCAACCGATCCCGGCCGCCGCAGCCTTGCCGCTTTCGTGCCCGAATCAAAGGTCACGGTTTAACGGTCCGTGAACGGCGGGCACGGCCCGGCGGGCCGGATCCACGCACGCGATGGCATGACGGCGCGGGATGGCGCCGCTTCCGGGAAAGAGCGCCAGATGCCTGTCACCATTCGTCATCGCCGGGCGGTCGCCTTCGCGGCACCCCTCGTGGCCGTCCTCGGCCTGGGCCTCGGCGGCTGCGACTTCGATCCGACCAATCTCTTCGCCGAGAAGTACAAGCCCGAGGTCGTCCCGGACATCCCGGCCGACAAGCTCTACAGCGATGGCTTGGCCAAGCTCGAGGACAGCGACTACGAGGGCGCCGTCAAGAAGTTCGACAGCCTCGACAAGCAGTACCAATATTCCGAGTGGTCCCGGAAGGCGCTGCTGATGACAGCCTACGCCAATTACGAGGGCCAGAAGTACGACGACGCGATCAGCGCCTCGAAGCGCTACCTGCAGCGGCACCCGGCCAGCAAGGACGCGGCCTACGCGCAGTACCTGATGGCGATGTCGAACTATAAGCAGATCCCGGACGTGACCCGCGATCAGGAGCGCTCCGAGAAGGCGCTGGTCGCCCTTCAGGAACTGGTCCAGAAGTATCCGACCTCGGAATATGCCGCCGACGCCAAGGCGAAGATCCAGATCACCCGCGACCAGCTCGCCGGCAAGGAGATGGAGGTCGGGCGCTTCTACCTGGAACGGCGGAACTTCCCGGCCGCGATCAACCGCTTCCGCGATGTGGTCTCCAAGTATCAGACCACCCGCCACGCCGAGGAGGCGCTGGAGCGCCTGACGGAGGCCTACTGGGCGCTCGGCATCACCCAGGAGGCGCAGAACTCCGCGGCGGTGCTCGGCCACAACTTCCCGGAGAGCCCCTGGTACAAGGATGCGCACGCGCTGCTCGCCCAGAACGGCCTTGAGCCGCGCGAGGAGAAGAGCTCGTTCCTGTCGAAGATCTACCGCACGGTCGCAGGCAAGACCGCCTCGGCCGAGTAAGTTTGCGCCGGGCTTGCGATTCCGGGTTTCCCAAGGGCTACGGCCCTCGGGCGGGTGCTCAGGGCAGAGCCCTGAGATCTTGACGAGGGCTTTGCCCTCGACCTGCGAAAGGTCTTGCCCTTTCGAAACCCTGACTTGATCGGTCGGCTGCCGCAGACACATTGAGGCCCGGAGCGCCCGCTCCGGGCCTTTCCCGTTGTGCGGCGCATTTTTGGGGTGAATCGCCGCCGCGACGGCCTTATGTCTGCGGTCCCTTCCTGAGGAATGCCCCCGCCGCATGCTGGCGCAGCTCGCGATCCGCGACATCGTTCTGATCGACCGCCTCGAACTGAACTTCCGATCCGGGCTCAGCGTCCTGACCGGGGAGACGGGCGCGGGCAAATCGATCCTGCTCGACGCCTTCGCCCTGGCGCTGGGTGGACGCGGCGACGGCCGCCTCGTCCGGCATGGCGAGACGCAGGGCGTCGTCACGGCGGTGTTCGATCTGCCCCTGGACCATCCGGCCCGCCGGATCGCCACCGAAGCCGAGATCGACACCGAGGGCGACCTGATCCTGCGGCGGACCCAGATGGCGGATGGCCGGACCCGCGCCTTCGTCAACGACCAGCCGGTGGGCGTCCAGGTCCTGCGGGCGATCGGCGCCGCCCTGGTGGAGATTCACGGACAGCACGACGACCGGGCGCTCGCCGACCCGGCCTCGCACCGGGCGATCCTCGATGCCTTCGGGGGTCTTCAGGGCCAGCTCGCCAAGGTCGCGGCGGCGTCCCGCGCGGTCCGCACCGCGCGCTCCGACCTGGCCGAGCGGCGCGCACGCGTGGAGGCGGCCCGCAAGGAGGCCGACTTCCTGCGCCATGCCGTTGAGGAGTTGGCGCAGCTCGCCCCCCAGCCCGGCGAAGAAGCGCAGCTCGCCGAGCGCCGCAGCATCATGCAGCAGTCGGAGAAGGTGGCGCGCGAGCTCAACGAGGCGCTGGAGGCGGTGGGCGGCCCCCATTCCGGGATGCCCCATATCTCCGCCGCCCTGCGCAAGCTGGAGCGTCGCGCGTCGCAGCTCCCCGCCCTCGTTGATCCCTGCGTCAACGCCCTCGACGCCGCGATCGTGGCCCTCGAGGAGGCCCGCGCCGTCCTCGACGCGGCGGTGGCGGAGACCGAGTTCGACCCGCGGGACCTGGAGCGGGTGGAGGAGCGGCTCTTCGCGTTGCGGGCGGCCTCGCGCAAATACGACATCCCGGCCGACGAACTGGCCGCGCTCGCCGAGCGCTATGCCGGCGACGTGGCGGCGATCGATGCCGGCGAAGCAGCCCTGGCGGGCCTGGAACAGGCCCTCGCCGCAGCGGAAGCCAATTACGCCGAGGCGGCCGAGAAGCTCAGTGCCGGCCGCCGCCGGGCCGCCAAGCAGCTCGATGCCGCCGTGAAGGCTGAATTGCCGCCTCTGAAGCTGGAGCGCGCCCGGTTCATCACCGAGATCGTCACCGACCCCGAGTCGCGCGATCCGGCCGGCACCGACCGGGTTGAGTTCTGGGCGCAGACCAATCCCGGCACGAAACCCGGCCCGATGATGAAGGTCGCCTCCGGCGGCGAGTTGTCACGGTTCATGCTCGCGCTCAAGGTGGTGCTGGCCGACAAGGGCTCCGCCCCGACCCTGATCTTCGACGAGATCGATACGGGTGTCGGCGGCGCGGTGGCCGACGCCATCGGCCTGCGCCTGGCCCGGCTGGCCGCGACCGTACAAGTTGTGGCCGTCACCCATGCACCGCAGGTCGCCGCCCGCGCCGAGACCCATTTCCTCATCGCGAAGGCGCCGGTGAAGGGGGCGGGCCGGGTCGCGACACGCGTCGCGAGCCTTCCCGTGGCGGAGCGCCGGGAGGAGATCGCACGGATGCTCGCTGGCGCCACCGTGACCGATGAAGCCCGCGCGGCGGCGGCGCGTCTACTCCAGGGCGCCGACAGCTAGGCGCTCGCGTAAGGTGACAGGTAACCTTAACCGTGGGTTGACGGTAACGTTTTATTAACCATTCCTGGCGAGAGTATCGACATCCCGGCACCGCAGCGGGTTCAGGGCGGTCGATGGGCGGGAGGGAGCCATGAAGCGGTCAGACGTCGAGTCCGAGGCGCTTTTGGGTGCGGGCGAACCGCTGAAGCGCGCGATCGACACGCGCCAGCTCGGCCTTTCCCTCCGTACGGTCTACGAGGGCAGCGTCGATACGCAGCCGATCACCGACATCCACGTGGAACTGCTCCTGCGCCTGCGCCAGAAGGAGCGGGAGCTCCGCCGGGCCAACTGAGTCGACACGGCCGCGCGGCGACTCACCAGCGGCGCGCCCCCGGCCTCCGGCGATATTCCGCGGCCCGGATCAAGGTCAGAACCCGGTCGAGATTGACGAGCAGCTCGGCTTCTTCGCGCCGCGCCGCCGCGCTCGCCGCGGGATCGCTGCTGAACTTCTGACGCGCCTGAGCCAGGGCCAGGGCACGCTCCACGGCTTCCCGCTCGGCATGCAGCGCCAGCCAGCCCGGATCCGCCTCGATCGCTGAATCGGCCCCTTCGCCCTCCACGGTTCCAACGTCCTTTCCGTGCCGTTACCGGTAGGAACGCACGAGACCGGTGAACCGTGCCACGGGGACTGCGGCGCGATGTCATGCCGGTGTCATCTACCTGTCGTAACCGCGCACCCATCGGGCGGCCGGCGCTGGGTCTTGTCAAAGACCGGCCGCAAGGCTCTGCCGCGGGCATGAGCGTGCCGGCGGGGCAGTGCAGGCCATCGCCCGACGGCAACGGAGATTCCATGAAACCCTTCGCTTACGCGCTCGCCGTCGGCCTCGCGACGGTCCAGCTGGCGTCCGCGGCGCTCGCCGGCGACATCACCGGGGCAGGGGCGACGTTCCCCTTCCCGGTTTATTCGAAGTGGGCCGAGGCTTACCGCAAGGAGACAGGCTCGGGCCTGAATTACCAGTCGATCGGCTCCGGCGGTGGGATCAAGCAGATCCAGGCCAAGACCGTCGATTTCGGCGCCACCGACGCGCCGCTGAAGGGCGAACAGCTTACCAAGGACGGCCTCGTCCAGTTCCCGACCGTCATGGGCGGCGTCGTTCCGGTGGTGAACATCGCGGGCGTCGAGCCGGGCAAGCTCAAGCTGACGGGCGACGTGCTCGCCGACATCTATGCCGGCAAGATCGCGAAGTGGACCGATCCGCGGATCGCGAAGCTCAATGACGGGCTGAAGCTGCCCGACACCAACATCACTCCGGTCTACCGGTCCGACGCCTCCGGCACGACCAACATCTTCACGACCTACCTGTCCCAGGTCTCCGAGCCCTGGAAGAAGGAGTACGGCGCGGCCACCACGATCTCTTGGCCGGTGGGTCAGGGCGGCAAGGGCAACGAGGGCGTGACCGCCACGGTGAAGCAGGTGCCCAACAGCATCGGCTACGTCGAGTCGGCTTACGCCAAGCAGAACAAGCTCGCCTACGCGCTGCTGCAGAACAAGGCCGGCAAGTTCCCGCAGCCGGACGACAAGGCGTTCCAGGCGGCGGCCGCCAGCGCCGACTGGAAGGCGGCCCCGGGCTTCGGCATCGCGCTCACCAACCAGCCGGGCGACGACGCGTGGCCGATCACGGCGGCGACCTTCATCCTGATCCACAAGGATCCGGCGGATCCGACCAAGGCCGCCGATGTCCTCAAGTTCTTCGACTGGGCCTACAAGAACGGGGACAAGCTCGCGTCCGATCTCGACTATGTTCCGCTGCCCGACAACGTCGTTGGCCTGATCCACGAAGAGTGGAAGACCGTGAAGGGCAAGGACGGCAAGCCGGTCTACAATATGTGAGTACGGCGGGGAGGAGGTTTCGACCTCCTCCCTCGCTTCCGGGAGCACATCGCGCTACCACGTCATCTTTCGCAGAGAACCGCGGATGTCCGCTTTGACAGAAACGATTGCCCTGGATCGCTCCCGCACACGGACCGTGCGGAAGGCGCCGAGCCGGTCGCTCGATACGCTGTTCCGGACATTCTCCTACGGTGCGGCTCTGCTGGTGCTGCTCGTCCTCGCCGGCATCCTCGGCTCGATCCTGTACGGCGGCTGGCCGGCCTTCCGGGAGTTCGGCTTCGGGTTCCTGACCTCCAGCGCCTGGAACGTCGGCACCGAGCAGTACGGCGCCCTCGTCGCCGTGATCGGCACCGTGGCCTCGGCTTTCCTGGCGCTCCTGATCGGCGTCCCCGTTTCCCTGGGTATTGCGGTTTTCCTGACGCAGCTCTGCCCAGGCTGGGCGCGCAAGCCGGTCGCGATGACGATCGAGCTGCTCGCGGCCGTACCGAGCATCATCTACGGCATGTGGGGCCTGTTCGTGTTCGCACCGCTCTTCGCGCGCTTCATCGAGATCCCGGTCTCGAACGTCGTCGAGGGCCTGCCGATCGTCGGGACGCTCCTCTACGCCCGCGTTCCCTCGGGGGTCGGCGTCCTCACGGCCGGCATCATCCTGGCGATCATGATCGTGCCGTTCATCGCCTCGATCGCCCGCGACATGCTGGACCAGATCCCCACCGTCCTGCGCGAGAGCGCCTACGGCATCGGCTGCACCACCTGGGAGGTGGTGCGCCACGTGCTCGTGCCGCAGGCGGCCGTCTCGATCATCGGGGCGATCATGCTCGGTCTCGGCCGGGCGCTCGGCGAGACGATGGCGGTGACCTTCGTGGTCGGCAACGCCAACCGGCTCTCGGCCTCGATCTTCGACCCGAGTTCGACCATCGCCTCGCGCATCGCCAACGAGTTCAACGAGGCGGACGGCCTCCAGCTCAACGCGCTGATGGCTCTGGGCTGCATCCTGTTCGTGATCACCTTCGTGGTGCTCATCATCGCCCGGCTGCTGACGCGCCGTGTGAAGGCCGCCTGAGGAGAGCGCGATGAACGCCCCCACCACGATCGCCCAGACCGATCGGCACCGTCCGGGCCGGGTCCGCCAGGGCCGCCGCGTCGCCGACCGGCTCCTGCGCGTCTCCTGCACCGTCGCGACGGCGGTCGGCGGCCTCGTGCTGGGCTCGATCCTGATCATGCTGATCATCCGGGGCATTCAGGGCTTCACGCCGGCCCTGTTCACGCACCCAACCCCCGGGCCCGGTTCCGAGGGCGGCGGCATCGCCAACGCCATCCTGGGCAGCCTCGTGCTCACCGGGATCGGCATCACGATCGCCACGCCCGTCGGCGTCATGGCCGGCACCTATCTGGCCGAGTACGGCCGGGGCTCGAAGCTGGCAGCGCTGATCCGTTTCCTCAACGACATCCTGCTCTCGGCACCGTCGATCCTGATCGGCCTGTTCGTCTACACCCTGATGGTCCGGCCGATGGGCACCTATTCCGGCTGGGCCGGCGGCGTCGCTCTGGCCATCATCGCGGTGCCGGTGATCGTGCGCACCACGGAAGACATGATGAGCCTCGTGCCGAGCACCCTGCGGGAGGCTGGGGCGGCCCTCGGGGCGCCGCCCTCGACGGTGATCGTCAGCGTCACCTGGCGGGCCGCCTCGGCGGGCATCGTGACCGGGATCATCCTGGCGCTGGCCCGGATCGCCGGCGAGACCGCGCCGCTCCTGTTCACGGCACTCAACAACAATTCCTGGTTCTCCCCCGACCTGATGGGCGGCGTGGCGAACCTGCCGGTGATGATCTACCAGTTCGCCCTCTCGCCCTACCCGAACTGGCAGGGCCTGGCCTGGGCGGGCGCCCTCCTGATCACCGCGACGATCCTTGTCCTGTCGATCATCGCGCGCCTCGTCATCAAGCCGCATACGTCGCGCTGAGCCCGTGCGTACTGAGACCCTTCTCGAGGATACGACGATGAACGCCGCCTCCGCGCTCCCCTCGGTCGAGCTGACCCGCAACCGTGCCGACGAGGACGGTCCCGTGCGCATCGCCGTCAAGGGGTTGAACTTCTACTACGGCAGCTTCCACGGGTTGAAGGACGTCAACCTCAACTTCCACGACCGGCAGGTCACGGCGCTGATCGGGCCCTCGGGCTGCGGCAAGTCCACCCTGCTGCGCTGCTTCAATCGGATCTACAGCCTCTACCCGGAACAACGGGCCGAGGGTGAGATCCTGCTCGACGGCGAGAACATCCTCGATCCGTCGATCGACCTGAACGAGCTGCGCTCGCGGATCGGCATGGTCTTCCAGAAGCCGACGCCCTTCCCGATGTCGATCTACGACAACGTCGCCTTCGGCCTGCGCCTCTACGAGAAGCTGCCGAAAGCCGAGCTGGACGTCCGCGTCGAGGAATCGCTGCGCAAGGCGGCCCTGTGGGACGAGGTGAAGGACAAGCTTCGGCAGGCGGGGACCGGCCTCTCGGGCGGCCAGCAGCAGCGCCTGTGCATCGCCCGCACCGTGGCGCAGAAGCCGGAGGTGATCCTGTTCGACGAGCCGACCTCGGCCCTCGATCCGATCTCCACCGGCCGCATCGAAGAGCTGATCGAGCAGCTCCGCGACGAGTTCACCATCGTGATCGTCACGCACAACATGCAGCAGGCGGCGCGCATCTCGCAGTTCACGGCCTTCATGTATCTCGGCCAGCTCATCGAGTTCGGGCCGACCAACCGGATGTTCATGAACCCGGCCGAGCAGCGCACCCAGGACTACATCACCGGACGGTTCGGATAATCAAACCGGCCCGCCGGCGCCCGGTATTGCCGTGCGTGGGCCTAAACCGAAGGAATCACTATGCCCGGCCATATCGTCAGCTCCTATGACACCGACCTGGAGAACCTGCGTCGCTCGATCTCGGAGATGGGCGGCGTAGCCGAGAAGATGACCGCGGAGGCGACCGACGCCCTCGTGCGTCGTGACGACACGCTCGCCCAGGCGGTGATCCTCGCCGACAAGCGCCTCGACGCCCTGCAGAAGGATATCGAGGAGCGCTCGGTGCTGCTGATCGCCCGGCGCCAGCCCATGGCGATCGACCTGCGCGAAACCATATCGGCGATCCGCGTCTCGGGTGACCTCGAGCGGATCGGCGACCTCGCCAAGAACGTGGCCAAGCGCGTTGTGGCGATCTCCGATCAGGCGCCGGCGCAGAAGATCGTGCTGGGCGTGCGGCACATGAGCGACCTCGCGGAGGGTCAGCTCAAGGACGTGCTGGACGCCTATGCGAGCCGTGACCTCCAGGCCGCCCACGACGTGTGGGAGCGCGACGGCGAGATCGACGCCCTCTACAACTCCCTGTTCCGCGAACTCCTGACCTACATGATGGAGGATCCGCGCAACATCTCGTTCTGCACGCACCTGTTGTTCTGCGCCAAGAACGTCGAGCGCATCGGCGACCACACGACCAACATCGCCGAGACGATCCATTACCTCGTCACCGGCGAGACGCTCCTGGGCGACCGGCCCAAGAACGACGCGTCGAACTACGCGACGGTGGATGGCGCGCAGGCCCCGTAGCGGCGCGCCCGCGATCCCCGGATCTTGCCGCAGAAACGCTCAGTTCCGGTTGAGCCCGGGCCGGACCTTGGGCACCATCGGCGGATCCGCCTGTCGCGCATCGTCCCGGAGACCAGGGCCGGAGCGATACTTTCAATCCGTGGTTTTGCATCGTCTGTTCCGATAACCGGAGCCGCCTTTCCGGGATGATGCGCTAGAACAGGTCATCGAACGTGAGCATGCAGGTCCTGATCGTCGAGGACGAGGAGGCGCTGACCACGCTGCTGCGCTACAACCTGGAAGCCGAGGGCTTCCAGGTGGATTCGGCCGCCCGCGGTGACGATGCGGAACTTCTCCTGGCCGAGCGCATGCCCGATCTGGTCCTGCTCGACTGGATGCTGCCGGGCCTTTCCGGGATCGAGCTCTGTCGCCGCATCCGCGCCCGTCGGGAAACGGAACGGCTGCCGGTGATCATGCTCACCGCCCGGGGCGAGGAGGGCGACCGGGTCCGTGGCCTCGGCACGGGGGCGGACGACTACATCGTCAAGCCGTTCTCGGTCCCGGAACTACTGGCTCGGATCCGTGCGCTCCTGCGCCGGGCCAAGCCCGCCCATGTCTCGGACCGTCTGGCGGCGGGCGACCTCGAACTCGACCGCACCGGCCACCGGGTGCGCCGCGCGGGCGAGGAGCTGCATCTCGGCCCCACCGAATTCCGGCTGCTGGAATTCCTGATGCTGGCCCCGGGCCGCGTCTTCTCCCGGGAACAGCTCCTCGACGGGGTCTGGGGCCACGACGTCTATATCGACGAGCGGACCGTAGACGTGCATGTCGGGCGCCTGCGCAAGGCGTTGAACGGCCCGCGCCAGCCCGATCCGATCCGCACGGTGCGCGGCTCCGGCTACGCCTTCGACGAAACCTTCTCGCTCGAAGCCTGAGACACCAAAGCCTGGTTTCAAAAGGTCGAGACCTTGTGCGGGTCCAGGGCAGAGCCCTGGTCGGGGCACCGCCCGAAACCCCGCCAGAGGGCTGAAGCCCTTTGGAAACCCCGATCAGCGGGTCAAAGCCGCGCTCCTGTCGGCAGCAGCGGGCACCGAGGCCAGGGCTTGCAGCACCGTTCCCTCGGTGAGGATCTGCGGGAGCACCTGGGGCTCGCCGGCACCGCTATAGAGCAGGTAGAGCGGCACACCGCTTCGGCCGTGCTTCTCGAGAAGGCGCGTGATCTCGGGGTCCTGGTTGGTCCAATCGCCCTTCAGATAGGTCACGCCCCGCTGGGCCATGGCGGCCCGCACGGCCTTGGTGGACAGCGAGGTCGTCTCGTTGACCGCGCAGGTGATGCACCACGCGGCGGTCAGGTTGATGAAGGCCGGCTTGTGCGCCCCGATCAGCGCGTCGAGGCGGGCCTGCGTGAACGGCTCGCTACCGCCGGAAGCGGCCTGCGCGGACGGGCCGGCGCGATCCTGCGGGAGGGTGAGCGCCAGGGCCGCGACGGCGATCAGCGCCAGGACCGCGCAGAGCTGCGCGAGCCGGGCGGCCCCGGGGGCGGTGGCGCGGCCGCGCTCCCAGGCCCAGGCGGAAAAGCCAACCAGAACGAGGCCGATCAGAACCGTCAGCAGGCCCCGCGGATCGACCTGCTGCGCCAGGACCCAGACCAGCCAAGCCACCGTGGCGTAGACCGGGAAGGCCAGCACCTGCTTGAGAACCTCCATCCAGGCCCCGGGCCGGGGCAGCGCCCGCAGGGCCGGCGGCCAGACGGTCAACGCCAGGAACGGCAGAGCGAGGCCCAGCCCGAGGCTCGCGAAGACGGTGAGCGCCACCCAGGCGCTCTGCGTCAGCGCGAAGCCCACCGCCGAGCCCATGAACGGCGCCGTGCAGGGCGTCGCCACCAGCGTGGCCAGCACGCCCGTAAAGAATGACCCCGTCAGCCCGTCGCGCCGGGCGAGGCCGTCGCCGAGACCCACGAGCCCGCCGCCGATCTGGACCACACCGGACAGGCTCAAGCCCATCGCGAAGAGCAGGTAGGCGAGCCCCGCCACCACGAGG
Source organism: Methylobacterium phyllostachyos (assembly GCF_900103445.1). GTDB lineage: Bacteria > Pseudomonadota > Alphaproteobacteria > Rhizobiales > Beijerinckiaceae > Methylobacterium > Methylobacterium phyllostachyos. The sequence goes on along the minus strand of NZ_FNHS01000014.1, from coordinate 123,891 downwards.
GGCGATTGCAGCTGGAACCCCCAGCCGATCGCCGCCCCGCCGCCCTTCAGCGCGATCAGCACCGCGGCCAACCCCAAAAAACTCCCCAGCACGCCGGCCGTGTAGGCGAGGCCGTGCCGGCGCAGGCGGGCCGGTCCCGCGCCGGCATGCTGCACGAGGCTCAGCACCTTGATCGACAGGACGGGAAAGACGCACGGCATCAGGTTGAGGATCAGGCCGCCGAGGAAGGCGAATAGGGCGGCGGTCGCGAGCGTCAGCGCATCCGTGTCGGGCGCGGTCGCCCGGCTTGTAACCGGCGCCTCGGCCGTTACCGGAGCGGTGACGGGTGGGGCGGGCGGCTCGTCGCCATACGCGAAGGCGAGGCGCTGGGTGCCGGATCCGGTCACCTCGTCCAGGGTCAGCACGCCGGGCAGGGCAGCAGGGGCCGGATCGGTCGGGCTGCTGCGGGCGAGGGTGAGATGCAGGCCGGACCCGTCGACCGTCATCACCTGTGCGGCGGCGTTGTCGATCGCGGTCTCCGCATAGGGAAAGTAGGCTGCGTTCCGGATCGATTCGGGCTTGAGGCCGGTGGCCGCGAAGTCGAGCTGCAGGGTGTCGCCCTGACTCGACAGCTGGAGCGGCCAGAGGGCGGGGGCGGGGAGGGCGGCCCGGGCGCGGGCGAACAGGGCGGCGTTGTTCGGGTCGGGCTGCGGTGCGCCCACCGGCAGAGACAGGGCGAGATCCGCGGAGCCGGGCACGCACTCCGTCTCGCAGACGAGGTAGGTGAGCTTGGCCTGGATCTCCACCGGATTGGCCGGATCGAGGCTCGGCGGCGGCGTCACGGGGACGAGCAGGGTGACCTCGCCCTCGTAGCCGTAGTTCATCAAGGTGGCGATCGGGATACGCTCCGGCGCCGGCCAGCGGAGCGCCCCGGCATTGAAGCCGGCCGGGAGGGTCCAGGTCACCTCGGGCGGCAGACCAGAATCCCCCGGGTTGCGCCAGTAGACATGCCAGCCGGGCTTGACCTGCATCCGCACGGCCAGGGTGAAAGGCTGCGCCCCCGCCACGGCGGCTGGCTCGGCGGCGAGGCTCGCGCGCACGAGGTCCGGTGGCGTGCGCAGGCCCTGCGCCAAGGCTGCCGATACGCTCGCGGCGAGGAACAGGAGCGGGAAGACGAGGCGGCGGATCATGCTGTCCCTTCGCGCGCCGGGCGGCCACGGTTTCAGGCGCGGCGTTCTCATGCCCGGCGCGGGCTTTTCCATGACGGACCGCTTACCACGGACCGCGAGGGCGGTCGCGCGCCGCCCCCTCAGCCTGCCAGCGGCGCCGTCGCGCGCGTCAGCCAGTCGCGCGCGACCGGATCGAGGTCCGGCGACAGGGCCTCCCTGACCCGGGCGTGGTAGGCGTCGATCCAGGCCCGTTCGCCCGGGTCGAGGAGATCGACTTGGATCAAGCGTCGGTCGTAGGGTGCGAGGGTCAGCGTCTCGAAACCGAGCATCGGGCGCTCGCCGTCGTCGATAAGGCGGCCCTCGACCAGGATCAGGTTCTCGATCCGGATGCCGTAGGCGCCCGCCGCATAGTAGCCCGGCTCGTTCGACAGGATCATGCCGGGCTCCAGCGCCACCGTGCCCGTCTTGGCGATCCGCTGCGGCCCCTCGTGCACCGACAGGAAGGCGCCGACGCCGTGCCCGGTGCCATGGTCGAAATCGAGCCCCGCCTGCCAGAGGGGCGCCCGGGCGAAGGCGTCGATCTGGGCGCCGGTCGTACCCTTCGGGAAGACCGCCCGGGCGATGGCGATGTGGCCCTTCAGCACCCGGGTGAATCGGTCGCGCATCGCCGCACCCGGCTCGCCCACCGCAACGGTGCGGGTGATGTCGGTTGTGCCGTCCGGGTATTGCGCCCCGGAATCGATCAGGAACAGCTCGCCCGGCCGCACCGCCCGGTCGGTGGCGCGGGTGACCCGATAGTGGACGATTGCCCCGTTCGGCCCCGATCCCGAGATCGTCGGGAACGAGACGTCGCGCAGGTCGCCACCCGCGGCCCGGAAGTCCTCCAACGCCTCGACGGCCGCGATCTCGGTGAGACCGCCGGACGCGGCCGCGGTGTCGAGCCAGGCGAGGAAGCGCACGACACTCGCCCCGTCGCGCCGATGGGCGGCGCGGGCACCGGCGATCTCGGCGGCATTCTTGACCGCCTTCATCCCGGTAATCGGATCCTTCCCGACATCGACGACGCCGCCGGCCGCCTCGATCCGCTCCCGCAGGGCGACCGCCCCCGTCGCGGCATCGAGCCGGACCCGGGCGCCGCTCAAGGAGGCGAGCCCGTCCTCCAGCTCCGACCGAGGGAGGATCTCGGCGGCAGGATCGAGGGCCGCCCGCAGGGCCGGATCGACCTTGGGCGAGACCAGGAAGAGGCGCGCCACCCCCTCGCGGGGGAGGATCGCGTAGCCGAGGGCCAGCGGCGTGTGCCCGATATCGGCTCCCCGCAGGTTGAAGGCCCAGGCGAGGTTGTGGGGATCGGAGATCACCAGGGCGTCGCATCCGGCTTCCGCCAGGTTCCCCCGTACCCGGGCGAGCTTGTCCGCGACCCGTTCGCCCGCCAGCACGTCCGGATGGCGGTCGACCGGCCCCGCGGGCGGCTTCGGCCGGCCGGCCCAGACGGCATCCACGAGATTCGGCACGGGCCGCAGGGTGCCGCCCGCCTTGGCGGCGGCCCGCTCCAGACGCGCGAGCCCGTCGGGCGTGTGCAGCCACGGGTCGTAGCCAAGAACCTGATCGCGCTTGAGGTTGGCACCGATCCAGGCTTCGGCCGTCGTCTCGGCCAGCGGTACGATCGTGAGGATGCCGGTATCGACCTGTTCGGGGGCCTGTAGGGTGTAGCGGCCATCCACCACGAGGGCGGCGGATTCGGTGAGGATCACGGCCGTCCCGGCGGATCCGGTGAAGCCGGTGAGCCACGCGAGGCGCTCCGCGTCGGCGGGCACGTATTCCGACTGGTGCTCATCGGCCCGCGGTACGACGAAGCCGTCGATGCCCACCTCGCGCAGGGCCGAGCGGAGGGCCTCGATCCGCTCGGGTCCCTTGCGATGACCCAGATCGTCGAAGGTCTGGAAGCGCTGGCGCGGTTGGGACGGAGGCGGTTCGATCATGGGCCGAGCGTAGAGTGCGCGCGGCCGGGGTGGCAACCGGTCCGGGCTCCGATCGCTCCCGAGATGCCGAACGGCGCTCGCCGAGCCCCCCAAGCCGCCGGGCGCAAATCGCGTCAATCCAGCAATGGCTGTGGCACACGACTAATTCGGCGTGAAAAAATCGCGAACAACCTTATCACGCCGTTGATTTTAGCCTATCTCGGACCGATGGCACGCCGTGTTTACTACCGGATCAGCGACAGACCGGATGGCTGCTTCGACGCCGTGGTGACGATCGAACCCGATACCGTGGTCCGGCGCGAGGGATTCGTGTCGCTCGCCGAGGTGGAGGATTGGATCGAGGGCCTGCGCGACCTCATGGCGGCGCTCGGAGCGCCGCTGGCGCAGGCCGAATCGGACAAGGGGCCAGACCGGGCGGAGATCCGGTCGGATTATCTCTGTCTGCCGGGCGGCCTGCGCATGAGACGCTAGCGCCTCCGGTTCGCCAAGCCCCGACCGCCCTCGTGACGCGGCTCCGCAAGTCCGGCCGCGATCGTGGATCAACTTTGCGGATGAGAACGGTCGGCCGCATGCTCGGCCGGCACACCGTCGTAGCCTTCGAGCCACGCGGTCCGGGCCCCGGACTTCGCCGGATAGGGACAGGCATCCTTGGGACGGCCCTGCGCCCGGGCGCGGGCGCCCTCCTGGATGGGATCCGTGGGTGAAGTGTGGAGCGACGTCTGGCTCATGGCCAAACAACGCGCACGTGCCTACGCGGTTCAGCGCCGGGGCCGTGCGGCCGCACCGCCGCGCATCAGCACCAGGGCGACCCAACCCTCGATCAACCCGCGGCGCACGAGCGCGAAGCCCTGATGCCGGTAGGCCGAGAGCACACCGGGAACGTCGCGCTCGATCAGGCCGGACAGGACCAGCACGCCGCCCGGCGCGACCACCCCCGCCAGCGAGGGCGCCAGGAGCCGGAGCGGCCGTGCCAGGATGTTGGCGAAGACCAGATCGAAGTGGCGCGTGCGACCGGCGAGGCGGTGGCGCACGCCGGGGCCGTGATAGAGCTTGAGATAGGGGCCGAGGCCGTTGGCCCGGGCATTCTCCCGGGCGGTATGAACCGCCTCCGCGTCGAGGTCACCGGCCACGACCGGTTGCCGCAAAGCCTTGGCGGCCGCGAAGGCGAGGATCCCGGTCCCCGTCCCGACATCCAGCACATGGACGGGCCGGCGCCGCTTCAGCACCTGGACCAGGGCCCGCAGGCAGCCCAACGTCGTGCCGTGATGCCCGGTGCCGAACGCCAGCGCCGCCTCGATCTCGATCGGCAGGTCGTTGGCGCGCACCGCGTCCCGGTCGTGCGAACCGTGAATCAGGAAGCGGCCCGCACGGACGGGCTTCAGCCCCTCCAGGGAGGCGCGCACCCAATCCTGCTGGTCGATGGTGCGGAATTCAGCCGCGTCGGCCGCGTCGCCGATCACCGGCCGGATGAGGGCGCGGACATAATCCTCGTCGGGCGCGTCGGCGAAGTAGGCTTCGAGCCGCCACGTGCGCCCGTCCGCATCCTCGAAGGCCGCCACGGCGGTCTCGGTGGGATCGAACATCTCGCCCAGCAGGTCGGTCATGGCCCTTGCCGACCGCTCGTCGGTCAGCAGGCACAGGACGTGGGACGGACGGTGAGGCGGCAGACCTTCCAGCATGGTGTCGGGCTGTAACGCCCGGGCCCGCGACATCACAGGGGGCAAGGGCCGACGCGGCGAAAAAATTGTCCTCGCCCCCGAGGCGGGCGGCGCGCGCGGGCGCCGCAGGGCGGCTTGTGGCCGAAGAGACACAAGCGGCAATACACATTTCAATCCCATCTCAAATCAGTTTTCAGGCCATCAACATGTGCTTAGACAGTCTCGGCTTCCCCAAGCCGGGACCATCAACTCGGGCGCGCCGCTCTTTCGTGGGTCGGCGCGCCAGTTTTGACAGGCAGTCGCGATCCATGACCTCGCCCCTTTTCATCAGCGCCGTCCTCGCCTGTGCCACGACAGGCGCGGCGTGGCTGTGGGGGATCCTGATCGCGGGGGGATTGGACAGGATCCCGGGCGCGGGTTCGACGGAGCGGCGCGACATCCGGACATGGTGAGGGCGGCGTATCTGCGATTCGCGCGCGACCGCACGGGGATGCGGCAGGGTGCGCACGGGTTAACCACAGGCCTCTGCGGAACGGCTGGAACCTGCTGCAGGGAGCGACGTTTTCGCCGGCTTTCGACGTGAATCCCGATTAGGCAGGGTGCGTACCGCGTGACCAAGTTTAGGCGTTCCGGCCCCCGTGGGCCTGTGGTCGTCAACGAGGCATCGGGGCCGGTTCTACCGCGCGAGCGGCTGTTCGGCGGCCCGACGCCCGATGGGCCGCTCCCGGGGCACCTCCTCGTCCTGCTCAGCCGCCTGCACCGTGCGGAAGCCGCGCCGAAGGATTCCCGGGACACCTCACGCAGCTGACTGCGCACGGGGCGTCTCGACCGGCGGGTCTGATTGTGAAGGATCGGTGCGGCCCGGCCTACCTTGGCCGGGTCGGGCACGGCGTCTATGCTCCCGTCGTACCCGGCTGGATATAACGGGCCGCGACAGGGAATCTGATCCATGCGCCCGACCCGACGGATCCTGGCCGCTCTTGCGCTCGGCCTGCTGGCGCACTCCGCAAACTCCCGTCCGGCGCGGGCCGAGGGTCCGGTCGTGGTGTTCGCCGCGGCCAGCCTGAAGAACGCCCTCGACGACGCGACGGCGGCCTGGACGAAGGAAACCGGCAAAACCGCGCGGATCTCCTATGCGGGCTCCAACGCCCTGGCCAAGCAGATCGAGGCGGGGGCACCGGCCGACCTGTTCATCTCGGCGGACCAGGCCTGGATGGATTCCGTCGAACGCGCCGGCCTGCTGAAGCCGGGCTCGCGGATCGATCTCCTGCGCAACGCGCTGGTGCTGGTTGCGCCGGGGCCGAAGAAGTCCGGCTCCGATCCCGAGGTCGCCCTGGCCCCCGATCTCGGCACGACGTTGAAAAAGCTTCTCGGCGGCGGCAAGCTCGCCATGGCGACGATCGACGCCGTCCCGGCCGGCAAGTACGGCAAGGCGGCCCTGGAGAAGCTGGGGGCCTGGGAGTCCGTGAAGACGCAGGTGGCCCAGGCCGAGAACGTGCGCGCCGCGCTGCTGCTCGTCGCCCGCGGCGAGGCGCCGCTCGGCATCGTCTACGCCACCGATGCCGCCGCGGATGCCAGCGTGCACGTGCTGGCAACCTTCCCGCCCGACAGCCACCCGCCGATCGTCTACCCGGCGGCTATCACCGCCGAGTCTCAGCATCCGGATGCGGCCGCGTTGCTGAGCTTTTTGCGCGGACCGACGGCCGGGAGTGCCTTCGCGCGGCAGGGCTTCACCCTCATCGATCCGCCCGGCGCCGGCCGCTAGCGGCGCCGCGGCGCCCGTGCTGAACCTGAGCCCGGCGGAATGGACCGCCGTCGCCCTGAGCCTCAAGGTGGCCACGGTCGCCACGCTGGCGAGCCTGGGCCCCGGCCTCGCGATCGCCTGGGTCCTGGCGCGGCGCCGGTTCCCCGGCCGGGCGCTGCTCGATGGGCTGGTCCACCTGCCTCTGATCCTGCCGCCCGTGGTGACCGGTTACCTGCTGCTGCTGGCTCTCGGGCGGCGGGGACCGGTCGGGGGTCTCCTCGCGGAGGTCGGGATCGTCCTGGCGTTCCGCTGGACCGGCGCGGCGCTCGCCTGCGCGGTGATGGGGTTCCCCCTGATGGTGCGGGCGATGCGGCTGTCGATCGAGGCGGTGGACCGCCGCCTGGAGCAGGCCGCCGGAACGCTGGGTGCGAGCCCGCTCGCGGTGTTCCTCACCGTCACGCTTCCGCTCAGCTTGCCGGGCTGCATCGCCGGCGCCGTCCTGGCCTTCGCGAAGGCGATGGGCGAGTTCGGCGCCACCATCACCTTCGTGTCGAATATCCCCGGTGAGACCCAGACGCTGCCCTCCGCGATCTACACGCTGACCCAGGTTCCAGGCGGGGAGGGGCCGGCCCTGCGCCTCACCCTGGTGTCGATCGCCATCTCGGTGACGGCATTGCTCGTCTCCGAGTTCCTGGCCAACCGGGTCGGGCGACGGCTGGGCGCGGGTTGAATGTTGGCACCGGCTCCACACCCTGCGACGGCAACCGGGATGTCAGGCGGCCCCGGCATATGCGTAGGGACCGCCCGCCTCCAGCGCCCGACGATAGGCCGGGCGCGCCTGCACGCGTTCCAGCCATGCCCGGACCTGCGGACCTGTCCCGGTCCCGCGTGCGGCGAAAGCTTCCAGGGGGAAGCTCATCATGATGTCGGCGGCGGTGAAATCCGCGCCGCAGAAATACGGTCTGTCGGTCAGTTCCGCTTCCCAGAAGGCCGCATGCCGGCGCAGGTCGGGATCGACGAAGCCCCGCAGCACGGTGTCGGCGATCCGGCGCACCAGCGGGCGGAGGAGCCACGGGCTGCCCGGGGCCAGCCGGGAGAAGATCAGCTTGAGCAGGAGTGGCGGCATCGCGGATCCCTCGGCGTAGTGCAGCCAGTAGATGGCGCGTGCATGCGCCTCAGCCCCGGGAGCCGGCATCAGGGCACCGCCGGCCTTGGCGGTGAGATAGGCGACGATCGCTCCGGTCTCCGCGACGACGACCCCTTCGTCGGCGATGACCGGGGACTTGCCCAGCGGGTGGATGGCCATCAGCTCCGGGGGCGCCCGCATCGTCCGGGGATCGCGTTCGTAGCGTTTCACCGCGTAGGCCAGACCGAGTTCCTCCAAGAGCCAGAGCACGCGCTGCGAGCGGCTGTTCTCAAGGTGGTGGACCACGATCATCGCGACTCTGCCCCCGCCGGCGCCGGACGCCGCCGCCCATGGTATCCGAGTTGCCGCTCGTGAGCATCCAGGTCGACGTCACCCTCCGCCGGGGCGCCTTCACCCTGGATGCGGCCTTCACGGCCGGCCCCGGCCTCACTGCCCTGTTCGGGCGCTCGGGTTCGGGGAAGACCACGTTGATCGACCTGATCGCCGGTCTCGCCCGGCCGGACCGGGGCCGAATCATCGCCGACGGCACCACGCTGGTCGACACGCAGGCCCGCCTCTTCCTCCAGCCCCATCGGCGGCGCGTCGGCGTGGTGTTCCAGGATGCGCGCCTGTTCCCACATCTCAGCGTGCGGACCAACCTCGCCTACGGCCGCGTCTTCGCCCGGCACCGGGCCGATCCCGCACATGTCGATGCGGTGACCGGGATGCTCGGCATCGGCCATCTGCTCGACCGCCGCCCCGCCGGACTCTCCGGGGGCGAGCGCCAGCGGGTCGCGATCGGCCGTGCGCTGCTGGCACGGCCGCGCCTCCTGTTGATGGATGAGCCCCTGGCGGCGCTGGACGAGGCGCGCAAGGCCGAGATCCTGCCCGCGATCGAACGCCTGCGCGACGAGGCCGGCGTGCCGATCGTCTATGTCAGCCACGCGGTCTCCGAGGTGGCACGGCTCGCCAACACGGTGATCGTGCTGGAGTCCGGTCGCGTGGCCGCCGCCGGCCCGGCCGAGGCGGTATTGCGCCGGACGGATCTCGCGCCGATCCACGCAGCCGAGGCCGGGGCACTGCTGGACATGGTCGTGGAGGCGACGGATTCGGAGAGCGGCCTCACGCGCCTATCCGGCGCTGTGGGTCGCCTGCTGGTGCCGGGGCTCGCGCGCCCGGTTGGCACACGTCTGCGGGTGCGGATCCCCGCCCGCGACGTGCTGATCGCCACGATACATCCGCAGGGGCTGAGCGCGCGCAACGTCCTAGCCGGACGGATCTGCGGGATGGTGCCGTCGGGCTCCGAGATGGCCGTGGAGATCGACTGCAACGGCGCACAGATCGTGGCGCGGGTGACCGCCGCTGCCGTCCGCGACCTCGACCTCGACCTCGGACGACCCGTCCATGCCATCGTCAAGAGCGTCGCCTTCGATGCTGCCGGGATCGGGCAGATGCGCGCCTGTGTCGCGATCTGAGGTCGCCCAAATCCCACCTAAGCTGCGTCTAATAATGAATACACAACCCTTGGTTAGGATTTGCGCGACACGATAGGTTGAAGGGAAGCGCAAAACACAACCCTGAGAGGCAAGTTCGATGGGCATCCGATCCCCGCTCGCGCGCTTGGCAATGACCGGATGGGCCTGCCGCCGCGGCAGCTCCGCGGTCGAGTTCGCCCTTGTTGCACCTTTGCTCCTGCTGCTCTTCGCCGGGATCGCGATGTTTGGCATCTGCCTCGGAGCGGCCCACAACCTACGCCAGATCGCCGCCGAGGCGGCCCGCGCCTCCGTGGCCGGCATCACCGACAGCGAACGGGCGACCCTGGCGCAGAACACCGTCGCTCGCAGCCTGAGCACCGGGGCCATGTTCCGCCCGGGCAGCCTGGCCGTTCAGGTCGGAGCCGATCCGAACGACGCGATGATCTACACGGTGACGGTCACGGCCGACACCTCGGCCCTCGGCATCAACGCCTTCTCGCGCCTGCTTCCGCTGCTGCCGACGCTGCTGCGCAGCACCGTCAGCGTCCGGAAAGGCGGCTTGTGATCCGGCGGATCGCGGGTCGGGCCCGACGCTTCGGGGCGGCGCGCAGCGGCAATATCACGATCCTGGTGGCCCTCGGCAGCACAATCCTGATGGCCGCCGGCGCCGTCGGGATCGATCTCGGCATGGTGTTCCAGGCGCGACGCAAGGCGCAGGGCGCCGCCGACATCGCCGCGATGGTCGCGGCCATCGACCCGACGCAGGCCGACACGATGGCGCGCCGTTCGCTGAGCGACAACGGCTACGCCGCGGCGTCCGCCACGGTGAATACCGGGACCTACGATGCGAGCGTCTCGGCGACTGCGCCGGGCAGCCGCTTCACCGTGGGGGGAAGCCCGGCGAACGCGGTGCGGGTCGGTCTCTCGACCTCGGTGCCGATCACCTTCGCGCGGGCGATCGGGCTTGCCGCCTCGGTTCCGCTGCGGGTGACCGGGACGGCCGCCAGCGCGCAGTTTGCGGCCTTCAGCATCGGGGCGGGCACCCTGCGGCTCGACAACGGCATCGCCAACGGCCTGCTGGGCGCGCTGCTCGGCACCCGGCTGTCGCTCAGCCTGAGCGACTACAATGCCCTGCTCGACACTCGGGTCGACGGGCTGCGGGTCCTCGATGCGCTGGCGACGAGCCTGAACCTGGGGGCGGCGAGCTACACCGATATCGTGCAGGCCAATGCCAGCGTCGGGCAGATGCTGATGGCCATGCGGGTCGCCGCGCAGGGCAACAGCGCCGCGGTCAATGCCCTGTCGAGCATCCTCAACGCGCTGCCGAATGCCGGCAACCTCATCTCCATCGGCCAGGTTGATCCGCTGGGTGACGCGGCGGGGCTGGCGCCGCAGCGCGGCCTGGCCGGGCCGTCCGTCGAGCTGCTGAATATCCTGGGCGCCACCGCGGCGCTGGCGAATGGCCAGAACCAAGCGTTCGTCGATCTCGGCGCCACCGTGCCGGGCCTGCTCTCGGCCCGCCTGACCGTGGCGATCGGCGAACGGCGGCGCAGTTCCGGCTGGGTCCGTCCCGGGAGTTCGAACGCCACCGTCAGGACCGCGCAGACACGCCTGCTGATCGAGACCACGGTTGCGGCCCCGCTTGGCCTGGGCACACTCGCCCTGCCGCTCTACGCCGAGGTGGCGCCCGCCCAGGCGACCCTGCGCGCCCTCAGCTGCTTCGGCGCCAGCGGCCGCCAAGTCGCGATCGATGCCCAGACCGGGCTCGCGACCCTCGCGGTCGCGGCGATCCCGCGCGCCGCGATCAACAGCGGCACCGCTGCGCCGGACCTGTCGCAGCCCGCGGCCCTGATCGCCCTTCCGCTGGTGACGGTCTCCGGGCGGGCGCAGGCTACGGTCGGTTCAGGCGCGCAGACCCTCGTCTTCTCGGATGCGGACATCGCCAACCGCACGGTCAAGACGGTCACGTCGACCGCCCTGACCCAATCGCTGACCGGGAGCCTGCTGCGCGGGATCGCCCTGAACATCAACGGCATCGGCGTGAGCCCGCTGCTCCAGACCTCCCTGATGGCAACCTTCGCCGCCCTCACGCCCGGACTCGATCTCCTGCTCGACACGACCTTGCGCAGCCTGGGGATCCGCCTCGGCTACGCCGACGTCGACGTCGATGGAACGCTCTGCAACCAAGCCGTGCTCGTGCAGTGAGCCGCGGCGTCCGGGGATCGGCGTCAGCCGAGTTGCGTGAGCAGCGTGAACGCACCGAAGATCAGGACCGACCCCACCGCGGCGGCCAACAGGATGAGGGCCGTTCGCGATTCGCGCAGTTCCGGTGACATGGCCCCTCCCGATCCCGGTTTTCGTTCGCCTGCGAAACACCAGGCGTCGAAATACGCACCGTTGTGGCTGTCTGTCGACTGGAGTCGATGGAATGGCGGCAGGCCGACGACGGTTTCAACCTTCGTATGAAGGCCCGAAAGCGCCAGCCGTCATATCCGCCAATATCGATCGCCGCAGGGCCGGTTGACCCTGAAACCAACGCGTGGTCTGTTTGTACCGATCGGTACAACCCCTCGAGGATCCGCGCGTGTCAGACCGTCCGCCCCTTCCGCCCTTCACAGCTGACACCGCCGCCCAGAAGGCCCGCATGGCCGAGAATGCGTGGAACGGCCGCGATCCCGAGCGCGTCTCGCTCGCCTACACGGTCGACAGCGTCTGGCGGAACCGCAGCGAGTTCCTCTCCGGGCGCGCGGCGATCGTGGCCTTTCTCCAGCGCAAGTGGGCGCAGGAACTCGAGTACCGGCTGATCAAGGAAGTCTGGACCTTCGGCGGAGATCGGATCGCGGTTCGCTTCGCCTATGAATGGCACGATTCCGACGGGCAGTGGTTCCGGTCCTACGGCAACGAGAACTGGGAGTTCGACGCCCACGGCCTGATGCGCCGCCGGATCGCCAGCATCAACGACCTCGCGATCGCACCCGCCGACCGGAAGTTCCACTGGCCGCTGGGTCAGCGCCCCGACGATCATCCGGGGCTCACCGACCTCGGCCTCTGACGGCAGTGACCGGACGGGCCGAAACGCTGTCGGCGCTCGCGGAGGTGTTTCGTGCGTACGGCTACGAGGGCGCCAGCCTTGCGCTGATCAGCCGGGCGACGGGCCTGGGGAAGGGCAGCCTGTACCACCTGTTCCCGGGCGGGAAGACCGAGATGGCCGCCTGCGTGCTCGCCGAGATCGATGCTTGGTTCGAGACCAACATCTTTTCACCGCTCCGGGACGGCGGGCCGGAGGCGGTCCCGGCGATGTTCGACGCCGTGGAGCGCTATTTCCAGTCGGGACAACGGGTGTGCCTCGTCGGCGTGCTGGCCCTCGGCAGCGGTCGCGATCGGTTTGCCGACGCCGTGCGGGACTACTTCGCCCGCTGGGTCGCGGCGCTCGCGTCCGCCCTGCGGCGGGCGGGTCACGATCCGGCCGCCGGCACGGCGCTGGCCGAAGAAGCGGTCGCGCAGATCCAGGGTGCGATCGTCCTGTCGCGAGCCCTCGGGGAGCCCACCTTGTTCACCCGCACCATGGCAGCCCTGAGAAGCAGGACCGCCATGGCGGCCGGTTGAGGGCTTCAGGCGGCCGTGCGGCGCTCGACCATCCGGGCCAGGAACGCGCTGCCGACCGGGATGATCGAGTCGTCGAAGTTGTACCCGGCATTGTGCAGGCCGGGGCCGGGGTTGGCGCCGAGCCAGACATAGGCGCCGGGCACCGCCATGGTCATGTCGGCGAAATCCTCGCTGCCCATCTTGGGCGTGACGTTGGTCTCGACCATGTCGGCCCCGAGCAGTTCGGTCGCGATTTCCGTTGCGGCGGCGGCCTGCTCCGGAGCGTTCTCCAGCACGGAGAACACGTCCTGCAGATCGACCGTCACCTCGGCGCCGTAGGCCGTGGCGAAGCCCGCCGCCAGCTCGCGCATGCGGGTGCCGGCGAGCGCCCGGATCTCCTTGTCGAAGGTGCGGATCGTGCCGGCGAGGTGCGCCGTCTCCGGGATCACGTTGTAGGCGGAGCCGGCCTCGATCCGGGTGATCGACAGCACGATCGACTTCAGCGGGTCGGCGTTGCGCGAGACGATCGATTGCAGCGCCTGGGCGAGCCCGGTGGCGATGATGATCGGGTCGGTCCCCCGATGCGGCTGGGCCGCATGGATGCCCTTGCCGCGGATATGGATGTCGAAGAAGTCGGCCGCCGCCATGATCGGGCCGGGCCGCAGCTTGATCGTGCCGGCGCCGCCGCCCGGCTGGTTGTGCAGGCCGTAGATCTCGTCGCAGGGGAACTTTTCGAAGAGCCCGTCCTTCAGCATGGCCCGGGCGCCGCCGCGGCCCTCCTCGGCGGGCTGGAACACGAAGACCGCCGTGCCGTCGAAATTGCGCGTCTCCGCGAGGTAGCGCGCGGCGCCGAGCAGCATCGTGGTGTGACCGTCATGGCCGCAGGCGTGCATCTTGCCCGCATAGGTCGAGCGATAGGGGAGGTTGGTCTCCTCCTCGATCGGCAGGGCGTCCATGTCGGCGCGCAGGCCGATCCGGCGGCCGTTGTCGGTGCGGCCCTTGAGCAGACCCACCACGCCGGTGCCGCCGATCCCGCGATGCACCTCGCAGCCGAGCTTCTCCAGCATGTCGGCGACGATGCCGGACGTGCGAACCTCCTCGAAGCCGAGTTCGGGATGGGCGTGGAGGTCGCGGCGCAAAGCCGTCAGCTCGTCGGCATAGGCCTTGATGTGGTCGATCGGACTCATGGTTTGGAACTCTCAGGCGGGGATGTCGTGGAGGGCTCCGCGCCGTCGCAGGAATCGCCCCCGTCCGTGCGCCGGAACGGCGTCAGGGTGTCGAGGACGTCCACCGCCTCGGCGACGTGGGCGCGCTCGCGCTGCAAGTAATCGGCCACGGCGCGGCGGAGCGCCGGGTCGGCGATGTCGTGGGCCGAATGCATCAGCACCGGCCGGTAGCCGCGGGCGAGCTTGTGCTCCCCCTGCGCGCCGGCCTCGACCCGCTTCAGGCCCCGGGCAATCGCGAAGTCGATCGCCTGATAGTAGCAGACCTCGAAATGCAGGAACGGGTGATCCTCGATGCAGCCCCAGTTTCGGCCGTAGAGGGCCGTATCGCCGATGAGGTTGATCGCGCCCGCGATATAGTCGCCGGCCCGCTTGGCCATCACCAGCAGCACCCGGTCGGCCATGCGCTCCGACAGGAGCGAGAAGAACTTCCGGTTGAGGTAAGGCCGGCCCCATTTCCGCGAGCCGGTGTCCATGTAGAAGGCGTAGAACGCGTCCCAATGGGCCTCGGTGATGTCGGCGCCGGTCAGGTGCTCGACGGTGATGCCGGGCTCGAGCGCGTCGCGGCGCTCTTTCCGGATGTTCTTGCGCTTGCGCGAGGCGAGGGCGGCGAGGAAATCGTCGAACGTGGCGTAGCCGTCATTCTCCCAGTGGAACTGCTGGTCGGTGCGCTGCAGGAAGCCCGCGGCGCCGGCCCGGTCCCACTCGGCCTCGCGCATGAAGGTGACGTGGATCGAGGAGGCCTTGGTCTCGCCCCGCAGCGCCCGCAGACCGGCGACCAGCCCGGCCGTGGCCTCATCCGGATCGGCCCCCGGCGCGATCAGGAAGCGCGGGCCGGTCACGGGCGTGAACGGGATGCTGACCTGGAGCTTCGGGTAGTAGGAGCCACCGGCCCGCTCGTAGGCGTCGGCCCAGCCGTGGTCGAAGACGTACTCGCCCTGGCTGTGCGATTTCAGGTAGCAGGGCACCACGCCGAGCCGTTCGCCGTCGCGCTCGACGGAGACGTGGAGCGGCAGCCAGCCGGTCCGGCGCGAGACACAGCCGGAATCCTCCAGCGCCGATAGGAAGGCGTGGGAGACGAACGGGTTGTAGGTCTCGTCACCCGCCGCCAGCGTCTCGGACGAGAACGCGCAGGCATCCCAATCCGCCGCGCCGATCTCCTTGAGTCCGGGAAGCGCCCGCACGGTGAGCGTGGGGGTTTCCGGCGTCGGCCCGGGTGCTTGCTTCATGCCTTGAGTCTAATCCCTGCCCGGGCGGGGGCAAGCGGGCGGATGCGCGCGGCGGGGTGGGCGGCCTTTCAATGACGCCTCTGACGAAACTCTTGGCGCGTCCCCTCACACCAGAGACGGCTGAGACCGATCACTCCCCGAACCGGCCGACGCAGGTGACGTCCCCTTCCTCGCAGGTGAGGTAGCCGGTCAGTACCTTGGTCCGAGCGGCCGTCACACGGGCGAGGCAATCGGCGTGAACCTGCGGCTGCATCGAGCCACCCTCGACGCCCATGGCTTCGAGGGCGCAGCTCGCATCCCGGAACGGTAGCCACGCTTTCTGAGCTGCCCGCAGACCGTCCCTCGTCTTCGGACCGATCTGCTTCATGAGCTTGGCGTAGGCGACGTTCATCGCCGCATCCGCACGCTCATAGGTGGCCCCGGCGCAGGCGTTCAGGTCCATCTGTGTCGTGCCAGCGCACGGATCGGCCGATCGCGCCGGCGCCCCCGCCCCCGCACAGAGCAGCACGGCGAGACATGCGGCGGCGCGCCTCACGGAACGAAGCCTTCGAACACCATCTGGTTCGCATGCGTGCCCGCGCGGGCACGCTGATCTTCGGTCCGCACCGTCCAGGCCATCACCGGGATCCGCCCGAGCAGCCGACAGAGATAGGTCGGCGCGCAGGGCAGATCGTCCACCCGCCAGGACAGGAAGTCAGGCCGGGTCTCATCGAAGTGGAGGAGATCGGACAACGCTCGGCGCATGCTCGGCGGCAGCGCCGCATAGATCGGATCGTCCTGGGTCGTCTCGGCCACGATCCCCCGCGGGATGTCCGGGCAGAGGCTGCGCAAGGCCGCGACCACCTGCGGGTCGAAGGATTTGAGCGCCACCGGCCCCATATAGGCTTTGGCCACCTCGGCCGCGCGGGTGGCCAGCCGCAGGTCGCCGTCGTAGCGGGACTTGACCTCGATCACCACCGGCACCGCCCCGGCCACCGCGGCCAGAAAGGCCGGCAGGGTCGGGATCGTCTCCGCGGTCCCGCCGATCGCCAGGGTCCCGAGATCGACGGCCGAGCGCTCCGCCACCGCCTCGCTCGCCCCGGTCAGCCGGCCGAGGGCGGCGTCGTGGAACACCATCGCCTCGCCGTCCTGGCTGAGCTGAACGTCGCACTCGATGGCGAAGCCGCCGGCGACCGCCGCCCGGGCTGCGGCCAGCGTGTTCTCCAGCCGGCCCGCCGCCCGGTCGTGCAGCCCGCGATGGGCGATCGGCCGTGCGGTCAGCCAGTCCGGCGCCGCCATCGTCAGCGGACCTCGAACATCGCTTCGACCTCGACGGCCGCGTCGAGGGGCAATTCCGCGACGCCGACCGTGGAGCGGGCGTGGCGGCCCTGGTCGCCCAGAAGCTCGACCATCAGGTCGGACGCGCCGTTCATGACGCCGGCCACCGCCGAGAATCCCGGCGCCGCGTTGATGAAGCCGCCGAGTCGGACGCACTGAACCACCGCGCGGTCGAGATCCCCCACCGCCGCCTCGAGCTGGGCGAGGACGTTCAGGGCGCAGAGCCGGGCGGCCGCCTTGCCGGCCTCGGCCGAGACGCCACCGCCGACCTTGCCCTTGTGCTCGGCCGCGATGGCGCCGTCGGCGCCGAAGCAGACCTGGCCGGAGATCACCACGAGATTGCCGGTACGCACGAACGGCACATAATTGGCCACCGGCGCCGCCGCCTTCGGCAGGGTGAGGCCGAGCGCCTGCAGGCGTTCCTTGATGGTGCTCATCGGAGGCTCCGTCGCTGATCGAAATCCGCCGGAGCAGGAGCATGGCGGCCCCCCGTCACGCAAGGGGCGCAGTCCTTGCAGCGGGTAGAAATCGGGTGTTCCCAAGCATCGCGCAGACCTGCCACGCGGGTGCGGAGAACATTGAATCGTTGACAGGGCCGCACGCTTTCATAGTAATCGCGCGCGTGCCGCCCCTGATTGAGGCGGCACTTTCATTTGGAGCCGGCTAACGCTTGCTCCGGGATCGATTGAAGAACGGAGATGGGATCCGTGACGTCAGCCCTTCTGCCGACCTATGTCCGCGCGCCGCTCGCCTTCGAGCGCGGCGAAGGCGCTTGGCTCGTGACGGAGGGCGGGGAGCGATATCTCGATTTCGGCGCCGGCATCGCGGTCAACGCGCTGGGCCACGCCCATCCCCACCTCGTCGGCGCGCTGACCGAGCAGGCGAATCGGATCTGGCACAGCTCGAACCTGTTCGAGATCCCGGGCGGCGAGCGTCTCGGCCAGCGCTTCGTCGACGCGACCTTCGCGGACGTGGTGTTCTTCTGCAACTCGGGGGCCGAGGCCAACGAGGCGGCGATCAAGATCGCGCGCAAGTACCATGCGGCCGGCGGCCATCCCGAGCGCTTCCGGATCGTGACCTTCGCGGGCGCCTTCCACGGGCGGACCCTGGCGACCCTCGCGGCCGGCGGCCAGCAGAAGTACATGGAGGGCTTCGGCCCCAAGGTGGAGGGGTTCGATCAGGTCCCGGCCGGCGATTGGGCGGCGCTGGAGGCCGTGATCGGCCCGGAGACGGCGGCGCTGATGATCGAGCCGATCCAGGGCGAGGGCGGCGTGCGGGTGATTCCCCATGCCGATCTCCGCCGCCTGCGCGAGATCTGCGACGCCAACGACCTGCTCCTGATCATGGACGAGGTCCAGACCGGCATCGGCCGCACCGGCAAGCTGTTCGCCCATGAATGGTCGGGCATCACGCCGGACATCATGAGCGCCGCCAAGGGCATCGGCGGCGGCTTCCCGATGGGCGCGTGCTTGGCCACCCGCGAGGCCGCCCGGGGCATGACCGCCGGCACGCACGGCACCACCTTCGGCGGCAACCCGCTCGCCATGGCGGTGGGCAACGCCGTGCTGGACGTCGTGCTGGGCGAGGGCTTCCTCGATCGGGTTGCCCGGTCCGGCCTGCTGCTCAAGCAGAAGCTCGCCGCGCTCCGCGACCGGCATCCCCACGTCATCGAGGAGATCCGCGGCGAGGGGCTGATGCTCGGCCTCAAGCTCGGCGTGCCGAACACCGACTTCGCCGCTGCCGCACGCGACGCGCATCTGCTGGTCATCCCGGCGGGCGACAACATCGTCCGCCTGCTGCCGCCGCTGACCATCGGCGAGGCGGAGATCGACGAGGCGGTCCGCCGCCTCGACACGGCCGCGTCCGGCTTTGAGGCCGTGCGCGGCGCGGCCGAGTAGGTCCTCACGCGAGACCATCGAACACCGCCCGCCGCCCCGCGGCGGGCGGCCCGAAGCGTTTCCGGACACGATCGATTCCGTCGTGTTGGACGGAAAGGCCCCTGCAAGGAGGTAGAGTACGGTTCATGATCAGGTGATCGTTGAGCGGACTCTAGTTATTGTGACGCGATGAAAGCCCAGATGAATGGCCGGGCGAAGGCCCCGGCCCCGCACCTGAACGGTGCCGGCCCCCGTCATTTCCTCGACCTGAAGGATTTCTCCGGGGCGGAGCTGCGCCGGGTCCTCGATGCCAGCGCGGCCATCAAGGCGGTGCGGCGCAAGGGCGAGCGCGCCGCCGATCGTCCGCTGACGGGCAAGACCCTGGCGATGGTGTTCGACCGGCCCTCGACCCGCACCCGCGTTTCCTTCGATGTGGCCATGCGCGAGCTCGGTGGTGAGACGCTGATGCTCACCGGCTCCGAGATGCAGCTCGGCCGCGGCGAGACCATCGGCGACACCGCGCAGGTGCTGTCCCGCTTCGTCGACGCGATCATGATCCGCATCCTCGATCACGGACAGATGCTGGAGCTGGCCGAGCACGCCACCGTGCCGGTGATCAACGCGCTCACCAAGGTCTCGCACCCCTGCCAGATCATGGCGGACGTGCTGACCTTCGAGGAGCATTGCGGGCCGATCCAGGGCCGCACCGTGGCGTGGTCGGGGGATTCCAACAACGTCCTGGCGAGCTGGGTCCACGCCGCGGCGCGGTTCGACTTCACCCTCAACGTCGCGAGCCCACCCGAGCTGGCGCCGCCGCCCGCTTTAATCGCCTGGGCCAAGCAGGAGGGCGCGAAGCTCAACGTCACCACGGACGCCTTCGCGGCCGTGGACGGGGCCGACGCGGTGGTCACCGATTGCTGGGTCTCGATGGGCGACGACGACGAGGCCCACCGGCACAACCTGCTGAGCCCCTATCAGGTCAACGCCAAGCTGATGGCGGCGGCCAACCCGGACGCGATCTTCATGCACTGCCTGCCGGCCCATCGCGGCGAGGAGGTGACCGCCGAGGTGATGGACGGCCCGCGCTCGGTGGTGTTCGACGAGGCCGAGAACCGCCTGCACGCGCAGAAGGGCATCCTGGCTTGGTGCCTGGGCGCAAGTGGGCTTTGAAGCCGGGCTCGCGCCCGCGGGTTCGGCACACCATATAGGGTAAAGCGGGCGGCATGCGCGGCCCGTATCCCCATCACGGCTGCCGTCAGGCGGCATCCCGGCGAGGATGAGGCGCGATGCGTCCGTCCTCCCGCCGGGCGCGGGCGGGGTGAGGGATCGCTCCACCCGGGTCAGCCCCTCACGCCGCTCGGCGCCCATGTCATCGCGAACTGGCGCATCGATCGGAGCGGGCATGAGTTCAGGAACACCATCGCATTCGGACACCGCACAGGCCGGCAACGGCCACATGGGCGGTGACGACGCCGTGCTGCCCTTCGCCGTCGAGGCGCTCGACGTGCGCGGGCGCGTTGTGCGGCTCGGCCCCGCCGTCGACACGATTCTGCGGCGGCACGGCTATCCGGATCCGGTGGCGCGGCTGCTTGGCGAAGCGGCGGCGCTGACGGTGCTGCTCGGCTCCTCGCTCAAGTTCGAGGGTCGGTTCCAGCTCCAGACCAAGACTGATGGCCCGGTGGCGATGATCGTGGTCGATTTCGAGGCCCCCGATCGCCTGCGCGCCACCGCGCGGTTCGAGGCGGAACGCGTTGCCGCCCTCGGCTCCGGCCCGCTCAAGGATGCCGACCTGATCGGCACCGGGCACCTCGCCATGACGATCGACCAGGGCACGTCGGCCAGTCGCTATCAGGGCGTCGTCGCCCTCGAAGGCCAGAGCCTGGAGCAGGCCGCCCACCAGTATTTCCGCCAGTCCGAGCAGATCCCGACGGAGGTTCGCCTCGCCGTGGCCGAGGCCGTGGAGGAGGGGGCCGGGCACTGGCGCGCTGGCGGCCTGCTGGTGCAGTTCCTGCCCCAATCGATCGACCGGGCCCGCCTCGCCGACCTGCCGCCCGGCGACATCCCGGAGGGGCACACGCATCTCTCCGGCGAGGCCCCGGAGGACGACGCTTGGGCGGAGGCGCGCTCACTGGTCGCCACCATCGAGGATCACGAGCTGATCGATCCCAACCTGTCGAGTGAGCGGCTGCTCTACCGGCTGTTCCACGAACGGGGCGTGCGCGTCTTCGATCGGCAGGCCGTCCAGGAGACCTGCCGCTGCTCACAGGAGCGAGTGATGGGCATGATCCGCTCGTTCTCGCCGCAGGAGCGGCGCGACATGGTGGCGGATGACGGGCGCATCGTCATCACCTGCGAGTTCTGCTCCCGGCGCTACGATCTCGATCCTGCAGCGGTCGAAGCCGAGATCGCCGATCAGCCGAAGCAGTAGAACCTGGCCTCACGGCCGATCGCCCAGGCTTTCGTCAAGGCTTTACGGCCAAGCTTTGCCCGCGAAACGCAGAGGCATCGGTATTCGTTGCGCGAATTTTTCAGGAGCCTGACTAGAACCGTTTCCGGACCTTCGACGTTGCGTGGCGGATTCAACATTGGAGGAACGCCATGCAGAGATTGTCGATCGGTTTGGCCGCGCTGCTGATGAGCACCTCGGTCTACGCGCAGCAGGGCAGCGCCGAGCGGGGGCCCGGGATGGCCGGCCGCGCCGGGCAGGGCGGGTCCGAGTCGAGCATGAAGTCCGGCGCCGAGGGTGGTCGGATGGGCGGCGGCGAGCGTGGTGATCGGGGCGCCATGCAGGGCGGCCAGCAGGGCACCCAAGCGGCCGCCGACCGGAAGGCCGGTCCGGGTCAGGCCGGGCGGGACCGCGGCGGCGAGGGCCGGATGACGCAGGATCGTGACCCGGGCAACCGCGGTGACCGGGCCGGCGCCGAGCGCGGCGACCGCGACAATGCCCGCACCGCAGACCGGAACGCCCGTGGTGATCGCGATGGCGCCCGTGCCGAGCGCGACGCGCGTGGCGACCGCCGGAGTGATCGGGTCGATGTCCGCGGCCGCACCGATGTCAGCAGCCGGACCGACGTGCGGACCGATCGGGTCGAGGGTGGCTTCCGCCGCGAGGGCCGCTTCGTGCTCATCGGCGGGCGTCGGGTCGTGTACGGCTCCCCCGAGTACCGCCGCCTGATCGTCGAGCACCGCGGCCCGCGCGAGCGCTACGTGGTGATCCGCGGCCAGCGTGTCCTCTACGGCTCGCCGGAGTATCGCCGCCTGGTCAGCGTCCGCGAGACCGGACCGCGTGAGCGCTACGTCGTCATCCGCGGCCAGCGCGTTCTGTACGGCTCGCCCGAGTATCGCCGCCTCGTGTCGGTGCAGGAGGATCGCTTCGTGACGATCCACGGCCAGCGGGTCCGTTACGGATCCGCGGAGTACCGCCGTCTCAGCGGCGGCGGCACGGTCAACGCGAGCTTCCGCTCGGAGCAGCGCGCCGGTGCCCGGTTCGACAACCACGGCGAGCGGGGTCGGGATGGCGTTCGCTACGCCTCGCGCACCGAGGGTCGTGACGCCGGCCGCACGGATCGCGGGACCGACCGCAACGGCCGGAATGACGGCCTGCGCAACAGCGACATGCGCGGCAACCAGCAGGACGGCATCCGCAACGCCTCCGACCGTGGCAACCAGCAGGGCGGCATGAAGTCCGGCGCCGAGGGCGGCCGGATAGGCGGCGAGCGCAGCGGCATGCAGGGCAACACCCAGGGCGGCGGCAGCATGGGCGGTGCCCAGGGCGGCAGCCGGACCGGTGGCGGCCAGCCGGGTGCCGGGCGCAACTGAGCGACGTGATTTAGGGGAGGGGCCTTCGGGCTCTTCCCCCGTCTCGTCACCAGTTGATACCACCGTCTTTGCGAGCGGAGCGAAGCAACCCAGTCGGCGCGACGCTAACCTCCGTCGCGTTGCCCTGGGTCACTTCGCTTCGCTCGTGATGACGGAGAGGACTGCATAATCCGCAGCCATAATCTCCAGCCGCCTCATACCTTGAGCACCGGCTCAGCGATGTCGCCCCCACCGCGGGCTTTCAGGTAATCCGGCTGGAACAGGCACATCCGGACCGCATCGCGGTAGCGCCCGTTCACGAAGAACTCGTCCTTCAGCACGCCCTCGGGGCGGAAGCCGCAGCGCTCGTAGATGCGCACCGCCCGGGCGTTGTCCCGGTCGACGTGCAGGTAGAGCTTGTGGATGTTGAGCACGCTGAACGCGTAATCCATGGCGATCCGCGTCGCCTGCCACGCGTAGCCCCGGCCCTGGAAGCTCGGGTGGATCGCGATCTGGAACTCGCAGCGCCGGTGCAGGTGGTTGATCTCGACCAGCTCGATCAGCCCGGCCGGCTCGCCGCTCGGATCGGCCACGATGAAGCGGCGTTCGCTCTGGTTGTGGATGTTGCGCTCGTAGAGCTGCTGCAGTTCGGCGAAGGACTCGTAGGCCTCCTCGAACCAGTAGCGCATGATGCTGTCGTTGTTGTTGAGCTGGTGGACGAAGCGCAGGTCCTCCCGCTCCAGCGGCCGCAGCTTGATGGTCACGTCGGTCAGCGGTCTCATGCCGCACAGGCCTCGATCAGGTCACGCAGGAATCGTTCGCCCTGGGCGAGGGCGTCCAGGGTGATGAATTCGTCGGGCTGGTGGGCCTGCGCGATGTCGCCCGGCCCGCACACGACGGTCGGCAGGCCCGCCGCCTGGAACTGGCCGGCCTCGGTGGCGTAGGGCACCGCCACGGTGCGGTTGCGCCCGGCGAGCCGCAGGCACAGGCGCTCCGCCGCCGAGCCAGGATCCGGGGCGAGGCCCGGGATATCGACCTCCTCCAGGGTCTCGATCCGCCCGAACGCGCCGTAGCGGTTGAGCCGCTCCCGGGTCACCCGCGCGACCTCCTCGGCGAACAGGCGCGGAATCTCGGCCGGATCGAGGTCCGGCAGGCCGCGATACTCCCAATGGAAACGGCATTCCTTGGCGATGATGTTCCGGGCGGTGCCGCCGTGGATCGTCCCGACATGGACCGTGGTGGCGGCCGGATCGAACCGGCCCGAGGCGTCGCCGCGCTCGATCATCCGGTCGGCGATCCAGTTGAGGCCGGCCACCAGCTCGCAGGCGGCCGTCACGGCGTTCGCCCCAAGGGCCGGCCGGGCCGAATGGGCCTCGCGGCCGTGCACGGTGGTGAGGCAGGTCACGATGCTCTTGTGCGCGTCCGCCACCTCCAGGCCGGTCGGCTCGCCGACGATCACGGCGCCGGGCCGCGGCAGGTCGGCTCCGAAGCGGGCAATGCCGTCCATCGAGCCGAGGCAGGTCGTCTCCTCGTCGTAGGAGAGCAGGATGTGGATCGGCCGCTTCAGATCGGCCGCCAGCATGTCGGGCACCAGGGCGAGCGCGAGGGCGTCGAACCCCTTCATGTCGACCGCGCCCCGGCCATAGGCCCGGCCGTCGGCGACGCGCAGGGTGAACGGGTCGCTGCTCCAGGCCTGCCCCGCCACCGGCACCACATCGGTGTGGCCGGACAGCACGACGCCGCCTTCGGCCATCGGGCCGATCGTAGCGAGCACGGCGGCCTTGTCGGCGGCCGCGTTCGGCAGCCGCAGGTACGGGACGCCCCATCCGTCGAGATAGGCGCAGACCGAGTCGATCAGGGCGAGGTTGGACTTGTCGCTCTCCGTGTCGAAGGACACGAGGCGGGCCAGCATGTCGAGCGGGCTCAGCCGCTCGCCGGTCGCGGGCATGGATTCCTCCGGGGCGAAGCCCCAGACCGACGGGGCCTCAGTGCAGGCTGCGGCGGACGTGCGGGCTGTCGAGGGAGAAGGCGGGGATCTCGGCCTCGAAGCTCTCACCGGCCACCGTCGCCATGGTGTAGCTGCCGGCCATCAACCCGTCGGGCGTGTTGAGCGGGCAGCCACTGGTGTAGCAGAAGGACTCGCCGGGCTCCAGCACCGGCTGCTTGCCGACCACGCCAGTGCCACGCACCTCCTGGCAGGCCCCATGCCCGTCGATGATCCGCCAGTGGCGGGAGCGGAGCTGAACCTGCTCGCTGCCGTTATTCACGATCTCGACCGTATAGGCGAAGAAATAGCGGCTCTCGTTCGGCGAAGATTCCTCCTCGACGAAACGAGACTGGACGGTCACACTAATTCCCCGCGTCTCAGCCTTGTACATCGCCCTATTTGGCCCTTCTTTCGGACGATACGATTCGCTGAAGCCGAACGAAACGCGCTTCCTGGGCGGTCGTAGTTGCCTACAGAATCCCCGTCAATTGCGGCGGACTACCTCGCGCGATCCTGGGCCCCGCGCCAGGCTGATTCGGGCGCCGATCGGGAAGGGGGTGCCCTGCGGCGGCTGGCCGAACGCCTTAAGGCCGCGTTAGCCAGTGCCGGAGGAAAACGGAGCCGGACGCGGACCGGCCGGCGGCGCGCGAGAGGGGTACGGGCGCGATGACAGCGGGCGCAGCCACGGGAGGGCCCGATTCGGGCACCGGGAGCCGCAGCGGCATCCTGCCGGCCCAGGCCATTTCGGCGTTGGCGCGCGCGGGCGGGATCCGCACGGAGAGCCCGTTCGCCGCCGACCAGATCCAGCCGGCCAGCATCGACCTGCGCCTCGGCGCCACCGCCTACCGGGTGCGAACGAGCTTCCTGCCGGGGGCGGGGCGCACGGTTCAGGCCTGCGTCGAGCGTCTGGCGCTGCACCGAATCGACCTGCGGCCGGGGGCGGTGCTCGAAACCGGCTGCGTCTACATCGCCGAGTTGCAGGAGCGGCTGGCGCTGCCAGGCGACCTCGCGGCGGCGGCCAACCCGAAAAGCTCCACCGGGCGGATCGACGTGTTCACCCGGGTGATCACCGACCGGGGCGAGGCGTTCGATCAGGTCGAGCCCGGCTATGACGGCCCGCTCTACGCCGAGATTTCCCCGCGCACCTTCCCGGTCCTGGTCCGCACCGGCTCGCGCCTGTCGCAGATCCGCTTCCGCCGCGGGGCGCCGCGGCTGAACGAGGCCGAACTCGGCCTGCTCCATGCCCGCTCGGCCCTGGTCGATGCGGGCAGCCCGTCCTTCCAGGGGGGCGTGGCGGTCTCGGTGGATCTATCGGGATTCGACGGGCTGATCGGCTACCGCGCGAAGCGGCATACCGGCCTCGTGGACGTGGACGCCCCCGGGAGCCACAGGGCCGCCGAGTTCTGGGAGCCGCTCGCGGCCGACGGATCGGGCAGCCTGATCCTCGATCCCGGCCAGTTCTACATCCTGGCGTCGAAGGAAGCCGTGCAGGTCCCCCCTGACCACGCCGCCGAGATGGTGCCGTTCGATCCGCTGGTCGGCGAATTCCGCGTCCATTACGCGGGCTTCTTCGATCCGGGCTTCGGCTATGCCGGGGCAGGGGGCGCGGGCGCCCGGGCCGTGCTGGAGGTGCGCTCGCGCGACGTGCCGTTCCTGCTGGAAGACGGCCAGATCGTGGGCCGCCTCGTCTACGAGCGCATGCTCGACGTGCCCGAAACGCTCTACGGCGCCGGCGCCGGCTCGAACTATCAGGCGCAGGGGCTCAAGCTCTCGAAGCACTTCGTCCTGTAGCGCGCGAGGAGCATCGATCGCATGGACGCGGTGGACCGGAAGATCCTGGACATCCTCCAGCAGGACGCGACGTTGCCCGTGGCCGAACTCGCCGAGCGGGTCGGCGTCAGCGCGGCGCCGTGCTGGCGCCGGGTGAAGAAACTCGAAGCCTCCGGGGTAATCCGGGGCCGGGTCGCCCTGGTCGACCGCCGCAAGGTCAACGTGCCGACGACGGTGTTCGTGGCCGTAAAGGCTCCGCGCCACGCCGCTGACTGGTCGGAGGCGTTCCGCCGGATCGTCGCCGACTTCCCCGAGATCGTGGAGGCGTGGCGCCTCACCGGTGAGATCGATTACCTGCTGCGCATCGTCGTGCCCGACATCGAGGCCTACGACGCCGTGTACCAGCGGCTCATCGCCAAGCTTGAGTTTTCGAACCTGTCCTCCTCCATCGCCATGGAGGAGATGAAGTACACGACCGCCGTCCCCACGCTCTACGTGGCGTGAGACCGAGGCAGCGGTTTCAGCCCGCCGCGATCTCGTAGGTGCGATGGATCGACGATTCCTGTGCCCGGTGATCGTAGCCGTAGACGTGGATCGAGACTGCCGCCTCCGGCCCGTCATTGGCAATCCGGTGCAGGTTCGGCCCCGTCGGCATCATGCAGGCGACGAAACCGGGCTCGCGGACAACATCCTGGGTCGCCACCGCGTGCGTGTCGCTGATCGGCCGGTACCACGTCTCGCGCAAGGTACCGCGCAGCAGCCCGAAGCAGCACGAGCAGTGGTGATCGTGCACCGGCGTCACGGCGCTCGGCGCCCACACCATGGCCCAGACGCTGATCGCCTCGGTGCCGAACAGCAGGTTGCGGGTCAGGCCCTCGCTCCGGCCGACGAGCCGCGACGGATCAAGCAGCTCCGGCCGGGACAGAAGATGCTGCAGCGTCTGGCGCGCGGCGGCGAGATAGGCTCCCGGGGGCCGGCGGACCGAGGCGGCGAGATCCGCCATCATCGCCGCGACGTCGGCGGACGGGGTCGACTGTGCCATCGCGGATCTCCTGCGCTACGATGTCCGAACACCCCGGTATCGTATCGCGCGCCGGCCGTTTCGCGGTTGCGTTGTTCACTCCAATTGCCGGGCATCGCGCAAGCCCATTGCGCAAGCCAACCATTCGACGAAATATGATTTCACCTCGCCGATTTTGAGCTTGTGGTCCGGGGTTTCTAAAGGGCTGAGCCCTTTGGTGGGTTGTTCAGGGCAACGCCCGGACGGATTCCAGGGCCCTGCCCTGGACCCGCGAAAGGGCAGGGCCCTTTCGAAACCCCGACCCATCCGCGCGGCGTCAGCCGGCTGCTGCCGCGTCGAGCAGCCATGCGATCTCGCCCGCGCTGGTAACGCGGCCGGCCGGCAGATCCTCTCCGGCGGCGAGGCGGGCGAGCGGCGCGCGCTTGCCCGCACCGGTCACGAGGAACAGCACGTGCCGGGAGGAGGCCAGCGCTGGAAACGTCAGCGTGATGCGCGGCACGAAGGGCGCGAGTCCCGCCTCGGGCACCGGCGCGACCAGCCGCTCCGTCTCCCCCACGGCCGGCTTGCCGGGGAACAGCGAGGCGGTGTGCCCGTCCTCGCCGAGGCCGAGCAGCACGAGGTCGAACAGCGGCCGGGCGGGATCGAGTCTGCCGGCTCCGTAGAAGTCGAGCAGCGTGCGCTCGTAGGCGCGGGCGCCGGCCTCCGCGCCTTCGTCCGAGGGGATGAAGTGCAGATGCGTCGGCGGGATCGGCGCGCCATGGCCGAAGGCCTCGCGGACCATGCGGACGTTGCTGCGCTCGTCGTCCCAGGGGACGACCCGGTCGTCGCCGAAGAACCAGTGGACCCGCTCCCACGGAACCCGGGTCGCGTAGTCCGGACCGGCAAGCAGGCCGTAGAGCACCTTCGGGGTCGAGCCGCCGGACAGGCAGATCGCGATGCGCTCGGACTGGTTCTCGCCGCAGGCCACGATGAGCCGCTCGGCCGCCTCGCGGGCGACGGCCTGCGGATCCGTCAGGACATGGGTGCCGGTGGGAAGGCTCATGGGGCGTCTTACTTCTTCGGCTCCTGGTGGCCACCGAACCCCTTGCGCATCGCCGAGAGCAGCTTGTCGGCGTAGCTCTCGTGCTCGCGCGAGCGGAAGCGGCGGTAGAGGGCGGCCGACAGCACGGTCGCCGGCACGCCCTCCTCGATGGCGGCATTGATGGTCCAGCGGCCCTCGCCGGAATCGTCGACGTGGCCAGAGAAGTCGGAGAGCTGCTCGTCGCCGGCCAATGCCTGGGCGGTCAGGTCGAGGAGCCAGGAGGAGACGACGCTGCCGCGCCGCCAGACCTCGGCGATGTCGCCCAGGTCGAGGTCGAAGCGGCGCTCCTCCGGCAAACCCTCGGAATTGGCGTGGCGGAGGATGTCGAACCCCTCCGCGTAGGCCTGCATGAGGCCGTACTCGATGCCGTTATGGACCATCTTCACGAAGTGGCCGGCACCGGTCGGCCCGGCATGGATGTAGCCGAGCTCAGCCCGGGGATCGCGGCCCTCGCGGTTCGGGGTCTTCGGAATATCGCCGATGCCGGGCGCGAGCGTCTTAAAGATCGGATCGAGCCGGTCGACGGTCTCGTGATCGCCACCGATCATCATGCAGTAGCCGCGCTCCAGGCCCCAGACGCCGCCCGAGGTGCCGACATCGACGTAGTGCAGGCCCTTTTCCTTCATCGCAGCGCCGCGGCGGACATCGTCGCCGTAGAAGGAATTGCCGCCATCGATGATGCAGTCGCCGGATTGCATCAGCCCCGCCAGCGTCTGGACCGCCTGTTCGGTGATGGCGCCCGCCGGCAGCATCACCCAGGCCGCACGCGGCTTTTCGAGCTTGGTGACCAGATCCTCCAGGCTCGCCGCGCCGACCGCCCCAGCCTCGACCAGAGCCGCCACGGCCTCCGGGTTCTGATCGAACACCACGGCTGTGTGCCCGTCGCGCAGCAGGCGCCGGACGATGTTGCCGCCCATCCGGCCGAGGCCGATCATGCCGAGTTGCATCGCTGCTCTCCTCCGGATTTCCCCTCCCCCTTGCGGGGAGGGGTCAGGGGTGGGGGTGGTTCAGGATCGAGCGGCGCGATCTATTCTGCACCACCCCCACCTCTGGCTCCTCCCCGCAAACTCGAGCGATCCCGGGCAAGCCCGGGATCGCTCGAGTTTGCGGGGAGGAGAGGGGCGCCTACGCCACTGCGGCCTTCAGCGCCGCAGCCACACGCTTCAGCCCAGCCTCAAGGTCGCCCTTGATGTGCACCCGCAGCGCGCGCCGGCCGCGCTCGGCCAGCACCGCGAAGTCGCCCCGCGCCTGCGCGGCCACCACGGTGCTGAAACCGAGCTTCCGGCCGGGAATCGGCAGATCCTCCGACGGGTCCGCGGTGATCTGCACGAACACGCCGGTATCCGGGCCGCCCTTGTAGGCCTGGCCGGTGGAGTGCAGGAACCGCGGCCCGAATTCCAGGCAGGTCGCAACCTTGCGGGCGTCGCGCACCGCGATCCGGGCGTCCTGCAGGATGCCGGCCGTCCGGGCGTCGCGCGGGACGTAGGCGAGGAGGGCGAGGTAATCCCCGTCCTTCAGCCGGGCGACCTGCGCCTTCAACGCCGCATCCAGCCCCTCCGAGGCTTGCTTCAGCCCCTCGGCGTTCTTCGGATCGGCGTAGAGGGCGATGGTATCATCCGAAAAGAGCGGCGTCTCGGAGGGCAGGGCGCCGCTGGCCTCGGCCTCCGCGAACAGCTTCTTGGTCTCGACCTTGCTGGCCTCGACGTCGGGCTGATCGAACGGGTTGATGCCGATCACCGCACCGGCCACCGCGGTCGCCATCTCCAGGCGGTAGAATTCCTGCGGCAGCTGCTCGACGGAATCGAGGGTGATGCGGGCGATCGGGTGCCCGTCACGCTCCAGGGCGCGCAGGGCCTCGTCCTGCTCGATGGCGGCGCCGCCGTCGAGGCGCAGGTAGAGGAAGAACCGGTCGTGGCCGTAGACCGCCGGGACACCGACGGGCTCCCCGTCCACCGGCACGAGACCCTTGCCCTGCTTGCCGGTCGATTCCGCGATGAGCTGCTCGGCCCAGGCGCCGAAGCTCTCGATCGCGGGCGAAGCGATGACCGTCACCTTGTCGCGACCGGCGAGGGCCGCGGTGCCCATGGCGGTGCCGAGCAGCACGCCCGGGTTCACGGCCGGCGGTACGACCGGGCCGCAGGAGCGGACCATGATGCGCGCCCGCTCCAGGAGATCCTTCACGTCGAGGCCCATGGCGGCCGCCGGCACCAGCCCGAAGGCCGAGAGCACCGAGTAGCGCCCGCCGATCTGCTTCACACCGTAGAAGATTTTTTTGAAGCCATCCGCCTTGGCGGCGCGCTCCATGTCGGAGCCCGGATCGGTGACCGCCACGAAGTGCTCGCCGGCCTTGTCGCCAAGAGCGTCCTTCGCGCGGCCCAGGAAGTAATCGCGGAAGACGTTGGGCTCCAGGGTCGAGCCGGACTTCGACGCCACGATGAACAGCGTCCGCTTCAGGTCGATGCTCTGCTCCAGGGCGCGCACCTGATCGGGATGCGTCGAGTCGAGGATCTGCAGCTTCGGAAAGCCCTCG
Organism: Methylobacterium phyllostachyos; assembly: GCF_900103445.1. Classification (GTDB taxonomy): domain Bacteria; phylum Pseudomonadota; class Alphaproteobacteria; order Rhizobiales; family Beijerinckiaceae; genus Methylobacterium; species Methylobacterium phyllostachyos. Next base: position 93,343 of record NZ_FNHS01000014.1, on the reverse strand, counting down.
CGCTGGCCGTAGGTCAGGCTCAACACCTCCGGCCCGAGGCTCGACCCGCCCATGCCGAGCACCACCGCGTCGGTGAAGCCTTCAGCCTTCACCCAGTCGGAGAAGGCGGCGTAGTCGGCGGTCTTCTCCAGCTCCTCCTCGACGATGTGCAGCCAGCCGAGCCAGTTCGCCTCGTCGTGGCCGGACCACACGGAAGCATCGCCCGCCCAGAGCCGGCGGATCGCGCCGCTCGCGCGCCAGGACTCGACGGTCTTCTTCGCCTCGTTCGCCAGCGTCTCGTCGAGCGCGAGGCTCTGGCCATCGAGGCGATGACCGAGCAGCGCCGCGCGCTTGCCCGCCACGGCACCGAGCAGGTTGTCGGCGGCGTCGATGAACAGCTGCACGCCTTCGCGCACCAGCTGCTCGGCGATCTGTTCGATGTCGATGCCGGTCCGGGCAAGCTTGGCCATCACGGCCTCGGCGCCGGGCACATCCTCCTCGATGGTCGCGCGGACGACGCCGTGGTCGCGGAACGCGTCCATGGTGGCGGGCGGCATGGTGTTGACGGTGTTCGGGCCGATCAGCTCCTCGACGTAGAGCACGTCGGAATAGGCCTTGTTCTTCACGCCCGTGGAGGCCCAGAGCAGCCGCTGCGCCTTGGCGCCCTTCTCGGCCAGAGCCGTCCACTTGGACTCGGCGAAGATGCGCTTGTAGCGCTGGTAGGCGAGCTTGGCGTTGGCGATCGCGACCTTGCCCTTGAGCTGCTCCAGGGCGATCTTCTCGTCGGGGTCGTTGGCCTGGGCGATCTTCTCGTCCAGCAGCTTGTCGACCAGCACGTCGATGCGGCTGATGAAGAAGCTCGCCACGCTGGCGATCCGCGACACGTCGTGGCCGGCCTTGGCGCGCGCGTCGAGCCCGTCGATGAACGCGCGCGCCACCGCCTCGTAGGCCTCCTGCGAGAACAGCAGGGTGACGTTGATCGAGATGCCTTCGCTGGTGAGCTGGCGGATCGCCGGGATGCCCTCGGGCGTCGCCGGCACCTTCACCATCAGGTTGTCGCGCGAGACCGCCTTGTGCAGGCGCCGGGCCTCGGCCAGCGTCTCCTCGGTGTCGAGGGCGAGGTAGGGCGAGACCTCCAGGCTGACGTAGCCGTCGGCCCCGTCGCTCGCCTCGTAGACCGGGCGGAGCACGTCGGCCGCCGCCTGGATGTCGGCGATGGCCAAGCCCTCGTAGAGGTCGATGACGCGGCTGTCGCCGGTCTCCTGCACGGCCTTGATGCTGGCATCGTACTCGTCCGAGTGGCCGATCGCCTTCTCGAAGATCGACGGGTTGGAGGTGACGCCCCGCAGGCCGTCCCGCTCCACGAGCTGCTTCAGTTCACCCTTCTGGATGAAGCCTCGGGCCACGAAGTCGAGCCAGACCGCTTGATCCTGTTCGTCGTGCAGGGCCTTGAGCGCGTTCATGTCGATTCCTCGTCTCGCGTGCCGCGTCCCGGACCCGGAACGCGCTCTCCTCCCCCTTGCAGGGAGGAGTCTGGGGATCGCAGATCCCGCGTGGGGGTGGCGCAGGAGGCGCCGCTGCGCTCGATCCTGCATCACCCCCACCCCTGGCCCCTCTCCAAAAGGAGAGGGGAGAAGCCGTCGGGCTACTTCTTATGCTTGGCCACCTGGGCCTTCGCGGCCTCCAGGACCTTCTCGGGGGTAAAGCCGAACTTGGTCTGGAGATCCTTGATCGGCGCCGAAGCTCCGAACGTCTGCATGCCGATGATCGTGCCCTCGGAGCCGGCGTAGCGGTCCCAGCCGATCACGCTGCCCTGCTCGACCGCCACTCGCGCCTTCACGGCCGGCGGTAGCACGGAGTCGCGGTAGGCCTGATCCTGGCGCTCGAACAGGTCCCAGGACGGCATCGAGACCACCCGGGCCTTCACGCCCTCGGCCTTCAGCGCCTCGTAGGCGCCGACGCAGAGCTGCACCTCGGATCCCGCACCCAGCAGGATCACCTCCGGCGTGCCCTCGCTATCCGCTAGCACGTAGCCGCCCTTCGCGGTTCCCGAAGCCGCGCCGAACTTGGTGCGGTCGAGCGTCGGCAGCGGCTGGCGGGACAGGGCGAGCACCGCCGGCTGGTTCTTCGACGAAAAGATCACCCGATAGGCCTCGGCGACCTCGTTGGCGTCGGCCGGACGGAGGGTGATGAGCCCGGGAATGCAGCGCAGCGACAGGAGTTGTTCCACTGGCTGGTGGGTCGGCCCGTCCTCGCCCACGCCGATCGAGTCGTGCGTGAAGATGTGGAAGACCGGCAGCTCCATCAACGCGGCCAGCCGGATCGGCGGACGCATGTAGTCGGCAAACACCAGGAAGGTCGCGCCGTAGGCCCGCAGCCCCGAGAGGCCGAGCCCGTTCACGATCGAGCCCATGGCGTGCTCGCGAACGCCGAAATGGAGGTTGCGGCCGCCCGGCGAGAACGGGCCGAACGAGCCCGCACCCTCGAAGGTCAGGTTCGACTTGTTGGACGGCGCCAGATCCGCCGAGCCGCCGAGCAGGAACGGCACGTGCTGGGCGATGGCGTTCAGCACCTTGCCGGAGGATTCGCGGGTGGCGAGGCCCTTGGCGTCGGGCTCGAACACGGGGATGTCCTTGTCCCAGCCCTCCGGCAGGCGGCCTTCGAGGAAGGCGTTCAGATCCTCGGCATGGTCGGCATCCGCCGCCTTGGCCTTCCCGAGCAAGCCCTGCCACGTGTCGTAGAGGGCGGCGCCGCGCTTGCCGATGCCGTCCCGGAAATTCTCCTGCACGCCGTCGGGCACCAGGAACTGCGCGTCCTCCGGCCAGCCATAGGCGCGCTTGGCGCCCTTGACCTCGTCGGGGCCCAGCGCGTCCGAATGGGCCTTGGCGGTGCCCTGCTTGTTCGGCGCGCCGTAGCCGATCACCGACTTGACGATGATCAGCGTCGGCCGGTCGTTCGTGGCCAGGAAGGTCTCGATCGAGCCGGCGAGCGCGTGCACGTCGTTGGCATCAGCCACCCGCAGCACCTGCCAGCCATAGGCCAGGAACCGGGTTGCCACCTCCTCGCCGAAGGCCAGTTCCGTGTGGCCCTCGATGGTGATGGTGTTGTCGTCGTAGATCCAGCAGAGATTGCCGAGCCGCAGGTGGCCGGCGAGGGAGGCGGCCTCGGAGGCCACGCCCTCCATCAGGTCGCCGTCCGAGCAGATCGCGTAGACGTTGTAGTCGAACAGCGGCAGGTTCGGCCGGTTCAGGTGCTGGCCGAGGTAGCGGCTGCCCATCGCCATGCCGACCGAGTTGGCGACACCCTGGCCGAGGGGACCGGTGGTCGTCTCGACGCCGGTGGTGAAGTGGTATTCCGGGTGGCCGGGGGTGCGGCTGTCGAGCTGGCGGAACTTCTTGACGTCTTCCAGCGTCACGGCCGGGGCGTTGCCGCCGTCGCTCTCGGCGACATTGGCGAGGTGCAGCAGCCCGTAGAGCAGCATCGAGGCGTGGCCGCAGGACAGCACGAACCGGTCGCGGTTCGGCCAGTGCGGGTGCGCCGGGTCGTAGCGCAGGTAGTGGTTCCACAGGGTGTAGGCCACGGGCGCGAGGCCCATGGGCGCGCCGGCATGGCCGGAATTGGCCTTCTGCACCGCGTCGATCGCGAGCGTGCGGATCGTGTTGATGCTGAGCGTATCGATCTCAGCGAGGGCCGCCTTGGCGGGAGTGTCAGCGCCGCTCATGGTTTTACGTCTTCCAGTTCGCCTTGCGCGTGCCGCTTGTCGGCCTCGCGCTGCCGCAGGACGGCGGGGGGAGCTCCGTTGCCCTTACCACCCTGCCGATCCGCCGGCCCTTCGCCGCGCGTATAGCTGAGGAGCGTGTTGACGAGCGCCACGTGGGTGAAGGCCTGCGGGAAGTTACCCACAAGGCGCTTGGCTTGCACGTCGTATTCCTCGCTGACGAGGCCCAGATCGTTGCAGATGCCGATCAGGCGCTCGATGATCGCCCGGGCCTCGTCCCGCCGGCCGAGGCCGATCAGGTTGTCAGCGTACCAGAAGGTGCAGGGCAGGAACGCCCCCTCGTTGCCTGAAAGCCCATCGGTGGTCTGCCCCTCGGTCTCGTAGCGGAGGATGAAGCCGTCCCGCATCAGGCCCTTGCCGATCGCCGCGACGGTGCCGATCACCCGTGGATCGTCCTGCGGCAGGAAGCCGGTATGGGCCATGAGCAGCAGGCTGGCGTCGAGCGCCTTGGAGCCGTAGGACTGGACGAAGCTATTGAGTTCGGGATCGAACCCCTTCTCGCAGACCTCGGCGTGGATCTGGTCGCGCACCGCCCGCCAGCGCTTGGCGTGCTCCTCCGTGGCGCCGGATTCGTGCATCTCGTGCATGCGCAGGGCCCGGTCGAACGCCACCCAGGCCATCACCTTCGAGTGTGTGAAGTGGCGCGGCCCGCCGCGCACCTCCCAGATCCCCTCGTCGGGCTGGTGCCAGGCCTTCTCCAGGTGACCGAGGATCGCGAGGCCGACGCGCAGGCCATCCTCGCTCACCGGCAGGCCGCGGGCATGGGCCTGATAGAGCGCGTCGAACAATTCGCCGTAGACGTCGATTTGGAACTGGTTCGCCGCCGCGTTGCCGATCCGCACAGGCTTCGAGTTCTCGTAGCCGGGCAACCAATCGAGCTCGATTTCCGGCAGCAGCCGCTCGCCGCCGATTCCGTAGAGGATGTGCGCCTGCTCGGGATTGCCCGCCACCGCCCGCAGCAGCCAGCCGAGCCAGTTGCGCGCCTCGTCGATATAGCCCGCATCCATCAGGGCGATGAGCGTGAGGGTCGAGTCGCGCAGCCAGCAGAAGCGGTAATCCCAGTTGCGCTCGCCGCCGAGACCCTCCGGCAGGGATGCGGTGGGCGCGGCCACGATGCCGCCGGTCGGCTCGTAGATCAGCGCCTTCAGGGTCAGCAGGGAGCGCTGGAGCATCCGGTCCCAGGCCGTGCCGCCGGCGCAGCGGCTCGCCCAGTCGCGCCAGCCCTGGTCGGCGATCTCGAGGGCCTTGCGCGGCTCGATCGCGACCGGATCGTCCTCGTGGGAGGGGCCGTAGCTCAGCACGAACCGGTGCTTGTCCCCGGCCTGGACGGTGAACTCGGCCACCGTCGTCTGCGCGTCGGAACCCTTGAGGTGCACGTCCGTGCGCAGCACCACCTTGTGGGGACCCGCGACGGCGCGCAGGTCGCCGAGTTCCGAGCGCGACACCCAGGGCACCGCCGAGCCGTAATCGAACCGGACCGCCATCTCCATCCGCATGGCGACGCGGCCATGGATGCCGTCGACCAGCCGCACGAGGTGCGAGCCGTCGCCGACCGGCATGAAATCGGTGACTAGAACCTCGCCCTGCCGGGTGACGTGCCGCGTCTCCAGCACGAGGCTGCCCGGCCGGTAGGACCAGCGCGTCTCGACGTGCTCGGCCTCCGGAAAGATCTTCCAGAAGCCGTGTGCCTCGGTCCCGAGCAGGCTGGTGAACAAAGCGGCGGCGTCGAAGCGCGGCCAGCACAGCCAGTCCACGCTGCCCTGGCGGCTGATCAGCGCCGCGCTGCGGCAATCCCCGACGAGCGCATAATCCTCAATCCGTGACGCCATCCACCCATGACCTCGGCCAGCGGCCGCGAACCCGGACCGTCTGCTGCAACGCACCTAGGTCGACAGCCGACTAGGTCCAGGGGTCCGTTCAGCCCGGGCGGACGGTGCGAAATCGGCGCCGGCCGGTCAGCGCAGACAGTCAGCGACCGCCAGGGATACGGAGCCTCGGACCGCCGCGGCTCCGCTGCGCATGAGGTCGGCCGCGTCGCCGACCACACGGGCGGCGGGCGCCAGGGTGTCGGCGACCCGCTCGGTAACCGCATCGGCGACGACATCGGCGACAGCGTCGGCGAAGGGCAGGGCCTGTTCCGGGATCGCGCCGCGCCCGACAGGATCCGCGGCTTCCGCGTGGGCGGCGGCGAACGGATCGGTGCCGCGCAGGGGCGTCTCCGGGCATCGGCGGCCCGGGCAAGAACGCCGATTCGCGGCGACGCGCGGTAACGGGCGAGCCGAGCCCCTGACGCGGGGCGGGACGCCGGCCGCCCTCGGGCCCGAATCGTCGAGCGGGAAGGCCTCGGCGAAAGCCAGGGGGGCTGGGAGGCGTCCCGCCGCCACGGCGATGGCGGGCAACCGCGCGAACGACGTCGCGGTGGGTGAAGAGGCGACCGGGGCGAGCGACTCCGTCGTCAGCGGATCGGATTGCTCGAGATCCGCCCGCGGCGACTGGGTCGGGTTCGGCGACGGGCAGTAAACCGAGGCCACACCCAAGAGGGCGACCACCGCCAGCGTGGGCAGAAACGGCATCGAGACGCCAGAGGCGCCGGCATCCGTAAGAGCGGGCTGACCTGGCCTGCGCATCCGAATCACCGATCTCCTCCGACCGCTCCGACAGGCCCAGGGAGACCCCGCATTGCGGCGGAAGCTGGACCATTTCTTTTCGCGGGCATTGCAGTCGCGGGGCGATGGGCGGGGATGGTGTCGGATCGCGCTTCTCGGGAGCACGCGGCGGGGGCATATACCTTGCTTCGCTTCAGTGGCCCGCCCCGGGCCGCCTGACCGAGACGACCCGCCCCGCACCGGGCTCCGATGACCGAAACCAGCCTGACTGTCGCCGTGATCGATCCAAGCCGCGCCCGCGCGGCAATCCTGGAGGAGGGCTTGCGCGCGGCCGGCGTCGGCCGCGTCGTGGTCATCCCCGACACCGCCGATCTGCTGGAGCGCGTGACGGCCCTGAAACCCGACGTGGTGGTGATCCATCTGGAGAGCCCGAGCCGGGACATCTTGGAACAGATGTCGGGGGTCTCACGGCAGGTGGAGCGGCCCGTGGCCATGTTCGTTGATCGCTCGGACACCACCATGATGCAGGCCGCCGTCGATGCCGGGATTTCGGCCTACGTGGTGGACGGGCTGCGCGCCGAGCGGATCAAGTCGATCCTTGACATCGCGATCCTGCGCTTCAACGCCTTCGCGCGGCTCCAGCGCGAATTGTCCGAGGCGCGGGGTGAGCTCGCGGACCGCAAGCTGATCGAGCGCGCCAAGGGCATCCTGATGAGCATGAAGGGTCTGACCGAGGACGAGGCCTACAAGCAGCTGCGCCGCAAGGCCATGAACGAGAAGCGCAAGATCGCCGATATCGCCCGGGCGATCGTCACCACCGCGGACCTGCTCGGATGAGGCTCCAGCTCGGCTACATCCCGCTCTGTGACGCCGCGCCGCTGATCGCGGCCCACGAACTCGGTTTCGCCCGCGCGGAGGGCCTCGATCTCGACCTCAGGGCCGAGCCCTCCTGGGCGACCCTGCGCGACCGCCTGGCGCTGGGCCATCTCGACGGCGCCCACATGCTGGCTCCGCTGGCGCTCGCCAGCCGCCTGTCCCTGTCGGGACCACCCTCGGACCTGATCGTGCCGATGCAGCTCAGCATCAACGGCAACGCCATCACCCTGTCGCGGAGCCTGTGGGACGTGATGGCCCCGGAGAGCGAGGCCCCCCTCGATGTCGCCCGCGCCTTCGCCCGGGTGGCGGAGGCGCGTCGCGCCTCGGGACGGCCGCTGACGCTGGGTACGGTCCACCCGTTCTCGTGCCATAGCTACCAGCTGCGCCTGTTCGCCGAGGCCGGGGGACTCGATCCCGCGGCGTTCCGCCTGGTCGTGGTGCCGCCGCAATACAGCGTCGAGACCCTGGCGCGGGGCTTGGTCGACGGCTTTTGCGCGGGGTCCCCGTGGAACGATGTTGCCGCGGCGGCGGGCCACGGACGCATCGCTGTGCTCGGCAGCGCACTGGCGCCGGACGCTCCCGAGAAGGTGCTGGCGGTCTCCGAACGGCTCGACGGCGCGATCCTGCCGCTGGTGCGAGCCGTAGCGCGGGCCGGGCGCTGGTGCGCCGATCCCGAGAACCGCGCCGAGCTGACCCACCGCCTTGCCCACCGGACCTATCTCGATCTCGACGCAGCGATCATCGAGCGGGCTCTGCCCGGCGGAGCGGCGGAACAGACGCTCATCGGAGCCCAACTCGGCTTCGGCGCGGAGATCCAGGAGCCGCGCTTGGCCTACGCCCAGTGGGTTATCGCGCAGATGCGGGCCACGCGGCAGATCGTCGATCCGACCGGCCTCGAAGCCGCGGTCTCGACGATCTATCGGCCGGATCTTTACAGGGCGGTGGCGGGCGAGATCTGAGCCGGCGACAGCCGACGCTTTTCGTCAGCACGCCCCTGTGGGGTGATCCGCGAACACCTGGAACGTCACGCGGGCTGGCCCGTTGTGTCTCTACCATGCCCGGATGCCGCAAGCTCGATACTGGCTCGTTCCCGACGCGTCCGCGGATGCGGGATGAGCTTCGCCGTCACATCTACCGGGGCGGGAGAGCCCCCCGGGCGTGCAACGACAATCGTCGAGCCGGTGCAGCGCGGCGCTGGCAGTGGGTGCTGATGGCTGGAGCCATGCCGACACTCGGCCTACTCGCGGTTCTCTCCGTTTTCCTCTAGCCGCTGCGTCCAGTACGGCGACGGGGTCGCCGTGGTGGAAGACGTTACGCTCGCGCCCGACCCGCTGAACACAGGGCTGCGAACGCGGCTCCGGTCGTGCGGCCCGTCGCCCATTCACACCGACGTAGGCTGATTGAGCTGCCGAACGCCCGCTTTTTGTGCAGCGCACGCTGCGCAACAAGGCCGGCCGGCCTCTTATTGCCAAGCTAAAACGCGTCCCTGCCCTTCGCTACGGGCTGCGCCACGGACTTGGCACGAAGTCTGCATCCGAACATGTGTCCGTCAACGGCGACGGACAGCGCCGTCAGCGAGGCCGCTGATCCGGTTCTCCTGGGGCTCGAAGCCTGCCCGGGGAGGCACCGGCAGCGGCTTTTTCGTGGGCGGTCCGCCAACGATCCTGCAATCGAGGTTCCAGACGCGATCGAGCGATGGCGACATCTCCTATCGACACACGCATCCATGACGCGCGCGCCGAGACCGGCCTGCCGCGCGAGAGGCTGGTCGTCGTCGGCAACGGCATGGCCTCGCTGCGCTTCCTCGAGCGCCTGACCGAGGGGTCCCCCGGCCGCTTCGACGTCACCTGCGTCGGCGCCGAACCCCAGGCCGCCTACAACCGGGTGCTGCTCTCCTCGCTGCTGGGCGGCGAAGTCGATGAAGCGGCCTGCGCCTTCCGCGGCCTCGACTGGTACGAAGCCCACGGTATCCGCCTGATCACCGGCGCGCCGGTCACGCAGATCGACCGGGAGAACGGCCTAGTCATCGTGGGCGAGACCCACGTCCTGCCCTTCGACAAGCTGGTGCTCGCGGTGGGATCCCTGCCGATCCGCCTGCCCAAGCCCGGCATGGATCTCTCAGGCGTCATCACGTTCCGCGATCTCGCCGACGTGGCGGCGATCCGCCGGGCCGCCGTGCAGCATGCCCGAGCGATCGTCATCGGCGGCGGCCTGCTGGGCCTCGAAGCCGCGGTCGGTCTTGCCCGGCTCGGGGTCGACACGACGCTGCTCCACGTCATGGACCGGCTGATGGAGCGCCAGCTCGACCACCACGCCGCCGGGCTGGTGAAGCGCGCCATGGAGTCCCGCGGCGTGAAGGTGCTCCTTCAGGCCGATACCGCCCGGGTCGAGGGCGACGGCCGGGTCGAGCGCCTCGTCCTGTCCGATGGCACCGTGCTGCCGGCCGACCTCGTGGTGATGTCGGTGGGCGTGCGCCCCTCAATGGCGCTGGCGCAGGCGGCGGGGCTCGCGACCGGCCGTGGCATCACGGTCGACGACCGGATGACCACCTCCGATCCGCGCATCTTCGCTCTGGGAGAGTGCGCCGAGCATCGCGGTATGGTCTACGGCCTCGTCGAGCCCGCCTACGAGCACGCCGACACCCTGGCCCGCCACCTCGCTGGCCAGCCGGCCGAGTACCGGGGCACGTCCCTGGCGACGAGCCTCAAGGTCTCGGGCCTGCCGGTCTTCTCCGCCGGCATCGTGGATACGCCCGACGATGCCGAGGCGATCGTGCTCTCCGATCCCGGCGCCGGTCTCTACCGCAAGCTGCTGGTGCGCGACGGCAAGCTGATCGGCGCCGTGTTCGTGGGCGACATCGCCGAGCAGGCGGCCTGCAAGCGCCTGATCCGCACGGGCGATCCGATTGAGAACGTGGACGACTTGATGTTCGGGTGCCCCGCGCCCGAGCCGCTGGCCGCTTAGGGAGGCACGCGATGGCCGAGACCAACACCCAGACCGCCGCAGGCACGTTCGACGCCGAGCAGAAGCGCTACCTCGAAGGTTTCGCCTCCGGTATCGCCGCCGTCCGCATGACCGGCGGCCTCGCGAGCGGCGGGGCAGGGGCCTCCGCCCCGCCCGCCGAGCCGACCGGCCCGGACGCGATCCACATCAAGGCGCAGGACAGAACCGTCAAAGAGGGCGGGAAGCTCTGCGAGCAGGAGAAGTGGAAGCGCGCCGAGAACCCGTTCGACGGCCACAACCGCCTGATCCAGGAGGCCGCCGCCGGCAAGCCGCCGAAGCCCGAGGACAATTTCCGCTGGCGCTACCACGGGATGTTCTGGGTTGCGCCAAACCAGGTCTCGTACATGTGCCGGCTGCGGATTCCGAACGGGATCCTGCACCACTGGCAGTTCGCGGGCGTCGCCGACCTCGCCGACCAGCATGGCGGCGGCTACGTCCACGTGACGACCCGGGCGAACCTGCAGGTCCGCGAGATCAGCCCCGAGCACGCCCAGCCCTTCCTCGACGGCCTCACCGATATCGGCCTCACGGCCCGGGGTGCTGGCGCCGACAACATCCGCAACGTCACCGGCTCCTCGACTGCCGGCATCGACGCCCAAGAGCTGCTGGACACGCGCCCGCTCGCCAAGTCCTGGCACAACTGGATCCTCAACGACCGCTCGCTCTACGGCCTGCCGCGCAAGTTCAACGTCGCCTTCGACGGCAGCGGGGTCATGCCGACCCTGGAGGAGACCAACGATATCGGCTTCCAGGCGGTGGAGGTGCTGGAGGGCGCCGCCGTGCCACCCGGCATCTACATGCGCCTCGTGCTGGGCGGCATCTCGGGCCACCGGGACCTCGCCCGCGACACCGGCATCGTGCTGAAGCCCGAGCAGTGCAACGCGGTCGCCGACGCGATCATCCGGGTGTTCATCGAGAACGGCGACCGGACGAACCGCAACAAGAGCCGGATGAAGTACGTCCTCGACGCCTGGGGCTTCGACAAGTACCTCGCCGCCGTCGAGGATAAGCTCGGCCGCAAGCTCGATCGGGTCGCGCCGGAGCACGTGGCGCCGCGCAAGGCCACCAACCGCTTCGCCCATGTCGGCGTCCACGCCCAGAAGCAGCCCGGCCTCAACTGGGTTGGCGTCGTCCTGCCGGTAGGCAAGATGACGAGCGATCAGGTCCGTGCGCTGGCACAGATCGCGGCCGAGTGCGGTGACGGCCAGATCCGCCTGACCGTCTGGCAGAACTTCATCTTCTCGGGCGTGCCGGATGCGAAGGTCGCCGAGGTCGAGGCGCGCGTGGAAGCGCTCGGCCTCACCACCAAGGCCGCCGGCATCCGCTCCGGGCTTGTCGCCTGCACGGGTGCAAGGGGCTGCAAGTTCGCGGCCTCCGACACCAAGGGCCACGCCCTCATCATCGCCGACCACATCGAGACGGCCGTGCCGAACCTCGACGTGCCGGTGAACGTCCACCTCACCGGCTGCCACCATAGCTGCGCCCAGCACTACATCGGCGATATCGGGCTGATCGGCGCCAAGGTCGTCGTCTCCGAGGAGGGCGACACCGTCGAGGGCTACGACATCGTGGTCGGCGGCGGCTTCGCCGAGAACCCGAAGATCGGCACCGAGATCTGGAAGGCCGTGAAGGCCGAGGATTGCCCCGCCCGGGTCGAGGCGCTGCTGCGCGCCTACCTCGCCCGCCGCGAGGGCCCGGAGGAGAGCTTCCAGGCCTTCACCAGCCGCACCGGCGCGGAGGCGCTCCGCGACGCCGCCGAGGACCAGCCCGCCCTGAAGGCCGCCGCATGACCCAGCACGTCTCGCCCCCCCTCGTCCTGATCCCCGAGACCGCCCCCTTCAACGAGGACCAGCGGGCCTGGCTCTCGGGCTATTTCGCGGCGCTCCTCGGCCCCGCCGTCGAGGGCGCCACGGCGCTGGCGCCCGGCGAAGCGCCGTCGACCGGCCCGAGACTCGCCGACAACGACGACGCCCCCTGGCACGACCCCTCCGTGCCGATCGGCGACCGGATGGCGATGGCCAAGGACCGGCCCGAGCCGCAGAAGCTGATGGCCGCCATGGCCCAGCAGGATTGCGGCCAGTGCGGCTACAACTGCGCCGATTACGCCAACGCGATCTTCCTGAAGAACGAGGCGCGCCTGAACCTTTGCCAGCCCGGCGGCAAAGAGACCCTGCGCATGCTCAAGAAGCTGGACGAGGAGTTCGGCGCCGCCGGCGGCGCCCCGGCTGCCCCGAAGGCGGACGACGACGCCCCGAAGGCGGCGGCCGATCTGGGCCCGCTCGGCTACTGCCGCGAGAACCCGGTCGAGGCGCTGTTCCTGTCCCGCCGCCGCCTCAACGATCCGGGCGGCGAGAAAGAGACTTGGCACATCGAGATCGGGCTGGATGGCACGCCGATCCAGTACGAGGTCGGCGACTCGCTCGGCCTGTTTCCCGCCAATGCCCCGGCTTTGGTGGACGCCGTGATCGCGGAGCTCGGCGCCCGGCCCGAGCGGGTGATCGGGGAAAAAACCCTGCGCGAGCACCTGCTGATGAACTACGCGCTCGGCGCGGCGCCCGACAACCTCTACCAGCTCCTGTCGCTGCTCACCTCCGGGGCGGCGCGCAAGAAGGCGCAGGCGCTGGCCTCCGGCGAGGATCCGGACGGCGACGCCGCCTATCTCGACGTGCTCGGCGCGCTCCACAAGTTCCCGGGCGCCCGGCCCGACGCCGAGGTCTTCCTCGAGGCTTTGGACGAGTTGCAGCCGCGGCTCTACTCGATCTCGTCCTCGCCGAAGATGGATGTCGGCCGCGTGTCGCTGACGGTGGATGCGGTGCGCTACAACCACCGCTCGCGGCTGCGGCTGGGCGTCGCCTCGACCCATCTCGGCGAGCGCCTGCCCGAGCAGACCCGGGTGAAGGTCTACCTCCAGAAGGCGCACGGCTTCGGGCTGCCGGCCGACCTGTCGAAGGACGTGATCATGTGCGGCCCCGGCACCGGTGTCGCGCCGTTCCGGGCCTTTTTGCGCGAGCGCGCCGCCACGCAGGCGCCCGGCCGCAACTGGCTGTTCTACGGCCACCAGCGGCAGGCGAGCGACTTCTTCTACAAGGACGAGCTGACCAAGCTGAAGGACGACAAGGTGCTCACCCGCCTGTCCCTGGCGTGGTCGCGCGACGGCACCGAGAAGACCTACGTCCAGGACCGGATGCGCGAGAACGGCGCCGATCTGTGGAAGTGGCTCGAAGGCGGCGCGCATTTCTACGTCTGCGGCGATGCCAAGCGCATGGCCAAGGACGTCGAGCGGGCGATCATCGACGTGGCCGCGCAGTACGGCGGCAAGAGCCCGGAGGACGCGGTGGCGTATCTCGCGGCCCTGAAGAAGGCCGGGCGCTATCAGGCCGACGTGTACTGAGCAGCCCAAACCCTCCCCCCTCTGCGGGGGAGGGTGCCCCGCGGATGCGGGGCGGGAGAGGGGACCCGGGTTCCGGAAAAGGCTCAACGGACGGGCTGTGCTCCATCCGGCATCGTCGCTCCCCTCTCCCGCCCCCCTTCGGGGGCCACCCTCCCCCGCAGAGGGGGGAGGGAGATACGGCGCGAAGCTTGCTCCCGCCAGGACGACCCTTCGAGGACTTCAGCCATGACCCAGCCAGTGGCGGCGCCGACGGTGCGGACCACCTGCCCCTATTGCGGGGTCGGATGCGGCGTGCTCGCCACCCCGGACGGGCAGGGCGGCGCCACGATCGCGGGCGATACCGAGCACCCGGCCAATTACGGCCGCCTGTGCTCGAAGGGCTCGGCGCTGGGCGAGACCCTGTCGCTGGAGAACCGCCTGCTCCACCCGGAGATCGACGGCACGCGGGTCTCGTGGGACGCAGCCCTCGACACGGTCGCGAAGAAGCTCAGCGCGGTCGCCGAAGAGCACGGCCCGGACGCGATCGCCTTCTACCTCTCGGGCCAACTCCTCACCGAGGATTACTACGTCGCCAACAAGCTCGCGAAGGGCTTCATCGGCACGCCGCACGTGGACACCAACTCACGTCTGTGCATGTCGAGCGCGGTGGCGGCGCACCGCCGCGCCTTCGGCTCCGACACGGTGCCGGGCTGCTACGAGGATCTCGACGAGGCCGACCTGATCGTGCTGGTCGGCTCCAACACCGCCTGGTGCCATCCGATCCTGTTCCGCCGCATGGCCGACGCCAAGGAGCGCCGCGGCACCAAATTCGTCGTCATCGACCCGCGCCGGACCCAGACCGCGCAGGAATCCGACCTGTTCCTCGGCATCCGGCCGGGCACCGACTCCGCCCTGTTCTCGGGCCTGCTGGTCTACCTGTCCGATAACGGTTTTCGCGATCGCGCCTTCATCGAGTCCCACACGGCCGGCCTCGACGGCGCCCTCGACCGCGCCCGCCAGATCGCCCCGAATGCCGCGGCGGTCGCCGTCCTTACCGGCGTGCCGGAGGCCGACGTCGCGGCCTTCTACGCCCTGTTCGCCGGCACCCGCCGGGTTGTCACCGCCTTCTCGCAGGGGGTGAACCAGTCGGCGCAGGGCACCGACAAGGGCAACAGCATCATCAATTGCCACCTGATCACCGGCCGGATCGGCCAGCCCGGGGCGGGGCCGTTCTCGCTCACCGGCCAGCCCAACGCCATGGGCGGGCGCGAGGTCGGGGGCTTGGCCAACATGCTGGCCGCCCACATGCACTTCGCCCCCGAGGAGGTCGACCGGGTGCGCCGCTACTGGGGCGCGCCGCGGATCATCACCGGCGAGGGCATGAAGGCGGTGGCCCTGTTCGAGGCGGTCGCGCGGGGCAAGATCAAGGCCCTCTGGGTGATGGGCACCAACCCGCTGGTCTCGATGCCGCGGGCCGACATGATCCGGGACGCGCTGAAAGGGCTCGACCTCTACGTGGTCTCGGAGGCCGTTTCGGATTCCGACACCGCCCGGGGCTTCGGCCAGACCACCGTGCTGCTGCCCGCCCAGGCCTGGGGCGAGAAGGACGGCACCGTCACTAATTCCGAGCGGCGGATCTCGCGCCAGCGCCGGTTCCTGACGAGCCCCGGCGAGGCCCGGCCCGATTGGGCGGCGCTGGCCGATGTCGGCCGCCGGCTCGGCCATGGCCGAGCCTTCGCTTTCGACTCCGCCGCCGCGATTTTTCGCGAACATGCCGGGCTCTCGGCCTACGAGAACAACGGCACGCGCGATTTCGACCTCGGCGCGCTCACCGACATCAGCGACGCCGCCTACGACGTGAACCTGCCGGTGCAATGGCCGATCCCGAAGCGGTCGGGGCCGCGCGGCGCGCCGCAGGGCAAGGCCCGCCTGTTCGGCGATGGGCGGTTCTACACCTTCGACCAGCGCGCGCGCTTCGTCGCCGTGCAGCCGCCGGCCCTGGCGCTCGCGGTGTCGGACGAGTTTCCCTTCGTGCTCAATACCGGCCGGGTGCGCGACCATTGGCACACGATGACGCGCACCGGGAAGAGCCAGCGCCTCTCAGCACACCGCGCCGTCCCGTTCGTCGAGGTCCATCCGGACGACGCGGCCGCCCACCGCCTGACCGATGGCGGCATCGCGCGGCTGGCGACCGAGCATGGCGAGGCCGAACTGGAGGTGATGGTCACCGACACGGTGGTGCCGGGCAGCCTGTTCATGCCGATGCACTGGGGCGGCGCCTTCGCGTCGAAGGCCCGGGTCGGCGCCCTGGTGCGCGGCATGCCGGACCCGGTCTCGGGCCAGCCCGAGCTGAAAGCGACGCCGGCCGCGATCGCGCCGGTGGCCTACCGCGCCCGCGGATTCCTGCTGTCCCGGGCGCAGGTAGCGCTGCCGGAGGGCTGGTGGTGGGCGCGGGCGGCGATCACCGGTGGCTGGGGCGTGCAATTCGCCACCCAGGACAGCTCCCGGGCCGTGGCGCTGATGATGCGCGGCCTGATCCAGAGCGAGGCGCTGCCCGGCTGCGAACTGGCCGAGTATGCCGACCACGCCCGCGATCGCTACCGCTGCGCCGTCTATGACGGCACCCGCCTCGTCGCCAGCCTCGCCTACGCGCCCGCCGGAGCGCGTCCGGACTGGGAGGCCGCCAAGGCCCTGTTCGCCGCCGAGGAGCCCGAGACGCCTGAGCGTCTGGCCCTGCTCTCTGGGCGAGCCGCCACGGCTTCGGCGGGCCCGGTGGTCTGCGCCTGTCACGGCGTCGGCGCCGACGCGATCGCCGCCACCATCGCGGGGGGCGCCGGCTCGGTGGAGGCTGTGGGCGCCGCCTGCAAGGCTGGAACGAATTGCGGCTCGTGCATCCCTGAGATCCGCAAGATGCTGGCTGGGCAGACCGCCCGCGCCGCGTGATTATCTGGTACACGTGTGATCGAGGATTGATCGGCCCGTCCAACCCGACCACCTCATCCTGAGGTGACCGCGTCAGCGGGCCTCGAAGGACTCCTCCAGCCGGCCGCGCGATCCCTGGAGCCCGCCTTCGAGGTTGCTGCACAGCATCTCAGGATGAGGAGGCCGGTGGGACCGGCCGACCGAGGACGATTCAGGACCGAACCGTGACCGACACCCCCCTGCGCGCAGCCCGCGCGCCCCGCGAGACCAAGGCCGCCGGCCTGGAGCCGCTGGCGGTGCTGCCCGTCTTCGTGCCCCTGCGCGGCAAGCGCGTCGTGCTCGCTGGTTCCTCCGGCGGTGCGCCCTGGAAGGTGAAGGTGCTGGCGGCGGCCGGCGCCCATGTCGACGTCTACGCCCCCGAGCCCGGCGAGGAGCTGCGCGCCGTGCCGGGCGAGATCGTCGACGGGCAGGTGGTGCTGCACGAACGCGCCTGGACCCCCGACGATCTCTGGGGCGCAGCCTTCTGCATCGGCGCGATGGAGGACGAGGCCGAGTGCGTCGCCTTCGTGGCGGCCGCCCGCGGGGCCGGCGCCATCGTCAACGCGGTGGACCGGCCGCATCTCTGCGACGTGAAGTTCGGCGCCATCGTTAACCGTTCGCCGCTCGTGGTCGGCATCTCCACGGAGGGCGCCGCCCCGGTCTTCGGCCAGACCGTGCGCGCCCGGATCGAGGCGATGCTGCCCCGCGGATTCGCCCGCTGGGTCGCGGCCGCCCGCGACTGGCGGGACGGCGTCACGGCGCGCTTCCACGGCTTCGCCGAGCGGCGTGCCTTCTGGGAACGCTTCACCGACCGCGCCTTCGCGGAGCCCGACCGGGCGCCCTCTGATGCGGACCTCGCGGAACTGCTCGGCGAGACCGAGGCCGCCCCCAAGGGCGGCGCGGTGACGCTCGTCGGCGCCGGCCCCGGCGACGCGGAGCTTCTGACGCTCAAGGCCCTGCGGGCGCTGCGCAACGCCGACGTGATCCTGTACGACGACCTCGTCGCCCCCGAGATCCTGGATTATGCCCGCCGCGAGGCCCGGACCATGCTGGTCGGCAAGACCGGCCACGGCCCGTCCTGCCGTCAGGACGACATCAACGCGCTGATGGTCCAGCTCGCCCGCACGGGCAAGCAGGTGGTGCGGCTGAAATCCGGCGATCCGCTGGTCTTCGGCCGGGCCGGCGAGGAGATCGAGGCCTGCCGCGCTTCCGGCATCCCCGTGTCGGTGGTGCCGGGCGTCTCGGCGGCGCAGGGGGCAGCGGCGGCGCTCGGCCTGTCGCTGACCCACCGCGACGCGGCGCGCCGTCTGCAATTCGTCACCGGCCACGACCGCCGCGGCGCCCTGCCGGACGATCTGAACTGGGGCGCGCTCGCCGATCCGAGCGTCACCACGGTGGTCTACATGCCGAAGCGCACCCTCCGCGCCCTGCTCGCGCGGGCCGTCGCGGAGGGGCTGGCGCCGTCGACGCCAGCGCTTCTGGTGTTCAACGCCACGCGCCCGAACCAGCAGGCCCTGCGCGGCACCGCCGCCGACCTCGCCGACCGCGTCGAAGCGGCCGGCCTCGACGGGCCGGCGCTGCTGATGGTCGGCGAAGCCTTCTCCGAGATGCGGGGGGCGGTCCCGGTCGCGGTAGCGCAGAGTCGCTTAGCGATCTGACCCAGAGGCCTTCACGACCCGGCCGGGCGGACGCACCCGACTGCACAGATTTATCCCCAAGGCGGCCCAGCCGGGCTGAGGCGGCCTCAGGTCGCCCCGGCCACGAAGGCGCGCATCAGGTAATTGGCGATCGCCATGGGCGGAGGCGCCTGGAAGCCCTCCGGATGCGTGCCGTCCAGCATGGCGGCGACGTCCGCGCGGCTGAACCACCGGGCATCCTCCAGTTCGCTCGGATCGGTCACGATGGCCTCGTCCAGAGCCTCCGCGGCGCAGCCCAGCATCAGTGACGAGGGGAACGGCCAAGGCTGCGAGGTCCGGTAGGTGACGGCGCCGACGCGGATCCGCGTCTCCTCGAACACCTCGCGGCGCACCGCGTCCTCGATCGTTTCGCCGGGCTCCAGGAAGCCGGCGAGGCAGGAATACATGTGCGGCCGGAAATGCGGGCCGCGGCCCAGCAGGCAGGCATCCCCCCGGCGCACCAGCATGATCACCACCGGGTCGACTCGGGGGAAGTGATGGGCGGCGCAGGCCGGGCATTCCCGGCGAAAGCCGCCGGCCGTCGCCACGGTGGCGGCGCCGCAATTGGCGCAGAAGCCGTGACGGGCATGCCAGTCGAGCATCGACTTGGCGACCGCCAGCAGGCCCAGTTCCTCCGCCTCGACGGCGGATTCGGTGGCGATGCTGCGCAGGTCGAGGGTGCGGGTTTCATCGGCCGCGAAGCGCTCCGCGGCCTCGGCAGGCGCCGCAAGCGCGAAGACCGGCCGCCCGTCCCGGCGCCCGAGGAAGATCCGCGTGCCGGCGGCGAGGTCGGCCGCATCTTCGGGCGCGATCAGCGCGGTGGCGCCGCGCAGCACGAACCGGTCGCCGCACAGGAGGACGAGGCGGGTATCGGGCGCATCGAAGGCGGGCACCGCCTCCTCGGGCTGCTCGGCCGAATGGCGATCGAGGCGGTTCCGGACGAAGCCGAGGGTGTCGCGGGGATCGGTCATAGGCGTTCAGGCCGCGGAGAACAGGGCGCCGGCGCGCTCGATGAGCTGAGCGCGGGCGTGGAGTGGATAGGGCGTGCAGGTCCCGAAACCCCAGACCGGGCCAGGCCAGGCCGGGTCCGAGCGGAAGCGGCCGACCACGTGGACATGGAGCTGGGTCACGATGTTGCCCAACGCCCCGACATTCACCTTGTCGGGCGTGGCCAGCGCCTGCATCACCCCGGTGGCGATGCGGATCTCCTGCCATAGGGCAACCGAATCCGGCTCGGACAGGTCGGTAATCTCAGAGAGGTCGGGGCGACGCGGCACCAGGATCAGCCACGGGAACCGGGCATCATCCATCAGCAGGACCCGGCACAAAGCGAGGTCGCCGACCTCGACGGTGTCGGCGGCCAAACGCGAATCGAGGGCGAAGGTGGATTCGGTCATCGCGACCGATGTAGCGCAGCTTCGTGCGCTGCGCGCGGGAACAATGACGCAGCGCAGACTGCGCCGAAGCGTCAGAGACCCGGGACGGCGCCCTGCCGGCCCACCGCGATCGTCGCTGCCGTGAGGGCGCCGTCCGCATCCGAGCGGGCGAAGATCGTGACGGCGGCGCCGGGCTGGAGCTGTGCCCGTTCGCCGGGTGAGAATTGCGTCACCGGCGTATTGCCGGGAATCTCGAAGGCGGATTGCCCGCCCCCGTATGACAGAGCGAGCTTCAGGGGCGAGCCGCGGCGCAGGTCGGAGACCCAGCCGGCCGTCAGCGTCGCGCCCTGCGCCGTATCCCAGGGCTGGTTCCCCGCCTCGAAGCCGCGTTCGGAGGGCGCGTACAGCGTCACCGCCGTGGCGCGCCGCGGCTCCACCCCCGCGGCACCGAGCACGCTGACGTAGCTCTCGGGCTTGATCGCCCGCAGGTCCGACTCGTTCACCGCGTAGATCCGGGTTCTCGGATCCATCCGCACGGCGAGGGTGCTGCCGCTCGGCCGGCGGATTTCGAGACGGTCCGCCTCGGCCCGCGCGACCGTCCCCCGGAATCGGGCCATCATGGGCTCAGCCCGCACGGCGGTGACCGAAGCCACCGTCAGCAGGGCGGCGAGGAGGCTGCGCTTGACAGGACGCGTCACGGGGATCCTTGCGGGTCGGGGCGGGCGGGAGCCGAACGTTGCAGTGCTGCGGCGGTTCCTGAATCGACCGATTATCCGCGCACGGGCGATGCGCTTGCGCACCGACAATGGAGTGCAAGACTTGTGCGATCGTGGAGGTGAGTCATGGCCGAGCCATCGAACGATCCCATTGCGCCGGTCGCGATCGAGCACAGCATCGACGAAATCTGGCTCGAAGGCCGATTGCAGCAGTCTTATAATTTCTTCGACTATCACTTCGAACAGGAGGGCGCCTATTGCCGCGCCAGATCCTATGCCGACGCGATGGACAAAGTCGTCGTCCGCGGTCCGTTCGCAACGCGCCGTGAGCTCTAGGTGGTCGAGAATGCCGCCTTCGAGCGCGCCGTTCACGCGTACCTGAAACGGCGTTACCGAACGGTCGAGGGACAGTGATCGGTCAGTCCCGGCCACAGCCGCGATGGCTGCGGCCGGCCACTGCTCGGCCGGTCAATGCGCCATCAGCACGGGCATGTCGGCATAGGCCAGCACGTGGCTGGTGACGCCGCCAAAAATCATCTGGCGCAGGCGGCTCTGGGTGTAGGCGCCCTTGATCAGCAGGTCGCAGCCGAAGGCCTTGGCCTCGGCGAGAAACGTCTCGCCGGGCGCGCGGCGCCCCGCCGGAAGGGCTCGGTGGGCGGCGTCCACCCCCTCGCACGCCAGGGCCTGGGCGAGGTCCTGGGCGCTCGGGCCCGGCACCATCCCGCCCTCGACGCTCAGCACCAGCACCCGCTGCGCCCTGCGCAGGAACGGCATGGCGAAGGCGACCGCCCGGGCGGTCTCGGTCGAGCCGTTCCAGGCGATCAGGATCGCATCGCCGAGGGTCGCGGGCGCCGTCGGCGGTGCGAGCAGGATCGGGCGGCCGCTCTCGAACAGGGCGGTCTCGAAGGTGGTCATGCGCGGGGCGTTGTCGGTGGTGCCCGGGCGGCCGACCACCGTGGCGGAGAACAGCCGGGCGTATTGGCCCAGGAACGCGTCGCCGGTCGGCACGTCCTGCCGCCAGCGGTAGCGCGGCCCAGCCTCCGGCACCCGCTCCGGTATGCAGAGCCCGTCGCGGGCGTGGCGGGGAATGCCGGCCGCGTCCATGAAGGCGACGAAGCGGCCGCCCGCCTCCTCGGCCTCGGCCCGGTCGGCCTCCTCGTCCCGCAGCCACGTCATGCCGCCGACCATGTCGACGGGGACGTATTCGGCGAGCGCCGGGCGCAGCGATACGCCTTCGATCAGGCTGCCGAAGCGCGTCGCGGCGAGCCGCGTCGTCTCGAACACGGAGGGCAGGGCGTCATGCATCGCGATGGGTACGAGCAGCGTCTTCATGGCTTCGTCCTCCTCGGGGGCGAGGCTAATCCGGCCGACGCCCATGGGGAACCGGGTCCGCTCCGCAGGGCACACGGTTTTGCGCGGGTATTGGGTCGAGGAGCCGCCGCACCCGCCGGGTCAGCGGCGTCTCGACGTATCGGTGGACGAGCAGGGCGGCCGTGATGCTCGCCGCCAGCATCAGGATCATGCCGCCATAGGGGTGCAGCGCCGGCGCCGCGCCGAGCCGCAGCAAGACCTCGCGCATGAGGCGCAGGGCGAAGGGGTGCACGAGGTAGAGGGCGTAGGAGGCATCCCCGAGGATCACGAGCGCCCGCGTCGGGACCGGTAGACGCGCGACCTGCGCCGCATCGCGCCCCGGCCCGAGGGCAGAGGCCACGAGCAGGGCCGCCGGCACGCCGACGAGGAGCGGACGCAGGATACCGTCGGCCTCGCCAAGGTCTGCGAGAAGGTAGGCTGCCAGGATCAGGCCGAGGAGGCCGAATACCGCGAGGCCGGCCCGCAGCGGCGCGGCGAGCCGGGTGCCGCCGCGATAGGCGAGGGCGAGCCCGGCCCCGGCGGCGAATTCGAGCACGATTGGGTTCGCCCAGAAGCGCAGCGGCACGGGCAGGTCCGGCCAAACGGCCCCAGCGGCGACGAGGAGACCCAGCACGGCGATGAGCGAGGCCGCCGCGCCGCGCCGCCCGAAACCGAGCCCGGCGGTGAAGAGGGCATAGAAGAAGGCCTCGTAGTTCAGAGTCCAGCCCAGCCCGTAGAGCGGCTGGACGACGCCGTCAGGCCGGGCGGCCGGCCAGAACAGGAAGCCCGCCACGAGGGCCGTGGGATCATGGACCAGGGCGGCGGCCTCCCCGAGCAGATCGGGACGCGCCAGGGCAAGGGCGAGATAGGCGAGACTCACCAGCCAATAGAGCGGCACCACCCGGGCGATCCGATGGGCCAGGAACCGGGCCCGGCCGCCCGGCACCCCGTACAGGCGCCCGCTCGCCAGGACGATGACGAGGCCGGAGATCACGAAGAACAGATCGACGCCGCCCCACCAGGGCAAGAGCATGCCCGGATCAAGGGCGGGGCCGCCGCTCCGTTGCGCAAGAAGATCCGCCTCATGCCGCGCATGGTGCCAAACCACCATCAAGGCAGCGAGACCGCGCAGGATCTGGATCGGGACGAGGATCATCCGGCGCTCAGAGGTCCGTGACGCGGCGTCCCGCGCATCGCCACTGGGATTACCGATCGACTGGTTTTGGGCCTGCGGGCACAGCCGCACGGGGGCGGAACCTTATCCACGAGGCCGGTCCAAAGCGAAAACGGCAGGAACCATAAGTCGATACCTCCGTTGACGAATCAATCCGCGAGCGCGGAGCGTGAGGTCTCCGATCTCCGCCACACATCCTGTGACCGCTCGCGCGCCCATCTCGAAACGAGGTTCCTGATGCTGAAGAATTACGCCGCTGCCTCCGCGCTGGTCCTGGCGCTGTCGACCCCGGCCCTGGCGCAGAGCGCCAACGATTTCCGCATGCAATCGATGCAGGCGAATGCGTTCGAGATCCAGTCCTCGCAGATCGCCCTGTCGAAGTCGCGCAATCCGCGCGTCCGGTCCTACGCCCAGGAGGTGATCCGCGATCACCGCGCCGCCAACGTTGCGCTGGCCGGCGGACAGCCCGGCGCGATGGCGGGCGGCGATCCGGGCCTCGGCGGCCTGATCACGGCCCCGATCGCGGTGGCGGGCAGCGCCGTGGGTGCTGGCGTCGGTGCGGCGACCGGCGTGGTTGGCGGGACGCTTTCGGGCGGCCCGGTCGGCGGCCTCCAGGGCGCGGGTGCCGGTGCGGCGAACGGCGCTGCGGCCGGCGGCCGCCTCGGCGGCGGTGACATGATGGCGACGGGTGCTTCCACGATCGTACAGCCGAGCCCGCAGCAGCAGGCAATGCTGGCCGAGCTCTCGGCGACCCCGGCCGGCGCGCGCTTCGATCGCGTGTACGCGAACCAGCAGATCCAGGCTCATCAGATGGCCATCTCGATGACCCAGGCCTACGCCCAGGGTGGCCCGAACCCGGCCCTTCGGAACTACGCCCAGCAGGCCCTGCCGGCGCTGGAGATGCACTACAACCAGGCCCAGCGCCTGCCGGGTGCCATGTAAGATCCACGAAAAGGCCCGGCTTCGGCCGGGCCTTCAGGACAGGCGGCCCGTGCAAGCGGGCCGCCTTTTTTGTTTGCGTATGTCCGGCGCAGTTTCCTGCGCCGGACTCGGCCTCAATCACACGCGATCGCGGCGGCGGACCGCACCGGCAGGCCGGCCGTATCGAGCGGCGCCTTGAACGCCCCGGTCTCCGGGTCGCGCACGACGAGGGACCCGCTGGCGACGCCGAAATGCGCGCCGTGGAGCTGGAGCCGGCCATCCTCGACCCGCTCCTTCACGAACGGGAAGGTCATCAGGTTCTCGAGGCCCTGCGCCACCACCGCGTATTCGAGGCGCGTCAGATAATTGGGCGCCTCGGGATCGCCGGCCTTCGCAACCGCAGGCTCCACCAGAGAGACCCACTTGCCGATGAAGTTGCCCTCGGAGAGCGGCTTGGCCTTCTGGGCATAGGCCTTCACGCCGCCGCAGGTGGCGTGGCCGAGCACGACGATATGCTTCACCTCCAGGGCCTGAACGGCGAACTCGAGCGCCGCCGAGGTGCCATGGTAGTTCTCGTCCGGCTGATAGGGGGGCACGAGATTGGCGACGTTGCGGATCGTGAACAGCTCGCCCGGCCCGGCATCGAAGATCGCGCTGGGGGAGACGCGGCTGTCGCAGCAGCTGATGATCAGAATCTCCGGCTGCTGCGACTGGGCCAGCTGCGCGAAGCGTCGACGCTCTGCCGGAAAGCGCTGCTCAAGGAACGAGCGGTAGCCTTCGGTCAAATAGACAGGAAACATCAAGTCACCTCCGGTTGTATTATTCGCCGCGATACGGCCGAGATCAGGACCTTTGCCATCTCAGAACGCGGGGCTCGTCCGGGATAATCCCACGGGCGAGATCGGCCGCAAGATCGGCCAGCCCGGCCGGCTCGACACGGTCTCCGCTCGCACGCAATTCGGCGATCGGCCACCAGCGGGTGCCGAGCACGGGATTGTCCTCGGTCTCGGCGAGGCGGCTGGTGTCGACCCGATCGTCGGGCAGGCGGACGAGGAAGTAGCGCTCGCGGGCATCCCGGCTTTGGCGGAACAGGTGGAACGGGCCGTCGCAGGCGGCGACCTGCGGGCCGATCGTCACGTCGGCGCGGCCGATCTCCTCACCGAGTTCCCGGCGGCAGGCGGTGACGTGGTCTTCGCCGGGCTCCAGGCCGCCGCCCGGCATGAACCAGAACCGCAGCGGCGTCCCGTCCGGCCCCGTCGCGTGAACGGAGGCATAGGCGATCAGCAGGATCCGGTCCTGCGGGTCGAGCACGATGGCCCGGGCGATATGGCGAATCGGGGGAGCTGTCTCTGAGGTCATCACACGAAAGCTAGGGCATCTGGCCGCCTGACAACGTGCAGTGCGTCTCAAAGAGCGACCGCGCCCGTGGAATCGATGTCTCCGATGCCGGCAGCCGGCTCCGGCTCGGCCGGAGCCCAGATCACTACCGGCAGCCCGTAAGCGTCCCGCTCGGGCACAGCCGGCATCGGCACGGCACGGCCGGCCAGGATGTCGCGCGCCACCAGCAGCGCGGCGAGCGCGTCGAGATGATCATCCGCCGGGATGCCCTTCGCGCGGGCGTCGATCAGCGCTTCCGGGAGCCCGGCCGCCGCGAGAAGTCTGCGCCGCAGGTCGAGCCCCTCCCGGGCCCGGGGTCCCTTTTTCGGCAGGCCGAGGGGCCGGCCTCCGTTGAGGGCGTGGAAGGCCACCTCCGGGTGAACCTCGTGGATCCGGTCGCACAGTTCCGGCCGCGCCCGCAGCAGCGTGTCCACGGCCCGGACGTAGCGGAAGATGTTGTAGCCCTGGATCGAGGGCGCAAAGGGCGGGTCGCTGGCGGCCCGGGAGGCGGCCTTGGCGGCGTCGTAGTCGTCCGCGTAGATCGCGGCCCGCGGCGGCATCGGGAAGACCGACGACCGGGCCGGGCCGAGCTTGGCGCGCGCCGCCAGATCGGCCGCCCGCCCGCCGCCGACGATCCGGTCGGGCAGGCCGATCGGCACGTCGATCCCGATTACGAGGGGCTGCTCCGGCGCGTCGAGGAGCGCTTCGACATCCGGGAAGAGGGCGCAGCGGTGCCGCTCGGGATCGTCGAGGTCGAGCAGGGCCCCCGCCCAGGCGCCCCGGCACCCGTCGAGCCCCGCGATCCACCGCGCCATGGCGATCCTCCCCATGCGGAACCCGACCCGCGCTGCGTTCTTGTCCGGGCTGGCGTGGACCGCTATCGCATCGCGCCGACGCACCGAATCGGGAGCCGCGTGATGACTGAGATCCGTCCCCGTCGCAGCGTCCTGGCGATGCCCGGCTCCAACGCGCGAGCTCTGGAAAAGGCGCGGACGCTGCCCGCCGACGTGATCCTGATCGATCTGGAGGACGGGACCGCCCCGGAGGCCAAGGAAGCGGCCCGCGCGCAGGTCGCCGCCGCGGTGGCCGCCCGGGGTTTCGGGGCGCGCGAAGTCGTGGTTCGGATCAACCCACCCGAGACCGAGGAGGGTGAGGCCGACCTCGTGGCGCTCGCGCCGGCGGCCCCGGACGCCATCCTGGTGCCGAAGGTCCGCACCTCCGACACGCTGATCGCCGTCGGATCCCGCCTGCGCCGGCTCGGGGCGCCGCTGGCGACCCGGGTCTGGGCGATGATCGAGACGCCGATGGCGGTGGTCAACGCCGCCGAGATCGCCGGGGCGGCCCGGGATGTCGACGGGCGGCTCGCCGCGCTGGTGATCGGCCCGAACGACCTCCTGAAGGCGGCCCGGATCCCGCCGCCGGGGCGCGCCGCCCTCGTTCCCTGGCTGATGACGGTGCTGGCCGCCGCCCGGGCCTACGAAATCGAGGCGATCGACGGCGTCTTCACCGACCTGACCGACGCCTCCGGCTTCGCGGCCGAGTGCGCGCAGGGCCGCGACCTCGGCTTCGACGGCAAGATGCTGATCCATCCGAGCCAGATCGGCCCGGCTAACGCCGCCTTCGGGCCGAGCGCCGTGGCGGTCGAGCAGGCCCGACGGCTGATGGATGTTTTCGAGGCGCCGGAGAATCGCGACCGCGGGGTCGTCGCGCTCGACGGCAAGATGGTCGAGCGTCTCCACGTCGAGGCGGCCCGCCGGACGCTCGCGATGGCCGAGGCGATCGCGCGGCTTTCCGCGTGAGCGACCTGCCGGAGGTCGGCCTGCGGCTGCTCGACCCGCGGCTCACCGGCTGGGGCTTCCCGCGCTGGGGCTCGTCCGCCGCCGCGGGGCTCGACCTGCATGCCTGCCTGGACGCGCCGCTGCTTCTGCCGCCACAGGGCAAGCCGGCGCTGATCCCGGCGGGGTTCAGCGTGTTGATCCGCGATCCCGCCTGGTGCGGCCTGATCTTCCCGCGGTCCGGCCGCGGACACCGGGACGGCCTGATCCTCGGCAACGGCACCGGCGTGATCGACGCGGATTACGAAGGCCCCCTCCTGATCTCGGCCTGGAATCGCGATGCGTCGGAGGCCGTTCGGATCGAACCGGGCGAGCGGATCGCGCAATTGGTCTTCACCCGCATCGCCCGGCCCACCCTGACCGTCCTGAAAGATGAAGCCGGGGGTGGCTCGGGCCGCGGGTCGGGCGGGTTCGGTTCGAGCGGTCTGTGAGTCGGCGATCCGGCGTCGGCGCTGCGGCCGGGAAATCCCGAGCGGGACGTGGCGGGATCCCACGCCACGCGGACCGCAGGTGTGATCGTCAGCCGTTCGCAACGTTGTGTTTTCAGGTCGAGCCGGACGGTCCTGGCTGAGCATGCCGGTGTCGCCCGCGGTATTCACTGGCAGCCGGTGGCCGCAGCAGCATCGCGGAAGCTGGCCGACGGCACCGGTGGCCGCGACAATTTCCTTTGACGTATGCGGCTCACCGCTCCAACGTCATGACCAGGCAGCACCGAGGTCAGTCCGTCTTTTGTTCCGTCAGGCCAAGCTGGCCTTTCCAGACAAGAACAGGTTTATCGATGTCACCGCCATTGGTTTCAATTGTAGTTCCGACTTTGAATCGTCTTGAACTTCTCGTTCAAACACTGCGATCAATAACACTTCAAGACTACGGCAATCTGGAATTGATTGTCAGCAACAACGCCAGCAAGGATGGAACGTTCAATTTTCTGTCCCAGCTTCAGAACGATCGGTTTCAGGTCATCAATCGGCCCTTTACGATCCCTATGGAGGCAAACGTCAACGACGCGGTCAAGCGCGCGCGCGGAAAATATCTGCTGCTTCTAAGCGATGATGACCTGATTTCGGGCAGCTACATCTCGACGATGGTGCAAGCATTCGAAACCGACGATACAATCCAGGCCGGGCTTGGACTCAGAGTCCTCATAGACGGTGAGAGCAGGATCGTACATCAAGCCGATCCCTTGTCGTCCGCGGCGATGTCCGAGCCGGCCGAGCCATGGCTGATCCGTTATTTCGCGAGTCCGGTCGCGCACAATCAGATCAACACGGTTTTTTCGACGTTCTACCGGCGAACGGAATGGTTGCGCTTCGAGCAGCCGACACTCTCCGCATCCTATTTTTCCGATACGATTCCGTTCGTAGGCGTCAACTCACCCAAGTCCAAGATATTCTATGCTCCGGAGGCGGTCTTCCTGTATCGAATTCATCAGAAGCAGGAGAGCACGCAGGCGACGTCAGTCGAAAGTCAGACTTATCTGGGCCTGTTCCAATTCTTCGAGCACCTTAGACCAATCCTTGGAGATTTTTCGAGATCAGAACACTTCAAGAGAGCAATCACTCAATACATGATCATGATGTTTCGCGGTGCCTGCGGGCGTTTCCTGATCAAAGAGAACATCGATCCGTCGGCCCTGCAAACCTTTTTTTATGAATTTCTCGATCAAACACGCAGCCCGGCCGACGTTCATGTCGGCATGCTGCACGGGAATGAGATATGAACCGGCCCGCTGCTTCGACCGACGCGTGAGCGGGATGATCGACCGCTCTTCAGCCCGACCGGATGACCTGGCATGACGCTCGAACGATATCGCGGCACGCGCGTCCTCGTCACGGGTCATACGGGATTCAAGGGAGCGTGGCTCGTCGCTTGGCTGCTCGACCAAGGCGCGGACGTCATGGGGCTGGCTCTGGCGCCGCCGGATGACAGACCAAACCTGTTCCGTGATCTCGGGCTGGCCGAGCGAATTCAATCGCGCGTCGCCGATATCCGTGAGGCCGAGGCTGTGTCGACCGCAATCGAGGCGTTCCAACCACAGATCATCTTTCACCTCGCTGCCCAGGCCCTCGTTCGGCAGTCCTACGCCGCCCCCCTCGAAACCTTCGCGATCAACGTCATGGGCACCGCCCATGTGCTCGAGGCGGCCCGCAAAGCCACCTCGGTGGTGGCGGTTGTCTGCGTCACCTCGGACAAGTGCTACGAGAATCGCGAGTGGGTCTGGGGCTATCGTGAGACGGATCCGCTGGGCGGCAAGGATCCCTACAGCGCGAGCAAGGCAGCGGCCGAGATCATCGCCGGCAGCTATCGGCAGGCCCTGGTCGAAGGATCGCACCTGCGCCTCGCGACGGCGCGCGGCGGCAACGTGATCGGTGGTGGTGACTGGTCCGACGATCGCATCGTCCCCGATCTGGTCCGCGCGATCCAGGCCCGTTCACCGCTCGTGTTGCGCCACCCGGCAGCGGTCAGGCCTTGGCAGCATGTGCTCGAACTCCTGCACGGCTACCTTCTGCTCGGGGAACGCCTCCTCGCCGCCGACGATGCGGCCGTCGGTGCCTGGAATTTCGGGCCGGCCCGGGCCAACGAGATTCCGGTGCGGCAGCTGATCGACCAGGCCCTCGCGCGCTGGGGCGGAGACCCGATCGCGGTCCGCGTCGAGGCGTCGCCTCTGAGCGAGGCCGGCATCCTCAAGCTGGATGCGGCCAAGGCGGAGGCCGGCTTGGGCTGGCGGCCCCTGCTGAGCTTGGCGGACACGGTGCGCCTGACGATGGATTGGTATCGCGGCTATCACGAGCGCCCGGCCTCTGCGCGGGCGCTCGTGGAGGCACAGATCGCCGACTACCGTCGCCTCGCCGGGACTGACAGCCATGCACGCAACGACGAGGCTCTAGCATGACTTCCCGTCAGCGCACGATCCGGCCCGGGCTCGAATCTCCCAGGAGCGGCCTATGAAGGCCGTCATTCTCGCCGGCGGCCTGGGCACGCGCCTGTCCGAGGAGACCGCCACGCGGCCGAAGCCGATGGTCGAGATCGGTGGCCGCCCGATGCTGTGGCACATCATGAAGGGCTACAGCCGGCACGGCATCAATGATTTCGTGATCTGCCTCGGGTACAAGGGTTACGTCATCAAGGAGTATTTTTCGAACTACTTCCTGCACATGAGCGATGTCACGCTGAAGATCGCCGAGAACCGCATGGAGATCCACCGCAAGACGGCCGAGCCCTGGACGGTCACGCTGGTGGATACGGGCGAGCACAGCATGACCGGCGGTCGCCTGAAGCGCATTCGCCACCACCTCGAGGATGAGGAGTTCTTCGCGTTCACCTATGGGGACGGCGTCAGCGACATCGATTTCACCGCGCAAATCGACTTCCACCGCGCCCACGGCAAGCGCGCGACGGTGACGGCCGTGAGACCGGATAAGCGCTTCGGCTACCTGTCCCTCGACGGCACTCAGGTCACCGCCTTCGAGGAGAAGCCCGACAACGAAGGCGGGTGGATCAACGGAGGCTTCTTCCTGCTCGCGCCGTCGGTCATCGACACGATCGCGGGCGACGAGACAATCTGGGAGCGCGAACCCCTCGAAAGCTTGGCGCAGGCCGGTGAATTGCAGGCCTTCGTTCATGACGGCTTCTGGCAGGCGATGGACACCCTGCGAGACAAGATGAATCTCGAGGCGCTCTGGGCGTCGGGACGCGCGCCGTGGAAGACGTGGTAGACTTATCCCGGTCGTCCGGACGCCTGCTCATCACCGGCGCGACCGGCTTCGTCGGCGGTCGCCTGGCGCGTGGGTTCGCGGATGCGGGCTTCTCTGTCGGAGCCCTGCTACGGGCGGGGTCGTCGGCCGATTGTCTCGATCCGCGCGCGACGATCCTGCGCCACGACGGCTCGACCAGCGATCTCCATGGGCTGGTGCGGGCTTTCGCTCCCGACGCCGTGATCCATGCCGCGACTCACTTTGTCGGCGTACACGGACCGGAACACGTCGCCCCCCTGATCGAAAGCAACCTGTTATTCGGCACGCAGCTTCTGGACGCGATGGCGCGGTGCGGTGTCAGGGCCCTCGTGAATTTCGGGACGATCTGGCAACATTTCGAGAGCGACGACTACAAGCCGGCGACGCTTTACGCCGCGACCAAGCAGGCTTTCGAAGACATCGCCGCCTATTATGCCGAAGCCGAAGGCGTCTCGATCCTGACGCTGAAGCTTCCGGATACCTATGGGCCGGAGGATCGCCGCGGAAAGCTCATATCGGCCCTGCTTCAAGCCCGGACGGAAGGGCGGCAACTCGCGCTTTCCCCGGGTGAGCAGCGGATCAACCTGTTGCATGTCGACGACGTCCTGTCCGGCGTGCGGGTCGCGCTGGACAGGCTGCGCGGTGCCCCTGCCGGGACGCACGCGTCTTTTGCCCTGCGCGGACCCGAGACCCTGACGCTGCGCGAGCTGGTGACACGGATCGAGCGTCTCGGCGCGCGTCCAGTGCCGGTACTCTGGGGGGCGCGGCCTTACCGGGCGCGGGAAGTGATGCGCCCCTGGGAGGGGCCGCTTCTGCCCGGCTGGTCCGCTGGCGTGAGCCTGGATCGCGGCTTGAGCGAACTCATCGAGACACCCTGATGTTCGATAGCCAGCCGAGCGATATGCCAGGGGTTTTCTCCCTCCGTGCGCCGGGCGGCCAGGATCCGCGCGGCAGCTTTCACAAGTTGATGCATGCGCCGAGCCTGACCGGGTCGGGGCTGCGAACCGATTTTTCGGAGATCTACAGTTCAACATCGAGGCGGGACGTCATCCGCGGCATGCATTTCCAGATGCCGCCGCACCAGCACGCCAAGCTTGTCTGGTGCCTGACCGGCACCGTGACCGACGTCGTCCTCGATCTGCGCCGGGACTCGCCCAGCTACAAGCGTGCGGTCGCCTTCGAACTTGACGGCGGCACGCCGACGGGGGTCTACATCCCGGAGGGTTGCGCCCACGGATTTGCCGTACGCTCCGACGAGGCGACGCTGCTCTACCTCGTAACGTCGGTTCACGCCCCCGAGGCCGATGCGGGTATCGCCTATGACAGCTTCGGGTTCGACTGGCAGATCGCGGACCCGATCCTGTCGCAGCGGGACCGCACCCACCCGCGCCTCGACGACTTCGAAACCCCCTTCTGAACGATATCGGCATCGCCCGCGAGGGTCGGCGGCCGATGACCGCGCACGGCAGACCGATCGCCTTCCTCGATTGCGAACATGTGGCCCTCCGCCGATCCAGCAGGGAAGCGCTGGATACCAGCGACCGGACGAGAGCGTTTTACCCCCATGACCGACACCCTGCGCGCCGAAATCCTGAGCCTCGCGCGGACGCATTTCGAGGCCCGCGGGACGCCGGCTTTCGTGCCCGGTGAAACCTACATCCCACCCTCCGGGAAGGTGATGGACGCCGAGGATTGCGCCCATCTGATCGACGCGTCCCTCGACATGTGGCTGACGGCCGGTCGCTACGCCGACCGGTTCGAGCGGGAGCTCGCGGCCGTTTTCGGCCGGCGCCATGCCCGGCTGACGGTCTCGGGCTCGGCCGCGAATCTCCTGGCCTTCGCGGCGCTGACCTCGCCGAAGCACGGCGATCGCCGTCTTCGGCCCGGGGACGAGGTGATCACCGTCGCGGCGGGTTTCCCCACCACGGTCGCGCCGATCGTCCAGCACGGCTGCATACCCGTCTTCGTCGATGTCGATGTCGAGACGCACAACGTCAACGTCGACCTGCTGGAAGCGGCGGTGACACCCAAGACCCGCGCCGTCATGATCGCGCACTCGCTCGGCAACCCGTTCGATGTGGTTCGGGTCGCCGAGATCTGCCGCCGGCACGGTCTCTGGCTGGTCGAGGATTGCTGCGACGCGTTCGGTGCCCGCATCGGAGGGCAGGGCGTCGGCACCTTCGGCGAGATCGCGACCCTGAGCTTCTACCCGGCCCACCACATCACCACCGGCGAGGGCGGGGCTGTCCTGATGGAGCGCGGATCGCTCGCCAAGATCGCGGAGTCGTTCCGGGACTGGGGCCGGGATTGTTATTGCAAGCCGGGAACCGACAACACCTGCGGCAACCGCTTCGGCTGGACCCTCGGCGAACTGCCGCGCGGCTATGATCACAAATATACGTATTCGCATATCGGCTACAATTTGAAGGTCAGCGATATGCAGGCGGCTCTGGGTGTTAGCCAGCTGACCAAGCTCGACCACTTCGTGGCCCGGCGGCGGGAAAATTTCGCCGGTCTCGAACGACGCCTGAGAGAACGGGCGCTCGACCAGATCTTTCATTTGCCTAAAGCGACCCCCGGTTCCGAGCCGAGCTGGTTCGGCTATCTCCTCACGGTGCGGGAGGGGGCCGGCGTCGATCGGAACGCGCTCGTTGCGCGCCTGGAGCAGAGGCGTGTCGGGACTCGTTTGCTGTTCGCAGGAAACCTCACACGGCAGCCCGCCTTCCGGGACGTGACCTACCGTACCCACGGTGAATTACTGAATACCGACAAGATCATGCGTGATAGCTTCTGGATCGGGGTCTGGCCCGGCCTCACGGAGCCCATGCTCGACTACATGGCGGACATGCTTCAGGCGGTGGCGGAAGAATTGCGCGCCGGCGGATAGCCGGATTTGGCGGCGCTGGGCCGGCCGCCGGGTCGGTCTCGGCGTCCATCCGGTCGCGCCGACAACAGCTGCCGCCGGTTGAGTGCGCCCTCGGTTCCACCATTCGCCCGGGCCGTCATCGATCAAGCGTCCCCGGGCCGCGGGGGGCCGGGATCGCGGCGGCGATGCGGGGCGGAACGGCCTGCGCGACGCCACGGCCCCGGGCGACAAACCCGGCAGGCTGCGGGCGCGCGAGCAACGTCGCTGACAGCCATCCTTGGGCTGCCGCCCCGGTCATCGGGCGACAAGGGACGATCTGGCTGTCGGCCCTATCGGATTGACGATCAATCCAGCGTCTTGCCGAGCCGCCCCGCCAGATCCTGGATGAACTGGAACGCGGTGCGGCCCGAGCGGGAGCCGCGGGTGGTGGCCCATTCGAGGGCTTCGGCCCGCAGCGTCTCGGGCGGCACGTCGAGGCCGTAACGCTCCGTATAGGCGCGGATCATCGCCAGATACTCGTCCTGGCTGCACTTGTGGAAGCCGAGCCACAGGCCGAACCGGTCCGAGAGCGAGACCTTCTCCTCGACCGCCTCGCCGGGGTTGATCGCGGTCGAGCGCTCGTTCTCCATCATGTCGCGGGCGAGGAGATGGCGGCGGTTGGAGGTCGCGTAGAACAGGACGTTCCCGGGCCGCCCCTCGATGCCACCGTCGAGGGCGGTCTTGAGCGACTTGTAGGAGGTGTCGTCGGCGTCGAACGAGAGGTCGTCACAGTAGACGAGCCAGCGGTGCGGATCCGGCCGCAGCAGGGCCATCAGGTCGGGCAGGGCCTCGATGTCCTCGCGGTGGATCTCCACGAGCTTCATCGGCAGCGATCCGGCGGGCCGGCGGGCGTTGATCTCCGCGTGGGCCGCCTTGACGAGGGACGACTTGCCCATGCCACGGGCGCCCCACAGCAGGGCGTTGTTGGCCGGCAGTCCGCGGGCGAAGCGCTCGGTGTTCTCCACCAGGGTGTCGCGGGCCCGGTCGATCCCGGTGAGCAGCCTCATCTCCACGCGGGCCACCTCGGGCACCGGGGTGAGCCGGCGCTCGGGGCCCCACAGGAAGGCGTCGGCGGCGTTCGGATCGAAGGCCGGCGGGGCCGGGGGCGCGGCGCGCTCCAGCGCGGTGGCGATGCGCTCCAGGAGGGGCATCAGGGCGTCGAGGGTCGGGGCGCTCGTCATCGGCTCGGGGGGTTCGGGTTCGCGGCTGTGAGGGGCCGGTTCTACGGGGATCGTCGCGGGAAAGCACCCGGTTGCGGATGCATGGCGCAACCCACCGAACAGGCGCGCAGATCGGGCGTTGCATCCCGCAGGGGGCGAGACGCGCCGCCGGGGAGCAGAAATGGACGCGGGACCGACGATCCGGATCACCCAGGTTGCGGATTACGTCTTCACCGTCGATTTCGGCGCCGCGCTGCCGGAACTCGTCACCGACGAGGCGCCCCCAATCGGTGGCGGAACGGGGCCGTTCCCCGAGCAGATCCTGATCTCGGGCGTCGCGAACTGCCTCTGCGCCAGCCTGGTCTTCGCCCTCGGAAAGTTCCGGCAGGACGCGCGGGGCGTCGGCGCCGAGGCGCAATGCCGGGTGGAGCGCAACGCCGAGGGGCGCCTGCGCATCACCGGGATCGACGTGCGGATCGGCCTGGGCGCGGCCGCCGCCGAGATGCCGCGGATCGACCGGGTGCTGGAGCAGTTCGAGCGGTTCTGCACCGTCTCGGAGAGTGTGAAGGCCGGGATCCCGGTCTCCGTCTCGGTGACGGATGGGGACGGAACCCGCCTGAAATGAGCCCACCCGCGGAAAGATCCGCCGCCCGGGGCATTCCTGAAGGCGAACCGGTCGCGCGAACCGGACGAGGAGACGCCATGCCGGAAACCCGTGAGCCCGCCCGCACCCCCGAAGCGCTCGCCACCCTGTTCAATCAGCGCGCCAATGCGGGCGACGTCGAAGGCCTCGTCGCCCTATACGAGCCGGATGCCATTCTGGCGGCCGGCCGCGTGGTGGCCACCGGCCATACCGAGATCCGCAGCTTCTACACCGACCTGCTGGCGCGCAAATCCGACTTCCCGGCGCCTGAGACCCTGCCACCCCTGCGCAATGGGTCGCTCGCCATGACCTTCGCCCGGCTGCCCAAGGGCGCCTTCTCGGTGGAGGTCGCCCGGGA
The DNA here is from genome assembly GCF_900103445.1 of Methylobacterium phyllostachyos. Taxonomy (GTDB): domain Bacteria; phylum Pseudomonadota; class Alphaproteobacteria; order Rhizobiales; family Beijerinckiaceae; genus Methylobacterium; species Methylobacterium phyllostachyos. Next base: position 57,545 of record NZ_FNHS01000014.1, on the reverse strand, counting down.
GCAGGCGGACAGGACGTGGCTCTGGGCGATCGACCAGCTCAAGCTCGCGCCGCCGAAGGACTGACCGGCGCGCGCTTGTCCCACCGGACGCGATGCGGCAAAGCGGAGCCCGCGCGCCGACGCCGCGCGAAAGACCCGAGCCGACTCGATGCACGACATCCGCGCCATCCGGGAGAACCCGGACGCCTTCGACCGCGATCTCCAACGCCGGGGCCTCGCGCCGCTCTCGGCCGAGTTGATCGCCCTGGACGAGGCGCGGAAATCGTCGGTCTCGGCCGCGCAGGCCAATCAGGAGCGGCGCAACGCGCTCGCCAAGGAGATCGGCGGCGCCAAGAAGGCCAAGGACGAGGACCGCGCCGCCGCCCTGATGGCGGAGGTCGCTGCGCTGAAGGCGGCCGAGCCGGAGCTGAAGGCCGCGCAGGACGCGGCCGACAAGGCTTTGTCCGACCGGCTCGCCGCGATCCCGAACCGGCCGAAAGCCGACGTGCCGGAGGGCGCGGACGAGCACGGCAACGTCGTCTATCGCAGCCACGCCTCGACCCGCGAGCGGCTGACCGAGGGCAAGGAGCATTTCGAACTCGGTGAGGCCACCAGCCTGATGGATTTCGAGGCGGCGGCCAAGCTGTCCGGATCGCGCTTCGTGGTGCTCAAGGGCCAGCTCGCCCGGCTGGAGCGGGCGCTCGGGCAATTCATGGTCGACCTGCACACGCAGGAGCACGGGTATCTGGAGGTGGCGCCGCCGGTTCTGGTGCGTGACGCCGCCATGTTCGGCACGGCGCAGCTGCCGAAGTTCGAGGACGACCAGTTCTCGGTCTTCAAAGGGCTGGACTACGTCAAGGCGCTGCAGGGGCAAGCGGGAGCGGAGTCGGCGCCAGTCAGCGACGAGCATTTCTGGCTCGTCCCCACCGCCGAGGTGCCGCTGACCAACCTCGTCCGCGAATCGATCCTCCGCGAGGAGGAACTTCCCCTGCGCTTCACCGCGCTCACCCCGTGCTTCCGGGCCGAGGCCGGGGCGGCGGGGCGGGACACCCGCGGCATGCTGCGCCAGCACCAATTCAACAAGGTCGAGCTGGTCTCGATCACGACGCCCGAAGAATCCGCGAACGAGCACGAGCGGATGCTCACCTGCGCGGAAGCCGTCCTGAAGAAGCTGGATCTGCCCTACCGGGTGATGACCCTGTGCACCGGCGACATGGGCTTCGCCTCCCAGAAAACCTACGACATCGAGGTCTGGGTGCCGGGGCAGCGCACCCACCGCGAGATTTCCTCGTGCTCGGTCTGCGGCGACTTCCAGGCGCGGCGGATGAACGCCCGCTACCGGGGCAAGGACGGCAAGCCGGCCTATGTCCACACCCTCAACGGCTCGGGCGTGGCGGTCGGCCGCGCGCTCATCGCCGTGATGGAAAATTATCAGAACCCGGATGGGAGCATCACGGTCCCGTCGGTGCTCCACCCCTACATGGGCGGGCTCAACCGGATCGAGGGCACCCGCTGATGCGCATCCTGGTCACCAACGACGACGGCATCCACGCGCCGGGCCTCGCAACCCTGGAAGAAATCGCCCGGGCCCTGTCGGACGACGTCTGGGTGGTGGCGCCGGAGAGCGATCAATCGGGCGTATCGCACTCGCTCTCGCTGAACGATCCGCTGCGGCTGCGGCAGGTCTCGGAGCAGCGCTTCGCCGTGAAGGGCACGCCGTCCGACTGCGTGATCCTGGGCGTGCGCCACATCCTGGGCGATCACGGGCCGGATCTCATCCTGTCGGGGGTCAACCGCGGCCAGAACGTCGCCGAGGACGTGACCTATTCCGGCACGATCGCGGCCGCCATGGAGGGGACGATCCTGGGCATCCGCTCCATCGCGTTGAGCCAGGCCTACGGTGCGGGCGGGCGCGGCGCCCTCAAGTGGGATTGCGCGCGGACGCACGGGCCGAAGGTGATCCAAAAGATCCTGGACACGGGCATCGAGCCCGGCATCCTGATCAACGTGAATTTCCCCGATTGCGAGCCGGCCGACGTTCAGGGCATCGCGGTGGCGGCGCAGGGCTTCCGCAATCAGGCGCTGCTGTCGATCGACGCGCGGGTCGACGGGCGCGGCAACCCGTATTTCTGGCTGGCCTTCGCCAAGGCCCGGTTCGAGCCGGGCCACGGCTCGGACCTCAAGGCCATCGCCGAGAAGCGGATTTCGGTGACGCCGCTCCGCCTCGATCTCACCGACGAACCGACCCTGACGCGTTTCGCGCAGGCGTTTGCCGAGTGATCGAACGGACGTCGATCGATCTGGGCAGCCTGGAGGCGGCGGCCGGGAACGCGGCCTTCGTGATGGCGCTCCGGGGCCGGGGCCTGCGGGACACCGCGGTGCTCCGGGCGATGGAGCAGGTGCCGCGGGAGGCCTTCGCGCCGCCGCAGTACCGGGAGCACGCCCGGTGCGACATCGCCCTGCCGCTGCCCTGCGGCGCCTCCATGACGGCGCCGTCCACGGTGGCGGTGATGCTGGCGCTGCTGCGCGTCGAGCCGGGCCAGCGCGTCCTGGAGATCGGCACCGGCTCGGGCTACGTCACGGCGCTGCTCGCCCGGCTTGGGGCGAGCGCGGTGTTGAGCCTGGAGCGCTCGGTCACGCTCGCCGTCGAGGCGACGCGGCGGCTCGCCGCGCTGCCGGAGGCGCATGTCGTCCGGGCGGACGGGTTGGCACCCGAGCTGCCGGATGGCGGCTTCGACCGGATCCTCGTCCACGGTAGCGTGGAGGCGATCCCGCCGCACTGGCGCGCCGCGCTCGAACCCAGCGGGCGACTGGTGACGGGCCTCAGCGGTGACGGGCTCTGCCGGGCCGCCGTGCTGGCGTCACCGGAGGCCGAAGCGGAGCCGGACGCGCCTGTGCGTCTCGCGGCGCTGGTACCGGGGCTGGCGCGGGTTCTCTGACAGCAAGCCGTGCTCAAGCCAACGGGCTTGACCGATCGCCAGCACCGTCATCGCGAGCGCAGCGAAGCGACCCGGGGATGCGCGACATCACGGGGAGGGCGCGCTGTCTGGATTGCTTCGCTGCGCTCGCAAAGACGGGACGGAGTCGCTCACCCCACCCGCCGCGCCGCCCGCCACAGGCGCCACAGGCGGCGCCAGCGCGGCATCTCGACAAGCGTGTTGAGCGAGTCGTAGCTCCCCCGCTCCATGGCGGCGAGGTAGGGCTCCACCAGGGCGACCGGCAGGAAGGCGGCGCCGGCCGAGGGTGCGATGGTCGGGCGTGCCGCCTCGAAGGCCTTCAGGTGCTGCCGGGCGAGGTCGCGCAGATCGGCGCAGGCGCGAAGCAGGCCCGGCCCGCCGCGGCCCGTGACGATATCCTCGCGGGTGACGCCGTAGCGACCGAGGATGTCGGCCGGCAGGTAGACCTGGCCCGAACGGGCGTGCCAGGGCAGGGCGCGCAGCAGACCAGTGATGCCGTAGGCAACGCCAGCGTGCCCCGCCGCCCCGGCGCCGCCCGGCTCCGTGCCGTTGCCGATCACGAGGCTCGCCAGCCGGAACAGCGCCGAGGCGGTCTCGCCGCAATAGCCCTCCAGATCGTTCACCCGGGGCATCGGATCCTCGTAGAGGTCGAAGACGCGGGCATCGATCAGGTCGACGAAGGGCTGGCGACTGAGGCGGTTCACCCGGATCGCCTCCTCCAGGGCGGCCGCAACCGGGTTGGCGCGGACATCGCCCCGCGCCTCGCCCTGCAAGGCATCGCGCCACCATTGCAGGCGGATCTCCCCGGCCATCGGGGCCGAGACGGCCTCGCGCACCCGCGCGATGGTCAACGAGAAGGCGTAGAGCGCGAAAAGATGCGGGCGGGCGGCGGGCGGGGCGAACAGGGCCGCGTAGTAGCGGTCCGGATCGCCGGCCCGCACCAGGTCCTCGCAGTGGGACTGGGCGAAGGCGAGCCCGGTCTCGGCCGACTTGCCCTCGACGTCTGGCATCAGGCCACCGCGATCAGGGCGGCGGCGACCTTGCGGTTCTCGGCCACCAGGATGTTGTAGGTGCGGGCCGCCGCGCCGGTCTGCATCACGTCGAGCCCGACGCCGAAATCCTTCAGCCAGCCGCGCAAGGCCGGGTCGATCGCCGCGATGTCGAGGCCGGTGCCCACCAGCAACAGCTCGATTCCCGCGGCCTCGGCCTGGACCGGGCGGAGCGCCGTCCGGTCGATCGCCCGAGGTTCCGTCACCTCCCAGGCGCGGACACCCGAGGGCAGCATCAGGATCGAGCCGCGATGCGACATCCCGGCGAAGCGGAAACCGCCATTGCCGTAGGTATCGATGATGTGGCGCCCCGGCACGAAGCCGGATTCAAAGGACTTTGGATTCGGCTGATCGGCCATCTCGGAAAAACGACTACTCCGCCGGTTGCGGGACGCCGGAGCGCTCCGAGGCCGCACGGGCGCCGGAGAGCATCAGACCCAAATAGATCAACACGGGAGTCGAGATGAAGATCGCCGAGTAGGTGCAGATCAGGACGCCGCAGAGCATCACGGTGGCGAAGCCCTTGATCGCCTCGCCGCCGAACAGGACCAGCGCCAGCAGCGACAGGGCGGACGAAATCGAGGTCATGACCGTGCGCGACATGGTCGAGTTGATCGACAGGTTGAGCAGGTCGACGGTCGGAATGGTCTTGTACCGGCGCATCAGCTCGCGGGTCCGGTCGAACACCACCACGGTCTCGTTCAGCGAGTAGCCGACGATGGTGAGGATCGCCGCGATCGAGGTCATGTTGAACTCGATCCGCGTGATGATGAACACGCCGACGGTCAGCACGATGTCGTGGAGCGTGCCCACGATGGCGCCCAGCGCCAGCTCCCGCTCGAACCGGAACCAGAGGTAGAGCAGCACCGCCACAACCGAGAGCACGACGCCAAGCGTGCCGGACTGGACCAGCTCACCGGAGACGCGGGGCCCCACGGTCTCGGTGCGGCGGAAGTCATAATCCGTGTCGAAGGCGGCGTGGGCCTTGTTCATCACCGCGGTCTGGCCCTGCTCGCCGGGCTGGAGCGGCAGGCGGACTAGAACGGTGCCCTGGTTGCCGAGTTCCTGCACCTCCGGCTCGCCGAAGCCGAAGCCCGCCGCCGTATGGCGGATCGCCGCGACATCCGCGGTGCCGGACTTCGCCTGCAGCTCGACCAGGGTCCCGCCCTTGAAGTCGATGCCGAAATTCAGGCCGATCGTCAGGAACAGCGCCACCGTGGCGAGCGACAGCACCGCCGAGAGCGGGAAGGTGAAGCGCCGGAATCGCATGAAGTCGAAATGCGATTCATCGGGCCAGAGGCGGAGCAGGCGCATGGTCGTGTCTCTTCTACAGGAGCCGCGACGCAAGAAACCGGGGCGCGGGTCCCCTCTCCCATTCGGGAGAGGGACAGGGTGAGGGTCGAGAACTTTGAGGATGAAGCGCGTCTCGTCGGCACACGCATCCCGAGCTCGATCCTGGGACTTCTCGTCCCTCACCCCAACCCTCTCCCGCACGGGAGAGGGGGTCCGTCGCGCCGCCCGCGCTTCCCGCGTCGACCCTCCAAAAAATCAGAACGGCAGGGCCTTCGGTCGGAAGGTCTTGTACCACACCGCGATCATCATACGGGTCAGCGTCACCGCCGTGATGACCGTGGTGAGGATGCCGAGGATGAAGACCACGGCGAACCCCTTCACCGGGCCCGAGCCGAGGAAGAACAGGATCAGGGCGGCGATCGCCATGGTCGAGTTCGAGTCGATGATGGTGGCAAACGCCCGGTCGAAGCCCGCCTGCAGCGCCGAGATCAGCGACCGGCCGGCCCTCTGCTCCTCGCGCATGCGCTCGTAGATCAGCACGTTGGAATCCACCGCGGTGCCGATGGTGAGCACGATGCCGGCGATGCCGGGGAGCGTCATGGTGGCCTCCAACACCGACATCAGGCCCAGGATCAGCCCCACGTGGACCATCAGGGCGATGTTGGCGATGAAGCCGAAGGTCCCGTAGGTCGCGAACATGAAGCAGACCACGAGGCCCGCCGCCACCAGGGTCGCGAGCTTGCCGGCCTCGATCGAGTCGCGGCCGAGGCCGGGGCCGACGACGCGGCGCTCGACCACGGTGAACTTGGCCGGCAGGGCGCCCGCCCGCAGCAGCACCGCGAGGTCGTTGGCCTGCTGCACCGTGAAGTTGCCGGTGATCTGGCCCGAGCCGCCGGTGATCGCCGAGCGGATCACGGGCGCCGACACCACCTCGTTGTCGAGCACGATCGCCATGCGCCGGCCGACATTCTCCGAGGTCGCCTGACCGAAGCGCTGCGCCCCGCGGAGGTTGAACTTGAAGCTCACCATCGGCTCGTGGGACTGCTGGTCGAAGGAGGGCTGCGCGTCGGTCAGCTCGCCGCCATCGGCCATGACCCGGCGCTCGACCGGCACCTTGGCGCCCTTCTCGTCCTTGGAGGGCAGCATGTCGACGTCGCCCGAGGGGCTGTCGGCGAGCATGCGGAATTCGAGCTTGGCGGTCGAGCCGAGGAGCTTCTCCAGGCGCTCCGGGTTCTGCTCGCCCGGCACCTGGATCAGGATCCGGTCGGCGCCCTGCTGCTGGATCGAGGGCTCGGTGGTGCCCGTGGAGTCGAGGCGGCGCCGGATGACCTCGATGCCCTGGCTGACGGCCCGCCGGGTCCGGTCGGTGATGCCGGCATCGGTCAGCGTCAGGCGGATGAGACCGCCGGGCTGCTCGGCCACGTCGAGGGTGCGGGCCGCGGTCTGGCCGAGGGACGTGGTGATCGGCTGCGACAGTTCCTGCAGCTTCGGCAGCACCTTGGCCCGGGCCGCGTCATCCGCGATCTTCACCTGAACGCCGCGCTGGAGCAGGCCGATGCCGCCGTCGGCCCGGACATTCTCCTGCTGGAGCACGCGGCGCACGTCGTCGCGCAGGGCCTTGGCCTGGGAGGCGATCAGCTCGTTCTGATCAACTTCGAGCAGGAGCTGCGAGCCGCCCTGAAGGTCGAGGCCGAGCACGATGGCGCGGGTCGGCACGATCCAGCTCGGGAACCAGGAGGGCAGGCTGGCGACGAAGCCCTTGCGCTGCTCAGGGGAGAAGAAGCTCGGCACGGCGAGCATCAGCCCCACCAGGATCAGACCCAGCGTCGCGATGATCTTCGCACGGGAGAAGCGCAGCATCGGCCGTCTTTTTCTCTTGTGGGCCGGCGCCTTACGCCGGCCGTTTCAACCAGGAGCTCAGGCGGCCTTGACGGTGCCCTTGGCGCGGACCTCGGAGATCATCGAGCGGACCACCCGCACGCGGACGTTCGGGGCGATCTCCACCTCGATCTCGGGCTGGTCGTCCGCCGCCTTGGTCACCCGGCCGACGAGGCCGCCATTGGTGACCACCGTGTCGTCCCGGCGCACGGATTTGAGCAACGTCTGGTGGTCCTTGACCCGCTTCTGCTGCGGCCGCAGGATCAGGAAGTACATGATCACGAAGATCAGGACGAACGGGATCACCTGAAAGGCGATCTCCGCTCCGCCAGCGGCCGTACCGGCCCCTTGCGCGAAGGCGGGGGTGATCAACGAGCGTCTCCTGCAAATGGCGATCGGGTCTGCCGCCGGTTTTCGGCGCTGGCAGACCTGTCGAAAAGCGCGCGGACTATAGCCAGGGGCTTCCCGAAAGCAACGTCGAAGCGCGCGCCGCCCGGATCGGCCTCACAGCAGGGCGCGCACCGCCGTCGCGAAGGCATCCGGCGCCTCCTGCGGGAAGTTGTGGCCCACCCCCGCGACGATCTCACGCCGATAGGGGCCGGTGAAGTGGCGCGCAGCCGTATCACTCGCGGGCGGCGGACCGACGCCGTCATCGGCGCCGAGCAGCACGATCGACGGCACCGCGATCGCCGGCTGTTCCGCCAGCCGCGCCTCGATCTCGAGATACGCCGGATCGCTCGGAACGAGGCCGAAGCGGTGGCGGTAGGAATGCACCACCACGTCGACGAAATCGGGATTGTCGAAGGATCCGGCTGTCTGCGCGAAGGTCCCGTCGTCGAAGCCCCAGCTCGGCGACCAGAGCTGCCAGAGCAGGCGGCAGAAGGCGTCGCGGTTGGCCTCCAGCCCGGCGCGGCCGCGCTCCCCGTGAAGATAGTATTGATACCAGAGCCGATGCTCGACCTCTGGTGCGGCGGGCCGCCCGGCGACCGGGATGTTCTGGATGTTGTAGCCGACGCCGCAGCTGACGAGCCCTTTCGCCCGCTCCGGCCAGAGGGCCGCGACCACGCAGGCCGCCCGCCCACCCCAATCGTAGCCGGCGAGCACGGCGCGCCCGATGCCGAGGGCGTCGAGGAAGGCCAGGAGGTCGGCGCCGAGCGCGGCCTGCTCGCCCGAGCGCGGGGTGGCGGCATCGAGGAACCGCGTCGGCCCGTAGCCGCGCAGGTACGGGATCAGGCAGCGCACCCCGGCGGCGGCGAGCCGCTCGGCCGCGACGTCGTAGGCATGGATATCGTAGGGAAAGCCGTGGAGCAGTACGGCGGGCGGTCCGTCCGGTGGCCCGGCTTCCCGGTAGGCAACCTCCAGCACACCGGCGCGCACGCTCTTCATGACGGCTCCCGCTCCATCGCGGGGCACAGCTTAAACGATCCGCCGTGGATTTGCCGCACGCGCTTGCCGGCAGCGTTTTGCGCCCGACCTTTCAACGCGAAACTCAAGCGTGACGGGGGAGACTGATGGGCCTGCTGGACGGTGCGAAGAACCTGATCGGCGATGTCGTGGCCGCCATGGACCGCGCCCTGGAGGACACCGGCAGCGGCAAACTCGCCCTGGCATTGGCAAAATTCTATCCTGGTGGTCTGGTGGCGTTCCTCGACCGCCTGCGCGAGACCGGCCACGGCGGCGCGGTGGACTCCTGGCTGTCGGCCGGGGCGCAAGCCGAGGACCGGCAGGCCGTTCCGGCCTCCGCGATCGCGGCGTGCCTGCCAGAGGCTGTCGCCGGGCGTCTGGCCTACGATCTCGGCATCCCCGAAGGACGCGTCGCCACCGCCCTCTCGGAGTTCCTGCCGGCCGCGGTGGCGGCCGAGAGCGAGAACGGCGTGCTGAAGCCGCAGCCGAACTTCAGCACCCAGATCCGCTGAGCTACGGGATTGCGCATTTCATCAGCGGCGGCGCGGTGGCGCAGCTCAGGTAGCAGCTCTGCTTCTGGAAGCAGAACCAGGACAGCTCGCCGCTCTTGAGGCAGGCGCCGCCGCAATGCCGGTAGGTGCCGTAGAGCGGGCGGACGAACACCGCATCGCTGAGGGCCCGCTCCTGCAACATCGGCCGGGCCGCCTCGAACGGAAGCGCCAGGGCCGCGCCGGCCCAGAGCGCGAGCAGCAGGGATGGGGCGAAGGATCTCATGACCGCGCGACCGGGGAGCAGGAACCGGATCGGCATCCCGCGCCAAGGCGACGGCGCTGTCGACTAAATTGCGGTTCACGTGGTCCCGACCTCCCCCAGCCGGCGCGGTGCGCTAGACTGATGCGGGATGGATCGGTCGATAGGGAGATCGCATGAGCTTGCTCGACTCATTGGGTGGCGCTTTCGGCGGCTCACTCGGCCAGATGGCGTTGAAGGCGCTGCCCGGCATCATCCAGCAGGTGCTGCCCGGCGGCCTCAACGCGCTGCTCGATCAGCTCCGCCGCTCCGGCTACGAGAGCCAGGTGAATTCCTGGCTCGGCCGCGGCCCGAACGAGCCGATCACCGCGGACGACCTGCGTAAGGTCCTCGACAACGAGCAGGTTCGCCAGATGGCGCAGAAGCTCGGCATCCCGATGGATCAGCTGTTTCCCGCCCTGGCTGAGGCGCTGCCGCAGGCGGTGGATCACCACAGCCCCGACGGGACGCTGCAGGCGCCTCCGGCCTGACGGCGCCGGAAGCGAAAACGGCGGCCCCTCAGGGCCGCCGCTCTCCTCCGATCGGATCGATCGCTCAGTTGCTGGCGAGTTGCGACATCGGGTCCACCGGGGCGCCGCCCTTGCGGATCTCGAAGTGCAGCTGCGGTGACGTCACGTTGCCGGAGGCGCCGGACTTGGCGATGGTCTGGCCGCGCTTGACCTTGTCGCCCGGCTTCACGTCGATCTCGCCGTTATGGGCGTAGGCCGAGACGTAACCGTTGGCGTGGCGTACCAGCACCAGCTTGCCGTAGCCCTTCACGTCCGAGCCGGCATACGCCACCGTGCCCTCCTCGGCGGCCTTGACCGGCGTCCCCTCCGGCACCGCGATGTTGATGCCTTCGTTGCCGGACGTGCCGTAGCCCGAGATCACCCGGCCCTTGGCGGGCCAGCGGAAGCTCTCGGAGGCCGCAGCTTCGGCAACCGAACCGGTGGCGGCGGGTTCGGGCTTCGCCGGAGTGGCGGCCGCGACCGGCTTCGGGGCCTCCTTGGCGGCGACCTTCTCGACCTTCTCGGCGGCGGCGGCCTTCTGCGCGGCCTCCTTGGCGGCCTTGGCCTCGGCGAGTTTCTGAACGGCCTCGGCCTTCGCGGCGGCCTTGGCTTCAGCCTTGGCCTCCATCGCCTTCGCCTCAGCCTTGGCCTTCGCCTCGGCCTTCGGATCCGGCTTCTTCTCGTCGGCCTTGGCGACCTGCCCGGGGCGGACATGCCGCGGCTTGTCATCCGCCTTCGCCGCGGCCTCCTTCACGGCCTCCTTGCGGGTCTTGGCGTCGGCGACCTTCCGGGCAGCGGCATCGCGGGCGAGGGCTTCCTTGCGCTCCGCCTCCTTGTCGGCGGCCCGCTTCTCGGCTGCCTTGGAGGCTTCCTCACGCTTGGCCGCTTCCTTGGCTGCCTCTTTGGCCGCCTCTTTGGCTTCCTCGCGCTTGGCCTCCTTGGCGGCCTCCTCGCGCTTGGCGGCGAGCTTGCTCTCGACCTGCTTGGCGTCCTCGCGCTTCTCTTCAGCGGCTCGGGCGGGGCGGGCGGTCATCGGCGCGGCGGCCGGATTCAAGCCGGAGGCATTGTAGACCGGGATGACGATCTGCCGCCCCGGGGTGATCTGGTTCGCGCTGCTCAGACCGTTGGCCGACAGGATCGCCGAGGCCGGAACCCCGTACCGGGTCGCCATCTGGTTCAGGCTGTCGTTCTGCGAGACGGTGATCTGGGTGCCGCCCTGGGCGCTCCAGCCGACCTGCCCGGTCGAGGCGACGCGGGTGGCGGGGGCGGCCGCGTGGGTTTGCGCCGGAGGCGCGACGCTGGCGGCGCGCGGTGCGCCGGGCGCGCTCAGCGCCTCCGACTGGATCCGGCCGGTGCGGACCGGCGGGACTGACTTGAGGCCGCCATCCGGCAGGCTGCCGGTGGCGGAAGGCTCCGAATCAAATGGGTTCGAGAACGGATTGCTCAGCCGCGAGGCATCCGACGAACAGGCAGCCGCTGCCCCGCCAATGATGCCGATGAGGGCGACCCGCGACAGCGTCCGCAACATCCGACCCTTACCGCGCACCCGCATCGACGCACCCGTTTGCCTGACGCAACTTGATGCCCCAATGAAGACGGATTCAGGTTAAGCAACCGTTCCCGTTCGGCCGGTCTGCCACCCTCGCGCGAAGGGTGACGCAGTCTTCTCGCCGGTTTTCAGGGATGATTGCGGGGACCATGACCGTGCCTTTTCCGGCCCGCTTGGCACCCCATCTCGAAGGGATGTTTACCATCCGCGTCGCCCGCGCCAGCCTCAGCGACCTGCCCGGACTTGAGACGCCGCGCCTCTCGATCGCGGCCCTCCGGCCCGAGGACGCGGAGGCCCTACGCCGGCTCACGGACGACGCCGCGATCACCGCCGCGGTGAACTTCCTGCCGGCGCCGTTCACCCTGCAGGACGCGCAGGACCTGATTCGAAGCGGCACACGCGGGCAGGATTGCTTTCTCGGCGCCTGGATCCGCGGGTCCGGCAGCGCCGACGCGCCGGTCGGATGTGCCGGGCGTGAACTCGTCGGCGTTGTCGGCACGCACCTGCGCGGGCCGGGCGTGATCGAGATCGGCTACTGGATCGGTGGCGCCGCGCGGGGGCGCGGCTTCGCCTATGAGGCAGTCTCGGCGATCATCGATCTGCTCCGCGCACGTTTCCCCGGCCGCATCATCGTGGCGGAGTGCCGCCCGGCCAACGTCGCGTCATGGGGGCTTCTGGAGAAGCTTGGCTTCCGCGACACGGGCGAGGCGGGCCATCGGCCTGGGCGGCGGCTGCTCCGCCGGGATTAGCGCCTGATCCCGGGCTCCGGCTGCCGGCACGACACGCCGACATGCGACGGCCCACCCTCGTCCGGACAGACGCATCGGCGGCCGGACCTCCCGCGTGCCGAAGTGGGATCCGCCCCGCGCGTGCGCGCTCCCGGTCGAGGCGGGTCTTGCGCAGGCGCGCCGCTCAAGCCGCTTCGGCGGTCTCGGTCGCTACGATCTCGGTCACGGCGGTCTCGGTCACGGCTGTCTCGGTCACGGCTGTCTCGGTCCTCGCAGCTTCGGTTGCCCGGCTATGCTTCTTCTTCCGCCGCTTGCCGATCGCCTCTGCCGGCTCGTCGGAGGGCGCGCGCTCGGCGAGGGCGAATCGGTGCAGCGCGTCCAGGGTCTGCCCATCCTGAGAGCGGGCGTCGATCAGCGCGTAGAAAGCGGCGCGCACGACATCTTTCTTGGACGCCTCGGGATGCCTTTCGCGGACGGCGGCGCGCAGCGCCTTCGGCGTCATGCCGGGCGCCGCCAAGCTCCACAGGGTTGCCGACAAAGCTTCCATCGACATCGCTCCCATAATCTCCACCTCCGGCTGCGACCGGGACGGAAAGAGCAATACATGACGCCGACGTGACGCATCAAGTGATCGACCGCACCAAACCGCGCCACCCAAGCATCAATCAAATATTGTTGCTCAGTAGATCACAAAAATCTACAACACGATTATAATTGTACTGTTGAACACCACAAAAATACGCGATTGCAATTTTATTGAGAACATCATCACAAAGAAAAAGCCCCCGGCATTGCGGCCGGGGGCTTCCTCTGTCCGGCCGCGAGGCCGGGATGTCGAGCGGTTCAGAACGTGATGCCGGTCTCGACCATGTAGCGGTCCTGCGAGGTCCGGTTGCCCGTCCGGCCGAAGCCGGTGCCGGGCGTGAGCAGACCCGTGTCCGAGATGCTGGCCCTGGTGATCCCGCCGAGTTCGACGTGGGCGTACTCGACCCGGAAGAAGTACCGGTCGAACGTGAAGGTCGGCGTCACCGTCACCGAGAAGGCGTTGCTGCCGGCGCCGAAGCCGAGGAGGTTCGTGGTGCCGGAGCCCCGCACGCCCGTCTGCTCGGTGTACTCGATGCGACCGGCGAGGGAGAAGTTGTCGGTGAACGAATAGGCCGCGAGCAGCGCGCCGCCATAGGTCGAGGCCGAGTTGTAGATCCCGATCCGCGGATCCCGCTCGACATTCGTGAACTGGAAGTACGGCGAGACGATCCACGGACCGTTCGCGTAGGTGTAGTTGATGTCGAAGATGCCGCTGTTCTGCTGCAGGTAAGGCGTTGCGAACTGGTAGCGCGAGCTGCGGGCCAGCGCATTCGTCCGGCCGAGGTTCAAGCCGCCATTGACGCCGATCGTGTTGAAGTCGTCGAGCTTGTAGGCGACGTTCCCGGTGAACCACGTGATCTCGTTCGAGAAGAACCCATCCGTGCCGGCGAGCGACACCGAGAGCGGGCCACTCGCGTAGTTCACCTGCACGCCCTGGTTGATGAAGTTCTCCTGCACGAACAGGAGGCCGCGGTTGATGTTCAGGTTCTGATAGGTGAACAGCGGCTCGGTGCCGATCAGGGTGAACATGCGTCCGCCCTGGATGGACCACTCATCGTTGATTTGGAACTTGCCGTAGGCGACCGGAACTGGGCCGAACAGGAGGTCCGTCTGGGTGAAGGTGCCGAGGGTCGGGAATCCGAGCTGCGGGATCGAGTAGGCGCCCGCCTGCACGTAGAACTGGAACGCGCCCTCGGGCTTCTGGATGATGCCCTGGAGGTTCGAGAAGTCGACCCGCGCAGCCCGGTCCCGATCGTTGGGGGCGGCCGGGGTCGAGAACGACGCGAACGGGTTGGTCTGGGTGTAGGCGTAGCCGGTGACCGCGCCACCGACATACAGGTCGCCCAGGGGGCCAGCCGAGAAGCAGGTCGGGTTCGGGTTGGCCTTGATCACGCCGCTATAGGTCGGGCCGAGCAGCGTGGCCTTGCACGGCTCGACCGGGGGCGCGACGGGGACGGGGGCGGGGGCCGCCAGATCGGCCGCCAGGATGCTGGTCGAGGACAGCAGGACAGCGGTAAAGCCGGCCAAGGTGGATCGGGTCAGCATGATATCGCCGCTCGTTGGGATTGGTCTACGGCCAAGCTGACATCGACACGCGGTTGGTACAAAATCAAACATGTAGCAATTGCATAGTTTTTGGGCATTTTCACATTGCTGCGATCGGTCGCGGCTCAAATGTGTCTTTGTGGCAACAAGAATGGGCAGGCCGCGTCTTCTGCTTGCGATGATTGAGAAACGATCTCCCGCGGGCGATACAATGCTCCCCGATCACAGTTGGGGGCCGATCGGATCGCAGCGAAACCCTCCGAAGTCCTGCCGGGCCAACCGCTCGGCGAGGGCCGGCAGGAAGACGAGAGCCTCGTCGGCGAGGCGCCAGGGCGGGTTGACGACGATCATCCCGCTGCCGGTCAGGCGCGTCGGATCGTCGGGTCGGTCGATCAGCAGGTCGAGGCGCAGAGCCGGACGGGGCAGGGCGCCGTCGAGATCCCGGACCATGCGGTCGAGGGCGGCCGCATCCTTGATCGGATACCACGCGAGGAACACGCCGGTCGGCCACTTCGCCACGGCCCGGGCCAGGTGGGCGCCGAGCCGCTCGATCTCGCCCGGCACCTCGTAGGGCGGGTCGATCAGCACGAGGCCGCGCCGCTCGGGCGGCGGGATCTGGGCGTTGACCGCGGTCCATCCGTCGAGGCTCAGGACCTTCGTGCGCGGATCGCGCTCGTAGCGCCCCCGAAGCGTCGCGGCATCGGCCGGATGCAGCTCGACGAACACGCCCTTGTCGCCGGGCCTCAGGGCCTCGCGGATCACCGCGGGCGAGCCGGGATAGGCGGTGGCGCCGAACCGCGCCTGTACCGCCGCCACCGCGGCCCGATAGGGGGCGAGCAGCGCCTCCACGGGCGGCGCGAAGGGCACGTCCATCCGGCCCCAGCCCTCCCGCCACTCGCCGGTGCGGGACGCCTCATCGGCCGCGAGGTCGTAGACCCCGAGCCCCGCGAAGGCGTCGAGCGCCCGGAACGGCTTGTCCTTGAGGCGCAGATGGTCGAGCACCCGCGCGAGCACGAGGTGCTTGAGCACGTCGGCATGGTTGCCGGCGTGGAAGGCGTGCCGATAGTTCATGGGAACGCCGTGAAGCGGATCCTGCGGTCCGGGTCCAGCGCCCGGGGCCAAAAATCAGCGCGCGGCGTCGAGGGTGATCTCCGGCGCGCGGCAATTGCCGCGGGCGACCTCGGGGCAGGGGGTGAAGCCCTTCAGGTCCTTGCCGAAGCAGATGCGCACCTCCTGCAGCTGCCCCCGCGTGCAGGTGACCGCCATCATGTCGGGGCGCAGGCCGCGATTGGCGGCGACGAACTGCCGGGCGATCTCGATGGGCGCCAGGGTCTGCGCCGGGCCGCCGCCCTTGAGGGTGTCGGGAATCGTCACGGCCAGCCGGGCGTCCCGGGCGGCGGTGAAATAGGCCGTCGGATCGAGGCCCGAGCAGGTGCCGTGCTTGCGCCATTCGTAGCGGGCCAGCCCCTCGCTCGGATAGACCTGCCCGGCCACCTCGATCGCCTGCCGGGTCGGCGCGCGCACCACGGCCGAGCAATTCTCGGGATAACCGCGGCTGTATTGCGGCCACAGACCGTGGACGACGAAACCGAGCCCGCGGCCGGGCGCGCACTGGACGTCGTCCCGGCGCTCACCGGCCCCGGCGCAGTAGGTCGGCGACCACGACAAAGCCAGCACGTAGAAGTCGAACTCGCCGGGGGTGCCGCGGCGGGCGAAGCCGCCGTAATCCTGGGCGGCGGCCGGCCCGGAGAGCAGCAGGGCGGCGAGGCAGGCGGCCCGAGCGCGCATCGTCAGGCTCGCACCGTCAGGGACGCGCCATCCGGCAGGCGGTGGCGTAGGCATAGGCGAGGTCGCGGTCGAGCCCGTGGACGCAGAACTCGACGCCCCAGGTCGCGCCGATGATGCCGAGGCTCTCGCGCACCGAATAATCGACCTTGCGGCGCACGCCGTCCGAGGTCGTCACGGTCGCGGTGCAGAAGCGGCGGGGATAGGTGTCGAGCCCCCAGGGGCGCCACGCGGTGCGCTCGATCGTGTCGAAGGACAGGATCGTCATCGACGAGTTCCAGAACTTCGCCTCCTTCTCGGCGAAGTTGGTCGAGACCCGCTCCAGCACCGACGGGTCCTGGCAGCCGGGAATCTGCGCATCGAAGGGGAATTCCCGCTCCTCGGCGGGCTCGATATCCTCGCGCGCCGAGCGGGCGAGCGCCGGCTGGACCAGGGCGAGGAGGGCCAGCCCGAGGGCAAGGCCGTGACGGATCGGGCGCATGGCGCGGGCCTCGGCGGATGTGCGGTCCTGCATCCGGGGACGATGACCCGGCCGGCTCGCCAGTCAAGCTCCGGCGGCGCCCTTGCGACGGTTTCGACGCTCGGTGCGGCGCGGCCGCTACACTGCCGCCGCGCCCGCAGGGTTCAACCCACCACCTGCGGCGAGCCGGCGGCGGCGCCCGTCCACCTTGCCCGCCTCACTTCAACGGCTCGGACGCGCCGCTCTCCTGACCCATCAGCTATTCAGCTGGATCGCCGCGAGTCCGGCCTGGTGTGCGGCTTGCGCGGCCACGTCCGTCGCGCCGGATCTCATCCGCCGATGCGTAGCGCCCGCGCGCAGTCCAAGCACGGGCGAAGCTCTCGTCGCGGCGATCCGGGATTGGGCGCGCTCAATGCTGCAGGATCTTCGACAGGAAGGTCTGCGCCCGCTCCGACCGCGGGCTGCCGAAGAAGTCCTCCTTCTTCGCGTCCTCGACGATCTCGCCGCGATCCATGAAGATCACCCGGTCGGCCACCTTGCGGGCGAAGCCCATCTCGTGGGTCACGACCATCATGGTCATGCCCTCCTTGGCGAGCTCCACCATCACGTCGAGCACCTCGCCGACCATCTCGGGGTCGAGGGCCGAGGTCGGCTCGTCGAACAGCATCACCACCGGGTTCATGGCAAGCGCCCGGGCAATCGCCACGCGCTGCTGCTGGCCGCCGGAGAGCTGGCCCGGGAATTTCGTGGCATGCGCCCCGAGGCCGACCCGGGCGAGCAGGTCGAGCCCGCGCTTCTTGGCGTCCTCGGCGCTGCGGCCGAGCACCTTGCGCTGGGCGATGGTGAGGTTGTCGGTGATCGACAGGTGCGGGAACAGCTCGAAATGCTGGAACACCATGCCGACCCGCGAGCGGAGCTTGGGCAGGTTGGTCCCCTTGTCGACGACCTTGGTGCCCGCCACCGTGATCTGGCCCTTCTGGAACGGCTCCAGGGCGTTGACGCATTTGATCAGGGTCGACTTGCCCGAGCCCGAGGGGCCACAGACCACCACGACCTCGCCCTTGGCGACCTTGGTGGTGCAGTTCGTCAGCACCTGGAAGTCGCCGTACCATTTGCTGATGTTGTCGATGGCGATCATCGTCTCGCCGGGCGCCGCCTGGGGCACGCCGGAGACGAGGTGGCCGGGCTGGAGGCCCGCATCCGCCGGCGCATAGGCCGCCTCGGCGGCGGGCTCGGTGGCGTGCGGGGCCGGCATCGGGGACGAGGTCATACGCGGTCTCCAGTGTCGGTCAGCGGATGATGGCCACGCGGCGCTGCAGGCGGCGCACCAGGAACGAGGCCGAGAAGCAGATCACAAAGTAGACGACCGCCGCGAAGATATACATCTCGACGAGGCGGCCGTCGCGCTGGGCCACCTTCGAGGCGGCGCCCATAAAGTCTGTCAGCGAGAGCACGTAGACCAGCGAGGTATCCTGGAACAGCACGATCGTCTGGGTCAGCAGCAGCGGCAGCATGTTGCGGAAGGCCTGGGGCAGGACGACGTTGCCCATCGTCTGCCAGTAGTTCATGCCCAAAGCCTGCGCGGCGGCGGTCTGGCCCTTAGGGATCGACTGGATGCCCGCCCGCATGATCTCCGAGAAATAGGCCGCCTCGAAGGCCATGAAGGTGATCAGCGCCGACGGGAAGGCACCGACCTGAATCGGCGTCGAGGACCCGGTCACGTAGGCGCCGATATACGGCACCAGGAAGTAGAACCAGAAGATCACCAGCACCAGCGGCAGCGAGCGGCACAGCTCGACATAGCCCTTGGCGACCTGGGTGAGGCCGGGCACGCCCGAGAGCCGGGCCATCGCCAGCAGCGTGCCGATGATCACGCCGCCCACGGCCGCCATGGCGGTGAGCGTCACGGTGAAGACCATGCCCTGCCCGAACAGGTAGGGCAGGGACTGGACGATGACGGAGAAATCGAAGTTCGAGAGCATCGGCGCCTGTTCGCGGTGGCCGTCGGGCGGGGGATCGGGGGCGGGCTGTCCTCAGCGCTGGCCGGGGATGGCGACCGCCTTCTCCAGGAAGGTCGCCGCCGTGACGACCACGAGGTTGATGATCACGTACAGCAAGGTCGCGGCCGTGAACGCCTCGAACACCTGGAAGGAGAATTCCTGCATCGAGCGAGCCCGGGCGGTCAGTTCCAAGAGGCCGATGGTCAGGGCGACCGACGTGTTCTTCAGGTTGTTGAGGAATTCCGAGGTCATCGGCGGCAGGATGATCCGGTAGGCATTGGGCAGCAGCACGTAGCGGTAGGTCTGGTAGGTGGTGAAGCCCATGGCCGTGCCGGCCATGCGCTGGCCCCGCGGCAGCGCCTGGATGCCGGCGCGGACCTGCTCGGCCACCCGCGAGGCGGTGAAGAAGCCGAGGCACACCACCGCGGTGTAGAACGGCGCGTCCGGCAATTGCTTGATCGCGTCGCCGATCCGGGTCGGAACGACCTCCGGCATCACGAAGTACCAGAGGAACATCTGCACCAGCAGCGGCACGTTGCGGAACAGCTCGACATAGGCCGTGCCGATCGCGTTCGCGGTCTTCGACGGCAGGGTGCGCAGCACGCCGATCAGCGACCCTAAGAAGAACGCGATGATCCACGAGCAGAGCGCGGTGGCGATCGTCCACATGAGCCCGGAGAGCAGCATGTCGAGATACGTGCCGTTGCCCTCAGGCGAGGCATCGAAGAAGATCCGCCAGTTCCAGTTGTAGTTCATCGCGCTGCTTCTGAGAGATGCTGCTTATTCGGTCCGTCCCACGCTCACCCCCATCCTGAGGTGACCGCGAAGCGGGCCTCGAAGGAAGGCTCCAGAGGGCGCTGCGATCCCTGGAGGGCTCCTTTGAGGCCTCCGCTGCGCTTCGGCACCTCAGGATGAGGGTGAGGATTGGAGGGCCTTCGACTACGAACCTTACGCGACGCACCGCAGGCCCTTGCCCGCGGTGCGCCTCATCGCCTTGGACCGATCTCAGTAGGCAGCCGGATCCGGGCTGGCGATCGGGTGGGCGAACTGCTTCTTCATCTCCGCGCTCATCGGCAGGTTGAGGTTGATGTTGCGCGGCGGGATCGCCTGGGTGAACCACTTGTCGTAGAGCGCCTTGCCCTCGGGGCTCGTATAGAGCTTGGCGGTGGCGTCGTCCGCGACCTTCTTGAACTCCGTATCGTCCTTGCGCAGCATGATGCCGTAGGGCTCAGGCTTCGACAGGGCCTCGGTGGAGATCTCGTAGGCCGACGGATCCTTCGACGAGGCGGCCAGCGAGGCGAGCAGCACGTCGTCCATCACGAAGGCGGCGGCGCGGCCGGTCTCGACCATCAGGAACGCTTCGGCGTGATCCTTGGCGGGCAGGATCGTCAGGCCGAGCTTGCGCTCCGTGTTGGCCTCGTTGATCTGCCGGATGTTCGTGGTGCCGGAGGTCGACACGACCGTCTTGCCCTTCAGGTCCTCGATCGTGTGCAGGTTGGCCGACTTCTTCGAGACATACCGGGTCGCGGTCAGGAAGTGCGAGTTGGTGAACCACACCTGCTTCTCGCGGTCGGCGTTGTTGGTGGTCGAGCCGCATTCGAGGTCGATCGTGCCGTTGGCCATCAGCGGGATGCGGGTGGCGGAGGTGACCGGGTTCAGCTTCACCTGCAGGTTCGGGAGGTTGAGCTTGGCCTTCACGGCGTCGGCGATCTTGTAGCAGATGTCCAGCGCGTACCCGATCGGCTTCTCGTCGCCGCCAAGATACGAGAACGGCACGGAGGCGTCGCGGTAGCCGATCACGATGGCGTTGGCGTCCTTCACCTTCTTGAGGGTGCCGGTCAGCTCCTCGGCCCGGAGGCTGAAGGGGGCGAGGGCGAGGGTCAGGCCCAGCGCCGCGGCGACGCCGCGGCGAGCGATATCAAACTGCATCGGTACGGAACTCCTGAATCGAGCCGAACGAGGTCGGCTGGCGGCTGGACCTGCGGGCCCGCCCGCTCGGGCGACGCCTTTGCAATGATGGTGCCGGGAGGCGGGTCGAAGCGCCGCGCGCGAACGCGGCGGAATACCGACAGGGTCCAGCCAAGCTTGTGACGGCGCCCGAAGACGCGCCCCCTGTCCCCCGCATGGCCTCCTCCATGACGTCGAGCCGGCCTACCGCTCGCGCCGGCGGCATCATGCACACTTCTTAGGCGTACGCACGGGGTCCTGAGGACGTATCCGCAGTCAAAGCTGACGAATTCGCCGCGTCTCAAACAGCGACGCCGCCCCGCGGAGTGATGCGGAGCGGCGTCGGGCGGTGGGACGGGACGGGAGGGCCGCCGGGTTTTACTTCGTCAGCTCGTTGCCGGCGTAATCGATCTTGCCGTCGGCACCCTTCTTCCACTCGTACATCACATAATCGGGCCGGGTGATGTCACCCTTCTTGTCGTAGGCGATCGGGCCGACAACGGTGTCCACCGCCTTGCCCTGGTGCAGCCAGTCGGCGAGCTTCTTGCCGTCGCTGGAGCCGGTCTCGGCCATCGCCTTCGCGAGCACCTGAACGGCCGCGTAGGAGTAGAGGGTGTAGCCCTCGGGATCGATATTCTTGGCCTTGAAGGCGGCGAGCGCGGCCTTGGCGTTCGGGTTCTTGCGGGCATCCGGCGGGAAGGTGGTCAGCGTGCCCTCGGCGGCCGGGCCGGCGATCGCCACCAGCTCGCGGTCGACCATGCCGTCGCCGCCCATCATCGGCGCCTTCAGGCCCTGGTCGCGCATCTGGCGCAGGATCAGGCCGGCCTCGGTGTAGTAGCCGCCGAAATAGACGACATCGACATTGGCCGACTTCAGCTTGGACACGAGGGCGGAATAATCCTTCTCGCCCGGATTGATGCCCTCGTACATCACGTCCTTGCCGCCCTTGGCCTTGAGCGCCTTCAGGGTCTCGTCGGCCAGACCCTTGCCGTAGGGGGTCTTGTCGTGGACGAAGGCGATCTTCTTGCCCTTGAAGTGATCGGCGAGGTAGGTGCCCGCCACCGCGCCCTGCTGGTCGTCGCGGCCGCAGGTGCGGAAGGTGTTCCACATGCCGCGCTCGGTGAACTTCACGTTCGTCGAAGCCGGGGTGACCTGGATGATGCCGGCGTCGAGATAGACGTCGGAGGCCGGGATCGACACGCCCGAGTTGTAGTCGCCGACCACCATCTTCACGCCGTCGCTGGCGAACTTGTTGGCCACCGAGACGCCCTGCTTCGGATCGGAGGCGTCGTCGCCCACCGTGACCGAGAGCGTCGTGCCCTTGAGGGTGCCGGCCTTGTTGAGGTCCTCCACCGCTTGGCTCGCGCCGTTCTTGAGCTGCGCGCCGATGGCGGCGCTGTTGCCGGTGATCGGCGCGGCGATGCCGAGCTTGACCTCGGCGGCCTGTGCCCCGGCCATCATGGCGCCGAGGGCGAGCCCGGCCAGCAGAATCGATCTCATCAGCGTTCTTCCCCTATGGTCAGGACCGCACGTGCGGATCCGGCCGCACTCATCGGACCCCGCCCGCTTCCGGCGCCCGTTCGCGCCATGTCAGCGGGGAGGTCTTCTCGTAGAGCCAGCGGTACTGGCTCGTCATCTGGCGCGTCCGCGTGTAGCGGAAGCCCGCCGCGCCGATGATCATGACCACGAGCGCGTCGACCGCATAGTAGTGCAGCGACAGCAGCGTGCCCGAAAACAGGGCATAGTGGATGAAGCGCACGGCGGCCGCCACGAGGAGCAGCGCCAGGGCGCATTGCCAGAACGGCCGCCAGCCCCGAGCGATGCCGCGCGCGGCCATCCAGCCGGCCCAGCCGCCCATCACCACGGTGACGAGCAGGAACAGGCCAGCCGAATCCTCCTCGTAGAGAAGCCCCTGCAGCATGCTCATGCCCCCACCGGGCCGGCATGGCCCCCCTCCAGATAGGCGGCCTGGACGTTCGGATCGTCGAGCAGCGCGCGGCCGGTGCCGCTCATCGTGACCCGGCCGTTGACCAGCACGTAGCCGCGATGGGCGAGCTTCAGGGCATGGTACGCGTTCTGCTCGACGAGGAAGATCGTCATGCCCTCGGTCCGGTTCAGTTCCCGGATCGCGTCGAAGATGCCCTTCACGACGAGCGGCGCGAGGCCGAGCGACGGCTCGTCGAGGAGCAGCAGGCGCGGGCGGCTCATCAACGCCCGGGCGATGGCCAGCATCTGCTGCTCGCCCCCCGACATGGTGCCGGCGCGCTGGTTCAGGCGCTCCTTCACCCGGGGGAACAGCACGCAGACCTTCTCCAGATCCTCGGCGAAGAAGCGCCCGTCATGAAGCGCCGCGCCCATCTGGAGATTCTCGTATACGCTCATGCGCGGGAAGACCCGGCGGCCCTCCGGCGACTGGGCGATGGCGAGCCGGGCGATGGCGTGGGTCGGCATCCGGGTGATGTCGCGCCCGTCATAGGTGATCGTGCCCGAGCGCGCCTGGGGGCTGCCGAAGATCGTCATCATCAGGGTCGACTTGCCGGCGCCGTTGGCGCCGATCAGCGTGACGATCTCGCCCTCGGCGACGTCGAGATCGACGCCCCGGAGCGCGGCGACGCTGCCGTAATAGGTCGAGACGTCACGCACAGCGAGGAGCGGCGGCTTCCGTCCCGCCTGGATCGCCCGCGTCTCCTCGACCAGGACGTTGATGCCGGCGACGCTCATGCCGGGGCTCCCGTATGGGCGTCGTCGCCATGCGGCACGCTGATCCCGACCTCGGCCTCCACGGCCTCCACCTCCTCGTCCTCGACGCCGAGATAGGCGGCGATCACCTTGGGATCGGAGCGGACCTCGGCGGGCGTGCCGTCGGCGATCTTCTGGCCGTAATCGAGCACCACCACGTGGTCTGAGATCTCCATCACCACCGACATGTCGTGCTCGATCAGCAGGACCGAGGTGTCGTGCTCGTCACGGATGTGGCGCAGGAGGCCATTCAGCTCGGCCGATTCCCGGGGGTTCAGGCCCGCCGCCGGCTCGTCGAGGCAGAGCAGCACCGGATCGGTGCACATCGCCCGGGCGATCTCCAGGCGCCGTTGCGCGCCATACGGCAGGGCGCCGGCCGGATCGTCGGCCCGGCTCATCAGGTCGATGCGCGTCAGCCACGCCTTGGCGCGCTCGATCGCCGCCTCCTGCGCGTCCCGGAAGGTCTTGAGCCCGAGCAGGCCGAGTACCGTGTAGCCGGAGGCGCGCATCAGCGGCTTGTGCTGGGCGACCAGCAGGTTCTCCAGCACTGTCATGCCCTGGAACAGGCGGATGTTCTGGAAGGTACGCGCGACCCGGGCGGTGCGGTTCACCTCGTGGTTCGGCAACCGCTCCAGCAGATGCGTGGTGCCATCCGCGTGCGCCAGGGTCAGCATGCCCTCAGTCGGCTTGTAGAAGCCGGTGATGCAGTTGAACACCGTGGTCTTGCCGGCCCCGTTCGGGCCGATCAGCGCGGTGATGTCGCCGCGCCTGGCCGCGAAGGACAGGTCGGAGACGGCCACCAGCCCGCCGAACCGCATGGTGAGATGCTCGACGGTGAGCACCGGCGGGGCCGAGGCCGCCGCGCGGATGTCGGGATGCGTCGCCATCAGCCGTGCCCCTCGCTGACATGGGCGCCCGAGACGGCGCGGCGCTCGCCGAGCGAGACCGAGGGCAGGCGCACCGAGATCAGCCCCCGGGGCCGCCAGACCATCATGGCCACCATGGCGAGGCCGAACAGCAGCAGGCGGTACTCGTTGGGATCGAAGCCCTCGCCGAACACGGCCTTCAGGAAGCCGAGGTTGCGCAGCATCTCCGGGCCGCCGACCATCGCCACCGCGGCGATCGCGACGCCGACCTGGCTGCCCATGCCGCCGAGCACCACGATCGCCAGGATGATGGCGCTCTCCAGGAAGTTGAAGCTCTCCGGGCTGATGAAGCCCTGGCGCACGGCGAAGAACGAGCCCGCGAAGCCGCCGAAGGCCGCACCCAGCGCGAAGGCGGTGAGCTTGACCGCCGTCGTGTTGATGCCCAGCGACCGGCAGGCGATCTCGTCTTCGCGGAGCGCCTCCCAGGCCCGTCCGATCGGCAGGCGGCGCAGGCGCAGGGTGACGAAGTTGGTGATCAGGGCGAGCGCCAGGATCAGGTAGTAGAGAAACACCAGCCGGTGCATCGAATCGTATGGGATGCCGAAGGTCGCCGCGAACCCGCCTTCGCCGGCCGTGAACGGGATCCCGAAGAAGGTCGCCCGCGGGATCGACGAGATGCCGGCCCCGCCGCCGGTCACGTCGGTCCAGTTGATCAGCACGAGGCGGATGATCTCGCCGAAGGCGAGCGTCACGATGGCGAGGTAGTCGCCGCGCAGGCGCAGCACCGGGAAGCCCAGGATCATCCCCCACAGGCCGGCGAACAGCCCGGCGAGCGGCAGGCAGATCCAGAAGGACAGGCCGAAGGTGGTCGAGAGCAGCGCGTAGGAATAGGCGCCGACCGCATAGAAGGCGACGTAGCCGAGATCGAGCAGGCCCGCGAGACCAACCACGATGTTCAGGCCCCAGCCGAGCATCACGTAGGTTAGGATGAGGATGCCGAGGTCGATCCAGTAGCGGGCCGAGGACAGGCCGCCGGTGGCGACGGCCGCGAGGATCGGCAGGGTCAACGCGACGGCGATGAAGATGTAGAGCCCGACCTTCGAGGTCTTCTGGCCGGCATCGGGCTCGCCGTGGACCGCCTCGGTCGCCTGGGCCGGGGAGGGGGTGAGCGCCCGCCGCGCGTCCCGGCGTAGCAGCACCAGCCGCTGGACGATGCGGGCGACGAAGATCGCCGCGCAGAGCGCCGCCACCAGCCCCCAGCGCGGCACGAGCACCAGCTCGGTCCCCGGGCCGGGATCGGTGCGGTAGGCGATGAGCGGCACGCACAGGCCGAGGGTGACCAGGGCGTAGAGGGCGGCGTCGCGCAGGATGCCGGCCATCACCGAGCCGGGGAGGGCAGTCTGCGAGGCGGCCATCAGACTTTCTCGACCTCGGGCCGGCCCAGGATGCCCGAGGGCATAAAGATCAGCACGATCGCCAGGATCGAGAACGCCGCGACGTCCTTGTACTCGATGGAGAAGTAGGCGGACCAGAAGGTCTCGATCAGCCCGATGATCAGGCCGCCGAGCACTGCGCCCGGCAGGGAGCCGATGCCGCCCAGCACCGCCGCGGTGAACGCCTTCACGCCGGGCACGAACCCGTCCGAGAACGACACGACGCCGTAATACATCAGGTAGAGGACGCCCGCGACGGCCGCCAGCGCGGCGCCGAGCACGAAGGTCAGCGAGATCGTCCGGTCGACGTCGATGCCGAGGAGTGCGGCCATCTTGCGGTCCTGCTCGCAGGCGCGCTGGGCCCGGCCGAACGGCGTGCGCTGCACGAGATACCAGAAGCCGGTGAGCAGCACGGCCGTCACCGCCATGATCAGCACCTGCTTCCAGGCCAGGAACACCGCATAGCCGTCGCGCTCGAACAGGGTGATTCCCCCTGAGAACATCGGCGGGGTCGGCTTGTTGCGCGCGCCCTGCACCACCTGCACGAAGTTCGACAGGAAGATCGACACGCCGATCGCCGAGATCAGCGGCGCCAGCCGGAACGAGCCGCGCAACGGTCGGTAGGCGACGCGCTCGATTGCCCAACCCCACAGGGCGGTGAGCACCATGGCAACCACCAGAACCACGAGGAAGGCCAGCGCGATGGAGCTGACGCCCAGCCACACGGTGAGCAGCAGGAAGGTGATGAGCGCGATGAAGCAGGAGACCATGAAGACGTCGCCGTGGGCGAAGTTCACCATGCCGATGATGCCGAACACCATCGTGTAGCCGATGGCGATCAGACCGTAGATGGAGCCGAGCGTCAGGCCGTTGATGAGCTGCTGTACGAAGACGTCCATGTACTCTCGCGCATGTAGGTTCCGGGCCGCCTGTTGAGACCGCAGGCAGCTTGGCAGGGCAAGTCCCGTACCGCAGCCGTAGCACGCCGGCCACAGGTTTCATCCCCCCCCAGGCGTCGCGTGAAAACAGTCGAAGACGCTAGTAATCGCCCGCGTCCGGGCTTGCGTATGGCGCAGTTCGTGCTTCACGTTAACGAACTGTAATGCTCGCTCATCCCGGGCATAGGCGAGGAGCCGTCCAATGACAGGTTCACGACTCACGACGATGATCTTCGTCGGCATGCTCCTCGGGATCGCGGTGGGCTACGCCTGCAGCATCACGTGGCCCGATCCGCAGACCGCCAAGGAGATCGCCGGTTACATCGCGCTGATTTCCGACGTCTTCCTGCGCCTGATCAAGATGATCATCGCCCCGCTCGTGTTCTCGACGCTGGTGGTGGGAATCGCGCATCTCGGCGACACGGCCGCGGTGGGCCGCGTCGGCGGAAAGGCGTTGCTCTGGTTCGTGGGCGCCTCGTTCTGCTCGCTGATGCTGGGCCTCGTCCTGGTGAACCTCATGCAGCCGGGGGTGAACCTGAACCTGCCGCTGCCCGATGTCGGCGCCGGAACGGGGCTGAAGACCGCCTCGCTCTCGCTCAAGGAATTCGTGACCCACCTGGTGCCCAAGAGCGCCGTGGAGGCGATGGCCAACAACGAGATCCTGCAGATCGTCGTGTTCTCGATCTTCTTCGGCGTGGCGCTGGCCGCGCTCGGCGAGAAGGGGCACTTCCTGGCCAAGGGCATCGAGGGCGTGGCCGACGTCATGCTGAAGGTGACGGGCTACGTGATGCTGTTCGCCCCCGTGGCGGTGTTCGCCGCGATCGCCGCGACCATCACCACGCAGGGGATCGGCGTGCTGATCACCTACGGCAAGTTCCTCATCGAGTTCTACATCGGTCTCGCGGTGCTCTGGGCGCTGCTGATGGGCGTCGGCTTCCTGATGCTCGGGGGCGGCGGCATCATGCGGCTCATCAACCTGATCAAGGAGCCCTTCGTGCTCGCCTTCTCGACCGCGTCGAGCGAGGCGGCCTACCCGAAGATGCTCACGAACCTCGAACAGTTCGGCGTGCCCAACCGCATCACCTCCTTCGTGCTGCCGATGGGCTACTCGTTCAACCTCGACGGCTCGATGATGTACTGCACCTTCGCGGTGATGTTCATCGCCCAGGCCTACAACATCCCGCTGACCTGGGGTCAGCAGCTCACCATGCTGTTCCTGCTGATGGTGACCTCGAAGGGCATGGCGGGCGTGCCGCGCGCCTCACTGGTGGTGATCTCGGCGACGCTGACGCAGTTCAACATCCCGGAGGCGGGGCTGCTGCTGATCATCGGCATCGACCAGTTCCTCGACATGGGCCGCTCGGCCACCAACGTGCTCGGCAACAGCGTCGCCACGGTGGCGGTGGCCAAGTGGGAGGGGCAGCTCACCGCCACCGACCAGCGGCTGGATCATGTGGGCACCGTGGTCTCGCCGGCAGAGTGATCGAGAGACCAGTCTCGAAGAACGGGTGATGACGATGCGGCTCGTCGCGGTTCTAATCCTGGCGCTGGCGACGACGCCCGCTTCCGCCATCGAGGTGCTCACCGGCACCCTTAAGAGCGTCGCCGAGCGCGGTGAGATCGTGCTCGGCTATCGGGAAAGCTCGGTGCCGTTCTCCTTCGTGGAGGGCAAGAACCCGGACGGCAGCCCGAGGGCGATCGGCTACGCCCTCGACCTGTGCGGCGAGATCGCCGACGACATCCAGGCGGCGATCGGCCGGCCGGTGAAAATCCGCTACGCGCCGGTCACCGCCGAGACCCGCATCGAGGCGGTGACCTCAAGCAAGATCGACCTCGAATGCGGCTCGACCACCGCCAATGCGGAGCGGCGCAGGCAGGTCGCGTTCTCGCCGGTGGATTACATCAGTGCGACGCAGCTCTTGGTGAAGCGGGGCTCGGGCATCGCCTCCTATCGCGACCTCGGCGGCAAGATTGTCGTGGTCACCGCCGGCACCACCAACGAGAAGGCGGTGCGCGACCAGCTCGCCCGCCTGAAGATCGACGCGCAGGTCGTGACAGCGCCCGACCACGCCGCCTCTTACGCGATGGTGAAGGCCGGCAAGGCCAACGCCTTCGCCACCGACGACGTGCTGCTCTACGGGCTGATCGCCACGGACGCAAAGGACGGGTCCGACTACACGGTGCTGCCCGACAAGCTCTCCTACGAGCCCTACGGCATCATGTTCCGCAAGGACGATCCCGAACTCGCCGGCCTCGTGCAGCAGACCTTCACGCGGCTCGCCGAGTCCCGGGCTTTGCGCTGGACCTACGAGCGCTGGTTCCTCAAGCGCCTGCCCAACGGCGAGCGCCTCGACATCCCGATGTCGAACGACCTGCGGGTGAGCTTCCAGCTCATGGGCCTCGACGCGGGCGAGTAGGCGGCCTCACCCGGCTGTCCCGAGGAGCGCCTGCCGGTGCGCTCGGACCCATTCGGTGATGCCGGTCGGACGGAAGCCCTCCAGACCGGGCCGGGGCGCGAACGGATCCGCGAGGATCGACTGCGCCTCCTCCGGATGCCCGGCGAAGTAGCGGAACTTCGAGGCGACCACCGAGCCGCTGCCGGCGCCCATCGCGGCATCGATCTCCCGCTCGAACGCCTCGAGCGACTGGGCGCGGTAGACCAACGGCCGGCCGAGCCCGGCTGCGACCCGGGCCGCGAAGGTATCGCCCGTCACGCTCTCCGGGCCGGCGAGCCGATGATCACCCCCGTAGGCGCCGCGCTCCAGCAGGGTGAGCGCCGCTTCGGCACAATCATCGGCCGAGGTCCAGGCGATCCGCTGCGCGGCGGGGATCGGCGGCGCGAACAGACCGGCCTCGGCAATGTCCTTGCGGGCCGACGGCTTCAGGAGATTGTCGAGATAGAGGGTCGGACGCACGATGGCGAAGGGCAGGCCGGAGCGCCGCACCAGATCCTCGACCGCATAGCTGGCGACGAAGCTCGGCTCCGGGCAGGGGGAGGGCCGGCTCGCGCTGGCGAGCTTCAGGATCAGGGATTCGAACCCGCAGGCCGAGGCCGCCGCCAGGGCGTTGGCGGCCGCCGAACCCATCACCTGCGCGGGCCCGGTGGGGATCTGGAGCACGGCATGGGCGAGGCCGGCGCTCACCCGCCGGAGCGAGGCCGCATCGTGGAGATCGCCCTGGACCAGTTCCACGCCGGATCCCGCCAGCGCGGCGGCTCGAGCGGGATCGCGGACCAGAGCCCGCACCCGGAGGTTCCGGCGGAGGGCGGCGCGGACGACGGCACGGCCCTGCACGCCGTTGGCGAGATAGACCAGGATCGGCCGTGACGGATCGAGGATGGACACGGGGCTGCTCCTTGCGAACAGGGTCAGCCGGAGCGGCATCGTCAGAATGGCCACCGGACAGACCCGTGAGGCGCGCGCGGCGCCGGGACTGTCGGGGGATCGGGCGCGCGACCTTCGCGTCGGGCGCCGACCAGTGCTTCCCGTGCGGGGAAGGGCTTGGGCCTACCCAGACCAAGCCAGCCATTTTCGACGCGGTTACGCTAGCCGGCCGCAACGAGGCGGGTCAACGGCCGCGCCTCGCTTTTGCCCCACCGGCCGGCGAGAACCGAACGCTCTTCGCTTCGACCGCCGGCCGCCGAGGTTCCGCGCCTGATGCCGATCCCGCTCCGCAGCCTCTCCCTGGCTGCCCTCCTCGCCTGCGCAGCCTCGGGCGCCTCCGCCCACCCCCACGTCTGGGTCACCGCCAAGGCGCAGCTCGTCTACGAGGGCGGCAAGCTCGTCGGCGTGCGCGACACCTGGAGCTTCGACCCTGAATACACCGCCTTCGTCACGCAGGGCCTCGACACCAACAAGGACGGCAAGCTCAGCCCGGACGAACTCGCCGGGCTTGCCGCCGAGAACACCGCCAACCTGGCCGAATTCGGCTACTTCACCAAGCTGAAGGTCGGCGGCAAGGAACAGGCCTTCGCCGATCCGAAGGAGCCGGCGGCCCATATGGAGGACAAGGCCCTGGTCATGACCTTCCTGCTGCCGTTGAAGACTCCGGTCCAGCAGGGGCGGGGGATCGCGGCGCTGGAGGTCTATGACCCGACCTACTTCGTCGCCTTCTCGTTCGCGGAGGGGGCCGACGCCGCGACGCTGGCCGGCGCGCCGCAGGGCTGTGCCGCCACCGTCACCCGCCCGAAGACCGAGCAGCCCAAGACCGCGGAGGCGGGGTCTCCGGGCATGACCGAGGCGTTCTTCGAAGCCCTGACCGCCGCCTCGACCTACGGCGTGCAGTTCGCCAGCCGGGTGCTCGTCGCATGTCCGTAGGGATCGGGATCGCCGCCCCCGCCGGGGCGGGGCGGCTGGGCTTGAGGCTCGGCCTCATGGCGGCGGCGATCGGGCTGGCCGCGCTCATGGCCGCCGGGATCGCGTGGCTCGTGGCGCCCGGCCTCACCGCCCCGCCGCCGCGCTCGCCCTTCGGGATCGGCTTTCGCGAGGCCGCCCCGGCGGCGACCGGCCTCGGCGGAATCATCCTGGCCCTCCAGGCGAGCTTTTCGCGCAGCCTCAACGCCGCCGTGAGCGCGCTCCGGGGTGGCGGCAGCTGGAGCCCGCTGATCGGGCTCGCCTTTGCCTACGGCGTGTTCCACGCCGCCGGGCCCGGCCACGGCAAGGCGGTGATCGCCGGCTACATCCTGGCGGGGGAGCGGGCGTTCCGGCGCGGCTGCGCGCTGAGCCTCTGCGCGGCCCTGCTCCAGGCCGCCGTCGCCGGGGCGATCGTGGGGATCGGCAGCCTGATCCTCAACGCCACCGCGGCGGGCATCACCCGGGCCGGTACCCTGATCGAGACCGTGAGCTTTGCTCTCGTCGCCCTGATCGGGCTGGTGCTGACCTGGCGCAAGGCCGGTCGCCTCGTCCAGCTCGACGCCGTCTGCGGGCCCGGCTGCAGCCACCTGCCCGGGCCGCAGGCCCTCGAGACGATGGATACCTGGCGCGAGCGGGCCGGCGTGGTCCTGGCCGCGGGCTCGCGCCCCTGCGCGGGGGCGGTGCTGGTGCTGGTCTTCGCGGTGTCGCAGGGCGTGCCGGGGGCGGGCGTGCTGGCTGTGCTGGCCATGGCGCTGGGGACGGCGCTCACCACCACGGCCCTCGCCGGCGTTGCGGTCTTCGCCAAGCGCGTGGCTCTGCGCCTCGCGGGCGGGCGGGGCCGGACGGGGCTGCTGGCGCTCGGCAGCCTCGAACTGGTGGCCGCCGCCTTCGTGCTGGTGCTCGGGGCCGCGATGCTCTCGGGCCTCGTGCCGACGCTGGGCGGCTGAGGGGCCTCGCCTTCCGGGCCGCGGCGTGCCACGCTGAGCGCCCGAGACGGAGAGCGCGCCGATGCATCCCGACTTCGCGACGATCCTGAACTGGCGCCTGCTCGCCGGATCGCACCCCTTCCCCGGCCCCGATGGCGGGACCTGCATCAACGAGGCCGCGATCGTGGCCGCGGGGCTGCCCTACCGGGCGATCCGCTCGAGCACGGATTGCCCGCCCTGCTTCTCGCGGCCGATCGCCGCCTACGCCCTCGGGTTGAACGACGCCATGCCGGATGCGGTGCGGCCGCAGCTGCTGGCCTTCGTGCTGCGCCTGTCGGGCAGCGCCGACACCCCGGAGGTCGAGACGGCCCGGACCCGGCGGCTCGCGCTCGACAGCGTTCGGCGCATCCTCGCGCCCCTCTGCGCGATCGCCGGAATGGCCGAGGATGCGGAAGTCTGCGCCGGGGCGCCGGACTGGCCCGCGGCGTTTGCGGCGGCGCGCTCGGCCACGTGGCGGGGCGGGGCGCTCTCGCAGGCGGCCTCCCAGGCCCGCCGCTGGCGCGAGGGAGCGTTGACCGCCGCCGTCTCCAGAACCGCCACGGCCGCGCAGAGGGCCGGGGAGGATGCGCGCTGCGCCGCGGAGGTCGCCGAAGGGGCCGCCCCGTTCGTGGCCGGAACCTGGGCCGAGGCCTGCGCGATCCTCGATGCGACGCTGACGATCGGCCGGCAGGCCCCGGAGATCGCCGTCAACGGCGCCCGGGAGCGCCTGGACGCGGCGCGCGGACTGGCGCCGGTCTGATCAGGCCGCCGCGGGGGCGGCGTCGAGATCCAGCTCGATGGTTCCGCAATTCTCCAGGAACGTGCCGGTCAGGTGGTAGAAGAACGTGCCGTGCCCGACGACCGCGATGGTCCGCTCGGGCCGCGCCCGCAGCCAGTCCCGGAAGGCCGCCACCCGGGCGTCGAACAGCGGGCGCGGCTCCACCGGATAGCCGCCGACCTCGCAGCCCGGCTCCGCGTGCCACCAGATCTCCGGGAGATGCCCGACATCGAGATGCGGGAACTCGGCCGCGATTTCTGAGGCCGCCCGGCCGACATCGCAGCTGCTCTCCTGGCACTCGCGGTGCAGCACCTCGACCAGCACGTGCGGCCGGCTTGGATGCTCCCCGAACAGGATCGCGGCGGTCTCGATCGCCCGGGTGAGCGGCGAGACCACCACGAGCTCGAACGGGATCGCGCGCAGGCGATCCCGCGCGGCCCGGGCCTGGGCCTGACCCAGTTCGGTCAGCCGGGCGTCCAGAAGGCCCGGATCGCCGCCCCCGAGCTTGTGGGCGGCGTTGAACGTCGACTGCCCATGGCGGATGCAGACGATACGGGTCTCGTGACAGGTGGTGTTCGACATGGATCTCGGCTGCGGGTTCCTCGGCTGGTCCGGGCGATCCGAAGCGGTCAGGCGAATCGCCCGCCGCGCTGGATGACCTCGATCTTGTAGCCGTCCGGATCGGTGGCGAAGAAGAACCGCGCCAGGACCTCCTCGCCGTGCTTGAGCGTCTTCACGTCGGTGGCCGTGAAACCCTCGCGCTTGTGCCGCGCATGCTCGGCCTCGACGTCCTCGACCACGAAGGCGATGTGGCCGTAGCCGTCGCCGAGATCGTAGGGCTTGTCGCGCCCCTTGTTCACGGTGAGCTCCAGCTCGAACGGCGAGGCGGGGTCGCGCAGGTAGACCAGGGTGAAATCCGGGAAGTCGAATCGGTCCGAGACTTCGAGCCCGAAGGCACGGGCGTAGTAGTCGCGCGCGCGTTCCTCTTCGAGAACGCGGATCATGGCGTGAACCGGTTTGGACATGCGTCGAGAGTTCCGTGCGCACGCGCCTCCCGCGTGCCGGTCCTCTATGTGGCGCCCCAGCGTCCGCAGAAAAGGCCGGCCGCGCCACGGTGGCGACGTTCGGTCGCCGGCGGCCCACGCCCGTACCCGGATCGCCGGCCGCAAGAGCCAAACTATTCTTGAATATATACATCCATACAAGCAATCATAAATGTCTGTTGCTGTCGCACAATACAGGCCGCCGCACATTCATAAATGAAGTACTCATTTATCCGGTCTATCCGCTTGATCACCGCAATAAATGTTCAGCATAATTGTAGCCAGACATGGAGTTGCGTCTTGCAGACTACGCCTTGACAAGAACCATTTATTAAGATCATTTTACTATTGCGTAGAACATCGACTCAGCAGCCCCGCGCTCGTCTGTCAAAGATGTCGATCGGGAGGTCTATAGCCGTGTTACGTCTGTCAAATATCAATATTCTACCCAAAATATCGACCGTCATTGCGCTGATCAGTCTGATCGTCGGCAGCTGTGTCTGGTATGCGCAATCACAGATGACGATGATCGACGCCGGGTACACCCGCTTCGTCAGCAACGAGGCGGCAGCCGTCGCCGAGGCGCGCCGGCTCAACCGCTTGATGATCGAACTCAATTATTGGGTGTATCGCGTCATCGCGGAGACCGATCCGGCCCAGATCCAGGACGCCAACCGGGGCTTCGAGGCCGTCTTGCCCAATGTGAAGGCGCTGCTTCCCACTCTGCGGGCGCATGCTGAGACCTTCGCGCCGCGCATTGACGCGCTGACGGTCCGCATCGAGCGCTACGTCAAGGATGTGAGCGAGGTTCGCAGACTCGGCACCAGCAACCAGAACGAGCAGGCGATCGCGCTGATCCATACGGCGATCGATCCGACCTTCTCCGGCATGCTGGCGGAGGGCAACGCCCTCGCCGAGGCGATCACCGCCTACATGCAGAAGGGCTCGGACGACCTGACCGACCAGACCAACAACACCCGTCATACCCTGATGATCGTCAGCGGCCTCGGGATGCTGGTGGGCCTGCTGGCGGCGGTGTTCATCGCGGTGGTGGGCATCACGCGGCCGCTCGATCGGCTGGTCAGGGTCCTGCAGCGCATGGCCCAGGGTGAGATCGACGCCGACATCAGGGAGGCTGCCCGCCGGGACGAGATCGGCGCGGTCGGCAAGGCGGTGGAGGGTATCAAGGCGATGGTCGCCCGCAAGGCCGCCGAGGAGGCCGAGGTCAAGCGCCGCGCCGACGAGGCGGCGGCCGAGGAGCGCCGGCGCACCATGCTGGAACTGGCCGACGGGTTCGAGCGGGCGGTGGGCGGCATCGTCGGGATGGTGTCGTCCTCGGCCACCGAGCTGCAGGTGACCGCCCAGAGCATGACGGCGAGCGCCACCGAGACGGCCAGCCAGTCCACGACCGTGGCGGCGGCCGCCGAGGAAGCCTCCACCAACGTGCAGACCGTGGCGGCGGCGGCCGAGGAACTCGGCTCCTCGGTGCAGGAGATCGGCCGGCAGGTGCTCGGCTCGGCCGACCTCGCCCAGTTGGCGGTCAGCGAGGCCGACCAGACCCAGCACCTCGTCCAGGACCTCAGCCAGGCGGCAGCCCGCATCGGCGAGGTGGTCGGGCTGATCTCCAACATCGCCGGGCAGACCAACCTGCTGGCGCTGAACGCCACGATCGAGGCGGCCCGGGCTGGCGACGCCGGGCGGGGCTTCGCCGTCGTCGCGGCCGAGGTGAAGGAGCTGGCCGGACAGACCGCCAAGGCCACCGAGGAGATCAGCCAGCAGATCAATCAGATCCAGGGGGCGACCGGGCAGGCGGTCTCGGCCATCGACACGATCGCGGCGCGCATCCGCGAGATCAATGGGGTCGCCACGACCATCGCGGCGGCCGTCGAGGAGCAGGGCGCGGCGACCCAGGAGATCGTCCGCAACGTCTCCCAGGCGGCGACCGGGACGGATCAGGTGACGAGCAACATCGTCGGCGTGGCCCAGGCGTCCGAGGCGACCGGCGCGGCCGCCACGCAGGTGCTCGGCGCGGCGAGCGAGTTGTCGCGGCAGTCCGAGCAGCTCGGGGCGGAGGTGTCGCGCTTCCTGAACACGATCCGCGCGGCCTGAGGCTCAGGCCCCGATCCGCAGCACCTCGGTCCGGTCGCCGGCCTGCGCGAAG
The DNA here is from genome assembly GCF_900103445.1 of Methylobacterium phyllostachyos. GTDB lineage: Bacteria > Pseudomonadota > Alphaproteobacteria > Rhizobiales > Beijerinckiaceae > Methylobacterium > Methylobacterium phyllostachyos. The sequence continues at coordinate 21,813 of NZ_FNHS01000014.1, read as the reverse complement.
GCGTCCGGGTCGGCGCCGGTCATCCAGACCTGACCGGGCAGCGCCTCCAGCGCCTCGAACAGGCCGGCGCGGCGGCGCGGATCGAGATGCGCCGCCACCTCGTCGAGGAGGATCACGGGGGCGATGCCGCTCATGGCGCGCACGAGGCGCGCATGGGCCAGGACGAGGCCGATCAACAGGGCCTTCTGCTCGCCGGTCGAGGCGGTCCCCGCCGGCACGTCCTTGGGACCGTGACGGACCACGAGGTCGCTGGTCTGCGGCCCGATCAGCGTGCGGCCCGCCGCCCGGTCCCGGTGGCGGCCGTTGCGCAGGGCCAGCCGGAAGCGGTCCTCCGCCTCGATCGCCGGCCAGACCGCGACGAGGTCGTCGAGGTCGCCCTCCAGGCGGATCGAGGCCCAGGGGAAGGGCTGGGAATCGTCCCGGGTCTCGGCGATCAGCCGGTCCAGGCGCTCCGCGGTCTCCCGGCGGGCCAGCGCGACGGCGACACCAAGTTCGGCCACCTCCCGCTCCACCGCGTCGAGCCAGCGGTCGTCGTCGGGCCGGTCCTCCAGCAGGCGGTTGCGCGAGCGCAGGGCCCGCTCCATCGCGGAAACCCGCGCCCCGTGGCCGGCATCCACCGCCAGGACGAGCCGATCGAGGAACCGGCGCCGGTCGCCCGCAGCGCCGCGGAACAGCCCGTCGAGGTCCGGCGTCAGCCAGACCACCCGCAGGAACTCGCTGAACGCCACCGGGGAGGGGGCCGGGGCGCCGTCGATCCGGCAGAGCCGGCTGGTGCGCCCGTCCGGCCCCGGTGGCTCCAGGCCGGTGCCGAGCCGATGCTCGGCGCCGTCCCGGTCGAGGGTGAGGGACACGGCAAAGCCCCCGGGGCCCCCGGCGCGCGCCATGGTGGCGAACTCGGCCCGGCGCAGGCCCCGGCCCGGCACGAACAGCGAGAGCGCTTCGAGCAGGTTGGTTTTGCCCGCCCCGTTCTCCCCGACCAGCGCGACGAACCGGGCCGCGGGGTTCAGTTCGAGGTCGGCATGGTTGCGGAAATCGCGGGCGATCAGGCGGGTGACGCGCGCGCTGCCGGCGCTGTCGGGTTCATTCATCGGGGAGCAAGGTGGAGCGGTCGCGGGCCGAATGCACGACGCGATCAATCGAGATGCGATCGTCGAGGACGCGATGGAGGATCAGATAGGAGCGGAATACGAGGATCCGCACCTCGGGCGCAATCTCCGGCGCAGGTCTGCCCATCATCGGCCTTTGACCGAGCGCCTGACATCGGGTGCGCAGTTCTGAGACGAAACTGCGCGCACGTGGAGGATTGTCGGCCGCGATGACGTCACCAAGCTCACGCAGGTCCGCCCGGGCCTGCCGGGACAACCACGACAGGCTTCAAGAAACAGCCTTTTCCATCGCGCCATAGCGCGCCTCCAAGGCGTCCAGCGTCGCATCGAGGGGTTCATAATCGCCGCTCTCGACACCCGCGTGCCAAGCCTCACGCAGGGTCGTGAGGCGGTCCTCGTGCCGGAGCAGCAGAGCGACACCGGCCGCGATCGTCTCTTCCGGCGAGCCATAACGGCCCGCCGCGATCAGACGATCGAGCGAAGCCTCCTGGATGGGATCGAGGACGACGGTTCTCGGCATGGCGTGCGTCACACCCGCATCGGCATCAGCACGTAGAGCGCCGGCGCCCCTTCGCGGTCCTGGATCAGGGTCGGCGAGCCCGGGTCGGCGAGCTTGAACAGGGCGGTATCGCCCTCGAGCTGCGCCGTGATGTCGAGGAGGTAACGGGCGTTGAAGCCGATATCGAGGTTGGCCGCCTCGTAATCGACATCGAGCTCCTCGGTGGCGCTGCCCGAATCCGGGTTGTTCACCGAGAGGGCGAGGCGGCCCTCGGCGAGGCCGAGCTTAACGGCGCGCCCGCGCTCGGACGAGATCGTCGAGACCCGGTCCACCGCCTTGGCGAAGGCATCGCGCTCGACGGTGAGCCGCTTGTCGTTGTTGGCCGGGATCACCCGCTGGTAATCCGGGAACGTGCCGTCGATCAGCTTGGAGATCAGGGTCAGGCCGCCGGCGAAGCGCAGGCGGATCTTGGCGGGCGAGAGATCGACCGCGACGGACTCGCCGCCATCGTCCAGAAGCTTCTGAATCTCGGCCACCGCCTTGCGGGGCACGATCACGCCCGGCATGCCGACGCTGCCCTGCGGCGCCGGGATCTCGACCCGGGCGAGCCGGTGACCGTCAGTCGCCACCGCCCGCATCACGGGACCGTTCTCGGTCTCCAGCGTGTGGAGGTAGATGCCGTTGAGATAGTAGCGCGTCTCCTCGGTGGAGATCGCGAACTGCGTCTTGTCGATCAGGCGCTTGAGGTCTGCGGCCGCGATCTCAAAGCCGTGCGGCATCTCGCCGGCTGCCAGATCCGGGAAGTCGCCCTCCGGCAGTGCGCCCAGCGCGAAGCGCGAGCGGCCCGAGCGGATCGTCATCTGACCGGATTCGCCGCCGGTCTCCAGGGAGACCTGCGCGCCGTCGGGCAGCTTGCGCACGATGTCGTAGATCACGTGCGCCGGCACCGTGGTGGCGCCGGCATCCGACACGTCGGCCGGAACACTCTCGGTGACCTCGATGTCGAGGTCGGTCGCACGCAGCTGGAGCCCGGACCCCTCCGCGCGCAGCAGCACGTTCGACAGGATCGGGATCGTGTTGCGGCGCTCGACGACCCGGTGCACGTGGCCGAGCGACCTGAGCAGGGCCGCGCGCTCGACAGTGACTCTCATCGCAATACTCGACTGGTAGGGACGGCGCGGCGGCCGGCGTCCCGCGCGGATCTAGGGCCGTTCAGCTTGGCGAAGGGGACCGGGGAACGCAAGGCCGGGGCCGCTGCATCGCACAGGCGACCGGCCCTGGACGTGTTTTCGGGGTTTCCGCGCGCGCCTCCACGTGCGAAAGCGCCGCATCCCGTTTGCCGTCGAACATCCCGACCCGCCATGCTGCAGACCGTCGAATCCGCGAGCGCGACCTACGTCCCGCCCAGTGCCGGACGGATCCTCGCCGCGAGCTTCGTCGGCACCGCGATCGAGTTCTTCGACTTCTACATCTACGCCACGGCCACCGCCCTGGTGATCGGTCCAGTCTTCTTCCCCGCGGGCGCCCCGGGCGTGCAGCAGCTCAGCGCCTTCGCGACCTTCGCGATCGCTTTCGTGGCACGGCCCGTCGGCGCCGCCCTGTTCGGGCATTTCGGTGATCGGGTCGGCCGCAAGGCCACGTTGGTGGCCTCCCTTCTGATCATGGGCCTCTCCACGGTCCTGATCGGCTGCCTGCCGACCTACGCGTCTGTCGGCTGGTGGGCGCCGGCGGCGCTCTGCGTCCTGCGCTGCGGCCAGGGAATCGGATTCGGCGGTGAGTGGGGCGGCGCCGCCCTGCTCGCGGTCGAGAACGCACCGCCAGGCCGGCGGGCGTGGTACGGGATCTTCCCGCAGCTCGGCGCGCCGGTGGGGTTCATCCTGGCCAATCTCGGCTTCCTGGCCCTGAGCTTCGGATTATCGCCCGAGAGCTTCCAGGCCTGGGGCTGGCGCCTGCCGTTCCTGGCCTCGGCCGCGCTCGTGGGCGTCGGGCTGTATGTCCGCCTGAAGCTCACCGAGACGCCGGCCTTCAGGGCCGCGCTGAGTCAAGCCCAGCCGGAGCGCGTACCCTTCGCCACCATGCTGACGCAGCACGGGCGCGCGGTCCTGATGGGCACCTTCGCGATGGTGGCGGTCTACGCGGTGTTCTATCTCTCGACCGTGTTCGCGCTGGGCTACGGCACCGGCACACTCGGCTATGCGCGGCCGACCTTCCTGCTGTTCGAGTGCATCGCGGTCTGCTTCATGGCGCTCGGCACCGTGATCTCGGGGGCCGCCGCGGACCGGTTCGGGCGTCGGCCAGTGCTGCTCTCCGGAATGGCCGCGGTGTTCGGGCTCGGCTTCCTGATGGGGCCGATGCTGGGCCATGCCGCCGGCACCGGGACATGGCCGCCGGTCCTCGGATTCCTCTGCCTTGCCCTCCTGTCCATGGGCTGGGTGTTCGGCCCGATGGGCGCCGTCCTGCCCGAGCTGTTTCCGACCCGGGTGCGCTACACGGGCGCCTCCGTCACCTACAATCTCGCGGGCATCCTGGGAGCCTCCGGGGCGCCCTACATCGCCCAGGAACTCGTGAGCCTCGGCGGGATCGGCTACGTCGGGTTCTACCTGGCGGTCGCGGCGATCCTCAGCTTCCTCGCCGTGCTGGCGATGCCTGAGACGGCCGGTCGCCAGAACGCCTGACGTCCTCAAGAGCTGGGCTGGCTCACGCGAACTGGCCGCCGTCCGGCAACGTGGGCTCGAAGCGGCCGAGGAACCGCGTCCGATCCCAGAGCTCGATCGTGGCGCGCTCCACCATGGCCCGGGCCTGACGGCGCGCTTGGACGTCATCCTCGGCCGAGACGATCTCGGCGGAGGCGACGCGTCCGGCGCGGTCAAGCCTGAAGGCACGGTAAACGCGGCTGCGGCGGGCGGTATCGGCGTTCAGAGCAAGCATCGGTTCAACCTCCGGACGCGAGCGTTCCAGCAGAGCGTTAACCGATCGTTAGCGCCACAAGGTGCCGGCTGGTCCCCGCAGGGCCCGGAGACGGCTTCAGCTCCGCTTGTCCAGAGGACGCCCCAGAAGGCGGGCGAATTCGGCCTCGATCTCCTCCACCGAGAACGGGTTGCCCGCGGTCTTCGCCTCGGGTCGCGGCGGCTCGGTTGGGGGAGGGGGCCGGAACGCCGGCGGCGCCTTCGGTGCCGGCTGCGGCGCGGGCGGGACCGGGGTCGGTGCGGGCGGCGATGCTACCTCCGCGGGTGGAACCTCCCGCCGGACCATCGGAGGGATCGGCGGTGCGGCCGGAGCAGCCGGAGCAGCCGGCGGCACGGGGGGATCGACCATCGGGAGCGGTGGGGCCGGAACCGGCTCGGGCGGCGGCGCGGGCTCGACCGGCGGGGCGGACGCCATCGCGGCCGCCACCGGATCGATGCCCTCGGCCGGCGGGGTCGGGGCCGACGGTGGGGGAGCCGGCGTGACCGCGGAGGCCGGGCGGGCCAAGGCGGCCTGAAGCTGCCGCGCCATGTCGGACAGGATCGCCGGATCGACGGTCCTGCGTTCGGAGGGAACGGCAAGGGCCGGGGCCGGCGGTGCCGCCCGGATCCCGGCGGGCGCAGGCTCGGATGCGCGCGCGGAGGCGGGGCTAGGCCGCGGATCGACGAGGGGCGGTGCGGTTCGGCTCAGGATCCGACGCGGGGCGACCGGCTCGCGCAACGGCGCGGGCGGAGGCTCGGCGACCTTCGGCGGGGGCGGTGGGACTGGCGAAACGGGCGCGAAGACGTCTTGGCCCGGCTCGTCGCCGCTCAGTAGCGCGGGGTCGAGCGGCAGGGTGATGGACGGCGCGGACCCGGAGCGCGGGACAGGCGACGGCACGACCACCGGCATCTCGAAGCCCGGATCGAACAGGGGCTCGGAGCGCAGCCCGGTCATTTCGGGCAGCGCGCGCGGCGGCTCCGGCAGGCGTCCCCCCTGGACCAGGGGATCCGGCAGGGGCTCATCCAGGGCCTCCGGATCCGGCCGGATGGACGCCTCCGGCAAGGGACGCTGGCCGCGCTGGATGTTGCGCTCGACCACAACGTCGTTCGGGCCGCCGACGAGGAGCAGGTGCTCGACATTGTCCCGCCGGAGCAGGATCAGCTGGCGGGCACGGTCGAGCTCATAGACGTCGACGATGCCGAGCCGCGGTTGGCGCCCGCGGTTGCCGGTCCGTCCGGGCAGCGCCAGGCTGCGGCCGGTGAGCCGCCGCACCGTGAAGACGATGGCCGCCAGCGCCGTGAAGATGACGGCGAAGATCACGACATATTGAACGATGGGGGAGCCGTCAGAGCCGAACACGGATTGCAGCCATCGCAAGGTTACGCACTCGCACGTTCCGGCCGCCGCTGGTCCGCGCCCGGCAAGGGGATGTCCATACCATGCCGAAGGGGCGACAGGGCAAACGACGTTAAGAGTTCGTTAACAGACCTTTTAAATCCGCGCGACCAAGACAATACGTCGTGGAACTGGGGCGACACCGGCCGACCGGGTCCAGGAAGGTCGCAGCCGCTGAACGCTTGCCGGCGCCCGCGCGGCCGGGTCGGCTGCCGGGACTCCGCTGCGCCGGTGACGGGCGCAGGCGCTTGGCCGGAGACACCCGCGATACATCGGGCGGGCAGACCTCGGGGGCTCGCCTCACCCGGCGGGCGGCCGACAGGCACCCGAGATGCAGCGATTTCGACCGGCCCTCGTCCTGACCGTGCTCGCCGCCGGCGCTCCGGCCGCGGCCGCCCCACAGCCGCCGCGCTGGACCACCTACGAGCCCAGCGCCCGGACCGACGGGACGCCCGGTCGATGCCTCGCGTACCGGCGCGGTGTCCAGCAGGACGGCGCGACGCGGTGGTACGTCTTCCAGGTCTTCAACGACTGCAACCGGCCCGTGCAGGCCGTTTGCGACATCGCCTACACGCCGCATTGCGACTACGGCCGGGACATGGCGGTCGCAGCGCATCTCGACGCGCCGGTCTCGCCCTACGGCGAGTCGCCCCCCTTCGGCCATTACGCGCCCACGGAGACCGGTGCCGTCCCGGGCTGCTTCTTCGCCCGCTGCGACGCGGCGGAGCTCGCGCTGAACTCAGGGGCGAAGGGCGGCACGGGCTTAACGGGGCGTTAACCATGCGCGCGGCAGTTTTTGCCGAGCCCGCTCGTCCCGGCGCGGCCTTGCCAGACCGGAGGCGACCTTGGCCCTCACCGACCTGCCCGTGCTCGGCATGCTGCGCACACGGATGCAATGGGCCCAGGCGCGCCAGGGCCTGATCGCCGAGAACGTGGCCAACGCCGACATGCCGGGCTTCAAGCCCCGGGACCTCGTCGAGCCGCGCTTCGATCGGGCGACCGGCGCCCTGGCTTCCGGCTCGACCAGCCTCGCGCTGACGAGCCCGGCGCATCTGGCGCCCGCAGGCCAGGGTGACGGGACCGAATCCAAGCGCGCCAAGGCCTTCGAGATCCGCCCGAGCGGCAACGGGGTCAATCTCGAGGACGAGATGATGAAGGCCGGCGACAACCAGTCGGACTATCAGCTCGCCGCCTCGCTCTACCAGCATAGCCTGACCACCCTGAAGATCGCCATCGGCAAAAGCTGATGGTCGGCGACGATCGCGCTGGCGCATCCGGAGGAGGGCCCTGAGCCATGGAATTCAGCAAGTCGCTGGCGGTGGCGGCGGCCGGCCTTAAGGCCCAGTCGGGCCGGATGCGGATCATCGCCGAGAACATCGCCAACGCCGATTCCGCGCCGGCCTCGGCCGGTGCGGAGCCCTACCGACGCAAGATCCCGAGCTTCACCAGCCATCTCGACGACGAGACCGGCGCCCGGCTCGTGGAGGCTGGTCGTGTCCGGCGTGATCCCTCCGCCTTCCGGACCAAGTTCGAGCCCGGCAACCCTGCGGCCAACGCGCGGGGCGAGGTGCAGATGCCCAACGTCAACGCGCTGATCGAGAACATGGATCTGCGCGAAGCCCAGCGCTCCTACGAGGCGAACCTCAACATGGTGACCGCGACGCGCAAGATGCTGTCCCAGACCCTCGGCATCCTGAAGTGAGCGGGGCGGAGGTTTAGCGATGGCATCGAGCAACTTCGCGGCGGGCGCCTACGCGGCCGTGCAGGGTCTCGCCTCCGGGCGGCCCGTCCCCAAGGTCCAGGCGGCCACCGAGACCGGCACCGACTTCATGCAGTTCCTCGGGAAGACTCTGGAGAGCGTCGGCGACGCCGGGCATCGGGCCGACGCGCAGGCGGTCTCGGCCGCCTCAGGCAAGGCCAACGTCGTGGACGTGGTCACCGCGGTCGCCGAGAGCGAGACCGCCCTCCAGACCATGGTCGCCGTGCGCGACCGCATGATCTCCGCCTACGAGGAGATCATGCGGATGCAGATCTGACGGGGATCTCGAAGGGCTACGCCCGCTGACGGGGCATCGGGGCGGAAACCCGATATCGGGCTTCGCCCGGTGATCGAGCGAGGCCCGACGGCAGGGCACGGCCCTGCACCCGCAAAGGTCGAAGACCTTTTGAAACCGTGACTTTTCTCTCTTCGGACCCGTCGTCACCATGACCGGACTCGCCATCCTCGACGTCGCCCGCGACGGGATCTTCGTGTTCCTGAAGATCGCCGGGCCCCTGATGCTCGTCTCCCTGGCGGTCGGCCTCGCGGTCTCGCTGGTCCAGGCCCTGACCCAGATCCAGGAACAGACCCTGATCTACGTGCCCAAGGTCGTCGCGGTGTTCGCCGTGCTGCTCCTGATGCTGCCCTTCATCGGCGACGCGATGGCTGGCTACATGACCCGCATCGCCGCCCGCATCGCGGCGGGCGGCTGATGCGGGGCCCGGCCACGACAGGGACCCAATCCGCGCGCCATAGGGGCGGCGATGAACCTGCTCCTGCCCGGGATCGCCTCGGCCTTCCTGATCACCTTCGCGCGGGTCGGCACGCTGATCATGCTGATGCCCGGGATCGGCGAGCAATCCGTCGCGCCGCGGCTGCGGCTGGCCTTCGCGCTGCTCACGACCCTGGTGCTGTTCCCGACCGTGCGCCCGCTGCTCGGCGGCACGGAGGGCCTCGCGGGGCCGCGGCTGATCGGGCTCCTGTTCGGCGAGACGATCGTCGGGCTGGTCCTCGGCCTGTCGGTGCGGATGGTGCTCGCCGCCCTGCAGACCGCCGGGGTGATCATCTCGGCGCAGCTCGGCCTGTCCTATGCCATGACGGTGGATCCGAGCCAGGGCGGCCAGCAGGTGGCGATCGGCAACTTTCTGTCGCTGCTGGGCATCACGCTGATCTTCGCCACCGATCTGCATCACCTTGCCATCGAGGGCTTGGCCCGGAGCTACGAGGTCCTGCCCCCCGACGGGGTCCCGGCCTTCTCGGACGCGCTGACGCTGGCGACCCGGGCGCTGGCCCGCGGCTTCACCCTGGCGATGCAGATCTCCGGGCCGTTCATCGCCTTCGGGATCCTGTTCAACCTGGGCCTCGGCGTACTGTCGCGGCTGATGCCCCAATTGCAGGTGTTCTTCCTGGCGGTCCCGGCCTCGGTGCTGGTGGGCGTGCTGATCTTGATCGGCTGCCTCGGCGTGATGATGGGGGTCTTCTTGGACGACATGGGCCGGTATCTGGCTCAGTCCGTGGGCCGCTGAGGTAGGGGCGGGATGGCCGAGGGCGCGGACGACGAGGACAAGACCGAAGAGCCGTCCCAGCGGCGGCTCGATCAGGCGATCGAGCGCGGCGACGTCGCCAGCAGCATGGAGATCAACACCTTCGCGATCCTGGGGGCCTTCACCCTGGCGCTCCTGATCGCGGCACCGGGCATCGCCCAGGACCTGCTCTACGGACTTAGAGCCTACCTCGCCAACGCCCACACCCTGCCGGACGACGCCACCGCCATGCGGGCGGCGGCTACCCGGGGCCTGTGGCTGTGGCTGCAGGCGGTCGCCGTGCCGGTCGGCCTCGCCGCCGCCGCCGGGCTGGCCGCGGGGCTCCTCCAGCACCCGCCGGTCTTCAGCGCTGAGACGCTGAGGCCGAAATTCGAGCGGCTCTCCCCGATGGCCGGGGTGAAGCGCATCCTCGGGATCGAGGCGTGGTTCCAGTTCGGCAAGGGCTTGGCCAAGATCGGCGCCGTTGGGGTGGTCGGCAGCGTGGTTCTCTGGAACGACCGCGACCGGCTGGAGACCTTCGTCCAGCTCGATCCCGGCGCGGCTCTGCCGGCGATCCTGTCCCTCAGCCTGCGGCTGCTCGCCGGGATGCTGTGCATGCATCTGGCGATCACCCTGGGGGACGCCCTCTACGCGCGGTTCCGCTGGCGCAAGCGCCACCGCATGTCGAAGGAAGAACTCAAGCAGGAGATGAAGGAGTCGGACGGCAACCCGGAGGTCAAGGGTCGCCTGCGGCAGTTGCGCATGGCCCGGGTGAAGAAGCGGATGATGGCCGCCGTGCCGACCGCCACCGTGGTGGTGACCAACCCGACCCACTACGCGGTGGCCCTGCGCTACGAGGCCGGCATGGCAGCGCCGATCTGTGTCGCCAAGGGCGTCGACGCGCTGGCGCTACGCATCCGCACGGTGGCGGCCGAGCACGGCGTCGCCGTGATCGAGAACCCGCCGCTGGCCCGGGCGCTCCACGCCACCGTGGAGATCGACCGAGAGATCCCGGCCGAGCATTACCGCGCGGTGGCCGAGGTGATCGGCTTCGTGCTGCGTCTGCGGAGGCGAGCGGCGTAGGCGCCCGCTCACCGGCCCGGCCGGCAGCGGCCGGGCTGGCGCCGCGCGCGGGGACGGGTCGCCAGGAGGATGACGATCCCGATCAGCCCGACATGCAGCAGGCCGCCGCGTTCGCGCTCGTAAGAGATCATGCACCGGTATCGCCGGATCCGAACCTGGGCACGGAGCGCCCCGTCCGCGGGTTCGACATCCGCGCCGATGCCATAGAGGCGCCGGTAGCTCTCGACGCCGGCACCGTCCTCCCTGATCCGCCAAGGAGAGCGTCCCCACGAACAGCGTCAGAGGATGCTGGCGGAGGGGGCGGCTCCGGAAGGCGGCCTGACGCATCGGGCAACGGCACGGGAGGACGCCAAGGAGGGAACCGAAGCGTCATGGATACGGGTTTTTCGCCGGTCGGCTGGTCGCCAACGGCGGAAAACGTGAATTCCCAGTCGTAGAGATAGACCGTTTGATCACGAATTCGTGATCTTCGTGGTCGACCAGTCCGGGACGCACATCGAAGGCCGCGATCTTCGAGGGGATACACTGAGCCCCGCCCTCACCGGGCGGTCCGCGGCACCCTTGTTCGGAGGCACGATCATCCCGCGGCGGTGGTCACGTCTCCGTTCGGATCGGCTCGCGACCGGAATGCCCGGACGGCCCGTCGCGGCGCGATGCTCGGCCGGGGTCTCGCATGAAGCCGACACCGTAACCTGAGGCGCGGCGTCACGGCGGACGGTGCGGCCATCGAAAGGCATAGCACCACCGGTCGAAACGAAGCGAAAGCCACGCTTCGTCCACCTTTTTTCGCGAGGCTGAACCGAGGCTTGGCGTGATGCGCGTGGTGCCGCGTGGCCCTTGCCCTGATAGGGACGGTCGGCCTAACCGGGGGAACGTTCTGGAAATGAAGCCGATGGCCGACGTCACTGGACCTCCGGCCCCTGCCGCGGGCCCGCCGAATGCCGGACTGCCGATCTCTGGTGCACCGGTTCCGGCGCCGCAGGCAACCGGCTCCATCGACCGCTCGGAACAGCCGGGCCGGGTCGGGTTGCTGCTCGTGCTCGCGGGCCTGCTGGTCGGGGCCGCCATCGGCCTGTCCTTCGTGGCGAACGAGCAGGCCCAGTCGCTGATTGTGTGGCTGCTGGCGCTGCTGGCCATGGCCGGCGTGTTCTTCCTGTTCGCCCTCGCGATCGGGGCGCTCCAGCTCAGCGGCAGCGCCGCCCGGGACGACATCACCAAGGGCATCGTCGATGCCTCGCCGGACGGCGCGCTTGTGGTCGAGGATGGCGGCCGGCTGATCTACGCCAACGAGGCCTATCTGCGGATCGCGGGCGGCGACACCTTCTCGAACCTCGTCCCGGTGGAGCGTATCCTGGTCGGCCCACCCGAGGTCTCGGAGGCGGTCTACCGCCTGTCGCAGGCCTCCCGCGACGCCCGGGCCCACACCGAGGAGGTGCGGATGTCGCCGCCGCTCGGCCCGGTCGCCGGGGAGCGGAGCTTCGGGTGGTACCGGGTCTCGGTCCGGCCGCTCGCGCGGCCCCGCCGGGCCGCCGCGCTCTGGACGGTGGCCGACATCACCGCCGAGCGGGAGCGGCAGGAGAACGTCTTCCAGGAACTCCAGCACGCGATCGACTACCTCGACCACGCCCCGGCGGGGTTCCTGTCGATCGATCCGGCCGGCGCCATCGTGTACATGAACGCGACGCTGGCGGCCTGGCTCGGCTACGATCTCGCCAGCGTCGGCCCCGGTGGTCCGCACCTGACCGAGATCGCCCCCGAGGCGGATGTCCTCGTGCGCACCGCCGGCCTGCCCGGCGAGGTGCGCACCGACCGTTTCGACCTCGACCTGCGCCGCCGCAACGGCCACACCCTGCCGGTCCGGCTCTACCACCGCATCGCCTTCGGCAAGGACGGCAAGCCCGGCTCCTCGCGCACCTTCGTGATCAACCGCTCCGCGGGCGCCGAGACCGACGAGCCGCAGCGCGCCGCCGAGGTTCGCCTCGCCCGCTTCCTCAACAACTCGCCGATCGCCATTGCGACCCTCGACCGCACCGGCCGGATCGCCCGGGCCAACGCCTCCTTCACCCGGCTGTTCGGCACGATCCCGCGCCAGATCGAGGATGACGCGTTCGACGGGGAGGGCACGGCCCGGGCGGAGCCGAACGTCGCCGACTCGGTGACCGACCGGACCAGCCTGGAAGCCGGGCTCGCCCGGGCGGCGAGCGGGCTCACCGATCCCGAGCCGATCGAGGTCCAGCTCAACGGGCCGGGGGGGCGCTCGGCCCGGGTCTGGCTCAGCCCGGCCGACGGCGGCGACCCGGGACAGCAGACCGACGAGGCCGAGCGCGTCATCCTGTACGCCCTCGACACGACGGCGCAGCGGCAGCTGGAGCAGCAGGTCGCCCAGGCCCAGAAGATGAATGCCGTGGGCCAGCTTGCGGGCGGCATCGCACACGACTTCAACAACGTGCTGCAGGCGATCATCGGCTACTCGGACTTGCTGCTGGCGAGCCATCGGCCGACCGATCCGGCCTTCCAGGACATCATGCAGATCAAGCAGAACGCCAATCGGGCGGCGGGCCTTGTCCGCCAGCTTCTGGCGTTTTCCCGCAGGCAAACCCTGCGGCCGGAGGTGATGAGCGTCGGCGAGGCGCTCTCCGAACTCACGCTGCTGCTGAAGCGGCTGCTCGGCGAGCGTGTCGCGCTGGAGCTGAAGCACGGCCGCGAGGTCTGGCCCGTGAAGGCCGACGTCAACCAGTTCGAGCAGGTGATCGTGAACCTCGCGGTCAACGCCCGCGACGCCATGCCGGAGGGCGGCAAGCTGGTGATCCGCACCGAGAACGTGACCGATCCGGGTTCGGCGGCGGTGGCCGAGGGGCGGGGCGGGGCGCCCTCGGGCGATCACGTGCTGATCGAGGTCCGCGACACCGGCCAGGGCATCCCGCCCGAGCTGATGGAGAAGATCTTCGAGCCGTTCTTCACCACCAAGGAGATCGGCAAGGGCACGGGTCTCGGGCTCTCGACCGTGTTCGGCATCGTCAAGCAGTCCGGCGGCACGATCGACGTCCAGTCGACGGTCGGGGAGGGCACCGCCTTCCGGATCTACCTGCCGCGCCATATCCCGGTGGCGGAGCCCGAGGAGGTGCCGCTCCCGCCCCCCGCACCGGCCCTGCCGCGGACGGACGCCGTCCGGCTGACCGGTCCGTCGACGAAGGGCGAGGGGAATGTCGAGACCGTCACGCGGGCCGCCGAGCCGCCCGCCCCCGAGCGGGTGCCGCCACGCAAGCCCGCCGCCGACCACACCGGGCAGGGCACGATCCTGCTGGTGGAGGACGAGGATCCCGTGCGGGCGGTCAACAGCCGGGCCCTCTCGGCCCGCGGCTACACCGTCCTTGAGGCGGCCTCGGGCCTGGAAGCCCTGGCGATCGTCCGTGAGAACGCTCAGCCGATCGATCTCGTGGTGTCCGACGTCGTCATGCCCGAGATGGACGGCCCGACGCTGCTGCGGGAGGTCCGCAAGCACCAGCCGGACCTGAAGGTGATCTTCGTCTCCGGCTACGCCGAGGACGCCTTCCGCAAGAACCTGCCGGAGGGCGAGACCTTCAACTTCCTGCCAAAACCCTTCAGCCTGAAGCAGCTCGTGGAGACCGTGAAGAAGACGATGGCGAGCTGAGGAACAGGGGTCCCATTCCTTATGCCGTCGGGGATTCGCACCGACGGCCCCGGGAGGCGGCCTTCCTCGTGCTTCGCCCGGCAGACCGTCGCATCGCGCCCTCGTGGACTTCCGAAACGCGCGCCAGATCGGCACAGCTACCGCGCAGCGCGTGCGCTACGGCTTTACCGGTACAACGTGCCGTCGTTAGGCCTGAACGCCCTTGCCGAATGAGAACAAAACGGGTACACCAGACGGACGTTGACGCGCGTTGTGAACGGCGCTCAACCCCTTCATAAGGAGCCCGCCAGATGGCCCAGCCCGCATTGAAAGTGGTCGATATGCCCCCCGCGGAGAAGGACAAGGACAAGTCCAAGGCGATCGACGCCGCCCTGGCCCAGATCGAGCGCGCCTTCGGCAAGGGCTCGATCATGCGGCTCGGCAAAAACGACAAGGTGCAGGAGGTCGAGACCGTCTCCACGGGTTCGCTCGGCCTCGACATCGCGCTCGGCGTCGGCGGCCTGCCCCGCGGCCGCGTAATCGAGATCTACGGTCCCGAATCGTCCGGCAAGACGACGCTGGCGCTCCACACCATCGCCGAGGCCCAGAAGAAGGGCGGCGTCTGCGCCTTCGTAGATGCCGAGCACGCCCTCGATCCGGTCTATGCCCGCAAGCTCGGGGTGAACCTCGACGATCTGCTGATCTCGCAGCCCGACACGGGCGAGCAGGCGCTCGAAATCACCGACACGCTGGTGCGCTCCGGCGCCATCGACGTGCTGGTGGTCGATTCGGTCGCTGCGCTCACCCCGCGGGCCGAGATCGAGGGCGAGATGGGCGAGAGCCAGCCTGGCCTCCAGGCCCGCCTGATGAGCCAGGCCCTGCGCAAGCTCACCGGTTCGATCTCACGCTCGAACTGCATGGTGATCTTCATCAACCAGATCCGAATGAAGATCGGCGTGATGTACGGCAGCCCCGAGACCACCACGGGCGGCAACGCCCTGAAGTTCTACGCCTCGGTACGCCTCGACATCCGCCGCATCTCGACGCTCAAGGACCGCGATGAGGCGATCGGCAACCAGGTCCGCGTGAAGGTGGTGAAGAACAAAGTCGCCCCGCCGTTCAAGCAGGTCGAGTTCGACATCATGTTCGGCGAGGGCGTGTCGAAGGTGGGCGAGCTCATCGACCTCGGCGTGAAGGCCGGGATCGTCGAGAAGTCCGGCGCCTGGTTCTCCTACAACAGCCAACGCCTCGGCCAGGGCCGTGAGAACTCGAAGGGCTTCCTACGCGACAACCCGAAGATCGCGGCTGAGATCGAGGGATCGATCCGACAGAATTCGGGGCTCGTCGCCGAGAAGATTTTGGAGAACGCGACGCCCACGGCTGACGATCTGGATGAAGGCGAAGCTTAATCTCGACGCATCGGGGCCGTCGATCGTGTTCAGCCGACCCTGATAAGTAGATGACATCAACCCTTCCGCGACTATAAGGTCGCGGAAGAGCTTTTTGCAACAAAACGCCGTACGACACTGTGTCGGCAAAGCCATAGTGACCGCGAGACCACGCCGTTAAGGGAACCCCAGGATGGATCCTTCCATCCGAGGGGGAATCACATGAAACGGATTGTCTTGGTCACGGCGGCAGCCGGCGGCCTTCTCGGCGCATGCGCGTCATCGTCCGACAAGGTCGCGGCGACCTACATCTCGCCTATCCAGTACAGCAGCCTCACCTGCCCGCAGATCCGCGAGGAATCGGCCCGCGTCGCCAATCGAGCGTCGATCGCGTCCGGTGTCCAGGATGACCAGCGCAAGACCGACCAAGTCGTGACGGTCGTCGGGGCCGTGGTATTCTGGCCGTCGCTGTTCTTCCTTCAGGGCGACAATCAGAAGACGGCAGAGCTGGCACGCCTGAAGGGCGAGATGGAGGCCCTGGAGCAGGCCTCGATCCAGAGGAACTGCGGGATCGAGTACCGCCGGCAGCCGGCTTCCTGATCCCCAGCCGGCGCCGCAGGAAGTGGCGCCAGACCCACCGGAAGGTCAGGTCATCACGCCAGAGGAATCGCTGCTGATCCCGACCGTCCCTCATCCAAGATGTCCACGCCAGCGGGCATCGAACGAGGGCTCCGAACGTCACCGGGATCCAGAAGCCCGTCCGCGACACCTCGGCTGCGCTTCGTCACCTCCGGATCGGGCTGCCGGTTCGAGTGATCCGAGCCTGACCCCGAATCGAGTCAACCGCATTCGGGATCAGGCTCCGAAAACGACAAAACCCGGCACGCTTCCGACCCCGAGAGATCGAAACACGTCCGGGTTTTCGTGGGTCCCAAATCGTCTCGGCCAAATGCTGACAGCGCATAGTTTCGATACGCGCACCCGACCGACGATCAGGCGGATGCGGTTACCCGCAACCGCCGGGATCCCGGGATCAGGCTGCCTCGCCGGCCTCGGCCTGCACCGCCACGTCGCCCTCGACCAGCTTCCAGGTCTTGGTCTTCGAGAACGGGCGGCACTCCTCGATGAACACCGTCTGCCCGACCTTGGCGACGTTGCCCTCGTCGTGCGCGTGGTAGTTCTTCGACCGGCGGACGGTCTTCTTCATCACCGGGTGCGTGAAGCGGCGCTCCACCTTCACCACGATGGTCTTCTCACCCTTGTCGCTGACGACGGTGCCCTGCAGGATGCGCTTCGGCATGGTTATCTCCTAAAACCCGCCTCAGCCCTTGGCCTGCTGCAGCGTCTTGGAACGCTGCAGAGTCCGGACACGGGCGATGTCGCGGCGAACCTCGCGGACGCGGGCGACGTTCTCGAGCTGGCCGGTGGCCCCCTGGAAGCGCAGGTTGAACTGCTCCTTCTTGAGGTTGATCAGCTCGTCATTCAGCTGATCCGGCGACAGAGCCTTGAGATCAGACACTCGTTGGGTCGACTTCACGATATCCTCCGTTCAGTCGGCGATGCGCTGGACGACCCGCGTACGGATCGGGAGCTTCGCGGCGCCGAGGCGGAGCGCCTCCTTGGCGATGGCCTCGGCAACGCCGTCGACCTCGAACATGATCCGGCCGGGATGAACCCGGGCCGCCCAATAGTCCGGGGCGCCCTTGCCGGAGCCCATGCGGACTTCGGTCGGCTTCGACGAGACCGGGACATCCGGGAACACCCGGATCCAAACGCGGCCCTGGCGCTTCATCTCGCGGGTGATCGCGCGGCGGGCCGCCTCGATCTGGCGGGCGGTGACGCGCTCGGGCTCCACCGCCTTCAGGCCGAACTGGCCGAAGTTCAGCTCGAAGCCGCCCTTGGCCGCACCGTGGATGCGGCCCTTGAACTGCTTACGGAAGCGGGTCTTTTTCGGTTGCAGCATGGCTTCCTACCTTACGCGTGCTCGCGCTCGCGGCGTCCGCGCTCGCGGCCGCCCTCGCCATCGCGCTCACGGCGTCCGCCGGAGCGGCCGCCCTCTTCCTGGGCCTTCTTGTCCTGGGCCATCGGGTCGTGCTCAAGGATCTCGCCCTTGAACACCCACACCTTGATGCCGCAGGTGCCGTAGGTCGTGAACGCCGTGGCGGTGCCGTAGTCGACGTCGGCGCGCAGCGTGTGCAGCGGGACGCGGCCTTCACGGTACCATTCCTGGCGGGCGATCTCGGCGCCGCCGAGGCGGCCCGAGCAGTTGATCCGGATACCCTCGGCGCCCAGACGCATGGCCGACTGAACGGCCCGCTTCATGGCGCGCCGGAAGGCGACGCGGCGCTCGAGCTGCTGGGCGATCGAGTCGGCCACCAGGGTGGCGTCGATCTCGGGCTTGCGCACCTCGACGATGTTGATGGTCACGTCGGCCTTGGTCATGGTGCCGACGAGCTTGCGCAGCTTCTCGATATCCGCGCCCTTCTTGCCGATCACCACGCCCGGACGACCCGAGTGGATGGTGACGCGGCACTTCCGGTGCGGACGCTCGATGACGATCTTCGAGACCGCCGCCTGCTTGAGCTGCTTCATGAGGGCGGCGCGGATCGCGACGTCCTCGTGCATGAGCTTCGCGTAGTCGCCCTTGTTGGCGAACCAGCGGGAGTCCCAGGTCCGGTTGATGCCGAGCCGGAGACCGATCGGGTTGACTTTCTGGCCCATCAGATCCTCCTCAAGCCGCTTCGGCCTGGCGGACTTCGCGAACCACGATGGTGAGGTTCGAAAAGGGCTTCAGGATACGCGCGCCGCGGCCGCGGGCGCGGGCGTGGAAGCGCTTGAGAACCAGCGCCTTGCCCACGAAGGCCTGGGACACGACAAGATCGTCGACATCCAGATCGTGGTTGTTCTCGGCGTTGGCAATAGCGCTCTCGAGGCACTTCTTGACCTCGGTCGAGATGCGCTTGCGGGAGAACTGGAGCTCGGCGAGGGCCGTGTCGACCTTCTTGCCGCGGATCATCTGCGCCACGAGGTTGAGCTTCTGCGGGCTGACGCGCAGCATGCGCGCGACGGCCTTCGCCTCGTTCTCGGGGAGCGCGCGGGGGGTGGCTTGCTTGCCCATCTCAGCGCCTCTTCGCCTTCTTGTCGGCCGCGTGGCCCGGGAAGGTGCGGGTCGGCGAGAACTCACCGAACTTGTGCCCGACCATTTCCTCGGTGACGTAGACCGGAATGTGCTTCTGCCCGTTGTGCACACCGAAGGTGAGCCCGACGAACTGCGGAAGGATCGTGGAGCGGCGGCTCCAGATCTTGATGACCTCGGAGCGCGAGGAGCCCCGCGCCGCCTCGGCCTTCTTGAAGAGGTAGCCGTCGACGAACGGCCCCTTCCAGAGAGAGCGTGCCATAGCGATTACTTCTTGCGGTTGTGGCGGCTGGACAGGATGAACACGTCGGTCCGCTTGTTGGACCGGGTCTTCTTCCCCTTGGTGGGCACGCCCCAGGGCGTGACCGGGTTGCGGCCGCCCGAGGTGCGACCCTCGCCGCCGCCGTGCGGATGGTCGACCGGGTTCATCGCCACGCCGCGGTTGTGCGGGCGCTTGCCGAGCCAACGGTTGCGCCCGGCCTTGCCGAGCGAGATATTCATGTGGTCCGGGTTCGAGACCGCGCCGACGCTGGCGAAGCACTGACCGTGGACCAGGCGCTGCTCACCCGAGTTCAGGCGGAGCGTCACGTAACCCTGGTCGCGGCCCACGATCTGCGCGTAGTTGCCGGCCGAACGGGCGATTGCGCCGCCCTTGCCGATCTTCAGCTCGACGTTGTGGACGATCGTGCCCACCGGCATCGAGCCAACGGGAGCGGCATTGCCCGGCTTGATGTCGACGCTCTCGCCGGCCACCACCTTGTCGCCCGGCTGCAGGCGCTGGGGAGCCAGGATGTAGCTCTGCTTCCCGTCGGGGAAGTTGATCAGCGCGATGAACGCCGTGCGGTTCGGATCGTACTCGATCCGCTCCACTGTGGCGGCGACGCCGAGCTGCTCGCGACGCTTGAAATCGACGTTGCGCAGCACGCGCTTGTGGCCGCCGCCGCGGAAGCGGACGGTGATGCGGCCCAGGTTGTTCCGGCCGCCGGAGGACGACTTGCCCTCCGTCAGCGCCTTCACCGGCTTGCCCTTGTAGAGCTCACGGCGGTCGACGAGCACGAGCTGGCGCAGGCTCGGCGTGACCGGTTTGAATGTCTTCAAGGCCATCGGCTTGGATCCCTAAATCCCGTCCTCAGAGCCCGGTCGTGACGTCGATCGAGTGGCCCTCGGCCAGGGTCACGATCGCCTTCTTCACGTCGGAGCGCTGTCCGCGGAGGCCGCGGAAAATCTTCTTCTTACCCTTGGTGACAAGGGTGTTCACGGCCGTGACCTTCACGTCGAACAGCTTCTCGACGGCCTCCTTGATCTGAGGCTTGGTCGCCTTGGGGGCGACGCGGAAGACGACCTTGTTCTGCTCGGTCAGGTTCGTCGCCTTCTCGGTGATGACCGGGGAGACGACGATGTCGTAGTGGCGCGGATCGGCACTCATTTGAAACGCTCCTCCAGCGCGTCGACGGCAGCCTTCGTCAGGACGAGCGTGTCGCGGCGCAGGATGTCGTAGACGTTGATGCCCTGCACGGGCAGCACGTCGATCTGCGGGATGGCGCGGGCGGCCCGGCCGAAATTCACGTCGACCTCGGCACCGCCGATGATCAGCGCGTTCGAGAGGCCCATCTTGCCGAAGCGCTCGACGAGACCCTTGGTCTTGTGATCCTCGATCTTGATGTCGTCGACGACGATCAGGGTCGAGGCCTTGGCCTTGGCCGACAGGGCGTGGCGCAGCGCCAGCGCACGGACCTTCTTGGGCAGGTCGTGGCTGTGATCGCGCACCACCGGACCGAAGGCCCGGCCGCCGCCACGGAACTGCGGCGCCGAAGCCGCACCGTGGCGGGCGTTACCGGTGCCCTTCTGCTTGTAGAGCTTCTTGCGGGTCCGGTTCACGTCCGAGCGGTTCTGCACGGCATGGGTCCCGGCGCGCCGCTTGGCGAGCTGCCAGCGAACCATGCGCTGCAGCAGGTCGGCGCGCGGCTCCAGGCCGAAGATCTCTTCGTTCAGCTCGACCGAACCGGCACCGGCCCCATCGAGGGTTTTGATATCGAGCTTCATCACGCGGTCTCCTCAGCCGCAGCGGCCTCGGGAGCCGGGATGGACGCGCCGTTCTCACGGAACTTGCCCGGCAGCGGAACATCGGCGGGGAGCTTACGCTTCACCGCGTCGCGGATCTGGATCCAGCCGCCGGCGACGCCCGGCACCGCGCCCTCGACCAGGATCAGGCCGCGCTCGGGATCGGTGCGCACGACGCGCAGGTTCTGGGTCGTGACCCGCTCGACGCCGAGGTGACCCGGCATCTTCTTGTTCTTGAAGGTCTTGCCCGGGTCCTGACGGCCACCGGTCGAACCGATCGAGCGGTGCGAGATCGACACACCGTGGGTGGCGCGAAGGCCGCCGAAGTTCCAGCGCTTGATACCGCCGGCGAAGCCCTTACCGGTCGTGGTGCCGGTGACATCCACGAACTGGCCGGGGATGAAGTGGTCCGCGGTGATCTCGGCGCCGACCGGGATCAGCGCGTCCTCGGACACGCGGAACTCGGCGAGCTTCTTCTTCGGCTCGACCTTGGCGACCGCGAAGCGGCCGCGCTCGGCGCGAGACACGTTCTTGACCTTGGCCTTACCGACGCCGACCTGCAGCGCGACGTAGCCGTTCTTCTCGACGGTGCGGTGGGCCACCACCTGGCACTGATCGATCTTGAGCACGGTGACGGGGACATGCTCCCCCGCGTCCGTAAAGACGCGGGTCATGCCGACCTTCTGTGCGATGACGCCTGAGCGCATAGGTTCTCTCCCTCGCGCGATGAAACGGTAAGCTCTAAGTCCTCAACGGACTCAGAGCTTGATCTCCACGTCCACGCCGGCGGCGAGGTCGAGCTTCATCAGCGCGTCCACGGTCTGCGGCGTCGGATCGACGATATCGAGCACACGCTTATGCGTGCGCATCTCGAACTGCTCGCGCGACTTCTTGTCGATATGCGGCGAGCGGTTCACGGTGAACTTCTCGATATGCGTCGGCAGCGGGATCGGACCCCGGATTGTCGCGCCGGTGCGCCGGGCCGTGGAGACGATCTCCTTGGTCGACGCATCGAGGATGCGGTGATCGAACGCCTTCAGGCGGATACGGATGTTCTGACCGTTCATGTTCCTAGGACCTTGAGAGGGACGGCGGGGTACGCGAGGCTTTCACCCCGCCGCGCCCTGCTAAGGATGCTTGCCCGAGCTTCAGTCGTTGATGGCGGCGACGACGCCGGCACCCACCGTGCGACCGCCCTCGCGGATGGCGAAGCGCAGCTTCTCCTCCATCGCCACCGGCACGATCAGCGCCACGTCCATCGTCACGCTGTCGCCCGGCATCACCAT
>NZ_FNHS01000003.1 GCF_900103445.1 Methylobacterium phyllostachyos | reverse complement strand
GGCTCAGAAGTTTCCCGAGGCGGCCTCCTTCAGAATCAGCTTCTCCAAGGTCAGATCCGAGATTGCCCTACGAAGACGTTGGTTCTCGGTCTCCAGAGATTTCAGCCGCTCGACCTGATCACCCTTCAAGCCGCCGTACTCGGACCGCCAGCGGTAGTATGTGACCTCGGTCACCTCGATTGACCGGATTGCTTCGGCAACCTTGCGACCCTGCGAGATCAAGACATCGACCTGCCGCAGCTTAGCAACGATCTCTTCAGCCGTATGCTTCTTCCGTCCCATGACGACATCCTCCACATGGCTCAAAGCCATACCTCAGGGAGGACCACTTTTCAGGGGGCAGGCCAAGAGCGAAATCTGCAAAAATCGCTCTGAGATGCAAGTATCGTTGATTCCTCGATTTCAGTGGTGGGTTTCGGCGGCGGACTGACGAGCCCCTGGACCAAGAGAAGACATGGAGGACGCCAGACCGGCGTCCCCCCCGGTGTATGGAGAACAAATCGCGTACATGTTACTGTGACGCGACAGTGGTATCTGTCGCCCGTGATCGAGGTCGGATTTCGGGAGTGACATCATGAAGGTGACGACGACCCGTCTTCAGGTCGGCAACGGCGCCATGACCCTCATCACGTGGGAGAGTGGCCGCCGCATCGTCATCGCCCGCAAGATCGCGCTGTGTGCGGAATATCCCAACGACAAGACGGCCGATCTCCGCACCTCAACCTCAACGACGTTGGGACAGAGACTTCAGTCGCACAACGAGTTGCCCTTCGAGGAGCAGAGCCGACCCGTGATGAAATTCGGGGTCGAACCCATGTTTTGCGTTCATCACCGACGATGCGCTCTGCATCGCGATCAGGCGACCGGCCTCGTCGAACAGACCTGAACCGGAGCCGCCATAACCATCATTGCAATCGTGGCGAGCGCGGCGGATCGCGTCCTCGCTCGGAGGGTCGATCCGCCGGATCGTGCAATGCTCCAGGCTGCTGGGCCCGCGGTAATTTGCGTGTCCCGCCGGTGAGACCATCGTCACCCGCACGGAGACCTCCCCGGTTGGCAGGTCCGGCGGCTCGGGCAACGATTGCGGGACGGCATCGGCCGGACTCGTCAGGCGCAGGATCGCCCAATCATCGGTGATGTGCAGGGCCTCGGCGTCGGGGGCCGTCCCGAGTTGAAGGCTGTCCGGCGCGAACGCGTAGTTGCGGCCAGCAATCTGAAAATAGCAGTCGGAGACCGGTCGTGTCTGCTCCAGGCGCCGATCGCGGAAGTTGTGCGCGTTGAGCACGACCAGGGTCGGATCCGCCACCAGCCACGCGGCCGCCGCCTTTTGCGGAACGCCGTCCGGCCGGCGGCACCAGAGCACGCCCGCCCCCTTGTAACGGCCGAGGTCGGCGCCGGTCAGGTCCCGGCGCCCATCCTGGGGATAGAGCGCGGCTGTCGCAACGGCAGCTCCGCCGAAGAGCGGCACGGCCAGCAGGCATAGGTGCCACGCCCATCCGCGTCCCATCCCACCTCCCTCTCGATCTGCGTTGATCTTGCCACCATGAGTGAGCGCGCTCGCCAACCCCGTCAAGCAGTACGAGCACATTCCACACTATCCGTCGCCGCTTGCCACTTCATCCCGGTAACAAATAACCAAGATCCTGGAGACATCCGTGGTTGTATCTTTGTAGAAACGGGAGGCGATAGCGGTCGTAATAAGTCTTTCATAAGAGATCAACAGCGTAGATATCTTACGATCGACGAATGATCATCGAGATCGACTGACGGTTTATCTTGCGTCGCACAATCATCAGCCGCGAGGCCACAGGGCGCGGCGGCCCGGCGAGGAGATGCACAATGAGAGTCGGACAATTCGCGCGCTCGGTGTCGATGCTGGCCATAGTCGCGGTCGCACCGCTCGGCCTGGCCGGGACCACCTTCGCCAACGACAAGCTCGGCGACCTGGCCAAGAGCGACGACAATTGGGTGATGCCCGGCAAGAACTACGATTCCAACAACTTCAGCGACCTGACGCAGATCAACAAATCGAACGTCAAGCAGCTGAAACCGGCCTGGACCTTCTCAACCGGTTTGCTCAACGGCCATGAGGGTGCGCCGCTGGTCGTAGACGGCAAGATGTTCGTCCACACCTCGTTCCCGAACTACACCTTCGCCCTCGATCTCGACGATCCGGGCCACATCCTGTGGCAGGACAAGCCGAAGCAGAACCCGGCCGCGCGTTCGGTCGCCTGCTGCGATCTCGTCAACCGCGGGCTCGCCTACTGGCCGGGTGATGGCAAGACGCCGCCACTGATTCTGAAGACCCAGCTCGACGGCCACGTCGCGGCACTCAACGCCAATACGGGCGAGACCGTGTGGAAGATCGAGAATTCCGATATCAAAGTCGGTTCGACACTGACCATCGCCCCCTACGTGGTGAAGGACAAGGTGATCGTCGGCTCCTCAGGCGCCGAACTCGGTGTGCGCGGCTACCTGACCGCCTACGACGTGAAGACCGGCGCGCAGGTCTGGCGGGCCTATGCCACCGGCCCGGACCAGGACCTGCTGCTCGCCGACGACTTCAACATCAAGAACGCCCATTACGGCCGGAAGGGCCTCGGCACGGCCACCTGGGAGGGCGATGCCTGGAAGATCGGCGGCGGCACCAACTGGGGCTGGTACGCCTACGACCCCGGCACGAACATGATCTACTTCGGCACCGGCAACCCGGCGCCGTGGAACGAGACCATGCGGCCGGGCGACAACAAGTGGACCATGACCATCTTCGGCCGCGACGCCGATACCGGCCAAGCCCATTTCGGCTACCAGAAGACGCCGCACGACGAGTGGGACTATGCCGGCGTCAACGTGATGATGCTGTCCGAGCAGAAGGACAAGGACGGGAAGCTGAGGAAGCTCCTCACCCACCCGGACCGCAACGGCATCGTCTACACCCTCGACCGGACCGACGGCTCGCTGGTCTCGGCCAACAAGATCGACGACACGGTGAACGTGTTCAAGTCGGTGGACCTGAAGTCCGGCACCCCGGTCCGCGATCCGGAATACGGCACCCGGATGGACCACCTCGCGAAGGACATCTGTCCCTCGGCGATGGGCTACCACAACCAGGGCCACGATTCGTACGATCCGAAGCGTCAGGCCTTCTTCATGGGCATCAACCACATCTGCATGGATTGGGAGCCCTTCATGCTGCCCTACCGGGCGGGCCAGTTCTTCGTCGGTGCGACGCTGAACATGTATCCTGGCCCGAAGGGTGATCGGCAGAACTACGAAGGTCTTGGCCAGATCAAGAGCTACAACGCCATCACCGGCAAGTTCAACTGGGAGAAGATGGAGCGCTTCGCGGTCTGGGGCGGCACTACCGCCACCGCCGGGAACATCGTGCTCTACGGGACGCTCGACGGCTTCATCAAGGCGCGGGACTCCGACAACGGTGACCTGCTCTGGAAGTTCAAGCTGCCGTCGGGTGCGATCGGCTACCCGATCACCTACACCCACAAGGGCACGCAATACATCGCCATCAACTATGGCGTCGGCGGGTGGCCGGGTGTGGGCCTCGTCTTCGACCTTCAGGATCCGACGGCCGGCCTCGGCGCGGTGGGCGCGTTCAAGAAGCTCGCCAACTACACCCAGATGGGCGGCGGCGTGATCGTGTTCTCGCTGGACGGCAAGGGCCCCTACGACGATCCGAATGTCGGCGAGTACCAGCAGGCGGCCGTGAAGTAACCACGACGAACGCCCCCGCCGGCCCCCGGGCCGGCGGGGGCTACGGGGCGGGGCCTGCCCCGGGGGACATGACCTGTCACGGGCGACGCGCCGACCATCAGAACAGTTCAGGGATCAACGCACATGCCGCTCCTCGGCGGATCCATTCGTGCGGCCACCTGCGCCGCCGCCCTCCTCGCCCTGCTGCCCTTCGGCGGGCAGGCGCGGGCTCAGGAATCTGAGGCCCAGGCCGTCCAGTCGGATGCCGCGAAAGCTCCCGTGGCGCCGGCCGCCGATCCCTCGACGCTCCGGATCTGCGCGTCCGAGAAGCAGCCGCCCCTGTCGATGAAGGACGGGTCGGGTCTGGAGAACCGCATCGCGGTGGCGGTGGCCGAGGCGATGGGTCGGAAGCCGGTCTTCGTCTGGCTGGCCAAGCCGGCGATCTACCTCGTCCGGGACGGGCTGGAGAAGCGCCTCTGCGACGTGGTGGTCGGCCTCGACAGCGACGACCCGCGGGTACTGACCACCAAGCCCTATTACCGTGCCGGCTACGTCTTCCTCACGAAGGCCGACAGCACCCTCGACATCACCTCCTGGAAGGACCCCCGTCTCAAGACCATCGACCACATGGTGGTGCCCTTCGGCTCCCCCGGCGAGGCGATGCTCAAGGATATCGGCCGCTACGAGGAGGACATGGCCTACCTCTATTCGCTGGTCGGCTTCCGCGCTCCGCGCAACCAGTACACGCAGATCGACCCCGACCGCCTCGTGAGCGAGGTCGCGCAGGGCAAGGCGGCGGTGGGTGTCGCCTTCGCTCCCGACATTGCCCGCTACGTGAAGGACTCGACTGTGCCCCTGCGCATGGCCCCGGTCCCGAACGACACGGTGACCAGCGACGGCCGCAGGATGCCGCAGGATTTCGACCAGTCCATGGGCGTGCGCAAGGACGATGCCGCCCTGAAGGATGCCCTCGACGCGGCGATCACGACGGCCAAGCCGCGGATCGATGCCATCCTGAAGCACGACGGCGTGCCGGTCATCGCCACCAACTGAACGCTCGTCACAGATCTCTCAAGAGAATTGCGAAGTCTTCGTATGACCGTTTCCAAGCGCATCCTGAGCCTGTCAGCCGTTCTGGCGCTGGGCTCCGCGGCCCTGGCGGGGGCGGTGCGGGCCCAACCGCAAGCCGGTCCGCAAGAGACCGGCATCGTCTTCCGCAACACCATCACGGGCGAGGCGATGGACCTCAACGAGGGCAAGCCCGGCGGGCGGGATACCCCGGCGGTGAAGACGTTCTTCCAGACCGGCAAGAACATCTACATCGACGACAAGTCCTGCCTGCGCAACGGTGAGAGCCTGTTCCTCACCTCCTGCTCGGGCTGCCATGGGCACCTCGCAGAAGGCAAGGTCGGGCCGGGCCTCAACGACAATTACTGGACCTATCCGGCCAACACCGAAGATGTCGGGCTGTTCTCGACCCTCTGGGGCGGTGCCAACGGCATGATGGGCCCGCACAACGAAGACCTGAACCCGGACGAGATGCTGCAGGTGATCGCCTGGATCCGGCATCTCTACACGGGCCCGGTCAAGGATGCCCTCTGGCTGAACGACGCGCAGAAGAAGACCTACACGCCGTTCAAGGAAGGCGAGCACTTCGCCAAGGACACGCCCGGCCAGTGCAAGCCCCTGGCGGAGTGAGCGGTCCAGCGAGGAAAGGCCCCGGCTAAGGGGGCGAAGAAGCGAGGAGACGGCAGATGCGCAAGACGATTGGTGTGGCCATGCTGTTCGCGGCGGCCTTCGCGGGCCCGGCGCTCGCCTATGACGGGCAGACCTGCAAGGCGCCCGGCAATTGCTGGGAGCCGAAACCGGGCTTCCCGGAGAAGGTTGCGGGCACGAAGTACGACCCGAAGCACGACCCGAGGGAAATCTCCAAGCAGGCCGAATCCATCAAGCAGATGGAGGAGCGCAACAGGAAGCGCGTCGAGAACTTCAAGAAGACCGGCAAGTTCGAATACGACGTCGCCAAGATCTCGAACTGAGCGTCACGGGACGCCGGGGCACCGCCGCGGCGTCCCTGCGAACCCGCACCGTCATGGCGCGCGCGAAGCGACTTGGGGCAGCCGGCAGGCGACCTACCCTCGCAGGTCCCTGGATGCGGCACATCGTTCGAGATGACCGCGGCGCTCGATGCACTGAACCGAACCCTCTGAGCACCCCATGAACCCTCCGCGCCCCGGCGACGCGATGCTGACCGACTGGCGCGATGCGGCCGGCCGGTTCGAGGCCGAGATCGCCAAGGCGGTGGTGGGTCAGGGCCGCGCCATCCGCCTCGTCACCATCGCGATCTTCGCCCGTGGTCACGTGATGTTGGAGGGTGATGTCGGGACCGGCAAGACGACCCTGCTGCGGGCCGTCGCCCGCGCCCTCGGGGGCGCCTACGAGCGGATCGAAGGCACGGTCGACCTGATGCCGACCGACCTGATCTACCACACCTTCCTCGGGGCCGACGGCCGCCCCCGGGTCGAGCCCGGCCCGGTGCTGCGGCAGGCGGACGACCTGTCGGTGTTCTTCTTCAACGAGATCAACCGCGCCCGACCACAAGTCCATGCGCTGCTGCTGCGCTTGATGGCCGAGCGGACGGTGACCGCCTTCGAGCGGGAATGGCGCTTCCCGAACCTGCAGGTCTTCGCCGATCGCAACCGGGTCGAGCGCGAGGAGACGTTCGAACTACCCGCCGCCGCCCGCGATCGCTTCCTGATGGAAATCGGCATGGAGGCGCCCCGCGATGCGGAAACCCGGCGCGCGCTCGCCTTCGATCCGCGCTTCCACGACACAGACCGGCTGATCGCCGAAGTGGCGCCGGCGGTGCTCGACCATCGAAGCATCGGCGGGATCAGTAACGCGATCCAGCGCGCGGTCGCGGCGGCCCCGGAGATCGAAACCTACGTCGTCGCCCTGTGGGACGCACTGCTGCGCCCGGCGGAGGCCGGCATCCGCCTGCCCGGAATCGACATGGGCCACCTCGTCCAGGGGGGCGCCTCGCCGCGCGGCCTCGCCTTCCTCGTCCGCGCCGCCCGCGTCCGGGCGTGGCTCGAGGGGCGCGACTGGCTCGTGCCGGAGGATATCCGCGCGATCTTTCCCGACGTGATGGCCCACCGGATCTTCCTCGAACCGGTCCACGAGATGCGCCGGGCCGAGATCGTTCCGGCCCTCTGCCGGGCGGTGTTCGATACGGTGCCGGCCCCATGACGGGTGGCCCGCCTTCCGCCGAGATCGTCTACCTGCCGCGCTGGCGTCCACGCGGGAGCCGCCCCGGCGCCCATCGCGGGCGGGATGCGGGCGGGCTCGGCACCTTTCGCGCGTCCGTGCCCTTCCTGAGCCTGCCGGATGCGCGGCGGATCGACCTACGCGCCACCCTGCGCGACCCGTTCGAGGGTGTCCATGTCCGCCGCTTCGAAACCCGCGTGCCGGTCGAGATCTACGCCCTCGTGGATCTCTCGGCCTCCATGCGCTACCGGGGCGAGGCCGACCGTATGGCGCTGGCCGCCGAACTCTGCGCCGGGCTCGCGGCGTCCGCGACGCGGATCGGCGACGGGTTCGGGCTGATCGCGGCCGACCGGGCGATCCGCGGCGACTTGACCCTGCTGGCGACCCGCCATCGAAGCGCGGCCCTGACCCTCGCGGGCAAGCTTGCGGGCGCCTCCTGCCGTGAGGGCAGCGCCGAGGGGATGATCGAGGGGGCGCATCGCCTCCTCGGGCGGCCCAAGATGGTCTTCGTCGTCTCGGATTTCCGCTGGCCGGCGGATCTCATCCGCCGGGTGTTCGACGCCCTGGCGCTGCACGACACCGTGCCGGTGCTCCTCGCCGACAGTGCAGAGGACGTGGGCCTGCCGGATTGGGGCCTCGCCGAGCTGGAGGATCTCGAAGGGGCCGGGCGCCGGCTCGTGTTCCTACGGCCGTCCCTGCGCCGCCGCTGGATCGCCCGCGAGCGGGAGCGGCGCGAGGCGCTCGCCACGGCTGCCGCCGCGTCAGGGGCGCGCCGACCCTTCGCCCTCATCGACCGGTTCGATGCGCAGGCGCTGAGCCGTCACCTGTTGACGGGTTGAGATGCGCATCCTCGCGATCCTGTTCCTCATCCTTCCGGCCGGCGTGGCCACCGCGCAGGTACGCTCGGTCGAGCTGCGCGTGCCGAGGAGCTTCGGCTATTTCCTCGGAGACCTGCTGCACGTCCGCGCCGACATCGCCCTGGAACCCGGTCTCACCGTGCAACGAGCCTCCCTGCCGAAGCCGGGCCCCATCACCTACTGGCTCGACCTGCGTGACGTCGCCGTCGAGCCCGTTCCCAGCGGCCTCCGTCTGCGCCTGACCTATCAGAGCTTCTACGCTGCCCTCGACCCGCGGCGGCTCGAGGTGCCGGGCTTCACGATCGCCCTCGCGGACAAGAGCCCCGGCGGCACCACCACCGCTCAGGCCGAGATCCCGCCCTGGTCCTTCGGCGTGTCGCCCCTGCGTGAAATCCAGCCGGAGAAGCGGGACGATCCGGCCGATTACCTCCAGCCGGATGGCCGCATCCGGCGGCTCGATCCGGCGCCGGCGGCGACGACAGCGCTCACCCTGGCGGGGTTCGGCCTCCTGGCGTTCGGCCTCCTCGCCTATGATCGCGCGTGGTTCGGGCGCCGCAGGGGGCGCCCCTTCGCCACCGCCGCGAAGCGCCTGCGCCACCTCGTCGGGACCGAACCGGACGGCTACCGGGAGGCGCTGCGCCTGATCCACCGCAGCCTCGACGAGACGGACGGGCGACGGCTCCTGGCCGACGATCTCCCCGCCTTCCTCGACCGCCACCCGGCCTTCCGGCGAGAGAGCGAGGCCTTGAGTCGCTTCTTCGAGGCGTCCCGCCGGACCTTCTTCGGCCGCGAGGTGCAGGCGGCGCGGGAGTTCTGGCCCTGGCCCGACGTGCAGGCGGCCTTGCGCCGCCTCGCCGCCGCCGAGAGGGCCGCCTGACATGCCGGGCTTTCTCGCCTCCTACGGCGTCGCGAGCCCCGGGGTGCTGTGGCTCCTGCCCCTCGCCCTCCTGCCGCTGGTCGCCTCCGGGCGGCGGCGCAAAGCCGTGCCGGCCATCGCGGCGGCGCCTGACGATCCGCTCTCCCGCTGGATCGGCCTCGTTCTGACGCTTGCCGGCATCGCCGCCCTCGGCGGGCTTCTGGTCGGGCTGTCCGGTCCCTACCGGGTGGGGGAGCGGATCACGCGGATCGGCATCGGCGCGCAAGTGTCGATGCTCATCGATCGGTCGGGCAGTATGAACGAGACCTTCGCCGGCAAGCAGCCTTCGGGCGCGGAGGAATCGAAGGCGGCGGCCTCCCGGCGCCTGCTCTCGGGCTTCGTCGGCGAGCGGGCGCACGATCTCTTTGCCGTGACGGCCTTCTCGACCGCGCCGATGCTCGTCCTGCCGATGACCGACCGGCACGACGCCGTGCGCGCGGCCATCGCGGCCATCGATCGGCCCGGCCTCGACTACACCAACGTGGCCCGCGGCCTCGCCATGGCGCTGTCGCAGTTCGGGTCGGACCAGGGCATCTCGCGGGTGCTGCTTTTCATCTCCGACGGGGCGGCGGTGATCGACCCGCGGGTGCAGGACCAACTCCGCGCCGCGTTCGCCAAGGTGCGGCCGAACCTCTACTGGCTGTTCCTGCGCACCAAGGGCTCGCCCTCGATCCACGACCGGCCCGAGGGCGAAGATACGCCCCAGGCCGCGCCGGAGCGCCAT
Source organism: Methylobacterium phyllostachyos (assembly GCF_900103445.1). Lineage (GTDB taxonomy): Bacteria > Pseudomonadota > Alphaproteobacteria > Rhizobiales > Beijerinckiaceae > Methylobacterium > Methylobacterium phyllostachyos. The sequence goes on along the minus strand of NZ_FNHS01000003.1, from coordinate 378,692 downwards.
CTCGACCTGTTCTTCAAGAGCCTGACCATTCCCTACCGCGCCTTCGAGGCCGAGGGGCCGCAGGCCGTGGCCGACGCCATCGCGCAGATCGAGGCACTGGAACGCGATCCCATCCCCTACACGGAAATCCGCCCCCGCCACGATCTTGGCGGATGGGCCTACGGCGTGGCGGCCCTCGGCCTCCTCCTGCTGGCGCTCGCGGCGCTTGCCGAGGCGGATGTCTCCGCCCGCCGGGCCGCGCGGCGGGTTGCGGCAGCTGAGCCCCTGCGGAGGGCGGCATGAGGCGCTTGTGGGGCCGTCTGCGCCCGAGCCTGATCGTGGCGCTGCCCGTCCTTCTGCTCGCGACGGCGGCCGCCTTCGGCATCGAGGCGTGGCGCATGGAGCGGGCGAACCGGACCATCGCCGCCCTGGAAGCCGGAACCGATGCGGCGGTCTCCCCCGGCGCGCCGCCTCCGGTCCTGGCCGCGCGGGTGGCCTTCCTCGCCAAGCGCGGACGGTTGGATGAGGCCGAGCCGCTGCTCTCGGTCCTTGAGGCCGGCGACGACCGGGGGGACCTTGCCCGTGCCCGCTACGCCCTCGCCAACGCCCGGATGCGCGAGGCCTTCGGCCTCCTCGCCCGGGGCGAGTTGGACAAGGCCGGGCCGCTCGTGACCCTCTCCCGCCAGGACTACCGCCGGGCGCTGCGCGAACGCCCGGACTTCTGGGACGCCAAGTTCAACCTCGACGTCGCCTCGCGGCTGATCCGCGACTATCCGGAACTCGACCGCACGGATGGCGACGAACTCCGAGCGGAGCCGAAGAAGATCTGGACCGACATTCCCGGCCAGCCGCGGGGCGGGCCGTGAGCGCCGCCTTGCCTATTCCCTTGCCCGTCGCCCGAAACCTGCGGGGCTGGCGCTTCCTCGCCCTCGCCCTGGCGCTCGCCCTGACGCTCGCCGCCCTCGTCGTGCCGGCGCTGCCGGTCACGCGGACCGGCGCCGAGATCCTGTTGGTGGTGGACATCACCGGCTCGATGAACGTCCGCGACTACGCGCAGGAGGGCAAGCCGGCGAGCCGCCTCGACATGGCGAAGGCGGCGCTGCGCCGGCTCGTGGCCGACCTCCCCTGCGGCTCGCGGGTGGCGCTTGCCTTGTTCACCGAGCGGCGGCCCTTCCTGCTGTTCGCCCCCATCGAGGTCTGCGCCGACTTCGCCCCGCTCGACGGGGCGCTTGCCGCCCTCGATTGGCGCATGGCCTGGGAGGGCGACAGCCGCATCGCCGCTGGCCTCCATCGCGCGATCGCGATGGCGGCGGGGCTCGGCACCGATCTCGTCTTCGTCACCGATGGCCAGGAAACCCCGCCCTTGTCGGGGGGCGAACCCCCGGCCTTCGACGGCCGGCCCGGCGCTGTGCGTGGGCTCGTCGTCGGCGCGGGCGGCTACGCCCTGTCGCCGATCCCGCGCTACGACGAACGCGGCCGGGAGAAGGGCTTCTACGGCGAGGCCGACGTGGCGCAGGAGAACCGCTTCGGCCCGCCGCCGAGCGATGCCGAGAGCCGCGAGGGCTACAACCCGCGCAACGCCCCCTTCGGCGCCGCCGCTGCGCAGGGCACCGAGCACCTGTCCTCCGTGCGCGAGCCCTATCTGAAGCGCCTCGCGGGGGCGACGGGCCTCGCCTACGCCCATCTCGACGGGCCGGGCGGGCTCGACGATCCCGTCCGCGCGGCGGTGACGCCCCGCGCCTTGAAGGGCTCCCTCGATCCGCGGCCGATCCTCGGCGCCCTGGCCTTCGCCCTGGTACTCGCCACCCTGTGCGCGGGCCTGCCGCTCTCCCTCACCCCCTCAGCGAGATTGCGATGATCCGTACCCTGGCCACCCTGGCCCTGTTCCTCACTGCGGGCACGGCCCTGGCCCACGGCCCGACGCCGCAGAAGGTCGTGCAGACCGTGACGATCAAGGCGAAGCCCGACGCCGTCTGGAAGGTCGTGGGCGATTTCGGCGGCATCGCCGCCTGGCACCCGGATGTGGCCAAGGCCGCGTGGACGGGCGGCAATACCGCGGGCGCCACCCGCGCATTGACGCTCAAGTCCGGCGGCACCCTGGTCGAGGGGCTCGACGAGTGGAAGGGGCCGGAGCACACCTATTCCTACCGGATGTCCGACCCGGACCTGACGGCGCTGCCGGTCTCCTCCTACTCCGCGACGCTGACCGTCACCCCGGACGGGGACGGCTCCAAGGTCGAGTGGATGGGCCGCTTCTACCGGGGCGATACGGGCAACGAGCCACCGGAGAACCTGAGCGACGAAGCCGGGCGCGAGGCGATGAACCGCTATCTCGGCGACGGCCTCAAAGGGCTGAAGGCCAAGGTGGAGGGCGGGCCGACGCAATGACGGGATGCGTGCGCCTGATGGGGCTCCTCGTCCTGCTGGCGGCGTGGCCGGCGGCGGGCGGGGGCCTGTTCGTCGTGAGCCAGCAGGGCGCGAAGGTCACGCGGATCGAGGCGGGTGGGGTGGCCGGCGCCATTGCGGTGCTGCCAGCGCCGGCCGTAGTCGCGGCGGATGCGGGTGGGCGTCTCTACCTCAGCCATCCCGATGGGAAGGCCGTATCGGTGGTAGCTCCGGGCGGGGCCGTGCGCAGCCTGTCCCTCAAGGCCCAGCCCTTCGGCCTCGCCGTCGAGCCGGATGGCGGGCGGATCTATGTCGGCGACTGGTCGGGCAACCGGGTGCTCGCCCTCTCGGCCGAGGGTGCGGTCGCGGGCGCGGCCGAGACCGGCCCCGACCCGGCGCATCTCGTCCTCGGGCCGCCCGGACGGCTCTACGTCGCCGAGCGAGAGGGCCACTCGGTCGGGGTGATCGACACGGGCGCGATGCGGCGCGTCGGCAGCTTCCCCGTGGGCGATGGGCCCTTCGCCCTGGCCTATGATCCGGCCCGCGGCCGCCTCTATGTGGCGAACGTCCGCAGCAACGACATGACGGTGATCGACACCCAGGCTGGCCGCGTGGTGGCGACGGTTCCGGCGGGCGCGAGCCCCTACGGCATCGCGGTCACTGCGGACGGGCGGCGCGTGGTCGTCAGCGACCAGCACGCGGCCAAGGTCTCGGTGATCGACGCGGACACCCTCGCGGTGACGGCGACGGTGACAGTCGGCCCCTATCCGGAGGGGGTGGCGATCCTTGGCGGCTTCGCCTACGTCGCCAACTGGTTCTCGGATAACGTATCCGTGATCGACCTCGCCACCTTACGGGAGGTGAACCGCATTCCCGTCGCAGAGGGGCCGCGCAGCCTCGCCGTGGCGCCCGACGCACCGGAGGCGTCACGATGAGGAGGCGTGTCGTTCTGCCCGCTCTGGCCCTGCTGATGCCGCTCGCCGCGTGCGATCGCGGCGAAGACGACGCGAAGACGGAGGACACGGTGGTGTCCCGCACCGCCGAAACGGAGTTGGCTCCCTGGCTTTCCCCCAAGGATGGGACCGATCCGGCACGCTGGCTCGCCGGCCGTGAAGCGGGGCATCCGCTCGCCAACGACGCGCCGCCCGTCCAGGCAATGCGCACGAGCCTCGCCCGCGCCGCCGAGGGCTTCATCGAGGACCGGCGGATGATCGCCAACCGCACGGTCCAGCTCGGCCAGATGCTGGCCGAGAGCGGCAAGGCCGAGGGCTACCGCGACCTCCTCGACGGGCTCGGGCGGATCGCCGCCGCGCGGGGCCGGCACAAGAGCCTCTACGGCGAGATGTGCCAGCATTACGTCAATATCCGCAACCGGGGCCTCGGCCACGAGGCGGCGCTCGCCGAACTCTCCGAGAACGAGGTGAGGCCGCTCACCCGGAGCGCTCCGTGAGCGCGGGCCTGGCCATCACGCAGCGCCGCGCAGCAGCCTCGGCCAGGGGCGGGATCCTGATCGTCGACGACCATCCGGTCGTGCTGCAGGGCTTCCGGCAGCTCGTGGAGGTGGAAGGCGTCGCCGAGGTCTTCGAGGCAGGCGACATCGTGTCGGGTTACCGGGTGTTCCACCGCCACCGGCCGGGCGTCGTGGTGACGGATCTCTCCTTCGGGGAGGACGGGCTGTCGGGCCTGTCGCTGATCCGACGGGTCCGGGCGCTGGAGCCCGCGACCCGCATCCTGGCCTTCAGCATGTATGACGATCCCGTCATCGCTGCCCGCGTCCTCGAGGCCGGGGCTTTGGGCTTCGTGATGAAGGACACCTCCGTGTCGGTGTTCCTCGAAGCCCTCGAGGCGGTGCGTGCAGGCCGTGGCTACCTGCCCCACGCGATCGCGACCAACATCGCGATCCTCGACCTCGTCGCCGACCGTTCGCCGCTGTCGCGCCTGAACGCGCGGGAGCTTCAGATTCTGGCGCTGCTCGGCAAGGGCAAGACCTATACCGAGATCGCGCGCATCCTGACGCTGAACTACCGCAGTGTCGTGAGTACCACATCGGCCATGCGGCTTAAGCTCGGTGTCGGGAGTCTTGCGGAACTGATCCACATCGCCCTGTCCCAGCCGGGGGATCGCTCCGGGCTCCCAGACGGCTCTAAGCCTTTGTTTTGACGCGGGCTCTTGCGCCGAACCGGTGCCCTCTTCGGCAGAGTGCGCACTCGCGACGGAACGGGGAAGCGGGAGCGCTCCCTGACTTGGCCTTCGGCGCCAATGGCGAGGCGCGGGGAGAAGCGGCGCCGGGACCCATCCCTTTACCGACGCAGGCGTCAACGCCAGGAAGCCACCAGGATGAGACGTGATCCAGGGTACCGGGTACGCAGGCCCGTTTTGGTACTGATCGCCTCGCTGGCGATCGCGAACGGATCCGCACGGTGTCAAACCGTCGAAGATGGATCCGAAGCGACGATCGGCGCGCCCGACACAAGAATCGTCCTGGACCTGATCCGGCAGGATCTCGACAGTCCGGACGCTAAAGTCACGGCGCTGCGCCGGAGCGGACGTACGCACATCTGCGGATCCGTGAACGTCAAGAACCGCGACGGCCTCTATACCGGCGAGCGGGGCTTCGTGATCGATCTGGACGCCCGGCGGTTCGGCCGGGTCCCGGATGGACCAGAGCTTCTCAACCCGCGCTCGGTCGGTTTCGAGGAGAAGGAGGCCATTCGGCGGAGCTACTTCCGCCTCTGTCTCGACGACTGAGGCCGAGACAGAGGCGACATCCCCGGCCTCGGCCGTCTTGGCGCTTGCAGGTCACCGGGCGAGGAACACACCGGGGATGATCCTGCCGCTCCGGCCGAACAACTCATCCGCCTTCTGGCAACTGCCGGGTACATCCTTCTGATACGCAGCCAGATAGGATTGAGCCTGCAGCAGCAGAGCATCGCGGTCCAATTCGTCAGGGTCCACGCCCATCGATCGAATGACGCTTTTGAAGCGATCCTGATCGGTGCGCAGCTTGTCGCAATTGATGTTCACGAAGCCCACCAACCCTGCCAGCTTGGCGGCATTCCGCTTCGGTGCCGGAACGTCCGGAGCCTCTTGGCCCTGGGCGGTCGCTGCGACCAGAACGATCACGGCTGCCGCCCAGAGGCTCGCTGCGTGCCGCGTCGTGACATTCCGTCGATGGTGCATCGGCTTACTTCTCCGCACAGGTCTCGTTGAAGAGCGCCCTGGTGTGCTCCACGCCATTGTCACCCGCGACGCTCGCCGGATCACGCAAGTCCGGGCCTTCGGGCAGCCGCCCGAGGAAACCTGTGCCCGGGTCGAACAGCCCTGTAAACGCGGGCCTGTAAACAAGGTAGCCGAGCGACATCGTCAAACATTGTCTCTCAGACGTGTTTAAGTCATCTAAGATCGCTCTGATCCTGGGCATACCGGAGAACGCCCCACCAGCGTTCAAGATGGCGCAGCCACGCTTGCGGCCGCGCTCGCCGGGGATACCTTGTTTCCCCCACACAGATACGCACACGCTGCCATAGCCGATACGCCAACGGATGAAGCCAACCATCCCCCAGCATTGGCTGGCGCGTCAGGTGCGGCTGAGCGCTGGCTCTTGCAGGAGCAGCGCCCGCGAGGGGTGGGATGCTGACGCAGTCCATCATGGGGATGTTACGGCGGCCCGAGTGGAAAGACCGCTTGGGATGGCTTTCCGCCGCTCGCTTTGATTTTGGCGATGGGTTTTGCCAGCCCGGCCCTGGCTAAAAAAGGACAAGCCGGGGGCAGACTGGATCCCGGCTGAGCAGGTGAAGCAGACATTGATAATGCCGGCTACTCCAGCATCACCGAACTTGAGGCCGATGATGGGCACTGGGAGGGCGAGGGATTGAAGAACGGCGTGAAGATGGAATTCCACGTGGATCCCAAGACGGGCGCCATCACCAAGGAAAAGCCCGATCAGGACTGATGGCCAAGGCCGCGTTATTCGCCTCTGCGCAGGCGCCGATCGCGCCGACGAGGGTCTCGGCCTGCCGCGTCTTGCCAGTCTCCGTGACGGCGCGACCGGCGACCTCGACCGTACCGTGCCGATCGCCGGCCGTCTTTTTGGTGATGTGGTGCATCGTCGGATCTCCTGCTGTCAGGGACCCGGATGTCGTGCGGCCTGTCTCCGGAGTGCGCTCAGGACGACACCAACCATGTGAGGGCGGAGCGTTGGCCCGCATCGCAGGTGAACAGGGCGCTGCAACCACAACCCGCCACTCACTTTCGTGATCCGGCCGCAGGTCAAGCCTCACCATCAACGGTGTGCGGCACCGCCCGGGGCGGCGACCTCCGCGGCAGCGCGCGCGTAATCCGCTTGAAAGCGCGGGTCCTTGAACAGCGTCTCCGCGATCACGGCCGCTGCGATTTTGCCGGCTTCGAGGTCGGACGGGAAATGCGTCCCGGCGATCATGCGGTTGGCCCCGTAGGAGGCCGCGAACGCATACAGCGCCCGGCGCTTGTCCGGCACGAGCTGCCCCAGCACCGCCGCCGCGAGATATCCGAACGTGGCGTGACCGCTCGGGTAGGACGCGCTGGCGGATCGATGCCCGAACGTAGCGAGGTCGGGCTTGAGCGTGTAGGGGCGCGGTCGATCGATCACGGCCTTGGCGGCCAGCACGGCAAGTTCGCCGTCTTGGAACACACGCGCGATCAAGGCGGCGGTGACCGGCATGGCCTCCACGGTGAAGCGCGGACCAAGGACCTCGGTGAACCGGTCGAGGGTGCAGGGCAGGTTCGCGGTGATGCGCTGCTGATCCTCGGGGGTGCGCGCATGGACGGCGGTTTCTACCGCTCGCATGTCCGCTCCGGCCGCCTCCGAACCAGGTGCCGGCGGCGGTGGCAGGACGCGTTGCAGCGCCATCGCGGACGGATCGATATAGGTGCTGTGCAGCGTGCCGGCGGCGGCCGGCAGGGCAGCGAACAATAGCATGGCCAGCGGTGCGGCCCGCCAGCGGCGGCCCATGCCTGATACGGGATGTTCCACGCTTCCTCCTTACGCTGCGGCCGGCCGTAGCGCCCGGAACCAGGCCCATGGGCCACCGCGCGGTTTCTCGGGCGCCGTCTCCGGCATCAGCGTCACGAGCACCCCGAGCGCAGCGACGGCCACGGCCGCGCAGGCGAGATAGGCCGCATCGAACCCCACCAACTGGACCAGGGTTCCGGCGATGACGAAAGACAGGGATGCGCCCGCGCCCTGCACGGTTCCGATCAGGCCATGGGCCGCGTTGTAGCGGCCGGTCCCCCGGGTGATGTCGGCAAGCACCAGAGGCTTGACCGCACTGAGCAGGCCGGCGCCGATGCCGTCGAGGCACTGGACCGCGATCAACCAGAAGGGGTCCCGCCAGACGAGGTAGAGCAGGGCCCGCACCGGCAGTGCGGCGAAGCCGATCACGAGGAGCGGCTTTCGACCCCAGCGCTCGGCCCGGCGGCCGACGATGAGCCCCATCGGCACCATCACCGCCTGCGCACCGATAATGCAGACGGACACGATGATGGACGACCAATCCGGTCGCGCCTTCCCGATCTCCTGCGCGACCAGGGTCAGCAGCGGTGCGTTGGCGAAGTGGAAGAGCGCCACGCAGGCGGCGAAGACCATGAGCGGGCGGCACGTCAGCAGCGTCCGCCACTTGGCGGGGGCCTGATCGCCGTCGCCGTCGCCGCCGCCGCGGGCCCGACGCGCATCGATGGCGCGGCGCGGGATGGCGTAGAGGGCCGCCGCCGAGACGATGGCGCAGACCGGGACCAGTAGGAAGACCGCACGGTCCGGGAACAGCCAACCGACGAGGCCGATCAGAGCCGCGATGGCGACGTTCCCGGTCCGCTCCAGCGCGGCATTGCGCCCGAACCGGCGGGCGAGGCTTTCGGCGGGAAACAGGCCAAGCGTCAACGTTGCGATCGCCGGGCTGAGCATGCCGCCAACGGCGGCCAGCACGCAGGAGGCGATGAGCACGGGCCAGAACTGCGGAAACAGTGCGATCAGGAGGGTCGCCAGCGACAGCGCGATCAGGGCGCCGAGCAGGATCACGCGCTTATCGCGAACCGCGTCGATGGCGGTGCCGATGGGCGTCTGTGCCGCGATGCCGACGATGCCCGACACCGTGCTGACGAGACCGACGGAGGCATCATCCCATCCGCGATGCACATAGAGGTAGACGTTGAGATAGGGCTTGATCGCCCCGTTCACGTCGATCAGCAGAACATTCAAAAGGTCGAGCGGTTTGGAAAACGACCTCTGCCTCGCAGCAGACGACCCCTCGTCTCTTTCTCCGATGTCCTGATCAGCGCGCTCGGTTCCCATAACGGGTAACCTAGGGCGCTGGTGGGCAGAGCCGAAGCCGGCCAAGCTACATTGGCCATGACGGTTTTGGGCAACGCCTCGCCGCTGGGCCGTATGACCGGTTTGGGGCGGTCGCAGGTGGTCCGCTTCTGCGGCTGCCCTCCCCAAAGCGGACCATCTGCTTACGGCCGAATTCGGTCGTCCAGAAAGCTACGTCAGTGAATTTAGAAAAATACCTATGAGATCGGCAATATTTTTGCTATAAATTGTCAATTATTTAAATGTTAGTAAATTATTGGTTATGAAATCGGTGTTTTTTAGCAAGAGCCTGCCAGCTTGTGGGTTCGCTGATCGATGCAACTAATAAAATTATACTGGAAGATTCTTCTCACCGTAGATGATACGAGGGGCAAGACCGGCACGGCTCGTCAAAGCGAGCGCCAGCGCAGCTGAATTGACAGAGATGATCCGCCAGTCTTCCACCTAATCATTGCAGCACATAACCGTTGGTGGACTCAAATCGATCGCATTTCACATCGTCCGACAAGCCAGATTGCGCCGTTCGAGATTATACCTTTCCAACAGTCCGATACGGCCACAGATCGCCCGATCCCGATTTGGGTTTTGGCAATCGGGGGCCTGCGCGCCCAACCAGCTCGCCACAGCCAATCAGTGGCCTTTCCTGATCCCGGACGGCGGCGATCCGGTCCAGCTCTTGTAGGCGCGCCAGAACACTGTCGCGTCTGCATAGCCGAGGGCGTGAGCGATCGCCGCGTGCGAATGGGTCCGCTCTTCAAGCATCGCCTGTGCGACTCGGTGCCGATGCTGCTGCACCAAAGTGCGTAGCGACGTCCCCTCGTCCGTCAGGGCGCGTTGCAGTGAGCGCGCGCTCCAGCCGATCTCCCCGGCGACCCGGGCCAGCGTCGGAACGCCGTGAGGCAGCAGCAGAGCGATCACGGCATCGACCCGCTCGGCGGTGGACCGGTGGGAGCCCTTCTCCTGGATCAAGTCCAGCACGTGGCGCTCCAGAAACGTTCGTAGGTCCGGCTGCGCGTTCAGCGGCGCGAGCGCGAGGTCGGCGGAGCGGAGAACGATGCTGTTCAGTGAGTTCCCGAAGACCACCGGAGCGCCGATGGTCTGCTGCGCAATCGCGGTGGTCTGAGGTGCCGGGTGACGGAGATGAAGCTCGATGGGCGACCAGTGCGAACCGATGAGACTGCGGATGACGTTGCAGGTTGCAGATAGGGTGAACTCGGCATCCTGGATCGCCGGCCCGACAGTCGGATCGGTGATCCTGTAGGTGAGATGTGTTTGCGCCCCCCGGCGGTGGATAGAGAACGCTGTCGCACTCTGCAGAGCCTCGATATGGCGGCAGAGATCGTCGAGGCCTTGTGAAAGCGTGGAGGCATTCGACATCAATGCCCCGATCGGACCGAGGTCGACCGGCCGGATCTCCGTGCCGAGCCGAAGGCCGAACCAGCGGTCGCCGAGTTCGGCGGCCGCGCGATCGAAGAAGCGCGCATAGCTTTTCAGCGATACGAGAGAATAGTCGTCGCTGATCAGGCCGCGATTGAGGCCTACCTCGTGAAGCAAAGCGTCCGCTTGGCCGGAGCGCGCGTCGAGGTTCCGAACGACGCGTGCAAGCACGGTTGCCCGGATGGTCCCGACCGTCATCGCCCTTCGCAGCGCCTCCGGCATCGACTGTCAAAAGCTGAGTATGATGTCCATCGCAGCGGTGAGCGCATTGCGGTCGCGCTGCCGATTGAACGCCCGGGCGCCATCGACATGATCATAGCGCAGTTCCGGACGAACCGCGAAGGCGACTGGCCCCTCAACCTTGGGCTTGTAGGTCACGCCGACGGTGACCTCGCTATAGGTGACCGGTCCGGGCGCATCAAGGACGAAGGCCGTATTCGGCAGCCCGACGAGGGCCCGGAGCGGATCGAGGCTATTCGGGAACCCAGCCACGAAGTAACCCTTCTCATCGCGCCAGACTTCACCGCGCAGGTTGAACGTAACGTCCGGATTGATCACCCAGGACATGTAGTTGGCGATGCCATAGGCCTGGGCGTTGATCGCGGTATCGCGCACGTAGTTGAGCTCACTGACGAAACTCAAGGTGTCGCTGGCTTTGTAGCTCAGCACGAGGTCGTTGTAGTAGCGCGTATCCCGGTCGGCCGTGACACTGAACCGGGTCGGCGTCTCCGAGCCGATATGGCTGATCGCCAGCACCGTCAGCTTGCCGTCGAGCAGGCCGTTCAGGCCGATGCCGACGACGCCGGCGCCCGACCGGTTGTTGTCGCCGAGCCTATAGCCCAGGCCCGTATTGGCGCCGGTATCGACCCCCGCCCAGAAATCGAGCGTCGCGTTGACGTGGAGGGTGCTGAGAAGACCTGTATGGAACCCTGGCACACCCCAGGCAAAGATGTAGGAGTGGGAGAAGAACGGGCTGAGCGCCGGATCGTAGGCCTCGTAGCCGACCGGGGACCCGTATTCGCCCGCCTTCACGTCCAGGCCCCCGTCGGTGAGCCAGGGCAGATGAGCCGACACGGTGGCGGTTCGGACCACCAGCTGGTTCCGGTCTCCGAGAAGGCGATCGAACTGCCCCGGATAGTGCAGGTAGCGGGCATCGCTGCCGTACAGGGCCTGGAAGCTGAAGCCGAAATCGTAGTCGGTCTGCGCGGGATCGATCACCCGCTCGACCGTCACTTGGAGCTGATTCAACAGCGGGATGTTGGCGCGGTCTGTCATCAACTGACCGAACTGCAGAGAATTTCCAGATTGCTGGGGATTCAGGACGAAGCCACCGACAACCTGCGTCCCGAAATGAATCGTGTCGTACCACGCCGCGCTGAACGGTGCCGGCAGGGTTGGCACCGGTGTCGTGGCGCTCGGTGTCGGGCCGGGCGGATTGCTCTTCTGCCCGCCGACCGGCAGATCCGGGGCGCTGCTGGGCGGATCGGCCTTGGCAATTTGCGGACAGGCGCCGATCAACAGTGCAAGGCCAAGCGCGGACAGTCGAGACCCGGTGCGACAATGAATATGACGGAAGAGCATGGGACTTTCCGGTTGGAAATACAGACGACAGCTTGGTCAGATGGACGAGCGCCGGCCCACGCCATGGCCGCAGGGCATCGCGTGTTGGTCGCCGGACGTGGGGCTTCCGGGCACTGGCTTGCCCGAGGGGCCGCAGAGCGTCTGGGTGGCCGGAGCGCTCGTGAGCGCGAGGGTCACCGTGATCCAGGGCAGAAGGAAGCAGCAGGCAGGTTGAAGAAAAGGACGCCTGATGTCCTTCCGCGTTTCGCGATGATCGGCCATGAGAATGTTCCGGCAAGATGAATTCCCCGGATACGGCGTGCGTCTCCGAAGCATGGCTTGGCTAAAGGTGCTCAGGCGGTCGTGCCGCAGCAGCCGGATTTAGCTTTTTCGACCTTGCCGTCGTGACGGCAGCTCGCGGCATTGCTTTTGCCCGGCAGATCCATGGCCGGGTTGCCGGAGAAGAAGTTATTCGGCTTCAGGATGAACCCGGCATATTCGACCGGCATGACCGGCATGTCCTCCGGTTTACAGACATGCGTGTGACCGAAGGTGTGCCAGAGGACGAGATCGGTGTTGTCGATGGAGCGGTTCTGCTGGATGTAGGCCGGCAATCCGCCGCCGCCCGCATGCTGGTTCGGGTAGTCTCCGCTGGCGTAACGCTCCCGCGGGTCGAACGGCGTCACCCAGACGTGCTTGGTGGCGAAACCACCGCGCTGACGCACGAAGCTGTCGGGCTGCGCCAGCATCAGCGGGCTCGGATTCACCACCAGCTTGTAGCCGGGATGTGCGCCGAGTGCGTTTTTCGTGTTGGGATTAAACACCTTCCAGTAGCGGCCGGTGGCCCCGTCGGCCTCCCGCGCGGCCTCGCTCTCGTTCATGAGCTGCCGCGTGCGAATGTCGAATACGTTGCCATAGGGATTGTCCGCACCGACGGGACGCGGGTGGAATTCGCTCTCGGAGATTGAATTACACTCGCCGTCCACCATCATGTGCAGGCGAACATTGAAGAAGTGCTGGTGGGTCGGTCCGCCCAGGCCCTCCGAGACCATCCCACCCCAGGGATAGGATTCGCCCGGCATGATCGCTGAGGTCTGGATGATGCCGGTCAGCTTGGTTTCGAGCTGGATCGTCCCGTCTTGGTAGAGATACCAGTAAAACCCGTAATCGTAATTCCCCACTGTCGCGAAGAAGCTGATCACCAGCCGCCGCGACCGCCGCATCTCGAACACCCCGGTTCGGATCTCGTAGTGTTTCCAGAGCGTGCCGTAATCCTCCTCGTGCATGCAGATTGCGTTCTTCATCAGGAACGGCGCGCCGAAATCGTCGAGGCTTGGGACGTCGAAGTAATGGATCAGGCCGAGACAGTCGCATCCAAGTTCGAGCGTATTGGCGAGGCGGCCGAGGCCGTACTCACCCGCATCGAAGGCACTCTTCCAGTAATGGTTTGTGCTTGGATCGGCGTAGGGGACGACCATCTCGGTGACGCTCGCCCGGTAGAGGATCGGCCGGCTGCCCGTGCCGTCGTCCCAGCCGAGGCGGTGGAGCACCAGCCCCTCGCGCGGGGTGAAGCCGATGCGGAACGTCCAGTTCTGCCAGCGCACGTGCCAGCCCTCGACGGTGAAGCTCGGCCCCTCGGGCTGTACGATGTCGAGCGGCTTCAGGGTCTGCCGGGCTGGGCCGAGGCTCGGTGTGTCGTAGTTCAGCTTGCGGCGGGGCACCGGGATGATGCGGCCGTCGTCGATCAGTTCGAGAACCACCTGGGCCGTCAGATCGACCACCGCAACGACGCCCTCGATCGGGTGCGCGTAGGCGTTGTCGGTGAGCGCCTCGCGCCAGTAACTCACGGCACGCACGAGGCGTCGGCCCTTTTCGCCATCCCGGTCGAAATACCCCGCCGAGAACGGATCGACCTGGACGCGTTCGATCTCCGCATCCGTCAAACCGCGCCGCCGGATCGCCGCGCGCCAAGCCGAATCAGCCTTCACGACGCGCTCGGCGGTCAGGAAGTCGTCGAACAGGATCGGCGCTTGACCGTAGGGCGTCTCACCGAACGGCATCGTCTGCCAAGTCAGGACACGTTCCCCGACGAGATCGACCGTCGCCTCGCAGACCTCGCCACGCGGTCCATCGATCACCACCAGGAAGGCCACGCGGGGGAAGGTCGCTGGCGGCGTACTGCCGGTCCAGACGGACTCGTCGAAATCCAGGACGACGGATTTGTCCGGCTCGCGCAGTTCGGCGATGGCGAACCGGGCCTGGGCGTCGAGGGCCTTTTCGCGAACCAGGATGTCCCGGGCGCGCGTCAGTTCGGCGAGGCTCAGCGGATCGAGCGGATGTAGGGGAAGCTCAGACATGGCGAACACGTTGCGAGGGTGAACCGGGGGGTGACGAAGGTCCGGGCGGGCCGGCGGTGCGTCGTCAGGAGGTCGCGCCGCCGAGGCCGACCGGGGCGGCCCGAAGGCGGCTGGCGACGATGCCGATGAGCAGAAGGGCCAGCATCGCGACCGGCAGGAGGTTGAGATACGGGCTGTCGGAGCCGCTGAGCGCCGGCAGGTTGGCGATCAGCAGGCAGAGCACACCGAACAGGCCCACCCCGCTCAGGAGCGGCGCGACCACGGTCGTCCAGATCGGCTTCGGCCCCGCGGCGCGGCGGAAGTACAGGAGCACGCTGAGGCTCACGAGCAGCTGGAGGCCGAGGATGCCGAGTGTCGCGAACGCCGACATCCACGAGAACACGACCGCGTAGGGATCGCATCCGCTCACCGCGAACAGGAGGATGCCGAGCAGGGCCGATCCGGTTTGCGTGAAGCTGGCGTTGCGCGGCGCGCGGTACGTCGGATCGATCTCGGCCAGGACTGGGGGCAGCCAGCCGTCCCGGCCGAGGGCGACGAAGTAACGGCTGAGCGCGTTATGGAAGGCCAGGATGCTGGCGAAGATGCTCGACAGCAGCAGCACGCTCATCGTGAGCGTCGCGGACGGTCCGAGATGAATCGCGGCCTGCTTGAACCAGAAGTTCGCCGGATCGTTGGTCGCCTCCGCAACGGCGGCTTCGGATCCGTAGGCGCAGACGATGCTCCAAGTGACGAACGTGAAGAAGACCGCGATCAGGATCACCGCTGTGTAGGTGGCCCGCGGGATGGTCCGCTCCGGGTCCCGACAATCCTGCGCGTAGATGGCCGTCGCCTCGAAGCCGAGGAAGCTCGCCATCGCGAACATGACGGCGATACCGAGATGGCCGCCGAACACCTCGGACGGCAGGAACGGCTTGAGGGTGAGCCCCTCCGGGCCGCCGCCATGGAGAACGACCGCACCGGCCAGGACGACGAGGATGCCCATTTCCAGGGTCATCAGGATGCCGAGCAGCCGACTGTTGAGGTCGAGGTTGCGCAATCCCAGGAACTGGACGACGGCGAGCGCCGCGAGCGCATACACGAACCACGGGACGGCATCGCTGATGACGCTGCCGCAGAAGAAGCCGAACAGCGCGTAAAGAGCGATCTGCACGGCCGTGTACGAGGCGAGCGCGACCAGCGCCGATCCGAAGCCCATCGACGCGCCGAAGCCCTTGCCGATATAGGCGTAGAATGCCCCGGCCTCGACCACGTGCCGGCTCATCGCGGTGAAGCCGGCGCTGAACAGAAGCAGGATGATGCCTGCCAGCAGGTAGGCGCCGGGCAGACCCGCGCCGTTTCCCATCGTGATGGCAGCCGGAACCGCGCCGAGCATCCCCGTCAGCGGCGCGGCCGCCGAAACAACCAGGAAGACAACGCGCCAGGAACCAAGCATCCGGTTCCGACTTTGGTCAGAAAGGTTCGTCATGTCGGTGCCCTCTTCAAGACCACCGCAGTTCATGTCGGAGCGCCGAAGCCATCAACGGCAGAATGCGCCACGATTCGATGATACGCGCCAGTTGCTGCCAGATTGCGCAGGTTGACGATATTTTTCCTTCGCCTTGCTCTTTACAAGGACACTGATTTTCCTTTCACACACGAGGTGGAAGCGTTTCCCGCACGGACCGGATCGCGCCGCACGACCTGATCTGTTCTTACAGGCGTGGACACCCCTGCGCGACGGATGCGATCGAGGGACCGCGGCGTGCCCTGAAATCAGCTTCGAATGAAAGCTGGCTCCGCGTCCGCACAGAGTTCGGGACAATCGACGTGGCGTCCGGCGAGATCGTGGCGATCCCCCGGGGTGTGAAGATCGCGGTCGAACTGCTCGACGGCCCGGCCCGGGGCTGTTGCTGCGAGAATTACGGCGGCGCCTTCACGCGGCCGGAACGTGGGCCGATCGGCGCTAACTGCCTCGCCAACCAAAGCAACTTCCTGACCCCTGTGGCGGCTTACGTCGACCCCGAGGACGAATCCCTGGTCAGCCGTGACGAGATCTTCGGCCCCGTCCTGAAGATCCACGCCATCGAAGAGGCTGAGGAGGCCGTGCGGCGGGCGAACGGCACGGATTTCGGTCTCGGCGCCAGTCTCTGGACGCGCGACCTCGACCACGGGATGAACCTGTCCCGCCGGATCAAGGCGGGAACCGTCTGGATCAACGCCCACGTGGTGATTGATCTGGCGATGCCGTTCGGGGCGTCAAGCAATCCGGGATCGGCCGCGACTTCGGCATCGTTTGGCTCGATGCCTATACGGAAACCAAGTCCGTCTGCATCAGTCACTGACGCACGGTGAGACGACGGGGCGTCCGACCGTCAAAGCCGGTTGCGGTAGGCCAGTGGCGTCATCCCGGTTCGCGCCTTAAAGGCGCGCCAGAATGCGGTGCCGTCGGAATAGCCCAGATTTCGCGCGACATCGGCGATCGCCAGATTGCCTTCGCTGAGAAGGGCGCGGGATGCCTCGAGGCGAACGCCGATGACCAATTCGCGGAGCGACGTGTTTCGCTCCGCGAGCCGGCGCTGCAGCGTGCGCGGCGTCATGCCGAGCTTGGCGGCGACATCCTCCAGCGTCGTGCGGTGCGTCGGCAGGGCGGCGCAGACGGCGTTCCGCACCCGCATGATCAGATCGTCGGCCTCCGTACGCGCCTTCGCGAGGTCGCGAATGTGCCGCTCCAGCATCGCGGTCAGGTTACCGTCCTCGATCCGGACGACGCGATCCGCCGCATCCGCCGCGAAGAACAACCGGTTGGCCGATTGGCCAAAAAGCGGGCGCATACCGAAATAGCGGGCGTAGAACGCAGCATCGCCTCGGGCCGGATGGGCGAAGTGCACCTCGACCGGCCGCCCGCCGGTCCCGAACGTCGCCTTGGCGATGGCCGCGGTGGCGAAGATCGCGCTCTCATCGTCCTGGCGATGCGGGCCGATCCCGGCATCCACGAGGCGGTAGCTCCAGGAAAGGCGCCCGGCCTCGTCTTCGCGCAGGTCGATGTGTGTTGCGTCCTGCCAGACTGCGAGCGTGCGCGCCAAACGGTTGAGGCCGGCGCGCAGCGTCCCGGACGCTGCGAACAGCATGCCGACGGGTCCCAGATCGGATGGGCGAGTGCCCATTCCGATCTTCGCACCGAGCATCGGATCAGCGGCGAACCGCGCGGCATACTCCAGGATACCGACATAGTCGGAAACCGGAATGCGTCGGTAGGGGTCGTCGAGATCGTGGACCTGCAGGCCATGCCGCGCCAGCAGTTGATCAGGGGACAATCCGGTTCGGGTGAATTCCCGAACCAATGCACAGAGCGAGGACACGCAGACGAAAGACGAGACGCGCGCCATCGCTTCGTGATGCCCCCACCGTCAAATCACTCCGTCCCGGATTTGTCGTGAAATATCGGTTCCTGGCATCTGGCGCAATCGCGCCGCGGCTTTCTCCTTCGTAAGATCGACCCGTCGCTGCAGATCACAGGGACCAAGCCGGCGCTCTACGGTTCGCGCGGCCGAACTCGCAACGAAGTCTGATCGCGACTGGCCGATTTCCGCACAGCGCGATGTCGACCGGCTCCGATCGATCGGAGCTGTCCAGCAGGCGATCTCCGCATCGCCTAGGGAGAACTCGGATGGCCTACGACATCCAGGCACACATTACCTCGCAGACCTATATTCCCGCGAGTGACTGGCCGAGCCTGACGGAAATGGCGGCTGGCTTCGGCGAACACAGCTATCCCCGGTCGGACGCGCTGGCCGGTCGGACCCTGCCCGTCCGTTTCTCCAACGGCTCGATCATCGAGCATCGCTTTCACGACGGCGAGCGGCTGACTTGGACCGTCCGCGAAGGGCAGGATGCCGGCCGGACCGGGAACGGGGCCTATCACGCCGTCGAGGCGCGTCCGGGACTTCTGTTCGTGGACTTCTTCAAGCAAGATGACGAAGCGGTCGTAACTTTGGTCATCCGGGAGGAAACGGGCGATCTCTTCGCGGCAATCTCCTCCTATCATGAAGTGAACGGGGCACGCCGGACCCGCACGCAATTCGTCAACGGCCTCATCGACGGCGCGCCCGGGGGCCGCCCGATCGCGCAATCCTCATCGCTCGTCGGCAAGCGGATCCTGTATCGGTACAGTTCGGACGACTGGTACGAGCACGTCTACTTTAACCGCGAATGCATGGCCTGGCACTGTGTAAACGGCGCCGAGAAGGGCATCGCCGACGTGGAACGATGCGCCTATTTCGATGTCGAGGATGATCTTCACATCCTGTTCTGGACAGAGACAGTGCTGCCCCTGGAATCGATCGTACTGATCGATCTGGCGAAGATGCGGTCGACCGGGCGCTTCTTCGGCTGGGATCCGAAGCCGCAAACGATGATTCATCTGACTTTCGGCTCGTTCGCGACGCAGTTGAATGAAACCACATTCCCGACACTTTGAGAGGGACGGTTTGACGGCGGAAGCGCCCCGCATCCTCGACGGTCGGGTCGCCCTTGCCGGACACGCACCGTGACTTCCGGTCGGCGCCGGATCAGACCATTCCGGACGGGTCGTGCGCCGGGAACCAGTTGCCGTGAAAGCCCGGCGGGATCCGGTGCCCGAGGTGGACCGCGGCGACGGGTGGCGCCTCGAACGCGCGCGCGTCGAGGACGGTGAAGTCCGTCGTGTCCCGCGCGGTGTCGATCACGAGCCCGACGAGCCAGCCTTCGTCCTCATCGGCCCCGGCCTGTGCCGGCACGAAGCCGAACTCCCCGGGGATGCGGTCGGGACCGAAGTCGTGCACGTGGCGCGCACCCGTCTCCATGTCGTGCTTGTAGAGCTGTGTCGCACCGGCAAGCTGCGTGTTGCCGTCGGCCGGGACGCTCACCGTGTAGAGGTAGCGGTGGCGTTGCCCGAGGCACCGCTCATCGATGCGGGGGAACTCCTGCGCCGCGGGATCGAGCACCCGTCGCGCGACACGCCCCGTCGTGGGATCGACCGTCCAGCGTTCGAGGCGGCCCGGCTTGTCGAGCCCGCCCCGATAGCGGTGAATACCGTCGCGTAGGCGATCACGTCGAGGATCACCCGCCCGTCCGCGTCCTCGTAGGCGTTGGCTATGTGGAACACGAAGCAGGGATCGACCTCGCACCAGAGGATGTCGGCGCCGTCGCCTTGCCGAGGCAGGAGGCCCACCCGGGCCCCGTGGCGGGGGTTCCATCGGAACGGGAAGCGGTACCCGGCTAGCAGGGCCCGGAACGAGAAGGTGACGGGCAGATCGAGCACGATCACGAAACGCGCCGTGAACGCGCAGTCATGGATGCAGGGGCCATGCGCGACCGGGATCGCCACGTCCCGCACGACCTGCCCGGTCGGCGCGACGACGACGTGGCGGACGCTGTCCCAGACGCGGCCGTCGTAGGCGATCGCGTGGGTCTCGCCGGTCCGCGGGTCGCGATGCGGGTGCCCGGTGAAGGACCCGGTCAGGGTGCCGTCGAACGGATTGTAGCGCTGCGCCTCAAGGTCCCAGGCAAGTTCGACGGGGAAGCTGCCGGCCTCCACGACGGCGAAGATCCGGCCGCCGATCGCGACGACGTTGGTGTTGACGGTGTCGTTGCCGCCCCGCCGCGGCCCGGGCGCCGCAGGCCGCTTGAGCGCTGCGGCGGCCGTGCGTGAACCGATCCAACGGTTGCGGTACCACAGCGCCTTGCCGGCCTCGATCGCGAGGCCGTGCACCATGCCGTCGCCGAGGAACCAGTCATGGCCCCGCGTCGCGGCGCGGACGGGGTTGGCCCCCATCTTGAGGTAGAGGCCGTCGAGGCCCGGCGGGATCGCCCCGGTGACCGGCAGGTTTTCCAGCGTCAGCTCCGCGCGCATCGGTTCGTGGACACCGACGACGAAGGGATTTGCCGTTCCGGGCAGGCGCAGCCGGTTGCAGGCCGCCCAGAAGCCGACGCCGGCCTCGGCAGCGGCGCGGAAGGCGGCCTGGATTCGGTTCGGCATCGGTTCTCCGATCAGGTCGCGGGCTGGGCCATCATCGTGGCGCAAACGCCCCGATCCCGGCTGCGGATGGCGGTTGCGGGAGCAACGATCTGCTGCTTCGACGGACCGTGTGCGCGAAGGCGTGCGGCGCTGCGCTCACGAAAGGACGGTCTGGCCCGACCTGGCATCGCGCATCGAACCTATGGCTCCACGGTGTCCCCGGCGAACTCGGGATCGATGATGCGCAGGAACCGGGGTCTCTCATCGCGATTGGCTTGCCGAACCGGCGACCACGCCGGCCGGGAGATTGACATGTCCGAGGATACCGAAAAGCACCGGGCGTTGCTCAGTGCTCTCAAGGCCGCACAGGGGATGGGCGATGGCTCCTTCGAGCAGGCTGTCACGGAGGCCTTCGAGCACGTCTTCAACCATCTCGGACGCCTCAACGATCACGTCTCCCTCGGTGGCCCCGATGGCGAAGACCGCCATCTGAAACCCGGCGAGTCGCCGACCCTGCGATAGGCACGGGAGGGCCCGTCCTGGCACTCTGATGAGGTGCGCGCGACGATCACGCCGTCTGCGAGGCCGATCGGCGGACAGCTGGCCGATGCGGCCGGTACAAGCCCCGGTTCGGTCGCGGGTGACGCGCCTGCCCACCCGGTGCCGTCAGGTGCAGACGTCGCCCGTGTGAAGCCAGACATCGTCGGGCCGCGCCGCCTGGGTCTCGCCGGCCGTGTTTTAGGTCCGGACGGCGAAGTCCTGCTGCTTGGCGGACGGTGCAGATTGGAGGTTCACGCGAACGGCGCGTCGGGCTCAAGCGTCGGCTGGATCCAGTTCCGCCCGCCATTGCCTGAGGCATCGATGCGGATGACGGCCCCGCCGCCCGCGATTGCGTGCCCGGCCCGCTCCGGCCGCTATTCGGATGAGGCGATCCGGCGCGACGAATGGACGAGCGCAGCGCGCGGCCAGCGAGGCTTTCTGGCCGGACCGTTCGACGCGCGTGGGTCTGGAGGCACCAGTGCGATTACCGTCGTCACCTTCCTATAGTGCCGTTTAGACGTTCCGAGCAGGCGGACGACCGCGCAATCGTCGGCGGAGTCCGTGCCATCGATCCGTGTGGCGCTCAGGTCCGCGCGAAGGCGTTGTCGTCGGCCGCTCGGGCGGACAGGTTGGATCGAGGGTACTGTCCGCTTCTCCACGAGCTGATTTGGGAGACCGACGGGCTGCTTACCGCCAGCACCGGTCGCATCCGCCGGCTCTGAGCCTTTGTATTCTCGCGCGCTCTTTGGCCGAACGAGTATCCACTTCAGCGGAAAGCGCTGTGATAACGTCTGGCTGGGGTGGATTTCTGCTGTTCCGGTTCCCGGCATGGGTCCGAAGATAGCGGACGCTCGGCGATTGGCCTGAACGGGTTGACTATGGCCTGTCGGTTCGGAGCAAGACCGTAGAACAGCGGACCACCTATCCTCGCCGTCATGCAATCAGGACACGTCGTCTCGCGCGAAGCGGAGGCGGACAATGTCTGGGATGAACACCATCGCCGACGCAACGCAGGGGCGAAGGCCCGGTGGTCGGACGTTACGCCTGTAACCCGATCGCCCACAGGCGAAACGCTGCGGTCATGCGCGGGGGCCAAACACCCGGTCAGGGGCAGAGACGGTCCTTCACCGCCGAGCACGGAACAGTGCAGCGCGTGTGACCGACCAGACGCTGTTCCGTTGCCGTCACGGGGCCCGCATGAAGATCCTCTTTGCCGCTACACCGGCCGCCGGTCATCTGAATCCGCTGCTGGCCATCGCGCGCATGGCCTTGGCCCGCGGCGACGAAGCGCTGGTGGCCACGGCCGGGCATCTCCGCCCGTCCGTCGAAAGATCCGGTGCCCGCTTCCTGCCCCTCGCCCCCGGCGCTGACATCGACTTCAGGCGGATCGAGGACGTGATGCCTGAGCGCGCGAGCCTCCCCCCGGGCCCGGAGCAGCTGCGCTACAATTTCGAGCGTATCTTCCTCGACCCGATGCCAGCGCAGGCTGAGACCCTGCGCGGGATCCTGGCGTCCGAACGTCCCGACATCATCGTCGTCGACGATCTGTTCTTCGGCGCGACGGCCCTGTTCCTAGACGAGGCGACGCCCCGGCCACCCATCGTCGCCTGCAGCATCACGATCATGGTGGCCGACAGGCCGGACGGCGCTCCGACCATGATCGGGTTGCCCCCGGCACGCGACGAGGCCGCCCGCGCGATGTACGCGGCCATCGCGCTCGAAGCCGAACGGGCGTTCGGTGCGCCGGTCCGCGCTTACGCGGATGCCAAACTCGCCGCGATGGGACTGCCGCCGTTGCCGTGTGCGGTGCTGCATTCGCGCCATCTCATGGCCGACGCCTTTCTCCAGACGACCGTGCCGGCGTTCGAGTACGATTTCGGTGGCCTGCCCGACCACGTCCGTTTCGTCGGCGCGCTGCCCCCTCCTCCTCAGCGGGACGCCGCCCTGCCGGACTGGTGGGGCGACCTCGACGGGTCCAAACGGGTCGTGCTGGTAACCCAGGGAACAGTCGCCAACGCCGATCTGGGCGAACTGATCGAGCCGACCCTATCGGCGCTCGGCACGCGCGACGACCTCCTGGTGCTCGTCACCACCGGCCTTCGGCCGATCGGGAACGTGCGCGGACCGATCCCGAAGAACGCGCGTCTTGCCGAGTTCCTCGATTTTGCGGCGCTCCTGCCCAAGGTCGATGTGCTGGTCACCAACGGTGGCTACGGGACTGTGCAGCTGGCTCTGCAAGCCGGCATACCGATCGTGGCGGCTGGACGCACCGAGGACAAGGCCGAGGTCGGCGCCCGTGTGGCATGGTCGGGCGTAGGCATCGAGATCCCATCGCAGAGGCCAGAGGTTCAAGCCCTGCGCGCGGCGGTGGATCGGGTCCTGAGCGAGCCGTCCTTCGGCGAGCGCGCGTGCTCGATCGCGGCGGATATGGCGGCGATCGACACGCCCGCGGCGATCCTTGGAACGCTCGACCGTCTCGTCGCTCAAGCCCGCGCGGCCTGATCCGGTCCAGGATTCCGGGCATCGCGCGAGATCTGCCCGCGGTCCGACGGAGGCGTACCCAGCATCGCGGTATGCAGCCTGCCCCACAACCCGAGGATGCGACGGCAGCCCCGGTTGGCGACGGGTAGCCCCGTTTCCGGTTTCGCATCGTCGGCCGCCTCGGCCGAGACGACGCGCCTGCTCCAGGGCGGGGCGCTGCTGGACCGCCATGACGCGCCGGGCCGACGAGCCGTGGCACGTTTTCGGCTATGCGGAAGATCGGGTCTTCCGACTTCCATCGGGGAGGCCTCGCCCGTATCGGCCAATGGGACGCTCTGGGCGTTGTCTCAACGCCCAGAGCGTACCGGCGTCGATCGGCCTGCGCAGTGCCCGGCGATGGCTCAACGGAAAGCCCGATGTTCCTGAGTATCTTCGATATCTTCAAGATCGGCGTCGGACCGTCGAGCTCGCACACCATGGGGCCGATGCTTGCCTCTGCGCGCTTCCTGGATGCTCTGCGCCAGCGGATCCTCCGCGCAGGCAATACGATTGCGCTGCTGCGCATCGAGGCCGTCCTGCACGGAAGCCTGGCCTTTACCGGCCGCGGACACGCCACCGACCGGGCGGTGATTCTCGGCCTGCTCGGTTTCCGGCCGGATACGCTTGATCCCGACGCGGCCGTGCGTCGCGAGACCGAGCTGCGGGAGAAGGGGCGGATCGACGTCGCTGGGCTACCTCCGATCGCCTTCGATACCGAAGCCGGAGTGGTCTTCGATTACGGGCCGCCCCTGCCGGGCCACGCCAACGGGCTCATCTTCCGCGCGTTCGACGCGACGGGGGATCTGTATCTTTCGGAAACCTACTATTCGGTCGGCGGCGGCTTCGTTCTGACCGCGGACGAGCTGTCGGGGGGCGACATCAAGGCCGTCGATGCCTCCGTGCTGCGCCCCTATCCCTTCGGAAGTGCCGCCGAGATGCTCGCGATGGGCGCGGCGGCGCGGCGCAGCATCGCGGCCATGAAGCGGGCGAACGAAACGGTCAGTCGCAGCGACGCGGAACTCGACGCCGGGCTCGATCGCATATGGGCCGTCATGGACACATGCATCGATCGCGGTCTGTTGAGGGATGGAACTCTGCCGGGTGGCCTGAACGTCCGCCGTCGCGCCCGGCACATCCATCAGGCCCTCCTGTCGGAACGTGGCAGCAACCGCGTCCAGCCGCACGTCGCCAACGATTGGCTGTCGGTCTACGCGATGGCGATCAACGAGGAGAATGCCGGCGGGGGACAGGTCGTGACCGCACCCACGAACGGGGCCGCCGGAGTTGTCCCCGCGGTCATGCGCTACTATCGCGACCACTGCATCGGCGCGAACCAAGCCGGCATCCGCGATTTTCTCCTGGTGGCCGCAGCGATCGGCGGCCTCATCAAGACCAACGCCTCGATCTCCGGTGCCGAAGTCGGGTGTCAGGGCGAGGTTGGCTCCGCCGCCGCGATGGCGGCGGCCGGCTTTTGTGCCGCGCTCGGCGGCACCAACGCGCAGGTCGAGAACGCCGCGGAGATCGCCCTGGAGCATCATCTCGGCCTCACCTGTGATCCGATCCGCGGACTGGTGCAGGTGCCGTGCATCGAGCGGAACGGCCTCGGAGCGATCAAGGCCGTCGCCGCCGCGTCGCTGGCGTTGCGCGGCGACGGCAGTCACATCATGCCGCTCGACAATTGCATCGAGGCCATGAAGCAAACGGGTCGCGACATGAGCGTCCGGTACAAGGAAACCTCGACAGGCGGTCTCGCCGTGAATCTTCCGGAATGCTGACGGGTCGCGCCTGAAGGCGACCGCGCGGTATCCTTCGATGGGCGCCTGTCGACGGTCCCAGCGCTGGCTCTGGGCAATCGATTTGACGCTGGCGCTCGAACGGTCAGTCTCTGCCTTCACGGGCGGCCCGCAATGACAATCAGCAACCCGCGCACCTTGCCGGAGGTACGGTCGCGCGTGGCGACGTCAGTGCGCCGGCCGCTATAGAGGCAGAGGGATGGCGAACAGGCGCAGGACGGCACGCGCCCCGCGTACGGGCTGAACGGCAACGATCCGCGCCGCGCCGGACGTCGCAGACCGCACCACGGCTTCCGAAGCGATGCAGTCGCAGGATGTTGAGCGGGTCATCTGCTCCAGCCGCCGGGCCACGTTGACGGTGTCGCCCACCGCGGTGAACTCGAGGCGTTCCGCCCCGATGGCGCCGACGAAGACCGGGCCGCGATGGAGGCCGATGCCGATCCGGACCGGCGGCAGACCCGCCCGCGCCCGCTCGAGACTCCAAGCCAGCATCGCGGCTGCCAGAGCGCGGGCCGCCGCGACGGCGCGATCCGTATCGTCCGGTGCCGCGCGCGGCACGCCGAAGACGGCCATGACCTCGTCGCCGACGAACTTGTCGACGAGGCCGCCCGCGGCCTCGATCGCCCCCGCGGCGCGGCGGCGGAATTCAGCGAGGAACGCCGCCACATGGCCCGGCGCCAGGGTTTCACAGAGTCCGGTGAAGTCGCGGATGTCAGCGAACAGCACCGTCGCCTGCTGCTCCCAGCCCGCGCGCAGGGTGACGGCATCGGTTTCCGCAACCAACCGGGCCACCTCCGGCGCCGCCAGACGCGCGAGGTTGTCCCGATGTCGGGCCGCGATCCGCGCGGCGGACCGCAGGCGCCGCACCTGCAGCGCGAGCGCCGTAAGGGCAAGCCCGGCGAGGCCGAGGGTGATGGGCTCCGACCCGCTCGCGGATGCGAATCCCATCAGCAGCGGCGCCGGCGCCGCGGCGAGGAGCGCGTTGCCGCAGGCCCCGGTTGCGCGACGGCGGACAGCCTGCGCCAGTTCCGCCGCACGGCGCGGGCGGTTGAGCCAGAACGCCGGGGCTGCCACCGCGGCGGCGACCTCGGGGCGTATCGTCGACATTAGCAGCCCGAGCAGACACGGCCGATGATGCGTTGCGCCCGGAGGTGCTCGCGCTCGACCGTGGGCGAGCGGACGTCCCGGAACGTCCGGTATGGGAGTTGGCGCGACCCTCCGGCGAGGCTCGGCACATCTGGCTGCGCGAAGCGCGGAACCGGTTGTGACCGCACGACGGTCGTGCCCGTGAGGGTCATGAGAAGGGCTACCGCCGCCGCGCCTGCAAGAGGTTTTGTCCGTTTGTAGATCATGATCGTCTGCTCCGGTGCGTGGAGCTTCAGGTTTGAGTTTCCGCAATTGCAAGGTGATTTCAGAAAGACGAAACCCGATGACAGTGGACATGTGGTCTTCTGGTCCGATCACTTGCCGTTCCCGACAGAAAACCTGATTTTCCGTCGGAAGCGATGCGCAGCTGTTCGAGCGGCGCCCGGTCGTTGGGGGCCGAGTGCTACCAGATGAGCTGTGAAGCGGCGGGTCCTGGGTAGATCCGGCGCCCGATCAGGCGGCGACCTGCAGCGGACCGATGCGCCGGATGCAGGCGTGGCCGTGGAGGACCGGCATCGCCCCCGTCAGGCGCAGTCCCGGAGCGAGGCGCATCAGGGCGCCGAGCCCCTCCTCCAGCTCGATCCGGGCCAGGGCCTCGCCGATGCACCGGTGGGCGCCGCCGCCGAAGATCGGCTGCAGGCGTGGAAGATCGGCGCGGCGGATGTCGAACGTGTCGGCATCCCGAAAGGCCGCCTCGTCCCGCAGCGCCGACAGCGTCGAGAGCATGATCATGCTTCCAGCCGGTATGACGATCCCGTCGAGGTCGATCGCCTCCCGGGCGACCCGCCCCGCGGAGCCGACGCTCGGCTCGTAGCGGAGGGATTCTGCCACGGCGGCCGGGATCAGGCCCGGCTCGCAGCGCACCGCGGCCCATTGCTCCGGATGCTGCAGCAGCAGCGCCGCCTGCATGGCGCCGGCGACCCGGGTCGTGTCCGTGCCGCCGATGATCATCTGAACGAGTTGAACAACCACCTCCTCGGCGGTGAGATCGCCCGCCGCCTCGGCCTCCGCGAGGAAGCGCGTCAGGAAATCGTCGCGCGGCGCCGCCCGGCGCAATTCGAGGCCCGTGACGACGTAATCCTGCAGCGCGCTGGCCGCCGCTTCGAGACCGGGGATGTCCTCCGGTTCGAAGGTGAAGCTCAGCACGCGGGAAACCTCGTAGGCGAGGCGCGTGAAGAGGGGGATGTCGTCGTGCGGCAAGCCGAGGATGTCGGCGATGGTCTGGGCCGGGATCAGCGCAGTGTAGCGCGCGACGAGGTCGACCTCCCGGTCTGGCAGCCAGTCCCGGACGAGGCTCTCCGCGGCCGCGCGGATCCGGGGGCGCAGGCCTTCGATCATCCGGGCCGCGAAGGTCCGGGTGAAGGGCGAGCGGCGTCGGCGATGGACCGCGCCGTTGGCGGTGAGCATCCCGTGCGCGAAGATGTCGAACAGCCGCCCCACCGGGATCCCGCGCATCTCGGGGTAGAGCGTCTCCGTCGCCTGCACGCGCGGATCGCGCATCAGCCGGTCGACGTCCCCGGCCCGCAGGACGACGCAGCCCGCGACCTCGTGGCCGACGACGGGCCATTGGCGCCGCCAGGTGCGGAATGTCCCGTGCGGATCGGCCTCCAGTTCGGCCACCGTCAAGGTCGGGACCCCGTCCGGCCACCGGGGCATGCCGGCGCGTTGCGTCGTCTCGTCGGTTCCGTCCATGGACAAGCCTCGCTGCTGTGATGCGCGAGGAGTCTCGGGCGCCCGGGCTACAGGCTGATTTCGTCAGCCCGGCCTATGGTTACAGGCATAATATTCGGCGCGTCCGCGCGTCCGATGTGTGTGCAAGGACACGTCCAAAGCGCCCTGTCGCTCGCCTCGGGCGTCCTGAAATCATGCCGTAACCTGCCCCTCCGAGAACCGCCCCGTGTCACGGGAGACATCCTCATGTGGGCCGAACGAGCGGACGATGACATCTTCGAGGCGTTGCTGAGGCGCACGATCACCGAGACGGTGCTCGCTGGCCTGGATCACGAGAGCCCCGGCGCGACGGACCTCATCACGCGCCTGCGGCACTACGCGTGGCGGGCCTCCCAGGAGCAGCTGAGCCCCCAGACCCTTCAGGTCATCGCGTCGGCCAGACGCCTCCTCGGCGACCGGCCGGGGGCGCGGCTCGACGCGTGACGCGGCGCCGGGCGGCCCCGATACGGGAGGCCGCCCCGGACCCATCCGGCCCGTTCGGACCGCGTGCGCGTCCTAGCGGCCCCGGGCCCTCAGACCCACGGCCAGGAACCGCTCGATCATGGCGTTGACCTGATCGGCCACCTCGATCGTGTTGAAATGCCCCGCGAGCAGCGTCTTGGCGGTGACGAGCTGCGGGCAGAGCGCGCGCAACCGGTCGAGATCCCGCGCCATCTCCACCAGGGGCACGTCCGCCGAGATGTACGCAATGGGGATCCGGCAGGCGCGCGCGGCCGGGACGGGGTCGTGCTGCCGCACCATGCTGCGCAACGCCGCGTGGGCCACGTGCTGCGGCGTCCGCTCGGCCGGGCCGCGGATGAAGGTGTCGAAGAGCGCCTGCCGCCGCGCCGGATGGTCGTAGTCGCACCCGATCGCCCAGGCCGCATCGCGCACCACGGTCCGGTAGTCCGGGCCGCCCACGCCCGCCAGCAGAGCCTCGATCGCCGCGCTGCCCGCCGCGTCGGGCGAGGGCAGGACGATCGTGTCGATCATGACGAGACCGGCGGCGAGCCCGGAATGGCGACCGCACAGCTCCAGGGCCACCGCGCCGCCGAGGCTGTGACCGATGACGACCGGCTTCGCCAGGCCCAGGGTCCGGCACTGCCACGCGATGTCGTCGGCGAAGCCTTCCATCGTGTAGTCCCCCTCGGGCGCATCGCTGGCGCCATGGCCGCGCAGGTTGACCGCCACGACGCGCCGCGTCCGGGCGAAATGCGCGATCTGCGGCGTGAAGACGCCGTGATCGCCGGTCCAGCCGTTGATCAGGAGCAGGGGATGCCCCTCCGGCGTAATTGGACCGGCCTCGATATGGGCGAGCCGGGTGCCGTCGCGGGTGAGGTGGACGGGCTGCCACGGGGGTGGGTTGAAGGCCATGCGGCTTCTCCATGTCGCTGGGAGGGGGAGCGGGACGAGGACGGTCGGACGGCCGGGCGGGCGAGGCCGGCGAAGGCCGCGACCGCCGCGAGGCAGCCGCCGAGCATCACGGCGGCCATCGACTGAGCGGAGCGCCCGTCGAAGAATTGGGCGACGCTATCGCTGGCGACGGCCGCCCCGGCCATCTGCAGGCCGATCGCGACGGCACCGGCGGTGCCGGCGGCCTCAGGCGCCGCCTCCGTGGTGCCGTGGAGGGCGTTCGGCGAGACGAGGCCGAAGGCCAGGCCCATGCCGGCCATGGCGGCGATCACCGGTGCCGCCGCGGGCGGACAGGCCAGCGTATCGGCGAGGAGCAGCGCCGCCAGGAGGGTCGCTCCGGCGAGCCCGGCGCCGATCACCCGGCCGGGGCCGATGCCCCGGGCGGCGAGGCGGCCGTTCAGGGCGGCGCCGGCCATCACAGACAGGGAACTCGCCCCGAAGACGAGCCCGTAGGCCGACGGGCTGAAGCCGAGGGTGCCGATGAACACCAGCGCGGAGCCCGTGATGTATGCGAAGACCGCGCCCGCCGCCGCGGCGTTGCAGAGGGCGTGGCCGAGGAAGGCGCGGCGCGCCAGGATTTCGCGGTACGGGCGCAGGATCCCGACTGGTGCAGGGCCGGACGCGGGGGGCAGGGTTTCCGCGATATGCGGGATCAGCGCCAGGACCGTCAGGGCCGCCACGAGCGGCGCGGCGTGGATCAGGCGCCAGCCGCCGAGATCCATCAGGCCGGCCCCCAGCGTCGGCGCCACCATCGGCACGATGTTGATGGTCAGGACGACGAACGACATCCGGGCGCGTGCCGCCTCCCCGGCGAACACGTCGCGCACCATCGCCAGGGCCGCCATGCCGGGACCGGCCGCCCCGATCCCCTGGACGGCCCGGAACAGCAGGAACTGCGGCAGCGTCCGCGCCGCGGCGCAGCCGATGCTGCCGCCGATCAGGAGGAGGCAGCCGAAGACGATGGCCGGCCGGCGTCCGAGACGGTCCGAGACCGGCCCGTAGACCAGCAGCGCGGCCCCGAGGCCGAGCAGGTAGACCGCCATGGCCGTGCCCATCACGGCGACCGGAACGTGCAGCGCGGCCGCCGTCGCCGACAGGCTCGGCAGGATCATGTCGATCCCGAAGGTCGGGAGTGCCGCGAGCAGCCCGAGCAGCACCGAGAAGGCGCGCGAGTCGGGGCGGATGCGGGGCCGCGCCGGCACGGCGGCTACGCGCGTCACGCCCAAAGCCGGCCTCCGTCGCGGGACGCGGCAACCCGATGCGCGGCGACCATCGCGGCGACCTCGCGGACGAGGCCGCCCGCGTCGAGGTCGGCCCGCACGGCGGCGCCGAGGGTCCCGGCAGCCGTGCGGAAGCCCGGTTCCGCCAGGAGACGGTGGACCGACGCCGCGATCGCGTCCGCGCCAGCCGTCGCGGGCAGGCGCAGGCCGGCGCCGCGCAGCGCGATCCGGGCGGCGTTGTCGGCCTGGTCGCGGGCGAGCGGGATCACCAGCAGCGGCACGCCGTGCAGCAGCGCGCGGCTGACTGTACCGTGACCACCCTGGCAAATCACCAAGTCGGCCTCGGTCATGAGGGCCTCGTGGGAGGCGGTCGCCACCACGCGGAGGGTGTCGGGGGCGTCCAGGGCGTCGGCCTCGACGTTCGGGCCGGTGGTCACGATGGTCTCGGCCTCGACCATACCGACGGCGCGCACGATCCGCCGGAGGAGGTCGGTCTGGTTCTGGGCGCCGGTGCTGCCGGCGACGAGGATGCGCGGCTGGCCTGTTCCGGACCATGTTGTCCGGGCGCCCTGCGACCAGACCGGCTCGTCGAGCAACGGGCCGATGTAGCGGTAATTGGCCGGGAGCATCGCCGTATCGAAATCGAAGGCTTGGCTGATCGCCAGCAGGACCCGCTCGGCCCGCTCGAAATGCGCGAAGGCGCTGGCGACCGGCGGCAGCCCGAAAGCGCGCCGGGCGGCGTTGAGCGCCGGCCGGCCGCTCTCCATCGCCGAGACGATCGCGTCGGTCGCCGCCTGCACTGCGACCCGCTCCGCCTCGGTCCGCGGCGGCGTCAGGCCACTCGCGGCGGGGGGCATGCCGGGCAGCGGACGGATGCTGATATGCGGCGACAGGATCGCATGCGGAAGACCGGCCGCCTCGGCGGCGAGGGCGCAGCCGACCAGCAGGTCGATGCTGAGGACCGCGTCGGTCGGCAGCCGCCGGATCTCGTCGAGCGTGTCCGCGGCGTAGGCGCCCGCCGGGGCGAACATGGCTTGGCGCAGCCAGTCGGCGAGATCCGAGAAGTCGACCGGATCGGCCGCGATCCCGGTCGGAGCCCGGCGCCATCCGACGAAGGGGAAGCGGGCGGCCTCGACCTCGCCGCTCATGGCGGGATCGGCCATGATGCGCGGACGGTGCCCCGCCCGGCGCAGCTGCCGGGCCGCGGTGAGCACGGGACTGAGATTGCCCGTGGTTCCCCACGAGATACATAAGATGTCGAGCGACATGTTCGTGTGTCCTGATCGGTGCGTGCGAGCCGGGCCGGGACGTCAGCCCCGAAGTTCAGCCGCGGATGGACGGATATTCTTGATGTTTACTGCGTCGATCTGCCTTAAAAGACCGTGCGGTCGCTCTGAAGAGTGTGCTAGCGCGAATTTTTTTCGTTGAGATCGCGCAATAAATCGACATAATCCGGATGAATATTGTGAATGCAGCCGCCATGGGCGAAACTGATCACCAGGACATCGAGCAGCCATCGCAGTAAGCTGACGGGCGCCGATCGACGGACTGCGCCCGGCGATGAGGCCAAGCCATCCAGCGCCAGAGACTGGCGCGATCGGTGCCCGATCGGCTTGCCACCGCCCCCCACGTTCGGCCCGTATCGCGACGCAGGCTCCTGCGCCGAACCGGCATCCGCCGCGGCGGAGCGCGCGCGGAGCCGCAACCCGGCAAGGTCAGCGACAGAATCCCTGAGATCAGACCCGGATATGCGGGACTGTATCCGCCTGGATGTGCGGATCTCCGAAATCTTGGCGTCCATCACGATCAGCCCTCCGATGGGAGGAGTTGATCGTGGTATTTGCCAGTTACATCGCCATGTCGGTCCATAAGCGATCTTGTTACACTTGTAACACGGCCGATATTCGCGCGAGAGATACAGCTATGTCCGGCGCGAATGCTCAGGTTGTGCTGCCACGCACATTATGAAGGGCGCAATCTTTTAGGGCTCATGCTATCAACTCAGCCGTGCAGGACCCGATATCTGGACGCGCTCTGATAGGCCGCCGGACAGGGTCGGCGGCGGACGCGACGGGCTCCCGATCCGGGCGGCTGTCCCGATTTCCGGCCGGCCCGTCGAGACCGCGCCAGGGCGGCAGGCTGCCGCGGGATGGAGTTGGCAATGATCGAACCCAGTCTGGGCCGGGGTCAGGGTCGAAGCGCGCGGGCCGGAACGACGCGCATCCTGCTCATCGAGGACGATGCCGGCATGCAGCGTATCGTCTCCGAGCATTTCGCCGACCACGATGTCGACGTCACACCGGCGACCGACCGGAGGGAGGCGGAGCGACGGCTCGCGGAGGACGCGTTCGACCTCGTGGTGCTCGACCTGCGCCTGGGGTCGGAGAACGGCCTCGACCTGCTGCGCGATCTGCGCGCCAAGAGCGACCTGCCGGTGATCATTACCACCGGCCATCGCCGGGATGAGATCGACCGGGTGATCGGCCTGGAACTCGGGGCCGACGATTACATCGTCAAACCCTACGGCCTGCGCGAGCTGCTGGCGCGGGTGCGCGTCATCCTGCGACGGGCCGAAGTCGCACCGGCTCCGGCGCGGGTTCAGGAGTCCCATCGCAGCGGCTTCGTCGGCTGGGTGCTCGACCGCCGCCGCCGGCGCCTGACCGATCCCGCCGGGGCGGACGTCGCCCTCAGCAAGGGCGAGTACGCGCTGCTGGTGGCCTTCCTCGATGCCCCCCAGCGCCCGCTGAGCCGCGAACAGCTCCTGCAGGCCACGCGCGTCCACGAGGACGTGTTCGACCGTAGCATCGACGTGCAGATCCTGCGGCTGCGCCGGAAACTGGAGGCGGATCCGAGCGCGCCGCGCCTGATCGTGACCGAGCGCGGCATCGGCTACGTCTTCGCCGTACCCGTCGAGAAGCTGTGAGCGTGGCGCCGCTGCGCCTAGTCCGGGTCCGTTTGGCTCGGTCCCATTTGGCAGCCCCCGCGATCGCCCTGATCGGCGGTGCGCTCGCCATCCTGCCGCCGGCTGCCGGCGAAGGCCCGCCCAGCCACGGCCCCCTGCCGGCCGAGGCCGTGGATGCCCAGGACGTCATCACGCCGGTCCCGAGCAGCCTGGGGGCCGATCCGGATCGGGTCGCCCTTGGCCGGATGCTGTTTTCCGACCCAAGGCTGTCGCGTGGGGGCGACCGGGCCTGCATCACCTGCCACGACATCCGCACGAATGGCGCCAGCGCGGTCGCCCGGAATCTCACTGCCGACGGCACGCCGGCGCCGCGCAACACCCCCACCGCCTTCAACGCGGCGCTGAGCTTCCGCCTGGGCTGGGCGGGCGACATCCCGAGCCTGCCGGCCCAGGCCGAGATCGCCCTGACGAAAGCGGAGTTCCTGGGCGGATCCTGGCCCAGCATCCTCGCCGTCGTCCGAGGCGATCCGGCGCTCGCCGGCCCGTTCCAGGCGGCCTACGGTCGGGAGGCCGACCAAGCGGCGGTCATCGACGCGATCAACAGCTTCGAGCGCAGCCTTCTTACCCCCGACAGCCGCTTCGATCGTTGGCTGCGCGGCGACGTCCGGGCGCTCACCGAGGCCGAGCGGGCCGGCTACGCCCTGTTCCAGGGCATCGGCTGCGCGGCCTGCCACCAGGGCGTCAACGTCGGTGGGAACCTGTTCGAGAAGGTCGGGATCTTCGTCACCCTCCCGAATAAGACCGCCGCGGTGCTCCGGGTGCCGAGCCTGCGCAACGTCTCGGTCACGGCCCCCTACTTCGATGACGGCAGCGTCGCGACGCTCCCCGAGGCGGTGCGCCTCATGGCCCGGGCGCAGCTCGGCCGGGAGCTGACGGACCCGCAGACCGCCGCGATCGTGGCGTTCCTCGGCACGCTGACCGGCACCTACGAGGGGCGGCCCCTGACGCCGGCCGCCGCCGCGCCGCAGCCATGAGGCAGCCATGAGGTTGACCGCACAGGCCGCCATCCTCGGCGCGTTACTGGCCGCGCTGCTCACGTGGCTGATGATCAACGGCAAGGGCGAGATGGATGCCGCCTACGCGCAGACCCAGCGCACCGTCGATGCCATCGCCCTCGCCGAGTCGCGGATGCAGCACGACGTGCTCCGGGCGCGGACCGGGCTCCTGCGCAACTACGATCCGATCGTCGCCCACCTCCGGGAGATGCAGGCGGCGCTGGCCGGGTTGCAGGCGGCAAGCGGACCGGACGCCGACGAGATGCGCAACCTGGCCGTGGTGATAACCCGGGAGGCGCAGATGGTCGAACGCTTCAAGACCGGCAATGCCCTCGTCCAGAACTCGATCGCGTATTTCGACTCCCTGAGCGACCGCCTGTCCGAACCCGATATCGATCCCAACCTCGCCCGCGCGATCGCCGCGCTACAGATCCGGGTCTCCGAACTCGCCCGGGACGCGAGTCCGAAGCACCTGGACGACATCCGCGCCCGGCTCGACGCCCTGGCGGGCGCACCTTCGAACCGCAGGGCGGATATCGCGGCCATCGTCCTGCACGGGCACCAGCTTCTGGAGCTGCTGCCGCAGGTCGATACCGTCACGCGCTCCCTCCCGAGCGCGTCGAGCGATGCGGCGCGCCAAGCCCTGTTGGAGGCTCGCCGTGCCCTACGGGATCAGCGGCAGGCCCGCGCGGACGGCTTCCGTCTGGCCCTCTATGCGGCTGCCTTGTGCTTGGTGGCCCTGGTGGTGCGCGTGGGCCTGCTGATGCGGGCGGGGACCCTCGTCCTGCGCCGGACGATCGCCTTCCAATCCGTCGTGGCCCAGGCTGCCAACCACTTCTCAGCAAGCCAGCCCGACGAGATCGCAGCGCGCATCGTCGACGTCATGGCGATGGTGGGTACGGGTGCCTGCACCGACCATTGCTATATCCTGATGCTTGATGGTTCCGATGCGGTGCATCTGTGGAACCGGCCGGGGCTGCTGGAGCCCCGCGGGTGGCCGCTCGCGCAACGCGTCCTGGTGCCCGACATCGTCGCCGCGGCGGAAGACTACATCTTCGTCGAGACGGCGGACGCCATCGGGCCCTCGGCCCTGGTTCGCCCCCTGGCGGAGCGGGGAGTCGCGACGTTCACCTGTGCGCGGCTGCGGCGCGGGGGGCGGATTGTCGGCGTGCTATGCTTCGAACGCACCGTCAGCGTCCTGCCGCCGTGGATGCGACACTCGCGCGGGCTCCTGCACGTCGTGGCGGAAAGCTTCGGCGCGGCGCTGGAGCGCCAGCACGTCTGGGAGGAGCGCCGCGAGATCGAGGCGACCCTCCGGCGCGCGCAGCGGCTCGAAGCGATCGGCATCTTCGCCAGCGGCGTGGCCCACAACATCAACAACGTGCTCAACGTGATGCTCGGGCATGCCGAGATCGCCGCCGATGCCCTGCCGGCCGATCCGAACCGGGCGGGCGAGCATATCGGGCTGCTGGTCCAGGCGGGCGGCCGGGCTCACGAGATTGCGGGGCAGATCCTCGATTACGGGCGGCGGGGCTGCGCAACGCAGGCCACGAGCGCCGTCGACGCGATCGTGGCCGAGACGGTGGACCTGATCCGCACATCGACCGCCGACCCGACCGCAATCCGCCTGACCGGGACCGCCGACGGCGCGGTCGTCGACGGCGAGCCGGCGCAACTGCAGCAGGTGATCCACAACCTGATCCGCAATGCCATCCAGGCCTCCGAGCCGGGCGCGGCGGTCGACGTGCAGCTCGAACGCGTCTGGGTCTCGGCGCGACAGACCCTCTCGCACGGCGAGCTGCCCTCCGGCGTCTATGCCCGCATCCGCGTGTCCGATACGGGCCGCGGGATGGACGAGGCCACGCGCGCCCGGATCTTCGAGCCGTTCTTCACCACCCGCCCGGCGGGAACCGGCCTCGGGCTTGCTACGGCCTTCGAATTTGTACAGGAACAGGCCGGCGCCTTCGATGTCCTGAGTGCGGCGGGCGTCGGCAGCACGTTCGAGGTGTGGCTGCCCGCACGCCCGGAGGCTGAGCCCGGCATCATTTCCGCCAGCGGCACCGTGATGATCGTCGGAGCCGCCCGCTCCGCACTGCACGACGATGAGGAGATCCTCGCGGCCCTGGGTTACGAGCCGATCGGCTACACAGACCCGGACGTGGCGCTGACTGCCCTGCGGGCCGAGTCGGAGCGCTTTGACCTGCTGATCGTCGAAAACCGGCCGTCGGATAGCCTCGGCCTCGCCTTCGCCCGCCGCGCCGCGCGGATCGTGGATCGTCCCATCGTGCTCTCGCTCTCGACGACGGACACGGTGCGACCGGACGTTCTCTCGGCGATTCCGATCGTCGACGTCGTGCACCGGCCCTGGCGTTCGAACGCGCTCGCGCTCACGCTGCGACGCCACCTCGGGTCGGAAACCCGGAGCGCGCCGCCCCGGCGCAGGGTCGTCGGGGAACGGATGGCGGCGAAGTAGCCCGTCATCGCGAAGCCCGCGACATGCAGCGGTCGCTTCGGACCCTGCGCGAAACCTCGGCCGATCGGTATCACTGGGACGAGCGCCGCATGGCCGCCATCGACCACGATGTAGACGATCCGGGGGAGGCCATCGCCGCGGCGAACGATACACGCAGGCCAGCCGCCTTCATGCCGCCTGTCTGGTACAGGAGGAACGGCTACAAGCCAGACTTTGCCGGGCAAGCCGCGCGCATCGCGGGGCAACTGACGACGAAGCGCATCGACCGTTTCGTCAGCTGATCGGGCGCGAAAGAAGCGGGATCGGGCCCGCTTCGCTCGCCCGGGTTCCGTTTTGCCTCCGCGCGCGGACGGCGTTTCAGTCGCTCGCGATTAAATCCCGGCCAATCTTGATGTTTGTTGGTTTCCACGCGGGCAACAAGCGCATGCCCTATCGCAACGGATCGGATCGAGGCCGATAGCAGCGCGAAGCAACGATCGTCAGAACGGCCGCTTCAATGGACGTCACCGAAACGAACTGCGTTCGTACTGAGCGGCATCAAACCCGCATCTCTACTTTACAATCTCGTCATAAAACGTTGTTGTCTGTCATCAAAGGTAATCTCGCGTCAATGCGCGGGGCATCTCATGCCACAGGGTCGTTGAGGTTGATCCTGGAAAAATTTGATGCTGCGGCCGATCCAGATACTGATGCCGAACAGGTATTGCGTGTATGCGAAAGTCTGCCGAGCATCATGGAAGAGCTCGCGCACCAAGCTTGCATAGCGGGGATTTCTTGGGAGGAGGATCACATCACGTTTTGCGATGTGACCGCTCGCGTTGCACATTTGCAGATGATCACGCGTCAGGTGTCCTCGAAACTGGAGCACACGTTTCGCCAAACCGGGCCTAGTATTCTGCTCACGCCATGCCCTCATGAAACGCATCTCTTCGGCTTGCAACTTCTGGATCTGGCCTTCCGCGAGGCAGGCTGGGCGGTCACGAGGTCCGGTTCGAAGGGCGAATGGCCGGGCGACCTCCTCGCGCAGGCTCATTATGATGTCGTCGGTCTGTCTCTGAGCAGCGACGGCCTTGTTCCTCATCTGCGCGACGAGATCACCCGTCTGCGCCGCGTGTCGCGCAACCAATCCTTGCGCGTGCTGGTTGGCGGACCGTGCTTTGATCGGGGTGATGCGGACATAGGGTCCGTGGGGGCGGACGCGTACGCTCCGGATGCCTGGAGTGCCCCGACGGTCGCCGAGGAGATCGTCCATGAGGAAAAGTTAATTTGCGCCGGGATCTCGATCTCGTAGAACCTCGAATGGGCGAGCGATATGCAAAGGTTCTATTTTGACGTTCAGAATGGTCAGGCCGAGACTGATCATGTTGGCGTATTGTGTCGTGATATCGAAGAGGTTCATGCCTGTGCAGTTCGCACGGCGGCGAGCATCGCCGTGGAAGAGGCTGTGATCCGGGATCCCTACGACATCATCATTATAGCCCGAAATGAAGACGGTCAGACAGTTCTGAAGACATCACTTCACATCGCGAGCATGTGATCAATCGACGGCAGGGGGACCGCGTGAAATCCGATGACACGTCTGTCATGGAAATGTTTCTTGGCAAACTGGAGCGCGTTTCGGATCTCGGCGAAGAGGATCGGGCAGCGCTCCTCGCGTTGCCCTACACGATACGACGCTTCGGTGCCCGGGAAGATATCTTCAGTTATGGGGAGAAACCGGCCTATTGCTGCCTTGTCCTCGATGGGTGGGTCCACCGGTACGGTATTATCGGCGATGGCGATCGGCAGATTCTGCTGTTCTACATCCCCGGAGATGTTCCAGACCTGCAGCACCTGTTCCTGCCCATGCTCGATCATACGCTCGCGAGCATCACGGCGAGCACGCTGGCCTTCATTCCGCACCGCGCCCTCTACGGGCTGGTCGAGCGGCGCCCCCGCGTGATGGCGGCCCTATGGCGGGACACGCTCATCGACACGTCGATGTACCGCGAGCGTGTGATGTGTCTCGGGCGCAGATCGTCGATCGGCCGCACCGCGCACTTCTTCTGCGAGAT
Organism: Methylobacterium phyllostachyos; assembly: GCF_900103445.1. Classification (GTDB taxonomy): domain Bacteria; phylum Pseudomonadota; class Alphaproteobacteria; order Rhizobiales; family Beijerinckiaceae; genus Methylobacterium; species Methylobacterium phyllostachyos. The sequence continues at coordinate 339,831 of NZ_FNHS01000003.1, read as the reverse complement.
GTATCTCCGGCAGGAGCTGGCCGGCCTCGCCGGCGACTTACGCTGCTCCATCCCCATCACGCAGGGTGAGATCGCGGATGTTCTCGGCATCACGCCGGTCCATCTCAACCGCTCCCTGCGCGCGCTGCGGTCGCGCCAGGTGATCGATTTGAACGGTGGATACCTGACGATTCTGGATCGGGCAGCGCTCATCAAGACGGCGGAATTCGATCCTACCTATCTTCACATGGGCGCTGACCTGAAATCCGACCTGATCTCCACGCGCAAGGTCTTGGTAAGTTGAGGGCAGCAGGACGTAGCCCCTGTCGCTGCACGCCGAGCTTGCCGCTCGGTTCGAGAATCGGTGTTTCTGCCATCCCGACATTTTTCGGGTTGGGTTGCCGCAAGGCTTCACCAGATCCGACGCGGTGACACCGTGATGGAGGCGCGGCCCTCGCGGACCGCCCCATCCCGTACGATGACGGCGGGACGGCCTTCGAAGTGGCGCGCCAAGCGCGGCGATCGCGCTGCGGCCTCAGCGGCAAGCCAGCGCAACGGCAGCAGGACGGTGCAGGCCGGCAATGCGCCGGTGAACGCCCCCGGTCAGCACCCGGCTCGGGGATGAGCAGAGGATGCCCGAGACCACGATGTCGAGGGCCGATGAATTGCCGAAGGTCCTTCGCCCCGACATCCGCACCCGCCCCAGCCCGTTGGCGAAGATCAGGGCGGCGCGGGCGGATTGATGCTTAACGCTCAGGTCGCGCCCGGCGCCAAAGACGGCCGCGAGCTCAGTCATCCGCCCCCGTCACGCGGCGCGCGCCGCCGCGATCGGCACATCCGCCTGCATCGTCGTGTCGATTTGCATGTCGTGGAAGCGGCTCAGCTGCCGGCTGAGCCGCGAGCCGAGGACCGCGGCGTCGCTCAGTCCGCGCAACATCGGGATCGGGTGGGCGAGGTTCGCACCGCGGACATGAGGCCAGAGCTTGGCGAAGCCGATCCCGCCGCCATCTCGGATCTCGAGGGCGATGTCGCCCGAGCCGTCCGCCCGGTGCCGCACGGCAACGCTCCGCAGGGCGCGCAGGGGTATGTCGACCGTCCCCTGCAAGGCAATGCCGTGGTGTATGACGAGGCGCAGGCTGGTCAGCGTGTAGGTCGTGTTACGGGCGAGCGCCCAGGCGAAGTAGGTCAGGATCAGGCCGAGGGCGGTCCCCTGGATGACGAGGGCCGCGACATCGGAGACTTCCTGCGGGCGCAGGCCACGGACCCACACGATCAAGGCGAGTTTCCAGGCGATCAGGCCACAGACATACGCCATGACCCATCGCACCTTCAGGAGGTGCCGCCGGAGGGCCTGCGCCTGAGGTCGGCCCTGCCACAGGATCTGCTCACCGGGTTCGAGGGTGAAGCCGACCGCGCCGGGTTCGTCCATCCGTGTCGTGATCTCGCTCATGCGGACCTCCTGATGAAGAGTCGCTTCACGCCCCCTGCGCCGTCGCCGCGCCGCAGGTCCTCCGGCGGCTGGCCGTACCGCCCCCGGCGAACACCCTCGGCGAACATCTTGCCGCCGGCAAAGTAGGCGCAGATCCGGTCCTCCTCCCGGGCCGTGATCTGGTCCGGATGACGCGTCTCGGGGACCGCCGCGAACTGCTCGCTGAAGATCGACCGGGTTTTCACCCGCCGGAACTTCGGGTTCACATCGGCGAAGAAGATCGGCATCAGCCGTCGCCCCCCGCCGGTCAGCTCGATTTCCAGGTAGCGCAGCAGCTTCGTGCCTCGATCGACCCAGAGGTCGCGCACATGCCCGGCGACTCCGTCGTCGCGCCCGACCACCGGCATCCCGACCGGGTCGGAATCACCCCCCTGGACGTGCCACGCGTCGCCGACCACGCGCAGGGGGACGAGCTGCAGCCTCTCGCCCTCCTGCAGGAGGGGCTCGTCCTCGCGCAGCGCGTAGGCGGCGGGCCCGACCGGATCGCGCATCGGGTTGGCGCCGGTCGGCACCCAGGCCGAGCCGGGAAACGGATGTAGGTGGCGCGCCGGCACCTCGGGAGGCGAGTTGAAGTGCGGCATCGTGGCCGTCCCGCCCTTCATCAGCGTGTAGGTCTTCGGCGGCGGCGGTGGGGGGAACCCGAGTAGCGGGTGCGCGCGCTCGGGTTGCGTCGGGTCCTCCATCGGATAGCCCTCGCGCTTGTCCTCGGCCCGCAGGTACCAGACCAGCGTGCCGAAGAAGAGCGCGAAGGCCCAGAACAGCACGACCACGCCATCGACGTGCTGCGTGATCGCGCCGAGATGGAAGCCCCAAGCCCCGACCGTTTCGCTCGCGGTCGTGCTTCCGACCATCCCGGTGGCGGGATCGATGCCGTGCCCGGCCGCGCGCGCAGCCTGGCCGGCGATCTGACTCACTCCCTCATTCACCGCTGATCTCCCTGGCTCGCAGCCGTGAGGCCTCCGGATGTGCCGGTCGTGGGGCCGGCATCGGCGTGCGCGCGGCCGGGTCCCTTCAGCCCTGGAAAGTCCTTCAGCAGGTCCGCGGCGTGGTCGTCGGGCTTGGGTAGACCGTAGTGGCAGCTGGCGCAGAGGACGAAGCCGTTGCCCTGCTGCGGGCCGCGCATGCGCTCGGGCAGGACGATGTCGTGGGGGGTGTCCGCGGTGTCCCGGATCTGCGGCATGCGCGCCGCCAGTGGCAGCAGCACGTTGCGGTTGATGTCGCGGGTCATCTGGATGCCGGAATAGCCGGTCCAGCGCGCCGGCAGGCTCTGGCCCCAGTCGAAGAAGGCGCGCGAGTTGTGGCAGTAGGTGCAGTTGACGCCGATGCCGGACGTCATCTGCATCATGTACTCGTACAGACGCTTGACCACGACCTGATCAGCAGCCTGGCCACTGGGCAAGGCCGTGTAGGACTGGGCGAGACCCGGCGTATCCTGCAGGATGTACAGCTCGTAGCCGTCGTTGGGGAAGAACTGGCGCACGCTGTCGCCGGCCTCGTTCCAGTTCTCCGGCTTGTCCATATGGGCACCCTCCGGATGGGGTGGGCGCGTGAACCAGACCTCCGCCGGGACCGGCTGGCCCCGGTGGCAGGACCAGCAGGTCACGCCGGCCTCGCCGACATGCTCCTTCCAGTCGGCATTGAGGTGGCGGACCATGCGCATCATGTCGCGCGCGGCCCCCTTGGTGGGCTTCGCGTCCGAGGCGAAGTCGGCGCCTGCATGGCAGAAGTTGCAGCCCTGCTGCGGGGCGACCCAGTTGGTGATCGCCTGCTGCAACTGCATGAACTGGCCGGCATTCAGGTCGGTCAGCACCGTGACGTTCTTGTAGACCTCCGTGGCTGGACGCGTGTCGGCGATCAGCGGCGGGTTCGCCGGCGGCGGGCCATTCCGGGTCTGGAAGATCGGGCTGCCGGTCGGGGCGTACTGCACCAGGGAGGGGCCGTTCGGACCGAGCTGGGTACCCTTCGTGGGCAGGTTCCAGGTCGGCACGAACACAGCGAACAGTCCGGCGCAGGCCGCACCGACGGCGAGCAGGGGAGGCCCGATCCTCATCGTCCGAGCACCTTGTCCTGCATGTGCTTCAGGGCTTCGGGCGGCGGCGCGGCGGGCAGGCCCGGCGCGGGCCGATATTGCGGCGCGAGCCCGTTCTTGACGCCCCAGAGGTACCAGTTGTCGACGAGGGTGCCGGTGGCCAGGATGCCGATGCCGCCGGTCAGCGTGACCAGGGTGGCGAACCAGTACAGCCAGCGGTGGATCGACTCGTAGGTGGCGTTGAAGCCCATGGTCCAGCGCCAGAACAGCGCCGCGCGCTCGGCCGCCGTGCCGCGATCGACGATCTGGTGTGTCTCCCGCTCGCCGCCGAGCGGCGTCACCGCCAGGATCGTGCCGGCATGCATCGCAAACAGCATCGTCGATCCATAGAGGAACGAGATCGAGAGCATGTGGAACGGGTTGTAGAAGAGGTTGCCGTACCGGACCGACAGCGTCGCCGTCCAGTTGAGGTGCGGGATGACCCCGAACGGCACCGCCTCCGACCACGAGCCCATGGCGATCGGCCGGAAGAAGCCGAGGACGAGGTAGAGCCAGATCGCGCTCGCGAAGCACCACGGGATGTGGGTGCCCATGCCGAGCGCCCGGGCGCGGCGGTACATCTTCACCCACCACAGCAGGATCGCGGCGGTGAGGAAGAACCCGGCCATCAGCCACCAGCCGCCCTCGCGCAGGGGCGGGAACGGATCGAGCCCGTATTTGGCCGGGGGTGGGCGGAGGGACAGGAACGGCAGCAGGCGGATGAACCGGATCGGATTCCAATCCACCGAGGCCAGCATGTTCAGGCCGATGATCTCGATGGCGATGAAGCCGCAGAGGAGCGAGGCGACGCCTGTCGGCCCGAGATGGGTCGGCAGCACCTGCATCTCGCCGATGCGGCCGAGCCATTGCGAGTGGAACGGCTTCCCGATCCGGCCGGGGGAACCGATCTGCAGCGGGGGGCCCGCCTCATCGGGACCGCGCAGCTCGATATGCGTCCACAGAGTGTGGAACTGCGGCATCCAAGTGGTCTCCGAAGGGGTGTCGTGCGGGCGAGGCTGGGCGGCGTCCGGCGCGGCTAGAGCTGGCCGCCGGTGCTCCAGATCGGCAGGTTCAGGTACCAATCCCACCAGTAGGGCCAGCCCTGGGTCCAGAACGGCCCCGAGATGATCATGCAGATCGCACTCCACAGCCCGGCATTCAGGGCGAGGAAGTAGCCGAGCCGGTGGATGCCGATCTCGCCGATCGAGTACGTGATCGTATCGCGGAAGTAGGCGCTCTCGTACGCGCCGTATTTGACGGGCTTTCCCTTGCCGGGATTGGCCGCCGACAGGATCTCGCCGGCATGAAGGCCGAGCGCGAAGGTCGTGGTGAAGAAGCAGGTCACCGCGATCATGTGCGCGGGATTGTAGTGGAAATGGAGGTGCTGGTAGCCGACGTTCGAAACCCAATCGAGATGGCTCATGATCCCGTACGGGAAACCGTAACCCCAGGCGCCGAGCAGAATCGGCCGGAAGACGTTGAGCGCCGCGTAGGCGAGGATCGCGAAGGAGAAGGCTGCCGGCACGTGGTAGCCGATGCCGAGTTTCCGGCAGATCTCGACCTGTCGGAGCGCCCAGGAGATGAACGCCCCCAGCGCGCAGATCGTGATGATCTGCCAGAGGCCGCCATGCTTCAGCGGTGCGAAGGCGAGCCCGTCGGCGATCGGCGGCGGATCGATGCTGATCTGGAACAGCGCCCAGGTCGGACCGATGGCGGCCCCGTAGATGATGAGCAACGTGCCGAGGAGGGCGAAGATCGCCGTCGTGACGCCGAAAAAGCCGACATAGAACGGCCCGACCCAGAAATCGAACAGGCTGCCGCCCACCAGCGTACCGCCGGCGATCCGGTATTTTCGCTCGAACGAGAGCATCGCCATGCAGCCATCCCCAGCCACCGATGTGTCAATCCAAATTGACGCTTTGATCTGCCAACGAGCATTAACAATTATCAATGCCGCAGTGGCGAGGCGCGCTATCTTGGTTCAGGCGCAACACTTCCCAGCACCGCGGATCGAGTCATCGCATGACGCTCTGTCAAAAAGGGCTCGTTTCCTTCGCCCTTCTGGTAAGCCTCATGGATTCGACTTGCGCGGAGCCGGCAAAGGCCAGGTTCGACACGTATTTCTATCAGGCCCCTCGGTATACGGCCCGCGTTCTCGATGAGGTGCAGACTCAGGCGAGTCTCGACGTGCTCTCGTGCGACGGACAATGGTGTCGGGTCCGCTACAGCGGTGCCGAGGGTTACGTGCGGGACTTGGTCGTTCACGGTCCTCAGATCGACATCTCGCATAAGGACAGGCCCAAACTCACGGATTGCTTCAGGGCCGACCAGCCCGGGGGGATCGGTTGGCAAGTCGAACGCTTCTGCCACTGAACGCAGCAGATCTTTGACCGCATCGGTGTTGGACACCTGAACCCTCACGCCACGCTCGTGTGCGTGAATCTCAGCGGAGTGCCCAATCGGGCGGCGCGCTGCACGCCTTCCCCGCGGACAGGCTGATCACGGCATCCATGTCGCGCAAAGCCGCTCGCCGATGCGTAATCAGCACCGTCGTCCGCCCGACCATCAGCGCGCGAAGCCCGTCGAGAACGGCCTGCTCGGAATCCGCATCGAGACCCTCGGTCGGTTCGTCGAGGAGCAGGATGGGCGCGTCCCTCAGGAAGGCGCGGGCGATCGCGAGGCGCCGGGCTTGGCCGCCCGACAGGCGTGCGCCGTTCTCGCCGACCATCGTGTCGAGGTCGTCGTCGAACGCCGCGACCGTGTCGGCGAGATGGGCCCGACGGAGCGCCGCGTGGAGTTCGGCGGGGCTCGCCTCCGGGCGGGCGATCCGGAGGTTGTCGCGGATGCTGGCGTTGAACAGGTGGGTGTGCTGGGCGACGACGCTGTAGAGCCCGCGCGCCGTGTCGCCGTCGAGGTCCCGCAGCGGCACGCCGCCGATCGTGACGTTGCCCGCCTGATAGTCCCAGAACCGGAGCAGCACGTTGAACAGGCTCGTCTTGCCGGCGCCGCTCGCCCCGACGATGCCCAGCCGGCCGCCCTCCGGCACGTCGAGGTCGAGGCCGTCAAGCGCCCAGGGCGCCGTCTCGGCGTACCGCAGCCGGAGTCCGCGGATGGCGATGTCGAAGCGCGACGGCAGCGGCGCGCCCTGCCGCGGCTCGGTGACGGCGGGCGCCGCATCGACCAGCGCGAAGATGCGCCGGGCGGCCGCCAGCGTCTCGCCGAGGGCTTGGAACGCCGCCGGCAGGGGCGCCACCGCCTCGAAGGCGGCGAGCACGAGGAAGGCCGCCATGGCCAGTTCCGGGCCGGTGAGCGTCGCCGCGCGCAGGGCCGGCACCATGAGGCACAGCGCCCCCGCCAGCGTCAGCGTCGCGGTCGCGCCCGACAGGCCGCCGCCGAGGATGCCGAGCCGGGCCTGGCGGCGCTGGGCGGCGGTCAGAGCCTGCCCGCGCGCGCGGATCGCGGCGGCGCGGTCCTCCACGCCGCCGCAGACCGTGAGATCGCCGAGGCCGCGGAGCAGGTCGGTCATGTCGCTGCGCAGGTCGGCGCGGACCGCGACGGCCCGGCGTCCAGGGGCGCGGCCCATGCGCTCGGACGCCACCGGGATGCAGAGGCCGGCGATGGTCAAGCCGAGTGCCAGCGCGACGGCGGCCGGGGGATCGTACAGGGCGAGGAACGCGACCAGGAGCAGCCCGCTCAGCACGGCCGCGACGGTCGGCGCCAGTACGCGCAGGTAGAAGTTCTCGAGGCTGTCGACGTCGCTGCGGAGCCGGCTCAGGAGGTCGCCGCCGCGATGCGTCTGCAGCCGGGCCGGCGCCAGCGGCTCCAGGCGCCGGTAGAGCCAGACCCGCAGGGTCGCCAGCAGGTGGAACGTCGCCTCGTGCGTCACCAGGCGCTCGAGATACCGGCCGCCGGTCCGCAGCAGGGCGAGGCCGCGGATCGCCGCCGCGGGCGCGAAATACTCGATCGGGGCGAGTCCCTGGCCGGCCAGCGCCATCGCCGTGATGAACCAGCCGGCCAGGGCCAAGAGCCCGACATTGGCCAGGACCACGCCGACGTTCAGCGCGATGCCCGCCAGGAGCAGGGGGAGGTGCGGCCGGCAGAGCGCGAGCAGGCGCCACGCGGTCCTCATGGCAGCGCCGCCGCGTGGTGTGCGGGGGTCGGCGGAGCCGCGGCGCCCGTCGCGTCACCGGGGCGAGTGACCGGCACGAGACGGCCATCCGTCAACCGGAAGACGGCGTCGGCGCCGCGTACCGACAGGGTGTCGTGCGCGATCACCAGCACGGCGCAGTCTGCGCAGAGCGCCCGGACGCTCGCGGCGATCAGGGCCGCGTTGGCGGCGTCGAGACCGGTGGCCGGCTCGTCGAGCACGAGGAGGTCCGCCCCGCGCAGGAAGGCCCGCGCCAGGGCGACCCGCTGGATCTCCCCGCCGGAGAGATCCTGCCCCCGATCGCCCACGACGGTGTCGTACCCGTCGGGAAGTTCTGCGATCAGCCCCTCGGCGCCGGCCCGCGCGACGGCCTGCCGGAGGGCCGCCTCGTCCGCATCGGGTCGGCCGAGCCGGATGTTGTCGCGGATCGTGCCGTGGAACAGAACCGGTCGCTGCGGCAGCCACGCGATCCGCGCCCGCCAGGATTCCGGGCGGATGGCGGCGAGGTCGAGGCCATCGACGGTGATGCGCCCCGAATCGGGGGCGAGGAAGCCGAGCAGGAGATCGGCCATCGTCGTCTTGCCCGCGCCCGAGGCGCCGACGATGGCGACGCAGCGCCCGCGCGCCAGAGCAAGGTCGACGCCGCGCAGGACCGGCGCTGCCCCGTGGCCGAACCAGACCTGCTCGAACCGTACCGTGCGGACCGGCCCCGGCAGGTCCCGCGTGCCGGCGGGGGCCGGTGGCGGCGGCGTCTCCAGCAGCGCCAGGATCGCCTCCCCGGCGGCGACCGCCTCCATGCGCGCATGGTATTGCGACCCCAGGGCGCGCAGCACGCGAAAGAATTCCGGCGCGATCATCAGCACCGCCAAGCCAGGAAGCAGGTGCATCGCGCCGTAATAGAGCCGGAAGCCGATATAGACGGCGACCATGGCGATCGAGAGCGTCGCGAGGAATTCCAGCACCAGCGAGGAGAGGAAGGCGACGCGCAGCACCGCCATCGTGGCGCGCCGGTAGGTGTCGGAAAGAGTCGCCACCGCGTCCGCCTCGGCGCGGCTCGCACCGAACAGCTTGAGCGTCGTCAGCCCCTCGACGGCGTCGAACAGGTGGCCGCCGAGATGCGCGAGTCGCCGCCACTGCGCCTGGTTCAGGGCCTCCGTCCCCTTGCCGATCAGGATCATGAACAGCGGCACGAGCGGCGCCGACAGCGCCATGATCAGGCCCGACACCCAGTCGGTCGGGATGACGAAGGCCAGGATGGCCAGCGGGATCAGGGCGGCGAGCGCCGCCTGGGGCAGGTAGCCTGAGCAATACCGTCCGACGCTCTCCGTGGCGTCGAGCCAGGTCCCCACGACCTCCCCGGCGCGGTGCGTGCGCGCCCAGGTAGGACCCAGTGTGGCGGCGTGCGCGACGAGCCGCTCGCGCAACGAGTCCCGCATCCGAGCGCCGGCCTCGAAGGCGGCTCGCTCCGCCACGACGGTCGCGGCCACGCGGAGCCCGACGGTGAGCAGCAACAGGTATAGGCACGGAGCAATCTCGGAGAGCCCGCCGTGGTCGAGCGCCAGCGCATCCACGATCCGCGCGAGCAGCCAGCATTGCCCGATCAGCGCGACACCGCCTGCCAGACCCGCGGCGACCGAGACGCGGAGCGGGACGCGGGCACAGCGCGATTCCCCCCGCAGCCAGCCATCGAGCCGCCGCCGCATTGCCGGCCGGATGGGGGCGGCGCGCTTCATGCCCGGTGTCGCCCCGCCGCGGCGGACAGGCGGCGCCACTCCCCTCGCGCCAGCAGGGCGAACAGGGCGAGGGTGAGCCCGAACATTCCTGCAGCCGCCCCGTAGAGGTGCGGCGCGAGGCCGAAGATCGCGTCGACGAGGGCGACGCCGAGCCCGGGACCGACGAGGAACAGGCCGAGCATCCGGAGATTCCAGAGGACCCGCCCCAGGATCCGCAGCCGGTCGGCACCATGCGGATCGGTCGAGCCCGGCGGCCGCTCACCCATGGTAGGAGGCGAGCTTCGCGACGCGCGCCCGGAAGACCCAGATCTGGTACCAATTGTACATCAGGGTCACGGGGAACAGGAACGCCAGCGTCAGGTAGAAGCGCAGGAGCGTGATCTCCCGGCTCGCCCCGGAGTCGATCGTCCAGGTGCCCGGCACGATGGCGGGCCAGAGGGTGGCGATCAGGCCGGCGGCCATGATCACGATGGTCGCGTCGAGCCACAGCAGGGCGGCGAGGTTCCGGTCGCGCCGGTTGGCCCGGCGCATCAGGAAGGTCGTGCCGATCGCGGCGAGCGGGATCAGCGCCCAGAGCCAGATATCGGGCCCGAACCACGTCTGCCGCGCCCAGGGGAAGGTCACCATCATGAGGACCACCGAGATCGGCACCGCGCCCAGCGCGAGGTAGAAGACGATCTCGGTCCAGGCCTCGGCGCGCTGGCGCACGCGCTCGCGGGGCTCGAAGCGGGCCCGCACGAACAGCCCGCCGGCGAGCGACACGACGATCACCGCGGCGATGCCGGTCCACACGCTGAAGGGACTGATGAACCGGAAGGCGCCGCCGACATAGGTCGGCACGGTGTTGGGGGTGTCGGTGAGCGGGAAGCCGTGCAGCACGGCACCGACCGCGACGCCGCCGAAGAACGTGACCACGAGGCTCGACAGGCCAAAGGCCCGGTCGGTGAGCGGCTTCCAGCGCGGCTCGGCGAGGTGGCGGAACTCGAGCGCCACCGCGCGGGTCAGGATGCCCCATAGGATGAAGACGAACGGGATCAGCAGGTAGCTCAGCACCGAACCGTAGATGAACGGGAAGGACCCGAACAGGACGCCGCCGGCGACCACGAGCCAGGTCTCGTTCGCGTCCCAGGTCCCGGCCATGGCCTGCATGATCGCACCGCGCTCATCGGGATCGGGGATGAACAGGGAGAAGATCCCGGCCCCAAGATCCGCGCCGTCGAGGACGACGTAGAGCACGAGGCAGAAGGCGGCGGCGACCCACCAGCCCGTGGCGAGGACGTGCTGGATGTGCGTCAGCGGACCCATGGTCTTACCTCGCCCCTGACGCGTGGATGCCGCCGGGCGGGGCCGGCCATTCGGCCTTGGGCGTCTCCCGCACACCGCCAGCGCCGGCCCGCTCGGGCTCCGGATCCACCCCGCCGAAGACCGGGATCGGCGCGTCCAGGTCCGGCCCCTGGCGGACGAGCTTGGCGAGGTACCACCAGACGGCGCCCCACACCGTCAGCTCGAACGCCATGTAGCCGCCGAGCCAGAGGACCTCCTCGATGACGCTCATGTGGCTCACGCCCTCAGCGGTGCGCATGATCTTGAACACCACCCACGGTTGGCGTCCGACCTCCCGCGTCCACCAGCCGACCCAGATGCCGAGATACGGCAGGGCGGCCGCCGCGACGGCGGCGCGCAGGAACCAGACGGTGCCCCCGGCGCGCGCGTCGAGCTTGCGGCGATAGACCAGCCAAGCCCCCCAGAACGCGACCAGGACCATCCCGAGACCGCAGGCGACCATGACGCGGAAGCCGTAGAAGGGGATCAGCATCGGCGGCCGCTCGTCGGCGGGGAATTCGTTCAGCCCGATAACCTTGCCGCTCCACGTGTGGGTCTCGAGCAGGCTCAGCATGTGCGGGATCGAGATCGACCAGACGGTGCCGTCATTCTGCGCGTTGGGCCAGGCGAGCAGCTTCCAACTGGTGTTGACGCTGCCGTCCGGGTTGTAGGTGTCGTAATGGCCCTCCATCGCGGCGAGCACGGTGGGCTGGTGCCGGGCTACCGTGAGGCCGAGCGAGTCGCCGAGCCAGACCTGCAGCGGCGCCACGAAGACGAGCGCGAGGATCACCAGGCGCAGGGAGCGCCGGAACATCGCGACGTGGCGTCCCTTGAGGATGTACCAGGCCGAGATCGCGCCCACGAGGGCCAGCGCCAGCTCGTAGGAGGCCACGAGCATGTGCGGGAAGGCGTAGAGCACGTCGGGGTTGAGCAGCGCCTTCGCGAGGCTCGTGATGTGGAAGACGCCGTTGCGCAATTCGACGCCGGTCGGCGTCTGCATCCACGAATTCGCGTCGAGGATCCACATCGCCGACAGGGCCGACGACAGCGCGACGTTGAAGGTCGCGAACAGGTGCATCTTGCGGCCGATCTTGCCCCAGCCGAAGATCATCAGCCCGATGAATCCCGCCTCGTACATGAACGCGGTGATGGTCTCGTAGCCGAGAACCTGACCGAAGAACGGGCCGGCCGCCTGCGAGAACGGCCCGTACAGGATGCCGAACGCCATCTCCATGGTGACGCCGGTCGCCACGCCCGCCGCGAAGTTGACGATCAGCAGCCGCTCGAAGAATCGCGTGAGCCGGTACCAGTATTCGTCATCGGTGCGCATCCACAGCGCCTCGCCGACGAACAGCATGCCGGCCAGCCCGATCGTGAGGGGCGGGTACAGGATGTGGAACGTCGTGATCCAGGCGAAATCCAGCCGGGCGAGCAGGACGGGGAGCGTATTCTCAAGCATCGGACGTCCTGTATCCCCACCTCATCGTCTTTTGCCGACCGTCCTTCGATAGGAAACCGCGGCGGGTTCACGCGCCTCGAACCCTGGAGCGCGCCGGACAATACTGTTCTGGACGAACAGCCCGCCGCGCCGGCATCCCGCCCGGCCGTCAGAGAAACGGCGATCCCGCCGCGCCTTCGAGCGCGTCGGCAATCCATGTCAGAAGGCCGCGCCGGACGCCGAGCACCTCGAACTGGTGCCGCCGGTACAGCAGGGCGTGCAGCACGCGGGCCGTGAGCCCGCGCATGGCGCCGCCGAACTGGTAACGCCCGAGCGTGCCCCAGCCGTTGTAATCGCCAAGCGCGACGATCGCGCCCCTGTCGCGGTACCGGAAGGCCGGCACACGCTCTCCCGCCAACGCGCCGTCGAGGTGGCGCGCGAGGTAGATCGCCTGCTCCCGCGCGGCCTGCGCGGTCGCCGGGACGGCGTGGCCCGCCCCGTCCGTGCAGCGCGCGCAATCGCCGAGGGCGAAGATCGCGGGATCACCGGTCGCGCGCAGGTCGGAGCCGACCTCGATCTGGCCCGTCTTCGAGTGCGGGAGCCCGAGGCCGTCCAAGACACCGGGGGCCTTCACCCCCGCCGCCCAGACCGGCAGGGTCGCGTCGATCCGGTCGCCGCCCTCGATCGTGAAGCTCTGCGCGTCCGCCGAGACGACCTTCGTCTTCGTGCGGACCGCGACGCCGAGGGCGGTCAGCGTCCGCGTCGCCGAGGTCGAGATCGATGCGGGGAAGTGCGGCAGCAGGCGGTCACCGGTCTCGATCAGCGACAGCGTGACCGGGGCGCCCTGGCGCAGGGCCGAGAGGCGGTCGGCCGCCCGCTTGATCTCGGCCGCCAGCTCCACGCCGGTCGCACCGCCGCCCACGATGGCGACATGCACCGGCTTGCCGGTCGCGTGCGCCTCGATGAGCGTGTCGCGGAACCGGACGTGGAACGCCTCCGCGTCCGCGAGGTCGTCGATCGTGGCGCAGTATCGGGCGACGCCGGGCGTCCCGAAATCGTTGACCCGGCTGCCGACGGCGAGCACCAGCGTGTCGTAGGCGATCGCGACCCGCTCCGGCCGGCCGGCAAGGGGCGCCAGCGTGGCTTCCCGCGCCGTGCGATCGAGCGCAACCAACGCGCCCGGCACGAAGCGATAGCCGTTCTCCGCCGCATGCGCGCGGAAGCCGACCTCCTGCCGGCCGAGGCGGGCCATGCCGGTGGCGAAGGTGTGCAGCATCGGTTTCCAGATGTGCACGAGGTTGCGGTCGGCGAGCGTCACGTCGAGCGCGTTGCGCCGACGCGCCCGGCCGAGCCGCGTGGCCAGCTCGAGGCCGGCGATCCCCCCGCCGAGGATGAGGATGCGGTGTCGCCGGTCGCTCATCCGCCGGTCGCGAAGCCGGGGTAGAGGGTCATGCCGCCATCCACGAACAGGGTGGCGCCGGTCACGTAGTCGGCGGCGTCGGAGGCCAGCCAGACGGCGGCCTGGGCGATGTCGTCCGGCTCGCCGATGCGCTTGTAGGGGACGAGGGTCATCAGCGCCCTGTAGGCGTCCGGGGTGTTCCAGGCCGCGGTGTTGATCGGCGTGCGGATGGCGCCGGGGCCGATCGCGTTGACGCGCACGAAGTGCGGCCCGAGTTCCTGGGCCATGCTCTCCATCAGCATCTTGATGCCGCCTTTGGACGACGCATAGTTCACGTGGCCCGCCCAGGGTACTTCCTGGTGGACGGAGCTCATGCAGATGATCTTGCCGGCCGCCTTGGAGACCGACGGGACGACGCCGCGCTTCAGGAATTCGCGCGCCGCCGCGCGCTGGCAGAGGAACTGGCCGGTGAGATTGACGCCGATGACCGTGTTCCACTGCTCCAGGGTCATGTCGACGAAGGCCGAATCCCGCTGCAGGCCCGCGTTGCTCACCGAGATGTGGAGCGTGCCGAACTCGGTGATGGCCTTGGCGTACATCGCCTCGACCTCGTCCTCCCGGCTCACATCCGCCTTCAGGGTGATGGCCCGGCGCCCGAGCTTGGTGATCGTGTGGGCGACCTCCTCGGCGACCTCGGGGTGGGTCACGTAGTTGATCGCGACGTCGGCACCGGCCTTGGCGAGGCCGATCGCCACCGCCTCGCCGATCCCGGAATTGGCGCCGGTGACGAGGGCGGGCTGCCCCGCCAGGACCGGATGATAGGGCGCATTCGGCAACCGCGCCGCGTCGGGCAGGGCCTCGCCATCCGGTTCGGTCGTCTGTTTGTCGGCCATCGGCTCGCGCCTCCTTGATTGCACGTCGCGACGTGCGCGCTCGAAAAAACGTGAAGACCTCGCGGCGGTCGGCCGCTCAGGCGCCCCGCTGCAGGACGGGGCCGGACAGGGACAGGGCGGTGTTGACGAGCCCGAGATGCGTCAGCGCCTGGGGCGTGTTGCCGATCAGGCGGCGCGAGGGCACGTGGTACTCCTCGCTCAGCAGGCCGACATCGTTCGAGAGCGCGATCACCCGTTCGAGGAGCGCCCGCGACTCCGCCGCGCGGCCCTGCAGCTTCATGCAGTCCGCCAGCCAGAACGAGCAGGCGAGGAAGGCGCCCTCGTCGCGTCCGTCACCCTTGGCCGGCATGCGGCGGACGAGGCCGCCCTCCATGAGCTGCGTCTCGACCGCCCGGATCGTCCCGGCCATGCGGGGGTCGTCCGCGGGCAGGAAGCCGACGAGCGGCAGGATCAGGAGCGAGGCGTCGAGCGCGCTGCCACCGAAGTCGCGCACGAAATGCCCGTGCTCCGCGTCGTAGCCACGGGCGCAGATCGCGTCGTGCATCGTCTGGCGCAGGGGGCCGAGGCGCTGCACCAGGGCGGGGTCGGCGTGCCCGTGCTTCCTGGCGGCCGCCAGGAACCGGTCGATGCCGACCCAGGCCATGACCTGCGAGTAGACGTAGCGCTTCGGGTCGCCGCGCGTCTCCCAGATGTCGGCGGAGGGCTTGTCCCAGATCCCCTCGAGGTATTCGATGAGCGCCGTCTCGACCTCGATGCAGCGCGGCTCGCGGTCGATGCCGGCGCGATCCGCTACGTGGAAGCCGTCGAGCAGCTCGCCGTAGACGTCGAGTTGGATCTGGTTTGAGGCGGCATTGCCGACCAGGACGGGCCGCGCGCCCTCGTAGCCGGGCAGCCACGTTGCCTCGTATTCCGGCAGGCGGCGCGTGCCGTCGAGCCGGTACATGATTTGCATCCGCTCCGGGCTGCCGGCGATCGCCCGGAGGATCCAGTCCCGCCACTTGCGGGCCTCCTCGGTGTAGCCGGCATTCAGGAGCGCGGTCAGCGTGAAGGTGGCATCACGCAGCCAGCAATAGCGATAGTCCCAGTTCATGCTGCCGCCGGGCTGCTCCGGCAGGCCGAGCGTCGCGGCGGCGAGCAGGCCGCCGGTATGCTTGTGGATCAGGGCGCGCAGGGTGATCAGCGAGCGCTTGACCGGCCCCGGCCAGTGGCACGGCTTGTCGAACCGGCCGATCCAATCGGACCATTCGCGCTCGGTCTCGGCGAGCGCCCGCTCCGCATCGGGCTCCGCGCGCAGCGGGTCCGTCGCGTCGGTGTAGACCAGCGCGAAGGGAAGACGTTGCCCGGCGGCGACCTCGAACCGCGCGGTGCCGGAGGCCCTCTCATGCGCGACCGGAATGGGGGCAAAGAGCGCGACGCGGTCGGGCCCCACCTCGGCGAGAAAGCCGTTGCCCTGCTGTTGCGACCAGGGCGGCATGTCGCCGTAGTCGAAGCGCAGGCGGATCGTGCAGTCCATCCGGACGGTGCCGCGAACACCTTCGACGATCCGGATCAGCGCGGAGCCCGGCATGTCGTCGCGCGGCATGAAGTCGATGACGCGGACCGCGCCGTGCTCGGTCGTGAATTCGGTTTCCAGCACCAGGGTGTCGCCGCGGTAGCGCCGGGTCGTCGCCGTGACGAAGCCCTCTGGCGCGAGGCGCCAGTGCCCATGGCTGTCGTCGCCCAGCATGGCGGCGAAGCACGCGCCGCTGTCGAAGCGCGGCCAACATAGGAAATCGACAGATCCCGTGCGCGCTATCAACGCACAAGTCTTTCCGTCGCCTACTAAAGCGTAGTCAGCGATCGACGCGGGCATTCCGAATTCGTTTGATCGAGGTTCTCGAGTGCCGATTTAGAAACAATCTGTCTGCAGGCAACTGAATTTTTGGTAATACAAGTTTTTGTGATCGATCGTGAGAGCTCTGCGGCATTTTCTCTACGATCGGATATCCTAGATTTCAGAGGCATGAAGCAGACGCGTGGGCGCCCGTTGTCGGACGTCCCACCGGGCGCATCGCCCAATTCGGCGCCCCCACCTACCACGCGGGCTTACCGCCGCTCCGCACCCAGGACGGCTCAGCTCTTCGAGTTTTCATAACGCGCGGCAATTCGGAAACTATTATCGATGGCCAACTTTGTCTGATCTACTCCAGCTAGAAACGATGTTCTCGCGGTCGTAATACAAATGTTGCTGAGTATGGCGATACATCTTTTCGTTACGCGGGAACTTCGCGGTGTCGATCCTGTTGGAGGGCGGTCAGACGCTCCGGAGACTGCCACGTGACCTCTGCCGGCATCGCCACCCTGATCGTCCGCTACGGTCTCGTCGTTCTCTTCTTTCCGGCGAGTGCGCTCGATAAGACCCTCAATTTCAAGGGTGCCGTCGCGCAGGCGCGCGAGGTGTTTCCCGGCGTGTTCGGCACGCTCACGATCCTCGCAGGCCTCTTTATCGAGATCGTGATGCCCCTGGGCATCTTGACCGGCACTGCGGATCGCCTCGCGGCCCTGATCATGGCCGGATACTGTGCGGCCACGGCGGTGCTGTTCAAGCGCTTCTGGCAGCCTGGAGACTTCTTCAAATCCGGTGACAGCAAAGCGCGGACCCTGTTCTGGGATTTCCTGAAGAACCTGTCGCTCGCCTCAGGCTTCCTCCTGATCACGGTCGGCTTGGCCGGGCACGGGCTCGACGCCTTCCTGGCGCAGCCGTTCGGATCCTCGCATCCCTACGGCGGCTGAGCCTCGCCCTGCCCGTGTTTTCGTTGCCCTTTGCCGCCGTGGGCCGAGCGATGAGCCCGCGCAGAGGTGTCCGGGAGGGCGGTCGCGTCGCCTGCTTACCCCGAAGGATGCGCAGGCCGGTTCCGTCCGCGCCGAGGACTTGTTCGGCCAATCGGGCCGGATCATCCCGGGCATCGTCTGTCGGCGATGACGGCGGAGGCCTAGGCATTGTCCGCTGACCCATACAAGAGGCCGACCGGCACGGCGTGACAGGCTGGTGATACGGACTGAGCGAGGATCAGCGGGGCGGTCCGGCCTCCGTATGCGATGCGAAGATCCGGTTCTCGGCCGCTGCGTTAAGGATGACCGCGACATCCTCGGGCAGCAGGAAGCCGTCCGCCTCCAAAGTCCGCGCGGCAATGCCGACCCGGTTCACGTAATCCTGTTGATCCTTGTATCGCTCCGCGAGAGAAGGTCTGCCGCCCTTCGCTTCGTCGGGGGTGCGTGGGAAGGGCCGGTAGGTCCCCACCAGCGAGCACGTGAAGGTCGTCAACGGCGCGTTCTGGCCGCCATGCACCCCAAGCGGCACCGCGATATCCGGTAGTCTGACGCCGCCGATCGGATTGCCGTCGGCATCACGCTGCGGCACCTGGACGATCGCCTCCGGAAGCGCCTTGGGCGCCTGCAGAACGGTCGGGTCGTCGGGGGCCGGCTGGAGCGGCATCAACCGGGTTGCGGGAGGCGCAGCGTTGCGCACCACCCAGCCATCCAGACGCTGCAGCGTGGCGCGGGCCACCGGCGCCCAGTCGAGCCGCCCCGGCGCACTTTGACAGGCTGGCGCCTTGATGACTGTGACATGCGAGGCCCCGGCGACGTCGTACATCCGCACGGTGCTAGGCAGCGGCAAGTCGATGGTGCCGTGCGCACCCGTCCGCCCCAGAGAGGCGCGCAGCGAGGCGTAATCGACCGTCGCGTTGAGCAGCATCATCTTGGGCGGCACTTCCCCCCTCGCCTCAACCCTGGCGACGATCTCGCCGATCGTGAGCGGCCCGTCATTGACGCCCGGGAAGTCCGGATCCGCGAAATTAGGCGTCTTGTCGCCGCTCGAATGCGGTCCGGTGCCCGATTGCAGGATCGGCAGCAGCCCGGCCCCGGAGACGAAGACGTGCATGCCGTCGAAAACGCGCCGACCCTGCGCGACGTTGAATCCCTGCAGCAGAAACGTCTTGAGGAACCGGCCATCCTGCGATTTGCCGGTGGCGATGGTCCGGCTGATGGTTCCGGCCAGGGGGTTCGGTGTTCCGCCGGCATCGGCTGCCGCATGCGCCAGGAAGTCCGCCGTGTCGCGCACGATGGCAAAGCCGACGCCCTCGACGAAGCGCTGCCGACCGTCTGCGTCGGTGAAGCTGGGCAAGTCCGCGCCGCGGCCGAGCTCCCAGTACACCTCCGCCACCGCGTATCCGCGATCTTCCAGGAAGCCCGTCCCGGGCTCGGTGTTCCCCGAAGCCATCGGGAGGGAGCGGGGGCTGTTGTAGAGGGCGTTCGCGTAGGCGTTACCCCGGTTTGGGACATCGACGAGAAGCGCTCCGTTGCCAGCCGTAGGATCGGCCGGGATGAACAGGATGACGCGCGCGCTGTAGGTGACTTTCCCTTGAGCATCGCGCACCGCCCGGGCGAGGTCTGGAATACCGGGCTCGTCCGGCGCGAGCCGTCCGGTGACGCGGCCCTCCAGGCGGACATACGCGCCGGCCCTGAACGATCCGTAGGCCTGCCGGTCCGCGATCTCCAACCGCGTGACTTCGGCCTGGGCAGCACGTCCGGTTAAGGCGATGAGGAGCAGCGCAGCCGCCCGCAGCATGTGTCGCATAGCGTTTCCTCTGCCGGCGCGGCCGAATGCGGGCCTGGGCAAGCGAGACAATCGCTTTCCACCGGCACCCGCACAAGCTGTTAGACGCGCCATCGAGGTTGTTGCCGCGAGGCCGCCCCGGGCTCCATCACATGGCCCGACCGACGAGGCTACCGATCCCGGCCGTCGCCGCCATGGCGAGGGCGCCCCAGAACGTCACGCGGGCCGTGGCGCGAAAGAGCGGTGCGCCCCCTGCCCTCGCGCCGAGTGCGCCGAGGCCGGCCAGGAACACGAGCGATGTACCCGACACCGTTGCGACCGCGATCGCGCCCGGCGAGAGTACCGCCACGAGCAACGGCAGTGCGGCACCGGCCGAAAAGGTGGCCGCCGAGGTCAGCGCTGCCTGGACGGGGCGCGCCGACGTGACCTCCGAGATACCAAGCTCGTCGCGCGCATGGGCGCCGAGCGCGTCCCGGGCCATGAGCTGCTCGGCGACCTGCAGGGCCAGCGCGTCATCAAGGCCGCGTTCGACGTAGATACGCGCAAGTTCCTCCTGCTCCGCCTTGGGATCGGCCTGCAACTCGGCCCGCTCGCGGGCAAGGTCGGCATGTTCGGTATCGGCCTGCGAACTGACCGAGACATACTCGCCGGCCGCCATGGACATGGCTCCCGCAACCAGCCCGGCGCACCCGGCAACAAGTACCTCGCCAGCGCCGGCCGCGGAGGCCGCGACGCCCACGATGAGGCTGGCGGTCGAGACCAGACCGTCATTGGCTCCCAGCACGGCTGCCCGGAGCCAACCGATCCGGTCGATGAGGTGACGTTCGACGTGGACGAGGCGCATGGCGGTCAGAAGCTCCGGGCTGGCGCAGGCTGCGGAATCTGGTCCGACGCCCCGGTTTGGGCTGTATCGGGCTCGCGCGGCACGAGCCGGCTCCCCTTCGCCGTCAGGAACCAGAGGCCAGCGCTCGTGCTGCCGGGCACCCTCGGTTTGACGAGCCCGCGGGCGAGCAGGGATCGTACAGTCCGCATTTCCCACGGTTTGGGCGCCTGAAGCGCCCCATCCCGATGGAGACGGCGCATCATGATCTGCTGGCCCGGCGTGAGGGCGCGCCATGCGGGCAGCGTTTCGCGGTCGGTCGTCACAGATTAGAGCTAATCCAAACTGCGACGGCGACGCAAGCGATCGAGGGTTCACATTGCGGTTCATCCGCTGCGTGGCGCGGCTCGGTCCGCGACATCGGCGCCGAGCCGTATCCTCGGCACCGGGGCGACCGGTCAGTTGGCGTAGAGGCTCAGGGCAGCTCAGGCGTGCGCCGATACGAGGCAGGTCACCACGACACCGCGCCTTCCGGCATGCCGGCATCGGCCAGGATGCTGGAGTTCATGACAACGTTACAGACCGTCGTCGGGGCGGTCGCCGAGTCGGTCATCACGTGGGTACACGCGTCGGTGCAACGCTCCGCGATCTAAGCGATAAGCTCAAGGCCGCCATGCGCGATGGCGGCACCACGGCAACGTATTTCGCATCCATCAGGGATGATCGTCCGGGCTGGCGGCGACGGCCCGATAGATTCTGTCCGGCGCGAACGGTGTCGCGGTCAGCCGGACCCCCGTCGCGTCCCGGATCGCGTTGCCGAGCGCCGCGGCGACCGGATTGTAGGGCGATTCGCTCATCGATTTCGCACCGAGCGGCCCGACACGGTCATGTGTTTCCGCGAACAGGACCTCGGTGTCCGGCACGTCGGCGCAGGTGGGGATGTGATAGTTGCGGAACGTCTGCGTGGCGACCCGGCCGTCGGCCTCGATGCGGAAATCCTCGTAGAGCGCGGCGCCGATCGCCTGCGCGACCCCACCTTCGATCTGCCCCCGGCACTGCATCGGGTTGATCACCCGGCCGGCATCGGCAGCGTGGACGCTGCGCAGGATGCGCACCTCGCCCGTCACGGGATGCACCGCGACCCGGAACGCATGGACGTTGAACGACACTGAGCGCGGGCTGCCGTCCGCGCGCCCGCCTGCCTCCAGGGGGCCGAGTGCAACGAGCGCGAGCGGACCGTACGGGGTCTCGACTACGTCGCCTGCGAGTCGACACACCTCGGCCGCCGAGCCGGACAATTCGGCTGCCCGTGCGCGGATCCGCTCGGCGAGCGCTTCGGCGGCACGCAGCACCGCCAGGCCTCCCACCACCGTTCCGGTGCTGCCATAGGCACCGGTATCGTGGCCGACCGAATCCGTATCGGCGCCAACGATCTCCACCTGCGCAGGGTTGGCCCGCAACGCGGACGCCGCAATCTGGCGATGCACCGTACTGGTGCCGTTGCCGAACTCGGCCGTGCCGACCCGGACACTGTATCGGCCGTCCGCCTCCAGGCATACCTGGGCGTCGGCATGATGGCCGCGGGGTGGGATCGTGTCGATCATCGCCATCGCCATGCCGGTGCCGGCGCGCCAACCGGGCTCCGGTTCCGCCCCCGGATCGGCTTCGAGCGCCGCTTCCACCCGATCCAGGCACTGGTCGAGCCCATAGCTGCCGAACACCACGTCGTGCGGCTCCAGGCTGTTCGACACCATGGCGTCGCCTGGTCTCACGGCGTTGCTGCGGCGCAGGTCGAACGGATCGAGGCCGAGGCGCCGCGCGACCTCGTCCAGGGCGGATTCGAGGGCGAAGATCGTCTGGCTGAGGCCGTAGCCCCGAAAGGCGCCGGCCGGGACCGTATGTGTGTAGACCGCGTGGCCCGCGACTCGCTTGTTCGGGCAGGTGTAGGCCGCCAGCACCTCGTTGCAGCCGTGGTGGATCACACCACCCGCATGATTGCCATACGCACCCGTGTCCGACAGGACATCGAGGCCGATCGCCGTGAGCGTGCCGTCCCGGCGGGCGCCGACTGTCACGGCGACGCGCATCGCGTGGCGGGTCGTGGTCGCGACGAACTGCTCCTGCCGTGTGAGTTCCCAGCGCACCGGGCGGCCGGTGCGCTGCACGGCCAGGGCGATGAGATCCTCGGTCAGCATCTCCTGCTTGCCGCCGAAGCCGCCGCCGACCCGACCGCAGATCACCCGGACCTCATCCCGCTCCAGACCGAACAGGTCGCACAGGGCGTCACGGGTGAGGAACGGCACTTGGCTGCTGGTGCGCAGCGTCAGGCGGCCGTCCGAAGCGCGCCAGCCGGTACAACCATGGGTTTCCAGGGCCGCATGTTGAACCCGCTGGGACAGGAAGGTCTCCGTATAGACGAGGTCGGCCTCTGCGAGCCCCGCTGCGACGTCGCCGACCTCACCATGGACCTCGGCGGCGAGATTCGGATGGCCATCGAGCGGCGGGGCATCCCAGCCGGGCTCATCACGCGAATCGTGGACCCGCGGGGCGTCGGGTTCGAGGGCCCGTTCCGGATCAAGGAGGGCCGGGCGAACCTCGTAGGTCACGCGCAGCGCCCGGCAGCCGGCCTCTGCGGCGACCTCGGTCTCCGCCACCACGGCGGCGACCCGCTGGCCAATGAAGCGCAGGATCGGATCGAGCACGCGGGTGTCGGCGGCATCGTCCCTCGGGTCTTCGTGGCGGCCGGTGGAGAAGCGGCGCCTCGGTGCATCCACGTGGGTCAGGATCGCGACGACGCCCGGGATCGCGCGTGCAGCCGCATCGTCGATCGCGACGATGCGGGCATGGGCGTGCGGTGAACGCAGGACCTTGAGGTGAAGCGCGTCGCCGGGTGGGACGTCGAGGGTGAACCGGGCTCGGCCCGATACAACCAGCGGCGCGGACGGCGCGGGACAGTTCCGACCCACCGGATCGCCGCCGCCCTCATCGGCTGTGTGGCCGATGCCCGCGATGGCGTCCCGGATGGCGCGATAGCCGGTGCAGCGGCAGAGATTGCCCTTCAGCGCCGTACCGAGGTCCTGCCGTTGCCCCTGGTTGAGGGCGGCCGCCGTCATGATCATGCCCGGCGTGCAGAAGCCGCACTGGAAGCCCTGGGCGGCCAGGAACGCGGCCTGCATCGGATGGACGTGCTTCGGCCCCGGGTCGTCCTCACGGCAGGGGCCGGCCAGACCCTCGATGGTGGTCACGCTGCGACCTTCGGCACGGAATGCGGGGATCAGGCAGCTATGCACCGGCTCACCGTCGAGATGGACCGTGCAGGCGCCGCAATCGCCCGCATCGCAGCCCTTCTTGACGCCGAACCAGCCGGCTTCGCGCAGAAGCGTGCGTAGGCACTGGCCCGGCCGCGCCTCGACCTCGTGCGGCGTGTCGTTGACCGTCAGCCGCATCGGCTGCCCTCCCCCGCCAGGACGTCGCGGACCTCCCCGGCGAGGTAACGCGTGACGTGACGGCGCCAGTCGGGCCGGCCATGGACGTCGTCGTAGTAGAGCGTTTCGGGAATCGCGTCGTCGATGGCCGCGATGAGCGTTGTGCGGCTGGGCAACGTCGCGAAGGCCAGGCGCCGGGGGCGTTGCAGGGACGCCGTCACGGTCAACGCAAAACCGCCTTGTGGATCGCGCGACCCGATCACCAGCGCGCCGGATCGGCCGTTCGGGCTCAGGCTGATACGCCGGAACGCGGTCCGGTACGCCAGGGCGGCGGCCGGAAACCACAAGCTGCGCAGAATCTCACCCGGACGCAGGGCGTTGCGCTGCGGTCCGAGCACGAAGTCCGCCGCGCGCAAGCGCCGCTCGGTGCCATCGGTCGACCAGATCGTGCACCGGGCGTCCAGCGCGGTGGCCAGGGCAATCAGCGGGCCAGCCGGGAGGGCGAGGCAGAGATTGCCGCCGACGGTGGCGGTGTTCCAGATCTTGAATGAGCCGAGCAGGGCACGGCAGCATTGGCCGATCAGGGGGGCTGCGCTCCAGGATGGTGGGAGGTCGAGGCGGTCGAGTTGCGCGATGGTGCAGGTGGCCGCGAGGGTCAGACCATCGGATCCAACATGATGCGGGGGCCAGCCGAGCGCCGCCAGATCGACCAAGCGTCGCGTGTCAGGCTGAGGCTCGGAGAACAGCCATGTTCCCCCGGCGAGGCAGGCGTCGCCGTCCTGCCAGGCTGGCAAGTCTGACCGGCTGTGCGGCCGGATCACCGTATCGATGGTGTTAAGGTCCATACCGGCTCGTTGCCCGGCCACGGGAAGACCCCGGCCTTGCACACTGCGTGCCGGCCCAGGGTTCCGGTCAAGTGACAAGGTTCTTGCGCGCGTCCGCGCAACTGTCCGCCTCAAGCTTCGTGCGCGGCTGCCTATCTCGAGGACCGGCATGCCCCCGACCGCCACGCGTTACGCATGGGATGGGCACGGTCGACCGGATTGCCCCCACTAGAATGAACGCACTGTGGTTCAAATCTGCGCTGCTGCCGAGGACGGTCTCGTGAATGCCGCAAGCGCGGCGATCCTGCCAAGCGTCTTAGCAAAGACGGTCAGCCGGGAAATTCCGGCCGGCCTGTACAGGGAAGGGCGAAGCCGCGGTCGCGGGCTTCGCAGACCACGCCGATTTTTCGTCGCGGTGTCGAACAAACAGGCTCCGCCCGTTGACCGGAAGCCGCTCGCGCCGGACGCTGCAGACACGGTCTCCTCACGCCCAAGTAGCAAATGACGGTATCATGCAATCTGTGTGCGAATTACTCGGTGTGATATTGTCTCCGATACAGATTAGTCGTTAAATTTCGCCCTTTAACCGTCAGGTCATATTTGTTCGACCATATCAATGAGCTGAAAAAATCTGTTCTCGGCCCGAATGCGCCGGTCCGGCGCGCGCCGCTTCCTGACAGTGAGAGACAACCATGTTTGCGCGGCTGCAGGGTCGACGGGAGCAGTCTGCCAAGCTCGCAGCGCTGAGCCGCGCGCTGGCCACGATCGAGTTCGCGCTCGACGGCACCATTCTGGATGCCAATTCGAACTTCCTCGCCGCCATGGGTTACACGCTCGCGGAGATCCAGGGCCGCCACCACAGCCTCTTCGTGGATCAGGCGCATCGGGACAGCCCGACCTACCGCCAATTCTGGGAGCAACTCCGGCGCGGCGAGTTCCAGACCGCGGAATACAGGCGCATCGCGAAGGGCGGCCGCGAGGTCTGGATCCAGGCGACCTACAATCCCGTGTTCAATACTGCGGGCAAGCCGACCAAGATCGTCAAGTTCGCCACCGAGATCACCGCCGACAAGCTGCGCACTCTTGATCTCGAAGGGCAGATCAAGGCGCTGCACCGTTCCCAAGCGGTGATCGCCTTCTCCCTCGACGGGACGATCCTGAGCGCCAACCAGAACTTCCTGGACGCAGTCGGCTACCGGCTGGACGAGATCGTCGGCCGTCACCACAGCCTGTTCGTCAGCGAACCCGAGCGTTCGGGGGAGGCCTACCGCACCTTCTGGGCGGCGTTGGCCCGCGGTGAGTACCAGTCCGGCGCGTTCAAGCGCACCGCCAAGGGCGGCCGCGCGATCTGGATTCAGGCGACCTACAACCCGATCACTGACGCGGACGGGCGCCTGGTGCGGGTCGTCAAGTTCGCCACCGACATCACCGCGCAGATGGACGCGCGCGAGCGTCGGGCCGAGGTCCAGAAGACCGTCGGCGAAGAACTCGACGCGATCAGCGACGCCGTGGCCGACGTGACCCGTCAGACCGGTGAGGCTGCAGGGACGGTGGGCCGGGTCTCGGAGGACATCGCCACGTTGTCGACCGGCGCGGAGCAACTGTCCCTCTCGGTCAACGAGATCAGCGAGCAGGTGACACAGGCTGCCGGAATCGCCGGACAAGCCGTGGAGCAAGCCCAGCACACCGGCCGGATCGTCGCCGGCCTGAGCGAGCAGGCGACGCAGATCGGCGATGTCGTCGGCCTCATCTCCGGGATCGCCGCCCAGACCAACCTGCTCGCCCTGAATGCCACGATCGAGGCCGCCCGCGCCGGTGAGGCCGGACGCGGTTTCGCGGTCGTCGCCAGCGAGGTGAAGACGCTTGCCCTGCAGACGGCGCGCGCGACCGACCAGATTCGAACTCAGATCGCCGCGACCCAGGCGACCACGCGCACGGCAGTGGATGCGATCGGGGCGATTCGGGATACGATCGGCACCTTGAGCGCCGTCTCCTCCACCATTGCTTCGGCCGTCGAGGAGCAATCCGTCGTGACGCGTGAGATGTCGGGAAGCCTCAGGACCGCGTCCGGCGGCGTCTCGGCGATCGCATCCGGTATGGACACGATCGCCCAGGCCAGCACACGGCTCGACGCGGCGACCCGTCAGGTGCGGGAAGCCTCCCGGTCCATGGGTTGATTCAACGCCAGGCCCTTCCTTCAAGCCGGCTCGCCGACCTCTTCGGATCCGGCCTCGTCGACGACGTGCCCGACCCGCGGCGCCAGCGGCCATCGTATCGTGCAGCGCAGGCCATCGGCCTCGAAAGCAAGATCGATGTGGGCGTTGAGCTCGTAGCGCAGCATCTCGGTCAGGACCTGCATGCCGAACCCCCGCCGCGTCGGGGCGGCGACGTCTGAGCCGCCCGTTTCCTTCCAGACCAAGGTGAGCGTGTCCGGCGCCGCCCCGACGCGATCGTCGATCGACCAGATCACGGCCACCTTACCCCGGGATAGCCCAAGTACGCCGTGCTCGATGGCGTTGCTACAGAGCTCATGCACCGCGAGCGCCATCACCTGAGCGGCCTTCGGCCGGAGCCTGACCGCCGGGCCGGCGAGTTCCGCCTGATCGCCCTCGCGGATCAGGTGGATCATCAGTTCGTCCGAGATCAGGCTGTGCAGGCTGATCTCGCCGAACATATCGACGCTGACGCGCACCCGGGCGATCGCGTCGAGCCGGCCTTCGAGATGCGTGGCATAGCTTTCGACGCTTTCGGCGGTGTCGGCCGAGAGACGCAGCACCGCGCGAAGCATCGCCATGGTGTCGCGCAGGCCGTGACGCAGCCCGTCCGGGACGCCACCCGCATCCAGGAGCCGCCGCAGCCTGGCATTGTCCGCCTCCAGTTTTGCCAGACGCGGGTCAGTCTCGTGGTCCTGTGCCATGCAGGCCCTCTCCGCGCGAAAAGCCTCGATGATGCGTTGGGCTCGGATCACGGGCGCTTTGCCTTGCGCGACCATCATGCGTTCAAAATTGGCGGTCAACCACTGCAGCCAGATCTAGTGTCGCCCCCGGATGCGGAAGCGGTGCGACCTTTTTGACCGCATCGTCAGGTTCTCGCTGCCCTCCTCAGAGACAAGCGCCGCCGTCGTTCGGTACCGGCCCCATCATCCTGAGCTACAGCCAGCGGCAGCGCAGCCGAACCGGTATCGCTGAGCTGTTTGCGGGCTTCATGTTACAAGAGGATCAACACGGCAGTTTGGGATGGTAAATAATTCGATATTATAAGTAATCATCAATATTATTCTGCTAAAGCTTTACATATGATAAGAAATTCATGTCATCGTTTGTGAGAAAAAAATAAATTTATTCCGCCTTAGCGCAAACAACTCAAGCGAAGCGTCTTTGCCAAACATACATTTGCGCGTTATGGGACGCCTGCGGGCGATGGTTCTCGTGAAGGCCATGGCAAGAGGCGTTTGATCATGAAATCGTCAAACCAGACGATATGTCTTTCGATGATCGTCAAGAACGAGGCGCACGTTATACGCCGATGCTTGAATTCGGTGAGACCGATTATTGATCACTGGATCATCGTCGATACGGGATCGACGGACGGCACTCAGGACGTCATCCGTGCCGCGATGGCGGATATGCCGGGTAAGCTGGTGGAGCGCCCATGGGTCGATTTCGCCCATAACCGCAGTGAGGCCCGGCGTCTGGCCCGCCCGCATGGGAACTATTCGTTGATCATCGACGCGGATGACGAATTGGTGATCCCGGCGGGCTTCACAATGCCAAAGCTCGAAGCCTCGGCCTACTATTTCACAATTCTGGATACCACTACCCGATACGACCGCTTGCAATTGGTCAGCAACGCCTTCCCCTGGCGCTATCGAGGTGTGGTGCACGAATTTCTGGCGTGCGATGGCGCGCCTTGGCGCGAGTCGCTGCCGCTGGCGATGCGTCGCGGCGAGGACGGCGCCCGGCATCAGGACAAGGATACCTATAAGCGTGATGCTATTCTTCTGGAAAAGGCCCTGAAGAAAGAAAAAGATCCGTTCTTGATTTCACGATATATATTCTATCTGGCGCAGAGTTACCGAGACGCCGGGGATATCTTAAAGGCTCTCGAATACTACCGCAAACGCGCTGAGCTCGGATTCTGGGAGGAGGAGGTCTATGTCAGCCTTCTGAGCATCGCCTATATCATGGAAGCTTTCGGCGAACCCTTTGACACGGTGCTCGCCGTATATGACCGCGCGATCGCCCTCGTTCCTGGACGTGCGGAGGCACGCCATGGCGCCAGCCGCTTGTGCAGACGGAAGGGCAAGTACGTCGAAGGATACTACTACGCCGAGGCCGCACTTCCTCTGTCCATGCCCAGCGGTGCCCTGTTCATTCAGCCGTGGATATATCAGTACGCATTACGGCACGAGTTTGCCGTGAATGCTTATAATACGGGGCAGTACCGGGCATGCTTGTCGAGTTGCATCGATATCCTCGAAAAGTCGGACCTGCCCGCCACGACGCGCGAGACCGTCACGAAGCTGTCGCGGGAAGCGCTCCTTAAAATGCTCGATCCGGTCTGGGGGTGCGCGCCTTCACCCTACCGAACCGAATTCATGCCGCACTGGCAGATGTGAACCCGCGGGCCTGACAGCCTGCCGTTCCCGCTCGGGCCCACGACGATCTGCTCATCGCGTCGGCCCGCACAGGATCAGCCGCGATCTTCTTAAGACGCAACGCTGCTTTTCTGCCGAGAAAGCAGCGTTTAGCTCAACGAAGATCTTGGCCTGTTCGCTGCGCAGGGCGATCGAAAAAGTATAGAAAAACTGTCTCGCGATGTTTCCGGCCATGTGGGCTGGCTCGGGTCATCAAATTGCCCTATTGGGAGATGCATTCATAATACGAAACGCCGGTTGCGAAACCCGCTCCGCCGGCATCCCCAGATCGCGACGCGGACAAATCTCCGACGATGGCCGCAATCGTACGCCTCGCTCTCCTGCGTCCCTATACCTTCGTCGTGATGTCGATCCTGATCCTGATCTTCGGGATCCTGTCGATCTTCAGAACACCGACCGACATCTTTCCCAGTATCGGCATCCCGGTCATCAGCGTTGTTTGGCAGTATACCGGTCTGCCGCCCGAGGACATGTCGGGCCGCATCGTCTCGGTGTTCGAGCGCTCGCTGACGACGACGGTCAACGACATCGAGCATATCGAGTCGCAGTCGGTGCCGGGCTACGGGATCATCAAGATCTTCTTCCAGCCGAGCGTCAACATTACCGCGGCGCAGGCGCAGGTCACTGCCATCGCGCAGACGCAGCTCAAGCAGCTGCCACCGGGCATCACCCCGCCGCTGATGCTCGCCTACAACGCGTCGA
Source organism: Methylobacterium phyllostachyos (assembly GCF_900103445.1). Lineage (GTDB taxonomy): Bacteria > Pseudomonadota > Alphaproteobacteria > Rhizobiales > Beijerinckiaceae > Methylobacterium > Methylobacterium phyllostachyos. The sequence goes on along the minus strand of NZ_FNHS01000003.1, from coordinate 310,337 downwards.
GCGTGCCGATCATCCAGCTCGCGCTGTCGAGCGATACGCTCTCCCAGACGGCCCTCAACGACCTGGCCATGAATTTCATCCGGCCCCAGCTGGCAACGGTGCCGGGGGCCCAGCTCCCCTACGCCTATGGCGGCGCCGCCCGTCAGGTTCAGATCGATCTCGATCAATCGGCGCTTCATGCGCACGGTCTCTCGGCGGCCGATGTCGGCGCGGCGCTCGCCCGGCAGAACCTGATCACGCCGGTCGGGACCCAGAAAATCGGTTCCTATGAGTGGATCGTCGATCTGAACGATTCGCCGAAGACCGTGGACGCGTTCAACGACCTGCCCGTGAAGGTCGTCAACGGAGCGGTCGTGTTCATGCGCGATGTCGCCCATGTCCATGCCGGCTCGCCGCCCCAGACCAACGTCGTCCAGCTCGACGGCAAGAAGGGCGTGCTGATGTCGGTCCTCAAGATCGGCAATGCCTCGACGCTGGACATCATCGCCGGCGTGAAGGCGCGGCTGCCGGCGATCCAGGCCACACTCCCCCCTGGGGTCGATCTGAAATATGTGGCCGATCAATCCGGCTTCGTGAAGGATTCGGTGGTCGCGGTGGTGCGCGAGGGCGTCATCGCGGCCGCACTGACCGGGTTCATGATCCTGGTCTTCCTCGGCAGCTGGCGCTCGACGCTGATCATCACCGTGTCGATCCCCCTGGCGGTCCTGTGTTCGCTGATCGCTCTGTCGGCGCTCGGCCAGACCATCAACGTCATGACGCTCGGCGGCCTCGCGCTGGCCGTGGGCATCTTGGTCGATGATGCGACCGTGACCATCGAGAACATCAACCGGCACATGGAGGAGTTCGGCGAGGATATCGTCACCGCCATCACCCTCGGGGCGCAGGAGATCATGCCACCGGCAACGATCGCGCTGTTCTGCATCTGCATCGCCTTCGCGCCGCTGCTGGCGCTCGGCGGTGTCGCGGGCTTCCTGTTCCGGCCGCTCGCCATGGCGGTGGTGTTCGCCATGATCGCGTCCTACGTGCTGACCTACACGGTAGTGCCAACGCTGGCGCGCTACCTGCTGGCCAACCATGACAACGTGCATGGGGACGGTCACGGGGTGCAGGTTGCCACCGGTTTCTTCGGCCGGTTCCAGCGAGGTTTCGAACGGCGCTTCGAGAACCTGCGGCGCGGCTACCTCGGGCTGCTCGCGCTCGCCCTGGCGTACCGGCGGGTGTTTGCCGGCGGCTTCCTCCTTGCTATCGGCCTGTCCTTCGGGCTGCTCCCCTATCTCGGCCGGGATTTCTTCCCGTCGATCGAATCCGACGCCCTCCGTCTCCACGTCCGCGCTCCGACCGGCACGCGCATCGAGGAGATAACGGCCCTGACAGGGCGGATCGAGACGCGCATCCGCAGCCTGATGCCGCCCGGCCGCGTCTTGAGCGTCGTCAACAACATCGGCCTGCCGATCAGCGGCATCAACATCTCGTACGGCAACAGCGGAACGATCGGAACGTTCGACGCCGACATGCTGGTGACCCTGGCCGAGGGTGAAGGCTCGCCCGCGGATTTCACCCGTGAGCTGCGCGCACGCCTGCCGCAGGATTTCCCCGGCGTGACCTTCTCGTTCCTGCCGGCCGACATCGTCAGCCAGATACTCAATTTCGGCTCGCCCGCGGCCCTGGACGTCCAAATCGCCGGCCCCAACATCGAGGCCAGCCGCGCCTACGCCTACACGTTGCTATCGCGGATCCGGCGTGTGGCCGGCGTGGCCGATGCCCGGATCCAGGAGCAGTCCCGGAATCCCGCCCTGCGGGTCGACTTCAACCGGGCACTCGCCGGCGTTGTCGGTCTGACCGAGGGCGACGCGGCGACCAGCATCCAGGCGAGCCTCTCGGGCAGCACCCAGACGGCGCCGACCTACTGGCTCGACCCGAACAACGGCGTCTCCTATCCGGTCTCGGTTCAGACGCCCCAATACGCCATCGACACGCTCGGCGACCTGAACAACCTGCCGATCACGGCCGCACGCTCGACGCAGCTCCTCGGCGGCCTGTCGACGATCGCCCCCGAACCCCTCAGCGCCGTGGTGACCCACTACAACGTCAGGAGTACGGTCAACATCCTGGCCGCCGCGCAGAGCCGCGACCTCGGCGGCACCGCCGCCGACATCCAGGCGATCATCGACGCGACCAAGGACGCGCTGCCGAAGGGCACCATTGTGTCGGTCCGCGGCCAGGTGGTCACGATGGAGAACGCCTATCGGGATCTGCTGATCGGGCTCGGATTCTCGATCGTGCTGATCTACCTGCTGATCGTCATCAACTTCCAATCCTGGGTCGATCCGTTCGTGATCATCATGGCGCTGCCCGCGGCGCTCGCCGGGATCGTCTGGATGCTGTTCGTGACGCAGACGCATGTCTCCGTTCCAGCGCTGACCGGCGCGATCATGTGCATGGGCGTGGCGACCGCCAACTCGATCCTCGTGATCAGCTTCGCCCGCGAGCAGCTCGCCGCAGGTCTGGACGCGCGCGAAGCCGCCCTGGCCGCGGGGGCGACCCGGCTGCGGCCGGTCATCATGACGGCGCTCGCCATGGTGATCGGCATGTTGCCCATGGCGATCGAGCCGGGCCAGAACGCGCCGCTCGGCCGCGCCGTGATCGGTGGCCTGCTCTTTGCCACGACGGCGACGCTGTTCTTCGTCCCCGTGGTCTTCAGCCTCGTGCATGGCCGCGCCCGCGCCCGGTCCGACGACCCTCTCTCCGGTGCGCTCCCCTCTCCGTCCGTCTGAGCTGGATCACCCATGGACCCCGTTGAGAAGCCTGAAGCGCGCTCCGCCGCGGCGGATGCCGGCTCGGCGCCTGAGAGCATGTCACGAGAAGAGCTGGCGGCCATGCCCGATCGCGCCGCGACCGGGCGCGGCCAGAAACCCGCCACAGCCAAGGTCGTCGTGGTCCTGTTCGGCGTCGTGGCGGGAGCCGCAGCTTTGGCCGGTCTCGGTATCACCGAGCGCGCGAAGGGAATGCAGGAGATCGCGGACTGGACCGAGAAGCAGGCTGTCCCGACGGTTCGAACCGTCCAGGCGCAACGGGGTCCCCAGGACCAGGATCTGACGCTGCCCGGCACGCTCAACGCGTTCTACACCGGCTCGCTCTATGCGCGGGCCAGCGGTTACGTGACGGCCTGGCACAGGGATATCGGCGCGCGGGTGCGCAAGGATGAGGTTCTCGTCGAGATTTCGGCCCCCGACCTCGACCAGCAACTCTTGGAAGCCCGGGCCACGCTGGTGCAGCTTCAGGCTGGGGTGCAGCAGGCCCAGGCGAATGCCGATCTCGGCGAGGCCACGAATAAGCGCACCGCCCGGCTCGTGACCCAGGGATGGTCCAGCGAGGAGCGGGGCGACACCGACCGGTTCACCGCGGCCTCGCGGACAGCGGCCCTGGCGGTCGCAAAGGCCAACCTCGTGGCCCAGCAGGCGGTGGTCAGCCGCCTGGAGGAGCTGACCCGCTTCAAGCAGATCAAGGCGCCCTTCGACGGGGTGGTCACCGCCCGCGCGGTGGATCTCGGCGACCTGCTGACCGCCGGCGGAACTGCGGGCCGGCCGCTCTACCGGGTCTCGGACATCCACCGGATGCGCGTCTTCGTGAACGTGCCGCAGGCGTTTCTGGCCGTGATGAAGCCCGGCCTGAAGGCCTCCCTGCACGTTCCCGGGCAGGAGGCCTCATTCACCGCCGAACTCACCGCGACCGCGAATGCCGTAACGGAGGAATCGCGGCAGGGTCTGGTTGAGCTGCAGGCCGAGAATCCCGACGGCGCCCTCTGGCCCGGCGCCTTCGTCGAGGTTCAGTTCCACATCCCCTCCAACCCCGACACCTTGCGGATCCCCGCCACGGCGCTGCTCTTCAATCGGGACGGGACGCAGGTGGCGGAGGTTCAGGGGGACCACACGATCGTCTTGCGCACGGTCAAGCTCGGGCGGAATCTCGGCAACGATGTCGAGATCCGGAGCGGCGTGACCCTCGCTCAGCGGCTGGTCGACAACCCGTTGGAGTTCCTGAAATCAGGCGATGTCGTCCGGATCGCAGGCGAGTCCACCGTGCCGCACACCGCCTCCGCGGAGTGAGGCGGCATCGCGGCCCGCCGGCCCGCCGGCAGCCTGTGCGTGCAGTCCGACCGGGTTGACCGCTTCGCCCTTTGGGCCGGCGCTGCGGCAACCGGCCCTCAGGCCGAGCACCCCAGCCGCCCAGGGGCGGATGCAGACCGCTGGCGCCGGCATGACCGGATTTCTGTCCCGGATCCTCTCACCGGACCTGCCGCCCTCGCTTGCCCGTGGGCGTGCATCGTTCGGGGAGGGACAGGCGTTGCGGATCGAACCCTACGGGAGGCCGGACGCCTGAGCAGGCTTTGGCCGGTTCGGGCTGCAGCACGTCCACTGGCACCGCACTCCCTCCAGCCAACGACGCGGTGGCGCCGTTGCCGTCGCGCGGTCTCACAGTGCGCGAGCGGATCGCCATGGCGCGGCAGGCCCGGGTGGCCTTTAAGCTTCGGGATCCGCCGCAGCCGACCGACGTTTCCAAACGGATACGCGCTTTGCCGGGAGCTTGGTTGTGGGGCTACTCGCGTTCATCCTGTTCGTCTGCCCGTGGATGGGGCTCGCGGGCCTGCTGTGGCTGAAGGAGCGGCGGTCGCGGCCGCTCTGACCTGACGGCACCTGATATCCGTCCAGCACCGGCGAAACGCGGACTGCTCGACACGCATGTCGGGACGATCGGCATACCTGTCGCATGGCATCGACGTACGGGCAGCGGCGATCACGGCCTGCCTGGCCGCTGGCTCGACGCATTCGCCATATTAGGCTGCGTCGTCGTGGCAAGCCGTTGTCAATACTGATGCAGCCGAGTCAAACCTTCAGCCTGAGCGATCGTTTTGATCCGTAGTTGTTCTTTTACTCAAGTCGTTAGGCGGCGCATTTGAGTAAAGGTGATGACCATTTGATTTCCTGGCATCATCGCGCTAAGCGAAGACATGACGATTTTCGGAAAATAGGTGGATGGTGTCTTCCGAGCGCAGTCGCGCGAAACAATCTCCGATCAATCTACGGTCGATCATCATTGGTTCAGCGGTTGTGCTGTTCCTGATTGCGATCGGAATAGGGGGTTTCTCCGTGTTCCGCATCGGCCTCATCAACGAGGCCAATCGCTCGATTGCCGGCGAGATTCGGGCCGTGACGATCCTCGGGACGATGAAACAGGTCTCCCAGGAGCTGCGCGCCCTCGACGTTCTGGCTCACAACGCGCAGTCCGACGCGGCGCGGAGCGACTATCTCGCCCGGGTCGCCAAGGCACAGGAGGCGTTCTCCAGCGCCTGGAGCGCCTATGCGCCGACCATCGCCGGAGCGGACGAACAACGCCTCGCCCATGCCCTGCGGGAGGCGTGGCAGCACTTTCTGGCGGTCGAGTCCGAGGCGACGGCGCTTGAGAGGGCCGGCGAACGCGAACTGGCCGATACGGTGTTCGCAGTCGCCCTTCAGAGCGAGGCAGCGACCTTCGCGCAGGCGGTCGATACGGTGCTCAATTACCGCCAGGATCGGGCCTTCGCGCAGACGGCGGCGGCTGATTCGGTCGGAAGCGCCTCGCGTACGGCGGTGACCGTCGCGGTCGCCCTGGCCGCGATCCTGACGATCGGCATCATCTGGTTCATCCTGCGCCGGGTCGCGGCGCCGATCGCGGGGATGACCCGTGCCATGGAGCTGCTCGCCGAAGACGATCTCACCGTCGCGGTTCCGTCGGTTGAGCGGAATGACGAACTTGGCGCCATGGCGGCTGCCCTGCAGGTGTTCAAGGACAACATGGAGCGTGCCAAGGCCATCGAGTCGGAGGCCGCACAGGTGCGGGCCGAGGCGGAACAGCAGCGGCGCACGGCCATGCAGGAGATGGCGCGCGGTTTCGAGGCCTCCGTCGGCGGCATCGTCGGCACAGTGGCGACGGCGGCCATCGAACTCCGTGGCACCGCTGACTTGATGAGCAGGGTTGCCGGAGAGACGGCAGATCAATCGACCACGGTGGCCGCAGCGGCCGAGCAGGCCCGCTCCAACGTCCAGTCGATCGCGGCGGCGGCCGACGAACTTGGGACGTCCATCCAGGAGGTCGGGCGTCAGGCCGAGGTGACAGCCGAGAAGGCGAGCGGCGCCGCCGCGGAGGCCGCGCAGACGGCGGCCCTGGTCAAGGCGCTCACCGGCGCGGCCGATCAGATCGGCGACGTGGTGGGCTTGATCGCCAAGATCGCCGCACAGACGAACCTGCTCGCGCTCAACGCCACCATCGAGGCGGCCCGGGCTGGAGATGCGGGGCGCGGCTTCGCCGTGGTCGCCGCCGAGGTGAAGGTGCTGGCGGGCCAGACCAAGCAGGCGACCGACGATATCGCGCGCCACGTCGGAGTCATCCAAGGCTCCACCAATGAGGCTGTCGCCGCGATCACAGGTATCACCAACCGCGTCGAGGACATGAGTCGCGCGGTGGCCTCCATCGCGGCGGCCGTCGAGGAGCAGGGGGCCGCCACGCAGGAGATCGTGCAGAGCATCACGCGGGCCGTCGACGGGACGAGCGACGTCAGCGCACACATCGCGGGCGTCGCCGGCACCGCCGAGAAGACGGGCGCGACGGCAGGTGGCGTGCTGAATGCCGCGAGCGCGCTCTCGCGCGACGCCGAGCGCCTGGGTGCCGAAGTCGCTCGCTTCCTTCACGAGATCCGCGCGGCGTAAGGCCGTGTCGGATCGCATATGCCGGACCCCAGCCATGGACCGATCATCCTGCGCGCATGCCATGACGCGCATGTGCCAAGTTTCAATCGCCGGGCTGCGCGGCAGCTGGCGGCGGGTCGCTGGGGGCGTCGCCGTCATGCTCGTCGCCCTTTCGGCGAGCGCCACGGTGTCCTGCGCGGCGACCATTGGGATCTCGATGATCCCCCCGGTGGCGTTCACGCAGATGCTGCACGACCGGATCGCGGAGCACGCCAAGTCGCGCGGCGTCGATACGCAATTCGTCTACGCGCCCGAGGGAGCCGGCGCGCAGCAGGTCGCACAGATCCGCGCCTTCATCGCCGCGAAGGTCGATGCGCTTCTGGTGATGCCGGTCGATGCGGCGGCGAACGCCACCATCACCCGCCTCGCCCAGGAGGCCGACATCCCCCTGGTCTACATCAATTCCGGCCCGCGGGAGGATTGGTTTGCCGGGCGCGTCGCCTTCGTCCTGCCCAACGATCTCGTCGCGGGACGGCTGCAGATGCGAAAGCTCGCCCAGATGCTGGACGGGACCGGCTCGGTCGCGATCGTGTCGGGCCACCCCACGCATGACGGATCCATACTCCGCACGCAGGGCGTGAAGGAGGTCATGAAGGAGTTTCCGGACCTGCGCATCGTCGCGGAGGGCAACGCGGACTGGGACCGGGTGAAGGCCCGCAACCTGGTCGCCGGGTGGCTCGCCCAGGGGCTATCGATCACGGCCATCGCGGCCAACAACGACGAGATGGCGATCGGAGCCGCAGAGGCGGTGGAGGCAGCTGGCATTCCGGCGGGACGCATCCTCATCGGCGGCGTCGACGCCACTGCGGATGGGATCGAGGCGATGCAGCGGAAACGCCTGGCCGTGACCATCCACCAGGATGCAGCGATCCAGGGCCGTCGGGCAGTGGATGACGCCCTGGCGCTGGCAAGGCACGAAGCCGTGACGCAATACGACTGGGCGCCGTTCGAACTGGTCACCGACCGCATGTCCACCGCGCACTTCGCGCGATAGTTCCTCAGGCGTCCCGCCAACAATCCGACGGCGGCGGGACGCCTGTTCGCCGGACTGGGCCCGCGCATGACGAACGGGTTTTCGGACGCGTCGCGATGCGTCGAGGTCCGAACGCTCTTGGTCTCCAGGCACTCGCGGATCGCTTCGATAACGCTCTCCCGGCCGATGCCGGACCGCTTCATGCCCCCGAACGGGATCATGTAGCGCCCGGCCCGATCGGTGTTCACCGAGACGGTGCCGGCCCGCAGCCTGATCGACAGGCGCATGGCCCGCCCTGCGCGGGGATTCCGGGCCCAGGGCTCACCTCGATAGGGATCGATCGACCCCAACCACGAGCCCTCGACCGGGTCGACATCCTGACCGTCGATGTAGAGCTGTCAGGTCTCCACGGCGCGCTTCTTCCGGTGGGATGCGCGCCCTATGGACCTGCGGGGGCCTGACGGCGGGCCCGGTTCACACGCCGGTCCGGGCGTGTCCCTACGGAAAACACCTCTACATTATCGGTGTGAGGTGGTGAAGTTCAATGACGGCAGGCATGCATCTGCGGTCTCGGCAAGTTTTGTGGCAGTTACGGTTGCGCCAACCAAGACTTGACGCCATCGATCGACCGGAACTCCTCCAATGCGTGAACCCGGGCCTCCGGGAGCGCGGAGCGGGCCATCGTGGCGAGGGCGTGGCCGGGGCCGAGTTCCAGGACCCGGTCGGCACCGTACTCACGGCAGGCCTCCAGGCAGGCGGCCCAGTCGAGGGTGCGCGCGATCTGCCCCGCCAGCTTCTCAAGCCCGTCCTTGCTGCGGAAGACGGTCGTGCCGTCCAGCCCGCTCACGAGGCGCGGCGCCCCGGGCGGCGGGTGATGCGCCGTCGTCTGGTCTAGGGCCGACCGGAACGCCTCCGCGGCCGCCGTAAGCAGGGGCGTGTGCGACGGCGTATGGACGGGCAGGATCACCGCACGCTGCGCACCGCGCTCAAGGGCCTCGCGACACAGGGCTTCGAGGCCGTCGCGGGCGCCTCCGACCACCCCGCTATCAGCGGCGTTGCGGATCGCGAGATGGCATCCGTGCCGGGCCGCCAGAGCGGCGAGCGCGTCGAGACTGAGGCCCCGGATGCCGGCCAGCCCGAACCCAGCGCCCGTGGCGGCATCCATGGCCTCGGCCCGGCATGCGGCGAGCTTCAAGACATCCTCGGGTGGGAACCGCCCGGCGACCCCCCAGGCCGCGAGGTCGCCGATGCTGTAACCCGCCACGATGGAACGGCCCACGCCGCTGAGCGTCCGCCACGCGGCCAGCGCCGCCACGCAGCACAGGATCTGGCCTGTGCGGTTCCCGTGCAGGTTCTCGCCGCCCGCGCGGACCAGATCGCGCGGGTCGCAACCCTGCAGGAGCGGCTTGGCGGCGGCGAAGATGGGCTGCGCCTCCGGGTGGTCGGCCGTCATGGCGAACATCGCGGGATGTTGTCCGCCTTGACCGGACAGGAGGATGGCCAGGGTCATGCGGTCGCCGGTTCGCGCAGGGCGGCCACGAACCGGAGCGTCACCTCGTCCAGGCTCTTGGCGAGGACCGAGCCACCCTCCGGCGCGTCGCGCAGCTCGCGCCAGTGCAAGCCGGTACCGTCGGCAAGCAGGATCTCACCGTCGAGGCGCATCGGTGCCGTTCGCGCGACGGCATCGAGCCCGGCAAGCAGTCCGGCAGGGACCGGCGTGGGGCACGGCCACAGCAGATCGAGATCGGAGGTCGCGGTGAGATAGGTGAGGCCAGTCACGGCCTCCCAGAGCAGGCTGCCGAACGGCCGCGGAGCGGCGCCGTGATCGCGTCCGAGGGCGACCAGGGCAGCGATGGTCGGGTGCCACGCTGAAGGGGCGCGATCGGCTGCCTCCGCCAAGCCGGGCGCTGCCATCCGTGCGAGAGCAGCGCCCGGCAGGGCGAGACCGATCCGCCGCTTGCCGTCGACGGGCGGCAGCGGCAGCCCGAGTGGGATCGCCTCGCCGCCCTCCCCCGGTACCCGCCGCCGCACGATCAGCGGGCGGCCCATCTCGGCCCATCGGGCGAGATGCCGGACATCCCTGAGATCCGGCCGGGTCTCAAGCCATGCCGCCCAGGCCGCCGGCTCGACGCGAACGAGATCGTGGCGGCGGAAGGACTGTGCCAAGGCCTGCCTCAGCCGCTTCGCGCCTGATCGATGACCGCGTCCGCAATCGCTTGCGCCATCGGTCGGCCGCCGCGCTCGGCGCCGAGGCGGTCGCGCGCATCGCCGGGTTCCAACCCGGCGATCAGATCGCGGATCTGCCCATGCAGGGGTTGTTCCGGGTCAAGGACCGCGTGGACCGCACCGGTCGCCACCATGTTGTCGAGGCCGGGCGCGAAGACCGGCGTCGACCGCGCCATCTCCGTGAGCCGGTCGAGGGGCAGCTTCGTCACCCGGGCAACCGAGGGCAGATCCATCACGCTCGGGTCGGCCCCGGGCAGAGCCGCGAGAACCCGGGTCGCCAGCGCCGTCGCGATGAAAGCACCAGCCGCCGAGTGGCCGTAGATCAATCCGATGGTCGGATGGCCCGAACGATCCGCCAGCAACAGAGCCTTGGCGAGGTGAGCCAGGCCCTCGTTCAGCCCGAGCAACTCGTCCCGGCGGCTCATGCGCTGGCTGTCGGAGTCGACCACCACCAGGATCGGCGTCCGACCGCCCGCCCGCACGGTGTCGAGCACCGAGCGGGCCAGGGTGAGTGCCCCGTCGATCCCGAGCGGGGTGTCGCCATCGACGCCGACGATCGCCAAGCTATTCCCTGCAAACGGCCCCGACCCGCCCACCAGCCCTTCGCGGACCGTGACGGAATGACCATCGGGAAACAGAGAGCCGAGAATCTCAGCGAGCGTCATGGTCGGCCTCCCTGACCCGGGCGACGGTCGCCGTGAAGGCATCCGTGTCCATCGCCGGCACCGTCTCCGGATCGTTGACGCCGAGTCGCCTCCAAACATCGGTCGCATCGCGGCAATCGCCGAAGCGCGCGACGCGGGCTTCGAGGCGCGCCTGCTCGGCCTCGAGCGTTTCGAGATCGAAGGACGGTGCCCGCCCGATCAGATCCAGGGCCGCCCGCCGGAACGCCGAGACCGTGTCGGCGCAGAACGCGTCGGCGCCCCCGGTCAGGCGACGGTGCTTCCCGCCCATGGTGCGCCAGACCAATGCCCGGTCGCGGGAGTCGAATTCTTCTGCGCCTTTGTTGGTCTCGATCACCTCCGGCCCCGACACCGAGATGCGGCCCCCCTCGGAGACGGCGAGACGCGAGCAGGTGCCGGCGATGAGGCCGCCGCCGCCGTAGCAGCCGGCCCGGCCACCGATCAGCCCGATGACCGGGATGCCGGCCGCGCGGACATCGACGATGGCCCGCATGGTCTCGGCGATGGCGGTCTCGCCGGCATTGGCTTCCTGCAGGCGGACGCCGCCGGTATCGAACAGGATGAGCACGGCCCTCGGCGTCAGCTCCAGGGCTGCCCGGAGCAGGCCGACCAGCTTGGCCCCGTGCACTTCCCCGAAGGCGCCACCCATGAAGCGACCCTCCTGGGCAGCGATCAGAATCGGGCTTCCGTCGAGCGTCGCGCGGCCGACCACGATGCCGTCATCGAAGGCGCGCGGGAGATCGAACAGCGGCAGATGCGGACTCATCCGACGCTCGGTCGGCGGCAGGAATTCGCGGAAACTGCCCGGATCGGCGAGCGCCACTACGCGCTGACGGGCGGTCGCCTCGTACCAGCTCAGGGCGTCCGGATCGGTGCTCGCGGCGCGCTCGCCAGCCATCGTCAGACCTCCATCAGCCGGGCGCCCTGAAGCAGGCGCAGCGATACGGTATCGGGGCGGGCGCCGCCGTCGTTGATGCTGATCCGGAGGCCTCCGGGCTGCGCCCGGGCAACGAAATCCGCCACCACCGCCTCCCAGACATCGCCGTAGCCGGCGATCGGCGTCTCGATGGCCACCTCGCAGGCATCCGGGGGCAGTACACGCTCCAGCAGGATCTCAAGGTTGCCGGAGGCCACCACGCCGGTAATCGCGTTCGGCAGCGAGCCGGCCAGCGGCTTTTTTGTGGTGTGGCGGAAGGTCAGGGATTCCATGGCCGGGTTCCGTGCAAGAGGATCCTTGATCCAAACCGGACACCTCGTCCTGAGACGCCGGAGCGAAGCGGAGGGTTCGAAGGAGCCCTCCTCACGAGGCCCGCTCACGCGGGTGCCTCAAGACGAGGGCGGGCATTGGCGCAGCGTGTACGGCTTCTCGTTTACCAGTTCCGGAACTTGGCCGGCGGCTCGTAGAGACCGCCGGACCAGTGGACCAAATCCTTGATCGACTTCGCCGCGAGCAACGCCCGGTCGGCGTCCAGCGGCTCGATGCCGAGATCCTCCGGCCGGCGGATGACGCCCCGGGCGCGCAGCTCTTCGACCTTCGCCCGATCGCGCCCCCGGCCGACCGCCGTGTAGCCGGCAACGCCGCGAATGGCCTGCTCGCGCTCGTCCGCATCCCGGCAGAGCAGGAGGTTGGCGATGCCCTCCTCGGTGACGATGTGGGTCACGTCGTCGGCGTAGATCATGACCGGCGCCAGTTCGAGACCGATCTTCTTGGCCAGATCGAGCGCGTCGAGCTTCTCCACGAAGGTCGGGACCAACTTGTCGCCGAAGGTCTCGACCAATTGTACCACGAGCTTGCGCCCGCGCATCAGCGCCGGGTCGCCGACGATCTGGCCCTCGCGGCCCGCCTTCATCCAGGCATCCGAGGGGTGACGGCGACCGTGTGGGTCCGAGCCCATGTTGGGGGCGCCACCGAAGCCCGCGACCCGCGACTGGGTGATCGTGGAGGAATGGCCCATCAGGTCGATTTGGAGCGTCGCCCCGATGAACATGTCGCAGGCGTAGAGACCGGCTGTCTGGCAGAAGGCCCGGTTCGAGCGCAGGCTTCCGTCCGCGCCGGTAAAGAAGATGTCGGGCCGCGCACGGATATAGCGATCCATACCGACCTCCGAGCCGAAGCAGTGGATCTGCTTCACCCAACCGGATTCGATCGCCGGGATCAGGGTCGGGTGCGGGTTGAGCGCCCAATGGGTCGCGATCCGGCCCTTGAGGCCGAGCTTCTCGCCGTAGGTCGGCAGGAGCAGCTCGATCGCCGCCGTTCCGAACCCAATACCGTGGTTCAGGCGCTTGATGCCGTATTCAGCGTAGATCCCCTTGATCGCCATCATGGCGATCAGGATCTGCGTCTCGGTCATGGCGGCCGGGTCGCGGGTGAACAGCGGCTCGACGTAGAACGGCGTGTCGGCCTCGACCACGAAGTCCACGCAATCGCCGGGGATGTCGACCCGCGGGACGGTGTCGACGATCTCGTTCACCTGTGCGACCACGACCCCGTTCTTGAAGGCGGTCGCCTCCACGACGGTGGGCGTGTCCTCGGTGTTGGGCCCGGTATAGAGGTTCCCCGCCCGGTCGGCCGAGACGCCCGCGATCAGCGCAACGTTGGGCGTCAGATCGACGAAATAGCGGGCGAACAGCTCCAGATAGGTGTGGACCGCCCCGAGCTCGATCTGGCCGCCATAGAGCATCTTGGCGATGCGTGCGCCCTGCGGTCCGGAGTAGGAATAGTCGAGTCGTTTGGCGATCCCGGTCTCGAACACGTCGAGATGCTCGGGCAGCACGATGCCGGACTGCACCATGTGGAGATCATGCACCTTGCCGGGATCGCAGGCGCTGAGACCGCGGGCCAGGCAATCGGCCTGCTTTTGGTTGTCGCCTTCCAGGCAAACGCGATCCCCGGGGCGCAAGATCGCTTCGAGCAGGTCGATCACTGCGGCGGCGGGTACGACCTTGCCGTCGGCATGGGCGCGCCCGGCTTCGATACGGGCGTCGCGGAGCTGCCGCTCACCGCGCCATTCGGTCATCTGCGCGCTCCCACTCGATATACGTCAGCCGACATAGCCTGCCACGTTGCATTTTCAAACCGGTCTTTATCACGGTTTCGTATACCGCATTGTTAATCTGTCAGCATTCTGCATATTTGCGCAAACGGCCAACGAGTCGGAACGGGAAGGTTCGCCCCATGCGGGACGCGTCGAGAGGGTCGCTGGGGGGCGGACGGTTTCCGGCCGGTCTGAAGGGTCAACGCCGATGATCGTGCTCGGTGTCGCCCTTCTGGCTGCCTGTACGCTGATCGGCGTCTATCTCGGTGACCTGCTCGGTCTCCTGCTTGGCGTGAAGGCCAATGTCGGTGGCGTCGGCATCGCGATGATCCTGCTCATCGCGGCGCGTCTTTGGTTGTCCCGGCGCGGAAGCTTGACCAAGGGCATTCAGTTCGGCGTCGAGTTCTGGGCCGGCATGTACATCCCGATCGTGGTCGCCATGGCGGCCCAACAGAACGTGGTCGCCGCCATGAGCGGCGGGCCGATCGTGCTGATCGCCGCGACGGGCTCCCTGGCCCTGTGCTTCGGCGCCGTGGCGCTCCTCAGCCGGATCGGCCGTCGCGACCCGGGCAGCGCCACGGTGGAGCATGGCGGATCGGTCATCGATGGCGGGACCGACCCGGTCGCGTCCGGCTCCGTCGCCCGGAAGGACTGACCGCTATGGAACACGCGATCTGGCACGGTCTCGAGCATGTCTTCGTCGAGCAGAGCCTCGTGGCCGCCTTCGCGGTGGTCGGCGCACTGATCCTCGTGTCGAACTTTGCAGCCAAGCACCTCACCAACGGGCGGGTCCACGGCTCGGCCATCGCCATCGTCCTGGGTCTGGTGCTGGCCTATGTCGGCGGCCTCTATACCGGTGGGAAGAAGGGCCTTGCGGACATCCCGGTCCTGGCCGGCATCGGTCTCATGGGCGGGGCGATGCTGCGCGACTTCGCCATCGTCGCCACCGCCTTCGAGGTGGACGTGATCGAGGCGCGCCGCGCCGGCCTGCTCGGCGTGCTGGCCCTCGCCCTCGGCACGATCCTGCCCTTCATCGTCGGCACCCTGACGGCCGTCGCCTTCGGCTATCACGACGCGGTCTCGATCACGACGATCGGTGCTGGCGCGATCACCTATATCGTGGGCCCCGTCACCGGCGCCGCGATCGGCGCGGATTCGACCGTGATGGCGCTTTCCATCGCCACGGGGGTGACCAAGGCCGTGATGGTGATGGTCGGAACCCCGTTGGTGGCGCGGCTGATCGGCCTCGACAACCCGCGCTCGGCCATGGCGTATGGCGGCCTGATGGGGACGGTTAGCGGCGTCGCCGGGGGGCTGGCCGCGACCGATCCCAAGCTGGTGCCCTACGGGGCGCTGACGGCCACGTTTCACACCGGCATCGGCTGCTTGGTCGGCCCGTCGATCCTGTTCCTGGCCGTGCGCGCCCTCGTCGGATGAGCGATCTACCGAGCGTTTCGGCCGCATTCATCACTGTGGATGAAGAGTCAGGACTTCGTCGTTTGCCCTAGGGACTGGAAGCCGCAGCAGGCAGATTGGTCTAGGATCAAAGGATGCACGGCGAATTTCAGAAAATCGATTCCGGGTTGCTGTCGGACCGGATTCGCGACGCGCTGACGGACGCCATCGCGTCAGGGTCGATCGCGGCGGGCACCGCGCTTGACGAGCAGAATCTCGCGCAGCGCTACGGGGCGTCGCGTACGCCCGTCCGGGAGGCTTTGCGGCAACTCGCGGCCTCGGGGCTCGTGGAGATACGGCCGCGCCGGGGCGTCGTCGTCGCCCGTCTGACGCCTCAGCGCATCGCCGACATGTTCGAGACCACCGCCGAGATCGAGGCGATGTGCGCCCGGCTTGCCACCTACCGGATGACACCGCTCGAACGGGGTCAGCTGATGGAGTTGCACGCGGATTCGGCCATGGCCGTATCGAGCGGCGACATCGATGCGTATGACCGATTCAACAGAGCCTTCCATGAAGCGCTCTACACCGCGACCCATAACGGCTACATGGCCGAGCAGGCGCTGGCGATCCGGGAGCGTCTCGCGGCCTTCCGGCGAACGCAGCTGCGCCATGCCGACCGGATCCGCCACTCCCACGACGAGCACGGCGAGATCCTCGCCGCCATCGCGGAAGGCGACGGCGAGACGGCGGCCCGGCGAATGCGGGCGCACATGCTGCGCGCGGCGGCGGCTTTGGGCCGCTACATTGCCGAGACCGGATGACTGAGGTTGCGCGCGGTCCGGGTGTCAGCCTCATCCCCGCGTGGCGGATCCCCCGAGGGCCTCGGCGAGCCTGCTGATCCGCTCGGCCGCGCGGCCGATTCCGGCCGCAGCCCGCTCCGCATCATCGTTCCGCCCCCGCTCGGCCGCTTCGGTGGCGCTGCGCAGCGCAGCGACCTCCGCTTCCAGGGTCTTGAACCGCCCGCGCAGCTCCGCCAGCTCGTCCGCGATCGTCAACGCCGCCATCACCTGCAGGCGCATGTCGCCGATCTCGCCGAAGCTCTTGCGCATCTCGCCGATGCGGCCATCAAGGCTCGCGGCGAGATCGGTCAGATGCGCCTCCTCGCCCTCCCCGCAAGCCATGCGGTAGTTGCGGCCATCGATGGTCACGTTGATCTGCGGCAAGGGTGGCTCCGGTAGACACGCCTGATGGCGCGGAGATCGGTCTCAGCGACGGCCGAGCACATCCTGGACGGTCTCGATCGCCCGGTCGAGCCGGTGCCCGACTTGGCCGGTCGTGGCGGTGACCTCCGCCAGCCGGGCGCTCGCCGCGTCCAGGGCGGCGGCGAGGCGGGCGCGGTCTTCGTCCATCAGCGCCAGCTCGGCATCCCGGTCGTCGGGCTCGGCGGCAGTCTCAAGGCGGTGCTGGACGACGGCGTCGATGCGGTTCACGGCCGCTTCCAGCCGGGCGAGTGCGGCGTCGATCACGCTGATCTCGGTCTCTTCCATGGTGTTTGGTCCGTCCCGGGCGGAAGCTTTCCGTCGAATGCAGTGGGAATTCCAGCGCAAAATAACCTCCGAACCCGGCATCCCCCGGCCCGGCCAATCGAACGCACGCATCGCTGCTTATTCGTCGGTGAATCCAAGGTCTTTGTCACGGCTTCGCGTTTGACAGGTCGGGGCGCCATGCTAGACAGCCGCGCGCTCCCGTGAGGGATTGCGCCCGACAGGCCGGATGGCCGGTTCGTGACAGTTCCGAGGCCTCCGCCGGGACCGTACGCTGCGACGGTCACAGGTGGCGAAGCCCGGCCTCTCCCGGCTCGGTTCATCGCCGGTTCAAGCCCGCCCGCCCAGATCCGCCCGGCCCGGACGGCAGAGAGGCGGGACGCCGAGATTCCCCGCGGGCCACCCCCACGGGCGGTGACGCGCGGCGGGAGCCGCATCAGGTAAGGAGTGACGCCGTGACGAAGGTTGCCATCAACGGGTTCGGACGCATCGGCCGCAACGTCCTGCGCGCGATCGCGGAAGCCGGCCGCAGCGACATCGAGGTCGTGGCGATCAACGATCTCGGCCCGGTGGAGACCAATGCCCACCTGCTCCGCTACGATTCCGTGCATGGCCGCTTCCCCGGCGAGGTCGCCGTCGATGGCGAGTTCTTGGTGGTAAACGGCAAGCGCATCAAGGTCACGGCCGTGCGCAACCCGGCCGAGCTGCCCCACCGGGACCTCGGCGTCGACATCGCGCTCGAGTGCACCGGGATCTTCACCTCGAAGGACAAGGCCAAGGCCCATCTCGACGCCGGCGCCAAGCGCGTCCTCGTCTCGGCGCCCGCCGACGGCGCCGACCTGACGGTGGTTTACGGTGTGAACCACGACAAGCTCACGCGCGAACACGTCGTGGTCTCGAACGCCTCTTGCACCACGAACTGCCTCGCGCCGGTGGCCCAGGTGCTGGACGCGGCGGTGGGCATCGAGCGTGGCTTCATGACCACGATCCACTCCTACACCAACGACCAGCCGTCGCTGGACCAGATGCACAAGGATCTCTACCGGGCCCGCGCCGCAGCCCTCTCGATGATCCCGACCTCGACCGGCGCCGCCAAGGCGGTCGGCCTCGTGCTGCCGGAGCTGAAGGGTAAGCTCGACGGCACCGCGATCCGCGTGCCGACCCCGAACGTCTCGGCGGTGGACCTCGTCTTCACGGCCAAGCGTGCCACCTCGGTCCAGGAGATCAACGACGCGATCAAGGCCGCCGCCGCTGGCCCGCTCAAGGGCGTGCTCGGCGTCACCGACCGGCCGAACGTGTCGATCGACTTTAACCACGACCCGCATTCCTCGACCTTCCACCTCGACCAGACCAAGGTGATGGACGGCGTGCTGGTGCGGATCCTGACGTGGTACGACAACGAGTGGGGCTTCTCGAACCGCATGGCCGACACGGCCGTGGCGATGGCCAAGCTCATCTGAGCTGCGCATCGGCGGCCGCCGCGTCCTGACGGGCCGGCGGCCGTTCCACTCTTCGGACGGCCTCTCTTCGAACCAGGGACTCTCCAGGGATGACCGACGCTTCGCAGGGCTCGTCGAGCGGGCCGGCTACCGTGCCGCCCGCCCCCAGGCCAGTGTCGCCTCCGCCTGTGGCGGCCGGCGCACCCACCGCCGCCGCCGGGCCTTCACACGCGCTTCCGGCGAACCAACTTTTCGATCAGCTCGCGCGGATCGAAGACAAATGCTCGCGTATCGAGGACAAGTACGCTCGTTCGGAGTCTTTGTTGTCCCGCGTCGAGGACAAGGTCGAGAACGCGGCGAACCGGATGAACGAATCCGCGCGCCAGTCCGACCTCGCGGCGCTCCGGACCGAGATGCGCGGTCTCGCCGAGCGGACCCGGCGCCTGCCCGGGACCGGCGCTCTGGTCCTGACGGCAGTCATCACGGCGATCCTCACCGTGGTCCTGATGGTCGCCGTCCAGCGCCTCAACCTCGACCGCCTGCTGCCGCAGCGGACCACCATCGGAACCACCGTCCAGTAAGCCCCCTCTCCTGCACAGGACCTCACCAGACCGCATGAGCGCCTTCCGCACCCTCGACGATGCCGGCTCCCTGACGGGCAAGCGGGTCCTCATGCGCGTCGATCTGAACGTGCCCATGGAGAACGGGCGCGTCACGGACGCGACCCGCATCGAGCGCGTTGCCCCGACAATCCGTGAGGTCGCGGAGCGCGGCGCCAAGGTGATCCTGCTCGCCCATTTCGGCCGGCCGAAGGGCAAGCGGGAGCCGAAGGATTCCCTGGAGCCGGTGGTGCCGGCGCTCGGGACCGCCCTGGGGCGGAACGTAGCCTTCGCGCCCGACTGCATCGGCGAGGAGGCCGCCAAGGCGGTGGCGGCGCTCAAAGACGGCGACGTGCTGCTCCTCGAGAACACCCGCTATCACGCGGGCGAGGAAAAGAATGACTCGGCCTTCGCCGATGCGCTCGCGGCCAACGGCGATGTCTACGTCAACGAGGCGTTCTCGGCGGCCCACCGGGCCCATGCCTCCACGGAGGGGCTGGCGCACCGGCTGCCGGCCTATGCCGGCCGCGAGATGCAGGCCGAGCTCGACGCTTTGACCAAGGGCCTGGAATCGCCACAGCGCCCGGTGATCGCGCTCGTCGGCGGCGCCAAGGTCTCGTCCAAGATTGACCTCCTCGAAAACCTCGTCGCCAAGGTCGACATGCTGGTGATCGGCGGCGGCATGGCCAATACGTTCCTGCACGCGCAGGGCAAGGCGGTCGGCAAGTCGCTCTGCGAGAAGGACCTCGCCGAAACCGCCACCCGGATCCTGGCGGCGGCCGAGAAGGCCGGTTGCCGGATCATTCTGCCGGTGGACGCAGTCGCCGCCTCGGAGTTCAAGGCTCAGGCGCCGCATGAGACCGTGCCGGTCGACGCCGTGCCCGAGGCGAGCATGATCCTCGATGCCGGCCCGCGCTCGGTGGCCGAGATCAACGCTGCCATCGACGATGCGAAGACCCTGGTGTGGAACGGCCCGCTGGGCGCGTTCGAATTGGCCCCCTTCGACGCCGCCACCGTTGCCGCCGCCAAACACGCGGCCGCGCGGACGAAGGACGGGCACCTCGTCTCGGTGGCGGGTGGCGGCGATACCGTGGCCGCCCTCAATCACGCGGGTGTGGCGCAGGCCTTCACCTACGTCTCGACAGCGGGCGGTGCCTTTCTCGAATGGTTGGAAGGCAAGGCGCTGCCGGGCGTCGAGGCTCTGCGCGCCGGGAACTGAGCTGGCGCCTTGCTCCCTCCCCCGGTCGACGCTGACCCCATCTGCACGACCGATCGGTGCCAGCCGGGCGGCGAGGCGATGGGACACGACCTCGAAAACGCGACTGACGAGATCCTGAACCGCATCCAGGCAACCCTTGCAGAGCTCGGGGTGCGGGCGATCTCGCATGTCGAGAGGCTTGACGGTCGGATCGATCGTCTCGATCTCAAGAGGCGCTGAGATTCAGGATTGGCGCCAGGTCGCGGGCATGCTGAAGATGCCCGGCAGGGCGGGCGGTTTCGACGCACGGGTCAACGCAGTCGGGCAACGCGTTGCGGCTCTAGAGAGCTGGGCAGGTGAGATTTATCCGGTGTGAAATGCTCAGTTCGGCTGCGGAGATTGACCGAAAGCGAAGCTCTCGGCAGACCGGGGCGATACAGCTCAGCTGAGAGCTCCGCGCCACGACCGGCGATCGGGCAGACGGCCACACGGAAACGGGAAGACAGGCACGATGGCACGCATCACCCTCCGGCAACTCCTCGATCACGCCGCTGAGCACGAGTACGGCGTGCCCGCCTTCAACCTGAACAACATGGAGCAGGGGCTCGCCATCATGGCGGCCGCCGATGCTACCGATTCGCCGGTGATCCTTCAGGCAAGCCGCGGCGCCCGCGCCTACGCCAACGACGTCGTGCTGGCCAAGCTGATCGACGGCCTCGTCGAGATCTACCCGCACATCCCGGTCTGCATGCACCTCGACCACGGCAACAACGAAGCGACCTGCGCCACGGCGATCCAGTACGGATTTACCTCGGTGATGATGGACGGCTCGCTGAAGGCCGACGGCAAGACCCCGGCTGACTACAACTACAACGTCGAGATCACCCGCAACGTCACCAAGATGGCCCATTGGGCCGGCGTTTCGGTGGAGGGCGAGTTGGGCGTGCTCGGCTCGCTGGAGAGCGGCCAGGGCGAGGCTGAGGATGGTCATGGCGCCGAGGGCACCTTGAGCCACGATCAGCTCCTGACCGACCCGGACGAGGCGGTGAAGTTCGTCGAGGCCACCAAGGTCGATGCGCTCGCGGTGGCGATGGGCACAAGCCACGGCGCCTACAAGTTCACGCGCAAGCCCGACGGCGAGGTGCTGGCGATGAACGTGATCGAGGAGATCCACCGCCGCCTGCCGACGACCCACCTCGTGATGCACGGCTCCTCCTCGGTGCCGCAGGATCTGCAGGACATCATCAACCAGTATGGCGGCCAGATGAAGCCGACCTGGGGTGTGCCGGTCGAGGAGATCCAGCGCGGCATCAAGCACGGTGTGCGGAAGATCAACATCGACACCGACAACCGCATGGCGATGACCGGTCAGATCCGGAAGGTCCTCACCGAGAACCCGTCCGAGTTCGATCCGCGCAAGTATCTCAAGCCCGCCATGGAAGCGATGACGAAGCTGTGCAAGCAGCGCTTCGAGGAGTTCGGCACGGCCGGCAAGGGGTCGAAGATCCGGCCGATCTCGGTGGCCGAGATGGCCAAGCGCTATGCGAGCGGCGCCCTCGATCCGAAGATCGGCGCTCGCTGAGCAGGCGTTCCCGTCGCGATGAGTAACAGAGCTCGCCTCGCCCTGATCGGGCCCCACGGCCTCGATGCGGAGGGCATGGACGGTTTCGTCACGGCCCTTAGGGCTGCCTGCGGCATCGGGGATGTCGCGGCCGTCATCCTGCGCCTTGCGGCCACCGACGAGCGCGGGCTGACTGCGCGCGTCAAGCAGGTCGCGCCGGTGGCGCAGGAGCATGGGGCGGCGCTGGTTGTGGCCTGCCCGGGCTTCACCGGCGATCTGGCTGCGGTGGCGATCCGCGGGGGCGCCGACGGCGTCCACATCGATAAGCCCCGCGATCTGAAAGACATGCGGGAGCGGCTGCGTGATGGCCGTATCCTGGGCGCGGGGGGCGTGGAGACGAAGCACGCCGCCATGGAGGCCGGCGAGGCGGGCATCGACTACCTGATGTTCGGCGGCCTCTATCCGGACGGCGTCGCGCCCGAGGCCGACACGGTTTTGGCGCGTGTCTCGTGGTGGGTCGAGATCTTCGAGACTCCCTGCATCGCCGTCGCGACGAGCGCCGAAGCGGTCGAGCCTCTGGTTGCGACGGGGGCGGAATTCATCGGCCTCGAGAGCACGCTGTGGCTGGCCGATAGTGCGGCCGTCGAGCAGGTGCAGAAGGCCCTCCAGCAGGCGCCGGTGCGATGAAGCGGATCGCCTACCCGGCCCTCGCTTTCGCGCTCCTGGCGCTGCCGGCCTGGGGGGCGGCGGGACCGTTCGATCCCGCCAAAAGCCCTGTGCCACCGTCCGACGGAACCAGCACCACGCCCGGCAAGAAGCCGATGCCGGAGCTGCCGAGCCCGTATACCAAGAACTACACACGCGGCGCCGTACCGCCGGCCAACGGGCAACCGGTCGATCTCGCCTACGGTGCCTATCAGCGGGGCCAATACGTCACGGCCTTCCGGGAGGCGACCAAACGCATCGAGGCGAACCCGAAGGACGCCGCCGCAATGACGCTCCTCGGTGAACTCTATAACCAGGGCCTCGGCGTCAAACAGGACCCGGTTAAGGCCGCCGAGTGGTACCGGCTGGCCGCGGCCCAGAACGACGCCGCCGCCATGTCGTCCCTGGGCCTCATGGCCCTCGACGGCCGCGGCGTGCCGAAGGATGCGAAGGCGGGCCGACGCTGGCTGGAGCAGGCCACGGCCCACGGCTCGCCGACGGCCGCCTACAATCTCGGCCTGATCCTGATCGGCACCGGCAACGCGGCCGACGAGGCGGCAGCCGCCGCGCAGTTCCGCAAGGCCGCCGATGCCGAGATCGGGCCGGCCCAGCATGACCTCGGCGTGCTCTACCTTCAGGGGCGCGGCGTACCCAAGGATCCGTCCAAGGCCGCGGAACTGTTCCGCCGCGGCGCCGACAACGGCGATCTCGCCAGCGAGGTCGAGTACGCGATCCTGCTGTTCAACGGCATTGGCGTGACCAAGGACGAGCGCTCGGCGGCCCGCTACTTCCTGCACTCGGCGTCGCGGGGTAACGCGATCGCACAGAATCGGATCGCGCGGCTCTACGCGGTCGGCCGCGGCGTTGCGAAGAACCCGGTGGAGGCCGCGGCCTGGAATCTTGCTGCCGCCGGCCAGGGCCTGTCGGATGCGTGGCTCGACCAGACACTCTCCGGCCTCTCCGCCGACGAACGGACCCGTGCCGAACGATTGGCCAACGAACGGATCGAGCAGCGCTGAGTCGCTAGCCCTCGGCCTTCGACCAATCGACTCCGGCTTCCAGCTCCGGCAGGAGGACGACGCTCTCCTGCTCGTTCGGGTCGGTGCGGGCGATGACCGCGGTGACCGGCTCCGTGCGGCTGCGGTTATAGGGCAGGTGCGGCACGTCGGCGGCGATGTAGACGAACTCGCCGGCACCCGCGATGGCGTGGTGTTCCAGGCGCTCGCCCCAGAAGCAGCCCGACACGCCCGACAGGACATAGATCGCCGTCTCGTGCGATTCGTGCTTGTGCGCGTGGGCCCGCTCGCCGGGCGGGATTTCCAGAAGTTGCATGTGCAGGGCCTTGGCGCCGACGGCCTCGGCCGAGATCGCCGGGCGGTAGAGGTGCCCCTGCTTGCCGCGGAACGGTGCACTCTCGTGCACCACCCGCAGACCGGGTTTCTGCATCTCGGATCCGGAGCTCATGAACCCTCCTCCACTCTGAAGGCCGGATCGACGGGGATCTGCATGCCGTTGACCAGCGCGTTCGTCTGGTTCGCCA
Organism: Methylobacterium phyllostachyos; assembly: GCF_900103445.1. Classification (GTDB taxonomy): domain Bacteria; phylum Pseudomonadota; class Alphaproteobacteria; order Rhizobiales; family Beijerinckiaceae; genus Methylobacterium; species Methylobacterium phyllostachyos. Next base: position 286,654 of record NZ_FNHS01000003.1, on the reverse strand, counting down.
TGCCGACGATCGCCAGGAACTCGCCATGCTGTTCCGGCGTCAAGCCCTTCGCCCGCGCCGCGGCCGTGTGCGAGTGAATGCAGTAAGGGCAGCCGTTGGCGATCGAAACCGCGATGTAGACCAGTTCCTTGGTCAGCGGATCGAGCGTGCCCGGCCCCATGACGACCTTGAGACTGCTCCAAGTCCGCTCCAACAGGGTGGGATCGTTGGCGAGTCCGCGCCAGAAGTTGTTGATGAAGTCCGAGCCGCGGGTCGCCCGGATATCCGCGAAGACCGCCCGCACCCGCGGATCCGCCTCGGCCTCGGCATCGCTCCAGAGCCTCACGGTCGCCATGGCGGAGTGTCCCTCAGAGTTTGCAGGCGCCGTCGAGGGCGCGATTCTCGGCATCCGAGAAGAGCCGGGAGCGGATGTGGAAGCGCTTCTCGCGGCCGTTCTCCAGTGAGAACATGCCGCCGCGCCCCGGCACCACATCGAGGATCAGGTGAGTGTGCTTCCAAACCGCGAATTGCGATCGGCTGATGAAGAAATCCGCGCCGCCGACCGTGCCCAGGTGGACGTCGCCGTCGCTCACCAGGAAATCACCGACGGGATAGCACATCGGCGAGGAGCCGTCGCAGCAGCCGCCCGACTGGTGGAACATGACGGGGCCGTATTCCGATCGAAGCTCCTCGATGAGTTCCAGGGCCTTCGGCGTCGCGGTCACCCGCAGCGGCGTGCCGTCAGCGCCGACCTGCTCCGCAGTCGACACTTCAACCATCGCGTCCAAGCTCATGCTGCCCTCCCGTTCTTTGAAGGGATATGCTGTTCCCCCGTGGGATTTCCACATTCACGCCCGGCTACCGGCCAAGCTGGTGCCGGATCGCCCTCTGCCGCGTTGCTCGCCCAGAACGCCCCTCTCGGGCGAAACGGAGAGCCCACTGGGCTGATCGACGCCATGATCTCACGCAGAACCTTACCCTGCCTCGCCCTCTTGCTGGCCACCTTCGCGGCGAGCCCGGCCGGGGCCGACCCGCTGACGCTGCGGGTGCAGCCGCACAACCAGCCACTGTTCATGCAGCATGCCTGGCGCGTGGCCGGCAATCCGAACGTCACCCCCGACAACCCGATGGGCGTCGTCGGCTGGGACGGGCCGCCCGACGATATCCCGTCCGTCAGCGCCGATGCTGGCCCCATGCCACCCGGCTCCATCGCGAACGTGCCCTACGAGGGTTTCGGGTACGGCGTCTATTGAGCCGCCGGTTCGTCGTCCTGCTGCTCGCCATCATGGCGAGCGCCCCTGTTGTGGCGCGTGAGGATGTCAACGCGCCGGCGCGGGAGGCTGAGCTGCGCACCTGCCTGAACCACACCGACTGGATCGCTCCGCCCGATGCCACGATCGCGGATAAGGCCGCGTTCTGTAACTGCTACGCCGACGGAGCTGTGAAAGACCGGCTCTGGGAACTCGAAAGGGCGGAAGCCAACGAGGGCGAGGAGGTTCGGCGGAGCGTGGCGGACCGCACCATCAGCCTCCACGACCGGAAATCCGCTGCGATCGCCGCGTCCTGCCTGAAGCACTGACCCCGATATCCAAAAAGCCCCGGCCGTGAGGCCGGGGCTAAGTTGTCTCGGGGGGTTTAACCCGGGCAGAAGCTCAGAAGAAACCGAGCTTCTTGGCCGAGTAGCTGACCAGCATGTTCTTGGTCTGCTGGTAGTGATCGAGCATCATCTTGTGCGTCTCGCGGCCGATGCCGGACTGCTTGTAGCCGCCGAAGGCCGCGTGGGCCGGATAGGCGTGGTAGCAGTTCGTCCAGACGCGGCCGGCCTGGATCGCCCGGCCGAAGCGGTAGGCGCGGGTCCCGTCACGGGTCCAGACGCCGGCGCCGAGGCCGTAGAGCGTGTCGTTGGCGATCGAGAGCGCCTCGGCATCGTCCTTGAAGGTCGTGACCGACAGGACCGGCCCGAAGATCTCTTCCTGGAAGATACGCATCTTGTTGTGGCCGCGGAACACCGTCGGCTTCACGTAGAAGCCCTCGGCGAACTCGCCGTCCTTCACGTTCCGCTCACCACCGGTGAGCAGCTGTGCACCCTCCTGCCGGCCGATGTCGATGTAGGAGAGGATCTTCTCCATCTGCTCGCCCGAGGCCTGGGCGCCGATCATCGTGGCCGGATCCAGCGGCGAGCCCTGTGTGATCGCCTCGACGCGCTTCACCGCGCGCTCCATGAAGCGATCGTAGATCGACTCGTGAACCAGTGCCCGGCTCGGGCAGGTGCAGACCTCGCCCTGGTTCAGGGCGAACATCGTGAAGCCTTCAAGCGCCTTATCGAAGAAGTCGTCGTCCTCGTTGGCGACGTCGGCGAAGAAGATGTTCGGCGACTTGCCGCCGAGCTCCAGCGTCACCGGGATCAGGTTCTGCGATGCGTACTGCATGATCAGGCGGCCGGTGGTCGTCTCACCCGTGAAGGCGATCTTGGCGATCCGCGGCGACGACGCCAGCGGCTTGCCGGCCTCCAGGCCGAAGCCGTTGACAACGTTGAGGACGCCCGGGGGCAGCAGGTCGCCGATGATCTCCATCAGCACCAGCACGGAGGCCGGGGTCTGCTCGGCGGGCTTCAGCACCACGCAATTGCCGGCGGCGAGCGCGGGCGCCAGCTTCCACACCGCCATCAGGATCGGGAAGTTCCACGGGATGATCTGGCCGACGACGCCCAGCGGCTCGTGGAAGTGGTAGGCGACCGTGTCGTGGTCGATCTCGGAGATCGAGCCTTCCTGCGCGCGCACGCAGCCGGCGAAGTAGCGGAAATGATCGATGGCGAGGGGGATGTCGGCGTGGGTCGTCTCGCGGATCGGCTTGCCGTTGTCCCAGGTCTCGGCGAGGGCGATGAGATCGAGGTTTTCCTCCATCCGGTCGGCCATCTTGAGGAGGATCCGGGCGCGCTCGGCCGGTGCGGTGCGGCCCCAGGCTTCCTTGGCGGCGTGGGCGGCGTCGAGCGCCTTCTCGACGTCCTGCGCGTCGGAGCGGGCGACCTCGCACACCACCTTGCCGGTGATCGGCGAGGTGTTCTCGAAGTAGCGACCGGCCACGGGGGCGACCCACTGGCCGCCGATGAAGTTCTCGTAGCGGGCCGAGAAGGGCGACCGGATCTTGGAGTCGCCGAGGAATTCCGGCTTGTTCATCGCTCTGTTCCCTCCATTGGCCCCGGCCTCGCGAACCGCGGCTCTTGGGCGTTAGCCGGGAGCGCGACCGCCCGGCGCATTGGGGGCCCTCGCTTCCGCTCTGTTCACAGCCAATGGCTTTTGGCCCGTCGAATCAAGGTGGACTTTTGGCCAGTGCGCGAGAGGCCTGATCCTACGCCCTTCCGGTTTCGACCGCGAGGGGGACAATGCTGGCGCAGTAAAATAGTCCGTATCAGCCGGATTTCGCAAGCTGTGCAGGGTGATTTAGAGCCAAGACATCACGTTCAGTGCGCCGGGTGACCGATCGAACGAGGGCTGCACGTCTCCGGCGGCCTTCCTATCCCGGGAGAGCAAGCGGCAGGGTCAGGGCGGCGAGAGGAAGGGCCGCCAGGGCGGCCGTCCGAAGCCAGGTCGGCCGGTAGGCGATCAGGCCGACCACAGCGAGGGCCGAGCCGGTGAGCGAGCCGACCCACTGAACCGGGCCGAAACTCCATCCGGCGCAGGCGACGGCGGCGGCGAACGAGAGGGCTAGCCCCGCCGAGCCAACGGCGCGCAGTCCCCCGCGCCGTGATCGGGGGACGGGGCTACGGAACACCGCGCGGTGGTGTCGTTCCAGACTCAGGGCCAGGGCGGAGAAGCCCGAGAAGGCCAGGAGCAGGCTCAAGGCGAGGGCTGGAACGGTCACGCTTGCGCAGTCCTGTGGAGGATCGTCTCGGCCCGCTGCTGGACCTGCCTGCGCCGGCTCGCCAACCGGGCCCCGACGAGGAGCAGCCCGCCCAGGAGTGCCATCGCCGCATCAAAGCCCAGGAACCGAGCCTCGCCGACAGTCACCGCATCGACCACGGGGATCGCAAGGAAGGCGATTCCAGGGATCGCGAGGGCGAGCGGCCAAGCCCGGTTGCGCCGAGAGAGTGCTGCGGCGAGGGCTGCCGCGACCCAGGCGATGAAGAACGTGCGCACCTCCCAGTCCGCGCGGCCGGGGAGATCCACCGGCAACAGCCGGTTGGCGAGGAAATAGGCGGCCAAGCCGGCGGGAAGGCCGCCGATCGTGCCGAGATTCAGGAGCCGGACGAGACGCAGGCCGACGCCCTCGGGATCGGCACCCTTTGGCGTCCGGGCGACGGTCCAGAGAACGAGGCCGCTCGCCACCGTGGCGGCACCAAGAAAGCCACACAGGAAGAACAGGAGCCGCAGGGGCGCCGCCGCGAAATGCGCTTCGTGGATGCCGACCATCACGGCCCCGGTCCGAGTCGCGGGCCCGGCTTCGCCAACACGACCGATCTCTGCGCCCGTCGAGGCGTCGTAGGCGATCTGCGGGTGAAGGTGGGCAAGGCCCGGCGGCTCCTCGAAATAGGTATTGACCGTCGCCGCCGCGTCCCCGGGATTGGAGACCACCACCAATTCGGGCGTCTGACCCTGCGCGGCGATCGCCCGCGTCACGATCTCACCGAGGGGCAAGGCCTCGCCCGGTCGGCCCGCCGGGGGGCGGCCGGGTATCGTGATCCCGGCTTCAGCATAGTAGCGCAGAAGCTCACCGCGATACGCCGTCATCTCTGCCCACGGCATCAGCATCGACGACAGGGTCACGAGGCCCGTGTAGACGATCATCAGGTGGAACGGCAGCGCCAGCACGCCGGCCACGTTGTGCGCGTCAAGCCAGCCGCGCTGCGCCGAGCGGTCCCGCCGGAAGGTGAAGAAGTCGACGAAGATTCGCCGATGCGTGACGATGCCGGAGATCAGGGCGATCAACAGGATCATGGCGCAGGCGGAGACGATCCATCGCCCCCAGATCGGCGGCAAATTCAACTCGAAATGGAACCGGTAGAGAAAGTCGCCGCCCTGCGTGTCCCGGACCTTCGCGGGTTCGCCGGTGGCGGGATCGAGCAGAGCGTGGTGATACGGGCCGCCGGGATTGCGCCACCAATAGACCTCGACCTCCGGATCCTTCGTGCTCGGCAGCCTGATGGACCAGGCCATGGCATTGGGCATCGTCGTCTGCAGGAACGCCCCGGCATGGGTGGCTGTGGCGGCTGGGTCGAAGGCCGAATCCGTCAGTTCAGGGCGCATCCAGCGCGAGATCTCGGAGCGGTAGTAGCTGGCGGTCCCGGTCACGAACACCGCGAACAGCACCCAGCCGACCACGAGGCCGGACCATGTGTGCAGCCATGCCATCGATTGTCGGAAGCCCTTGGGCCGGCTCACGCCGCGGCTCCAGGCTGGAAGGCCCCGGCCAGCCATAGGCCGACGGTGAGCAGGGCTGCGACGAGGCTCAGACCCAGCACGGCGCGGCTGAGTGTCCGCGCCGCGAAGACCCAGACCGCTGCCGCTGCCATGATGGCGAAGCTCGCGATCGTCGCCGCCGACACGGCTTCTGCCCTGGCGCCGGGCAGGACGAGGGCGAGCCATCCGCTGGCTAGGGCGGCGACCGTGTAGCCCCCGGCCGCTGCCAGAATCACCCGGGTTGCGACCGCCAGTCGATAGGTTTGCGCCGCCCATCCTCGGGCGCTCTCCACGCGCGCGCTCATGGTGCGACCTCTCGTACCCGTGATCTCATGCCGGGAGCTAACCGCGGCCACCGGGTGGACGCAACGGCTATGTTCCGGAACGATTCTAGCGAGCGGAGAGAGACTTAGAACGTGTCTTAACAAGCGAAGCGGCGCGGCCACATTCTGCGATGGCCGTCGGGCGATACGCGGGGTGCAGGTCTCAGACTTGCGCGCAGACTGTCCCTAGCCGGATGTCGCGAATCGACGAACGAACAGGCAGCTCACCGGCCCGCTGGCACGCCGGAACCATGCGAGTCGAGCCGGCGCAGTGTCAGCGCAGCGTCCCGGGCGCTGGGCGGTAGGTCCGCCCCGGGCTTCGCGACGGGCGACAGCGTCCCGTCTGCGGCGGTCGTCCGCTCATCCGCGTGACCCCGCGCATAGCCGGCATTGATGCCGGCATAGAAGCCGGTGAAATCTTCCGCGTGAGCGCTGCCGGCAAAGAGGAGAACGACGGTCGGGAGCAGGACGCAACGCATGACGGACCCGGAACGAGAAAGGCGGCGGCTCCGCTCGGAACCGCCGCCTTCCAATAACTCCGAAGATCACGGCGGCAAAGCGGCCGCCGCGGAACCCTCAATCCTCGACGTTGATGCTCTGGGCCTCGCGACCCTTCTGGCCTTCGACCACACCCAGGGTGACCTGCTGGCCCTCGGCGAGCGAATCGAGGCCGGCGCGGGACAATGCCGAGCGGTGGACGAACACGTCCTTGCCGCCATCATTGACCGAAACGAAGCCGAAGCCCTTGGCTGGGTCATACCACTTCACGGTGCCGCTCATCTCCACGGAGGGGCCACCAGCGAATCGGCCGCCACCGCCGCCACCGCCGCCAGCGCCGTAACCACCGCCGCCGCCTGCACCGTAACCGCCGCCGCCATAGCCGCCGCCAGCACCACCGGCGCCACCGTAGCCGCCGGTGCGCGGGCGCAGCTCGCGCCGGGGCGCAGGTGCTTCAGCCGTGGACGTGTCGACGCTGGTCACGCTGGTGACCTGCGGGCCCTTCTGACCCTGAGCCGTGGTCACCGTCAGGCGGGTACCCGGCATAAGGTCAGCATGGCCCGCCGCCTCGACGGCGCGGATGTGGAGGAAGGCATCGCCCGAGCCATCGCCCAGCTCGACGAAACCGAAGCCCTTCTCCTTGTTGAACCACTTGACCGTAGCGTCACGCTCCGGCCCGGTCGCGACCGGGGCCGCGCCGCGGGCCGGGCCGCGGTCGAAGCCGCCGCCACCGCCGCCGTAGCCGCCACCACCGCCACCGAACCCGCCGCCGCCACCGCCGTAGCCGCCGCCGTATCCGCCGCTCGGGGGAGCTTGGTCAGGCCATCTCGGCTCGCCACCCTCGTCAAAGCCGCGCTTCTGCGGCCCCCTGAAATCACGACCACGTCCCATCGAAAGCTCGCAAAAACCGTCCGCCGCCCTTGTCTCGAATACCGCGTGCGCGCCATCCCAGACAGCCCACGCCCCGCACTATCATTACCCCAGGTCGCGGTAACCAAGAATAACGCCCCAGTCCTGACGCAATCGGGCCTTGACCGCAAGGACCTTCTTGGCTCAGACGCGCCCGTTTCGTTACTTTCTTGCGGCAAACAACGCAGACGTGCGGGGCATCCGGCTGAACCCTTCACATCCGCGGGATCGCGTTAGCGAAACGCAAACGCTGCCCGGCTAAGGTCGCTGCTGCGCCCCGCATCGACCCGGCCATGATCGCGACTCCGACCTTTCCCGATCTCTCGGCCCTCGTCGTGGACGAGAGCCTCTACATCCGTCGAATCGTGCGCGACATGCTGATGCGCGTCGGCATCAAGCGGGTCCTCGAGGCACCGGACGGCGCGGAGGCCCTGGGCGTCCTGGCCGAGAGCAAGCCCGATATCAGCATCATCGACTGGGACCTGTCGATCCTGTCGGGTGAGGAGTTCATCCGGCTCGCCCGCACGCCGACGACTTCGCCCTGCCCGACCATCCCGATCATCCTGATGCTGGCCCAGCCGCGCCGGAACGTGGTGGACCGTGCGGTGGCGCTCGGCGTCAACGAGATCATCGCCAAACCCTTCTCGCCGAAGACCCTGTGGTCCCGCCTCGACGAGGTCATCAACCGCCCCCGGCCCTACTCGCAGGTGAAGAGCTTGTTGCGGCCGATCCCCCGCCGGGCCGGCATGTTGAAGGCCGTCGCCTGATCACGGCGGCGATCGGACGTTGCAGTTCCCCGCCGAGCCTGTAGGGTCGCAGTTCAGTTGAGGCCGGGTGCAACGCTCCCGGCCGACCCGAAGGATCGACGGCCGCGCCGATGAGGGACGAGACCGCCGCGGCCGCGCCGTCCCGAATCCAGATCGGCGCAGCGCCGCACCAGCCGCCGACGCCGCTGCCGGGCCGCGAGCGCCGTCGCCCCGCCTACGCGGCGCTGGATCTCGGCACCAACAATTGCCGCCTGCTGATCGCTGAGCCGACCTTCAACGGCTTCCGGGTGATCGACGCGTTCTCGCGCATCGTCCGGCTCGGCGAGGGTCTCGGGACGTCCGACCGGCTCAACGAGGCTGCGATCGAGCGGACCGTGGAGGCGCTGCGCATCTGCCGCACCAAGATGCAGACCCGTGGCGTCCAGCGCGCCAAGATCATCGCCACGGAGGCGTGCCGGCTGGCGGTGAACGGGGCCGCCTTCGTCGAGCGCGTCCGCCGGGGCGTGGGCCTCGACCTCGAGATCGTCGACCGCCAGACCGAGGCCTATCTGGCCGTGACCGGTTGCGCGGCCCTGGCGGATCCGCTGGCGGAATCGGTCGTGATCTTCGATATCGGCGGCGGCTCGACCGAGATCGCCTGGTTGGACGGCGCGGCCGCGAACCCCTCCACCGATCCGACGTTGCGGATCCGCGCCTGGGATTCCCTGCCGGTGGGCGTCGTGACCCTCGCCGAGCGGCATGGCGGTGCCGAAGTGACCCGCCGCATGTTCGAGGGCATGGTCGAGGAGGTGGCCGCGAAGCTCGCGCCCTTCGCGCTCCGGGCCGCCGCCGCCGCGACGGCACCCCATTTCCACCTGCTCGGCACCTCGGGCACGGTCACGACCATCGCGGCGATGCATCTGCGACTTGCGCGCTACGAGCGGCGGCGTGTCGATGGTCTGTGGATGGCCGATGCCGCGGTCACCACCGCCATCGACGACCTGCTCGACACGCGGCTGGAGCAGCGGGCCGACAACCCTTGCATCGGCCGGGACCGGGCCGATCTGGTTCTGGCCGGCTGCGCCATCCTGGAGGCGATCCGCCGGGCCTTCCCATCCGAGCGCCTGCGCATCGCCGACCGGGGCCTGCGCGAAGGGTTGCTCATGAACATGATGCGGGAGGACGGGGTCTGGACCCGGAAAGCGGTCCGATGAGGAACATGCGATGAGTGACCGGCGCGGCGGCGCGAGTTCGGGCGGCGGCGTGCGCGGGGATCTGAAGCAGCGGGTGAAGACCGGCCGCGGACGGACCCTGTCGCAGAAGCGCTGGCTGGAGCGCCAACTCAACGACCCCTACGTGGCCCGGGCCAAGCGCGAGGGCTATCGCTCGCGGGCGGCCTACAAGCTCATCGAGATCGACGAGCGCTACAAGCTTCTGCGGCCCGGCCAGAAGATCGTCGATCTCGGTGCCGCGCCCGGCGGCTGGTCCCAGGTCGCGGCCCGGGTGGTCGGCCCCTCCGGCCGGATCGTCGGCATCGATCTCCTGGAGATCGAGCCGATGGCCGGCGTCGATTTCATCACCCTGGACTTCCTCGATCCCGAGGCGCCATCCAAGCTCACCTCTATGCTGGGCGGGCCGGCCGACCTCGTGATGTCGGACATGGCGGCCAACGCCACCGGCCACAAGAAGACCGATCACCTGCGCATCATCGGCTTGGCCGAGACCGCCGCCGAGTTCGCCCGGGAAGTCCTGGGTCCGGGTGGAGCTTATCTCGCCAAGGTGCTCCAGGGCGGCACCGAGGGAGCGCTGCTCACCGACCTGAAGCGCGACTTCGCGGCTGTCCGCCATGTGAAGCCGGCGGCGAGCCGGGCTGATTCGAGCGAGCTCTACGTGCTGGCGACCGGGTATCGCGGCGCGCCGGGTGCTGCCGTCGCGGCCGACGGGGACTGAGCGGACGGCGATGCTGTTCGCCCAGGCGCTCGAGCCCGTGGCGCTGCGCCGGCGCCGGCTCGGCTTTGTCCGACAGAGCGGACTGCTCCAGGCGCGGTCGCGGCCCGGCCGCTCCACCTGGACACCGCACGGAAACGCGCCCGCAGATCCATCGTGCCCTTCGGCGAGTTCGGCCGGTCTCGTCGCCTAGCCTCGGACATGGAAAAGGCCGCTCCGGTTCCCCGGAGCGGACCCTTTCAAATCAGCGCGCGCGCGATCTCACTCGGTCGGCGCGTCCTCGGTCGGCGTGCGGGTCTCGCCCTCTTCCGCGACGCTTTCGAAGCGCGGGCGGCGGCGGCGGCGCGGCTTGGCTGGCACCTCCTCGGCAACAGCGTCCGGTTCCGGGATGGCCGGGGCCTCGACCGGAGCCGGAGCCGGCCGTGCAGGGGCCATCAGGAAGGCCGGCAGACCGGCCGGATCCTCGGCGGCGGCGACGGGCGCGGCCTCGCGACGGCGCTCGCGCCGCGGCGCGGTCTCACTGCGCGGCGCACGCTCCTGCCGAACCTCGGTCCGGGGTTCCTGGCGGCTCTCGGACCGTGGCTCCGACCGTGTCTCGGCCCGAGCCGCGTCGCCGCGGCCGTTGTCGTACCGGTTCTGATCGGCGCGGGCATCCTGCCGGGGCTCTTGGTAACCCTCTTGCCGGTTGTCCTGACGATTATCCTGCCGATCCTGGCGGAAGTCCTGCCGGCCGTAATCCTGGCGGTCCTGCCGGTTGGCCTGACGGTCCTGCCGGTAATCCGGACGCTGGTAATCCTGCCGCTGATAGTCTTGCCGGGGCTGATCCTGCCGCTGCTGGTCCTGCCGCCGATAATCCTGCCGGCCGTTGTTATCGAAGCGGCGCTGATCCCGGTTCTGAAACCGGTCCCGGTTCTGGCGACCGTCCTGATTCAGATCGGTTCGGCTTTCATAGGGCTGCGGCTGCTGGCCGGGATCGCCGTCGTCGTAGCCGTTATAGGCGTGGCCGTTCTGCGAGGCGCCGTTCCCCTGCCCGTCCTCGTCGCCCTCGTCCATCTCGTCGTCGTAGGGGCGACTCGCATAGCCACCAGTATTGACTGGACGGTTCTGCTCTTGAGCGCCGGATACGATCCGGAAATAGTGCTCGCCATGCTGGAAATAGTTTTCTGCAGCGACCGGATCGCCAGCGGCCAGCGCGTCTCGCGCGAGCTGGGCGTATTTGTCGGCGATGTGCTGCGCGGTGCCGCGAATTTTGACGTCGGGACCGTTGGATTCGTACGAGCGCGTCAGTGGATTCGGACCTTTCGGCCGATTCCGGCCGCGCATCCGTCGATTCTGGTTTGGTCTCATCGGTCTATAATGACCCTCGTTCACGCAAACGACTGTCTTCGGGAGCGCCCGACGCAGTTATGCAGTTGTTAGGACGCAGACCGGTCAAGCGCACCCGGCGGCGCCGCGCGTACGGTCGCGTCGCGACCTTCGCGTCTATCTGACCATCTCTCGCACCGTGCGCCCGGGCCAGGCACCGGAAACCAGCTGATTGTCAGGTTCGAGCGCTGCCGGACCGCCGCGCTGTCGCACGCGCGTTCTGGTTCAGCGTTTGTTGGGGATCAGCGAACCCTCGGCGACCTTAGGTCGTCGCCGACCTTATCGGAGTCCGTCTTAACGAACCGTTCGCGATCTTCAAGCCGACACTAGCGTTCCCCAGCTGAGGCAACAAGCATTTTTTCTATGGAGCAGCGTCGCCCCTGATTTAGACACCCCCATGGCCATTGTGAAGACCAAAGCACAGAACCCGATCGTGACCCGCAAGATCACGGGTCAGGCCCCGATGGCTGAAGCCGGCCGCTTTGGCCAGATCGCTCACGGTGTCAGCCTGATCGTAGCCGATTTCGAGGGCGAGCGTCCCACCGGCAGCCAACAGGCCGCGGCTGCGGACGCCGTCGAAGATGCGCCTGTAAGCGTCCAGGCCGTCGATGCCGCCGTCGAGAGCCCTCACCGGATCGTGCACGCGCACCTCGCGATCGAGGGTCGGGATGACGGCGCGCGCAATGTAGGGCGGGTTCGACACGATCAGATCGAAGTGTCCGCGGAGCGCATCGCACCAATCCGAGATCACGACAGCCGCCCGCCCGCCAAAGCCATTGGCGACGAGGTTGTGGCGCGCCATCGCGAGGGCGGCGGTCGAGCGGTCGAGGCCGATTCCGAATGCCCGTGGAAGCTCACTCAGCAGCGCCGCCAGGATGCAGCCCGACCCCGTTCCGAGATCGAGGCAGCGCAGGATCGCGTTCCGGTTCGGCAGGGCCGCAAGTGCGGCTTCGACCAGGATCTCGGTATCCGGCCGCGGGACGAGGGTCTCGGCCGTCAGCCGGATGGGCAGCCCCCAGAACTCCCAGGCCCCGAGGATGCGGGCCACGGGCTCGCCGGATAGCCGCCGGGCCAGGGCTGCATCGAGGGACGCAGCCTCTTCCGGACTAAGCGGCATCTCCCCCGCGAGCAGGAGGTCGCTCGCCTCCAGCCCAAGGGTTCCAAGTAGGAGGAAGCGGGCATCGCCGGCGGCTCCGTTGAAGCCGGCGGCCTCGAGCGCACCCGAGCAATGCCGCAGGGCGGCGCGGCGGGACAAGCCGTGGCTCGATCCGGGTGCCATGGTCCTGCTCAGGCCATGCCCTCGGCGGCGAGGAGTTCCGCCTGATGCTCGGTGATGAGGGCATCCACGACCTCATCAAGGGCTGTGCCGGCCATCACCTCTTCCAGCTTGTAGAGCGTCAGGTTGATCCGGTGATCGGTCACACGGCCTTGTGGGAAATTGTAAGTCCGGATCCGCTCGCTGCGGTCACCGGACCCGACCTGCGCCTTGCGGTCGGCGGCGCGGGCGGAATCCTTGGCAGTTCGCTCGGCCTCGTAGAGGCGGGCGCGCAGGAGTGCCATGGCGCGAGCCCGATTCTTGTGCTGCGACCGCTCCTCCTGAACGAACACGACGATGCCGGTTGGCAGATGGGTGATGCGGATCGCCGACTCCGTCTTGTTGACGTGCTGGCCGCCTGCGCCCTGGGCCCGCATCGTGTCGATCTTCAGATCCGCGTCGTTGACGTGGATATCGACCTCCTCGGCCTCTGGCAGCACAGCCACGGTGGCGGCGGAGGTGTGGATGCGTCCCTGGGTCTCGGTGTCGGGCACGCGCTGCACCCGATGAGCGCCGCTCTCGAATTTGAGGCGCGCGAACACCCCCCGGCCCTTCACCTCGGCCACGATTTCGCGAAAGCCGCCGACCGTGCCCTCGCTCTCGGAGATCACCTCCACGCGCCAGCCTTTCGACTCGGCGTATTTGGCATACATCCGGAACAGGTCGCCCGCGAACAGGGCCGCTTCGTCGCCGCCGGTACCGGCGCGGACTTCGAGGATGGCGCTCTTCTCGTCGGCCGCGTCCTTGGGCAGCAGCAGGAGCTGGAGGTCGCGATGCGCGGCCTCCAGCTGAGCCTGCGCTTCCGGTTTCTCCTCGGCGGCGAGCGCCCGCATGTCGGGGTCGGTGCCGGGCTCATCGATCAAGGCCTCGACACCGGCGAGGTTCGCGAGAGCCGCCCGGTACAGGCGGATCGCCGCCACGACGGGATCGAGGTCGGACAGCTCCCGCGAGAGCTGGACCACGGTGTCGGGATCGCCCTCGCCGGAGGCGAGCTGTGCGGTGACGATATCGTGCCGCGCCAAGATGGCGTCGAGGCGCTCGGTGGGAAAGGGGATCATCGCCCGTGTTTCTGCAGGTCTGTGCGCGGCGTTCCGGCCGGGGCGCGAATCACGCTTCGGGCGTGAGAGGGCTTGGCCCGCAGGGTCTTCGACCCGGCGCGATGTCCTCCCTTCCCACACCTCTCCCGTTCGAGAGCGGAAGCCGCGGCGCGTCGCCCGAAAGCGTCGTGGCGTTGCCGTACAACCCCGGCCGAATGTTCGGCAAGGGTTGAAGCCCTAGATAGGGACGCCGTGGGCGTGCGCGAAGGCGGTGAGCGCCGGGCGCAGGGAATCGCCGTCGTGCATCCGTGCCATCTCGGCATCGATCAACTCGGCGATAGCCTTGGCGTCGAGGCTCAGCACCATCGCCTTAACCGGGCCGATGGCCGCCGGCGACATCGACAGGTTGCGATATCCGAGGCCGATCAACGCCATGGCGTCTAGGGGGCGGCCACCGATCTCACCACAGACCGTCACCGGGCAGGCAGCCGCGTTGGCCCGGTCGGCAATCAGCCGGAAGGCGCGGAGCGCCGCGACGCTCAGCGGATCGAACCGGTCGGCGACCCGGCGGTTCTCCCGGTCCACCGCGAAGAGGAACTGCATCAGGTCGTTCGAGCCCACCGACAGGAAGTCGGCCTCCTGGGCGATCTCGTCGATCTGGAACAGCAGCGAGGGCACCTCGATCATCGCGCCGAGCCGGCAATCGGCGGGCAATCGGTAGCCGTGGCGCTTCAGATAAGCCTTCTCGCGCTCGACGATCCCGCGGGCGCGGACGAATTCGTCCACCGTCGCGACCATCGGAAACATGATCTTCAGCGGATCGCCGTCGGCGGCCTTCAGGAGCGCGCGCAGCTGCATGCGCAGCAGGGCCGGCCGGTCGAGACCGATGCGGATCGCCCGCCAGCCCAGCGCCGGGTTCTCCTCCTCGAGCTTGGCCATGTAGGGCAGGATCTTGTCGCCACCGATATCGAGGGTGCGCACGGTGACGGATTTGCCCGCCGATGCAGCGAACACCTTGCGATAGAGTTCCTCCTGCTCGGCCGCCGACGGCATGCGCTGAGCGACCATGAATTGCAGCTCGGTGCGGAACAGGCCGACGCCTTCGGCGCCGGTCTCGTGCAGATGGCTGAAATCCACCAGCAGCCCGGCATTGAGGTGCAGGCCGACCCGCACGCCGTCGCGGGTCTGGGCCGGCACGTCGCGCAGCGCCCGGTACTGCTCCTGCCGGCGCGCGCGCAGCCGCACCATCTCGGCATAGGCGGCCTCGACCTCGGGGCCGGGCCGGACATGGATCTCGCCCGCGACACCGTCGACGATGATGGCATCGCCCGCGTCACACAGTGCCGTGGCGTTCTCCACTTCGCCCACGGCCGGGATTCCCAGCGCCCGGGCGACGATCGCCACGTGGCTGGTGGGGCCGCCCTCCTCCAGCACGATGCCGCGCAGCGTCGAAGCCTCGTAGTCGAGGAGCGCGGCGGGACCCATGGTCCGCGCCACCAGGATGGCGTTCTCCGGCAGCACGACCACCCCGGCGGCCTCAGGGCCGATCAGGGCGCGCAGAAGGCGGTTGGCGAGGTCGTCGAGATCGTGCAGCCGCTCGCGCAGATACGGGTCGGACTGGCGGATCATCTTCGCGCGGTTGTCCGACTGGACACGCTCGACGGCCGCTTCGGCGGTCAGGCCGGAGGCTACCGCCTCGCGCATGCGCCGGAGCCAGCCCTTGTCGTGGGCGAACATCCGGACGGTCTCAAGGACCTCGCGGGATTCTGCCGTGCCGATCCGGTCGCCCCGCTCCACCAGGGCGTCGATCGCCGAGCGTACCTCCTCGATCGCCGCGTCGAGGCGGCCGACCTCGCGCTCGACGTTTTCGGCGATCAGCGTCTTCACGACCACGCGGGGCTCGTGCAGGACCACGTAGCCGAGACCGATCCCATCGGCGAGGGCGATGCCCCGGGCCAGGACCGGCCGGCGCGCGGCCGTGCCGGCATCGGGCGCCAGACCCTCCAGCTCGCCCGAGGCGATCATCTCCGAGAGCACCATGGCGGTGGTCTGGAGTGCCTCGATCTCCTCCTCGGAATAGACCCGGTAGGTCTTGTTCTGGACGGTCAGGACGCCAAGCGTGTTGCCCGCACGCAGGAGCGGCACCCCGAGGAAGGCATGATAGGCCTCCTCCCCCGTCTCGGGGCGATACGAGAAGGCTGGATGATTCTGCGCGTCGGACAGCGAGAGGGGTTCGGCCGTGCGGGCGATGAGGCCCACGAGACCCTCATCGGTGCGCATCCGGGTCTGGTGGACCGCCTCGCGGTTCAGGCCCTCGGTGGCGAACAACTCCAAGGTGTTGTCATCGCGCAGCACGTAGACCGAGCAGACCTCGGCCACCACGTTGGCGGCAATCAGAACGACGATGCGGTCGAGGCGTGCCTGGGGGCTGACCGGCTCCGCCATCGCTTCGCGGAGGCGGCGCAGCAGCAGGCGCGGGCCTCCGGGCGCAGCGGGCATCGGTTCGTCGTTCCAGTGTCGGTGAGCGGCCTTGGCGTCGACCACCCTGCAACCTTGGCGCCAAGCACGCGACGGCCGGCACCGGATGGATCGTACCGCTCTCCAGACGTGATCTGGGATCAGCGAAACGGCCCGCGACTGTTCAGCTCACACCACGCGCCTTGATCGAAACCGCGTCGTCCCAGGCTCAGGCCTGATCCAGGCCGTATAGCGAGTGGAGCGTGCGCACGGCAAGCTCTGTGTAGGCGGCTTCGATCAGCACGGAGAACTTGATCTCTGACGTGGTGATCGCGCGGATGTTGATTCCCTTCTCGGCGAGCGCCCGGAAGGCCTTGGCGGCGACGCCCGCGTGGCTGCGCATACCGACGCCGATCGCGGAGACCTTCACCACATCGGTCGCGCCCTCGATCTGAGCGTATCCGATCTGCGTCCGCGCCTCGTCGAGGATTGCGCGCGAGCGCTCGTAATCCGAAGCCGGCACCGTGAACGTCATGTCGGTGGTCGACTGGTCGCCCGACACGGTCTGGATGATCATGTCGACGTTGATGTTGGCGTCGGCCAGCGGTCCGAAGATCGCGGCGGCGACGCCGGGGCTGTCCTTGACCTGGCGCAGGGTGATCTGCGCCTCGTCCCGGGAGAAGGCGATCCCGGTGATGATCTGCTGTTCCACGATGTCGTCCTCGTCGCAGATGAGGGTGCCGGGGCGCGCGGCGTCCGGCGGATCGAAGGAGGAGCGGACCGTGGTCGGCACCCGGTGGACCATGGCGAGTTCCACCGAGCGGACCTGCAGCACCTTGGCGCCCAGCGAGGCCATCTCCAGCATTTCCTCGAAGGTCACGCGCTCCATGCGGCGGGCCTTCGGCACGATGCGGGGATCGGTGGTGTAGACCCCGTCCACATCCGTGTAGATGTCGCAGCGCTCAGCCCCGATGGCGGCCGCCACCGCCACCGCCGAGGTGTCGGAGCCGCCGCGGCCCAGCGTCGTCACCCGGCCGGTCTCGGCATGGACGCCCTGGAAGCCCGCGATCACCGCGACCTCGCCCTTGGCGAAGCCGGCTTCGAGGTTCTTCGGGTCGATCTCGGCGATGCGTGCCGAGCCGTGGGCGTCCGAGGTCACGACGGGGATCTGCCACCCCTGCCAGGAGCGCGCCTTGATCCCGTCCTTCTGGAGCGCGATCGCCAGGAGGCCGGCGGTCACGAGCTCGCCCGAAGCGACCACCGCGTCGTACTCCCGGGGATCGTAGAGCGGGTTGGCATCCTTGACCCAGTCGACCAATTCATTGGTCTTGCCCGACATGGCCGAGACGATGACGGCGACGTCGTAGCCGGCCGCCACCTCGCGGGCGACGTGGCGCGCCACATTCCGGATGCGATCGACGGTAGCGACGGAGGTGCCGCCGAATTTCATCACCAGACGGGGCATGGTCTCTCGATCGCGGGTTCCCGATGGCGCGGGTTTTCGTTAGCGACGGGGCAGGACCGAAGCAGGCCGGTCCGAAGGGTGCCCGGCGGGTACAAGCGGCCCGGTTGGGTGTCAACAACCGGCCAAGCATGGCCCGAGCATGGCCCCGGCATGGCGCCCCCGCGCCGCGGCGACTTTCCGGGCCGCCGCGTGTTAAGGCGCGGGCCCAGATTTCTCGGACGGATCGCGGATGGACAGGGCAGCCAAGGAAGCAGCCAAGGACGACGGCTCGCAGGGCTTCGTCGACCGCGGCGAGGTCGCCCGCTTCGACGCGCTCGCCGCCACGTGGTGGGACGAGACCGGACCGATGCGGGTTCTGCACCGGTTCAACCCGGTGCGGCTCGCCTATATCCGCGATGCCCTGTGCCGCCATCACGGGCGCGATCCGAACGCGCCTTTCCCCCTCGATGGCCTCACGATCTGCGATGTCGGCTGCGGCGGCGGCGTCCTGTCGGAGCCGTTGGCCCGGCTCGGCGCCAGGGTGACGGGAATCGACCCGGCCGAGCAGAACATCGCGGTCGCCCGGGCCCATGCGCAGGCCGCGGGCGTGCCGGTGGATTTCCGCGGCGAAACGATCGAGGCGGTCGTGGCCGCCGGGCAGCGCTTCGATGCCGTGCTGATCATGGAGGTGGTCGAGCACGTCTCGGACATGCCGGCCTTCGTGCGCACGGCCTGCGCGGCCGTGAAACCGGACGGGATGCTGTTCGCCGCGACCCTCAATCGGACGCTGCGCTCCTTCGCCCTTGCCATCGTCGGGGCCGAGTACGTGCTGGGCTGGCTGCCGCGGGGCACCCACGACTGGGAGAAATTCGTGAGGCCGGACGAACTCGGTCGGGCGATCCAGGCGGGTGGCCTGTCGGTGACCGACACGATTGGCGTTGTCTATAACCCGCTCACCGATGGCTGGCGTACCGGCCGGGACACGGCGGTGAACTACATGGTCGCGGCCGAGCGTCGAAACTGAACCCGCCGGCCCCTTCGCCGTTGGGATCGCAGCGGAGATGGTGGCGATGCTCGAAAAGATACCCAGTGCGGTGGGCGCGGCCCTGTCAGGGCTTAAGGCTGGCACCGAGAAGACGGCGTGTCACACGGCGTTTCGGGACATCCCGGCGTCCCTGACGCTGACCAGCCCCGCCTTCGCCGACGGGGCTGATATGCCGGCCCGCTTTACCGCGGATGGCGAAGGGCTCTCGCCGCCTCTGGCCTGGGGCAGCCTGCCCCCCGGAACCGCGTCCTTAGTCGTTCTCGTCGAAGATGCCGGCAGCCCGACGCCGCAGCCATTGGTTCACCTCATCGCCTGGAATCTACCGTCGGATCGGACTGGGCTTCAGGAGGGTGAGGTCTCGAACCCCGAGGCCGGTCAGGGTCTGCCGCTCGGCCGGAACAGCTTCCTGCATGCCGGCTGGCTGCCGCCGGATCCGCCGAGCGGCCATGGGCGACACGATTACGTCTTCCAGGTCTATGCCCTCAAGCACCCCCTCGAGCTTCCCGAAACTCCCGGCCGGAGTGCGCTCCTCAAGGCGATGGAGGGGCTGGTGCTCGGCAAGGGCGTTCTCGTCGGCGGCTACACCCGTCGTTGAAGGCCACGTGAGAGGACGGGCGGTCGCGTTGTGCCGTATCGAGCGCCGCATTAAGACGCCTCGCACCCTCCCCGTGCCGGGCAGCACCTCTGACGTTTGACTGGAGAGCGGTCCTGTGGGGGTCGACGCGCGAACGAAGCGGCGGGGCAGCGAGAGCATGGCGCGCGCCCTCGCCGCGTCGGATGTCGGCACCTGGGAATGGCATGGCGTCGATGATGTTCTGCGCTGCGACGCCGCAGCGGCGGCCATGCTGGGAGTCCCGCGGGCCCGGGCGGATCGGGGGACGACCTTCGCTCTGCTCCTGAGCCGGGTTCATCCGGAGGATCAGCGGCGGATCGGCTCGCTCATTGAGGATCTCAAACAGCGGGGCGGGCTTTTCGTAGCGCAGTTCCGTGCCGTCCCTGAGCTGGGCGACGTCAGGTGGATCCTGGCGCGAGGCCGCTTCAGCCGGGGCGTAAGTGGCGTCGCCAGCGAAGCGCGCGGGATCGTCATCGATGTGACAGCCAGCAGCGAGGACGGCTATCTCGATGAACATGCGTTCTGTGCCGCGGAGGTGACGGCAGGCGGGATCGACCGGGTTGCCGAACTGGCGCTATCCCTGTTCGAAACCGCCGAAGCGGGTTTACGGAGACCGGACTTCGAGCGCCTGAAGCCGCTGCTGGATGTGCTGCTCCACGAGATTGGGCGCCAGATGGTCGAGACACCGCCGGTGACGGATCTGGACGTCATCCATTGAGGTGACCGCGCCTTGCCTTGACGGGGCGAATCCTGATATGGCGGCGCCATCCCGCGATGCGTGAGCCGTGATCGCCGGACGCGAACCCGCGTCCAGCTTCGTGACCACGTTCCCGATTCCCCATTGATGGACGGCCTTAGGGCTCGAGAGACCGATGAAGATCCGCAACTCCCTCAAGTCCCTGCGCGGTCGCCACCGCGACAACCAGCTCGTGCGTCGCAAGGGCCGGGTCTACGTGATCAACAAGACTCAGAAGCGCTTCAAGGCCCGCCAGGGCTGAAGCCCAACGGCCCGATTGCAGTCGCGTTAGCGCAGCCGGACCCGGCCAGGGCCGGCTGTTTTCGCGTGCGCGGCACCGCGGCACGTTGACGATCCGGCAGGCGACCCACACTCTGGCATCATGATGCCGAGCCGCCTCCTCGTCGCCCTGCTCTGCCTTCCGGCTCTGGCGGCCGTTTCGCCGGCGTCCTGGGCGGCTTCCGAACCCGCGCGGCCTGGCCGCGTGGCACCGGACACGAAGCCGGCACCGAAGATGCCGAGTCTCGATGATCTGTTCGCTCGCTTGCGCGCCAGCGAGGACCCGGCCGAGGCCAAGGGCGTCGCGCGGCTGATCGAGCGGCGGCTCGCCGGCTCCGGGAGCCCCACCGCGGATCTGCTGACCGATCGGGCCCGCCAGGCCGTCACGGCTCATGACTTCCCTCTGGCGGCCGAGCTGATGGACCGGGTCACGGCCCTGGAGCCGGATTGGTCCGAGGGGTGGAACCGTCGCGCCACGGTCTTCTGGCTTCTGACCGACAAGGATGACGCCATCGCCGATCTGAAACGGGCGCTGGTGCTGGAGCCGCGCCATTTCGAGGCCTGGGCGGCGCTGGGGCGGATCTACGAATCGCAGGACGACAAAGGGCATGCGCTGGCGGCTTTCCGCCGGGCGCGCGCGCTTTATCCGCAGATGGACAAGATCGGCGAGGCGATCGATCGCCTTACGCCGGAGGTGGACGGTCGCGACCTGTGACGCGGATGCTCGGCATCCTCCTCGCGATCCTGGCGCTGCCCGTCGCGCTGACGAGCCTCGTTCTGCTGGTCGGTGCGGCGGCGAGCCTCTGGATCACGCTTCGGGTGGGCGCGGCCTATCCAACGGCCGGGCCCTTCGTGGCGGTCACCGGCGGTCGCCTCGCGACGATTCAAGACGGGCCTGCGGCCGGTCCGCCGATCGTTCTGCTGCACGGTGCGTCCGCCAACGCGTCTGATCCGATGGAAGGCGTGGGCCGCCGGCTTGCTGCACGCGGCTTCCGGGTCATCGCTTTCGATCGCCCCGGCTTCGGATGGAGCGACCGGATCGCCGGTGCCGACGCGGCCGCGCCCGCCGTCCAGGCGCGCCTGATCGCGGAGGCGCTGGAGCGCATGGGCATCGGCCCGGCAATCGTGTTCGGCCATTCATGGTCCGGTGCGCTGGCCCTCGCGCTCGCCCTCGATCACCCGGAACGGGTGGCGGGCCTCGTCCTTGCGGCGCCTGTAGCGCTGCCTATGCCGGATCGGCGACAGGATCTGCCCTTCTACTGGCGGATTGCCGTCGCGCCGCCCGTGGCATGGCTGCTCAGCCGCACGATCGGGCCGCCGCTCGCGCAGTATTTCTTGCCCGAGGCGGCGCGCCGGGTCTTCACGCCTCAGGCGGCGAATCCGGACTACCCGGCGCTGGCTCGGGCCGATCTGGTCCTGCGGCCTGGGACACTGCTCGCCAACGTGCAGGATCTCCTCGGCCTCTCGGAGGCGCTCTCCGCACAGAGCCCGCGCTACGGCACGCTTCGCGTTCCGACCCTGGTGATCTCCGGCGAGGCGGACCCGATCGTCCGCAGCGACCTGCAGGCGGTGCCGTTGGCGCGGGCGATTCCCGGGGCGCGGCTCGTGCTGCTGCCGGGGATCGGCCACATGCTTCAGTACGTGGCGTCCGAGCGCGTGGTGGAGGAGATCGCGCGTCTGTCAGACGACCTGAAGGGGGCGTCGACGGCCCTGCCAGCCGCGACCCGCTGAGCGACAGAGCCTTATCCGTGACCGGCCCGTGCCCTCCCCCCCGTGTCGGGAGGCGTTGACGATGGCGGTGGTGCAGACGGCACGGGAACGTCTGAACCCGTCCCACCCCCGGCCCCTCCCCACACGGGGAGGGAAACCGCGCTTGTTTCTCACGCCTTTCGTGTTCAGCGAAGACATGTGAGCCCATGGGCCCGCACAGGGGGAGGGTTCCGGTGCGCCGACAGCCCTTCACCATGAAGGGATCCGAGCACCGTCGCCTCTGAGCCGCGCCTCTCGAACCGCGCTTACGGCATCACGCCTTCTCGGCGTGTTCGCGGGTAATGAAGGTGAGACGCACGAGATTCGTGGCGCCGGGCGTGCCGAAGGGCAGGCCCGCCACGACGATGACCCGATCGCCAACCGCAGCAAATTTTTCCCGCACCGCAAACTTGGCGGCGCGGAACGACATGTCGTCCACGTCGCTGGCATCTTTGGTGACGATCGGATGCGTACCCCAGGCCAGGGCAAGACGGCGCGCGGTCTCGCGCCGGGGCGTCAGGGCAATCACGGTTGCGTTCGGGCGCTCCCGGGAGAGGCGCAGCGCCGTCGAGCCGGAATTCGTCCAGGCCATGATCGCATCGAGATTCAGGGCGTCGACCATCTGGTGCGCGGCCGCCGCGATGGCGTCCGCCGCCGTCTCGTCCGGCGTCGCGTTCTGGGCCCGGATGATCGACCAGTAGACCTGGTCCCGCTCCACCTGCTCGGCAATGCGGTTCATGGTCTCCACGGCACCGATCGGATGGGCGCCCGAGGCGCTCTCGGCCGAGAGCATCACGGCGTCGGCGCCCTCGTAGACCGCGGTGGCGACGTCCGAGACCTCGGCGCGGGTGGGCACCGGCGCGGTGATCATCGATTCGAGCATCTGGGTGGCGACGACCACCGGCTTGCCATAGCGCCGTGCCGCCCGGGTGATGCGCTTCTGCACACCAGGCACCTGCTCAAGCGGCATCTCCACGCCGAGATCGCCGCGGGCAACCATCAGCCCATCGGAAATCTCCAGGATCTCGTCGAGGCGGGTCAGCGCCTGCGGCTTCTCGATCTTGGCCATCACCAGGGCGCGGCCAGCGCAGACCTTCTTCACCTCGGCCACGTCCTCGGGCCGCTGGACGAAGGATACGGCGATCCAGTCCGCGCCGGCATTCAGGCCGGCATCGAGATCCGCCCGGTCCTTGTCGGTCATGGCCGGAACCGGGATCACGGTGTGTGGCAGCGACACGCCCTTCCGGTTGGAGATCCGCCCGCCGACCTCGACGCGGGTCACCGCACGGTTGTGCGATGTCTCGACCACCGAGAGCCGCAGCTTGCCGTCATCGAGCAGGATCGCGTGGCCCGGCTCCAGCGCTTCCAGAATCTCGGGATGCGGGAGGTGGCAGCGCGCGGCATCACCCGGCGTCGGATCGCCATCGAGCACGAAGGTCGCGCCGGCCTCGATCATCGCGGCGCCCTCCGCGAAGGTGCCGAGCCGCAGCTTCGGCCCCTGCAGATCGACCAGGATCCCGATCGGCCGCTTGGCCTCGCGCTCGATGGTGCGGATCACCTCGACCTTCTCGGGCAGCTTCTCCCGCGGAAGGTGGCTCATGTTGAGCCGGAACACGTCCACGCCCGCGCGGAACAGCCGCTCGATCATCTCCGGCGAATCGGATGCCGGACCCAGAGTGGCGACGATCTTCGTGCGGCGTGAGCGTTTCAAGATGAATCCTCCCGGTGGTGTTGTGGCGTGCCGTCCGGCGTCGCCAAATTCGTCTGCTGCTTGCCGGGGTGCATACCCCTGCGGGACGGCGTCAGGGCGCCGTCTTGGCGTCACGGTTTCACGGAGGTGTCGGCGCGGTTTGGGTCGGTGAGCTGGATCGTCCAGCTCTTCTGCTCCCCGGTATCGACCTCGAAGAAGCCGTTGCGGTCATAGCCCCGGGCCAGACAATCCTCGATCCCGCGGATCGTGAATTCCGAATCGCGGGTGCACATCAGGGACCGCCCGTTCCACTCGCCGCCGCGCGTGTAATCGACCGCGAAGACGTAATAGAACCGCGCCGCCAGCGCACCCTTGAGCAACGTCTCGCACGCCTTGGGCGCGAGGTCCCACCACCCCTCCGTGACCCAGCCCTGCGGATCACGGTAGCCCAGCGAAATGCCAACCTTGCTCCCGGTCTGGTTACACAGGCGCAGGTCGGCCTTTGCGGGACTCGCGCAGAGCAGCGCGAGCCCGACCGCCGTGAATGCAGGGATGACCTGTGCCGCGGGAACGCGAAGCCGGGAGAACCACCTCGGATACCGAGACCGGGACGATGCTCCAGGCCGCTGGTCTTGCATCATCCGTCGCCGGACGCTGAAGCCCACCTTTCGAGTTGATGCTTCAATTGACGAGGATGATGCGGCAGTCGTTGACATTGGTACAGGTCGGGCCGGGGTTCACGAGGTCGCCGAGGGCCGCGAAGAACGCGGTCGAGTCGTTCTGGTCCAGCATCGCGGCCGGGTCGAGGCCAGCAGCGCGGGCCCGCGCAAGGGTCGTGGGATCGACGATGCCGCCCGCCGGGTCGGTGGCGTGCCCGCGGCCGCCATCCGTGCCGTCTGTATCGGCGCTGATACCGGAGATGCCCGGCTCCCCGGCCAACGCCAAGGCGAGGGCCATCGCGTATTCCTGGTTGGGGCCGCCATTGCCCTCCCCCCGGATCGTCACGGTGAGTTCACCGCCCGAGATCAGCGCCACCCGTTGGCCGGCTTGCCGGTAGCGCTTGGCCGCGACGGCGTGCTCGGCCGCGACTTCGCGGGCCTCACCCTCCAGATCGGCTCCCAGCATCACCGGCTCGTAACCCGCCGCGCGAGCCCCCGCCGCCGCCGCATTCAGGGCGTCGATAGGGCGGGCGATGATGCGGTATTCTGCCCGGGCGAAGGCCGGATCGCCCGCCTTCGGGGTCTCGTTGTTGGGATCATTGAGCAGGCGGACCGCCTCTTCCGGCAGCGGGATGCCGCGGCGCTCGCAGATCGCGCGGGCGTCGGCCAGGGTGGACGGATCGGGCACGGTCGGACCCGAGGCGATCACCGCCGGATCGTCGAAGGGCACGTCCGAGATCGCCAGCGTGAGGATCCGCCTTGCGTTGCGCGCCGCGAGGGCAAGCCGCCCCCCCTTGATCCGGGAGATATGCTTGCGCACCGTGTTGATCTCGCCGATCGGGGCACCGGAGCGCAGCATCGCGCGGGTGATCGCCTGCTTCTCGGCAAGTGTCAGGTCGCCGGCCGGGGCGATCCAGTTGGCCGAGCCGCCGCCGGAGAGCAGCACCAAGACCTCGTCGTCCGGGCCGGCTTCGGTGGCGAGCCGCAGGGCCTCCTTGGTCGCCGCGATGCCGGCTTCGTCGGGAACGGGGTGGCCTGCCTCGACCATATGGATCCCCGGCGCGTCCTGCCCGTAGCCGTGCCGTGCCACCGCAAGCCCCACGATCCGGTCGTCGCCGAGCCCGTGCTGCTGCCGATAGAACCGGCTCGCCACCGCGCTCATGCTGCCCGCGGCCTTGCCTGCGCCTAGGATGATCAGCCGGCCCGGACTCGGCTCAGGCAGGTGCGGCGGCAGGGCGAGATCGGGATGCGCCGCCCGGATCGCCGCCGTGAGGAGGCTGTCGAGCAGCGCGCGCTGCGCCAGGATGGCGGGATCGGCGGCGGGCGGGACGGTCTCGGTCATGGCGTCGGACGGGCTCCTCTCTGCCGATCGCACGATCCCCGCCCGTTCTTTCGCAGGCGGCGGGCCCGTTTCTTGCCGTGAGCGCACGATCCTTGATAGGTGATCTGCCCGAGCGGCCGCGCCACGGCAAGCGCCATCGACATCCCCGCACAGAGTTGAAGACCTGGAGCCCCGTGACCTGCCCGGAGACTGAAGCCGCCACCGCTCCGCATCCCTGCGAGATCATACCGGGCGATCCGGCTTGTGGCCTCGTCATCGCCTGCGACCACGCCTCGAACCACGTCCCACCGGATATCGCGCTGGGGCTGCCGGCCTCCGAATTTGCCCGGCACATCGCCTACGATATCGGCGCCGCGGCGGTGACCCGGAGCCTGGCGGCGCAACTCGGCGCGCCCGCGATCCTGACGAACTTCTCCCGCCTGATCATCGACCCGAACCGGGGCCGCGCAGACCCGACGCTGGTGATGCGCCTCTCCGACGGGGCCGTGGTGCCGGGCAACGCCGGGATCGACGAGGCTGGTAAGCAGGAGCGGATCGCCCGCTTCTACGCGCCGTTCGATGCTGCCCTCGACGGGGCGATCGCTGCCGCCGTCGCGACCGGCCGGCCGCCCGCGCTCCTGACCATGCACAGTTTCACGCCGTACTGGCGCGGCATCCCGCGGCCATGGCAGGTCGGCATCCTGTACGATCGGGACGAGCGCTTCGCCCGCCCGCTGATCCAGGCGCTCCAGGCCGATCCGGCCGGGCTGAATGTCGGCGACAACCAGCCCTACGGCGGCGGCCTGCCGGGCGACACGATCGACCGCCACGCCACCGCGCGAGGTCTGCCGAACGCCCTGGTGGAGATCCGCCAGGATCTGATCGCCGGCGAGGCCGGTCAGGCGGAATGGGCTGCGCGCTTCGCCCGGATCCTGCGGCCGCTGATGGTGGCTTGATCCGGACGCCCCGGGTACCGAAATCCGGGGCCGTACGCGAAGAAGGCAGGCGATTGATGAATGATCTCGAAGCACGCACGCAGGTCGAACTCGAAGCAGCCGTCTTCCGGCGGCTGGTGGCCCATCTGCGGACGCGGACCGATGTGCAAAACATCGATTTGATGAATCTGGCTGGCTTCTGCCGGAACTGCCTGTCCAATTGGCTGAAGGACGCCGCTGACGAGAAGGGCGTGGTGCTAACCAAGGACGAAAGCCGCAAGGCGGTCTACGGCATGCCGTATGACGAATGGAAGGCGAAGTTCCAGACCGAGGCCAGCGTCGATCAGCAGGCCGGCTTCGCGGCCAACCAGGCCAAGGGGCATTGAAGCGCCGCGAATCGGTTCAGCTTCCGGTAAGTTCGGCCCGTTAACCACGGGTCAGGGCGCAACTGCGCCGTGTAGTCCGGAGAGCCCCATGAACGCCCATTCGATGCCCACCGCCGCTGCGCAGCGGCCTGGCGGCGACGTCTCCTCGGCCGAAGGCGTGGCCGCCGACGAGCTCAAGCAGTTCATCGAGCGGCTGGAGCGGCTGGAGGAAGAGAAGGCCGGCATCATGGGCGACATCAAGGAGGTGTTCGCCGAACTGAAGGGCCGGGGCTTCGACGCCAAGGCGGTGCGCACCATCCTGCGGATCCGCAAGCAGGATCACAGCGAGCGCCAGGAGCAGGAGGCCATCCTCGAGCTCTACATGCAGGCCCTCGGCATGGCGTAGGCCGTTTTGCCCGTGCCGGATATCGCGTCCGGCACGGCAGGAGGCGTCACCGGGGCCGTCAGTGAGCCTCGGTTGCCACCGGATGGGCGTCGTCGATCAGACCCAGCGTCCGTCCTGGATACCCCGCGGTGTCGAAATAGCGAGTCTCGCCAACCGTCTGATAGCGCAGGATCGTCGTCAGGCCCGTAGCGTCCGGCTGCGAGCGCAGGACGTGCGTCTCGGCCTTCGGCGTCGCGCCGTTCGCCATCGCCTCCGTGAGCACCCGGCCGACCAGCGTGCCCTTGGCGGGGATGGTGAGATCGAGGATCCGCGCGATGGTCTTGCCGAGATCGGCGTTGCTCGCCGGCACCGGACTTTCGAGGCCGGCTCGGAAGCTCGGGCCCATCGCACCCATCACGTTGCGCGTATCGGCGCGCGAGAAGCTCCCGTGCATGCCCTGACCCTGTTGCAGCACGGTGTCGGACACCTCGACCCCACAGGTGGTCGGATCAGCGCAGCCGGTCGAAAAACTCCGGAAGTTGACCACGAGGGCGGGCATCGGCGTCAGGGCCGAGCCGTCCAGGGCGATGGCCGCGAGCGGTAGGGTGCCCGGGATCGCACCCAGGGCGGCGCTGACGAACAGGCCGCTGACGTAATCCTGCTTCGACAGGGCCTCGACCACGCGCTGCGCCAGGGCCCGGTCGCCGTTCGGGATGTAGACGAGATCGGAGCCGCCATTGGCTGCCACCACCACGTCCGGTTTGGCCGGATCCGTGCCGATCAGGCCGTTCGCCCGGCTCGGAAAGCTGTCGGCCCCGAGCTTTGCGCCCTTGGCGTCCGGATCGAACAGGGTCAGGCCCAGAGCGTGCGCGATGTCGATGGCGACGAAGCCCGGCGGAAGTTGATGGCTCGGCACGCCCTTGTAGCTCTGGGTCGCGGAAAAGCTCGTCGCGCTCTCCTTGGAGATGGTCGAGAAACCGTGATCCGAGGTGAGGATCACGTCGGTCGTCTCGGCGAGACCCTGGTCCTTGAGGGCGGCGAGCAGCGTGGCGAGGTTGGTGTCGGCGTTGCGGATGGCGGCGAGGCTGGTCGGACCGTTGATGCCCGGGACCAACCGGCCAAGACTGTCGCCTTGGTTGTGCTGCGTTCCGTCCGGATCGCGCGACCAGAAGACCAGCACGAACGGATTCTTGCGCTCCTTGAACAGCGGCAGCACCGCCTTGGTGGCGACATCCGCGAAATAGGCCTGCTGATCGATGTTGGCGGAGAGGGT
The DNA here is from genome assembly GCF_900103445.1 of Methylobacterium phyllostachyos. Classification (GTDB taxonomy): domain Bacteria; phylum Pseudomonadota; class Alphaproteobacteria; order Rhizobiales; family Beijerinckiaceae; genus Methylobacterium; species Methylobacterium phyllostachyos. The sequence goes on along the minus strand of NZ_FNHS01000003.1, from coordinate 258,188 downwards.
GCCGGGCGTCTCGGCATTGCCAGCCGGTCCGTTGGCACCGCGGGTCGGTGCCTGCACGGGCAGGCCGACGGCGGCGAGGCGGGTCTTGAGGGCGTCGCTCAGCGGGATGCCACCGGCGCGGCCGGTGCTGTCGTCGATCAGGATCGTGTCCTGGCCCGAGCGGGCGGTGTGATCGAAGACCAGGGACGGCCCGAGCTTGCCGATGCTGGCGGTCGACATCCCCTTCGCGTGCGCCGCCCGCAGGATCGTCTCCTCGTTCAGGTAATTGCCGGCAAAATGCTCATCGACATCGCCGAGCACCGGGTCGTTCTCCAGGAACGGCGTCAGGCTCTCGCCCGCGCCGGGCACCGGGAAGGCGGTGTAGATCGTGTTCCCGTACTGGCCGGTATCGCCGAGCATGTGCCCGGTCGCCATCGCGGTGGCGTTGGGCATCGTGAAGGTCGGGAACAGGGAGTGGGTGTTGGTGAACCGCACGCCGGACTTCATCAGCCGGTCCATGGTCGGGGCGTTGGCGGCGTTCACCATGCCGTAGCGCAGCCCGTCGGCGATGAAGAGCACGACGTTGCGGGGCTCGGCCCGCGCCCCGGATGCAGCCAGGAGCCCCAATCCGATCAGACAGGAAGTGAGTGCGCGCCGCACGACGAATCTCCGATGGTTCCGGAGAGCGGCGTGAGCGGAGACCGTGACAGGCGCGTGACAGGAGGTGTCGTGGGTTCAGATCATCCAGACGGAGATGCGGGCGTCCGCCCGCATCTCCGTCGCGTCCGACCTCAGGCGGCGCGCTTGGCCCGGTTCAGCAGCTTCCGGTTCACCAGCACCTCGGCGATCTGAACGGTGTTCAGCGCCGCGCCCTTGCGCAGGTTGTCCGAGACGCACCAGAAGTTCAGGCCGTTCTCGATGGTCGCGTCCTCGCGGATGCGCGAGATGTAGGTCGCGTCCTCGCCGGCCGCCTCGTGGGGCGTCATGTAGCCGCCGTTCTCGCGCTTATCGATCACCAGCACGCCGGGGGCGGCGCGCAGGATCTCGGTCGCCTTCTCGGGCGAGAGGGGCCGCTCGAACTCGACGTTCACCGCCTCGGCATGCCCGATGAAGACCGGGACGCGGACGGCGGTCGCCGTCAGCTTGATCTTCGGGTCGAGCATCTTCTTGGTCTCGGCGACCATCTTCCACTCTTCCTTCGTGTAGCCATCCTCCATGAACACATCGATGTGGGGGATGACGTTGAAGGCGATGCGCTTGGTGAACTTGCCGCCCTGCTTGATCTCGCCGGCGGTGAACACCGCGCGGGTCTGGTTGAACAGCTCGTCCATCGCCTCCTTGCCGGCGCCGGACACCGACTGGTAGGTCGAGACCACCACGCGCTTGATGGTTGCCGCCTCGTGCAGCGGCTTGAGCGCGACGACCAGCTGCGCGGTCGAGCAGTTCGGGTTGGCGATGATGTTGCGCTTGGTGAAGCCCACGATGGCGTCGGCGTTCACCTCTGGCACGATCAGCGGCACGTCGGCGTCGTAGCGGAACGCCGAGGAATTATCGATGACGACGCAGCCCTGCTGGCCGATCCGCGGCGACCACTCCTTCGAGGTCTCGCCACCGGCCGACATCAGGCAGATGTCCGTGTCGGAGAAATCGTAGGCGTCGAGCGTTTTGACCTTGAGCGTCTTGTCGCCGAAGGAGACCTCCTGCCCCTGGCTGCGGCGCGAAGCCAGAGCCACGACCTCGTCGGCGGGGAAAGCCCGCTCGGCCAGGATATCGAGCATCTCGCGGCCCACGTTGCCCGTGGCGCCGACGACGGCGACCTTGTAACCCATCTCTCGTCTCCGCGCGGAAAACCCCGACCGATCCGGGTGCCGCGCTCCTGCCAGACATATCGGCCGAAGGATCGTTCGAGCCGGACAGCGCCCGCCAAACGGGCGCGGCCGCAGACCTCATCCTGAGCGGAGGTGGGATCGACGGCCTGTCCGAGCAAGGCGCGCATGAGCGAGCACTGTCAAGGCCGTTCGCTGCGCAAGGATCGATTCACCTTAAGTCGGGGAACCCGGTGACGATTTTGGGACCGCCAGGGGAATTCAATCCTTTGCCCTGACGATCGCGGACGAACCATGAGGTTCTCTGTCCGCGGGGTATCAGGATGGCTGGATCGGGGGAGGCACGGGACGGGCGCGGCTCCGCCGGTCCCGCGGCGGGTCTGGCGGGTTGGGTTACGTTGTCGCCCGGCGCCCTCGGCCTGCGCCTCGTCGCGGCCTCGGCCCTGATCGCCCTGTTGTGCGTGTGCGCCTGGCGACCGGGCGGACGGATCCCGTCCGCTGCAATGCCGTTTGAAGCCCGCTCCCAGCCCACGGCGCCGGCCCCGCCGGCTTCGCCGCCGGTCGCCCTCGCCTTGTTCGACCTCGCGGAGCCCGGAATCGATCCGGTGCGTGTGACCGCTGGGATCGACCCCCGCACGGGTTTGCGCGAGGACGTGCTGAGCCGCGGGAATGTCGCCGCCAGCGCGGCCCCGGCACTGTGGGTGACCCTCACGCGCGGCAAGGATACGGGCCCGGCGCCGACGCTGTTCGTCCTGATGGCCCGCCGCGCTGCCACCGGGCCGGCGCTCGCGGTGATCAAGACCGGATCGCGCGACCAGATCCGGACCAAGTTCGGCGTGGTCGAAACCCTGGAGATCACGTTCGGCGGTCCCGCAACGCGGACCTGCCTCGGCTTCGTCACCCGGGAAGCCGCGTTCCGCCTCGACGGATGGACCTGCGCACCGCTCGGACACCCACCCGCAACTCAGGCCTTGGCCTGCTCGCTCGATGCGTTGAGTCTCGTCGATCTCGCCGATCCCGAAACGACGGCCGCCTTCTCGGCTCCGCCCCCCGCGTCGCGATCCTGTCCGCTGACTAAGGTCGCAGACGTATCCGGCCGGATCGGGCCGACCGGGCAACGATCGCGAAATAAAAAATGAGGCATGAGTGTGGCAAATCGCACAAGCTCAGCCATAAGAGTGGAACAACAGCTTCGCCCAAGCGTCTTATCGTCAAAGGCGCCGAACTGTTAAGCTTCGGTCGCCATACTGGTGGCACTCACACGCAAGGTTAGCCATGCGCTCGCTCAGGATCGCACTTCTCGGTGTCATTGCCGCTGCCGGCTTCGGCGCCTCCGCTCCGGCTCAAGCGCAGGACGGTTTCATCCCCGGCCCGGTCTACCGCGTCAGCCGCCCGCTCCCGATCCGGGTGCGTCCGCGGAGCTGGCTTGATGCTGGCAACGTGCCGCTGACCTCGAACGTTCCGGGCGCCGGCGGTTCGCGCAACCCGGCCCTGAACCCCTACCTGATCGCTGCCGGCAATGCGGTGCTCCCGCCCTACGGCCCGACCGATCGCTTCGGCCGCGGCATCCTGCCGGATCCGATCACCAATGGTCCGTTCATCGGCGCCCGGTCGTCGGCGATCCGCAACGTCGATCTGTCCTTCGTCGATCGGCTGGACCCGACCTCGCCGCTCTACGGCCGGCCCTACTAAGCCGATTCACCCAGACGGCTGGAATGCAACAGCGCGGGCCTTCGGGTCCGCGCTTTTCGTTTGCGCCCGCACCGCTTCGACTCTTCACCGGCGCCGGTTATCCTGTATGCCACGAAGCGCAGGCGCCGTGAGGCTGCCGAGGCCGGGATCTGAGCCATGAAGCCGTTCGATTGGGCGACCGGGTATCCGTCGCTGCGCATGCCGATGTTCGGGCGCAACTGCGTGGCGACGTCCCACGCGCTCGCGGCCCAGGCCGGGATCCAGATGCTCCAAGCCGGTGGCAATGCCGTGGATGCCGCCATTGCCACGGCCGCTGCCAAGACTTTGACGGAGCCGTGCAGCAACGGGCTCGGTTCCGACGCCTTCTGCATCCTGTGGGATGGACAGCAGCTGCACGGCCTCAACGCCTCGGGTGGAGCGCCGGCCGCGTGGACGCGGGACTACTTCCTCAAGAAGTACGGGCCGGCCGAGCGGCCGCCGATGCGCGGTTGGGACTCCGTGACGGTTCCGGGCGCGGTCGCGGCCTGGGTCGCGCTGAGCGAGCGTTTCGGCCGCTTGCCCTTCGCCGACCTGATGCAGCCGGCGATCCGCATCGCCGAGCGGGGCTATCTGGCCCCCGTCGTCGTGCAGCAGAAATGGGCGGCCGCCGCCCGGGTCGAGGCGATTACCCGCCAGCCGGGCTTTTCCGAGTTCTTCCTGCCGAAGGGCCGCGCACCGGATGTCGGCGAGCTGGTGACCTTCCCCGGCGCCGAGAAGACCCTTCGGCTGATCGGTGAGACCAAGGGCGAGGCCTTCTACCGGGGCGAGATCGCCGCGGCGATCGCCGCGCATGCGCAAGCCAATGGCGGCGCCATGACGGCAGACGACCTCGCCGCCTACAAGCCCGAATGGGTGACGCCGACCGCACAGGACTACCGCGGCTACACGCTGCACGAGATCCCGCCGAACGGACAAGGCATCGCGGCGCAGATCGCGCTGGGTATCCTCCAGCATTTCGACCTCGCCGGCCTCCCCGTGGACGGCCCGGAGGCACAGCACCTCCAGATCGAGGCGATGAAGCTCGCCTTCAGCGATACGTATCGCTACGTCGCCGATCCGCGCGGGATGGAGCTGACGCCGGAGGCGATGCTCGACCCCGCCTACCTCGCGAGCCGCGCCAAGCTGATCGACCGCAACCGCGCCCAGGTGTTCGGCCCCGGCAAGCCGCCCTCCGGTGGCACGATCTACCTCACCGCCGCCGATGAATCCGGCATGATGGTGAGCTTCATCCAGTCGAACTACATGGGCTTCGGCTCCGGCGTGGTGGTGCCCGGCTGGGGCATCTCCCTGCAGAACCGCGGCTACGGCTTCGTGCTCGATCCGGAGAGCCCCAACGTCGTCGCGCCCGGAAAGCGGCCGTTCCACACCATCATCCCGGGCTTCCTCACGCGGGACGGCGCGCCGATCATGAGCTTCGGCGTGATGGGCGGCAACATGCAGCCGCAGGGGCATGTCCAGACCCTGGTGCGCATGATCGACCACGGTCAGAATCCGCAGGCCGCCTGCGACGCGCCGCGCTGGCGCGTGAGCGATGGGCTCGACATCAACGTGGAATCGGCCATGCCGGCCGCGACCGTCGACCGGCTGAAGGCTCTGGACCACCGGCTGGAGGTGATCGAGGACAGCTACCAGGATTTCGGTGCCGGCCAGTTCATCTGGCGGATGGGCGATCCGGGGGTCGAGGGCTACGTCGCGGCGAGCGACCCGCGCCGGGACGGGCAGGCCGTGGTGTGGTGAGGCGCTACTTCAGCTGCACGCTGTCGACCAGTTGGCGGAACTTCGCGAGCACGCCGGCCCGCTGATCCTCGCGCACGACACCGAGCGCACGCAGATAGCCGTCCGGGTTGAAGCGGATGGTCTGCGAGACCACCACCGGCTGGTTGGTGGGTTGATCGACGGCGCGGGCCACGATCTCGTGCCAGTCCACGCCGTTCGAGCGGTAGCTCTGCGCCCGCTCGATCACGAAATCCTTCAGCGTCTGGTTCGACGCGAGCGCCGCGCGGGCGAAGCCGTCGCGCTGCTCGGCGGTGGGCGGCTGCTGCACAGCCTGGGCGAGCACCAGGATCGGCTGCTCCAGATTCTGCATCTGATCCTTGGGGCCCTGCGTCAGCAGCACTGAATTCCCAGCCAGCACCCGGACCGGGCGAAAGCCCGCCATGTCGCCGATCCGGAAGGGCAGCGCATCGACCTGTTGGGTCAGCGATAGCGCGGGCCGGAGGGTGACGCCGGTTACCATCCGGCGCATCGTCTCCTCGGTCTCGGCGTCGGGCAGCGCCTGGGCGATGACGAGGCCGGTCACGCCGGGCGCACCGATGACGAGAATCCACTTTCGGATCGCCGGCGCGGAGGCGTTGGGATCGGCGGGCTGCTCGCCGGTGTAGAGCATGCCCTCGTTGTCGCCGACCTTGACCTCCTCGCGCTTCTCGACCGCGAAGCCCTGGCTCAACAGGTTGGCATCGGTGAAGCCGCTGACCATCTCGGCGAAGGCATTCGGCGGCAGCTCCACGACCGACACGGTCGCGCCGCCCTCCTTGCGCTCGAACCCCGTGAAGCGGCGCGACAGCGTCATGTCGGCGGGGGGTTCGAAGCCGAAGCGGGAGCCCGGCGGGTAGACCGGCTCCCCGGCCCACGCCGCGGTGCCGACGACCAGACTCGTCAGCGTGAGGAGCCGCCCGAGACGCAGCGACAGGTTACGCACCAGCATGAGCCTTCGTGTCTCCCGGGTAGCCCGTCGGGCGCCACCTCCTGCGATGCGTCAACTGCCGGGCCGCCCCTGTCAAGCGCCTGAGCAATCAGGACATTGAGAGGCCCCGTCAGCCCCACCTGCCGGTTGTCGCGCTCACCCGGCGCAGCGTGAGGTTGCACCGGCCACCGGCTGGCAAGAGCCCTGGGAGAGGGGCCTCGGTCAGCAGATCGGCGGACGGGTAGAGGCGGTCAATCCCGTGGAAGATCAGCCGCGAGACACCGCCGATCACTACGGCATCTCCGTCACTCAGACGGATCGAGCGGGTCGGATCGGCGCGCCCCAGGCCGCCGTAGCGGAACAGGGCCGGCGCCCCGAGCGAGAGCGAGACCACCGGGGCCGAGAAATCCGTCTCGTCCTTGTCCTGGTGCAGGCCCATGCGGGCGGCCGGATCGTAGAGGTTGATCAGGCAGGCCTCCGGCGGGGCCGGGTATTGCGCCAGCGCCTCCCAGGCTGCGAGCGCGGTCTCGGGGATCGCGGGCCAGGGCTGGCCGGTCTTGGGATGTGTCGGCTGGTAGCGATAGCCGTCCCGGTCCGAAACCCAGCCGAGCGGCCCGGCATTCGACATCCGCACCGAGAGGGCTCTTCCGGTGCGTGGCATCCGCGGGATGACGGGCGGGGCCGCATCGAGGACCGCGGCGACCTCGTCGGCCAGGCGGCGACGGGCCACCGGATCGAGGAAGCCCGGGTGATGGATCAGGCCCGGGGCGAGTTCCGTCGCCACTCAGCCGCCCGCATCGTCCCGGGGGAGCACGCGCTTCTCCGCGACCGTCGTGTCCGCGGCGAGCCGGTAGACCAGCGGCTCGCCGGTCTTGATCTCCAAGGTCGCGACCGCATCGCTGTCGAGGCGGTCGAGCACCATCACCAGGGCGCGCAGCGAATTGCCGTGGGCCGCCACCAGCACCCGCTCCCCGCGCATCACCCGGGGCAGGATCGCCGTGACGTAGAAGGGCAGCACCCGCGCGACCGTGTCCTTCAGGCTTTCACCGCCGGGTGGGCGCACCTCGTAGGACCGGCGCCATTGATGGACCTGTTCGTCGCCCCAGCGCTTGCGGGCCTCGTCCTTATCGAGGCCGGCGAGGTCGCCGTAATCGCGCTCGTTCAACGCGATGTCCCGCACCACCGGGATGCCGGTGAGCTCCATCGCGTCGAGCATGAGCGCAGCGGTGTGCTGGGCCCGCACCAGTCCGGAGGTGAACGCCACGTCGAACGACAGGCCCTCCCGCTTCAACAGGCGGCCGGCGGCTTCGGCCTCCGCGATACCGCGCTCGGTCAGGTCCGGATCGCGCCAGCCCGTGAACAGATTCTGACGGTTGAATGCGCTCTGACCGTGCCGGGTGAGGACCAGGACGCGTTCCATGGGATCTCCGTCAGAAGCCGAGCACGTCCGCCATGGTGTAGAGCCCCGGGGGCTTCGGATGCGCCCAGAGCGCGGCCTTGACCGCCCCCGTGGCGAACAGGCCCCGGTCGGCGGCGTGGTGGCTGATCGTCAGGCTCTCGCCCGCACCAGCGAAGATCACGCTGTGATCCCCCACCACCGTGCCGCCCCGCAGGGTCGCGAAGCCGATATCGCCGGTTTTGCGCGCACCGGTATGACCGTCCCGCGTCGAGACGCGGACCGCCTTCAGATCCACACCCCGGCCCTCGGCGGCGGCCTCGCCCAGCATCAAAGCCGTGCCGGAGGGGGCATCCACCTTCATACGGTGGTGCATCTCGCAGATCTCGATATCGAACTCGTCGCCGAGCGATTTCGCGACGCGGCGCACCAGCTCGGCCATCAGGTTGATGCCGAGCGACATGTTGCCCGACTGCACGATCCGCGCGTGATAAGAGGCCGCCTTCAGCTTCTCGCGGTCGTCCTCCGACAGGCCCGTGGTCCCCACCACGTGGACGATGCGGGCCTGGGCGGCCAGCTCGGCAAAGTGAATGGTGGCCGCGGGCGTCGTGAAGTCGAGCACGCCGTCGGCGGCGGCGAACGCTTCGAGGGGGTTGTCGGTCACGGCTACGTTCAGAGGGGGGAGGCCTGCGAGGCTTCCCGCATCCTGGCCCAGGGCGGGTGAGCCCGGCCGCTCGATCGCCGCGGAGAGCGTGCAGCCCTCCGCTTCCGCTACGGCCCGCACCAGCATCCGCCCCATGCGCCCATCGGCGCCCACCACGACGAGCCGCATCCCGGTTTTCGCCCTCGTATCTCGATAAAGGGCGCCAGCTCGGCGCCCTCCCCTCTGCCTAGCGGATCCATGCGTTTCGGTCGAACTTCAAGAGCTCGAGTTGCATGCGCATTTCCCCTCCCCCTTGTGGGGAAGGGGCCAGGGTTGGGTGTGGTTCAGCATAAGGCGCAGCGGTGCCATCTGCACCACCCCCACCTCCAATGCCTCCCCACAGGGGGAGGAGAGAGTGCCTGGGCCCGCGAAATTTGAATAACGGAGCCCGAACTGGGTCAATCCTTCTCGGGGGCGATCGGCTCGAGCCCGCCGATGTGGCGTTGGGCGTAAAGCGGCAGGCCGATCTGCTTGATCAGGTCGAGCTGCGTCTCAAGGAAGTCGATGTGCCCCTCCTCGTCCTCGGCCAGCTCCTCGAACAGGCGCATGGACACGCGATCGTTGATCGAATCACAGTACTGCGCGGCTTCGAGATAGAGGTTGCGCGCGCCGTGCTCGGCGGCGAGATCGCACTCGATCACCTCCTGGACGTTCTGGCCGATCCGCAGAGGCTCCAGCTCTTGCAGGTTCGGGAAACCTTCGAGGAACAGGATCCGATCGATGAACCGATCGGCATGATTCATCTCCTCGATCGACTCTTTGCGCCAGAATTTGGCGAGGTCGATGTAACCCCAGTTGTTCAGCATGCGGAAGTGCAGCCAGTACTGGCTGACGGCCGTCAACTCGCTGCGCAGGCCACGGTTGAGATACTCGATAACCTTGGTGTCGCCCTTCATGGCCCCCGAACTCCTTACCGTCTACTCAGGCGGGGGCAGTCACGTCAGACGGCGACTCCCTCATCCGCAGTTTGGAATAAAACCAAACTGCAAGCTTGAGCGCAAGCCGCGGAGCAGGAATGGCTGTCGTCCGGGGCGTCGTCCTGGCCGAGCGCGCTGCGCATGATCGCCCGGATGGTCCGCGCGCAGCGTCCGCATTTCGGGCTGCATCCGAGGCAGGCATAGACCTGCGCGGGCGTTCGTGGACAACCCGGCCCCGGGCTCAGACAGGACCGAACGGCGCCGTCGGAAATGACATTGCAAGAACAGACGATCATGCGCCCAGCAGATCCCGCCTTCTTCCAGCGCGACCCGAGTCTGCGGGCCGAGCCACGTCCTCCGCCAGTTTAGAAAAATTGAAAAGTGGCGTCTTTTCAATATCTTACCGGTCTTCCTCGGAGATGGCACCCGGCGGTCGCTCGGTCAAGGGAAGGGTTTTGCCTTCTAGGGACTGCTGCGCGCGCGGACACGGCGCGTGCTGTCAGCGCGCGAGTTCACGCAACCCCAAGCGAATCAGCACCTTCGCTTCGGCATCGGGGCCGGCCTCCTTCAAGGCGGCGGCGATCGCCGTCGCGGCCTGGACTTGCGGGTAGCCGAGATTGACCAGGGCCGACACCGCATCGCCCACGGGACCGGAGGTGGTGCTGGTCTCGTCGGCGCCGGTCAGGGCGACCAGGGCCGGGTCGATCGGGGCGAAGGCGGGGGCCTTGTCCTTCAGCTCGGCCGCCAGCCGGGCGGCGAGTCGCGGGCCGACCCCGGGGGCGCGGCTGATCGCGCCCTTATCCCCCGTCGCGATGGCACCGGCCAGCGCCTCGGGCTCCAGCACCGAGAGGACGCCGAGGGCTACCCGGGCGCCGACGCCCTGCACGGTCTGGAGCAGGCGGAACCATTCCCGTTCCGCATCGGATCGGAAGCCGTACAGGCGGATCATGTCCTCGCGGACATGGGTCTCGATGGAGAGATCCGCCGGCTCGCCGACCTTCGGCATGCGCTGGAGAGTCCGCGCCGAGCAATGCACGACGTATCCGACCCCCGAGACATCGAGGATCACGAAATCCTCGCCGAACGAATCCACGATGCCCTTCAGTTTTCCGATCATTTTCACGCCTGCCCGCTGGTGCGGATTGCCTACAGAAGCGCGCGCAGGTCCGCCAGACGCGCTTGAGCCTGCCTGGACTTCGTGAAATCAGGGGCGCCCCGACGACCGAGCTTGGCCGGCCATCCGGGGACAACGCTGGGGGGACGACCATGCGCGCGCCACTTCTTGCCCTGTTGGGCCTTCTGTCCCTCGCCCCGGCGCGGGCGGCGGACGATCCCGCTCCGGTCGCACCGAGCGCCGACCCCACGCAGGTGCGGCCGGGGGCCTACGTGCTTGATCCCGATCACGGCAAGATCACGTGGTCGGTCTCGCATCTCGGCTACTCGACCTATTACGGTCAGTTCACCGGCCTGACCGGCACGCTCACCCTCGATCCGAAGGCGCCGGAGAAGAGCCAGCTCTCGGTCAGCGTGCCGCTTGGCGGCGTCATCACCGGCAGCACCCGCCTGAACGAGCGGCTCGCGACGCCGGACTTCTTCGACACGGCCAAGTTCCCTTCGGCGAGCTTCACCGCCACCAAGGTGGAACCGACCAGCCCGACCACGGCGCGCATCACCGGCGACCTGAACCTGCGGGGCACGGTGCGGCCGTTCGCGATCGACGCGACCTTCAATCAGGCCGGGATCCATCCGGTGGACCAGCGCTATACAGTCGGGTTCGACGGGCGGGCGGTGATCAAGCGCTCCGATTTCGGCATCAACGCCTACCTGCCGCAACTTGGCGACGAGGTGGCGTTGCGGATCGAGGGCGAGTTCAAGGCAGCGCCGTAGCGCCAGGCAGGTCGTGTTTCTCTCAGAGGAGAGAACGGCACCGGGCGTTTCCCTCCCTCTGTGGGGGGTGGGAGACCTGCGGCAGGTTCGGATTATCAGACCTGTCGATCGGACGCGGATCGCAAACCCCGATTGCGGAGACTTCCACGATGCGGATGGCCTCGATTCTCCTGGCTCTTCTCCTCGCCGGCCCGGCCGTCGCGCAGGTGCCTGCCGCCCCGGCGCCCGCCCCGGCTTCGCCCCTCGACAGCTACGCCGACGCCGCAACGACGACGATCATCGCCGAGCAATCCTGCCCCGGCGTGCAGATGAAAGCCGGCCAGCTCACGAACCTGCGCCTGGCGGCCCGGGTCAATACCGGACAGGAACCAGCGCTTCAGGAGAAGCTGCGGACACGCGCGACGCAGGTTCGCCAGCAGCTCGCCGAGGTCGGCCGGGATGCCTGGTGTGCGAACGCGCTGGCGGCCTTCGGGCCGGATGGGACCGTCGCCAGGGGTGTCCTGGTGCCGAACGCACGCATCCGCTGAGGATTGACACGCGGCTGCCCCGCCCCTACTGACCCCGCATGGCGCGCGGCCTCACAAGGGGTCCGCGCGTTTCGCGTTGTCCGGGCTCAAGCCCGTTCAATGACTTCAAACAAGAAGCCGGTCCAGGGGCAGCCGCCCCGGAGGCCGTTCGAGAACACGAGAGAACGATGTTCGCAGTCATCAAGACGGGCGGTAAGCAGTACCGCGTCGCCGCCAACGACACCATCACCATCGCGTCGCTCGCGGGCGAGGCCGGCGAGGCCGTGACCTTCGGCGAGGTCCTCCTGTTCGCCGACGGCGCGGGCGCCACCCAGGTCGGCGCCCCGACCCTGTCGGGCATCAGCGTCACCGGCGAGATCGTGCGCCACGGCCGCGACAAGAAGGTTATCGCCTTCAAGAAGCGCCGCCGGCAGAACTCGCGCCGCAAGCGCGGTCACCGGCAGGACCACACGGTGGTGCGCATCACCGGCATCTCGGCCTGAGGTCGATCAAACGCTGGGCGCGTAACGGTCCCTGAGGACCCGATCCGCGACCGCATCGCAGCAGATCAGAATTCGGAGCTCATCCCATGGCACACAAAAAGGCTGGCGGCTCGTCCCGCAACGGTCGCGACTCGGAAGGCCGGCGCCTCGGCGTCAAGAAGTTCGGCTCGGAGGCCGTCATTCCGGGCAACATTATCGTGCGTCAGCGCGGCACCAAATGGCATCCCGGCGCCAATGTCGGCATGGGCAAGGACCACACGATCTTCGCGCTGGTACCGGGCCATGTCCGCTTCGAGACGCGCCGCGGGCGCGCCTTCGTAGGTGTTACCCCGCTGGCCGAGGCCGCGGAATAAGAGGCGGGCGCCCAGAGTGGCGAAGCTGGCGTCCCGCCCGGTGTCCCACACCGGACCGGAGACGTCGTAGCCGAGCCCCTGGACGGGTCGGATCGGACGGAACCCCGGGGAGGATGGGACGCCATCCTCCCCTTCGTCGTCTTGAGGCGGTGCCCCGGAGCCGGGCGCATCGCCCTGCGAGGGCACGATGTTCCCCGATCTGACCCGTGACGATGTTTTCCGAATCGAGACGCGGCGGCTGTGGCTGCGTTGGCCGACCGCAAAGGACATCCCCGCCATCGTGACGCTCGCGGGCGAGCGCGACGTGGCCGAAATGACGGCCCACATCCCGCACCCGCTGACGCGGTCCGACGTCGATGAGTTCCTCATCAAGGTCCGCGGCGCCAACAGCGCCGGTACGGGGTTGACCCTCGCCCTCGCACGTCGCGAGAGCCCCTGCAGCCTGATCGGCCTGATCGGGATCGCGGCCGCCGACGGTACGCCGCATCTCGGCTACTGGCTCGGCCGGCCCTGGTGGGGGAACGGGCTGATGAGCGAGGCCGCGTCAGGTCTGGTCCATGCCTTCTTCGCGTATACCGGCGGGGACAGGCTGACGGTCGGTGCCCTGCCCGAGAATCGCGCCTCGCAGCGGGTGATCGCGAAGACCGGGTTCGGCTGGACGGAACGCCGTTCGACACCGTGCCCGGCACGGGGCGGTCCACGGCAGCTGGACTGGTTCGCCCTGGACCGCGCTGGGTGGGCCGGGCACCAGACGGTGACCGCACCGGTTCCGGATCTGGCTCTGGCCTCCTGAACGAGGGGATCGGCGCGGATCGGTGCCGCATCTTATATTGAGCGCGGGGCCGCTTCCGAGCGGCCCGCAGGCATGAGAGACGACCCGTGAAATTCCTCGACGAAGCCAAGGTCTATGTCCGCTCCGGCGACGGCGGTCCCGGCTGCGTCTCGTTCCGCCGGGAAAAGTTCATCGAGTTCGGGGGGCCGAACGGGGGCGATGGCGGCCGCGGCGGCGATGTCTGGGTGGAGTGCGTCGAGGGGCTCAACACCCTGATCGACTACCGCTACCAGCAGCACTTCAAGGCCAAGAAAGGCGAGCACGGCATGGGCTCGAACTGCCACGGCGCCAATGGCGCCGACACGGTGCTGAAGGTCCCGGCCGGCACGCAGATCTTCTCGGAGGACGGCGAGACCCTTCTCGCCGATCTGACCGAGGTCGGTCAGCGGATCCGGCTGGCCAAGGGTGGCAACGGCGGTTTCGGCAACGCCTACTTCACCACCTCGACGAACCGCGCCCCGAAGCACGCTAATCCGGGCCTGGAAGGCCAGGAGATGTGGATCTGGCTGCGGCTGAAGCTGATCGCCGATGCCGGCCTCGTGGGCCTGCCCAATGCGGGTAAGTCCACCTTTCTGGCCAGCGTCACGGCCGCCAAGCCGAAGATCGCCGATTATCCGTTCACGACGCTGCATCCGGGCCTCGGCGTGGTCCGCTCGGACGGGCGCGAATTCGTGCTCGCCGACATCCCCGGCCTGATCGAGGGTGCGCACGAGGGCGTCGGCCTCGGCGACCGGTTCCTGGCCCATGTCGAGCGCTGCCGGGTGCTGCTGCATCTCGTCGACGGCACGAGCGAGCATGCCGGCAAGACCTACAAGCTGGTGCGTGGCGAGATCGAGGCCTACGGCAACGGCCTGGCGGAGAAGCCCGAGATCGTGGCGCTCTCCAAGGCCGACGCGCTCGATGCCGAGACGCTCAAGAGCCAGGTCGCCAAGCTGAAGCGCGCCGCCGGCCGCGCGCCGCTGGTCCTGTCCTCGGCGAGCAGGAAGGGCGTGCCGGAAGCGCTTCGGGCGCTCCAGGCCGAGATCGACGCCAGTGCTGAGGCGGACAAGGAGCCTGTGGCCGCTTGGCAGCCGTGAGAGGCGGAAGCCATCGACATCCGTGTTGAGCCGGGAGGGGCCGCCTTGAAGGTCCCTGCCGGCCTTTCGATTTGCTACGCGATCAACCCTGCTTCAGCTTGGCGATCGTCTCCGCGGGCACCCCGGCGAAGTTGTTGGCCACGAGGTAGTTCGGGCTCGCCTTGATCCAGGCATCGAGGTCGATCTCCTCGAACTTGCCGTTGTCCCAGGTCTGGATGATCTCCAGATCCTCGTCGCCGACATTCTTGATCGCGTGGCCGAAGCCCATCGGGATGTAGGCCACGTCGCCGGGCACAAAGTCCGCCACCTTGCCGCGACCGCCCGAGCCGAACAAAGCCACCTGGCCCTTCCCCTTCAGGTAAAAGTGCCACTCGTTAGCATTCACGTTCCAATGGAACTTGCGCATCTGGCCGGGACGGATCGTCATCACGCCACCCGACATCGACTTGGAGACCGGCCACTCATCGACCGTCGCCAGCCGGAAGGTGCCGCCATCGAAGTCTCGCACCGCCCGCGGATCTTTCAGCAGCCGGAACTTGTGCGTGGATTCCTTAGGCCAGGGCGCGTCGAGGGCCTGCGAGATCGGGATCACCGGGCCGGCCTGAATGTAGGCCTCACCCTTGGGGAAGGCGTTGAGGGCTTCCTTCGGCAGGCCGAAGTCGAGCGCCAGCATGTCCTTCGGCGACACGTCGATCCAATCGGTGATTGAGAAGGTGCCGTGCTCAGAGAAGGCGCCGTTGTCGAACGACAGGATGAAGTGGCAGGGCTTGTCGCCGATCGTCTGGATCGAGTGGCCGTGGCCCTTGGGGAAGAACCAGAGGTCACCCGGCTCGTAGTTGTTGATCTCGCTGGCCCCCGACGGGTCGAGGACCACGGTCTGGCAGCGTCCGTCGATCACGTAGGCCCATTCGGCCGCGATCGCGTGCCAGTGCAGTTCGCGGGACGCGCCCGGATCGAGGAACATGTGGACGCCCGCGATCCCCTTGCTGATGGGGAACTGGTGAACGGTGGCCTCCTTGGCCCAGCCGCCGGACGTGATCTTGGGCACGTTGCCGTCGAGGGAGAAACGGAAGTCGGGCATGGCGCCGACATCCTTGGGGTCATGGTAGGCGACCTGCGCCCCCGGAGGCAGCTGCTGGACGTCGCGGCCGAAGCCGCCGGCTCCCGCTGGCCCATGATCGGTGGCACCGCCGGCTGCGGCAGCCTGTTGCGTGAGGGCGACGAGACCACCGGCTCCGAGAGCCGCAGTCCCGAGAAACGCGCGTCGATTCGCGTCCATCGTAAAGGTGTCCTGTGTGGGGTCTGGCCGGAACGCCCATTGCGTTCCCACAGCGCTGCAGCGTGCCATGCACGGTGCTCGCTCTTGCGCTGCAATAAAGATATTTTGCATACCACATACTCACGAGGTCGTGAGGGATGAGGACGCTGTTTCGAACGTGTCAGCTGCAATCGGTTGCGTGGCGAAGACGGCTGTGCAACGGGGCGCACTTCGTCCAAACCGCGCGGACGCCGCCCTGTTCGCCAGAAACATGATCCCGTCTCTCGAAGATTTCCGCCGCATCGTCATCAAGGTCGGATCGGCGCTGCTGGTCGACCGCAACGCCGGCCGTCTTCGGCATGCTTGGCTCGCGGCCCTCGCTGAAGACATCGCCGAGCTGCACGCCCGCGGGGTCGACGTGCTGGTCGTGTCCTCCGGCAGCATCGCCCTCGGGCGTACGGTGCTGGGGCTGCCCCCCGGTCCGCTGCGGCTGGAGGAGAGCCAGGGCGCGGCTTCCGTGGGACAGATCACCCTGGCCCGGCATTGGGCCGAGGCGCTCGGCCATCACGGCATCGTGGCCGGCCAGATCCTCGTGACGCCGCAGGATACGGAGGAGCGGCGCCGCTACCTCAACGCCCGCGCGACCGTGCTGAAGCTCCTTGAAATGCGCGCCGTGCCGGTCGTCAACGAGAACGACACGGTGGCGACCTCCGAGATCCGCTACGGCGACAACGACCGCTTGGCCGCCCGGGTCGCCACGATGATCGACGCCGACGTGCTGGTCCTGTTCTCCGATATCGACGGCCTTTACACCGCGCCGCCGAAGAGTGATCCGCATGCGCGCCATCTAGCGACCGTCGAGCGGATCACTGCGGAGATCGAGGCCATGGCGGGTGGGCCGGCCTCCGAGCTGTCGCGGGGCGGTATGCGCACCAAGGTCGAGGCGGCCAAGATCGCCGTCTCGGGCGGCACCCATCTGGTGATCGCAGACGGACGGGCTAAGAACCCGTTGAAGGCGGTCCGCGAGGGTGCGCGCTGCACGTGGTTCCTGTCCGGGTCCACGCCGACGGCGGCGCGCAAGACGTGGATCGCCGGGTCCCTCGAAACCCGGGGCTCTCTCACGATCGATTCCGGCGCCTTGCAGGCGCTGCGGGGCGGCGCCAGCCTTCTGCCGGTGGGTGTCCGGGCCATCGAGGGCAGCTTCTCCCGCGGCGATGCCGTGGAGATCCGCGATCCAGAGGGTCGTGCCCTGGGGCGCGGCCTCGTCGCCTACGACAATGCTGAGGCCGCGCTGATCATTGGACATCCGAGCGCCCGGATCCCGGACCTGCTCAATTATCCCGGGCGTGCCTGGATGGTGCATCGCGATGACTTAGCGTTGTTCTAAGAATGCTGTGATCGATCTGCATTGAGGTCGCCCGATCCGCGCTCAGTATTGTTGTCCCGGGTGCCGCGGCGCACTTGTCGGCGCGCGGCGCGTTGTGCAAAGACGGCCGCCTGCCCTGTCGCGCCGATGAACGGCCGTCGCGAACCGAGGACGCCAGCGTGCCCGTCCTGAACCTGAGATCGGACTTCGCCGAGGGCGACACGCTGCCGGAGCAGATGGCGGCGATCGGCCGCCGCGCCCGGGCCGCTGCGCGGCAGATGGCTCTGGCCTCTGCCCAGGCCAAGGATATCGCCCTGAAGGCGATCGCCGAGCGGCTGCGGGCGAACCGGGACGAGATCCTGGCCGAGAACGCCCGCGACGTGGCGGCAGCCCGCAACGCCGGCCAGAGTGCAGCGCTGATCGACCGTCTGACCCTCGATCCCGGCCGCCTCGCCGCCATGGCGGATGCGGTGGAGAAGATCGGCTCGCTGGCCGATCCGGTCGGGCGCCAGCTCGCCGCCATCGAGCGGCCGAACGGCCTCCTGATCGAGCGGATCGCGGTGCCCCTCGGCGTGATCGGCGTGATCTTCGAGAGCCGCCCCAACGTCACGGCCGATGCCGGGGCCCTATGCCTGAAGGCCGGCAACGCCGCGATCCTGCGGGCTGGCTCGGACAGTCACCGCAGCGCGATGGCGATCGCCCGGGCGATGAGCCAGGGGCTAGCCGATGCCGGTCTGCCCGCCGACGCGATCCAGCTCGTGCCGACCCGCGACCGGACGGCGGTGGGCCTGATGCTGTCCGGCCTCGACGGCTGCGTCGATGTGATCGTGCCCCGGGGCGGCCGCGGCCTCGTGGCCCGCGTCCAGCAGGAGGCGCGGGTGCCGGTCTTCGCCCATCTCGACGGGATCAACCACGTCTACGTCGCGGCCGGGGCCGATCTCGACATGGCGCGGACCGTGCTGCTCAACAGCAAGATGCGCCGCACCAGCGTCTGCGGGGCCGCCGAGACCTTGCTGGTCGATCGCGCCTGCGCCGGCACGCATCTGGCGCCGCTGGTCTCCGCCCTGCTCGAAGCGGGCTGTGCCGTGCGGGGCGACGCCGCCGCGCAGGCGGTCGATCCCCGGGTGGCGGCCGCCTCCGAGGAGGACTGGCACACCGAGTATCTGGATGCCGTCATCGCGGTCCGGGTGGTCGATGGGATCGGCGCGGCGATCGAGCATATCGAGACCTACGGCTCGCATCATACCGACGCGATCATCACCCAGGACGATGCGGAGGCGACCCGCTTCCTCGCGGAGGTCGATTCCGCGATCGTGACCCACAACGCCTCCACGCAATTCGCTGATGGCGGCGAGTTCGGGTTCGGCGCCGAGATCGGCATCGCCACGGGGCGGATGCATGCCCGCGGCCCGGTGGGCGTCGAGCAGCTCACGACCTTCAAATACCGGGTTCACGGCACCGGCCAGATCCGTCCATGAGGACAGCCGAAAGCCCGGCGTGCGGCTGAGCCTGCCGCCGAGCGCCCCCGGCATGCGGATCGGCCTCTACGGCGGATCGTTCAATCCAGCGCATTTGGGCCATCGTCACGTCACCCTGATGGCGATGCGCCGGCTCGGGCTGGATCGTGTCTGGTGGCTGGTGAGCCCCGGCAATCCGCTGAAGAGCCGCAAGGCCCTCCCCACCGTCGCGGAGCGCTGCGCGCAGGCGCGCCGGATCGCCCGGCATCCGCGCATCGCCGTGACCGGAATAGAGGCGGCGCTCGGTGTGCGCTTCACCGTCCAGACCCTGCGCTTCCTCACCCGCCGATGCCCCGGTGTCCATTTCGTCTGGATTATGGGGGCCGATTCGCTCGGCACGTTCCACCGCTGGAAGGGATCCTCGGAGATCGCCCGGCTCGTGCCGATCGCGATCATAGACCGACCCGGCTCGACCATGACGCCGCTCAGCGCCCGGGCCGCCCGGCGGATGGCGCAGGCGCGCATCCCCGAGGAAGCCGCCGCGACGCTTGCGCTGCGCCGGCCGCCGGCCTGGACCTTCCTGCATGGGCCCCGTTCCAGCCTGTCCTCGACAGAGATCCGTAACGGTATGCAACGGCCTAGCGAGGTCGCGGCGTCAGCGCAGTTGCAATCGCCGCCCGATGCCGCCAATTTCATGCCAGCCCGCGAGGTGTGACACTGCCCCGCGGCACCACGAGGAATCAGGACGCTGCCCGAGACCATTCATACGGAGACGATCCGCACCGCCGCCCTCGATCCGGACGAGCCCGGCCGCGCGTACGCGGACAATCTCAAGGCCCTCGCTCTCGAATGCCTCGATGAGATGAAGGCTGAGGAGACGATCGCCATCGATCTGGCCGGAAAGACCTCGCTGGCTGACACGATGATCATCGCGTCGGGCCGGTCGCAGCGGCATGTTGGTTCGATCGCCGATAAGATTATCCAGGAGATGAAGAACCGGGGGTTCGGCAACGCCCGGGTGGAGGGCTTGCCGGCCTGCGACTGGGTCCTGATCGACGCGGGCGACGTGCTGGTTCATATCTTCCGGCCCGAGGTGCGGGGCTTCTACAACCTCGAGAAGATGTGGGGTGCCGATCGACCGCTCGGCGTGGCGCTCGGCTAAGCCGCTTGCGCCTCCTGCTGACGGCTGTCGGGCGGCTGAAGGCTGGCCCGGAGCGCGAACTGGCGTCACGATATCGCGACCGCGCCGCCCAATTGGGCCGCGGGCTTGGCTTCCCGTCCTGCGATAGTATCGAGCTTTCGGAATCGCGGGCACGGCGCGCCGTCGATCGCTGCGCCGAGGAGGCGGCGGCGCTCAGCGCGAATTTTCCGTCCGGCGGCGTGCTGATCGCCTACGATGAGCGGGGCCGCGCCGATATAGCCAGCGAGGCCCTGGCCGAGCGCTTGGCCGGATGGCGTGACGTGGGTCGGCCGGGGCTTACCGTGGTGATCGGTGGACCGGACGGTCTCGACGCCTCAATTCGGACGAAGGCGGAGCTGATCCTGTCGTTCGGGGCAGCCACCTTGCCCCACGGACTCGTGCGCGTGCTGGCCTTCGAACAGATCTATCGCAGCCTGACCATCCTGGCCGGTCATCCCTATCACCGGGGCGAGGCGGGCTGACCGACCGTGGCCCTCGTCGCGATGGGATCTGTGCTTCCCGCTGAGCACGATGAGGGGCCGGCAGGTCATCCGCGGGCCGGGCGGCGTCCGCGCCGCAGACGGCATGCGCTCGTGATGCTGGCCGCGGCCTGCGTGGCGGTGCCTGTCCGCGCCGAGACTCCCTCGCCTGCCGATGCAGCGGCCGCGCAGCGCGCCAGCGAGGAGCGTGACCGGCGCGCCGAGAACCTCAAGCGGGTGCAGGACGCGATCGCCGCCAGCTCCAGCCAGCGTGCCCAGTTCGAGGCCGAGATCGCCGCCATCGGATCGGACCGCTCCAAGCTGGACGCCGCCCTCCTCGACGCCAGCCGGCAGACCCAGGCGACCGAGGAACGGCTGAGCCGCTTGGAAGAGCGGCTGGCCTCCATGGGCGACAGCGAAGCCGCCATCCGGCACTCGCTCCAGGCCCGCCGGGGCGTCGTCGCCGAGATTCTGGCCGCGCTGCAACGCATGGGCCGGCGTCCGCCCCCGGCGGTGCTGGTGAGCCCGGAGGACATGCTGGCGGCCATCCGGACCTCGATGCTGCTTGGCGCCGTGGTGCCGGAACTGCGCGGCGAGGTCGATACGCTCGCCGCCGATCTCGGGGAGATGATCCGCCTGCGCGGCTTGATCGCCCAGGACAAGGAAGGTCTGACCAACGACCTTGCGGGTTGGGCGCGGGAGCGACAGCGCCTGGAGGCCCTGGTGGCTGCGCGGCGTGCCCGGCAGGCGGAGGTCGAGAGCGGCCTGAATGCCGAGCGCCGGCGTGCCGCGGAACTCGGCGCGCAGGCAAAGAACCTCAAGGACCTGATGGACCGGACGGAGGCGGCCGACGCCGCGGCCAAACGTTCGGCCGAGGAGGCCAAGGCCGCCGCGGAGCGCGAGGCGAGGGCGACGCAGGAACGATTTGCCGCGGCCGGGTTCCGTGATCCGGCCCGCTTGGCCCCGAAGGTGCATTTCGCCGAGGCGCGGGGCGAAGTGCCGCGGCCGGTCAGCGGGAAGGTCGCCCGGAGCTTCAACCAGCCCGACGGCAATGGCGGAACCACCCGCGGCGTGTCGTTTTCGACCCGTCCGAAGGCGGCGGTCTCGTCGCCGGCCGATGGTTGGGTGCAGTTTGCGGGGCCGTTCCGGTCTTATGGCCAACTCTTGATCATCAACGCGGGCGACGGCTACTATCTTTTGCTCGCGGGGATGGATCAGATCAACGTGGAGGTCGGCCAGTTCGTGCTTGCGGGCGAGCCGGTCGGCAATATGGGCGAGAAGGGCGCGGGCCCCAACGGGTCCGAGGGCGATCCCACCCTGTACGTCGAGTTCAAGAAGGACGGCGGCTCCATCGATCCGGAGCCGTGGTGGGCAAAGAGCCCGAATAATACGGTAGTTGGCGAGAAGGTTCGCGGCTGATGCGCAAGACTTCCCTGATCATGCTTGGCGCCTTCCTGGGTGCCGGCACCTCCATGCTGGCCACCCAGACCGATTTCCTCTCCGGGCCTCGGGCCGTGGCCGCGTCGGCCGAGACCTATCGCCAGCTCAGCCTGTTCGGCGACGTCTTCGAGAAGGTCCGTACGGACTACGTCGAGAAGCCCGACGAGTCGAAGATGATCGAGGCAGCCGTCAACGGCATGCTGACCTCCCTCGACCCGCATTCGAGCTACATGGACGCGAAGGCGTTCCGCGACATGCAGACCACGACCCGCGGCGAGTTCGGCGGGCTCGGTATCGAGGTCACGATGGAGGACGGCCTGATCAAGGTCGTCACGCCGATCGACGACACGCCGGCCGCCAAGGCGGGGTTGCTTGCCAACGACGTCATCACGCAGATCGACGACGACCAGGTCCAGGGCCTCACCCTGAACCAGGCGGTCGACAAGATGCGCGGCCCGGTGAACTCCACCGTGAAGCTCAAGATCTCGCGCAAGGAGTCGAAGGACCCGATCGACGTCACGCTCACCCGCGACGTGATCAAGATCAAGCCGGTGCGCTCCAAGGTCGAGGGCGGCGACGTCGCCTATATCCGCCTGACGCAGTTCAACGAGCAGACCTTCGACGGCATGCGCGCCGCCATCGACAAGCTGTCGAGCGAGATCGGGCCGGACAAGATCAAGGGTTACGTCATCGACCTGCGCAACAACCCGGGCGGCCTGCTCGACCAGGCCGTGATGGTGTCGGACGCGTTCCTCGACCGCGGCGAGATCGTCTCGACCCGCGGCCGCAACCCGGACGAGACGCAACGCTTCTCGGCCAAGGCCGGCGACCTGACCAAGGGCAAGCCGGTCGTGGTGCTGGTGAATGGCGGCTCGGCCTCGGCCTCCGAGATCGTGGCCGGTGCGCTGCAGGATCACAAGCGCGCGACCATCCTGGGTACGCGCTCCTTCGGTAAGGGCTCGGTCCAGTCGATCATACCGCTCGGCGGCTCCGGCGCCCTGCGGTTGACCACGGCGCGCTACTACACCCCGTCCGGCCGCTCGATCCAGGCGAAGGGCATCGAGCCCGACGTCGAGGTGACGCAGGACGTGCCGGACGAGCTGAAGGGCAAGGACGAAACGAAGGGCGAGGCCGGGCTGAAGGGCCACCTGAAGCAGAAGGATACCGACGAGCGCGGCGGCTCCTCCGCCTACGTCCCGCCGGATCCGGCCAAGGACAAGCAGCTGATCGCCGCCGTCGATTTCCTCCACGGCATCCAGAAGGGCGCCGCCAACGGTACCCCGGCCGCGCAGCAGCAGAAGCCGAGCGTGCCGAACTGACCGGCTCCGGCTCCGGCACGCTACGACCCGATCCCGCCCGGCACCCCGCCGGGCGGGATTTTTTTGCCCGAATCCAAACCTTAGCGGATCGTTAACCATACAGGCGCGCAATGGGAGGCAGGAGTCGCGCCGCGTCCGGCGCGATGAGGATCGCGATTCCGCATCGAGAGCCGCTTGACCGAGCCCACCGACGATATCCTCACACGCCCCCTCGGGGTGTCGGAGGCGAAGGCGCCGGAGCAGCCCAGCGGGCCGCTTGGACGGGTTCTCGCCGCTGCACGCCGGCCGAAGGTGGCGGCGGGCGCCATCGCGGCCGGGCTCATCCTGTCCCTTGGCCTCGTCGTCGCCCTCGGCGATCCGCATGGCGGCGAGCCCCATGCGGAGGCATTGATCACGATCCGCGAACCCGTCGCGCGACCCATTGCAGCCGCGCCGGCCGCGGAGCCCCCGGTCGCCACGATGTCCCCGGGTCCGTCACAGCTGCAGCGCAGTGCGGAGGAGATCGAATCCGCCTCCGGCGTCACCGTCGTGCGGCCGCTCGGCTCGGCGCCGACGGACGCCGTCGTGATCCGAGTCCCGCCCCCGAGTGCGCCTCGTCTCGCCCCAGCGCCCGATCGGCGCATCAGCGAGGCCGGACGTCACGGGCTCATGCCGAAGCTCGGCGAGGGGCAGGTGCGTGCCCTCGACGTCTATGCCCGTGCTGAGGAGCCCGGCACCGGCCCGCGTATCGCCATCGTGATCACCGGCCTCGGCGTCGGGCAGGCGGCGACCGCCGGCGCCACCGCGCGTTTGCCGGCCACCGTCAGCCTCGCCTTCCTGCCCTATGGCAATGAGGTCGAGCGTGCCGTCGCCCGGGCGCGCGACGCCGGGCACGAAGTGTTCCTCCAGCTGCCGATGGAGCCGTTCGACTATCCCGACAGCGATCCCGGCCCGCAGAGCCTGCTCACCGCTCTGAAGGGGCCCGAGAATGCCGACCGGCTCGCCTGGGCGCTGGCCCGCTTCCCGGGCTATGTCGGCATCGTGAACTACATGGGGTCGAAGCTGATGGCCGATGCGGCGTTCGAGCCGGTCCTCCGCGAGATCGGCAGCCGCGGCCTCGGCTTCCTCGACGACGGCACCGGTCCGAAGCCGGCGGCTGCCCCCGCCAACAAGACCCGGACCCCAATCGCCCGCGCCGAGCTCGTCCTCGACGCGACGCCGCGGGCCGATGCCATCGATGCCGCCCTGGCCCAGGCCGAGGCCCGCGCC
Organism: Methylobacterium phyllostachyos; assembly: GCF_900103445.1. Lineage (GTDB taxonomy): Bacteria > Pseudomonadota > Alphaproteobacteria > Rhizobiales > Beijerinckiaceae > Methylobacterium > Methylobacterium phyllostachyos. The sequence goes on along the minus strand of NZ_FNHS01000003.1, from coordinate 234,049 downwards.
AAGGCCAACGGGTTCGCCCTGGTTTCCGCCAGCGGCGCAGCCCTCACCGTCGATCGAATCGCGCGCTGGGCGCGGGATCTCGAATCCCACGGCGTGCGGCTCGTTCCGGCGAGCGTGGCGTTACGTGGCGCCCGCGATAAACGGGTCTCCACGGCCGATTGAGCGTCCATGCGATCAACGCCCGCACAGGTAGGCAGAGCCCGCGTGCAAACGGCGCGAGGCCCGGATGGCGTTGCCGCGACCCGCGCCGCTGACCTATGGTCCGGCCGATGACGACACATTCGGATACAGGCGGCGCCCTGCCCTATCGCCCCTGCGTCGGCGTTGCGCTGATCGCCCCCTCGGGCGGCGTCTTCGTCGGTCGCAGGACCAAGGATGCCGGACCGGAGCACGTCGCCGGTCCGCATATGTGGCAGATGCCGCAGGGAGGCGTCGATCCAGGCGAGGATCCGGAGGCAGCCGCGCGTCGAGAACTCTATGAGGAAACCAACGTCCCGCCGGAGGCGCTCCGCAAGCTCGCCGAGATTCCGGACTGGCTTCCCTACGACTTGCCGCCCGAGATCATCAAGCAGGCATGGAAGGGACGCTACCGAGGGCAGACCCAGAAATGGTTCGCCTTCGGTTTCATGGGCAGCGAGGACCTGATCGATGTACTCCGACCGGGCGGCGGTGCCCACAAGGCGGAGTTCGATGCGTGGCGCTGGGCGCGGTTCTCCGAGCTGCCGGACCTGATCGTGCCGTTCAAGCGTCCGGTCTACGAGCGGGTCGTGGCGGCTTTCTCAAGCCTCGAACACTGGGCGGACGCACCGTGACGCTGCGTCTGGAGGCCTGAGGTGCGCTGGCTCGCGGTCCTCCTCGGGCTTGCCCTGGCGTGGCTCGCGTTCACGATGAGCCCGCTCTGGTCGCTCTACGATCTCGCGCAGGCAGTGCGCCGGCACGACACGGCCTATATCGAGACGCACGTGAACTTCCGGACGCTCCGCCTATCCCTGGTGCGTCAGATCACGGCGGCGATGCGAACCGCTTCGGAGAGCGATCCGGACATCGAACCGCGCGACCGCCAGCGCCTCGGCGACGCCGCCTACGGGCTGGCCCTGGCGCTGTCCGAGACGATGATCACCCCCGATACGGTGATCGACCTCCTCGCCAACGGCTGGCCCGACAAGCTCGATCTGGAGCGACCGGCCGGCAAGCGTCCGGAAGGGTTGGCGATCCGGAGTTTCGGGCGCCTTCTGCCGTACTACACGGCTCTCGAAATGCGGGGTTTCCGCGCGGTGGTGATCCCGATCCCGCCCGATGCGCCGCGTGGTCAGCGCACCCGCATCCGCTTGCGGCTGCGTGGGCTCGGCTGGCGGCTGGTCGATATCGAGATGGCCGACATGCTGCGCGACCAGATCGCGGCGAAGCTCGGCCGGGCGTTGGCGCGGGCGAAGATCGGGGCGAGCGCCGACGAGGAGCGCTGAGCGCCCTTTGCCCAGGTGACGGCGGGTGCTGCGCAAGATGACGGGTCAACAGGAAGGTTGGACGCCGAACCGGATTGCACGGCGCACGCGACACCTCACTGGCACGATCTGCGCCGGACGAGACGCCTATCCTCGCTCCCGTTCGCCTTAGGACGCTGACACATCGGCCGAAGCGGCGCGACCCCTCACCGTCGCCGGGGTGTCGGCGGTTGGGGGCTGCAGGAGGCACCGTCACGCGCGATCTCGAGCGTTGGTGTTCGTGGGGGATGTCTGAGTCGACAAGGCCACGGGGAAGAAGGGCCGCAGTGCGGTCAACGAAATCTCTGGCACCGTGCCGTTGTGTACCGCCGGCGAAGCGATCAACCGCGGCGCTGGGGTGCTGACCGGGGCCTCACTTCTCCTTCGGCGTGCCGGCACTCTTCGGCTCCCGCGCCTCGCTGAGGCTCTCGGCCTTGTCCTCGTCCGTGTCGCCGCCCTGCTCGATGGTCTTGGCGGGATTGGCGAGCAGCGACTTGGCGATCCCGAGTAAGACCTCACACTCGCCGGGAAATTTGTACGTCTCCAGAACGATCGCGGCGTCCCGCAGGGTGCGCAGATCCCGCACAAGCTGGGCGTTCGCATCCGCGCGCAGCTCGCCCTTGGCGGCGATCGCCTCCTCGATCTGCGCCCCCGTCACGTCGCAGGCGGCGCCGGCCGGTGATGCCGACAGAGCCAGGGCGAGGCCGAGTGCGGGAAGGAAGCGCAACATGGTGGAAGGTCCCCGACAGTCCAGGTCAAGCGTGATGAGGAAGCGCCGCGCTCAGCGCGTCGCGGGTGAGCGCCACGAGCTGGCTCGGGCGGTACGGCTTCGGGACGAACACCGATCCGGGGACGGTCTCGCGATCCGACAGGCCGTCGCGGCCCCCGGAGGTGTAGACCACCGGAAGATCAGGGCAGAGCATGCGGGCCCGGCGTGCCAGGGCGAGGCCGTTCGTGTTGCGGGCGAGGTCGATATCGGTGAAGAGCATGTCGACGCTCTCGCTCGCGAGGATTGCCTCGGCCTGCTTGGCATCCGAAGCGGTGAGCACGCGATAGCCCGCATCGAGGAGCGTTTCGGCGGCCAGTTCACAAACGGTCGGCTCATCCTCGACCACGAGGATCGTGGTGGCGGCCGAGTCCGGAACGGGGATGGACGGGCAGACGAACGCAGCGGCGAACGGAACCATGACGCAACTCCCACTCACCCTGTCGGGGTATCGCAGCCCCCGACCGGATCGCAGGGGCAACGGCCCCTTCCGACACGGCGTTCACCCTGTATCGATCGAATTGCATGCGTTTGGTGAGTGGCGCGTTAACCGCCCTCCGACAGATCTGAACGAGGCGGTGAGTTCAGTTAACGGAAGGTTACCGGGCCGGAACCGGGGGGCCGAAACGTGAGCCGAACCTTACAATTGGGTCTCGGTCTGCTGCTGACGGGCTTGGCCGGATACGTGGATGCCCTCGGCTTCGTGCGCTTGGGTGGGCTCTACACATCGTTCATGAGCGGCAACACCACGCAGCTCGCGGTCTTCGGCGCGGCGGCCGAGCTGCACCGGATGGTGCTGCCCGCAACCCTCCTGTTCGCCTTCCTGTTTGGCTCCGTCTTGGGAAGCGGCCTCGCGATCCTCGTGCCGCCCCGCTGGACGACACCGGTCGTGCTCGCCTACGAATCGCTGTTGATCCTCGGCGGACTAGGCCTGGGGCTCGAATCGCCGGAGCTCGGCCTTGCCGCTTTCTTCGTCGCCGTGGCGATGGGGTCGCAGAACGCCGTCCTGTCACAGGTCACGGGATTTCGCGCCGGCACGACCTTCGTCACGGGTGCACTGTTCAGCCTCGGCCAAAAGATAGCCCAGGCGCTGACACGGACCGGCGACCCCTTGGGCTGGATCGGCGATGGGCTGGTCTGGTTGTCCCTGTTGCTGGGCGCCTATCTCGGCGCACATGCCTACGCGCTCTTCGCACTCTACGCCCTGATCGCGCCGGCGGCACTTTCCGGCGGCCTGGCGCTCCTGACCGCGCTCGTGGTCTTGCGCGCCGGGCCGCCTGCCGCGAAGGTCCCCGCCCCATGAGCATTCCCCGATGAGCAGCCCAATCAGCAACCCATCCCTGACCCAGCACGTCGCCACGTTCGAGCCCGGCGCCCACGTGGTCGCGGCGCATTTCCTGAGGGAAGTCCCGGCCCTGGCGCTCAGCGACGGCACCGTCGCGCTGGTGCGGGGTGAGACGCTGACTCAACTCACCGCCCATTCCGAGGCCGGGATCCTGGTGGCGGCCGGCGGTGGCGAGCGCCTGCTCACCGGCGGCGATGACGGTCGCATCGTCGAGATCCGGGCGGATGGCACGATGGAGCAGCGCGGAACCGCCAAGGGCGGCGCCTGGATCGATGCGCTCGCCCTTCACCCGGACGGCGCGGTGGCGTGGTCGGCCGGGCGAAACGTGGTCGCCCGGGATACCAAGGGCCGCGAGCGCAGTTTCCTGGCGCCCTCGACCGCCCGTGGCCTCGTCTTCGCGCCCAAGGGCTACCGGCTCGGCATCGCCCACTACAACGGCGTCAGCCTCTGGTACCCCAACCTTGAGACCCCGGCCGAGGTGATCGAGTGGAAGGGCTCGCATATCGACGTGACGTGGTCGCCGGATGGCCGGTTCGTGGTCTCGACCATGCAGGAGAATGCCCTGCATGGTTGGCGGCTCCAGCCGGATCGCGGCCACATGCGCATGTCGGGCTATCCCGGCAAGGTCCGCTCGGTCTCATGGTCCTCGGACGGGCACTGGCTCGCCACCAGCGGCGCCGAGGCCGCGATCGTGTGGCCGTTCGATTCCAAGGAGGGGCCGACCGGCAAGCCACCGCGGGAATGCGGGGTCCGGCCTGCCCGGGTGTCCCGGGTGGCGTTCCACCCGAAGGCGCCGGTGCTGGCCGTGGGCTATGAGGACGGGTGCATCCTGTTGGTCCGCTTCACCGATGCCTCGGAACTCCTCGTGCGGCCCTCCGTGCCCGGCAGCGGCGTGACGGCGCTCGCCTGGGACGGCCGGGGCGGGAAGCTGTTGTTCGGCTGCGGCGACGGACAGGCGGGCCTGCTGACGTTGCCGGCATGAGGGCGGCTGGAACCGCGACCCACGGCATGCTCTTTGTCGGTGGTCGAATCCCCACGCTGGAGGCCTGACGTGTTCCGCGTGTTTCGCACCCTCGGTGTCGCGCTCGGCCTGCTCGGCGGCGGGATCGCCGCACAGGCCCCCGAATTCGCGCAGCAATACGCCCAGCGGATCGGGGGCGCCGCCGACGAACTGCGCCGGCAGGTGGCGGTGCTCGAATCGGACGCGCAGGCGACCGGCGAGACGCGCGAGGGCGCCATCGACCGGCTGCGCAGCAATCCCGATCAGCTCGTTGCCCGGCGCGGGGCGGCGGCGCAGGCCGACATCGCGCGCCTCGCCCGGCTGAGCGCCCAGCAGCAGGCGCTCGCCTCGGCGACGAGCCCCCTCGGCCGGGTCGTCGCGATGCTGCGCGATCCCGACGTTCCCGTCGCCGAGGCCGCCTACCGGGACTTCAGCCCGGCAATCCCGACCACCGCCGATGGCCTGGCGGCCGGGTTGATCGGCTTCTTCGCCGCCTGGGGCGGCTGGCGGGTGGTCTCGGACCTCGGCCGGCGGACACTTCGGCGGCGCCCGCGGGCAACGGCAACCGCGACCTGAGGGCGCGTCCGGCGCGAGGTGTGGCGCCGCGTCTACAGCGGCTTGCGCGAGCCTTGCGTATCGAACACAGATCCGGCCATTCCGGTCCGGAAGAAGGCGCAGGATGCCGCGCGCGTCGACTCCAACCGTTGCCGACCCGGCGCTCGACGCCGCCGCCCTGCTGCGGCGCCTCGGCTTCTTCGGCCTGTTCGTCGTGCTGCCGGTCCTGGCCCAGGTCGCCCGCCGCGCCTCCGTGATCCTGGCACCGATCGCCGTCATCCTGCTGATCATCGCCAGCGTGATCGACCGGCGGCAGCGGCCGGTGCGCCCGGCCGCCTCCCGGCTCCTGACCGCGCCGGCCTTCCTGGCGGGGATGCTCGTGGTCCTCTGGTCGGCCCTATCCCTGACGTGGACGCCGTTCTTGGGGCCGGCCCTGGAGCGCCTCGTCAACCTCGCGGCCACGATCGGGCTCGCCCTCCTGGGCTATCTCGCCCTGCCCGACCGGATGCGCTCGGCCAACCTCTACCTGTTGCCGCTCGGCATCGTGGCGGGGGCGATCGTGGCGATCGTGCTCGGCCTGTTCGGCGCCCACATGGCGCCCGCCGGCACCGAGGATGACGGGGCGCTGGACCGCGGTCTCGTGCTGCTGATCCTTCTGGTCTGGCCGGCACTGGCGTGGCTCCGGTCCCGCCGCCGCGACCGCGAGGCCCTCGGGCTCGCCCTCTTGGTCGCGCTGGCGCTCACCGTGCAGCCGGATGCTACGCAGATCGCAGCCCTGGCGGTGGGCGCCGTCGCCTTCGCGGTGACGAGCTACCGGCCTAAGGTTGGCGTGGCGCTGACTGCGACCCTGTCGGCGGTCCTGCTCGCGGTGGCGCCGCTGCTCCCCTTCCTGGCCCGGCCCGTGGGAGCAGCCGTGCTGGGTCCGCTCGCCCCGGCGGTGCTGTCGCTGAAGAGCTGGCAGAAGGTGGTGACGATCGATCCGGTGCGGCTCATCACCGGCCACGGCTTCGAGACCGCGCTGCGCGGGCGTCTGGTGGGCCTTCTGCCGCTGAACGCGCCGACCACGGCGCTGTTTGAATTCTGGTACGAGCTCGGAATCGTGGGCGCCCTCGCCGCGGCCTTCGCCCTCTACGCCTCGATCCGCCGGGCCGGGCGCGATGGTCCGGCCCTGGTGCCGGGCGCCATGGGCTGCTTCGCGGCGGCGTTCACGGTGGCATGCCTCAGCGTCGGGCTGACATCGATCTGGTGGCTGACGACGCTCGCCATCGCTGCGGTGGTGTTCGTCTCCGTCGAGCGCGGCCAGTTCCGCACCAGCCGGCCGAAGGTCGCCAAGCTGCACCGCGTGATCGCCGGCCAAAGCTGAGGCGTCAGCGCCGCAAAAAGTCGTGGAGGCGGATCCAGGCCAGGAACAGGCCGGACCACGCCGCCGCCGGCGTGCCGGGCAATCCGAGCCCGAATCCGTGGCCGCCGCGCTCGAACAGGTGCAGTTCGGCCGGAACCCGGGCCTTGCGCAGGGCCGCGAACATCAGGAGCGGATGGTCGGCCACCGCCACGGGATCGTCGATCGCCTGGGCCAGGAAGGTCGGCGGCGTCTCCGGGCCGACCTGTAGATCGACCGAGTAGGTCTTCATCTCGGCCTCGGTGACCTCGTCGCCGACGAGGATCCGGCGGGTGTGGGTTCGGTCGAAGGGCTTGCGCATCGTGATGACCGGATAGATCAATCCGGCGAGCGCCGGCCGCACGGGCTGCGCATCCGTGGCGTCCACCGGGTCATAGAGGTTCCGGGCGCTGCCGACCGCGGTCTCCCCCATCAGGTGGCCCCCGGCGGAGAACCCGAGGACGCCGACCCGGGCCGGGTCGATGCCGAACTCCGTGCCCCGGGCCCGGACCAGCCGGATCGCGCGCTGGGCGTCCTGACGCGGCGCGTCGGGGCCGGAGCCCCAGCCCTCGGCGGGGAGCCGGTAGATCAGCAGAAAGACCGTGATGCCGGCGGCTTTCAGGACGCGGCCCACGGGCACGCCCTCGTTGCCGATGGCGATGAACTCGTAGCCGCCGCCGGCCGCCACGATCATCGCGGCGCCGTTGGCGTTGACCGGCCGCATGACCAGCAGGCACGGGCGCGCGACCCGGGTGATGTCACCCACCGCGCCCTCGACATAGCGGAAGCCCTCCGCGTCGGGTCCGCTGCCGCCACCTGGCGGCTCGCCCGGCCAGAGGTCGATCACCTGAAGGTCGGCGCCGGGCAGCGTACGCGGTAGGGCGCGGATCGCCTCGTGCGGGGCGGGTTCCGGCGGCCCCTCGGCGACGGCCCTAGCGGGACGAAGGCCGAGAAGGCTCCCGAGACCGGCGAGCAGGAGGCGGCGGTCCAGGCGCAAGGGTGACTCCTGGTTGTGGTATCCGGGGCTGGCGATCCAACGCGGCCGCGGTAACGGGGCTCCCGGCGATTCGCCGCTCAACCGTGCCGGGCGATCACCGCGACGTAGAAGCCGTCCGTCCCGGTCCGGAATGGGCTCATCTGGATCCCGTGGCGCGTGGTCCGCACAGCCGTGCGGAGCGAGGCCGGGCCTGCTGCCAGGACCTCGTCGGGCGGGACCACGGCGAACCGCCCGCGCCAGCGCGACAGCAGCCCGGCCACGGCCGTTTCGTTCTCGGCCGGCAGGAGCGAGCAGGTGACGTAGACGATCCGTCCCCCCGGCTTCACCAGCCGCGCGGCGCGGTCGAGAACCTGGGTCTGTTCGGCTGTCCGCAGGGCGAGGCTGTTGGGGCGCAGGCGCCACTTCGCGTCCGGATTGCGGCGCCATGTGCCCGAGCCGGTGCAGGGCGCATCCACGAGCACGCGATCGACGCGCCCGTCGAGATCTTCGAGTACGTCGGCCCGAGCCCTGCCGGTCCGCGGCGTGCGCACGTCGGCGAGGGCGCCGGAGCGTCGCAGGCGCTCGTGGATCGGCGCGAGGCGGCGCGGATCGCCGTCGGTGGCGATCAGGCGGGCGCCGTTCGCGGTCTCTGCCGCGAGCGCTAGGGTCTTGCCGCCACCGCCGGCGCAGAGATCGACGATGGTCTCGCCGGGTTGCGGGGCAGCCAGGAGCGCCGCGAGCTGCGAGCCCTCATCCTGGATCTCATACCAGCCGTCGAGAAACTCCGCCTCCACATGGAGCGCCGGGCCGCGCCCGTCGGCGCCGATCGGGATTCGCAGACCGTTGGGTGCGTGTGGTGTCGGCGCCGCGTCGAACGCGGCGAGCGCCGGCATGACGTCTTCGCGGCGGCCGCGCAGGGCGTTGACACGGATATCTAGGGGCGCCCGCCGGGCCAGCGCCTTCAGCTCCGGCAGGAGGTCGTCACCCAGGGCTGCGGCGAGCTCAGGCATCGCGAAGGCCGGGGCATCGCCCGCGACCTCGGGGGGCGCATCCTCCAGTGTGGCGGTCTCGAGGCGCGTCCGCTCCTCGGCGCTCAGCGGCGCGGGCGCGAAACGCTCCCCGGAGAACAAGGCGGACACCGAGGCCGCAGCGAGACCCTGCTGGAGCCGCAGCGCGCCGATCAGGACGGCGCGCGGGGCCTCCGAGCCCATGATCCAGGACGCGGAGGCGCGGCGGCGCAGGGCGTCGTAGACAAGGCTGGCGATGCCGGCCCGGTCGCCCGAGCCCGCGAACCGGTGCGCAAGGCCCCAATCCTTCAGGGCGTCGGCGGCCGGTCGGCGCCGCTCCGCGATGTCGGTGAGCACTTCGATGGCGGCTGAGCAGCGGGCGGCGGGGGTCAGGGATCTGTTCCTTCACGTCGATCGGCGGCGTCGCGAAACGGCCACGCCAGGCCCGCGATACCGCCCCATTTGCGGCCGAGCTTCAGGCACGATCCCGGCTCAGACCGGTATCCGCGCGGGCCGCCGCGTGTCGTATGGCATCCTTCGGCGGCCGACCAGAGTGGTTGGCAGCCGGGTGCATTCCGGGAGACTTTCAGCCTATGCAGTCTGCGCCCATCTCGTCCGCTGTCCGTATCACGCTGGCGGCGCTGGTCGCCGCCTCGCTGGCCGCCTGTGCAAGCGCGCCTGCCGCCCAGCCCGACTTCTCGCCGCCGCCGCGCCGGCCGGTCGATGCCAAGACGCAGCTCGAATACGGCAATCCGCCCGCGCCGCCGCCCGGCCGCTACTAAGACGCGACTCCGGCCGTCTCCCGCGCCCGCCGGCCCTCGTAGGCCTTGAGGCCGGTATAGACCAGCGTCAGCAGCGGGAAGCCCGCCACGGGCGCGAGGCGACGGCCGCGGGCGATCAAGTCGCCGATCACGTGATCGGCCTCGATCCGCCCGCCATTCTCGATGTCGCGCAGCATCGAGGCCGTAAAGGTCGAGCCTGCGGCCGTCAGCTGCGCCCGCGCCCGCTCGGCCACGATATCCCGCGGCGCGTATCCGCTCGCCGCGGCAATCGCCGTGCACTCGGCGTGAAGGGCTACCATCAGCTCCTTGCCGCCCGGCGCACCCACGATGTCGCCGACTGCGGCGCGCATCAGGGTCGTGGCCCCCGCGAGCGTCGCGAGGAACACCCACTTCTCCCACATCTCCAGCAGGATCGCCTCACTCAGCCGTGGCTGGAACTTCAGCCCGCGCATGAGGGCGTCGACCGCCTCGATCCGGGCCGACCGCGACCCGTCCCGCTCGCCGTAGGTGATGCTGCACAACTCGCTCATGTGGCGGATCGTGCCGTCCGGTGCCAGCGTCGCCGCGATGGCGCAGGAGCCGCCAAGCACCCGCTCGGCGCCGAACCGGGCATCGAGCGCGTCGAGATGCGCGAGGCCGTTGAGCACGGGCAGGATCGCCGTCTCCGCGCCGACCGCCGGAGCCAGATCCGCGATGGCGCTGTCGAGATCGTAGGCCTTGCACGACAGGAGGATCAGGTCGAACCGGCCGGCCTCGGCCAGCCGGTCGGCCGTGACGGTCGGCGGGTTCGGGATGTGCAGGTCGCCGAGCGGCGAGCGCAGGTTCAGCCCGTCCGCCGCAAGCTTCGCCGCCCGCGCCGGCCGGACCAGGAAGGTCACGTCGGCGCCGGATTCGGCCAGCCGCGCGCCGTAATAGCCTCCGGTCGCGCCGGCTCCGACGATCAGCGTGCGCATGGCCTCCCTCCAAGTTGATCCCGTTTCGGCGATAGGCTGTCTGCGTTCCTGAACAACGGCACATCAACTGCCGAGAAGACGGAGGTCGCCGCTCCATCCTGCTGCGCACAGTTGCCGCGCCAGCTTGGCGTCCGCAGTGACCAGCGCCGCGCCCCATCGCTCGCTGGCGGCCACGTAGAGGGCGTCATAATTCGTGCATCCCACGGCGTTGGCGAGTTGGAGGGCAGGATCCGCGATCTCTCGAACCGGGCGAAGTTGTATCAGCCTGCCCAAAGCCGCAACCGCATCACGCGCGTGGTCCAGCGTGATGGCTCGAGCCCGATGGGCTTTCAGCAAGGTATTTCCGACTTCCACCAGAATATGCTCTGGCGCAATCCGGACCTCGTCCTCCAGCAGGATGCTCTCCGCTAGGTCACTGAGCGGTTCCGGAAGGAACCACTTCACCGCTACACAGGCATCAACGACGATCATCGCCCGTCGCGATCGGCACGGATCATCACCGTACTATCCGGGAGCGCATTTTGCAGCGCCCGGGCCCGGATGCTGCGTACGAGAGACACGGCATCCGAACCCGACAGATCGTTCGCGTCCCGAAGCTGATCCTCGCGGCGGTGCCGTGCACTGGCCTCCGCCCGTGCGCCAGCTTCCTCCCTCGGCGCGTCGAAAACGGCCGCATGCCGGTTTAGAGGCCAAGGTGCGAGCATCGTCGTCTCCAGATCCTCAGGTCCGCGACGGATAATTCGGGCTCTCCCGCGTGATCGTCACGTCGTGGACGTGGCTCTCGCGCAGGCCGGCATTGGTGATGCGGATGAAGCGCGCGCGCTCCTGGAACTCCGGGATCGTCGCGCCGCCGACATAGCCCATCGCGGCGCGCAGGCCGCCGGCGAGCTGGTGCAGGACGTTGCCCACCGGGCCCTTGTAGGGCACCTGCCCCTCGATGCCCTCCGGCACGAGCTTGTGGGTGTCGCTGACCTCGGCCTGGAAGTAGCGGTCGGCCGAGCCGCGGGCCATGGCGCCGACCGAGCCCATGCCCCGGTATGACTTGTACGAGCGGCCTTGATACAAAAAGACCTCGCCCGGCGCCTCGTCGGTGCCGGCGAGCAGCGAGCCGAGCATGGCCACCGAGGCGCCCGCCGCGATCGCCTTGGCGAGGTCGCCGGAATACTTGATGCCGCCGTCGGCGATGACCGGGATGTCGGCGTCAGCGGCGGCCTCGACGGCCTCCATCAGCGCGGTGAGCTGGGGCACGCCCACGCCCGCCACGATACGGGTGGTGCAGATCGAACCCGGGCCGATGCCCACCTTGATGGCGTCCGCACCGGCATCGATCAGCGCCTGCGCACCCTCGCGGGTGGCGACGTTGCCGGCCACCACCTGCACGGCGTTCGAGAGCTGCTTCACCCGGGCGACCGCGTCGAGCACCTTGATCGAGTGGCCGTGGGCGGTGTCGACCACGATCACGTCGCAGCCGGCATCGATCAGGCGCTCGGCCCGCTCGAAGCCGCTGTCACCCGTGGTCGTGGCGGCCGCGACGCGCAGGCGGCCCTGCTCGTCCTTCACGGCGAACGGATAGGTGACGCGCTTCTCGATGTCCTTGACGGTGATCAGGCCGATGCAGCGGTAATGGTCGTCGACAACCAGCAGCTTCTCGATCCGGAACTGGTGCAGGAGACGCTTGGCCTCGTCCTGGGTCACGCCCTCGCGGACCGTGATCAGGCGGTCCCGGGTCATCAATTCGGCGACCGGCTGTGCCGAGTTGGTGGCGAAGCGCACATCCCGGTTGGTCAGGATGCCGACGAGCTTGCCCCGCGAGCCGTTCGGCCCGCGCTCGACCACCGGGATACCGGAGATCCGGTTCGCCTTCATCAGCTCGAAGGCGTCGGCCAGGGTCTCGTCCGGGTGGATGGTGATCGGGTTCATCACCATGCCCGACTCGTACTTCTTGACGAGGCGGACCTGCTCGGCCTGCTCCGGCGGCTCGAGGTTGCGGTGGATGACGCCCATGCCGCCGCTGGCCGCCATGGCGATGGCCATCGGCGCCTCGGTCACCGTGTCCATCGCGGAGGCTAGGATCGGCAGGTTCAGCGGGATGGAGCGGGTCAGCCGGGAGGCGACGCTGACCTCGGTCGGCATGACCGAGGAGGCGGCTGGCCGCAGGAGCACGTCGTCGAAGGTTAGGCCCTCGATGATCGATGCGGTTTCTACTCGGGCCATGTGCCAACTTTCCTCGGACGGCGGCGCGTTTGGGGGTCGCGCAGCGGGATCGGGTTGGCAAGTGCCAGTATCACGGTGCCCACGATGGCGCCAATGCGCGCATGCCGCGGCGCAACGCGAAAACACGCATGGCTCACGGGTATTTTTCGGCTCGGCGGATCAGCGCAAAGCGGGCGCTCCCGGTCCCTTGTCGGTGTATTCGGGCGGCAGCCCGATATAGTCGCCGAGGATGCCATCGATTCCGGGCGCCCGGCCGAAGGCCTCGCAATCCGGATCGAGGGGCGCCTCGCCCAGCGTCGTGATGCGGATGCGGTCCCAGGTCGGCAGGGTGTTGGGCGCCGTGAACGGGTCGTCGCCGGTGGCCAGCATGTAGCCGAAATCCTGGCCGAACTCGCCCGCGAGGTCATAGGCGTCGCTGGCGCGGGAGAAGCGCGGCTGGCTGGTGAAGGAGTTCGCGGCCCCGCCCCACACCATGGCGGCCCGCTGCTCGCGGCGGCGGTCCAGCGCCTCAGCTTCCACGGTGAGGCTGCCGAGCCCGATCGGGATCCGCGGGATCGGGATGCGGCCGACGCCCTCGGCCGCGCTCAGTCCGAATTGCGAGGCGACCGTGACGCCGGCCGAGCCCGCGATGGTCGCGCCGGCCCCGAGCAGATCCGTCGGATCAACGCGCGTCACCTGCGCCCGGACGGTGAGGTCAGCGTCGCGCCCCGACACGATGTCGTACTTGAGGGACAGATCGTAGCAGAGCGCCCGGTCGGCGGCATTGGCGATCAGGCGCCGCTCGGCCGGGGTGAGCGGGCCCGCGCCGGCCACGTCAGCGTGGAACGCCGTCGGGATGATGCGCACCGTGTGGGCTCTCGCAAGCGCCGGTCGGTCCACGTAGATCCGGGACGCGGAGGCGACCTGATCGCTGGCCTTCAGGCGGTCGTAGCGCGTCAGCGAGCCGCGATCGTTGAGCAGGACGGTGCCGCAGGCCGCCACCATCGAGAACAGGGCGACGCCGGCGGCGATCCGCGGCAGGAAACGGGCCTTGTTGGGGCTGAACGGCATCGAACTCCTCGCGGCCCGTCCGTTCGGATGGACCCTTGCCACAGGCCGAACTCACGGCCGCGTGAGGCAAACGTAGCCATTGGACCTCCCGTACAAAAGGTGCCGCCGCTTACAGGCACAACTTCTGTGGCAAGATAGATACATTCGCGAAACACGCCGGTGCGAGTCCGCTCCGACGCCGTGCAACCGACACGGCGCCATGCGCGTCTGCACCGTGATGCCTGCCCCCGCTCAAAGACCGTTCTGGATCGTCCCCCTGACGGTCGCCACAGCCCTGTTCATGGAGAACACCGATTCCACGGTGATCGCCACGGCGCTGCCGAGCATCGCGGCGAGCCTCCACGAGGATCCGATTGCGCTGAAGCTCGCCCTGACCTCGTATCTGGTCAGCCTCGCGATCTTCATCCCGGTCAGCGGATGGATGGCCGACCGCTACGGCGCGCGCACCGTCTTCCGCGTGGCGCTGGTGGTGTTCATGGCCGGTTCGCTCGCGTGCGCGGCCGCCAACGGGCTGGCGTGGTTCGTCGCTGCGCGGTTCCTCCAGGGCATGGGTGGCGCCATGATGGTCCCGGTCGGGCGGCTCGTCGTGCTGCGCAGCGTGCCGAAATCCCAGCTCGTCACGGCGCTCGCCTACCTCACATTCCCGGCCCTCGTGGGTCCGGTGCTCGGGCCGCCGGTGGGGGGCCTGATCACCACATGGTTCGACTGGCGCTGGATCTTCTTCATCAACCTGCCGATCGGCTGCGCCGGGATCGTGCTGGCGACCCTGTTCTTCGAGGATGTCCGCGAGGCGGAACGGCCGCCATTGGACGTCCTGGGCTTCCTGCTGCTCGGTGCCGGGCTCGCCGCCCTGATGCTCGGGCTTGCGTCGTTAGGGCGACACCTGCTGCCGGCTTCGGTCTCCTGGGGCTGCCTCGCCGGCGGTGCGATCCTGCTGCCGCTCTATTGGGCCCATGCACGGCGGGTCGCCCACCCGATCGTGCGGCTCGACCTGATGGAGCGCCCGACCTTCCGGGTCGCGGTGCTCGGCGGGAGCCTGTTCCGGATCGGCACCGGGGCGATCCCATTCCTGCTGCCGCTGATGCTGCAAGTCGGATTCGGGCTCGACGCCCTGCATTCTGGGCTCATCACCTTCGCGGCGGCGGCGGGCGCCATGTTCGTGAAGACCCTGGCGCCGAAGATCCTGCGCCGCACGGGGTTCCGGACGCTGATGACGTGGAACGCGCTTCTGGCCTCGGCCTTCCTGGCGGTGAACGGCTTCTACACGGCGCAAACCTCCCACTGGATCATGGTGGCCCTGCTGTTCGTCGGCGGCTGCTCGCGGTCGATCCAGTTCACCTGCGTGAATGCCATCGCGTATGCCGATCTCGAATCCCGCGAGATGAGCGCGGCGACGAGTTTCGCGAGTGTCTGCCAGCAGCTCTCGTTGAGCCTCGGCGTGACGCTGGGGGCTCTGGCGCTCGAGGGGACCGCCGGCCTGCATGGCCGCACGCAGATCGAGGCGGGCGATTTCGGGCCGGCCTTCTTCGCCGTGGCGGTGATCTCGGCGGCCTCCGTGCTGGCCTTCCGCAAGCTGTCGCCGGATGCCGGAGCCGAGATTTCCGGCCGCCGGATGGTCGCCCAGACGCCGCCGGCCACCCCGGAGATGCGGCCGCGGCACGGTTGACGGGCGTTCCGCCGATCAGGCCGCAGCGCGAGCGGGCGCACGGCCAGCGGAACGCTTGCCGCTGCCCCGCGCCGCCGAGGCTTTGGGAGCAGCCTTTCCGGCGGCGGCCTTGGCCTTCGGCGCTTCTGCCACCATCCCGGCCCGCCAGCCCTGCCAGCTCCAGGCGCCGGGGCCTGACAGGGCGTACATGAGAAAACCGCCCGCAAGGCCGAGATCGGCCAGCAAAAGCGTGCGCTCGGCCATGGCCGCCGGACCAACATAGTGCCAGAACGCGTGGAGCACGAAGGCCGTCAGTGTCGCGAAGGCGGCGAGCGCCAGTCCGGTGAGCCGCGGCAGCACGCCGAGGATCAGCGCCAGCGGCCCGAAGACCTGCACCACCACCGCCCCCGTCGCCACGGCGTTCGGGAACGGCACGCCGCCGCCCGCGAGCGTCAGGGCGAAGCCCGAAACGTTGAGCGCCCGCGCGATCCCGGTGGGCAGGAGCGCGGCGGCGAGCAGCAGCCGCGCGGCGAGAAGCGTTCCGTTCTGGGCGCGGTCGATCATCGGGGGTCCGGGCAGTTGGGAGAACACCTGGAGATTGGCCGCCGCCGCTGAAGACCCGGTTAAATCTGGCGCTCAGCCGGCAACGCCACCCCGGAACAACCGTCCGCGCTCGGTCCAGGCGACGACGATCAGCGCGAGGCCGCCGAGGGCCGCGTAGCCGATCCCGACCGGCAGCACGGTCCCGTCAAACGCCTGGCCGATCACGAAGCCGCAGAAAGCGCCGAGGATCGTCGTATAGAACCCCAGGAACGAGGAGGCCGTGCCGGCAATCGCGCCGAGCGGTTCCAGCGCCAGGGCGTTGAAGTTCGGCATGGCGAAGCTGATCAGGAACTGGTTCAGCGCCAGGATCGCCAGGAACAGGGCCAGCGGCGGGCGCCCGCCATACGCCAGCCCGACGCCGACCTGGAGGAGGCCGACCAGCGTGAACGCGATGACGCCGCTGTGCGACATCGTCCGCATCCCGAGCCGCCGCACGAGCCGGGCATTGATCAGCGTCGCCGTGCCCATCGCGCCCGCCACCAGCCCAAAGGCCAGGGGGAAGAGCGGGCCGAGATGGTACAGGCCGGTGTCGAAGACCTGCTGGGCCGAGCCGACATAGCCCATGATGCAGCCGGTCAGCAGCCCGAGTGCCGTGGTGTAGCCGATGGCGACACGGGTCCTCAGCGTCAGGCGGATCGCCGCCCAGGTCGCGGCCGGCGAAAGCGGGCGGCGGTATTCCGGATGCAGCGTCTCCGGCATGCGCCAGGAGAACCAGACGGTCAGCCAGAAGGCCAGGACCAGCATCGAGACGAAAACGTAGACCCAGGAGCCCAGCGCCAGCATCATGCCGCCGATCGCCGGCGCGATCATCGGCACGATCAGGAACACCATCATGGTGAGCGACATCACGCTCGCCATCTCGCGGCCGGAGAAGCGGTCGCGCACGATCGCCACTGAGAGGACACGCCCGCCGGCCGCGCCGATGCCCTGGATGATCCGCGCCGCCAGCAGCCAACCGAAGCTCGGCGCCACCATGGCGAGCCCGCAGCCGACGACGTAGATCGCGAGGCTCCCCAGCAGCACCGGCCGGCGCCCGATCGTATCCGAGACCGGCCCGTACACGATCTGCGCGACGCCGAAGCCGATCATGTAGACGTAGACGAGGAGCTGAAGCCGGTTCGGATCCGCAACGGCGAAGCGCGCTTCGATCGCCGGGAAGGCCGGCAGCAGATTGTCGATCGAAATCGCCGTTACCGCCATCATCAGGGCGATGATGGCGACGAACTCGGCGAAGCCCGGGCCCGACCAGGGGCGCGGCGGGCGCGCTTCCTGGGCCGGCGGGACGGGCCGGACTGCGATGGTCAAGGCGGGCCTCAGGCTGCGTGAGATCGGTCCGTTCAGGGCGCTCCCATCGCGGCACGCTTATGGCAACCGAGGCCGCCCGGTGCAGTTCAGGCCGGCAGCGGGCGCAGGGCCGGCTCCTGCGGCCGGCGTCCGACGAAGGTCGCCATCAGCGCCGCCACGAGGCACAGCAGACCGGCCGAGACGAAGGCGCCGAGATAGGAGCCGGTGTCGGTCCGGACCATGCCGGCGATCCAGGCCGCTGAAGCCGCGCCGATCTGGTGCGCCGCGGCGATCCAGCCGAACATCAGCGCGGCGTTCTCCTCGCCGAAGGACTTTCCGGCGAGCTGGACGGTCGGCGGCACGGTGGCGATCCAGTCGAGCCCGTAGAACACCGCGAACAGTGACAGGCCGTAAAAGCTGAGATCGAACGAATAGGGCAGGAAGATCAGCGAGAGGCCGCGCAGCCCGTAATACCACATCAGGAGCTTGCGCGAATCGAACCGGTCGGTGAGCCAGCCCGACGCCGTGGTGCCGATCAGGTCGCAGATGCCCATGAGGGCCAGCAGACCCGCGGCCGTCACCTCGGCGATGCCGTGATCGATGCAGGCGGGGATCAGGTGGGTGCCGATCAGCCCATTGGTGGAGGCGCCGCAGATGAAGAAGGTGCCGGCGAGCAGCCAGAAATCCTTGGAGCGCAGGCCGGTCCGCAGCCCGCGCAGCGCCCGGACCGCCGGGTTCTCGGTCAGGACCGGATTCGGTGTGACCGCCGTCTCGCCGTAGCGGGGCAAGCCAAGATCGGCCGGCCGGTCGCGCAGCAGCAGGGCCGCGAGCGGGATCAGCGCCAGCGTCACGGCCGCCACCACCAGCGAAACCGAGCGCCAGCCCTGCCCGACCGCGAGCGAAGCCAGCATCGGCAGGAAGACGAGCTGCCCGGTGGCGCTGCTCGCGGTGAGCATCCCGAGCACCAGCCCGCGCCGCTGGCCGAACCAGCGCCCGGCCACCGTGGCGCCGAGCACGTTCGCCACCATGCCGGAGCCCGACCCGACCACGATGCCCCAGAGCAGCACCATCTGCCATGGCGCGGTCATCAGGCTGGTGGCTGCGGTGCCGATCGCCAGGATCAGGAGCGCTGTACAGACCGAGCGCCGCAGGCCGAACCGCTCGATGATCGCCACCGCGAACGGGCCGATCATCCCGTACAGGAAGATGTTGAGGGCGATCCCGACACCGATCGTCGCCGCGGTCCAGCCGAACTCGCGCTCCCAGGGCACGATCAGCACGCTCGGCGTGGCGCGCACGCCCGCGCCGACGAGCAGGACCAGGAAGGTCACCGCCGCGACGATCCAGGCATAGTGCAGGCGCGGCGCGGGGTTCTTCGCGGTTTGGGCTGACATGGGCGGGCTCCGGCGGCGGAAACGGATCGATCAGGAGGCGGCGATCAGGGCCTCCGCCACGGCCGAGACCGTCGCGGGATCGACCCGGGCGTTGATGCGGGCCTGCGCCGCGCGCCAATAGGGCGTGGCCGCCACGATGGCCTCGCGGCCGGCGTCGGTCAGCGACACGATGCGCGCCCGCGGATCCTCCGCGCTGGGCGTGATGGCCACGAGCCCGCGCCGCTTGAGCGGGTCGAGGTTCCGGCCCATCGTGGTCCGCTCCAGGGCTGCCTCGGCGGCGAGTCGAGAGACCGGAATCGGACCGAGGCGGTCCAGGTATCGCAGGAGCGCGAACTGCGTCACCCGCAGGCCGACCGGCTTCAGCGCGGCGTCATAGGACGCCGTCAGCGCCCGCGTCGCACGGCGCAGGGCGGAACAGGTACAGGGCTCGGCCGGGCCATCGCTCATCGGATAGGTGTATATGCACCTATGTCGCGGTGGGCAAGCCGGGTCTGACGGTTCGCGCGGATCGACATGCCTTGGCCGGCAAACCCGGGGGCGTGTCATCGACATGGCGGATCACGCTGCTATCGCTTGGGCGATTGACCCGGTTCGGGAGGAGCGCGATGACACTCGAGACCGCGACGGCCCTATCGTCCTCCGAGCAGAAGACCGCCCGCACGGGGTTGATCGAGGCGGCCGCCGAGATCGTCGGGCAGCAGGGCGGACCGGGCGGCTTCGTGCGCGACCTGTTCGGGCGCGTCACGCCGGAGGATCTGGCCCCCTACCCCGCCGATGCCCTGGCCGACCTCGCCGTTCGGGCCCGGGCGTTCCTGGCCGATCCGCGCCGGCCGGGCGACCCTGCCCGTATGCGCCTGAGCGACGCCGAACTTGTCCGGGACGGGCGGCGCCGTGAGGTGACCATCCTCGAGGTCATCAACGACAACCGCGCGTTTCTCCTCGATTCGACCCTGGCCGAACTGGCCGAGCGGGGCTTGTCGCCGGACCTCGTGGCGCACCCGATCCTGGGCGTCGAGCGGGATGCCGGCGGCGCCCTGATCCGCGTGGTCGGCGAGACCACGGCGGATGCCCATGGCAGCCTCGCCCGCGAGAGCTTCATCCACATCCACCTCGATCGTCTGGATACCGAGACCGGCGAACGGCTGCTGGAGGCCCTGGCAGCGGTCTACCGTGACGTCGCCCTGGCGAGCGACGACCACGACGCCATGCTGGCGCGCCTGAAGGATCTTGTCGCGCAACTCGGCCGTTCGCCCAGCCCGATGCCGGAGGACGAAAGCGCGGAGGCGCGCGCCTTCCTGGAATGGCTGATCGATGGCCAGTTCCTGCTGCTCGGGATGCAGGAGCATGGGATCGACGGCGAGGCCCACCCCCTGGTGCCGGGATCGAGCCTTGGCGTGCTGCGCAACCCCGGAGCCACGCCGCTTCGACGGGGCCGGACGCCGGTGGATTACACGCCGGAGATCCTGGCCTTCCTGGAGGAGCCGCAGCCGCTCATCATCACCAAGGCGAGCGTAAAATCTCGCGTCCACCGCTCCGCCTATCTCGATTACGTCGGCGTCAAGCTGTTCTCGGGGACGGGCAAGCTCTCGGGCGAGGTGCGGATCGTCGGCCTGTTCACCGCCGCCGCCTACACGAGCCCCGCCCGCGAGGTGCCGGTGCTGCGCCGGAAGGTCGAGGCCGTCGTCGCCCGCGCCGGGCTCGATCCGACCAGTCATGCCGGCCGCAGCCTGCTGGCGGTGCTGGAGAGCTATCCGCGCGACGAGCTGTTCCAGATCGACGGCGAGCGGCTGTATCGGTTCACCCTGGCCATCGCCAACCTCGCCGACCGGCCTCGGATCCGCGTTCTGTCACGGCCGGACCGGTTCGGCCGCTTCGTCTCGCTCCTCGTCTACGTGCCGAAGGACCGCTACGACTCGACGGTGCGGGCGCGGATCGGCGCCTACCTCGCCGAGACCTATGGCGGACGGCTGAGCGCCGCCTATCCGGACTTTCCGGAGGGCCCCCTCGCCCGAACCCACTACATCGTCGGACTGCCCGATCAGGGCGCTCCCGAGATTGATCCGGCGAGCCTTGAAGCTGGCATCGCCGCGCTCATCCGGACCTGGGGCGATGCCCTGCGCAACGCCCTTGCGGAGCGCCACGGTGGCGACCGGGCACGCCTCCTCGCTGGCCGGTACGCGGAGGCGTTCTCGGCCGCCTACCGCGACACCTTCCAGCCGGATGTCGCCGTCGAGGACGTTGCGATCCTGGAGGGCCTGAGCGCAACGCAGCCGCGCGCCGTGCATCTCGGCCGCCGCGGGTCGGATGCCGCCGCGCAGGTTCGCATGAAAGTCTTCTCGCGTGGGACCGCGATCGCCCTCTCGGACCGGGTGCCCGCCCTGGAGAATTTCGGGTTCCGCGTCATCAACGAGCGCACCTATCGGATCGTGCCGGCGGGCGCCACCGAGGCCGATCGGGTCTGGCTGCACGACATGCTGCTCGAACGCGCGAGCGGCGCCCCGATCGAACTGGCCGATCTGGAGCAACCCCTCGAAGCCGCGCTGCTTGCGATCGCGGAGGGCCTGGCCGAATCCGACGGCTACAACCGACTCATCCTGGAAGCGGCATTGGATTGGCGGGAGGCCGCGCTCCTGCGGGCCTTCGGGCGCTACCTGCGCCAGCTGCGCATCCGCTACGGCCAGGATTACCTCGCCGGAACCCTGAGCCGGCAGCCCGGCATCGCCCGGGCGCTGGTGGACCTCTTTCGGATCCGGTTCGACCCCGCCGCCGAGGGCGATCGCACCGCCCGCTCGGCGGAGGTGCGTGCCGGCATCGAGGACGCGCTCGCGGACGTCACCAGCCTCGACGACGACCGGATCCTGCGCCGGTTCGTCAACCTCGTTGAGGCGGCGGTGCGGACCAACTTCTTCCAGAAAGGTGCAGACGGGAAGCCGCGGGAGACGATCAGCTTCAAATTCGCCTGCGCGAAGGTGGCGGCGATGCCGCTGCCGCGGCCGCTGTTCGAGATCTTCGTCTACTCGCCCCGTGTGGAGGGCGTGCATCTGCGCTTCGGCTACGTCGCCCGCGGCGGCCTGCGCTGGTCCGACCGGCCGGAGGATTTCCGCACGGAGATTCTGGGGCTCGTGAAGGCCCAGCAGGTGAAGAACGCCGTGATCGTGCCGGTCGGCGCCAAGGGCGGCTTCTTTCCGAAGCGCTTGCCGCCGCCCACAGACCGCGCCGCCTGGATGCAGGAGGGCACTGAGAGCTACCGGATCTTCATCCGCACGCTCCTCGAACTCACCGACAACATCGTCGACAACGCCATCGTGCCCCCGCCCGACACGGTGCGGCACGACCCCGACGACGCCTATCTCGTGGTCGCCGCCGACAAGGGCACCGCGACGTTTTCCGACATCGCCAACGCGCTGTCGCTGGAGAAGGGTCATTGGCTCGGCGACGCCTTCGCGTCCGGCGGCAGCCAGGGCTACGACCACAAGGGCATGGGCATCACGGCCCGCGGCGCCTGGGAGGCGGTGCGCCGCCACTTCCGCGAGATCGACGTCGATGTGCAGATCGACCCGATCACCGTGGTCGGCGTCGGCGACATGTCGGGCGACGTGTTTGGCAACGGCATGCTGCTCTCAGAGAGCATCCGGCTGATCGCGGCCTTCGACCACCGGGACATCTTCCTCGATCCGAACCCCGATGCGGCGCGGAGCTTCGTTGAGCGGCGGCGGCTGTTCGATCTCGGCCGCTCCTCCTGGGCGGATTACGACCGGGGCCTGCTCTCCCAGGGCGGCGGCGTCTTTTCGCGTAGCCTGAAGACCATCCCGCTCTCCGCGGAGGTTCGGGCCGCCCTGGGCTTCGATCGCGCCGAGGCCACGCCCGCCGAGCTGATGCAGGCGATCCTGAAGGCGCCGGCCGACCTGCTGTGGTTCGGCGGCATCGGCACCTATGTCCGCGCCACCACCGAGACCGACGACGATGCCGGCGACCGGGCCAACGACGCCGTGCGCATCACCGGGCCTGAGCTGCGGGCGAAGGTGATCGGCGAGGGCGCCAATCTCGGCCTGACCCAGCGCGGGCGCATCGAAGCGGCGCGGGCGGGCGTCCGGCTCAACACCGACGCGATCGACAACTCGGCCGGCGTCAACACCTCGGACGTCGAGGTGAACATCAAGATCGCCCTGATGACGCCCGAACGCGACGGGCGCCTCAGCTGCGAGGCCCGCAACACGCTGCTGGCCGCCATGACCGAGGAGGTCGGCCGCCTCGTCCTGCGCAACAACGCATTGCAGACGCTCGCGCTGTCGCTGGCCCAGCGCGGCGGCCTCGGCGAGACCGGCTTCGCCATGCGGACCATGCAGGCGCTGGAGGCGGAAGGACGCCTCGACCGGGCGGTCGAGTTCCTACCGGACGACGCCGCGCTGACCGAGCGCCTGCGCCGCAACGAGGGGCTGACCCGTCCGGAATACGCCGTGCTGCTGGCCTACGCGAAGCTGTCGCTGCACGACGCGATCCTCGACAGCGCCGTGCCGAACGACCCGTATTTCGAGCGGGAATTGCAGCGCTACTTCCCGAAAGCCCTGCGCGAGCAGTTCCCCGACGCCGTGAAGGGGCATCGGCTGCGCCGTGAGATCATTTCGACCGCGCTCGCCAACATCATCGTCAACCGCGGCGGCCCATCCCTGGTGACTCGACTCGTGGACGGGACCGGCGCCGACGCCGCGACCATCGCCAAGGCCTACGCGGTCACCCGCGATGCGTTCGGCCTGATGGAACTCAACCGCGCCATCGACGGCTTGGCGGGTCGGATTTCGGGTCAGGGTCAGCTCGGCCTCTACGCCGAGGTGCAGGATCTGCTGATGAACCGGATCGTCTGGTTCATCCGCAACCTCGATCTCACCGGCGGCCTGGCCCCGGTGGTGGCGCGTTACCGCGACGGCATCGCGGCGGTGGAGGCGGCCTTGCCGAAGGCCCTCGACGAGACCGCGCGGTCGGCGATCGATGCGCGCACGGACGAACTCGCCGGCCTCGGCATGGCCCCGGCCCAGGCCCGGCGGCTCGCCTCGCTCACCGCCCTCGTCTCCGCGCCGGATATCGTGCGGGTGGCCGAAGCGAGCGGCCGGCCGGTGGAGGAGGTCGCGGCGACGCATTTCGCCCTCGAACACGCCTTCCGCCTCGACGACTTGGCCGCGGCGGCGCGCAAGGTCCCCGTGGCGGACACGTTCGATCGCGTCGCCTTGGAGCGCGCCGCGGCCGGGATCGCCGTCGCCCATCGCAAGATGACCGCGGAGGTCGTGGCGGATCTCGGCGCCGGGCCGGAGGCGGTGGAGGCCTGGGCGAAGGCCCGGGGCGCCGCACTCACCCGCATCCGCGATGCGGTGGACGCGATCCGCGCCTCGGGCCTGACGGTGTCCAAGGCGACCGTCGCGGCGAGTCTGCTCGGCGATCTCGCGCGGTCCGGCTAGCGTACAAGCACAGACCGGACCGCTTCATGACCAGGCGGCGTGCTGATACGTCGACGACGCAGACTCAATCTGCGATTCGCGCCGGCAGCAATCACCATGGCACGCATGATCGCAATGGTTCTACTTGTCGTATCCTTGTGCTTGCTGATTTGGTCGATCACAGATCACATCGACAGCTGCGTGTCTGACCCGAATCGGACGGCTGACCCGACTCAGTGCTGAACACGGGCGGGATCGGTCTCGACGAGCTCAGGCCCCCGGCGCAGAGGTGGAGATCATGCGCCGCCCGGAGCGGCTGACCGCCGTCAGGGTCAGGCCGAGGCCGATCAGCGACACGGCCGCCGCGATCAGCGGCAGTTCCCCGTAGCCGATGCCGAACGTCAGGGCGGTGCCGCCGATCCAGGCGCCCGTGGCGTTGCCCAGGTTGAACGCCCCCTGGTTCAACGTGGAAGCGAGGTTCGGCGCGTCACTCGCCGCTTCGACCACCCAGATCTGCAGCGGCGAGACCAGCGCGAAGACGAGGCCGGACCAGAGGACCAACACCGCGATCGTCGCGATCGGATGGTGCGCCACGCCCACGAGCACCAGCAGCACGGCCACGATGCCGAGGAAGCTGCCGATGATGGTGGCCATCTGCCCCCGATCAGCGAAGCGGCCGCCCGCGAGGTTCCCGATGGTCAGGCCGGTGCCGGCGGCGAAGAGGACGCCGGTCACGCCCTGCGGCGAGAACCCGCTGACATTGATCAGGAACGGCGTGATGTAGGTGAACACCGTGAAAAAGCTCACGGAGGATAGCGTCGAGATCAGCATCGGCCGCAGTACCGGCCAGCGCCCGAGGGCCCGGAATTCGCTGAGGAGACGTCCGCGCGTGCCGGGCAGGCCGGCAGGCACGCAGAGCTGGATCGCAAGGCCCGCCGCCAGCCCGATCACCACCACCGCCCAGAAGGTCGAACGCCAGCCCGCCTGCTGCCCGAGGGCCGTGCCGAGGGGTACGCCGAGGACGTTCGCAAGGGTAAGCCCTGCGAACATCAGGGCGACGGCCTGTGTCCGCTTCTCCCGCGGCACCAGATCCCGCGCCACGACGGCCCCGATCCCGAAGAAGGCCCCATGGGCGAAGGCCGTGAGAATCCGCGCCGCCATCAGCAGGTTGTAGGTCGGCGCCAGGGCGCAGCCGAGGTTGCCGGCCAGGAACACGCCGATCAAAGCGAGCAACGCGGTCTTGCGGGGGAGGCGCGCGGTGGCGATCGCCACGACAGGCGCGCCCACGACCACCCCCATCGCGTAGCCCGAAACGAGATAGCCCGCCTGCGGGATGGTGACGCCGAAACTGTGCGCCACCTCCGGGAGCAGGCCCATGATCACGAATTCGGTGGTGCCGATCCCGAAGGAGGCGACGGCAAGGGCAAGGATTGGCAGGGGCGGCAAGGCCAGGCTCTCGGGCGCAGGGGGTTCGCTCGATGGTGCGAAGCAACATGCGCAGGATGGCAGCCTTCAGCTGCCTGCCAAGCCGCGGGCACGCGGCGCACGGTTGCGCGACGCGCAGGCGCCTGGAACAACACCCGGGAGACGCGGAAGCGCGGCCGCGTCGCTATTCCGCCGAGGCCTTCTTCCGGCCGCGCGCCTTCGTCGGTGCTGCGGGCGGTGCGTCTTTCGGTGCCTCGCGAGAGGTCGTCTCCGGCGCACCGTTATATTTGCGTCGCTGCTGACCCAGCCCGAGGGCCCGGGCCAGCTCCGAGCGCTGCGCCGAGTAGCTCTCCGCGGTCATGGGGTAATCCCGCGGCAGGCCCCATTTGGCGCGGTAGGCCTCGGGCGACAGCCCGCGCAAGGTGAGATGTCGACGCAAAGTCTTGTAGGGCTTTCCGTCTTCGAAGCTGACGAGATGGTCCTTCGTAATCGACTTTCGGATTTGCGCCGGGGTTATTTTCTCGACCGGCGCGTTCGAGCCCTGACCCGTATCGGCAAGCTGGTTCAGAGCCCCGTGAACGACCCCGATCAACCCAGGAAGATCGGTCGAGGGCACCGAATTGTTCGACACATAGGCCGCGACGATATCAACCGCCAGCTCTACGCGGCCCGAATGTTCGCTTTCTACATTCCCGATCATGGTCGACCCCTATCATCGTGAATATCCGGATCGATCAATCCCTACTGGATGCGATCGAAATCTGTCTGATCCTAGCGGATCCAGGTGCGAAGCTCAATCGGATCGTTGCTGCGACCAAACGAGCGCCTCGCAACTTTCGAATGCTGGTCCAATCCCCCGTTGACGCGACATTAACCACGGCAAGCTAGCTTGCATTAACCATACCGATGACCCGTCTTGGTTGCGGCGTGGACTATGAATCCCAGCAATTGCCGCCGGGATATTGGTGGAGACCGGGATCAAGTGCGGACGGCGCGGACTGATCGGCGGGGCCGGCATGAGAAGCGATTGGCCTACGCGGCCCTCGCGCTGGCGTTCGCGACCTCGCCGACCGCGGCGCAGCGCTTCGACGCGATCAGCCCCGTCACCGGCCAGCCGGACAATCCGGGCTCCGGCCTCGATACGGCGCCGAACGGACTTCCGGCCCTGAGGCGACGCCTGCCGGACGGGGGGTCGCTTGACGGCGGCCGGGCCTCGCCCAGCGGGGATACAGCGGGCGGCGACCAGATTGGGGGGGATAGCCTCCGCTCGCCGCTCTCGCCCCCGATCCCGGCGCAGGGACAGACGCAGCCAGGCACCTCGCAGCTCGACACGCGCGCCACCAGCGGCGGCCAGCGCACCGGCGGCAGCTCGACGGCGCCGAGCAACCTCGCGCCTTCGGCCCTGCTGCGGAACCGAGCCGCGCCGCCGCGTCGGCTCGGCTCGGCGACCCGCAGGATCACCCAGGAGATCACCCAGGTCCCGCCCCCGGCCATCGGGCTCACGCCGATCATCCAGCAGCCGGTCGTCGGCGTTCCGCTGCCGCCACAGGCCGCCCCGCAATTCCGGCCGATCCTGCCGCTCCTCGCCAACACCCCGGCTCTGGGGCTCCTGACGCCGGGCTTCATCCTCGGGACAGATCTCGCGCGGCCGATCCCGACAGATCCCGCCTATGCGCCGATCGGCTATCAGGTCGGCAGCTTCACGATCCTGCCGAGCTTCGCGCAGAGCCTTGGATACGACTCGAACCCGGACCAGACGTCCCGGCAATACGCCAAGGGATCGGTGGCCCTGCGCACCGATGCGGCGGTCGATTTCCAGAGCAACTGGGCGTCCAGTTCGTTGCAGGGCTCCCTGCGCGGCGCGTATCTGGAGACGCCGCAGAATGAGGCGGCGAGCCGGCCCGCCGCAGATGGCGTGGTGCGGTATCGGCTCGACGCGGATCGCGATCTCCACATCGACGCCGAGGGCCGGTTCCTGGTCGATACCCAGCGCACCGGGAACCCCAATCTTCAGGTCGCCAATCTGCAGGCCGCCACGGCCACCGGTCGGCCGCTGCTCGCCGTCTACGGCGCGTCGCTCGGCGCCACCGAGACCTTCAACCGCCTGTCCGTTACCCTCCGCGGCTCGATCGACCGCTCGGAATTCGACAATGCCCGGCTGTCCGACGGGACGATCATCAACCAGGCCGACCGTAACCTCAACCAATACAGCTTGCAGTTGCGCACGGCCTACGAGGTCAATCCGGATTTCAGTCCCTTCATCGACATCCTCGGCGATACGCGGGTCTACGATCTGAGGCGCGATCAGAACGGCATACGGCGCGACTCGGACGGGATCTCACTGCTGGTCGGCGCGAGCTTCGGCCTGCTGCGCACGCTGACCGGCGAGATCTCGGCGGGCGTGCAGCACCGCGAATACGTCGATCCCAGTTTGCGCAGCATCGACGCGCCGCTGATCAACGCCGCCCTGGTCTGGTCGATGAGCCCGCTCACGACCGTCCGCCTCACCGCAGCCACGGGCATCACCGAGACGACGATCCCAGGATCCAGCGGCATCCTCACCGATGTCGCGACGCTGGAGGTTCAGCACGATCTGTTCCGCAACCTCTCGATCGTGCTCGGCGGCTCGTTCCTGCGGAACGATTACCAGGGCAGCACGATCCGCGAGAACGGAGTCTCGGCCACGGCACGCCTCGACTACCATCTCACCCGGTGGCTCACCCTGCGGGGGACCTACATCTACCAGGAGATCCACAGCACGGTCGCCGGGGCGAGCTTCAGCGACAACACACTGCTGTTCGGCGTGCGGGTGAATCCGTAGGCGCGCTCAGAACCGCTCCACCCAGGGACGCAACTCCATTTCCGTCGACCAGGCGCTGCGGTCCTGCCGCAGCAAGTCCCGGTAGGACCGGGCGATGGCATCCGGATCGAGATGGCTGTCGGGCGCGTCCGTGGGCTCGCCGCCGCGGGTCGGATTCCGGATGGCGCCGTCGATGACGATGTGCGCCACGTGGATCCCCTGCGGCTGCAATTCGCGCGCGAGACTCTGACCGAGCCCGCGCAGGGCGAACTTACCCATTGCGAAGGGTGCCGAGCCGGCAAACCCCTTCACGCTGGCCGAGGCGCCGGTCAGGAGGATCGCTCCGTGGCGATGCGGCAGCATACGCCGAGCGGCGGCCTGCGCCACCAGGAACCCGCCGTAGGCCGTCACCATGAGCGCGTCCGCGACGGCCGCCGGATCGAGGTCGGCGACAGCGCCGCGTAGCCGGCCGCTGGCGTTGTAGACGACCACATCGGGCGTGCCCCCGAGCGCCGGCTCCAGGCGTGCGAACAACGCCTCGACCGCCTCCGGGCGGCTCGCATCGCAGGCGTGGACGATGGCGCCGGTCTCAGCGGCCAGGGACGCGAGCTTGCCGACGTTGCGCGCGGCGAGACCCACCTTGAGGCCATCCGCGGCGAGGAGCCGAGCCAGAGATGCGCTGAGGCCGGAGCCGGCACCGACGATCAAGGCACGGGAATAGCTCGGTATCATGATCGAATCCCCTCAAACACGTCTGGCCGCGAAGAAGACCCGGAGAAGCTCCGCTGCTTCACGCTCGCGGAAACCACCATAAACCTCCGGCGCGTGATGGCAGGTCGGCTGATTGAAGACGCGTGGCCCATGCTCGACGCCGCCGCCCTTCGGATCGGAAGCGCCATAATAGAGGCGCCGGATCCGCGCGAACGAGATGGCCCCCGCGCACATCGGGCAGGGTTCCAGGGTCACGTAGAGATCGCAGCCGGTCAGGCGCTCATCGCCGATCGCCACGCAGGCCGCGCGGATCGCCAGGATCTCCGCGTGCGCAGTCGGATCGTGCAGGGTCCGCGGCAGGTTGTGGGCGACGGCCAGGACGGATCCGTCCCGGACCACGACGGCCCCCACGGGGACCTCGCCAGCTGCCGCCGCCCGGCGGGCCGCCGCGAAGGCCTGATCGAAGGCGCTGGTCGCGCCCAGCCGAGAGGCCGAATCAGGCGCCATCGTGCGGACAGCCATCCCGACGGGACCAACGGACCGGGCTCAAACAGTTGATCCAGAGCAATGTTAAGGGCTGGAACATTCGCGCGACCGTGACCGTTTTAAGCATCTCGTGCGGCGCCGCCGCAGGAATACAAGAAAGACAACGCCATGAGCAGCACCACCGACAAGATCAAGGGCGCCGCCAACGAGGCCCTCGGCAAGGCCAAGCAGGGTCTCGGCGACGTGACCGGCAACGACAAGATGAAGGCGGAAGGTGCGGCTCAGGAGCTCAAGGGCAAGACCCAGAGCACGGTGGGAGATGCCAAGGACACCGTGAAGTCGGCGACCGACAAGCTCTGATCGACGCAGGACGTTCGGAACGGGACCCGCCGCTGGCGGGTTCCCACCCATGACCGGCTTGAACAACGCGAGGATGCCATGATCGGTTGGGCTGTCACATTTCTCGTCGTCGCGCTCATCGCGGCTCTGCTCGGCTTCGGCGGCATCGCCGGCACTGCCATGGAGGCTGCCAAGGTCGTCTTCTTCGTGGCGATCGCGCTGTTCCTCATCTCCGCCGTGTTCGGCGTGATGCGCGGCCGCTCGCCCAGACTCTAGGACAGCGGGTTCGGCGCCAGGGACACACACGCGGTGTTCCTTTGCGACCTGAAGCTGCGGATCGATGGCGCAATACGGGGTGGCTCCGGCGGAGCCGCCCCGTATTGCGTGGGCGGTTTCCCGGGCACGGTCCGGAAAGTCCTGTCTCGCCTGTCGTAAGCGGCTCTGGTAAGGGCCGGGCATGAGCGACATGCCGAACGACGACAAACCGGAGGATCACACCCGTCCGGACACGGAAACCGCACAATCGAAGGCCTGGACCCCGGCAACGGATGCCGGCAGCGCCATCGATCCGGCGGAGATCGTGGCGAAGCCTGTGCCCGAGAAGCGGCGACAGAAGCAGCCGGCCTCCGATCCTGTGGCCGACGGCCCGCCAGCCGATCTTGCCGACACCGTCACGCCTCCGGGGGAGCGTATCGCCAAGGCGATGGCGCGGGCCGGCATTGCGTCACGGCGCGATGCCGAAGCCATGATTCTGGCGGGCCGGGTCTTGGTCAATGGCGAGACCCTGAGCTCACCGGCCCGCAACATCACGGAGGACGACACGATCCTGATCGACGGCGAGCCGATGCCGTCGCGGGAACGCAGTCGCCTGTGGATCTTCCACAAGCCGCGCGGCGTCGTGACGACGGCCCGCGATCCGGAGGGACGCCAGACGGTGTTCGACGTCCTCCCCGAGGATCTGCCCCGGGTCGTGGCGGTCGGGCGTCTCGACATCAACACAGAGGGGCTTCTGCTCCTCACCAACGACGGTGGCCTGGCGAAGGTGATCGCCCATCCGGACACGGGCTGGCTGCGGCGCTACCGGGTCCGGGCCCATGGCGACACCGATCAGGCCCAGCTCGACAAGCTTGCCAAGGGTGTGACGATCGACGGCATGGAGTACGGCCCGGTGGAGGCCACCCTGGACCGTGTGCAGGGCGACAACGTCTGGCTGACGCTCGGCCTGCGTGAAGGCAAGAACCGCGAGGTCAAGCGGATCCTCGAACATCTCGGCCTTTCGGTGAACCGGCTGATCCGGTTGTCCTTCGGTCCGTTCCAGCTCGGCGATCTCGAAGTCGGCCTCGTGGAGGAGGTCCGCACCCGGGTTCTCAAGGATCAGCTGGGCAAATCGCTGGCCGAGCAGGCCGGCGTCGATTTCGACAGTCCGGTGCGTGAGCCGATCCCGCCGTTCGGCGGGCCCAAGGTGGCCGAGCGCGGTTCGCCGCCGGCTCAACCGGGTGGCGGGACCCGGCGCAACGCCGCGCGGCCCGCCCCGACACCACGCGTCTCGACCGGCGGGTCTGGTTCCGGTCCGCGCAAGGCCGCGTGGCGCGACGAGGAGGCCGACAAGCCGCGAGGCACCCGCATTCCCCGCCGCGGAGCAGATCCGCGGGTTGCACAGGCGGCCGCCGCCGAGCGTGGTCGTGAGCGCGTCGGCTCGATCAAAGCCGGGGATCGCCGGGTCGTGGTAGAGCGCCTGGCCGCGACCCCCGTCGAGGCCCCGCCGGCGGAGAAGCCGCGCCGCCGCTACGCTGATCAGGGCCCGTCCGAGCGCCCCCAGCGCGGCTCCGGTGCGCGGCCTGCCGGTCGTGCGGATGGGGCCCGGTCCGAGCGCGGATCCGCCCGCGACGGCGAGCGGAATTCGACGTTCCGGGGTGCGCGCGATGGCGGCGATCGTCCGAACCGGCCGCCAACGCGCGCGTCCGATTTCCAGCGGGGCGATGCCCGCCAGGACGAGCGACGGGGTCCGAGGGGTGCGTCAGGCGCGGGGGCGCGGCGGGACCAGGGCGCCGACGATGCTGCGGGCGCTTCGCGCGGCAAAGGCGGCTTCCGCGCTCAGCGGTCTGGACCGGAAAGCGGTAGACCGGGCTTCGGTGGGCCAAAACCTGGCGGCTCGCGACCGGGCGGTAAGCCCGGCGGTTTCGCCGGGAAGGGACCGGGCCGCGGCGGCCCCGGCGGCAGCGGTAAACCCGGTGGACGCCCTGGCGGCGCACGGGGTGGTCAGAAGCCCGCTGGTGGGCGCCCGCCACGCGGAACGCGATGAGGATCGTCGGCGGCACGTGGCGCGGCCGCACGCTTGCGGCTCCGCGCACCGATTCCATCCGCCCGACCTCGGATCGTCTCCGCGAATCCCTGTTCAACATACTGACGCACGCCTACGACGCCGCCTTCGCGGGGGCCCGGGTGCTGGACCTCTTTGCCGGGACCGGGGCGCTGGGCTTCGAGGCGCTCTCGCGGGGCGCGACCTACGCGCTGCTGGTTGATGAAGGCGCTGAGGCCCGCGCCGTGATCCGGTCGAACATCGAGACGCTTGGTGCGGAGGGCGTGACGCGGTTGTTCCGCCGCGACGCGACCCGGCTCGGTCCGGCCGGAACGGCAGGGCAATTCTCACTGGTGTTCTGCGATCCACCCTATGAACGCGATCTCGCACCCCGGGCGCTCGCGAGCGCAGCTGCAGGTGCATGGCTCGCACCCGGTGCCCTCGTGGTTGTCGAGGAAGCCGAGACCGTGCAGCTTGTCTTGCCTGAAGGATTCGCGGTGCTCGAGCGTCGCGTCTACGGCGACACCGCCATCACCCTCGCGCGCTTCGCCGCCTGACTGCGCTTCAGCCGGCCTTCAGCAACTCTACCCCGGGACCGAAATGGATCGCGAGCCAGACAGTCGGCGACTCCGTGCGTTCGACCCGGTGGCGACGATGCGGCGCGATCAACAGGGCATCACCCGCGACGAGCCGACGAGGCACAGCCTCGTCCGCGAAACGCAAGTCGGCGGAGCCCGAAAGGACCGCGACCCACTCGGTATGTGGCTGATCGTAGTGAAAGCCCGGCGGACTTGCTTGTCCGGTTGAGACGACCCGTTCCACACGCAAGCTTGGTGCGGCAAGCAGGACGGACACCACTTCCTCCGCGGCGTCGCAGGGAAGATCGGCGAAGAGGTTGATGATATCCGTCGGAGGTCGGTTCATCGTCTCCTCATAGCGGGCCGCAGTCCGAAAGTCGGCTGCGGCCTCGTCGGCGGCTGGAAGTCTTCAGGCGCTCGGTGCGGTACCGCGCGCCGCGGCCTCCTCCGGTGCCGACCCGTCATGAGTCCGGTTAAAGCCGATTCGTGCGGCGGATTTCACGAGGCTCAAGACGTCGCGGCGCATCTGATCGTCGCCAATCTGGTTGTAGGCGCGCAGAAGCTCGACGGCCCCAGAGATCCGGAGAAGCGACGGGCCATTTTCGGTCGCGCTCGCGGGTTCGGGCTCGAAGAAGCTCGACACCGGAACGCCAAGCCGCTCGGCGATCGCCTGCAGGCGGCCGGCGCCGACGCGGTTCTTGCCAGTCTCGTACTTCTGGACCTGCTGGAAGCTCACACCTAGAGCGCTGGCGAGGGCCGACTGGCTTAACCCGTTCGCCGCGCGCAGGAACGCGATGCGGCTGCCGACGCCGTGATCGATGGCCGTGGTCTGCTTCGGCTTAGGACTTGGCTTGGCCATAGGTGGGTGTCCGAACGTCGTCTCAGTTGGCGGGCATGGGCAGGTCAGACCCGCACCGCCGACTACAACGCTTAGCTGCTACATCGCGCGGCACAGATTCTGGCCTCGACGCAGTAGATGCCACAGCCAAGCCCGACGTGCAACGAAAGGTCACGCTTGCGACATCTAAGATACCCAAGATGCGGCGTTGGTAGGCGAAATGCCTGTGCGCGCGCTGCCAAATCAGGGTGAACGAACTTATTATACACTCACGAATCTACGTAGGACACGACCATCGAATATTTGCTGTCACGCGAAATGGTTGGCACATGCCCGTCCCTTCGTAGGAGTTCGACTGGCGAGCATCCGGCTCCTGATAGGGCATTTCGGTAACGCGCAGGTGGCCCGGCCTCACGCGGCCGGACCAAGCCAATCGGTCACGATCGCAAGTTGGTGGTCGTCGAGGAGGGCGGGGGCGTGGCCGCAATCCGGAATCTCGATGCGCTCGGTCGGCGGTCCCCTCCCGGTCATCTCGTCGGCGGTCGAGGCGAGTAGCAGATCCGAATGCGCGCCGCGCAGCAGTAAGACCGGGCAGGTGATCGCATCCCAGTCGCGCCACATGCTGACGCTGTAGACCCGGCCGGGCCGGAAGGCGTCGCCGATGCCGGGATCATAGTGCGGCCGCCAACCGCCGTTCGGCTCCTGGAAGAAGCTGTGCTTCGCGATATGACGCCACTGCTCGTCGGTCAGCGGCCCGAACGACGCGAGCACCGTGCGCAGGCGCGACTCCCCCGATGCGAGGTTATGGTGCAGCCGCGGCGCGTCCCGCAGGCGCGAACCGATATGGCGGATCGGCGCCCAGGGCAGGAACGGGCCGATGTCGTTGATCACCATGCGGCGGATCGGCGTGTTGGCCGACGCGGCCAGGACCATGCCGGTCAGACCGCCGAGGGACGTGCCGACCCAATCGATCTTCCCGGTGATCTGCAGATGCGCGATGAGCGCCGCCATATCGGCGGCGTATTGTGGCAGGCCGTAGAGTTCCGGATCCTTGAGCCACCCGCTGAGACCCCGGCCTGGCAGGTCCGGGCAGACAACCCGGTAGCCCATCTTGGCCAGTCGGTAGCCGAGCGGATCGAAATCGCGGCCCTGGCGACTGAGCCCGTGGACGCACACAACCACGTGCGGCGAATCGGGCTCGCCCCACTCGACATACGCGATGCGATGAAAGTCGCGGGGCGCGTAGGCAAGGAAGTGACCGGTCCGGAACGGTACGTCGGCGCGGCTGAGATCGTCGAGCCGCGGCATCGACGGCGTCGAGGCGGTCAGGGACGCTGCTTCGAGGCTCACGGCTTTTCGGTGCGTGCGGCAGCCTCGCGGGCGAGTCGGCCAGTGGTCTGATGGAGATCGACCATCTGGTCGGTAAGCCGGCGTGACTGTTCCTGAAGGAAGGCCATGTTCAGGGCTGCGGCTTCCCGCGCATCGGCGGCCTTCGCGACGCGCTCGGCGAAGTCCAAGCTGGCTCGGACATTCGTATCGGTGGCGATCAGCATCCGGTGTCCGATCTCGCGCATCGCCGCCAAGGTGTGGACGGCATTGTCCTCGAAGGCGTTGTAGAGCCGAGCACCCGCCGCGTCCCATTGCTCGCGCATCCGGCGCGCCCCGGCAACGTTGCTGTCCGTGAGCTGGTGCGCCGTCTCGCGGCTGGAGCCCATCACCGAACGCCAGCCCTCAAAACTCTGCGCCATCGAAGTCTCGAAGGCATTCAAGGCCATTTCGCCGGCCTCAGCGAAGCGCTCGTAGGCTTCCCGGGCCCGCGCCACGCCGTTCTCGGCCAAGGCGCGTTGCGCCTGCGCGGAGACCATCGGCAGGTTGTCGTTCGCCACGCTTGCCATCCCTCCGTCGATGACTCGGGATAGCCCGGTCCTCAACCTCAGGGCATCCGCCAGCCCCGTCGCGCCGTCAACCATGCGTCGTGACAGAATCGGACCGCGACATCGGCCCGGTCCGCCAGGGCGATTGACAGCCAGGCCGGGCGCGAAATCATCGGCGGGCGGAGCGAACGCCACGCCCGCCGCCCGACCAGAAGGCAGACCGATGACGGAGAGCGATTCTCACCCCGGGCCGTCCGGCCATGCCGCATGCCACCCGTTCGAGACCGATCTCGATCGCAACCCGGCCAATCACGTCGCCTTGACACCGGCGAGCCTGCTGGCGCGCGCCGCCGCAGCCGCCGGCGCCAGAATCGCGGTCATCGAAGGCGACCGGCACATCACGTATGCGCAGCTCTATGCGCGCTGCCGCCGACTCGCCTCCGGCCTCGCCGCCCTCGGGATCGGGCGCCTCGATACCGTAGCCATCCTGTCCCCGAACGTCCCCGAGATGGTCGAGGCCCATTTCGCCGTCCCGATGCTCGGCGCCGTCCTCAACCCGCTGAATACGCGCCTCGACCCGGCGACGATCGCGTTCTCGCTGGCCCATGGGCGAGCCCGGGTGCTGATCGTGGAGGCCGAATGCGCATCCCTGGCGACGCGGGCGCTGGCGGCGTTCGATCGGCCCATTCTGGTTGTGGCGATCGGTGAGACCGGCATCGTCGATGCGCTTCCCTACGAGGCGCTCATCGACGCGGGCGATCCGGATTACGCCTGGGTCGGCCCGGCGGATGAGTGGCAGTCGCTGTGCCTGCTCTACACGTCGGGGACCACCGGGGATCCGAAGGGGGCGGTCTACAGCCATCGCGGCGCGTACCTTCAGGCGCTCGGCAACGCCGTCACCTTCGGGCTGACGGATGAGAGCGTATATCTCTGGACGCTGCCGATGTTCCATTGCAGCGGCTGGTCCTATCCCTGGGCCTGCGTGGCGGCGTGCGCGACCCAGATTTGCCTGCGCAAGGTCGATCCGGCGGCGATCTTCCGGTTGATCGCCGAACACGGCGTCACGCATCTCTGCGGTGCCCCGATCGTACTCTCGATGATCGCCCATGCGCCGGTCGCGGACCGGGTCGCCATCCCGCAGCGGGTTCGCTGCGCGGTCGGCGGGGCGGCCCCGTCCTCGACGATCATCCGCACCATGGAGGAGCTGGGCTTTCAGGTGCTGCACCTCTACGGCGCGACCGAGAGCTACGGTCCGGCGACCGTCTGCCTCCCGCAGCCCGATTGGGCCGACCTGTCCGCGGACGACCGCTACGCCCGCATGGCGCGCCAGGGTGTCCCCCTGGCGACGCTCGAAGGCGTTGCGGTGATCGACCCCACGACGGATCGACCGGTCCCACGGGACGGCGCGGTGGTCGGTGAGATCGCCTTACGCGGCAACACCGTGATGAAGGGCTATCTCGGTAATCCCGGCGCCACCGCGCAGGCGCTGGCCGGGGGCTGGTACCGGACCGGGGATCTCGGGGTTTGGCATCCGGACGGATCCGTGGAGATCAAGGACCGCGCCAAGGACATCATCATCTCCGGGGGCGAGAACATCTCGAGCCTGGAGGTCGAGGAGGTGCTGATGCGTCATCCCGCGGTGATGCTGGCGGCCGTGGTGGCGCGGCCCGATCCGACCTGGGGCGAGAGTCCCTGCGCGTTCCTGGAGGTGAAGCCCGGTGCGGAGCCGCCGTCCGATCAGGAGGTGATCGCCTTCTGCCGCGAGCGGATGGCGCGCTTCAAGGTGCCGAAGACCGTGGTGTTCGGGGCGCTCCCGAAGACCTCGACGGGGAAGATCCAGAAATTCGTGCTGCGGGATCGCGCCCGGGGGCTCTGAAAGACGACCCAGGAAATTTCCAACACACCTCCTCATCCTGGGGTGACCGCGTCAGCGGGCCTCGAAGGAGCCCTCCAGCGATCGCAGCGGCTTCTGGAAGGCTCCTGCGAGGCCTGCGCTGCGCTTCGGCACCTCAGGATGAGGTTGAGAATGGGAATTCCGGAGGCCCGTGCATCCGGTAAACGCTCATCCGCTGGGGGAAGCCGGCTTCCAAACCTGCCCAGCCAAAGCCGCGGCCGCCTCCAGGGCCGCGTGCAGGTTCGGTTCGGCATCGCGCGCGCCGGCGCGGATCGCGGCGACCAGGGACTCGACGGGTTCGCCCGCCAGGACGTCCGCGCTCGCCGCGTGCAGGCGGTCGGCCTCAGCGATCTCGCGGGACGCGATGCCGATGGCGTTCGCCACCATCAGCGCGACGTAGCGCGGGCGGCCGGTCAGGCCGGGCACGACCTCCTCGATCAGCGCCCGGCGCGCGGCGTCGAGGAGGGCGGCGCCGGAGGGTTCGTCCTGCATGCTCAACTCCACGAAGCGGGGGCCGTCGCCCGCAGGATCGCCCGTTCGAGCTCGGGCACCATCCGGCCGGTGAGCGCCAGTTCGAGGGAGAACTCGCGGCCGGAGACGTGGCGCGTGCCCTGCTCCAGGGCGATCACCGCCCAGCGCAGATGCGCCATCACCTCCCAGTAGGCGACGCTTTCGGGATCGATCGGCCGCCCGCCCGCCTCCACGTAGCCCCGATAGAAGGCCGCGCGCGAGCCTATGCCGCCGGCCTCCAGCTCGGGTCGGCCGAAGCGCCAGCAGGCGGCGCAGAACCAGCCGAGATCCTGCGCGGGATCGCCCCAGCCGGCGAATTCCCAATCCAGCACGGCCGTGAGGCCGTTTGCGTCGACCATGTAATTGCCGGTGCGGAAATCCCGGTGGACGAGGGTCGGCGCCGGGCAGGCGGGCGCCCGGAGCTCGCCCCAGCGCAGGCCCCACTCGATCGCCGGGCGTAAGGCACCGATCCCGTCGAGGCTGGCGCGTAGCCGCGCGACCTCGGCCCGCGCCGGGTTTGGTTCCGGCGCGCCCAGGAAGGCGAGCGATGCGGGAGGCGTCCCGGGGTCGAGGGCCGCGTGGATCTTGGCGAGTTCGCGGCCTAGGGCTTCCGTCAAATGCTCACGGTCACCGCCCAGCGTCAGATCCTTGGCAATGCGTGGCCCCAGCCCGACGCCCTCGACGAGCCCCATCAGCGCGAAAGGCGCGCCGATCACCGCAGGATCGTTGCAGAAGCCCACAGGCTCCGGCACGCGCACGCCCGCTTTCCAGACGGTCTCAAGGATGCAGAACTCCTCGGCGCGGGACCGGCTCGACGCGATCGTGGCGGGGGCGTCCATGCGCAGCACGAAGCCGCGCTCTTCGCCTGCGATTCGGCAGCGGACGAGGCGATTCTCCTGAATCGAACCGCCGCCGAGCGCCCGGACGTCTTCGATGACGAGATCCGGACGGCCGAGATGCGCGGCAATCCATTCGCGCAGCCGTTCCTGATCCATCCGCTACAGACCCGAAACGAGGTGGCCGCCATCGACCGCGACGACGCTGCCGGTCATGTAGGCGCCGGCCTTGGAGGCGAGGAGCAGGAGCGGCCCGTCGAGCTCGGCCGCCTCGCCAAGCCGGCGCTGCGGCACACGCTTGATCAACGCCTTCCCGGGCTCGGAGTCGAAGAACGCGTCGTTCAACTCGGTCTTGATGTAGCCGGGCGCCAGGGCGTTCACCCGGATCCCGTGGCGCGCCCATTCGAGGGCGAGGCTCTTGGTGAGCTGGATGACCCCGGCCTTCGAGGTGGCATAGGGGGCGAGCCCGCCGGTGACGCGCAACCCTAAGATCGACGCGATGTTGACGATGCTGCCGCCCGCGCCGCGCTGAACCATGCGCTTGCCGGTGGCCTGAGCCACAAGCCAGACGCCCTTGAGATTCGTATCGAGCACGGCGTCCCAATCCGCCTCGTCGAGGTCGAGGGCGGGCTTGGTAGCCGTGACGCCGGCGTTGTTGATGAGGACCTGAACAGGCCCGAACCGGGCCTCGGCCCCATCCAGCGCCCGTGCGATGCTGCCGGACTCGGTCACATCCATCACGACGGCATGAGCTTGCCCGCCTGCCGCGGTGACGCTGTCGACGGTCTCGGCGAGAGCGTCGGCCCGCCGCGCGCACAGGGTCAGCCGCGCCCCGGCCCGGGCCAGCGTCCCGGCGAAGTGGCGGCCTAGACCGCTTGAGGCACCGGTCACCAGCACATGTTGGCCGGTGAGGTCGAACAGATCCGCCATCTCAGTGCAGCCGCTCGAAGGCGACCGCGATGCCCTGCCCGCCACCGATGCACATGGTTGCCAGCCCGTAGCGTCCGCCGGTTCGGGCCAGTTCGTAGAGCGTCTTCACCGCGATGATCGCCCCCGAGGCGCCGATCGGATGGCCCAGCGCGATGGCGCCGCCGTTCGGATTAACCCGGGCAGAGTCGAGGTCGAGTTCGCGGGAGACCGCGCAGGCCTGGGCCGCGAACGCCTCGTTCGATTCGATCACGTCGAAATCCCCCGCGCGCAGGCCGGTTCGGTCGAGCAGGCGACGTACGGCTGGGACCGGTCCCATGCCCATCTCGGACGGATCGACACCCGCATGGGCGTAGCCGACGATCCGGGCCATCGGTTTCGCGCCCGAACGCTCGGCTTGCGCCGCACTCGACAGGACGAGGGCGGCGGCGCCATCGTTCAGGCCCGAGGCGTTGCCGGCGGTGACGCTGCCGGTCTTGGAGAAGGCCGGGCGCAGCTTGGCCAGATCCTCGACGCTGGTCGCCTTCGGATGTTCATCCGTGTCGAACGCAACCGTCTCGCGCTTGCGCTGGACCGAGACGGGCAGGATCTGATCGCGGAAGACGTCCTCCCGGATCGCCCGGGCTGCGCGTGCCTGGCTCTCGGCCGCGAAGGCGTCCTGCTGGTCGCGGGAGATGCCGTAGCGCTCGGCGATATTCTCGGCGGTGACGCCCATATGGCCGTTGCCGAACGGATCGCTCAGCGCGCCGATCATGTAGTCGACGAGTGTGGCATCGCCCATGCGCTGGCCGGTGCGGCCGGTCGTGAGAATGTGCGGCGACCGGCTCATATTCTCAGCGCCGCCCGCGACCGCGATCTCGGCATCGCCGAGCAGGATGGATTGCGCCGCCGAGACGATCGCCTGAAGGCCGCTGCCGCAGAGTCGGTTGACGGTCATCGCCGGCACCTCCTTGGGCACCCCACCCTCGATGGCGGCGACGCGGGCGATGTAGGCGTCCCGCGGCTCGGTCGGGATCACGTGGCCGAACACCACGTGGCCGACGCGCTCCGGCGCCGTGCCGGAACGCTTCAGCGCCTCGGCCACGCAAAGCGCTCCCAGCGTCGAGGGCGGCGTACCGGCGAGCGCGCCGCCGAAGGTGCCGATCGCGGTCCGCACCGCGCCTGTGATCACGACATCGGTCATCGTCATACGCTCCGACTCACGCGCCCACCGGCCAGGACCAGAACGCGTCGCCCTCGGCCTCCAGGTTGCGGTTGAGCACCATCTTGTGG
This sequence comes from Methylobacterium phyllostachyos, assembly GCF_900103445.1. GTDB lineage: Bacteria > Pseudomonadota > Alphaproteobacteria > Rhizobiales > Beijerinckiaceae > Methylobacterium > Methylobacterium phyllostachyos. The sequence goes on along the minus strand of NZ_FNHS01000003.1, from coordinate 193,398 downwards.
ACCTCGTCGGCCCCGTCCACCAGCCGCGCCTGCCTTGCGTAGCGGTAGATCCATTCGAGCGGCGTGTCGGTGGAGTAGCCCCGGGCGCCGTTGATCTGAATCGCCACGTCGGCGGCCGCGTGGATCAGATTGGCCACGTGGACCTTGGCCATCGAGACCTCCTTGCGGGCAAAGCTCCCCTGGTCGAGCGCCCAGGCGGCCTTCATCACCAGCAAGCGGCCGATCTCGATCCTCATGGCCAGATCGCCCAGCATGAGCTGGATGCTCTCGCGGTCGGCCAGACGGATGCCGAAGCCGTGACGCTTGGAAGCGTAGCCCCGGGCGATCTCGACGCAGCGCTTCGACAGGCCGAGCCAGCGCATGCAATGGGTCAGCCGCGCCGGGCCGAGGCGGATCTGCGTGAGCTTCAGCCCGTCGCCCTCGTTCATCAGGACGTTCTCGGCCGGGATTTCCAAACCGTCGAACAATAGCTCGCAATGCCCGCCATGCTCCTCCGGCCCCATGATCGGGATGCGCCGCAGGATCTCCCAGCCGGGTTGGTCCTTGTGGAACAGGAAGGCGGTCAGGCCCTTGCGCGCATCGTCAGAAGTGCGGGCCATTAGGATGAAATGCGCGGCCTCCTCGGCGCCGGTGATGTACCATTTGCGGCCGGTGACCACGTAGGTGTCGCCCCGCCGCTCGGCCCGTGTCTGGATCATGCCGGGATCGGACCCGCCGCCGGGATGCGGCTCGGTCATGGCGAAGGCGGAGCGGACCTCGCCGCGCACGATCGGATCGAGCCAGCGCTCCTTCTGGGCCGGGGTGGCGACCTTCTCCAGCACCATCATGTTGCCGTCGTCGGGCGCGGCCGAGTTGAACACGACCGGCCCGAAGATCGAGCGGTTCATCGCCTCGTAGCAGACCGCCATGCCGACCTTGTCGAGCCCGGCCCCGCCGGTCTCAGGCCTGAGCTGGAGGCACCAGAGCCCCTGCTCCCGCGCGAGACCGCGCAGGCGGGCCAGCTCCGGCAGGGCGATGTTGCCGTGGCCGTCATAGGCGGACGGGTCGGATTCGAGCGGCACGATATGCGCCTCGACGAAGGCCGCGATCCGGGCGCGATACTCCTCGACGCGGGGCGAGATGGTGAAATCCATGGATCGCGGGCTCCGGCGAAGGCCTGTGCTCGGTCTTGAGCATCGCTCGTCAGCGCGAGGATGACGCTCTGACCTGTTTTCTCAACGATCACGGCGCGCACACGCAACCGCAATGCGAAACGATGTGCGGCGGCTGTTCGGCGCGCCGGGCCGCCGAAGAGGGCCTTTCACCGCCGGCCGAACAGCCGCTCGATGTCGGAGAGCTTCAGCTCGATCGAGGTCGGGCGGCCGTGGTTGCATTGGCCGGAATTGGGCGTCGCCTCCATCTCGCGCAGGAGGGCGTTCATCTCCTCGGGCCGTAGGCGCCGGCCGGCACGGACCGAGCCGTGGCAGCTCATGCGCGAGAGCACCGCGTCGAGCCGCCGGCCCAGCGGGCCGCCCTCCGTAGCCGCGGCGCCGCCCTCCTCGTCGCCGCTGGATTCCAGGGCGTCGAGGATGTCGGTGACGAGATCGCGGGTCGAAGCGCCGATGAGCGCGGCCGGGACCTCGCGCACCAGCACGGCCCCGGGTCCGAACGCCTCGATGGTCAGGCCGAGCCGGTCAAGGTCCGGCGCGGCGGCGACGAGCCGGTCGGCTTCCTCGGGGCTCATCTCGACCACGTCGGGGATCAGGAGCCCCTGCCGGGCGATGCCGCCGGCGGCCCGCTCGGCCTTCATCCGCTCGTAGACGAGGCGCTCATGGGCGGCGTGCTGATCGACGATGACGAGGCCGTCGCGGGTCTGGGCGAGGATGTAGGTTTCGTGGATCTGGGCACGCGCCGCGCCGAGGGGATGATCGATCGCCTCCGGGGCCTCGGCGAGCGGCCGGACATCGGCTTGAGGCGGGGCTGCCAGTTCCGAACCCACGAAGGCGGCCTGGGCCGATTCCGCGAAGCCGCCCTCCCCCGACAGCGCGTAAGCCGGCTCCGCGGGGCGCGGCATCGGGGCGGGCCGCCAAGTCGGTGAGCTCCGGTAGCCCGAAGGCGCCGCCACCGAGGGCGCGCTGGATGGGAACGGGCCCGGCCGCGTCGGCTGGAACAGACTCGGCGTAGCCGCCCCCGTGTGGATCGCGAGGGCCGGCCCGGCCGGGCGCAGGGCGTCGAGGGTCCGGGCGGCGCCGGTCGTGGCCGAGCGGACGCCGCCCTGGCGCAGGGCCTCGTGGATGGCGCTGACGATCAGTGCCCGGACCAGGCCCGGCTCGCGGAACCGTACCTCGGTCTTGGCCGGATGAACGTTCACATCGACCAGTTCGGGATCGCAGGTGATCGTCAGCCCGAGCACCGGATGGCGGTCCGAGGCCAGGGTGTCGGCATAGGCGCCGCGCACCGCCCCGAGGAGCAGCCGGTCGCGCACCGGGCGGCCGTTGACGGCGAGATGGATATGGGTCGCCGCGCCCCGGTGATAGGTCGGCAGGCCGACATGGCCGGTCACCGCGAACCCCTCCCGGGCGAGCGAGACCGGCAGGGCGTTGGCGGCGAAATCCGGTCCGAGCACTGCGGTGAGCCGGCGCAGATCCGCCTCCGACCCGGTCTCGGCCGGCAGAACCAGGGGCTGGCCGGCATCGGCGCGCAGGGTGAAGCGGATCCCCGCTTGCGTGACCGCGAGCCGGCGCAGGGTCTCGGCGATGGCCGCATTCTCAGCCCGGTCGGATTTCAGGAACTTCAGCCGGGCCGGCGTGGCGGCGAACAGCTCGGTCACCTCGATCCGCGTGCCGCGCTGGGCCGGCGCCGGCCGAACCGGACCTTTGAGGCCCGCCTCCACGGTCAGGCTCGCCCCGGCCTCGGCCTCCGGCGTGCGGGTGACGATGGCGAGCCGCGACACCGCCCCGATCGAGGGCAACGCCTCGCCGCGGAAACCCAGCGTGTCGATCGCCGTGAGATCGCCCCCGGGGAGCTTGGAGGTGGCGTGGCGCTCGACGGCGAGGTCGAGATCCTCCGGCGTCATGCCGCGCCCGTCATCGACCACGCGGATCAGCCGGCGGCCGCCCGCCTCAACGGTCACCTCAACGGACCGGGCCCCGGCATCGATGGCGTTCTCGACCAGTTCCTTCACGGCCGAGGCCGGGCGCTCCACCACCTCGCCCGCGGCGATGCGGTCGACGAGGATAGGGTCGAGACGGCGGACGGATGACGCTGACGGGAAAACGGACATTGCCCGGACGATAGCCCCTCCCCGACGACGTTCCAATCGCCGGAGCCGACGGGCGCGCCGTTCAGGCCCGCCGCTGGGACCCGCCGAGGGAGATGCGGTTCGCGCCGGCCCGTGTCCCGTGGCTCGGCGCTGCGTAGGGGCGGCGGGACAGGTCGTACAGGACGTTGCCGACGATCCCGGCCGTCCGGCGCAGGGTCGTGCCGTCACAGGTCGCCGCCACCCGGACGCCGATCTCGTGGGTGTGGCTGCGGCCGTAGAGCCAGACCGCGAGGCGCGCCCGGGTCGCCTCCGGGATCCCGTCCAGGAGGTAGGCGGCGCCCTCCGGGTCGGCCTTGATCAGACGGCCGACCGTCTCCGGTGGGACCGGGCAGTCGACCGCGGGGTCGTCGATGCTGAGCGAACCGGCGTTCATCATGGCGAGCCTGAAGTCTGTGGAACTCCAGGTTGAGACGGTTTGGTTAACGGCGCCTTACCGTCACTTGCCCGCGATCCAATAAGCGGCCCGGTTCACAAAGGCCGGCGCACCACCCGGGCGATGAGCCCGACGATCCCCTCCCGGAACAGCAGCACGCACAGCACGAACACGCAGCCCTGGATGATCGTCACCCAGGCGCCGAATTGGGCGAGGTAGGTCTCCATGGTGACGATCACCAAAGCGCCGACGATCGGCCCGAACACGGTCCCCATGCCACCGACCAGCGTCATCAGTACCACCTCACCCGACATCGACCAGTGGACGTCGGTCAGCGAGGCGAGCTGGAACACGATCGCCTTGGTGGAGCCGGCAAGCCCCGCCAGCGTTGCCGAGAGCACGAACACCGCGAGCTTGTACTGGCTCGCCCGGTAGCCCAGTGAGATCGCCCGCGGCTCGTTGTCCCGGATCGCCTTCAGCACCTGCCCGAAGGGCGAGTGGATGATGCGGTAGATCAGCAGCATTCCCGCCATGAAGATCACGCAGACGACGCCGTACATCGCCCGATCGTCGGCGAGGCTGATCACCCCGAACAGGTTGCCGCGGGGCACCGCCTGGATGCCGTCCTCGCCGCCGGTGAACTTGGCCTGCAGCGAGAAGAAGAACGCCATCTGGGCGAGCGCCAGGGTGATCATCGAGAAGTAGATGCCCTGCCGGCGGATCGCCAGCGCGCCGAAGACGAGGCCCAGCAGCGCCGCGGTGCCGGTGCCGGCGAGGATCGCGAGTTCCGGCGTGAAGCCAAGCTGCTTGGCCGTGTAGGCGCAGAGGTAGCTCGCCATGCCGAAATAGGCGGCGTGGCCGAAGGAGAGCAGGCCGCCGTAGCCGAGCAGCAGGTTGAAGGCGAGCGCGAACAGCGCGAAGCACAAAACCTTCATCAGGTAGACGGGGTAGAGCACCAGCGGCGCCACGATCAGCAGCACGGCGATGCCCACGAAGATCAGGCGATGGAGCGCCTTGTCGTCCCGGCCGGTCGCGGGCGCGGCAGCGATCGGGGCGGCGTCGATGGTGGCGGTGTCGGCCATATGTGTCGAGCCTCAGTTCGCGGTCAGGCCGTACGCCCGAACAGGCCAGCGGGTTTGACGAGCAGCACCAGCACCATGATCACGAAGATCACGGTCGCTGACGCCTCCGGATAAAACACCTTTGTCAGCCCCTCGACGAGGCCGAGGGTGAAGCCCGTGATCACCGAACCGATGATCGAGCCCATGCCGCCGATCACCACCACGGCGAAGACCACGATGATGATGTCGGCGCCCATATTGGGATTCACCGAGTAGATCGGCGCGGCGAGCACCCCGGCGAAGCCCGCGAGCGCGACGCCGAACCCGTAGGTCAGCGTCAGGAACAGCGGCACGTTGACCCCGAAGGCCTGGACGAGGGTCGGGTTCTCGGTGGCGGCACGGAGATAGGCGCCGAGTTTGGTCTTCTCGATCACGAGCCAGGTGGCGATGCAGACAGTGAGCGAGGCGACCACCACCCAGGCTCGGTAGTTCGGCAGGAACATGAAGGGCAGCCGCTGGCCGCCCGACAGCTCCGTCGGGATCGCGTAGGGGAGCCCGGAGACGCCGTACTGGTTACGGAACAGGCCCTGGATGATCAGCGCCAGCCCGAAGGTCAGCAGCAGGCCGTAGAGGTGGTCGAGCTTGTAGAGCCGGGCGATCAGCACCCGCTCCAGCACGATCCCGAAGGCGCCGACCACGAGTGGCGCCAGCCCCAAGGCCCACCAGTAGCCGAGGCCCACGTAGGTGAGCAGCATCCAGGCCACGAACGCGCCCATCATGTAGAGCGCGCCGTGGGCGAAGTTGATGATGTTGAGGAGCCCGAAGATGATCGCGAGCCCCAGCGACAGGATCGCGTAGAACGAGCCGTTGATCAGGCCGAGCAGCAATTGCCCGAACAGGGCCTGCATCGGCACGCCGAAGATCGTGGTCATGGCCGGTCTCCGCGCCCCGCTACCCAGCTCAGCCCTTCACGAGGGGGCAATTGCCCTCGTTGAGCGGGCGGAAGACCTGATCGCCCGGGATGGTCTCGAGCTTCTTGTAGAGGTCCCACTCGCCCTTCGACTCAGCGGGCTTCTTGACCTCAAACAGGTACATGTCGTGGATCTTGCGCCCGTCGGCGCGGATCACGCCCTTGCCGAACAGCGGATCATCGGTCGGCATCGCTTTCATCTTGGCGACGGTGGCGGCGCCGTCGGTGGTCGATTTCAGCTCCGCCACCGCCTTCAGGTAATGCAGCACGTCCGAGTAGACGCCGGCATGGTTGGCAGTCGGCTTGGAGCCGTTCTTCATCTGCTTGGCGAACCGGTCCGAGAAGGCCCGGGTCTGGTCGTTCAGGTCCCAGTAGAACGGCTCGGTCAGCACCAACCCTTGCGCGACCTTGGTGCCGAGGGAATGCACGTCCGACGAGAAGACCAGCAGGCCGGCCAAAGCCTGCCCGCCCTCGGTTATGCCGAACTCGCCGGCCTGCTTGATCGAGTTGATCGTGTCGGTGCCGGCATTGGCGAGCCCGATCACCTTGGCGCCCGAGCCCTGCGCCTGGAGCAGGAAGGACGAGAAGTCCGAGGTCGGGAACGGGGTCTTCACCGAACCCACGACCTTGCCGCCGTTCTTGGTGATGACCGCCGAGGTATCGCGCTGGAGGGTCTGGCCGAACACGTAATCGGCGGTGAGGAAGAACCACGTGTCGCCGCCGCGCTTGACCATGGCGCCGCCGGTGCCGTTGGCGAGCGCCACCGTGTCGTAGACCCAGTGGATCGTGTTCGGCGTGCATTGCGGGCCGGTGAGATCGGCCGTGCCGGCGCCGGTGTCGATGAAGACCTTGTTCTTCTCCTTGGTGACCTGGCTGATGGCGAGCGCCACCGAGGACGTCACCCCGTCGGTGATCATGTCGACGGCGTCGCGGTCGTACCATTGCCGGGCGATGGCGGCGCCGACATCCGGCTTGTTCTGGTGGTCGGCCGAGACGATCTCGACCTTCAGCCCGTGCTGCTCCGGCTTGAAATCCTCGACCGCGAGCTTGGCGGCCACGACCGAGCCCTCGCCGCTGATGTCGGAATAAGCGCCCGAACGGTCGCCGAGGATGCCGATCTTCACGTTGGTCTGTGCCGCTGCGGTGCCCATCATCAGGGCGCCCGCGAGGGCGGCAAGGGTCACGGGCCGGGCGATACGTCCGAACATACGCGTTTCCATCCACTATCGGCGCGGCGTTCTTCCGCCGGCCGGGATTCGGGACGCCGATTCCGGCGCTTCGACAGTATTCTTGGACGCGCTTCAGACGCCGAGATAGGCGTGAAGCTTGTCGATATTGGCGTCTAGCTCGGCGTTGGGGATCATGTCGACCACCCGGCCCTGCTCGATCACGAAATGCCGGTCCGCCAGGGTCTGGGCGAAGCGGAAGTTCTGTTCCACCAAGATGATCGTGTAGCCTTGCGCCTTCAACTGCTGGATGGTTCGCCCGATCTGCTGAACGATGACCGGGGCGAGACCTTCGGTCGGCTCGTCGAGCAGGATCAGCTTGGCGCCGGTGCGCAGGATCCGGCCGATCGCCAGCATCTGCTGCTCGCCGCCCGAGAGCTTAGTGCCCTGGCTGCCGGCCCGCTCCTTCAGGTTCGGGAAGAGCGTGTGGATCTCGGCCACCGACATCCCGCCCGGCTTCACCCGCGGCGGCAGCATCAGGTTCTCGTGGACCGTGAGGCTCGCGAAGATGCCGCGCTCCTCCGGGACGTAGCCGATGCCCAGCCGGGCGATGTTGCGCGAGGCCATCCGGATCGTCTCGACACCGTCATAGACGATCGAGCCCGCGCGCTTGCCCAGGATACCGATGATCGCCCGGAGTGTCGTGGTCTTGCCGGCGCCGTTGCGGCCGAGCAGCGTGATCACCTCGCCGGTCCGGACGTCGATGTCGATGCCGTGGAGCACGTGGCTCTCGCCGTACCAGCCCTCCAGGCCGCGGACGGTGAGGAGCGCGCCGGTCGCCGCAGCGGGCGTGACAGTCTTCACCGCGGCCTCAGGCATGTCCCGCCCCGATATAGGCTTCGACCACGCGCGGATCCTTGGAGACGGTGGCGTAATCGCCCTCGGCCAGCACTTGGCCGCGCGCCAGGACGGTGATGCGGTCCGACAGGGACGCGACGACGGAAAGATTGTGCTCCACCATCAGGATGGTCCGGCTTTTGGACACCCGGCGGATGAGCTGCGCCGTGCGCTCGACGTCCTCGTGGCCCATGCCGGCCATCGGCTCGTCGAGGAGCAGCATCTCGGGATCGAGGGCGAGCGTCGTGGCAATCTCCAGCGCGCGCTTGCGGCCGTAGGACAGTTCTACCGCCGGCACATCCGCGAACTCGGTCAGGCCGACGTCCTCGACCAGCGCCAGCGCCTCGCCGTTCAGCGCCCGCAGCACCCGTTCGGGACGCCAGAAATCGAAGGAATCGCCGCGCCGCCGCCGCTGCAGGGCGATGCGGACATTCTCCATCACGGTCAGGTGTGGAAACACCGCCGAGATCTGGAAGGAGCGCACGAGGCCGAGCCGGGCCACATCGGCGGCCTTCAGGCCGGTAATGTCGCGGTCCTTGTAGCGGATGGTGCCCGCGCTCGGGATCAGGAACTTGGTCAGCAGGTTGAAGCAGGTGGTCTTGCCGGCTCCGTTGGGCCCGATCAGCGCGTGGATCGTCCCGCGCTCGACCTGAAGCGCCACGCCGTTCACGGCGCGGAACCCGCGGAATTCCATCGTCAGGCCGTCGGTCGCCAGGATCACGTCCCGTGCCAAGCACTGTCCTCCCGAATTTTGATTCTTGTCGCCATATCGCCGAACCGCCCGGCTTTCGTCCATCGCTAACGCGCGGCGCAGCGCGACAATCCCCGGCTGGTGATATCCGCTGTCCGTGGCCAGCGCGGGCAATCGCCGACGCTTGACCCGACCGAACGCCGCCCTTAACTCAGACAAATAAGCTGTCGGGGGGGTCCATGGGCGGTGGTGCGGCCTACATCGCCGTTGATTGGGGCACGACCAACCGTCGCGTCTTCGCGATGGCATCCGACGGCACGGTGATCGAGTCGCTGCAGGATGCCCGCGGCGTCCTGAGCCTAACGCAGGACGCCTATCCGGCCGAGATCTCAGCGCTGCGCTCACGCTTCGGTGCGGAGGACGTCATCGCGGTCGGAATGGTGGGGTCGAGCCGGGGGTGGCTCGAGGCGCCCTACGTCGATGTGCCTGCCACCCTGGAGCGCCTGACCGACGCCTGCCGGGTGGCCGCGCCGGGTGTGCGCATCGTTCCGGGCGTCGCCCTGCGGAACGGCCGCAGGCCGGACGTGATGCGCGGCGAGGAGATCCAGGTGCTGGGCGCGATCCATGCGGGCGCGGCGCCCGCGACTGCATTATTCTGCCAGCCCGGTACCCACAACAAGTGGGTCGAGACCGTTGATGGCGCGATCACGACCTTCACCACCGTCATGACCGGCGAACTCTTCGCGCTGCTGCGCGGCCACGGCATCATGGCCGGGATGCTCGATGGCGCGGTATCGGACGGAGCACCGTTCCGGCGCGGGCTTCGCCGTGGAATCGCGTCCTCCAACATCGCCGCGACGCTGTTCGAGGTTCGGGCCGGCCTGCTGCTCGACCGGCTGGCCCCATCCGAGGCGGCTGCCTATGCCAGCGGCGTGCTGATCGGCGCCGATGTCGCGACCCAGGAGGATCTCAAACGCCGCCCCGTGCACCTGCTGGGGGGCGGCTCCCTGAGCGCCCTTTACGCCGTTGCGATCACCGAACTGGGCGGGACCCCCGTCATCGTGCCGGACGGCGCGACCACGGCCGGCATCCACGCCATCTGGAGCCTGAGCGCATGACCATTCTCGCCCGGTTCGAGGCGGCCTTCGCGGCTTGCCCCCTCGTCGCGATCCTGCGGGGCCTGACGCCGGATGAGGCGCCTGCGGTGGGCGACGCCCTCGTGGGCGCCGGATTCAGCCTGATCGAGGTGCCGCTCAATTCTCCCGAGCCCCTGCGCAGCATCGCGATCCTGGCCGAGCGCCTGTCCGGGCGTGCCCTGGTCGGCGCCGGCACGGTCCTCGACACGGCGCAGGTCGCCGCGGTTGCCAAGGCGGGCGGGACCCTGGTGGTCTCGCCCAACACGGATGCCGCCGTGATCGGCGCGACCCGGGCGGCAGGATTGATCTCGCTCCCCGGATACCAGACGCCGACCGAGGCCTTCGCGGCCTTGGCAGCCGGGGCGACCGCGCTGAAACTTTTCCCGGCGGACGTGGCTTCGCCGGCGGCGCTGAAGGCGCACAGGGCCGTGCTGCCTCCGGGGACGCGGGTGCTCGCCGTTGGCGGCGTCACGCCGGACGGGATCGCCGGATGGCGCGCGGCGAGCGCCGACGGTTTCGGCCTCGGATCCAACCTCTATCGACCCGGCAAGGCCGCCGTCGAGGTCGCCCGCGATGCGGCCATCTACGTGGAGGCGATGCGGAGATCCGCATAGCGGTTTCCCGAGCCGGTCCGGACGAGGCACGCTTCTTGGACCCGCGCCGCCGAACGCCTATCAGGCAGCTGCCCTTGGACAGTTGGAGCGGCCGGATGGCGGAAGAGACGATCATGTCGGCCGAGGACAGCGGGCTCGATGCCCTCGAAACCCCGTGCCTCCTGCTCGATGCCGACCGGTTGCAGGCGAACGTCGCCACGATGCGGGCACGGCTCGACGCGCACGGCGTGGTGCTGCGCCCGCATCTCAAAACCGCCAAGTCCCTCGACGTCGCCCGGGTCGCCATGGCGAGCGCGGCCGGGCCCGCCACTGTCTCGACCCTGCGCGAAGCCGAATATTTCGCCGCGGGCGGCGTCCGCGACATCATCTACGCGGTCGGCATCGCGCCGCAGAAGCTTGAGCGCGTCGGTCGGATCCGGCGCCTGTGGCCGGTCGATCTGGCGATCGTGCTGGATTCGCTCGAACAGGCGGAGGCGGTGGCGGCGTGGGGCCGTCATTCGGGGGACCGGCTGCCGGTTCTGATCGAGGTCGATGCGGACGGGCACCGCTCCGGCGTGAACCCTGCGGATGCCGCGCGGCTCGCCGCCATCGGCCGCATTCTCGATGCGGGCGCGATCTTGCGCGGCGTGCTCCTCCATGCCGGCGACAGCTACGGTTTGAACGAGCCGAACGCGCTTCGCGCGGCCGCTGAGGCCGAGCGCGTAGCGGCGGTGACGGCCGCCGCCGCACTCAGATCCGCCGGTCTTCCCTGCCCCGTGGTGAGCGTCGGCTCGACCCCGACGGCGCGCTACGCCGAGACGTTGGACGGCATCACCGAGGTCCGCGCCGGCGTCTTCATGATCGGTGATCTGTTCCAGGCGGGTGTTGGCTCCTGCGCGGTGGATGACATCGCGCTGACCGTCCTGACGACAGTGATCGGCCATCAACGCGAGAAGGGCTGGATCATCACCGATGCCGGCTGGATGGCGCTCTCGCGGGACCGGGGCACGGCGCGGCAGCCTGTCGATCAGGGATACGGCTTGGCCTGCGATCGGGATGGCATTCCCTATCCGGACCTGATCGTGTCCGATGCCAATCAGGAGCACGGCATCCTGGCGCTGCGGAAAGGAGCCAAGGCCCGCCTGCCCGAACTTTCGATCGGAACGCGCCTGCGCATCCTGCCCAACCATGCCTGCGCCACCGGTGCCCAGCACGACCGCTACCACGTGATCGCCGGAGGTCGACTCACGGGCGCCGTGTGGCCGCGCATCAATGGGTGGTGAGATGCCGCGTCGACACGAATGCAGGGCGTGAGGGCAGGCGCGTCTCAGGGGCGCGCCGGCGCGATGGCGCCCGTGACGATCGGTTCACCCGCGACCACACCAACCACCGGTTGCGCTCGCTGACGGTCGAGCTTGTCCGCCGACACGAGCGCGGCGGCGATCAGGGCCGCCACGGCTAGCGTCGCCTTCAGCACGTCCCAAACCCGCCCGAGCATGGCTTGACCCAACGGTGACAGGAAGCGAGGCGCCGGCGCGTCGGGCCCTCGCAGTTCCCGCACAGTGGGTTGCAGGGCTTGCGTAAACCTTACCAAGTCCTCGGACATTGACCGCGCGTCGAACACTGATGCCGCAGCGCATCATCGCCCGGACCGGACGCGATCCGGCCGTGGTGTCGAACCACGCGCCGCCTCCGCAGCCAGCGCCTCGAACACCAGCGCGTGCCGCCGCGCGAGGGCGTCCACATCGCTCGCGTATCCGCCACCGATCACCGCAACGAGCGGGATCCCACGGGCCCTGGCCTGCGCCACCACGAAGCGGTCACGCGCCAGCAAGCCGGCATCCGTCAGGCAGAGCCGGCCGAGACGGTCGTCCCGGTGCGGGTCGACGCCAGCATTGTAGAAGACGAGATCTGGGGCGAGCGCGTCGAGGAGCGGCGGAAGGCGGGCGCGCAGCACGTCGAGGTAGCCTGCGTCGTCCAGCCGGTCGGGCAGGCCGATATCCAGATCACCGGCTATCTTCTGAGCCGGGTAGTTGTTCTCGCAGTGGATCGAAAGCGTGAACAGGTCGGGGCATAAAGCGAGGCAATCCGCGGTCCCGTCGCCCTGATGCACGTCGAGATCGACGACCAGCGCACGCCGCACTTGCCCCTCGGCCTGCAGCGTGCGCGCTGCCACAGCCACATCGTTCAGGACGCAGAAGCCCGCCCCCTGGTGCCGACGGGCATGATGGCTGCCCCCGGCGGCGCTGCCGGCGAGGCCCTCGGCGAGCGCCAGCCGCGCCGCAAGCAGCGTCCCGCCCACGGAGCTGCGCGAGCGCCGGATCACCGCAGCATCGACCGGCAGGCCGATGGCCCGCTCGATCTCCCGAGACACGGTGCCGCGTAGCACCGCCTCCACGTAGGCTGGATCGTGGGCGCGCACGAGGATCTCCGCGGAGGCCGGCTCGGGGGTTACGAACCCGAGCGGCGCGAGGCCCTTGGCGATCAGCGTCTCGGCCAGCAGGCCGTATTTCCGCATCGGAAAGCGATGCCCCGCCGGCAGGCTGGCCTCATAGGCGGGATGGAAAGCGATCGGCGGGATCATGTGGCGCACAGATCCGCCAGGATTGCACCGGCGAGGGCCGAGCCGCTGTCATAGGCGGCCTCGATCCGGGCTCCGAGGCACCAATCGCCGGCCGCACCGAGCCGGAATGCCGGATCGTACAGGTGGGGCACCTCCAGGGCGCGCTCGACCTGCGCGTAGCGCCACCGGTGAGCCTCTGCGTAGATCGGTTGGAGCGCCGTGCCAAGTAGGCGCTCCGCGGCGGTGAGCAGCGCCGAAACGATCGCCTCATGCGGCTCGTCGAGGTGGTCGCGCGACCAAGTCGGCGTCGCATGAAGGGTCAATCGTACGCCCGCGGGTCGGCCCGGCTTCGCCGCATCGAAGGCAATGAGGCCGATTGGCTCGTTGCGCGGCTCGACCAGGGGAACGCGGACCTCACAACGGGCCGCAACCATCAGCGACCAGCAGGGCGCGTAGGACGCCCGCGCGACACCGGCAAGCGTGTACCCGGACGCGTCGAGCAGCGCCGTCACCTGCGGCGCGGGACAGGTGAGCGCCACGGCATCGAACGGACCGTGCGACACGCCCGAGGCATCGTGGAGATGCCAAGCGTCGCCTTCCCGGCAGATGCGTGAGATCGTGACGGCACTCGCGATCGATAGGCCATCTAGGAGATCGCGGACCGGCGCGGTCATATCGGGCATGCCGACGCGCCGTCCCGATCCCGCCCAGGGCGCCACGATGCCGTGCCGCTCCCAATGCGCGAGCTGCGCCGCGAAAGCCGGTCCATGCGCCCGCATGAACTGCGCGCCGTGGTCGAACTGCATCGATCCGTGTCGACGGGTCGCCATCCGGCCGCCTACGGTACGGCCCTTGTCGAACACCTCGACCGTCATGCCGGAATCCGCGAGTTTGCGGGCGGCTGCCGCGCCGGCCATGCCGGCCCCCAGGATCCCCACCCTCCGACGCTCGCCCATGGTCAGACCCTGTTTCAGGTGCGGCCGACCGGGCCGCGTATCGGCCAAGATAGGGGCGTCGGGGGCCGCGTTCAGCGCGACCCTCTGCCGTCCACGGTGGCCGGCCTGATGCGATGTCCGCGCGTCGCAGGGGGCGTGCAGTGATCTGCGCGTCCGAGCACTTCGACGTCGTCCAGCGGAGCCCGAAGACCGTGACCGGGTCGTGCTTCAGTTCCACAACCATCAGGGAGCGCAGCCCCTCGACCGTCGGCGCGCGCCCGGGATCGATTTTGCGCAGCGCAGGGTCCATCTGCCCGAAGCGGATGGCGATTTTCGAGGTTGCGATCCTGGGGCTGCGGACCGAGCCGAACACGGCTGACCCGCTTCTCTGATCGACGCGCCGGTCGTGCGCGGCAATGCCTGGGGCGTTCCGTCCGCCCGCCTTGAAACCCGATGGACGGAATGGCCGATGGCTGTCGATCGGCACCGGTGGGGTGCGCTTGGTGCGGGTAGAGGGAATCGAACCCCCACGCCTTGCGGCTGGCGATTTTGAGTCGCCCGCGTCTACCAGTTCCGCCATACCCGCGTACCCGGCGCTCTTCGCACAGGTCGCCTGCGCCGGCCAAGCGTATTTTTCGACCGTCCGGTCGATCTGGCCAAGGCGCGGCACCTATGCTCAATGGGCGACCGCACCGTAATCCAGGAAACCGAATGCTCCGCCGGCTCTACGCGTGGATCCTGGCCCTCAGCGTCAGGCCCTCCGCGCCCTATGCGCTCGGCGCTGTGGCCTTTGCCGAGAGCTCCTTCTTCCCGGTGCCGCCGGACGCGATGTTGGTACCCATGGCGGTGAGCAGGCCGGATCGGGTTTGGCTCTACGCCACCATCGCGACCGTCGCGTCGGTCCTCGGAGGCCTCGTCGGCTACGCCATCGGGGCCCTGCTGTTCGATTCGGTCGGCGAATGGCTGATCCGCCTCTACGGACTGCAGAATTCCGCGGCGACCTTTCAGGATTCCTATGCCCGGTACGGCCACTGGGTGATCCTCCTGAAGGGGCTCACGCCGATCCCCTACAAGCTGGTCACCATCACGTCGGGCTTCGCCCACTACAGCCTGTTCTGGTTCACCGTCCTTTCGGTGGTGACCCGCGGCGCCCGGTTCTTCATTTTGGCCGGCCTCCTCGGCCGCTACGGTGTCCAGATCCGGGGCGTCCTCGACCGGCACCTCAACGCCGTGGTGGCGATCTCCGTCGCGGTGATCGTCCTCGGCTTCCTGCTCTTCAAGGTGATCCTATAGCGATGAACACGCAGGCAGCGCTCCGTCTCAAAACCGCCGGGCTGTGGCTGGCGATCTTCTCCGCCGCGACGATCGGAGCCGTGCTGGTCATGCAGTACGGATACGGCTACGCCCCGTGCAAACTCTGCCTGACAGAGCGTCTGCCCTATTATGCGGCCATTCCGCTCGGCCTGATCGCCCTGTTCGTTCCGGAGCGCATCGCCCGGATCGCTCTCGGATTGGCGGCCCTCGGCCTGCTCTACGGAGCCGGCGTCGGCGTCTACCATGCGGGTGCCGAATGGGGCTTCTGGCCCGGGCCGAGTGATTGCGGGGGTGGTACGGGCACCAATCCCGGGCAGGTCGCGGATTTCATGAACGCCCTGCAATCGACCAAGGTGGTGGATTGCTCGGTCGCTGCCCTGCGGATCCTCGGCGTGTCGTTGGCCGGCTGGAACGCTGTACTCGCCTTCGCGCTGGCCGCCCTGGCCGGCACAGCGGCGGTGCGACGCTGAAAATCGGGCGGATCGCGGTGCCGTCTCGTCTCGGCCCGCGGTTCTAGGACCGCCCTAGCGAGCACGCGCGGCTCTAATGTCCCGGAGAGCCATCCACGGATTCCCTCAGTTGTGCCTCCAAGTGCGCGCGGAGGATCGAATACTGCTGCACGACCTTATCGAGTTCAGCGGCGTTCGCTCGCCGGATCTGCTCGGAGCCGAGATCGGGCCGGTAGCGCAACGCGTAATGGGCGGCATGCGCCTTCAGCTTCGTCGCCACGAAGGCCATGTCGGCTGTCCAGTGGACTTCAGCGCGCACCAGTTGGAGCCGCCGTGAGATCGCCAGCCATTGCAAGTCGAGCGCGATGCCGCCGCCCATCTGCTTGAACAGATCGAAGGTCGAATCGAGGATGGCTAAGGCGGAAGCTGCGGACACGGGAGCCTCCGGTCAGGACTGCGCGACGAGATCGGGACGCGCGTACCAATCGTCGAACAGCGAGAATTGCCGGAATCGCGGTCGGTAGCCGACCGCGGTCAGCAGGTCGTAGATCTTTTCGCGACTATCCGAGAAATTGTGCTCGACGCTGATCAGCGCGATATCGTGGCTGGCGAAATCAAAGCTCTGCAAAACATCGAATTCACCCCCCTCCACGTCGATGCTCATGTAGTCGATGCGCTTGGGTGCCCGCGCCTCCGCAAGGAAGCGGCGCAGGGAGATCGTTTCCACCGCATATTGCCGGCCCTCC
Organism: Methylobacterium phyllostachyos; assembly: GCF_900103445.1. GTDB lineage: Bacteria > Pseudomonadota > Alphaproteobacteria > Rhizobiales > Beijerinckiaceae > Methylobacterium > Methylobacterium phyllostachyos. Next base: position 177,203 of record NZ_FNHS01000003.1, on the reverse strand, counting down.
TGCCGGAACTGAGCGTGGAAATCGCTCGCGACGAAGTCTTTCATTCCCGACAATTCGCCGATCTCGACTTCATTGAATAGAACTTCGATACCGTCCGTGCTGTAGACGCACTGATCGCTGATGTAGCAATCGCGGTTGCTGTAGAGCGCCTCGTGCCATGCGCGGCTCGGCTCGGCCAGGGCACCCTGCCAGGCAAATGCCTTCTCCAACAGGAGCGTGTTGCTGAGGCTCACGCCGTCGCAGGCGCCGAACTCCACGAAGTAGCCGTTCCGCTTCTCCTTGAGCTCGTACAGGACCCAAAGATCCTGGAGCAGCTGCGCGTTGGACAAGGGTGCCATCCGGGTGGCGAAGGCCAGGAAGTCGATTTCGGACCGCAAGATGTGAGGCCCGGAATCGAGATTGTCCCGGAAGGAGACGATGGCGTTGAACATCGTCAGGAGTTCGACGTCCATGATCCTCGATTCCAGCTTCTGAAGGGGATTGGATCGGCCGTGTGGGCCGCGGTCAGGCCTGCGCCGTCAGCGACGCGTCCGTGCGCTTGAGAATCCGGTTCGATCCTTCGAACAGGACTTCATGCTGAAGGGCAGCGGGGCCATGGTTTGGAACGGCGTTCGCCGCCTTGCGGATGGTCATCAGGAAACGCTTGCGGGCAAATCCATAGGGTCGCAGGCTGCGCGCGAGGGCATCGATCAGTATGCGCATCGCCGCGGACCGCGCCTGAGCGACATCGCGGTCACGCACGGCCGCATCACGCTCGGCTTTGAGCAACGCCAATTCGATCTGCTGCTGCTGGATCTGGCGGATGTATTTCACTTCGATGGTATGGGCAGGGTTCTTGATCATACGCGCGCCGTGAGCCTTCAATGCCTCGTCAGCCGGCCGATCGACACCTCGGGCAAAGCGAGGTTCTCGGACCCCTTATTCACGCCCCAGTGTCTTCGTGTCCATCGAACTCTGCCGGCCAGCGCGAATTCCGTTCGTGTTCGCCACGGGCTGCTGCAGCTGAGCGGTTGCGCCGACGGCGGCCGGCACGAATCTCAGGATCCAGGTTGCGCTTGAGACCAGGCTTACGGTCGCTGTTGCTTCGGGGCGCAGCAGGCGTTTGTCCGGCTGGTTTCCGGACCCCGAGCCCCTCCGCGCGGCATCGCACCGCGTCAGGCCACGCAATGTCCCGCCAGGTCCGATGCCTCTAGTTGCAGTCGTCCGGGAGAACCGGAATAGCCGCGACCTCGATACCTTCCTCCACCAGCGCGCGCGCCTCCGCCGGGCTGGCCTCGCCGTAGATCGCGCGGCCTTCCGCCTCGCCATAGTGGATCTTGCGCGCCTCCTCGGGAAACCGCGCGCCGACATGCTCGGCGCTCGCCACCATGTGGTCCCGCAGGGCGCGGAGCATGGTCCGAAGCTGCCGCTCGGGCTCGGCGATCAACGTCGTCGGCGTATCGGGCGGCGCCGGCGACGCCGCGGGCGTTGGCTTGCCCCGCGCGATGCTCGGCACCATCAGCGCCTTGCCGACCGAAGCGCTGTTGCAGATCGGGCACGTCACGAGCCCGCCCGCCACCTGCGTGTCGAAGGAATCGGAGGACGGAAACCAGCTCTCGAAGCCGTGCCCCGCCTCGCAGACGAGACTGTACCGGATCATTCTGTTGCTATGGATGCCTATTGCGCGGGCTCGGCCCGCTTGCCGACGTGCTCGACGGTGAACGCCCGCCCATGCTGCAGGGACGGGATGCGTCCTCGCGCATCGGCGACCTGAGCGAGATCGATCTCCGCCACGATGATCCCCGGCTCGTCCCCGCCCGCATCAGCCAGAACACGCCCCCAGGGATCGACAATGATCGAATGCCCGAAGGTCTCGCGCCCGTCTTCGTGGACTCCGCCCTGCGCCGCCGAGATCACGAAGGCACCGTTCTCGATCGCCCGTGCCCGCTGAAGCACATGCCAATGCGCTGTGCCCGTCTGACGGGTGAAGCAGGCCGGCGCGGTCAGCACCTCGGCGCCCGCTTCAGCGAGGGCGCGATACAGTCCAGGAAAGCGGATATCGTAGCAGATCGTCAGGCCGATCTGAGCGAGCGCCGTCATCGCGACCACCGCGCAGGCGCCGCCGGTATAGGTCGCCGATTCGCGCCAGCGCTCCCCGCTTGGAAGATCGACATCGAAAAGATGCAACTTGTCATAAGCGGTGACGATGTCGCCCCCGGCATCGATCAGGTAGGCCCGGTTGGCAATCTTGTCGCCGGCGCGCACCGCGATGGAGCCGACATGCACGACCGTGCCGGTTTCCCGCGCCACATCCCGGAGAGCCGCGAGCGTTGGCTCGCGATCTTCGGTGGTTACGTGCGAGAACAGGCTTTCGCGGTTTCGCTCGACCAGGGAGGTCATCTCGGGCGTCTGCACGTAGGCGGCACCCTGGGCCGCAGCCGCACGTATGCCGGCCACGGCCGCATCGCGATTCGCGCTCGGATCTCGGCCCGAGCGCATCTGTACGCAGGCGGCCGTGAAGCGCGCCTCACGCATCGGCTGTATCGCTCAGAAGTCGGTCGAGCTTGCCCGCCCGGTCCAGCGCGTAGAGATCGTCGCAACCACCGACATGCGTGGCGCCGATGAAGATCTGCGGGACACTCGTGCGGCCGCCGGCCTTCCCGACCATGGCGGCCCGGGCACCCTGCACGCGCTCAACGTCGACCTCCTGGAAGGCCACACCCTTCTCCTTCAGCAGGCTCTTGGCCGCCGAGCAATAGGGGCACCACGCCGTGGTGTAGATCGTGACCGGCTGCATGACGTTCGATGTCCCGCGCGTGACCTCCCGTCATATAGGAGCGCGCAGGTCACCTTGCCTATGCCCGTGCAGTCACAGGCCGGCTCAACTCAACCGAAGGCTGGATCGGACGGCGGACCGCTCAGGCGGCGAGCAGTTTCTCGACCTCGTTGACGAGATCGCGCAGGTGGAACGGCTTCGACAACACCTTCGCGTCTTTCGGTGCTTTGGAGTCGGGGTTGAGCGCCACGGCCGCGAAGCCCGTGATGAACATGACCTTGATGTCGGGATCCAGTTCGGTCGCGCGCCGCGCCAGCTCGATCCCGTCCATCTCAGGCATCACGATATCGGTGAGCAGAAGCTCGAATGGCTCCTCCCGCAACCGATTGTACGCGGAGAGGCCGTTGTCGAAGGACAGGACGTCGTAGCCCGCGTTCTGCAGCGCCTTGGCCAGGAACCGGCGCATGTCGTTGTCGTCTTCCGCCAGCAGGATTTTCATCGGCCGGTTCCGAGCCTTCGCGTCACGTTGTTGATCCCATAAAGGGACCGGATGGTAAACAAGGTGTTAGGATCGCGGTCGCCGCGCGCGCCATGCGTGTTCTGGACGGCGGGACCGACGCGCATCGCGGAGTGGACAGGCCGACGATCGCACACCACACTGCGCCTGTGCCGAGCTTTTTCCATCGCCGGGTTGTCCACGCATCGATGAGCGCTCCCGATTCGGTCAAGCCAGACGCGTTCGGATTCGCACCGCCTTACGCGGTCGACGAACCCGCGACGCACACCCTGCCCTTCGTCTTCAATACCGGTCATTCCGGGGCCGTCTACCCCCCGCATTTCATCGCGTCCTCGCGGCTGGATGCCCTGACCCTGCGCCGATCGGAGGATGCACATGTCGAGCGGCTCTTCGCGCCGGTGGTCGAACTCGGCGCGCCGCTCCTGCGGGCGAATTTTCCCCGCGCATTCCTGGACGTCAACCGGGAGCCCTTCGAACTCGATCCGCGCATGTTCGAGGGCCGGCTGCCGCCCTTCGCCAACACGCGGTCGATGCGCGTGGCCGGCGGCCTCGGGACGGTGCCGCGCGTGGTCGCCGATGGTCAGGAGATCTACGCCCGCCGGCTGCCGGTCGAGGAAGCGGCCGCGCGGATCGAGGGGCTCTACAAGCCGTATCATCGCGTGCTGCGCGGACTGATCCAGCGCACCGCCAAGCGCCATGGGCATTGCGTGCTGATCGATTGCCATTCGATGCCGTCGTCGAGCCTCGGCCGCGACGCGGAGGTCAAGGCCGATGTCGTGCTCGGAGATCGGTTCGGAACGGCCTGCGCGCCGAGCCTGATCGAGGGGTTCGAAGCGGCCTTCCGGGCCCGGGGCTTCCGCGTGGTGCGCAACAAGCCCTATGCCGGCGGTTTCATCACCGAGCATTACGGCGAGCCCAACCTCGGACGTCACGCCCTGCAGATCGAGATCAATCGCGCTCTGTACATGAACGAGGCCAGCCTTGCGATGAGCAGCGGCTTTGTCGGGCTCGTGGATGCGCTGCGCGCCATCATCGCCGAGGTAACTTCCGGGCTCGGCGATCTTGCACCGCGCCGGATTGCCGCCGAGTAGCAGGCATGCGGAGACAAAAAAGGCCACTCCCGAAGGAGCGGCCCGAAGTCTAGGGAGGAAACGCCCAAGAAGGGCTACGCGATCGCGACGCCATCGCGATCTCGCAACGCACAAAATAAAGTGCGGCGCACAAGACGCAAGGGCAAAATTGCGCGTGGTGCCTCGCCGGATGCATAGCTGCACCGCGCCCAGGACCGGTGCCGCGCGCGCGAGCCGTTCGCCAGCTCACGCGGTCATGATCCCGGTGGACGCTCAGCCGTGTTCCTTGAGCAGCTTGGCGATCTCCGCCTTGAGCGGGCCTGCCAGATCCTCGCGCTCCAAAGCATAGGCGAGGTTCGCGGTGAGAAATCCCAGCTTGGATCCGGTGTCGTAGGTCCGGCCCTCGTACCGCATGCCGAAGAAATCCTGCGTCTCCATCAGGTCAATCATGGCGTCCGTGAGCTGGATCTCGCCGCCTGCGCCCTTCTTGCCGTGCTCCAGGATGCCGAAAATCTCGGGTTGCAGGATGTACCGTCCGGAGATGATGAAGTTCGACGGTGCCGTTCCCTGCTTCGGCTTCTCGACCATGCCCGTAATTCGGAAGGATTGACCGTAGGTCTCGCCGACGCTGACGATACCGTACTGGTGTGTCTCCTCGGGCGGCACTTCCTCGACCGCGATGATGTTGCCGCCATGGCGCTCGTAGCTCGCGAGCATCTGCTGCATGCAGCCGCGGCTCAGCATGTCGGGAAGCAGTACCGCGAAGGGCTCGTCACCGATGATCTCGCGGGCGCACCACACGGCGTGCCCAAGCCCGAGGGGCGCCTGCTGACGGGTGAAGCTCGTCTGCCCGGCCTTCGGCAGATCCTTCTTGAGCGCCTCATAGGCAGCTGTCTTGCCGCGCTCCTGCAGGGTGTGATCGAGTTCGAACGCGATGTCGAAATGGTCCTCGATCACCGCCTTGCCGCGTCCGGTTACGAAGACGAAGTGCTCGATCCCGGCTTCCCGGGCCTCGTCGACGACGTGTTGCACTACGGGCCGGTCGACGACCGTGAGCATTTCCTTCGGGACCGCCTTGGTCGCGGGCAGGAAGCGCGTGCCCAGGCCCGCGACGGGCAGGACGGCCTTGCGGATCGGTTTCATCGATCGGTAACCCCAAGGACTGAATGAAACGACTTGGTCGATGACGTGGACGACGGCGCAACACGCACCGTCACGGAGCGCGGCCCAAGCTGGCGGCAGGCGCGTCAGTGAGACAGGCTTCCGCCCCGCGTCGCAAGAGCCGGATGTGGATAGTATGCGGCAGCATGCCGTAAATATACCGTCTGCAACCACGTAAGGGAGCTTAATGGCGGCGACCTCAAGGGGAATGACATGGCGGTCCTAGTTACGGGCGGTGCCGGCTATATCGGCAGCCACATGGTTCTGGCGCTGCTCGACGCCGGCCACGAGGAGGTCGTCGTTCTGGACGATCTCTCCACAGGGTTCGACTGGGCCGTCCCGGAGGGCGTCAAGCTCGTCGTCGGTGACGTCGCCGACCAAGCTCTGGTGACCCAGACGATCCTGCAGCACCGGATCGATGCGCTGGCCCACTTCGCCGCCAAGATCGTCGTTCCCGAATCCGTCTCCGATCCGCTTGGCTACTACCTCGCCAACACGGTCAAGACCCGTTCGCTGATCGAGGCCGCGACCCGCGCGGGCGTGCGACACGTGATCTTTTCCTCCACGGCGGCGGTGTACGGCGAGCCGGAGGTCGTGCCGGTGCCCGAAGATCTGCCCCTGAAGCCGATCAATCCCTACGGCCGCTCCAAGCTCATGAGCGAGTGGATGATCGCCGACGCGGCGGCCGCGCACGGCTTTACGTACGTGATCCTCCGCTACTTCAACGTCGCCGGCGCCGATCCGGGGGGCCGGTCCGGCCAGTCGACGCCGAACGCGACCCATCTGATCAAGGTCGCCACGCAGGCGGCCCTGGGCCAGCGTGAGCGGCTCGACGTCTACGGCACGGACTATCCAACGCCGGACGGGTCGTGCCTGCGTGACTACATTCAGGTCTCCGACCTTGCCGAGGCCCACCGCGTCGCGCTCGACCACCTGCGAGGCGGGGGCGAGAGCCTGACCCTGAATTGCGGTTATGGACGCGGCTACTCCGTGCTGGAGGTCATCGAGGTGGTGAAGCGGATCGCGGGCCGGGACTTCGCCGTGCAGCTCTGTCCCCGGCGGGCAGGCGATCCGGCGCAGATCGTGGCCGAGGCGGGGCTGATCCGTGAACGGCTGGGCTGGAAGCCTCGTCACGACGACCTCGACGCCATCGTGACGCAGGCGCTCGCCTGGGAGGAGCGCCTCGGCAAGCGCAACCGGATCTGACCGGATGCCATCGCGCAGGGCCCTGCTCGCAGCCATCCTGTGCCTTCCGGGCGCAACCGCGCGTGCGAAGGAGGAGGCGCACACCGATGACGCCTTCCGGGCTTTCATCGAAGGTCTACGCCCGGCCGCGGTCGCCCGGGGTGTCTCCGCGAGCACCTTCGACGCCGCGTTCGCAGGGATCAGCGCGCCCGACCCGCGCGTGCTGGCCAGGACCCGCCGCCAGAGCGAGTTCGTCCGCCCGGTCTGGGACTATCTGGTCGGTGCGGTGTCCAAAGACCGGATCGCCCGTGGACGGGCGCGTGCTGCGGCTCTGGCTCCGACGCTCCGGAGCATCGCCGGCCGCTTCGGCGTGCCGAGCCAGGTGGCGCTGGCCATCTGGGGTGTCGAGTCCGATTTCGGCGCCAGCGCTGGCGATGTCCCCACCATCCGGGCGCTGGCGACCCTCGCCGCCGCGCACCACAGGGGTATCCTGTTCCGGGACGAGTTGCTGGCGGCTCTGGCCATCCTGCAGCGGGGTGATGTTGCCCGGGACCGGATGAGCGGCAGCTGGGCGGGTGCGATGGGTCAGGTCCAGTTCCTGCCCTCCACCTACTTGGCACACGCCGTCGATTTCGATGGCGACGGCCGGCGGGACATCTGGTCCAGCGAAACGGATTCGCTGGCCTCGATCGCCAGCTATCTCAAGGATCTGGGTTGGGATCCGTCGCTGTCGTGGGGATATGAGGTGCTTCTGCCGGCGGGCTTCGATCTGTCGCGCTACATCGGCGACCTCTCGGATTTCTCCGGACGCGGGGTCCGGCGTGCGGACGGTGCTCCGCTGCCCCAGCGCGGGCGCGCCAGCCTGTTCCTACCCGGAGGGTTGGGCGCGCCGGCCTTCCTGATCACCGACAACTTCGAGGTTCTGCGGGGCTACAACACGTCGGATTCCTACGCGCTGGCGGTGGGGCACCTCGCCGACCGGCTCGGCGGCGGGCCACCCTTGGCTGCGGCTTGGCCGAAGGGCGCGGGCCTCGACGGAGCAGCCCTGCGGGCTCTGCAGACCGGGCTCGCGGCGGCCGGTTTCTACGACGGGCCAACCGATGGCCGGGCCGGACCGAAGCTGCGGGAGGCGGTGCGACGTTACCAGATCAGCGTCGGCCAGCCGGCCGACGGCTACGCGTCCTCGGCACTGCTTGCGCGGGTCACGGGTTCATCAGCGCCTAAGCCCTGACGCGCGTGCACTTAGACGCGCCGACAACTTCGCCTATAGTGCTTCGGTTTCGGGAGGCTCCGTTCGACGTGAAGAGTGCGGGATGCGCATGAAAGTCGCTGCTGGGCGCGGCTCGATACGGCCCCTGCATCTGGGCTTAGCCGGCGCGCTGTGGCTGGTCGGCCTTCCGCTGATCGGCGGCGGGCAGGCCTGGGCGCAATGGGGCGACGGCTATCAGCAGCCCGGCAACGGTACCTATTACGAGGCACCGCCGCGGCGCCGGTCCCGGGACGCCTATTACCGGGACGATGGCAGCTATGGACGTCAGCCCCGCTACGCCCCGCCGCAGGAGGCGCCGCGCCAGTTCTACTGGCCCTGGGAAGACCGGCCGCAGCCTGTCGCACCGGCACCCGAGCGGAGCTATCGGGCGCCGGTCCCGCGGCGCAGCTACGCACCGACCGAAGCGCAGCGGCCGGCGCCCGCGATCAAGCGGCGGGTCCGCCCCGCCCGGGCCCCGACGCCGCCGAAGCCCGCACTCGCCAAGACGGAGCCGCACGTCCAGATCGCGGTGTTCGGCGATTCACTGGCGGATCATCTCGCCAAGGGCCTGGACGACGTCTTCGAGGACAATGCCGACGTCGCCGTGATCGACCGCGCCAAGGGGGATAGCGGGCTGGTGCGGAAGGACGTGGTCGATTGGCCCAAGGCGGCGCAGGATTACCTTCAGGCAAACCCGAAGGTCCGTTACGCCCTGGTCATGCTCGGGGCCAACGACCGGCAGCCTATTCGCGACGGCGACGAGACGGTCGATCCCCTGACTGAGCGCTGGCGGAGCTTGTACCGCGCCCGGATCGAGGCGCTCGTCAAGGTCTTCACCGATCGGAAGATACCGCTGATCTGGGTCGGCCTTCCACCGGTGCAGAGCGAAACGCTGAGTCGCGACCTCGCCTCCCTCAATGACATCGCGCGCGACGCCGTGACCAAGGCTGGCGGCACCTATGTCGATATCTGGCCGGGCTTCGTCGATGACCGGGATCGATATGCCGCCTCGGGCCCGGACCCGGAGGGCCAAATCGCAAAGCTCCGGACCGCGGACGGAATCCATTTCACGAAGGCTGGCGACCGGAAGCTGGCGCATTTCGCGGATGTCGAGCTCAAGCGCCTGATGGGCACGGCGCCCGCGCAGGCCGATCAGCCCTCCGCCGCGGTGGCGCCGAATTCCACCCCCCCTGCGGCCCCCCCGAGTCTCGATGGGACCGGACAGCCGACCGACACGGCAGCCGTCGACCGGCAGATCACCGCTATGCTGCCGAGCCTGCCCGAGCCGCCGGGCGTCCCGGCGCTTCCGGTGAAGCCCGCAGCCGGTCCGGTCGTACCGCTGAGCCGGACCGAGGTCTCGCCCGGCGGCGCCCTGTTGAACGGCCGGCCCCGGGACACGGACAATTTCGGCACGGTGGAGCGGACGCTGCTGCGCGGGAACGCTCCGATGCCGCAGCCGGGCCGGGCCGACGATTTCCGCTGGCCACCGGGCTGACGTTAAGGCTCGTCAGCGCGCCCGCCCGCGCGCCGGAAGGCTCACCTCCGACGGACGGGCGGTCAAAGCGTCGCTATCGCGGCAAAACGCTCGAGCCCATCAACATCTCGTCGATGGCGCGGGCCGCCTGCCGCCCCTCACGGATCGCCCACACCACCAGGGACTGACCCCGGCGCATGTCGCCAGCCGCCCAGATCTTCGCGTCCGAAGTGCGGTAATCCTCGTCGTTAGCCTCGACGTTGCCGCGCCTATCCACGCCGACCCCGGATTGCTCCAGCAGACCCTTCTGGACCGAACCCGCGAAGCCGATGGCCATGAAGACAAGGTCGGCCGGTAAGACGAATTCCGAGCCCTCGATCGGCTGCCGCTTGGCATCGACCCGGGCGCAGACCACGCCGGTGAGCTGTCCCTTCTTGTTGCCTTCGAGCCGGAGCGTCGCAGCCTGGAACTCCCGCTCCGCGCCCTCGGCCTGGCTGGAGGAGGTGCGCATCTTCGTGGGCCAGTAGGGCCACACGGTCAGCTTGTCCTCGCGCTCCGGCGGCCGCGGGCGGATATCGAGCTGCGTCACCGACAGGGCGCCCTGGCGGAAGGCAGTGCCGACGCAATCCGAGGCGGTGTCGCCGCCGCCGATGACGACCACGTTCTTGCCCGAGGCCAGAATCGGCTGCTCGCCGTTGCCCCGCATCGGCTCATTGTTCACCCGTCGGTTGGACTGGACGAGGTAGGGCATCGCGTAGTGGACGCCGTCCAGGTCCTGGCCGGGAAGCTGCGGGTTGCGCGGATCCTCGGCGCCACCGCAGAACATCACGGCGTCGAACTCGGCCTTCAACTCATCCACCGGCTTCGTGACGCCGATGTTCTGGTTGTAGTGGAAGACGACGCCCTCGGCCTCCATCTGGCGCACGCGCCGGTCGATGTGGCGCTTCTCCATCTTGAAGTCCGGGATGCCGTAGCGCAGCAGACCGCCGGCCTTCGGCTCGCGCTCGAACACGTGGACGTCGTGGCCGACCCGTGCGAGCTGCTGGGCCGCCGCCATGCCGGCGGGACCCGAACCCACGACCGCGACGCGCTTGCCGGTGCGAACCTGCGCCGGTTCAGGCTTCACCCAGCCCATGTTCCAGGCGCGATCGGCGATTGCCTGCTCGATCGTCTTGATGGCGACCGGCTGGTTCTCGAGATTCAGCGTGCAGGCTTCCTCGCAGGGCGCGGGGCAGATGCGGCCGGTGAACTCCGGAAAATTGTTCGTGGAGTGGAGGTTGCGCGAAGCCTCCTCCCAATCCGACTGGAACACGAGGTCGTTCCAATCCGGGATCTGGTTGTGGACCGGGCAGCCGGTCGGCCCGTGGCAGAACGGGATGCCGCAATCCATGCAACGCGCGGCCTGTTTGGTCAGGTCGTGCTCGTCAAGCGGCAGCGTGAACTCACGGAAATGCCGGACCCGGTCGGCGGCGAGCTGATACTTCTGCTCCTGCCGGTCGAATTCGAGGAAGCCTGTGATCTTGCCCATTGGTCAGCCCCTGGGCCGGCCAGTCCTTGACTGCGCTGCCCGCGTCGTCTCGTATTGTGTGTGCGTGACCGGGCGGAGAACCGCCCGGCTTCAGACGGGTGGCTACTCCGCCGCCACCGGCATGCGCGCCATTTCCATCTCGCGCAGCGCCCGGCGGTACTCCACCGGCATCACCTTCACGAACTTGGTGCGGTAGCTGCTCCAGTCGTCAAGGATCGCCTTGGCGCGCGGGCTGCCCGTGTACTTGAGATGGTTGGTGATGAGCTGCGTCAGCCGCTCCTCGTCGTGGCCGGACATGTCGGCCAGGATGTCGACCCGCCCCTTCGTCTCAAGGTCGCCGTCCTGGTGGAAGCGACGCATCAGGTCGTCCTCCTCCTCGACCGGCTCCAGATCGACCATCGACAGGTTGCAGCGCGCCGAGAACGAGCCGTCCTCGTCGAGCACGTAGGCGATGCCGCCCGACATGCCGGCCGCGAAGTTGCGCCCGGTCTCGCCGATCGACACGACCACGCCGCCGGTCATGTACTCGCAGCCATGGTCGCCCATGCCCTCGACTACCGTGATCGCGCCCGAATTGCGCACCGCGAAGCGCTCGCCCGCGGAACCGCGGATGTAGCACTCGCCCGCGATCGCCCCGTACAGCACGGTGTTGCCGACCATGATGGTCCGGTCCGGGGGCGACTTCAGCGCGTCGCTCGGCCGGATGATCAGCTTGCCGCCCGACAGGCCCTTGCCGACATAGTCGTTGCCGTGGCCGGTCAGCTCGATGGTCACACCCGCCGCCGCCCAGGCGCCAAAGCTCTGGCCGGCCGTGCCTGCGAGCTTCACCACGATGGTGTCGTCGGGCAGGCCCTCGTGGCCATGCGCCTTGGCGACCATGCCGGAGAGCATCGCGCCGGCGGCCCGGTCCGAGTTCCGGATCGTCTCGGTGATGACCACCGGCTCGCCGGTCTCGATGGCGTGCTGCGCCTTCTCGATCAGGCGACGGTCGAGGACCGTATCGATCGGGTGGTGCTGCACATCCACGTGGCGGATCGCCGTGCCCTCAGCCACCTTCGGCCGATAAAACAGCTTGGTGAAGTCGAGCCCGCGCGCCTTCCAGTGGGCGATGGCCTCGACCTTGTCGAGCACGTCGGAGCGGCCGACCGCCTCCTCCAGCTTCGTGAAGCCGAGCGAGGCCAGGATCTCCCGCACCTCCTCGGCGACGAAGAAGAAGTAGTTCACCACGTGCTCGGGCGTGCCCTTGAAGCGCTTGCGCAGCACCGGATCCTGAGTGGCGACGCCGACCGGGCAGGTGTTCAGGTGGCACTTGCGCATCATGATGCAGCCGGCCGCAATCAGCGGGGCGGTCGAGAAGCCCATCTGGTCGGCACCGAGGAGCGCCGCGATGATCACGTCCCGCCCGGTGCGGATGCCGCCATCCGCCTGCAGGGCGACACGGCCGCGCAGGTTGTTGAGCACCAGCGTCTGCTGCGTCTCGGCAAGCCCCGTCTCCCAGGGACCACCCGCGTGCTTCAGCGAGGTCAGCGGCGCGGCGCCGGTGCCGCCGTCGTAGCCCGAGATCGTGATGTGGTCGGCCCGCGCCTTGGCGACGCCGGCCGCAACCGTGCCGACGCCGACCTCGGAGACGAGCTTCACCGACACGTCCGCCGACGGGTTCACGTTCTTCAGGTCGAAGATCAGCTGGGCCAGATCTTCGATCGAGTAGATGTCGTGGTGCGGCGGCGGGGAGATCAGGCCGACGCCCGGGGTGGCGTAGCGCACCTTGGCGATCTTGGCGTCGACCTTGTGGCCGGGCAGCTGGCCGCCCTCGCCGGGCTTGGCACCCTGCGCGACCTTGATCTGCATCATGTCGGAGTTGACGAGGTATTCCGTCGTGACGCCGAAGCGGCCCGAGGCGACCTGCTTGATCGCGGAGCGGCGAGAGCGTCCATCCGGTAGCGGCTTGAACCGCTCGACCTCTTCGCCGCCCTCACCCGAGTTCGAGCGGCCGCCGAAGGAGTTCAGCGCGATGGCGAGCGTCTCGTGCGCCTCCTTGGAGATGGAGCCGTACGACATGGCGCCGGTGGCGAAGCGCTTCACGATCTCGGAGGCGGGCTCGACCGACTCGAGCGGCACCGGCGCGCGGCCGATCTCGGAGGCCGACTTGATCCGGAACAGGCCGCGCAGGGTCTTGAGCTGGTTCTCCTGCCGGTTCACCAGCTGCGCGTATTCCCGGTAGCGCTCGGGCACGTTGAGGCGCACCGCGTGCTGCAGCGTCGCCACCGTGTCGGGCGTCCACGTATGGGTCTCGCCGCGGAGCCGATAGGCGTACTCACCGCCGACATCGAGCGCGTTCCGGTAGACCGGGGCGTCGCCGAAGGCGTCGCGGTGACGGCGGACCGTCTCCTCGGCGACCTCGGCCATGCCGACGCCCTCGATGGTCGTCGCCGTGCCGAAGAAGTCCCGGCCCACGAAGGTCGAGTTCAGGCCGACCGCATCGAAGATCTGGGCGCCGCAATAGGACTGATAGGTGGAGATGCCCATCTTGGACATCACCTTCAGCAGGCCCTTATCGATCGCCTTGATGTAGCGGTAGATGATCTCGTCGTCGGTGAGATCCGGCGGGAACTCGTCCTTCATCGCCAGAAGCGTCTCGAAGGCGAGGTACGGGTTGATCGCCTCGGCGCCGTAGCCAGCCAGGCACGCGAAGTGATGCACCTCGCGCGGCTCACCCGACTCGACGACAAGGCCGACCGAGGTCCGAAGACCCTTGCGGATCAGGTAATTGTGCACCGAGGCCGTGGCGAGCAGAGCGGGGATCGGGATCCGGTCCGGCCCGACCGCCCGATCGGTCAGCACGATGATGTTGTAGCCGCCGCGCACCGCCGCCTCGGCCCGGTCGCAGAGGCGATCGAGCGCCCCATCCATGGCCGCCGCGCCGGTCTCGGCCGGGTAGGTCATGTCGAGGGTCTTGGTGTCGAACCGGTCCTCGAAATGGCCGATCGAGCGGATCTTCTCGAGATCCGCGTTGGTCAGGATCGGCTGGCGGACCTCCAGACGCTTGCGCCGGGAGGCGCCTTCCATGTCGAGCAGGTTCGGCCGAGGCCCGATGAACGAGACGAGGCTCATCACGGCCTCCTCGCGGATCGGATCGATCGGAGGGTTCGTGACCTGCGCGAAGTTCTGCTTGAAGTAGGTGTAGAGCAGCTTCGACTTCTCGGAGAGAGCCGAGAGCGGCGTGTCGGTGCCCATGGAGCCGACCGCCTCTTGGCCGGTGACGGCCATGGGCTGCATCAGCAGCTTGAGGTCTTCCTGCGTGTAGCCGAAGGCCTGCTGACGATCGAGCAGGTTCACGTCGCCGCGCGACTCGCGCGGCTGAACCGGACGCAGGTCCTCCAGCACGATCTGGGTGTTCTTCACCCAATCGGCGTAAGGGTGCGCGGCGGCGAGCTCGCCCTTGATCTCCTCATCGGAGACGATGCGGCCCTTCTGCAGGTCGATCAGCAGCATGCGGCCCGGCTGGAGGCGCCAGGATTGCACGATCTTCTCGTCCGGGATCGGCAGGGTGCCCATCTCTGAGGCCAGCACCACGAGGCCGTCGTCGGTGACGATGTAGCGGGCCGGGCGCAGGCCGTTGCGGTCGAGGGTCGCGCCGATCTGGCGGCCGTCCGTGAAGGCCACGGCGGCCGGCCCGTCCCACGGCTCCATCAGGGCGGCGTGGTACTCGTAGAAGGCGCGCCGCTCCTCGCTCATCAGCGGATTGCCGGCCCAGGCCTCCGGGATGAGCATCATCATCGCGTGGGCGAGCGGGTAGCCGCCCTGCACGAGGAATTCGAGGGCGTTGTCGAAGCAGGCGGTGTCGGACTGACCCTCATAGGAGATCGGCCACAGCTTCGAGATGTCGTTGCCGAACAGGTCCGAATCGACGCTCGCCTGGCGGGCCGCCATCCAGTTGACGTTGCCGCGCAGCGTGTTGATCTCGCCGTTATGCGCGACCATCCGGTACGGGTGCGACAGCCGCCAGGTCGGGAAGGTGTTGGTCGCGAAACGCTGGTGCACGAGGGCGATCGCCGAGACGAAGCGCTCGTCCTTCAGGTCGAGGAAGTAGTTCCCGAGCTGCGTGACCAGCACCATGCCCTTGTAGACGATGGTCCGGGTCGACACGGAGACCGGGTAGAACTCCTTCACCCGCGGATCGTCGAGGCCATAGACCTGGTTGGAGATCACCTTGCGGGCGACGTAGACCCGGCGCTCGAACGTATCCTGGTCGGTGACCGAGGCGGGGCGCCCGATGAAGACCTGCCGGTGGTGCGGCTCTGTCGCCTTCACGGCGTCGCCCAGATCCTCCGGGTCGACGGGCACGTCGCGCCAGCCGAGCAGGGGCAGGCCCTCGGCGGCGAGCGCCGACTCGACGATCTCCTGAATGATGGCCCGGGGCTCCTCGGCCTTGGGCATGAAGAACTGGCCGATCGCGTACGAACCCGCGGGCGGCAACTCGAAGCCCAGGCGCGAGCATTCCTCGGCGAAGAAGCCGTGCGGAATCTGCGTGAGGATGCCGCAGCCGTCGCCCATCTTTGGGTCGGCACCGACGGCGCCCCGGTGATCGAGGTTCTCGAGGATCTTCAGACCCTGCTGGACGATGGCATGGGTGCGGCGGTCGTGCATGTCGGCGATGAAGCCGACGCCGCAGGCATCCCGCTCCTGGGCCGGATCATAGGCCCCCTGCTGTTTCGGCAGCGCCGGATCACGGACGATGAGCGGCATCGCGCCGCCGCGGGGGGCGGCAGCCTGAATCGTGGAAGCGGCAAACGCGTCGGCGGGTCTGCGCTGTGACATGCTTCGATTCGTCCTTCCCTCGACACCGTCCGCCCAGGAGCGCCCCCGCCCATGGACTTGCGAGCATGTTTCGTGCCCGCGAGCCGTCGGCGCCAGCGCCTCCGACCTCGTGTCGCAGGCCATCCGGCCGGTCCGCGGGGACACGTCCTTAGGCTTGCGTTCGTCGAGGACCCGGACCGCTCGGGGAGCGGTGCGCTGGCGCGCCCGTATCCGTCTGCCGAAAAACTCGCCCGCGCGCGAGACGGCGACGGCCGGTGCACGGCCGATGGGACAGTTGTGCTGTCCTAAGTCGCGAAATTGCCAGATTGAAATGCTTTCAGCAAGAGACCGCCGACGCGGCCCATTGCACCGCTTCGGTTGCCCGCCGAACGGTTGCGGGAAGTCTCCGTAATCTCGCCAGAATCTGGCGGTCTATCCCAGGGGCCGAGCACAAGCGGCATGCGGGGCAACGACCCTGCCGGCATGGTCGAGGTCCGGGTTTCACCGGCCCGGACCATGCCGGAACCGGATACTCTGCCGGGTCTCCAGCACGGGAACGCACCAGAGTGATGATCACGAGCAGGACGGCCGCGCGCCTTCGGACGACGACGACCCGGGCCCTCTGCGCCGCGCTTTTGTCCGGCGGGGCCCTCATGGGGTTGTGCCGGGGCGCCAGCGCGCAATTCATCTTCGAGGAAGAGGTCGTGCCCCCGCGCGTTGTGGCGTGGCGCCTGGCCGACCAAGGCTTCACCGGATTGAGTCGGCCGCGCTTCAACGGGCGCGTCTACGTGGTCGATGCGGTGAGCCCGGCCGGCATGCCGACGCGGCTGTTCGTCGATCCCGCATCGGGTGGAATCATCGGCCGCCAGCGCCTCGGCGCGTCCGACACCTACGCGCGACTGGAGCGGCCCGCCCCGGGCTTCGGCTGGACCGAGGATGATACCGGACCCCGGCACGGTCTTCGGCCCGTACCCGGAGCGGAGGGCCCGGCCCTGCGGCTCGATCGACGCGCGACCGCACGGCCCGAAGGCAGTCCCGACGGCCTCAATCCAGACAGTGCGGGTCGAAGCGCTGCGCCGCGCAAGGTCGCCCGCGCCGCCCCGGCGCGAACCCCCGAGCAGCGCGCGACGCACCGGGTCTCACCGGAGGCGCCGGCCCCGAAGATCGCCCCGGCCGACGCCGCCAAGCTCGAACCGAAGACGGAGCCGAGCCCCGAGACCAAGTCCGCCTCGATCGAGAAGGTGCCGGCCGCCAGTCCCGCCCCGGCTCCTGACGTGGCGCCCAAGCCGGCTGCCCCCGCCATCGCCGAGGCCGCTAAGCCGGCCGCCAAGGAGTGGAAGGATCCGCCTGCCGACAGGAAGCCCGTCCGGGTGATCGGCGGCGCGACCATCGTCCCGGGCCCCTCGGAGAAGGAACCGGCAGCCGCGCAGTAGCGCGCTAAGCCGCGGCGAGCCGTTCCGCGCCGGTGAACACCGTGACCGAGTCGGCGCGCGCGATGGCGCAGAGCGTGATGCCGTGGGCCCGGGCGCGGTCCAGCGCCAGGGAGGTCGGGGCGGAGATCGCCACGATCACGGCGGCGCCGAGACGCGCGGCTTTCTCGACCATCTCGAACGAGCAGCGGCTGGTGATCACCAGGAATCCCTGATCAGCGGCCGTTCCGGCGCGCATCAGGGCGCCGATCAGTTTGTCGAGGGCGTTGTGGCGACCGACATCCTCACGCACGGCTGAAAGCGTGCCGTCGAGCGCCGCCCAGGCCGCGGCATGGACCGCCCTTGTCTCGACCCCGAGGCGCTGCGCCGCGTCCAGGCCCGCAAGTGCCCGGGCGATCGCGGGCAGAGAAACCCGCAAATCCGCAACCGTGCGCATCTCGGCCCTCGGTAACTCCGCCAGATCCTCGATGCCGCAGACGCCGCATCCCGTGCGGCCGCTGATCGCGCGCTTGCGGGCGAGGTGCTCGCGCAATCGCCCCGGAGCCAGCTCCACATGCAGCCGAATGCCGTCCGGGGCGGACTCGATCCGCGTTCCGCGAATCTCGGCGGACTCCTCGATGATGCCCTCAGTGAGACTGAACCCGTAGGCGAAATCCTCGAGATCGGCCGGGGTCGCCATCATCACCGCGTGCGGCACGGAGCCGTAGATGAGGTTGATCGGGGTCTCGATCGCGAGCGCTCTTTCCCCGGGGCGCGCTTCGTCGCCCGTATAGGCGAGGACCCGCATCGGGACCTTGGCCGAGCAGGGCGCCCGACCGATGGGATCTGTCCCGGCATCCTTCGACATTCAGAGCTCCGGCGGTGTGGCTTCTATGTATCGATCACGCTGCGCGCGGCATAGGTGGAGCGGCAAACCTACGCGCCGCCGAGGTTAGACGCTCACAACGAGCCGGAAAGCGCGCGATGCGACGCTTGTGCGGTTGCGCGTTATCGGCCCTTGTGGTCTGAAGCCCCGGTCGGATAATGCCGGGTAACACAACCGGTACTCCGTCACGTCGGCACAATCTCACCTGCGGGTTACGGTGGGGGCCGACGGGAGCCTAGCAGCCAGGGGAGCCACGAGAGGCAGATGCGGACGGTGCGGACGATCAACCGGTCACTCTGGAGCCTCGCCACGCTCGGCGCCCTGCTCTTCCCGACAGCACACGCGCAGGCCGGTGGCTTCGGCCAGCCGATCCCGTGGGAGATGAGCCGGCAGATCCCGGTCACAGAGAACGCCAAGGACATTCTGAGCTTCGAGATCGGCCTGCACTGGCTGTCGCTGGCCATTTCGGTCTTCGTGCTGGGCCTGATCCTGTGGTGCATCTTCCGCTTCGGCGAGAAGCGGAACCCGACGCCTTCGCGCACCACCCACAACACCGCCATCGAGGTGGCTTGGACCATCGTGCCAGTGCTGATCCTCGTCGCTGTCGCGATCCCCTCCTTCCGCCTGCTGCGCACGCAGCTCTCGGATCCGAAGGCCGACATGATCGTCAAGGTCATCGGCCACGCGTGGTACTGGTCCTACGAGTACCCGCAGACCGAGGCCGGCGGCGGCTTCACCTTCGATGCCAACATCGACGAGGACAAGCAGCCGCGTCTGCTCCAGACCGACAACGAGATGGTCGTTCCGGTCGGCAAGATCGTAAAGATTCAGGTCACCGCCGCGGATGTGCTGCATTCCTGGGCGATGCCGTCCTTCGGCTTCAAGATCGACGCCGTCCCCGGCCGCCTGAACCAGATGTGGTTCAAGGCCGACAAGGAAGGCACCTTCCACGGCCAGTGCTCCGAGCTGTGCGGCCAGCGCCACGCCTACATGCCGATCGTGGTCCGCGTGGTCAGCGAGCAGACCTATGCCGACTGGCTGAAGGAAGCGAAGACCAAGTACGCCCGCATCGACACCGGCACGAGCTTCGCCGAGGCGCGCTGAGCCCCGGCTGACCCCGCACCCATCCGATTCACAAGGCACCCGAATCCATGGCTACAGCCGCAGCCCATGCCGAGGCCCACGAGGTCCACGACCACAAGCCCTCGTTCTTCGCCCGGTGGTTCCTGTCGACGAACCACAAGGACATCGGCACCCTCTATCTGCTCTTCGCCTTCTGCGCCGGCATGATCGGCGCCTTCCTCTCCTTCGGCATCCGGATGGAGATGGAGCAGCCCGGCCTGCAGTACTTCTCGAACCCCGCGACCTACAACGTGTTCGTCACGGGCCACGGCCTCATCATGGTGTTCTTCATGGTGATGCCGGCGCTGATCGGTGGCTTCGGCAACTGGTTCGTGCCCCTCATGATCGGCGCGCCCGACATGGCATTCCCGCGCATGAACAACATCTCGTTCTGGCTGACGGTTGCGGGCTTCTGCTCCCTGCTGTGCTCACTGTTCGTCGAAGGCGCGCCCGGCGCGTCCGGCGCCGGCACGGGCTGGACCGTCTACCCGCCGCTCTCGACCGCCGGCCATCCCGGCCCGGCCGTCGATTTCGCGATCTTCGCCCTGCACCTCTCCGGCGCGGGCTCGATCCTGGGCGCGATCAACTTCATCACCACCATCCTGAACATGCGCGCCCCGGGCATGACGCTGCACAAGATGCCGCTCTTCGCCTGGGCCGAGCTGGTCACCGCCTTCCTGCTGCTGCTCTCGCTGCCGGTTCTGGCGGGCGCCATCACGATGCTGCTGACCGACCGCAACTTCGGCACGACCTTCTTCGACCCGGCCGGCGGCGGTGATCCGATCCTGTACCAGCACCTGTTCTGGTTCTTCGGTCACCCCGAAGTGTACATCATGATCCTGCCGGCCTTCGGCATCGTGTCGCACATCATCGCCACGTTCTCGCGCAAGCCCGTCTTCGGCTACCTTGCGATGGCCTACGCCATGGTGGCGATCGGCGTGGTGGGCTTCGTCGTGTGGGCCCACCACATGTACACGGTCGGTCTGTCGCTCCAGACGCAGTCCTACTTCGTGTTCGCCACCATGGTGATCGCGGTGCCGACCGGCGTGAAGATCTTCTCGTGGATTGCCACGATGTGGGGCGGCTCCATCCGCTTCACGGCGGCGATGCACTGGGCGGTGGGCTTCATCTTCCTGTTCACCGTCGGTGGCGTGACCGGCGTCGTGCTGGCCAACTCAGCGGTCGATAAGTACTTGCACGACACCTACTACGTGGTCGCGCACTTCCACTACGTGCTGTCGCTGGGCGCGGTGTTCATCATCTTCGCCGGTGTCTACTACTGGTTCCCGAAGATGACCGGCCGGATCATCCCGGAATGGGCAGGCAAGCTGCACTTCTGGCTGGCCTTCATCGGCGCGAACATCCTGTTCTTCCCGATGCACTTCCTGGGCCTCGCCGGGATGCCGCGACGCTACGCCGACTATCCGGACGCCTTCGCCGGCTGGCACAAGGTCTCGACCTACGGTGGTCACATCTTCGGCCTCGGCATGTTTGTGTTCGTGATCGGCGTGGTCCTGGCCTTCCGCTCGAAGGAGCGGGCCGCGGACAACCCGTGGGGCGAAGGCGCCACCACCCTCGAGTGGACGCTGCCCTCCCCGCCGCCCTTCCACCAGTTCGAGACGCTGCCCCGCATCGTCGACGAGCCGGGCGTGCACTGATAGACATCCCGCGAGGGCCGCATCAGCGGCCCTCGCCCTTCCCCGGAGGCCGGTTCACCCGACCTCCCGGCAAGGGCGAGCGTCGAGGGCGATCCGCACGGGCCAAGGGAGCATTCCCGGGCCCCGCTCACGCCGGCACTTGGAACACGTCGAATTCGAAACACGACTCGGCCGTGACGCGCGTGGCCGGGCGCCGGCACAGCAGCGGCAGACGCGATGACGAGCCTGACGAACAGCATCGGACGCGAAGGTCCGGCCCCCGCCCTCTCGGCGGCCGGCGGCGACGTCCCGGACTACTTCGCGCTCCTCAAGCCGCGGGTGATGGTCCTCGTGATCTTCACAGCGCTTGTCGGCATGGTCGTGTCGCAGGGCCACGTGCAGCCCATGATCGGCGCCATCTCGCTGCTCGCCATCGCGGTGGGTGCGGGCGCATCGGGCTGCCTCAACATGTGGTGGGATGCCGACATCGACGCCGTGATGAGCCGCACGGCGACCCGGCCCATTCCCTCGGGCCGGATCACCTCCGAGGAAGCTTTGGGCTTCGGCCTGTTCCTCTCCGTGGCCTCCGTGGTCGTGCTCGGCCTTGCCGCCAATGTCCTCGCCGCGGCGCTGCTGGCCTTCACCATCGTGTTCTACGCGGTGGTCTATTCAATGTGGCTGAAGCGGGCGACCGCGCAGAACATCGTCATCGGCGGCGCTGCGGGCGCCCTGCCCCCGGTCATCGGCCAGGCGGTGGTCACCGGCTCGGTCGGGATCGAGTCGCTGGTCCTGTTCGCCATCATATTCATCTGGACCCCGCCGCATTTCTGGGCGCTGGCCCTGATCAAGGCCGATGAATACGCCCGGGCCGGCATTCCGATGATGCCGAACGTCGCCGGCCCCGCTTCAACCCGTCGCCAGATCGTCTGGTACTCGCTGTTGCTCGCCCCCCTTGGGCTCGTGCCCGTAGCCCTGGGCTTCGGCGGCCTCCTCTACGCGGTGATCGGCGTCGTTGGCGGCCTCGGCATGGTGGCCTTCAGCATCCGCGTGCTGCGCAACCGTGAGGGTGAGGCGGAGCGCCGGGCCGCGATGGGCATGTTCGGCTTCTCGATCCTCTACCTGTTCGCGCTGTTCTCGGCGCTGCTGGCCGAGCAGAGCTTCGGCCTGTTCCGTCCGGTGCTCGGCTGATCGCCATGCCCGAGCCCGAGATTCAGTACCGTCCGCTCACCCCCGAACAGGAGGCCCGCCGCCGGAAGCGTTCCATCGCGATCGCCCTGGCGCTTGGGGCCTGGGTCCTGCTGTTCTTCGTGCTGACGATCGTCAAGCTCGGGCCGCAGATCCTGAGCCGGCCGCTCTGAGGAGACACGCCATGGCCGCACCGCATCCGAATCCGGGCCGCGGCGCCAACCGCACGGCGCTGGCCTGCGCGGGCCTCGCGGTGGGCATGGTCGGCCTCGCCTTCGCGTCGGTCCCCCTCTACGACGCTTTCTGCAAGGCGACGGGTTACGACGGCACGCCCCGCCAGGGTCCGGCGCTCGCCGCCTCCGCGGCCCGGACCAACGACAGCATGGTTGTCCATTTCGACACCAACGTTGCCCCGGGGCTGCCGTGGAAGTTCGCCCCCGAGACGAACAGCGTCGAGGCGAAGCTCGGCGAGACCAAGACGGTCTTCTTCCGGGTTCAGAACACCGGGACGAAGCCCTCGACCGGTGTCGCCACCTTCAACGTCCAGCCCGGCCTGATGGGCGGCTACTTCGTGAAGATCGCCTGCTTCTGCTTCAACGCGCAGACGCTCCAGCCCGGCGAGACCCTCGACGTGCCGGTGGTCTTCTATGTGGATCCGGCGGTGCGCGACGATTCGAACACGGCCCATCTGACCGAGATGACGCTGTCCTACACCTACTTCGCCAGCAAGAACGGCGAGCCGGTGACAGCCGCCGCGGCCAACACGGCAACCGTTGGGCAGAAGCGGGAATTCTGATCGCGGGCGCGTGACAACACGAGCCCGCACAGACTAAACGTGCAGACAAGCTTGGGCGTGGTGTGTGCCGCGCCCGGCCAAGAGCAAACAGCCAGCAGCGTCAGACCGGATGCCGGGAATGGCACAGGGCGGCGGGTGAGGAGCGACGGGACGATGGCCGAGGCGCACGCCAAGAATCACGACTTTCACATCCTGAGCCCGAGTCCGTGGCCACTGATCGGCGCCTTCTCGGGCTTCCTGATGGCGTTCGGCGCCGTCTTCTGGATGAAGAGCCTGCAGATCGGCACCCTGACGCCGGGCCCCTACATCTTCGGCGCCGGCGCGATCGGCGTCCTCTACACGATGTTCTCGTGGTGGAAGGACGTGGCGCATGAGGCCAATTCCGGCGATCACACCCGCGTCGTCCAGCTGCATCACCGCTACGGCATGATGATGTTCATCGCCTCCGAGGTGATGTTCTTCGTCGCGTGGTTCTGGGCCTACTTCGAGGCCGCCCTCTACACCGCCGATCCGATCCAGATCTCCCGGGTCGAGTTCACCGGCGGTGTCTGGCCGCCGAAGGGCATCGAGGCCTTCGACCCCTGGCATTTGCCGCTCCTCAACACCCTGATCCTGCTGACCTCCGGCACCACTGTCACCTGGGCGCATCATGCGATGCTCGAAGGCGACCGCAAGGGCCTGAAGTACGGCCTGTGGCTGACCATCATCCTGGGCGTGCTGTTCACCGCCTGCCAGGCCTACGAGTACAGCCACGCCGAGTTCGGCTTCTCGGGCAGCATCTACTCGTCGACCTTCTTCATGGCGACGGGCTTCCACGGTGCCCACGTGATCATCGGCACGATCTTCCTAGCCGTGTGCCTGTTCCGCGCCTATGCGGGTCAGTTCACCCCGCGCCAGCACCTCGGCTTCGAGTTCGCCGCCTGGTACTGGCACTTCGTCGATGTCGTGTGGCTGTTCCTGTTCGCCGCCATCTACGTGTGGGGCTCGGGTGTCTTCCACGGCGGCGCCCATTGAGATCCATCCCGCCTCTGCATGGCGGGTCTGCGAAGGGCGGCTCCGGCCGCCCTTTTTCGTGTGCGGAACCGGCGAATCCCCATATCGAGGTGGACGATCCGGAGGCGGCGCGGTCACGTGCGCCTCGGATCGGTCTGGAGTGACCCCGTGGACCAACGCACCTTCTCGCCGCCGCCCCCGATCCCGACAGGTCTG
Organism: Methylobacterium phyllostachyos; assembly: GCF_900103445.1. Lineage (GTDB taxonomy): Bacteria > Pseudomonadota > Alphaproteobacteria > Rhizobiales > Beijerinckiaceae > Methylobacterium > Methylobacterium phyllostachyos. The sequence goes on along the minus strand of NZ_FNHS01000003.1, from coordinate 153,223 downwards.
CGCGGTCGCTGCCCACGCTGCGGCGAGGGCCACCTATTCAACGGTTTTCTAGCCCTCCGCCCCTCCTGCGAAGCCTGCGGCCTCGACTATTCGCATTTCGATTCGGCCGACGGCCCGGCCTTCTTCGTCATGTCGATCGTCGGCCTCGTCGTGGTCGGTCTCGCCCTGTGGCTTGAGATCACCTACGAGCCGCCGATCTGGGTCCATGCCCTGGTGGCGGTCACGATGTCGGTCGGGCTCAGCCTGATGCTCGTCCGGCCGCTGAAGGGCCTGCTGATTGCGCTCCAGTACAGCAACAAGGCCGAGCAGGGACGCTTCGAATCGTGAGTGAAACGACCGCCCGGGCTGCCTGGCGCGATCTCGTCGCGCCGGGACTCGCTGCGCTGATCGCGCTGGCGATCCTCCTCAGCCTCGGAACGTGGCAGATCGAGCGCAGGGCCTGGAAGGAGGATCTGATCGCCCGCATCGTCCGGCAGACCAGGGCAGAGCCTGTCGCGCCGCCGAAGGCGGCGGATTGGGATCCCGCCCGGGACGAGTTCCGCCACGTGCGCGTCTCCGGCCATTTCCTCAACGACAAGGAGACGCTCGTCCATGGGCTCGCCCCCGGCGAGACGCCGGGCCGGGCCCTGCAGGGCTACTACGTGCTGACGCCCCTCGTGCGCGACGACGGCGACGTGGTGCTGATCAATCGCGGCTTCGTGCCCACCGAGCTCAAGGCCCAGTCCGATCGGCCCGACGGTCTGATCGAGGGACCGACGACGGTCACCGGTATCCTGCGCACCAGCGAGCCCCGCGGCCTGTTCGTGCCTGAGCCGGATCCGGCGCGGGGCGAGTGGTTCAACCGGGACATCGCCGGCATCGCGTCGGCCCGCAATCTCCCGAAGGTCGCGCCCTACCTGATCGAGGCGGATGCGGTCCCCGGCCAGACCTCATGGCCCCGGGGCGGTCAGCTGCGGGTCGATCTGCCCAACAACCATCTGCAATACGCGTTCACGTGGTTCGGTCTGGCCGCCTGCCTTATCGCGGTCTTCTCCGTGTTCGCTTGGCGGCGCCTACATGAGACGGATACGCCCCACACAGCCTAGCACAAATTCGCTGTCGTTCGGCCGGCCAGAAGAACAGGCTCATCTAAGATAGCTTGAAAAAAGCAACACGTTCCTTTGACCAACGGCACTTCTGCCGGAATACTTCCCCTCGTCTTGAGAGATCGGCCGCCTTCTGAATTGTGTATTCAGTTTGCGGCGATCCATCGAAGGGAACGCGGCGGCCCGCGCCGCGCGGTTCAGGGAGCGCCGGATGACCAGCCATCATATCGCGACGACGGAGCGTGAGCCGATCCGTTTCGCCTACTGGGTGCCCAACGTCTCGGGCGGCCTCGTCATTAGCAAGATCCCGCAGCGGACGAGCTGGGATGCGGAGTACAATCGGAAGCTGGCACAGATCGCGGAGGAAGCAGGCTTCGACTATGCGCTGACGCAGATCCGCTTCACCGCCGGCTACGGCGCCGAGTACCAGCACGAATCGGTGGCATTCAGCCACGCCCTGCTGGCCGCTACCACCAAGCTCAAGGTGATCGCCGCAATCCTGCCCGGGCCCTGGAACCCCACGCTCGCCGCCAAGCAGATCGCCACAATCGCGCAGCTCACCGAGAACCGCGTCGCGGTGAACATCGTGTCGGGCTGGTTCTCGGGCGAGTTCCGGGCGATCGGCGAGCCCTGGCTCGACCACGACGAGCGCTATCGCCGCTCGGAGGAATTTATCCGCAGCCTGCGGGGGATCTGGACCCAGGACAACTTCACCTTCCGCGGCGATTTCTACCGCTACAGCGACTACACGCTGAAGCCGAAGCCGGGGCAGCCGCTGCCCGAGATCTTCCAGGGTGGCTCGTCCCGGGCGGCGCGCGACATGGCGGCCCGGGTGTCCGACTGGTACTTCACCAACGGCAATACGCCCGAGAACATCCGCGCCCAGGTCGACGATATCCGCGCCAAGGCGGCGCAGAGCGGCAACAGCCCGCGCATCGGCGTCAACGCCTTCGTGATCGCCCGCGATACCGAGGAAGAGGCCCGTGCCGTCCTTCAGGAGATCATCGACCACGCCGACGCGGAGGCCGTGAAGGCCTTCGGCCACGAGGTGAAGAACGCCGGCAAGGCCTCACCCGAAGGCGAAGGCAACTGGGCGAAATCTACCTTCGAGGATCTGGTTCAGTACAATGACGGCTTCCGGAGCAACCTGATCGGGACGCCCGATCAGATTGCCGAGCGGATCCTGGATCTCAAGGATGCGGGCGCGGATCTCGCGCTGCTGGGCTTCCTGCATTTCCAGGAGGAGGTCGCGTATTTCGGCACGCACGTGATCCCGCGGGTGCGCGCCCTGGAGGCCGCCCGCGCCCAGCGTGCCAAAGCCGCCTGATCGTCCCGTTCCTCTGTCCATCCGGAGTTTGTCATGAACATCGCCGTCGATGCACGGACCCTCGAACCCCAGGGCGCCCGGGGCGTGCCCGGTCCTCAACGGCCGCCGACCCAGGCCCACGTCATCGGCGGCGATTCGGAGGCGCTCGACATCGCCCGCCGGCTCGCGGCCGAGTTCCGCGCCGGCGCCTCTGAGCGCGACCGCAACGCCGTGCGACCGCTCGCCGAGCTTGACGCCTTCTCTCAGAGTGGGCTGTGGTCGATCAACGTGCCGCGGGCCTTCGGCGGGCCCGAGGTGTCCTATCGAACGCTGGCGCAGGTCATTGCCATCATCGCGGCCGCGGACCCCGCCATCGCGCAGATCGCGCAGAACCACCTCGGCATCATCGCGGCGATCCGGACCGTGTCGGACGACGCGCAGAAGCGTCTGCTGTTCGGGGAAGTCCTGCGCGGCACCCGGTTCGGCAACGCCTTCTCCGAGCGCGGCACCAAGCGGGCGGCCGATTTCGCCACGCGCTTCACCGATGCCGGCGACCATGTCGTGGTGCGGGGTCAGAAGTTCTACGCCACCGGCGCGCTCCTCGCCCACCTCGTGCCGATCGTCGCCCTCGATGACGAGGGCCGGGCTTGGTACGCCATCGCCGAGCGGGACGCGCCGGGCCTGACCGTCATCGACGATTGGTCGAGCTTCGGCCAGCGCGGCACTGCGAGCGGCACCGTTCTGATCGACGATGTCCGGGTGCCCAAGACGCATCTGGTCCCGGCCTGGAAGGGCTACGAGGCGCCGACCGCGGACGGCGCCGTGTTCCAGATCATCCAGGCGGCGGTCGATGCCGGAATCGCCCGGGAGGCGCTGGACGACACGATCCGGTTCGTGCGCGAGAAGGCCCGGCCGTGGATCGATAGCGGGCAGGAGCGCGCAACTGACGATCCCTACACGATCCAGGCGATCGGCGACCTGACCATCCGCCAGCACGCCGCCGAAGCGCTCCTCGACCGGGCCGGGCTCGTCCTCGACGAGGCGGTGGCCCGGCCGGATGCCGAGGGCGTGGCGGCCGCGCAGCTCGCCGTCGCCGAGGCGAAGGTGCTGACCACCGAGGTCGCCCTGGCCGCCACCAACAAGCTGTTCGAGCTCTCGGGCACCCGCTCCACCCTGGCGGCCGAGAATCTCGACCGGCACTGGCGCAATGCCCGGACCCACACGCTGCACGACCCGGTCCGGTGGAAATATGCCATCGTCGGCAACCACGCGCTGAACGGCGTCAACCCGCCGCTCCACGCCTGGAGCTGACCGCCCGATCAGAGCACCGGAACCCCGCGCGCCTTGGCCTGCTCGCCGGGCTCGACATGGATCGTCACCACCGCCCCGGGGATGGTCGTCTCCAGGGCATTTTCCAGCCGGTCGCAGATTGCGTGAGACTCCTCGACGCTCATGATGCCGGGGACGACGAGGTGGAAGTCGATGAACGTCGCCTGTCCGGCCGCGCGGGTGCGCACATCGTGGGCCTCAAGGGCCCCCTCCCCGTGCTCCGAGATCAGCGTGCGGATCTGCGCCACCATCTCGTGCGGGGCCGCGCGGTCCATCAGGCCGTCGACCGATTCGCGCACCATGCGGAAGCCGGACCAGAGGATGTTGAGCGCCACCAGCCCGGCCACGATCGGATCGAGGATCGGATAACCCGACACCAGAACGGCGCCGACCCCGATAAGGACGCCGCAGGACGTGACGACATCGGCAAAGACGTGCCGCGCATCGGCGATCAGGGCCGGCGAGCGCCACCGCTGACCCCAGCGCATCAAGGCCATGGCCCAGGCCGCGTTGATGATGCCGGCCCCGAAATTGATCGCCACACCGATGGCCGGAGCGTCGAGGGGTTTGGGGGCGAAGAGGCCGTAATACGATTCGCGCAGGATCATCAGCGCCGCCACGATGATCAGCGCGCCCTCGATCACCGCGGAGAAGAACTCGGCCTTGTGGTGGCCGTAGGGGTGGTCCTCGTCGGCGGGTCGGGCTGCGACGCGCAGGGCGATGAAGGCGCCGATCGCCGCCACCACGTTGATGATGCTCTCCAGGGCATCCGAATACAGCGCGAGGCTGCCGGTGAGCCACGCGGCGTAGAACTTCAACGCCGTGACGGCGAGGCCGATGCCGGCGCTGAAGAGGGCAGCTTTCTGGGTGCGGTCCATGGGTCGGCGCCGAAATGGGATTGGCGCGCCCATACGGCATCAAGCTTGGCCCAGGCCACTGCAAAGGTTCGAGGCTTCCGAAAAGATTATAGCCCCAGCTAAATCTCCGAGGGCTCGATCTCCTGCCCGCGCGCTACTTCCCGTTGGCGGCTGATCGCGGCCTTGGCGCGGGCCGCCGCAGCCTTCCGCAGGAGCCGACGGCGTTGCCACGCGAATGAGGCGGCGGCTGCCAGAACTTTCAGGCGCGCGGCCTCGCGCTCCCAGTATCCGAGAAGCTGCCCATCCAGGGTCACCCGTCGGGGTCGGCCGAGGGTCGCCATAGATTCTAACCGCGGTCTGCGGGCGGCTCGCCCGTTTCGGTGACGATGAGCGCGTCCGGCTCCAGGCGGAATCCCCCAAGCCCGGCATCCGGGACCGGCACGGCTGGACTGCCGAAGGGCTGACTCGGATAGGCCTCCTCGAATCGCGCCCGGGCCTGATCCGGGTCCTGAGCCTTGAGGACGATCTCCGGCTTGCCCGGCAGCGGCCAGCGCGGGTCGGCTTCGTCACGGGGGCGCACGGCGTACCAGGGCATTGGATCAGGCTTTCGCGTCTCGGTGACGCGGAAAACGACCGCGCCTTCCGAGGGTTCCGCGGTTGAAACCACGGGCGGTTCGGTGCAGGCAGCCGGCCATGCGGGTGGACCTGTTCGATTTCGATCTCCCGGAGACCAGCATCGCGCTGCGCCCGGCCGAGCCGCGGGATGCGGGGCGGCTGCTCGTGGTGCGACCGGGCGCGGCCTTGGCCGACCGGACCGTGCGCGACCTGCCCGCCGCCCTGCGGGAAGGCGATGCCCTGGTCTTCAACGACACGCGGGTGATCCCGGCGCGGCTTCACGGGATACGGATGCGCCCGGGTGCCCCGGGGCAGCGCGCCGAGGCGATGCTGCACCTGCGCGAAGGGCCTGCGCGCTGGCGCGCCTTCGCCCGCCCAGCCAAACGGCTCGCCGTGGGCGACACGCTACGCTTCGGCGAGCTGACGGCGATCGTGGCCGGGAAGGGCGAGGCCGGCGAGATCGTCCTCGATTTCGACCGGGCGGGTCCTGAACTCGACGCGGCCATCGCGGCCGAGGGAGCGCTACCGCTGCCACCCTATATCGCCGGCAAGCGCGCCACCGACGCGCGGGACGTCACCGACTATCAGACGATCTACGCCCGGCACCCGGGGGCTGTCGCGGCGCCCACGGCCGGGCTGCATTTCTCCGAGGCGCTGCTCGCGGACCTGGATGCGGCCGGACTGCAGCGCCACCACGTGACCCTGCATGTCGGGGCGGGCACCTTCCTGCCGGTGAAGGCTGAGGATACGGACGGCCACCGCATGCACGCCGAGATCGGCATCCTGGACGCGACGACCGCTGACGCGCTCAACGCGGCCCGGGCCGCCGGGGGCCGGATCGTTGCGGTCGGGACGACCGCCCTGCGCCTGCTGGAGAGCGCCGCGAGTGCAGACGGCACGCTCTCGGCCTTCTCGGGGCCGACCGACATCTTCATCACGCCGGGCTACCGGTTCCGGGCGGTCGACGCGCTCGTGACGAACTTCCATCTGCCGCGTTCGACGCTGTTCATGCTGGTCTCGGCCTTCTCGGGCCTTGAAACGATGCGCGCGGCCTACGCGCATGCGATCCGCACCGGCTACCGATTCTACTCCTACGGCGACGCCAGCCTGATCTTTCCGGGCCCGCGCGCGGACCTCCCATGACTGATCCCGTTCCCTTCGGCTTCACCCTGCTGGCGCAGGACGGCACCGCCCGATCCGGCACGATCTCGACGCCCCGGGGGGAGATCCGGACGCCGGCCTTCATGCCGGTGGGCACGGCCGCGACCGTCAAGGCGATGTATCCGCAGCAGGTCCGCGACCTCGGCGCCGACGTGGTGCTGGGCAACACCTACCACCTGATGCTGCGCCCCGGCCCCGAACGCATGGCGCGCCTCGGCGGGCTCCACCGCTTCATGAACTGGGACCGGCCGATCCTGACCGATTCGGGCGGTTTCCAGGTGATGTCGCTCTCGGCGCTCCGGAAGATCGACGAGCAGGGCGTGACCTTCCGCTCGCATATCGACGGGACCGCCCACCATATGAGCCCGGAGCGCTCCATCGAGATCCAGGGCCTGCTGGGCTCCGATATCCAGATGCAGCTCGACGAGTGCGTGCGCCTGCCGGCCGACCACGCGGCAATCGAGAAGGCGATGCAGCTGTCCCTGCGCTGGGCCGAGCGATGCCGTGTCGCCTTCGGCGAGCAGCCCGGCCGGGCCCTGTTCGGCATCGTCCAGGGCGGCGACGTCCCGGCGCTCCGGGTTGAGAGCTCCCGCGCCCTGACGGATTTGGGCCTGAAGGGCTACGCAATCGGCGGTCTCGCGGTCGGCGAGCCGCAGGCGGTGATGTTCTCCATGATCGAGACCGTTGAGCCGCACCTGCCGCCAACCAAGCCCCGCTACCTGATGGGCGTCGGCACGCCGGACGACATCCTGGGGGCGGTCGCTCGCGGCGTCGACATGTTCGACTGCGTGATGCCGACCCGGGCTGGCCGACACGGGCTCGCCTATACGCGCCACGGGCGGGTCAACCTGCGCAACGCCCGCCATGCCGAGAACACGGCGCCGTTGGACGAAGCCTCGGCTTGCCCGGCGGCACGGGATTATTCCCGGGCCTATCTGCACCATCTGGTCCGGTCGAACGAGATCCTGGGGATGATGCTGCTGACCTGGAACAACCTCGCCTACTATCAGGATCTCATGGCGGGTGCCCGGGCGGCGATCCGGGAGGGCCGGTTCGCGGATTATTGCTGTGCCACCCGGGAGGGCTGGGCTCAGGCGGAGCGCGCATCCGCGTGAGACCGCGTCACGGGTGTGCCAGCACCCGGTAAACGCCCGCCGGGTCATCCGCGCCCGTCGCCACCGCGGCCTTCAGGTCCGCGACGAGCTGAGCTGCCACTGGCACGCGGTAATGCAGGGCGTCCCAGTAATTGGCGTCCTGGCTGGTGAGTGGCGAGGCGATGCGGAAATCCACCACCGTGGCTCCGTGTGCGGCTCCGATCGCGGCCACGCGTCTCTTGCAGGCTGCCTCGCGTCGTCCCGCCGCCGTCCCGGCAGCCCCCTGCGCCGCCACATGGATCGGCGTGAACACGAGGAGCTTCAGCGCCCCCTCGGGGATCGTGCCGAGGAACTCATCCAGCCGTGTGAGCGCCGGCATCGGCGCGTCCTCCGGGTCGGCGGCCGTCGTCCGTTCGGCGGCGTTGGCACGGATATGAGCCTGGGCGCGTCCGAGATCGTAGCGGTCTTCCGGCGGGGTGAAGACCGCATACCCGTCCCGCCGGATGCGAGGGCGCGCCAGACCGAGCCGGGCGAGCCCCACCTGGGCCGCCGCAGTCACGGAGCGCAGGTTCATCTGCCGCAGCAAACCCCAGGGGGCACCCTCCGCGTACAGCCAGTCCGGAAAGGCGTTGGCCGTCCGCGCGGGCGGATCGGCTGCACACCACGTGTCGTCGAGTCCGAACAGGATCGCGCGGATGGGGCGATGCGCGCGGAACAGCGCAGCCAGACGGATCTGCTCGTCGGGGGTCGCGGCGTTCATGGCCAGATTGGCGAAGCGCGCGCCGAAGGCCGCGTCGAGGGCAGTGGGATCGAGCAGCCGGGCGGTCGAGGTGCCGAAGACCGCCGCGTCGAATGCGCCGCCGCGGGCGATCTGCGGATAGGCGAGCCGCTGGTTGGCGTCCATGATCGGTCCGGGCGGGCGCCCCGGCGCCGCGCGCAGGCCATAGGGATCGAGGAGCGCCACGAAGCCGATGACCGCCATCCCGATAAGCGCGGCGGCCCCGATGAGGCTGCGCGCGAAGCCGGGCCAAGCTTGTGCCGCGTGAGGCGGCTGGCCTGCCAATCGTACTGCCTCGGATGACATCCTCACCCGCTCTGGCTGACCATGCCAACGACCCAACGCCTCGGTGCGGCAGGCCGGTTGGGCTGACTGTGGGAAAGCGGTCATTCTTGATCGGAGTGGCAGGACTTGAACCTGCGACCTCGACGTCGCGAACGGGGGTCCGTACGAGTACGCCGCGCCCTGGTACGCCGGTCTTCTCTGCGGAACAAGCTGGTCCGCCGTCGTCGCCCATCGTCCGCAATCCGTGGCCCGCAGGGTCGATCCTGTGGCCGGGGAGCGATCCACGAACGCCCTCCGGGGCCAACGCTGGGGGGGCCATAACGGTCTCCTCTCGATTCAACCCGGTCGAAAAGCTGGATTCGCTTCGGCCGCGAAAGCAGATCCGGCATGCCGTGTGTCAGCGTCGACCTGCGGCCTCCAAGCTCGTGCGGTCGACGATCTCGATTGCGCCCCGGCGGAGTTCGATCAGACCCGCCTCAGCCCATTGCGCCAGGATGCGGCTCACAACCTCGCGCACGCTGCCAACGTCATCCGCGAGCTTCTGATGGGTCACGGCGGCAACACCCCGCGGATCGGCCTCGGCCAAGAGCCGTTGCGCGAGGCGCTGCTTCAACGGCGCGAACGCGACCTCGTCGATCAGCGTGAACAGGCCGGACATCAGCCGCGTGTAGTCGTCCATGACGAAGCTGCGGAAGGCGGCACTCTCGCCCATCAGGTGCTGGAACGTGCCCACCGGTAGCGCCGCAAGTTCCGTCCGTTCCTCAGCCACGCTCTGCGCCGGGAAGGTGCCGCCGGACAGGAGGCACTGCGTGGTCAGGGCACAGGTGCCGCCCGGGCCAACCTTGTAGATCAGCACCTCGCGTCCGCCCTCCGACATGCGAAAGACGCGCGTGCGGCCCCGCAGGCACATCAGGTAGTTGGCGCACTCGCCATCGAGTTCGTAGGCGATGGCGCCCGCGTCCAGCACCGGGAAGTGCACGGTTCCCCGGGCGATCTGGAGGTGCGCCGGGCTCAGCGCCTGAAGCAGCGGGAACCGGTCGATCCAACGTTCGACCTTCTGGGCATCCGTCATGGCTGGCGTCGTCCCCCGGCCACGACGACGGGTTGATCGTCCGGCTTGCGTTGCGTTTTTCTCCCGCCGCGGCGGACTTGTGTGACCTGGGTCACCGACCGGGTGCAGCGACCCGGCATAGCATCCGTTCACAACGAACACGATAAGGGGGCCGGCCCTGTGCGGTGGCCACCGGGAGTGAACCGATGCGCTGCTTCGCCCTGAGCTTCATGCTCGCCGTCCTCGCTGCCGGCCCCGCCGCAGCCGAACAGGACCTCCTGCTCGGGGCCGACATGTCCTCGCCCGCCATGACCAAGGCCGAGATGAGCCGCGGCGACGTTGAGGCGCTGATCAAGGCCGCGGACGGCAAGCCGGTCGACCTACACGACAAGTCCTTGTCCGGCCTCGACCTATCTGGGCTGAACCTCCGGGGCGCCAACCTGCGAACCGCGCGGCTGAACAAGGCCAACCTGCGCGGCGCCGACCTCAGCGGCGCGAACCTCGAACAGGCGTGGTTCCTGAAGGCAGACTTGTCCGGCGCCAAACTGGCGGACGCGAAGATGTTCGGCATCACGGCACGGGACGCCAACCTCAGCGGCGCCGACCTCAGCCGGTCCATGCCGATTGGCGACTTCAAGGGCGCCAACATGAGCGGCGCTACGCTGGTCGACCTCAAGGGCGGGGCGGACATCAAGAACCAGTCCATGGGTCTGATGCGCGCCGTGTTCGTGTCGGTGAACCTGTCGGGCGCGCACCTCAAAGGGGCCAATCTCGGGCGGTCACGCCTGGAGTATGCCAACCTCAAGGATGCCGATCTCACCGACGTGGTGCTGATGGGTTCGGACCTGTCGGGGGCCAACCTCACCGGCGCTACGGTCACCGGAGCCGATTTCAAGAACGTCGACGTCAGCGGCACCCGGCTGATCGACCTCAAAGGGCAGACGGAGGCCAAGGATTGGGCCGAGCGCGTGAACGTCGACCGCGCGGTCACACAGGCGTCCAACTGAACGGTTGGTCCGCCTCGACCCATCACCAAGGAGACAGTCAGCCCATGGCCACCCGTCGCGTCCTGCTCGGCGCCTTGGCCGCCGCTCCCCTGCTGTTCGGCACAGGCGCGAATGCCGCTGAGGCCGTCTTCACCCCAGCCGCCTTCGAGGCGGCCCAGAAGGCAGGTAAGCCGATCCTCGTCCATGTCACCGCGCCGTGGTGCACCGTCTGCGCGGCGCAGAAGCCGATCCTGGCCAAGCTGGAAGCCCAGCCCCGGTTCAAGGACCTACAGGTGTTCGACGTCGACTTCGACACCCGCAAGGATGTGTTGAAGCGGTTCGGCGTGACGATGCAGAGCACCCTGATCACCTTCAGGGGCGAGAAGGAGACGGGGCGCTCGGTCGGCGAAACCCAGCCGGAGTGGATCGAGGGCGCCGTCGAGAAGGCATTGTAGCTCGGTCACCGGGCAAGGCCGACGACCTGCTTCAGCTGACAACGAACGTCGAACGGGACCGCAGGCACCCGCCACCAGGACCCCGCTCAAAATGGCGGGCCTCTGGGCATTCATCCATCACTTGTCAGGTATCGGACATCTTTGCGCCGGAAAGATCGCTATCGGACCATCCAATTGTCGACGGCGTGACGATTTCCTTGAGCTCCTCCCCCCTCCGATCCGTCGACGGCAACCTGCTGCTCGAAGCCCTCGATGCGTCCGACCGGGCGCTTCTGGCGCCCCATACCGAACGACGAGAGGTCCGCCGCGGCGAGGTCCTGTTCCGGGCTGGCGACGAAGTCAGCCATGTGACTTTCCCGGCCTATGGCTGCGTCGTCACGCTGGTGGTTCCGCTCAGGGACGGCAAGTCGGTCGAGACCGCCACGATCGGTCGCGAGGGAGCCGTCGGCGGCGTGGTCAGCCACGGCTATCTCCCTGCCTTCGGGCAGGCGGTGGTGCAGGTGGGCGGGCCGGTCATCCGCATCGACGCCGCCCGGTTGTCCGAGGCCAAGCACAAATCGAAGACGGTGCGCGACCTGTTCGTGCGCTACGCCGACTGCCTCCTGGCGCAGGTTCTGCAGTCGGTCGCCTGCAACGCGGCCCACACGATCGAGCGACGCTGCCTGCGCTGGCTCCTGACGTTGCAGGACCGGATTGGCACGCCCGACCTTCCCGTCACCCACGAAGTCCTCGCGGACATGCTCGGTGTGCGCCGCGCTTACCTGACGGAGGTGCTCGGACGCCTACGTCGGGAGGGGCTGATCGAGATCGGCCATGGGCGCCTGAGGCTGCTGGACCGAAAGCGCGCCGAGAACGCCGCGTGCGAATGCCACGCCGCCGTGCGTCACCACTTCGCTGACGTCCTCGGCGCCGTCTACGCACCGAGCGGCCGGATGGTCGCGCTCGACGCGAGCGAGACCGACAAGCTCAAGCCGCCATCGGCAGCGGTTACGCTTCGGGAGCTTGCTCCGTGATCGGCGAGGTCATTGGCTTACCCATCGGGGACGAAGCCCGCCTCAACGCGCTCGATGCCTTCGCGATCCTCGACACGCCGCCGGAGCGCGGCTTCGACGACATCGTCCATCTCGCCCGCCGGCTCTGCGACGTGCCGGTGGCACTGGTCAGCCTCGTCGATCGCGACCGGCAATGGTTCAAGGCCCGCGCCGGCTTCCCGCCCTGCGAGACCGACCTCGACCGCTCGGTCTGCAAGTTCGCCCTCGCCGAGCCCGGCCTGCTGCAGATCCCCGACCTGACCCGGGACGCCCGCACACGCGACAACCCGCTGGTGACGGGCGAACCGTACTTGCGCTTCTATGCGGGGGCACCGCTACGCACGCCCGAAGGCCATGCCCTCGGCAGCCTGTGCGTGATCGACCATGCCCCGCGTCCCGGTGGCCTGACGCCCGCCCAGGCCGAGGACCTGACGGCATTGGCGCGGCAGGTCATGGACCAGCTGCTCCTGCGCCGGTCACTGGTCGAGCGGGACGCGATGATCCGCGAGCGGCGCGCCTCCCAACATGAGCGCGACGTCCTCGGCGCGACCCAGGCGGACGTGGCGGGTGCCGGGGGCGAGCAGGACGTGGTCCTCGGCAAGCTGCTCGAAGGTGCCATGGGGGCAGTGCCGGCCGCGGACGGCGCGGCGCTCGAACTCGTCGACGGCCAGGCGCTGGAGTATCGCGCGGTCCGGGGAAGCCTCACGGAGCACAAGGGCCTGCACGTGCCGTTGGCCGACAGCTCGTCAGGCCGGACCTTCACGACCAACAGCCCGTTGCTCGTGACCGACGCCCGGGCTGACACGGATGTCCGGCAGGACACGGCCGCGTCGCTCGATATCGGCTCGGCCATCCATGTGCCCGTCACCCGGGGCGACGCCGTGCTCGGCGTCCTGAAGCTGCAGTCGCGCCATGCCGATGCGTTCGGAGAGCGCGATCTCGCGCTGCTGCGGATGTTCGCGGCCACGGCCACGTCCGCCCTGACGCAGGTCAGCGAGGCGGCGGCGCAGGCCGCGGTGCGGGCGGGCGAGGCGCGCTACCGCGCAGTGTTCGAGAGTATCGTCGACTACGCCATCGTAGTCATGGACCCTGACGGTCGCGTCACGGACTGGAACGCGGGCGCGGAGAAGATCCTGGGCTGGACCGCCGACGAGATGCAGGGACGTCCGGCGGACGTGTTCTTCACGCCGGAGGACCGGGACGCGGGCATCGCCGAGCGGGAGATGCAGACCGCGATGACGGAGGGCACCGGCAACGACGAGCGCTGGCATCTGCGCAAGGGCGGCGAGCGCTTCTTCGCGCTGGGCGTGATGATGGTCCTGCGCGACGACGCGGGCACGGCCACCGGTTTCGTGAAGGTCCTGCGTGACCGCACCGATCAGCGGCTTGCCGAGGAGAAGCTGCGGCAGAGCGACGAGCGCCTGCAGATGGCGCTGACCGCCTCGGGCGGCGTCGGACTGTGGGACTGGGTGGTGGAGAGCGACCTGCTGCACGGGGATGCGCAGTTCGCGCGCCTGTATGGACTCGACGCCGACGAGGTCGCCGCCGGCGTCACGATGGAGCGATACCAGACGTTCGTCGTCCCCGACGACATCGCGCCCCTGCGGGCGGCCATCCGGAACACCTTCGATTACGGCGCGGACTTCCTCGTCGAGTACCGGCTCGCGGTACCGGGACGACCCCTGCGGTGGGTCGAATGCAGGGGCAGCCTGATCCACGACGAGGCGGGCGTGCCGCTGCGCTTCTCGGGAACGGCGGTGGACATCAGCGCCCGCAAGGCGGCGGAGGAAGAAGTGAGCAAGCTCGCCGCCATCGTCGCACAGTCAAGGGACTTCGTCGGCTTCGCCACGCCGGACGGCCGGGCGGACTTCGTCAACGAGGCCGGCCGCCGCCTCGTCGGGCTGCCGGACCTCGCCGCCGCCAGGGCCACGCGCATCCTCGACTACTTCGTGCCGGAGGAACGCCAGCGGCTCGTCGTGGAGGTGCTCCCAGCCGCCCAGCGCGACAACTTCTGGGAGGGCGAACTGCACTTCCGGAACTTCGCCACCGGCGCCGCCGTGCCGGTGCATTACAACGTCTTCCCCGTGCGAGACGCGGCGGGCGACCTCCTCGGTTACGGCACGGTCACCCGCGACCTGACGGAGGAGCGCCGGAATCGGGAGAGCCTGCGTGCGAGTGAGACCTCGCTCCGGGCGGTGCTCGACACCGTGCCGGTCGGCATCCTGTTCGCCGAGGCCCCGTCCGGCCGCATCGTCGGCGGCAACAAGCGATTGGAGGAGATCTTCCGCCATCCGGTCCTGCCATCGCCGGACGCGGAGAGCTACGGCGAGTGGGTCGCCTTCCACGAGGACGGACGGCGGGTCGAGCCGCACGAGTACCCGCTGAGCCGGATCATTCGCGATGGCGCGGAGCAGGCTGCGCTCGAATGCCAATACCAGCGCGGTGACGGCACCCGGGTCTGGATCGAGATCGTCGGCGTGCCGATGCGGGATGCCGACGGCGCGATGACCGGAGGCGTGGTCGCCGTCGCGGACGTCGACGACCGGCGCAAGGCTCAGGCACACCAGGACCTGCTCAACCACGAACTGTCCCACCGGATGAAGAACCTCCTGGCGATGGTGCAGGCCATCGCCGCCTCGACCCTGCGCGGCGCCACGGACATCGATGCGGCCCGCGACGTACTCGGGAGCCGCCTCGTGGCCCTCGGCAAGGCGCACGATATGCTCCTGGGCGGGGCTGCGGAGAGCGCGCCGCTGGCCGCGGTCGTGCGGGAGGGCGTCGGCGTGCAGGAAGCCGCCGGTGCGCGGGTCTCGTTCACCGGACCGAATGTCGAGATCGGAGGCAAGGCCGCCCTGTCCCTGGCCTTGACGCTGCACGAGCTCACGACGAACGCGGTCAAGTACGGCGCTCTCTCGGTGCCCGAGGGGCGCGTCTCGCTGACGGCATCGTTGATTCAGGCGGAGGACGGGCCAGACTTGCGCCTCGCCTGGACGGAGAGCGGCGGGCCGCCGGTCGTCCCGCCCTCGCGGAAGGGGTTCGGGTCGCGCCTGATCGAGCGTGGGCTCACCGCGCAGGTCGGCGCCAGGCTCGCCCTGGCCTATCCCCGCGCGGGTGCGACCTGCGTCATCGAGGCGCCGCTGGCGAATTTCCAGTCGATGCAGTGACGGTCGGGCGCAACGATGCGCCCGTCGCATCGTTTCCGCTCGCCATGCCCAATGTCGCCCCTGAGAAGACGGCCCTGGTGGTCGAAGACGAGATGCTGTTCCGCCTGGAGGTCCGCGATCTCCTGGAGGCGGAGGGCTATGCCGTGGTCGAGGCCGGTTCCGCCGCGCAGGCCCTGGCACGCCTCGACGACTCCATGTCCCTGATGGTCACCGACATCCGCATGCCGGGTGCGATGGACGGTCTCGCGCTCGTCCGGGAGGTGGCGCGGCGCCGGCCGGACCTAGCCGTCGTCGTGGTCTCGGCCCAGGTGACACCGAAGCCCGAGGAGTTGCCCGCGGGCATCCCCTTCGTCGGCCGACCGTTCCTGGAAAGCAGCCTCCGGGCCGCCATGCGCGACGCCGTCTCCGACCGCGGCACGACACCGCCCTGACGCCATCGATGACCCTCCGGCTCCGCAGCCACCGTGCAATCGCCCGCCGATAGGGACGCGGACCCGCCTTTCGGCCCCTATTCCGCTCCGCCCCCGCGTCGGCCCGGGATAGCGCGGAATGCCGCGGCGACCTCGGCGGCGGAGTATGGCTTGCGCACGAGATCGAAGCCGTGCGTGCCCTCGCGCGCCAGCACGTCGCTGTAGCCGGACGTCAGGATGATGGGCAGGTCGGGCACGAGCGCCCGGAGGCGTCGCGCGAGCGCGACCCCGCCCATGCCGGGCATCACCACGTCGGAGAACACCGCGTCGAACCGGTCCGGTTCGCGCTCGACCACCGCGAGGGCCTCCTCGCCGTTCTTCGCCCAGACCGTGGAATGCCCGAGCTCTTCAAGGATCTGCGTGCAGAACCGCCCGACATCGAGATTGTCCTCGACGACGAGGATACGCAGCGCATGACCGTCACCGACGGCCCGGCCTGGGGCCTCGGTCTCCGCAGCGGGCGCGTCGACCTGGGGTAGGTAGAGGGTGAAGGTCGTCCCCTGGCCGAGGGTGCTGGCCACGTCGACGTCGCCGCCCGACTGCTTCGCAAAGCCGATGACCTGGCTGAGGCCCAGCCCGGTGCCCTTGCCGACTTCCTTGGTCGTGAAGAACGGCTCGAAGATGTGCGGCAGTTCCGCAGGCCGGATGCCCGTGCCCTCGTCGATGACCGAGACCGCGATGAACGGACCAGTCGTGCCGGCATGGCCGCGGATCTCCGGCAGGCCGCGCCGGCATGCGAGCCTGAGGACGATAGTCCCCTGTCCGTCCATCGCGTCCCGGGCGTTGACCGCCATGTTGATGAGCGCGGTGTCGAACTGGGTCGGGTCGGCGAGGACGTGGCAGGCGGTCGGCGGCGCCTCGACCACGAGCCGGATGCGGGCGCCCGTGACTGAGGCCAGCATGTCCGCGGTCGAAGCGATGCGGGCGCCGACGTCGAACACCTCCGGCATGAGGGACTGGCGGCGTGCGAAGGCGAGGAGCTGGCCGGTGAGCTTGGCGGCCCGGTCGACCGTGTCGGAAACCGCGTCGATATAGCGGCGGCGCCGTTCCTCCGGCAGGTCGGGCTTGCGCAGCAGGTCCATCGACGAGCGGATGATGGTCAGCAGGTTGTTGAAGTCGTGCGCCACGCCCCCGGTCAGTTGCCCGACCGCCTCCATCTTCTGGGCTTGGCGCAGGGCTTCCTCGGCCTTGGCGAGTTGCTCCAGCTCGCGCAGCCGCTGGGTTACGTCGGTCGCGTACTGGAAGGCGCCGATCCGTCGGCCGTCGGCGTCGCGCAGCGGGGTGAAGGCCAATTCATAATAGGGGCGCCTGCGGTCGGGGTCGCCGAACGCCTCGACCAGCGTGAACGCCTCACCCGTGAGCGCCCGGGCCCAGACGGCACTCACCTGGGCCTGCTCGTCCGGCACGTGGGAGAGCAGCGCGACGAGGTCGTCGCCGACCCGAGGGCGGGTGCCATAGAGCGTCTCGAACCCATCGGCATAGGCCCTGTTGAGGGCCAGCAGCCGGAAGTCCGTGTCGAGGGCGCAGACGAGTGCGTCGGTGACTTCGAACACGTCGGCCCAGAGCTTGCGCTGGGCAAGCGCCTCGGCGACGCGCCGCTCCAAGTGGACGTTGAGGTCGCGCAACTCTCGCTCGGCGAGCTTGCGGTCGTGGATGTCCTCGACGACGCCGTACCACGCGACGATGGCGCCGGTCCCGTCCCGGCGCGGCTGGGCCCGGGCGCGCATCCAGTGGTGCTCGCCGGTCGCGGCCACGTACAGGCGGTAGTCGACGTCGACGGGGTCACCCGATGCGAGGCAGGCCGTGAAGGTGGTCACCGTATGCGGGACGTCGTCGGGGTGGAGCGCCTTGATCCAGCCGGACCCGTAGGGCTCGCGGGGGCCTTGGCCGGTCAGCGTCAGCCAACGGTTCGAGAAGGAGGTGATGTTGCCCTGCGGATCGCATGTCCAGGGCACCTGCGGGTTGAGCTCGACCGTGTGCCGGTAGTGATCCTCGCTCTCGCGTAACGCCGCCTCGCTCAGGACATGCGCGGTGGTCTCGGCGGTCACGCAAAACAGGCCGGCGATCTGCCCGGCCTCGTCGATAGCCGGTGAGTAGGTGAAGGACCACCAGCCCCGCTCGGGCGTGCCGTCGCGCGACAGGTCGAGCGGCATGTTTGTGAGGGTCTTGCTCTCGCCGGCCAGTGTCGCGTCGACGAGCGGTCCGATATCGTCCCAGATGCTGGCCCAGACCTCGCGGAAGGGGCGCCCCAAAGCGGTATCAAGACGGTGGCCGAGGAAGGGGCGGTAGGCGTCGTTGTAGAAGCAGAGCAGGTCCGGTCCCCAGGCGAGGAACATCGCCGTGGGGCATGCGAGCATCAGCGCGGCGGTGCTCCTCAGCGCTGGCGACCACGTCTCAGGCGGCCCGAGGGAGGTATCGGACCAGTCGCGCGCTCGGATCTCGGCGCCGGTCGCGCCGCCCGGGGGCAGGAACGAGAATGGGTCGCTCACGCCGGACCGGACCCCGTGTTCGGGGCGCGAGCGATGCGTCCGGGGACAACAGCCCGCAGAAGAAAGGTTCGGTCGTCGTTCGGATTGGGAGAGCGGGAGACGAGTGGTCGTGCCAACATGAGGCGGCTATCGCCCGCACCGGCGGAACGGGCAAGCGGACCACCTGTCACGCTTTGCCTCCATCTGGAGGAGCGGGTTCGTTGCGGTCGCTGCCGGTTTCCGCAGCATCCGGCTCGGGCGGCGGCAGGTGTGGTGGGGGCAGGCGACCGGGGCTTGGCGGGGTCGGCAAGCCGATATCTTCGGTGACCACAGGAACCGCCTCGGGATTCGTCTCGCCTTCCATCTCGATGCCCCCCGCGCGACGTTGGGAATAACGCACATCTGGCCGGTCCGTGACACGACGGTCCGCCGTTCCGCCAGCCGGTCTAGCCGCACCGCCACCGTCTCTCATTCGCCGCCGGGCAAGAAATCCGTCATCGCAAAGCTCGAAGGATCGAACGCGGGAGGCGCGTACGTCGGAGGGAAACGTCAGCTTTCGCGGCACTCGGATCGAGAAGCGGACTGGCAGAGAGCCACCCCAAGCGGTCACTCCGCAACCGATCCAGGCCATTAGCTTTGGCGAGCAACCGGGCTTCCCGAATGCGGCCGAACGTCGACCACTATTGGCTGTCAGTGCAGGGTGACGAAGATCACTCAGTCCGTCGATTGCAACCGGAGTGCCTCGGGACGATTGCCTCCCACATGACGGCCTCGGTCCTGTCGGTTCACAGGAGCATCACGACATCAATGACATCGGAGCAGGAAACTCCCATAGGGGTGGGTCTACAGTCCGGCCGCTTCACCAGCACCGGCGGAGTGGTGCAGGCCGCCGGTCGGCCGATCATGCGCTTAGCGTGTGGCAGCGAACAATTCGGTCCGGCCCCCCTCTCGATCCGGCGGGTGTAGGTCCTTGCCTCAGCAGGAAAGCCAAGCTCCGGCTCAACCACAGGAAGCTATGCTCGGCCTCAGCGGTCACGCGCTTTTCACCGCGGCTCCGGCTCCCATGTTGGTTGTCGCTGTGGACGCGCCGCATTTCACTATTGTCGACGTGAACGATGCCTATCTCACAGCGACCCTGACGACCCGTGACGATCTCGTAGGCCGTGGTCTGTTCGAGGCAATGCCCGACAATCCCGAGGATACCGGAGCGACGGGTGTCACAAATCTGCGCGCCTCGATCGAGCGCGCGATCGCCACCGGGCGGCCGGACCGAATGCCGGTCCAGAAGTATGACATCCCCCATCCCGGCGGCGGGTTTGAAGAACGCTGTTGGGAGCCGGTCAATACCCCTGCCTTCGGCGAGGGCGGCGAGGTCGCGGCGGTCATCCATCACGTCATCGATGCGACCGACCGGGTGCGGAGCGACGAGGCGCTTCGGCGATTGAACGAGACGCTCGAAAGTCAGGTCGCGGCGCGTACCGCCGAGCGCGACCGCTCGTGGCAACTCGCGCAGGAACTCCTGGTCGTCGCCGCCCCCGACGGGACCCTGGAAGCGGTCAACCCGATCTGGACCGAACTGCTCGGTTGGTCCGCAGCCGAGCTGATCGGTAGCCTGTTCATCGCCTACACGCACCCGGACGATGCCGAGGCGACGCTCGCCGCCTTTGCAGACATCTTCGAGCGCCCGTTGGTCACGCCCTACGAGTACCGCTTCCGGCACAAGGACGGCTCGTATCGCTGGTTCGCCTGGACCGGGACCTTCGAGAACGGGCGCGTCTACGCCTCCGGCCGGCATATCACGGTCGAGCGGGAGCAGGCCGAAGCGCTCCGGCAATCGCAGAAGATGGAGGCGGTGGGCCAGCTCACTGGTGGGCTCGCGCACGACTTCAACAATCTGCTCGCCGGGATATCCGGATCGCTCGAACTGATGCAGGCCCGCATCCAGCAAGGACGGTTGAACGACGTCGAACGGTACATGGCGGCAGCCCAGGGAGCGGCGAAGCGCGCCGCGGCACTGACCCATCGCCTGCTCGCCTTCTCCCGCCGTCAAACACTCGATCCCAAGCCGACCGACGTGAACCGCCTCGTCGTCGGGATGCAGGAGATGATCCAGCGCACGGTCGGTCCGGGCATCCCCGTCGAGGTTGTGGGCATGTCCGGCCTCTGGCCCGCGCTGGTCGACGCTCCGCAGTTGGAAAACGCCCTGCTGAACCTCTGCATCAACGCCCGCGACGCCATGCCGGAGGGCGGGCGCATCACCGTCGAGACCGCCAACAAGTGGCTGGACGATCGCGCCGCACGCGCCCTCGATATGCCCGAAGGCCAGTACCTGTCGCTGTGTGTGACCGACACCGGCAGCGGCATGTCGGCTGAAGTGATCTCCCGGGTGTTCGAGCCGTTCTTCACGACGAAGCCCATCGGCGAGGGCACCGGCCTTGGTCTGTCGATGATCTACGGCTTCGCCAAGCAGTCGGGCGGGCAGGTGCGCATCTACTCCGAGGTGGGCCAGGGCACGACGGTGTGCCTCTATCTGCCGCGCCACTACGGGGAGACCGTCGACGAAGTCGAAGAAGCCAAGATCCTGGAACTCTCGCGGTCGGAGCAAGGCGAGGCCGTGCTCATCGTCGACGACGAGCCCACCGTGCGCATGCTGGTCGCCGACATCCTCAATGAGCTCGGCTTCACGGCGATCGAGGTCGGCGACAGCGCCGCCGGTTTACGGGTGCTTCAGTCGGACGTCCGCATCGACCTGCTGATCACCGATGTCGGGCTGCCCGGTGGCATGAACGGACGCCAGATGGCCGATGCCGCGCGGGTCACCCGGCCAGACCTGAGGGTGTTGTTCATCACCGGCTATGCGGAGAACGCCGTCGTGGGCAACGGCCATCTCGCACCCGGCATGGAGGTGCTGACCAAGCCCTTCGCCATCGAGACGATGGCCGCGCGTATCCGCTCGATGATCGAGGCGGTGAGGGAAGCGCGCCTTCGTGGCTAAGACCGTGAGACATGCGCGAAAGCGCTCACTGGCCACCGGCAATGCTTCCTGTAAAAGCGTATCTGTGGGCGCGCCTGAGCCCCACCGGCTCATGGAATGAATTCTCTGCTCACCGATCGGGCCGTCAGTCACCCTGACCGCCTCGCCGCGCTCGATGCCCTAGCGATCCTCGATACGCCGGCCGAGCCGGGTTTCGACGACGTCGTGCGCCTCGCGACCCGGCTGTGCTCGGTGCCGGTGGCGCTCGTCAGCTTGGTCAGTCGTGAGCGGCAATGGTTCAAGGCCCGGGTCGGTTTCGACGCGAGCGAGACCGACCTCGACCGCTCGGTGTGCAAGCTTGCCTTGACCGCCCCCGACCTCCTCACGATCCCGGATCTCGCCGCCGACCCGCGCACGGCCGGCAACCCGCTCGTAAGTGGCGATCCACACATCCGCTTCTATGCCGGCGCGCCGCTCCGGCTCGACGGCGGCCTTGTGATCGGCTCGCTCTGCGTCATCGACACCGTGCCCCGTCCCGAGGGACTGACCCCCGAGCAGGCTGACGATCTGCGGGCGCTGGCTCGGCAGGTCGTGGCGCAATTGGACTTGCGCATCGCGCTGCGCACCCGGAACGCCGCGCTCGCGGCGGAGGTGCGTCTCAAAGGCGATGTTCTCCGAAGTGAGAGCCGCTACCGGTCGCTGTTCGAAAAGCTCGATACCGGCTTCTGCGTCATTGAGATGCGCTTCGAGGACGAGGACGGCGGTCTCCGGGCCGTCGACTACCGGTTCCTCGAGGTCAACCCTGCCTTCGCCGCCCAGACAGGGCTCGCTGATGCCGCCGGGTGCTGGATGCGCGATCTCGCACCCGATCATGAGCAGCATTGGTTCGATCTCTACGGACATGTCGCCCTTACCGGCGAGGCGGTCCGCCTGGAGAACGGAGCCGCCTCCCTCGACCGTTGGTACGACGTCCAGGCTTTCCGCGTCGGCGCGCCGGAGGAGCGGCACGTCGCCATCTTGTTCAACGACATCTCAGACCGCCGCGCGGCCGAGGTGGCGCTCCGCGCCAGCGACACGCGCTCGCGGCTCGCCCAGGAGGCCGGACAGGTTGGCACCTTCGAGCTCGACGTCGCCACCGACGAGATCGTGGTTTCGGCCGAATACTGCCGCCTGCACGGCTTGCCGGTCGCGCCCGTCTACACGCTCGATGCCGTGACCGCCCCAGTCCTCATGGCGGATCGCGCCACGCTCTCCACCGCGGCGTCGCGCGCGGACGGCAGCGCAGCCGAACCCATCGAGTACCGCATCCGGCGCGCCGACGACGGTGCGCTGCGCTGGATCGCCCGCCAGTGGCAACCGACGCGCGACGAGAGGGGCACGATCGTCCGCTGGTTCGGCACGGTCCGCGACGTCACCGAGCGGCACGTCGCGCAGGAGAGCCTTCGGGTCAGCGAGGAACGGTTGAGCCTCGCCTTCGAGGCGTCGGGCTCCCTGGGGTGGTGGGACTGGGACATCCCGAACGACCGGCTGTACGCGGGCGAGCACTTCGCCCGGATGTACGGGGTCGATCCCGCGCTCGCCGTCGGAGGCGCGCCGCTCACGGCCTTCGTCGACGGTATCCATCCCGACGACCGCGGGTGGGTGGGCGAGCGCATCCAGCAGGCGCTCGACACAGGCGGCGAGTTCACCGAGGAGTACCGCCTCCTCGCCCCCGACGGCACGGTGACCTGGGTCTACGCGCGCGGGCGCTGCTACCACGATGCCGCGGGCCGGCCGCTGCGTTTCCCGGGCGTGGTGACCGACATCACGGAGGCCAAACATGCGGGCCTGCGCCAGGAGGCGCTGCTCAAGCTCGGCGACCACTTGCGCGACCTCGATACCGTAGCCGACTTCGTGCAAGCCGCCGCCAAGACCATGGCGGAGGTCCTCGGGGCAACGCGGGCCGGCTACGGCTTGGTGAACCCCGTCGACGAGACGATCGACATCCCGACGGACTGGTGCGCCCCGACGGTCGGCTCCCTCAGTGGGGCCCACGCCTTTCGCGATTACGGCAGCTACATCGACAACCTCAAGCGGGGTGAGATCGTCGTCATCGAGGACGTCACGCAGGACCCGCGGTGCCAGGCGATGGCGGACATGTTCGTCGCCATCGGCGTCCGCTCACTGATCGACGTGCCGGTGATGGAGCGGGACCGGCTCGTCGGCGTCGGCTTTGTCCATTACGCCCGGGCCCGGAGTTTCAGGCCGGAAGAGATCGCCTTCATCCGTACGGTCACCGACCGGGTGCAAGTGGCGGTGGCGCGGGTTCAGGCCGAGCAGCAGCGCGTGCTCCTCAACGGCGAGCTGTCCCACCGGCTCAAGAACACCCTGGCGATGGTCCAGGGGATTGCTGGCCAGACGCTCCGGGCGGTGCCGGACCAAGCGCCGGTCAAGGCCTTCACCGAGCGGCTCATCGCTTTGTCGCGCGCCCACGACGTACTGATGCAGGACAGTTGGGCGGCGGCCCCCATCCGGTCGATCGTCGAGAAGGTCTTGGCCCTGCAGACCACCCTCACCCGCTTCCGGATCGCGGGGCCGACCCTCGCCCTGGCTCCGCAGGCGACACTGTCCCTGTCCCTGCTGCTGCACGAATTGGCCACCAACGCGATCAAGTACGGCGCACTCTCAGTCGAGGGCGGCATTGTGCATGTGGCTTGGCGGATCGAGGAGGGTGCCGAGCGCACGGTCGTGCTGGAATGGCGGGAGCGCGGCGGCCCACCCGCCACCGCGCCCACGCGGCGCGGCTTTGGGGCGCGGCTCATTCAGACCGGCCTTTTGGGAACGCGGGACACACACCTGGATTATACCCCCACGGGCCTGGACGCGGAGTTCCGCGCGCCCATCTCGCAAGTCGTGGCATCGTGATCGGGGCAGACGCTGGTCCTCGAAGGGAAACTTCGTGACCGCATCGAGTGACCGCCGGCCCATCGTCCTCCTCATCGAGAACGAGCCGATTCAGATGATGGTGTTGTCCGACCTCATCGAGGAGGCGGGCTGCGACGTCGTCGAGGCGACAACGACGGCCAAGGCCATCCAGATCCTCGAACATCGGGGCGACATCCGCGTCGTGGTTGCCGATCTCGATGTGCACGGGTCGGTTCTCGGATTGCAACTGGCCGCGATGATCCGCGACCGCTGGCCGCCGGTCGAGTTGATCCTAACCGGGGCGGTGAAGCCTGACCTGTCGAGCATCCCGGCCCGGGGCGTGTTTTATGACAAGCCGTTCGACCAGGGCAGGCTCGTCCAGAGCATCCGGTCCTTCGTGTCGGCGAACCAGTGAGCGGTTACTTGTAACGCTTTTCAAGCGACGCACGCGGGCGACACAGTTGTCTGCTTAATTTACTTCCTGCTCGTTAGCAGACGGTCTCAAAACCACCCGACCCCGCGTTCAGAAGTGCCAATCGGCGGGACTGGACATGGCGAATAGCAGCTGATCCGCTATCAGCCTGCGACAGCCCTGAAATAGACATTCGTAGCTCGGCTCGATTGGACGGGAAACGTCGGACCCGTGGGTCTGTCTGTTTGGGAGCCTACGCGCCGGCATCGACACACGGCAACACTGTCGACCTGGACGGCAACCTCATCCACTGCGAGCACGGCTAACGCCGCCTATCTCAGACGGCGCCGGATGGGACCCACACCGCCCTGATGGGACCAACACCGCCCTGGTGGAAACCAATGAGGGGCGCCGCTTCAACGCGCCGAACGATTTCGTTTGCGCGAACGACGGGGCACTTTTGTTCAGCGAGCCCGTTCGCGGAGACGCCAGCCTTGGGGAACGCCGGGTCTTCGCGCAGGTCGAGCCCGGCGTGCCGGATGGCTTCCGCGTGGACCGCAGCGGCTGGATCTGGACGCGTTCCGAAGACGGTGTGCAAGTCTACTCGGCCGAGGGGCACCGGCTGGGCCTGATCCCGACGCCGCAACTCTGCTCCAACGGCTGCTTCGGCCCCGGCGAGGAACGGCTTTTCGTGACCTCGAAACAGCATCTCTACGCCCTCGACCTCGCGGGCGGCTGAGCGCGAGGGCCGGCGGAACGGCTCACCGGAACGTGACAACCCCTGCCTCCTCGGCTGGAACGCTCCCTAGGACCGCCGGTTAGCCCGACAGACGCTGCGCGATCGACCGCGCGTCAAATCAGGATTTCCGTCGCAGCTTTCGATGCGCCGCCCCGGAACGGGGCTGCGCGACCGCGCAGATTCGAGGAGTGCGTTCCATGGCCGAAGCCGTTGCCGACTTCTTCTGGAAGCGCCTCGCCGAGTGGGGGGTGAAGACGATCTTCGGCTACCCCGGGGACGGGATCAACGGGCTCCTCGGCGCGCTCCAGCGCAACGACCTGCCCTTCGAGTTCATCCAGGTCCGGCACGAGGAGATGGCGGCCTTCATGGCGACCGCCTACGCCAAGTTCACCGGCGAGGTCGGCGTCTGCCTCGCCACCTCGGGCCCCGGCGCGACGCACCTGCTCACCGGCATGTACGACGCCTACTCGGACCACGTGCCGCTGCTCGCAATCGCGGGGCAGCAGGCGCGCAACGTCAACGGGGCGCATTACCAGCAGGAGCTCGATCTCACGAGCGTCTATAAGGATGTCGCAGCCTACGTGCAGCAGGCCGCGAGCCCGGCCTCGGTCCGCCACATCGTCGACCGCGCCATGCGCATCGCGAAGGCGGAGCGGAAGGTCGCGGCGATCATCCTGCCGAACGACCTGCAGGACGTCCCCTACGAGGCGCCCGTGCGCAAGCACGGCAACACCTTCTCGGGGGTGGGCTACACCGCCCCGAAGGTCGTGCCCTTCGACGCCGATCTGCGCCGGGCCGCCGACGTGCTCAACGCCGGCAAGAAGGTCGCGATCCTGGTGGGCGCGGGCGCGCTGCACGCCACCGACGAGGTGATCGCGGTCGCCAACAAGCTCCAGGCCGGCGTCGCCAAGGCGCTGCTCGGCAAGGCGGCGCTTCCGGACGACCTGCCCTTCGTCACCGGCACGATCGGGCTTCTCGGCTCCAAGCCCTCCTCCGACATGATGGCCGAGTGTGACACGCTGCTGATGATCGGCTCCGGCTTCCCCTGGGCCGAGTTCCTCCCCGAGGAAGGGCAGGCCCGCGGCGTGCAGATCGACATCGCGCCGGAGATGCTGTCCCTGCGCTATCCCATGGAAGTGCCGCTCTGCGGCGAGTCCGCCGAGACGCTGACCGCCCTGCTGCCCCTGCTGGAGCAGAAGAAGGAGGGCGGCTCCTGGCGTACCGGCATCGAGAAGGGCGTCGCCTCCTGGTGGAAGGAGGCCGAGGATCGGGCCATGGCCAAGGCCAACCCGGTCAACCCGCAGCGCGTCACCTGGGAACTCTCCCCGCGCCTCCCCGAGCGGGTGATCGTCACCTCGGATTCCGGTTCCTGCGCCAACTGGTACGCCCGCGACCTGAAGATGCGCCGGGGGCAGATGTGCTCGCTTTCCGGCGGCCTCGCCTCCATGGGCGCGGCGGTGCCCTACGCCATCGCCGCCAAGGTTGCCCATCCCGACCGGCCGGTGATCGCGCTGGTCGGCGACGGCGCCATGCAGATGAACAACATGGCCGAGCTGATCACGGTGGCGAAGTATAGGCACCGCTGGTCGAACAAGACCTGGATCTGCTGCGTGTTCAACAACGAGGACCTGAACCAGGTCACCTGGGAGCAGCGGGTGATGGAGGGCAACCCGAAATTCGAGGCGAGCCAGACCATCCCGAACGTGCCCTATCACAAGTTCGCCGAGCTGATCGGCCTGAAGGGCATCTATGTCGATGACCCCGCCAAGATCGGCCCAGCCTGGGACGAGGCGCTGGCGAGCCCGGTTCCGGTGGTGCTGGAGGTGAAGACCGATCCCGAGGTGCCGCCGCTGCCGCCGTTCTTCACGCTCCAGCAGGTTCAGAACTTCATGTCGATGCTGGGCAAGGGCGATCCGAAGGAGCGCCATCTGCTCGTCGACACCGCCCGCCAGGTGCTGAGCTCTGTGTTACCCGGCGACCGGAAGTAGGGCCGGGATCCGGCTCCGATCATGCGCACGGATCCGATGATCGGGACGGTGCGGGCGCGGGCCTTCACCGTTCCCACCGACGCACCCGAGGCGGATGGCACCTTCGCTTGGGACACGACCACCCTGGTGGTCGCCGAGATCGAGGCCGGGGGCGAGACCGGCCTCGGCTACAGTTACACCGACGCCAGCATCGTGCCTCTCATTACCAAGACTCTGGCCGCGCGCCTCTCCGGGCTCCCGGCCCTCGACATCCCGCGGGCGAACGCGGTGCTGTGGGGTGCGGTGCGCAACCTCGGCCGCTCCGGGCTCGCGGCCACCGCGATCTCGGCCCTCGACACGGCGCTGTGGGACCTGAAGGCGCGCCTCCTCGGCCTGCCGCTGGCGAGCCTGTTCGGGCGGGCGCGGGAGCGGGCCGAGATCTACGGCAGCGGCGGCTTCACGAGCTACGACGATCGGCAGTTGCGCGAGCAGCTCGCCGGCTGGGTCGAGCAGGACGGCTGCCGCGCTGTGAAGATGAAGATCGGCAGGCAGCCCGAGCGCGATCCGGCCCGCATGGCCGCCGCGAAGGCGGCGATCGGCGCCGCGCACTTGTTCATCGATGCCAACGGTGCGTTCACGCCGAAGCGTGCCGTCGCGGTCGCGCGGGCGGCCGAACCGTTCGGCGTGGCGTGGTTCGAGGAGCCGGTGACAAGCGACGATCCCGCCGGGATGGCCTCCGTCCGCGCGGCGGCGCCCGCCGGCATGGAGATCGCGGCGGGGGAATATGCCTACACCCTTGACGACCTACGTGGCCTGCTTGCGGCCGGTGCGGTCGACGTCGCGCAGGCCGACGTGACCCGCTGCGGCGGCTACAGCGGCTTCCTCAAGATCGCGGCCCTCTGCGAGGCGGCCCATATCGACCTCTCCGGCCATTGCGCCCCGGCCCTGCACCTGCCCGTCGCGGTGGCGGCGCCGCACTTCCGGCACCTCGAATGGTTCCACGATCACGTCCGCATCGAGCGGATGCTGTTCGACGGCGCGCCCAAAGCCCGGGACGGGGCGATAGCCCCCGACCTGACCCGGCCGGGCCACGGCCTCATCCTCAAGACCCCGGACGCCGATGCCTACGCTGTCTGACCGCGGTCCCCGCCCGCCGGAACGCCACCGCGGCGCGCAGGGATTGTCCGGGCCTGCCCTGAAACGGCGCGTCGCCCCGGTGCGGGCCGAGGCGGCGGTGCACCCGGTGGTGGTCCTCGCCGCGGCTGCCATCGGCGCCGGCCTGCTGACGTGGTTCGCCTCCGGCCGCTCGAAGCGCCTCGGTCCGGCGGGCTCGGAGGGGCGCCGCTACGCGCGACGCGGAAGCGCGGTGACCGCGAGCGCGGCGCAGCGCCTCAATCACGCCTCGACGATGCTCGCGGCCTCGGTTCTGTTCGATTCCGGTCTGGAGCATTATCGCGGCCAGTTCTTCAACCGGGCGATGTACACGCCGATTATCGTGTCGAGCGTCACCCTGGCGGCGTCCCTGCACGGGGCCGGCGATACCGACCCCGGCAGCTCCCGCGTCCGGCACGGGGTGCAGGCGCTGGCCGGGCTGACCGGCCTGATCGGTTTTGGCTTCCACGCTTACAACGTCGGTAAGCGCGAGGGCGGCTATTCCTTCCAGAACCTGTTCTACTCCGCCCCCATCGGCGCACCGATGGCGCTGACGCTCGCCGGCATCCTGGGCGTCATCGCCGAGCATGTTCGCGACGCCGATCCCGACGCCCCCCGGCTCGTCGGCCTGCCGGCCGGGCCGGCGCTGGCTCTGGCGACCGCGGGCATGCTCGCCGGCACGACCCTGGAGGCCGGGCTGCTACATTTCCGCGGCGCCTTCCAGAACCCGGCCATGTACATCCCCGTGAGCCTGCCGCCGCTCGCCGCCGCCCTGCTCGCCCGCGCCGCCGCCAAGCCGGCGGGTGCGAACCAGGCCGGGGCCAAGTGGGGAATGTGGGCAGTCTCGGCGATGGGGGTCGGCGGCGTCGCCTTCCACGCCTACGGCGTCGCCCGGATGATGGGCGGCTGGGACAACTGGCGCCAGAACCTCATCGACGGGCCGCCGCTCCCAGCCCCGCCGTCCTTCTCCGGCGTCGCGCTTGGGGGCCTCGCCGCCCTCGAACTGCTCGAACACCGACCCTTTCGCTTCTGAGCCGGGTGTCCCATGCTGCCGAGACGTGACCTCTATCCGGGCTACGACGTGCTGGCGAAGCGCGACAGCCCTTCTTGGAACGCCAAGACCCGCGCGGTTCTCGACGAGCGCCTTAGGATCGGCCCTGAGACGCGCCGCTTCTTCGACGAAGCCGAATGGCCGACGATAAAGGCCATCGCCGACCGAATCGTGCCGCAGCCGGTGGACCGGGCTGACCCGGTTCCGGTGGCAGCCCTTGTGGACCACAAGCTCGCCACAGACACGCGCGACGGTTACCGCAACCCCGAGCTGCCCGAGGAGCGCGAGGCGTGGCGCCTGGGGCTGACGGCCCTCGACGCCGAGGCGCAGGCGCGGTTCGGCGCGCGCTTCCATGAACTCGGCACCTGGGCGCAGGACGCGCTGCTGAAGAGCGCCGAAGTGGGCGAACTCACCGACGCCGCCTGGGCGGGCATGCCGTCCAATCTGTTCTTCCACAAGCGCGTCCTGCCCGACGTCGTGAAGGCCTACTACGCCCACCCGACCGCCTGGAACGAGATCGGCTGGGGCGGCCCAGCGAGCCCGCGGGGCTACGTGCGCATGGATTTCGACCGCCGCGACCCCTGGGAGGCGGCCGAGGCCAAGCCCGGCCGCGAGGACGAGGCCTACGAAGATAACCTCCTGGTCGGCCGGTAAGGATTGTCCCACCCATGCGCATCCCCGGCCTCGGCAACGCCGCCGACAACCCCAAGCACGCCATCCCCGGCAACGACCCGGAGCACCAGCCCCGCGCCCGCGACGGTCGCGCGCCCAACGTCATGCGGATTGGCGAATGGGTTCCGATGCGCCAGCACCGGGACGACGAGGAAGTCGATTTCGCCATCGTTGGCACCGGCGCGGGCGGCGGAACCCTCGCCTGCCGGCTCGCCGAGCGCGGCTTCTCGGTGGTCGCCTTCGATGCCGGCCCGTATTTCCGGCCGCTCGAGGATTTCGCCTCGGACGAGAGCCATCAGTCCAAGCTCTACTGGACGGATGAGCGCATCGTCGACGGCGAGAACCCGCTGCAGATGGGCTCGAACAATTCCGGCAAGGCGGTGGGCGGCTCCACCGTCCACTACGCGATGGTAGCCCTGCGATTCCGACCGGAATGGTTCAAGGCCCGCACCCTGATGGGCTACGGCGCCGACTGGCCGATCGATTGGCGTGAGATGTGGCACTATTACGATCAGGTCGAGGACGACCTGAAGATCTCCGGCCCGGTCTCCTACCCCTGGGGACCGCACCGGCGCCGCTATCACCGCCGCGCGCACGAGATCAACGCCGCCGCCAAGGTGCTGGCCCGGGGGGCCGAGGCAATGGGCATCGGCTGGACGCCGACGCCGCTTGCCACGGTCTCGGCCCCGCACGGCGATGCGCCGCCCTGCGTCTACCGCGGCTTCTGTACCCTGGGGTGCTCCACGAACGCCAAGCAGAGCGTGCTCGTGAGCTACCTGCCGCGCGCCTTGAAGGCCGGCGCCGAGATCCGCGACCTCGCCATGGTCGGCCGGATCGAGACGAAGAACGGCCGCGCCAGTGGCGTCCACTACTTCCGCGAGGGGAAATGGCGGTTCCAGCGCGCGAAGAACGTCGTGGTGGCGGGATACGCCATTGAGACGCCGCGCCTGCTCCTCAACTCGGCGAACCAGGAGTTCCCGGACGGGCTTGCCAATTCCTCGGGCCTCGTCGGCAAGAACCTGATGGTCCAGGGCAACCAGGCGGTCTGGGGCGTCTTCGACGAGGAGATCCGCAGCTACAAGGGGCCGCCCTCGCTCGCCATCAGCGAGCACTGGAACTACGACGACAGGGGTCACGGCCCCTTCGCCAAGGATTTCTTCGGCGGCTATTCCTACATGAGCCAGGGCCCGCTGCCCCAGCTCTGGGCCAATACGCAGGCCTCCGCCCACGGCCTGTGGGGCGAGGCGCTGGTGGCCGAGATGCAGCGCTACAACCACGTCGCCGGGCTGAAGGTCGTCTCCGAATACATGCCGCAGGAGCGCAATCGGGTGACGCTCTCCGACGTGAAGGACCAGTACGGGCTGCCGGTGGCGCGCATCACCTATTCGTGGTGCGACAACGACAAGGCGCTGAACCGCCACGCGCTCAAGTTCCTGCGCGAAGCCCTCGTCGCGGCAGGCGGTCGCGAGGTCTGGGACCAGGGCGACGACACCTGCCACCTCAACGGCACCGCCCGCATGGGCGCTGACCCACGCACCTCCGTCGTCGATGCCGATTGCCGCTCCTGGGATATCCCGAACCTGTACGTTTGCGACGGCTCGGTCTTCCCGACGGTCGGTGGGGTCAACCCGTCGCTCACCATTCAAGCGATCGCGCTGCGTACGGCAGACCGAATTTCGTCCCGTGAGAGGTGATACACGCGCAGCGCTGTAGGACGGCGCAACGATCGGCATCTTCTGAATAAAGGTGCGCAAGTCGACGAGAGTGACAAAAGCGCGAAATCATGGGTCGGATCTGGTCGAAATCTGGGTACCTGCTTAAGCGAAAGCCAGCTGGAAAAGCAGACGACCTCCTATCGACCCAACCCGTTTGTTTAGGATCGACGCAGCTGTCTTCAAGAGCGGAGGTGGCAGGCCCCCGGAGGCTACAGCGCGTCGTCCTCTGCGTGCTACCCTCCACAGGCACGACGACCCTGGAAGACCCTCGCGGCCACGGTTCCGACCCTTCTCGTCGCTCAGCCCACCGCCGCCAAGCCGTTCGGAAGCCCGCTCGCGGCGTTCTCCGCCAAAGCCCTCCCGACGAGCTAAGCCCGGTACCGCCGCTTCGGTCATCGCCCCCATCGCTACGGCCGCCATGACGGCTACCGCAAGGGGCCTGATGTCGGTGCGGCCGTCGGCGCCGGTATCGGCGGCTTGGCCGCCGGGGCGCTCATGGGCGGCGCCTTCGCCTACGCGCAGGCGCAGGCCGCCCGGGGCGCGGCGGACGGCGAGACGGTCGCCGCCTGGGCTCGTCGGTTCCGCTCCTACGACGCGGCCAGCGGTACGTATCTGGGCAACGACGGCGCACGCCATCCTTGTCCTGATTGTTCGGACCGCTTCGGCGAGGACGCGTCGCAGCCGGTGACGTGGGCGGTCTCCAGCTTGACCCCGAACTGGACGAGATGAATGCAACCGAGAACGGTCAGGGTCGGACGAAACCAGAACAGGTCGCCGAGGATGTCGATCCACGCGTGCAGCGGCACCTTCAGGACCGCTCCTCCGCCCGGCGGTCGGTAGCGTCGTCCTCCCGCAGCACGCGCCACCGGGCACGCGGCGGACTCTTCCCGGCGGGCCACCCCTCGCGCTGCCGGGAGCGGTCGCCGTCGGTCTCCTCGGTCTGGTCGTGGAACAGGATCTGGCTTGTCGGGTACGGCAGGTCGATGCCGGCGGCGGTAAGCGCCTCCTTCACGTTGGCGATGGCGTGGTCGAGCGCGTCGACGGCGTCTCGGCGCCGGGGCGGGTCGACCCACAACCGGGCCGTCATGTCGACGCCGGCTGCGCCGAGCCCGGTCACCAGTGCCTCCGGCGGTGGCTCGGCGAGCACGCCGTCGGTGCCGCGCAGGGCCTCGACGATGACCCGGCGCGCCTCGCGGATATCGTCGCCGTTGCCGATGGTCAGCGGGAAGGCGAGCCGTCGCTTGTCGTGGGCGGTGATGACCGTGATCTTGTCGACGAACAGCGTGGCATTGGGGATAAGCACGCGCTGGTTGTCGTAGGTCCTTAGCACCGTCGCCCGCACCCAGACGTCCTCGACGGTGCCCTCGTGCGAGCCGGCGCGGATCTGGTCGCCGATGACGAAGGGACGGGTCAGCAGGATCAGGATGCCGGCGAGCAGGTTCTGGAGGACGTCGCGGAAGGCGAACCCGATGGCCACGCCGCCGATGCCCAGGAGGTTGAACAGGTCGGCGGCGGACACCGATGGGAACGCCACCGAGGCGGCTACCAAGAACGAGACCAGGACCGTCACACCACCGGCGATGCGGCCAAGGACGGAGGCCGAGCCCGGAGAGGCGTCCCGAAGTTCCGCCGCGCGCCGGACGGCGGCGCGCACGCCCTTGGCAATCAGCAGACCGATGCCGAACAGGACGAGCGCGATGGCCAGTCCCGGCAAGAGGGCCACGGCCGAGCGACCGAGTTCTTCGAGCCGCCCGAGCGCTTCGGAGAAGATCATTGGGTACCGGAGATCATGAGAAAGCCGCCGGAGGCAGTGGTGCCATCCGGCGGCGCATGGTCACCCGCGGCAGCTTCGAGAAGCCGCGGGGCGGGCGGGTCTTAAGCAGGTTGCGCAACAATGGCGACTGCTTTTGCGACGAAAACCTGCGCCATACCAAAGACCTAAGCAGGCGAAGCGTGGGCCTGCCGACGCAAGTCTGCTTGGGGTCAGCGCCGCGGGCCGCCGGTGGTCCCACCGTACTGCTGTCCGCGGGCGCCGCGCGAGGGCATGCCGGCGTTGCCATGGCTGGCCGAGCCCTGGCGCATCCGGTGGCGCCGGTGCATGCGCACCTGCACGAGGTCGGCGTTGGCCGGGGCGGTGACGCCGGCCGCGTTCATCGGCAGGGCCGCGGACGGCAGGGTCGTGGCGGCAATGCCGATGCCGGCCAGGCCGGTGACGACGAATGCGGCGAGGAAGGTCTTCTTCACGCTGGAACTCCTTGTACCATGCTTTCGCCGACCAATCCTGGGCCTCCGGCCAAGGACAGCGGCGCGCCGCCTCGGACGCGTGATCGCCGTCGGTAACGTGCAGTGCCGGAAACCGTTCAGCAAAAGCTGTTTTGCGTGGGATCCGCGCCGGACGAGCGTGGTTGGATCGGCGCCTCCGGCAGGCCGGCATTCACTTCGGATCCCGCCAGGAACCAAGCCGCGTGGGGGGACTTGCGTTTCGGCATGCCCATCGCCCGGGCTCATGAAATGGAGCGCAGTATCATGGTGATCGCCCGTCGTCGTCTCCGCTCCGGTCGTGTCGCGGCCATGCTGCTCACCGGCGCCGTCGCCCTGCTTTCGGGGGCCATGGCGTCGGCGCTGCCCGCAACCGCGCAGTCGGCCGGTAGCGCCATCGACCAGCCTACGGCCGGTACGCTCCCGCCCGGAACGTCGACGGTGAAGGGTAGCGGTGCCGCGCCACGCAATCAGGCCACCGGCCAGGTCGCACCGCCCAGCGCCATCCAAGCGTCGACGGACGTGATGCAGTCCGACGGATCAGTCCAGGGCAAAGAGCAGGGGGGGCGGACGGATCCGATCAAGCATCTGCCCAAGGATATGCGTCGATAACGCGTGCTTGCGCCTGGGTTCGCCCAGGGTCACGGCAATGATCAAGGCGGAACCGACCCTGCTCGTCCACGGTGAGCGCCTGGTCGAGGGTGCGATGCGCCGTCAGCGCAAGACGCGGGACGATGTCCTCGCGGCCTTGCGCTCCGAGGGGCTCGACGACCTCTCGCAGGCTGCGGCGGTCGTGCTCAAGACGGACAGGTCGATCAGCGTGCTGAAGGCGCTGTCCGGGCGCTGGGATGGATTGACCGGCATCGCGCGCCGAAGACACGCTCCGATTTGAAACCGAAGTTACGCCTGTGGGGCGCCACCCCGATATGGCCTGCGCGGGATCGCCGGGGTCGATGGGAAAGCTGCGGCGTGCCGAACGGAACGGCCTCCGACATTCGATTTCTACACGCACGTCGTGGCGCTGACGACCGAGCCCGACGCCGCCCTGCGGTCCTAGTGCCAGGCGCCGCGCTCGAAGGTGGATCCCCGGGCTGTGTGGGGAGCCAAGCACCACCACCAGGAGCCCTCGTGGGACTGGATCGCGTGACACGCCGAGTCCGCCAGCGCGCCCCTGAGATCGTCACAGGCAGCCGACCCATTCATCTGCACCCTCCCCCGAGACGCAGAGTAGTCCACGACCAACCGGGCCCTATTCTACAAGATCGACAGAGAGATTCGCAGGACGCGCATCCATGGCGTGCCCGGAATTGATGGAGGCTGAGCGGCACCGGCGCAGTGTGGCGAATGGATCGAAGCTTCGCAGATACGCGAATGCGCGCAGTGGCACGACAACCTGGCCGGACCTGTGGCCGGGCCGAATTCAGTAGATACCGGGATGACCTCCCCCAGAGGGGAAAACTGGTCGGAGTGGCAGGATTTGAACCTGCGACCCCCACGTCCCGAACGGGGGCGTGGATCCCTCTATAACGGCCGTTCCCCTCCTTGCACAGAGGGGAGCGGCCGTTCTCGTTTCATCGCCGTCATCGCCAATTCGCCGTCCTGCGCGCCCATTCTTTGGTCGATCTTTGGTCGGTGCACCCTCTGTTCCATGCCCGGCGTGGCCCGTGCGAGGGCACGCTAACCGGGCGGTAACCGGTCCTGTGAACGGGGATGAAACGGCCCCCGTGCCAGCCTGCCGGCATGCCAGAGCTTTTCGACCTCAGCATCCCCATCGACGGCCAGGCGTTCGTCTGGGCGACTAGGCGCCGGAACATCCTGACCCAGGACCTGGCGCGGTTCGGCCGGCATTGGGCCCTCACGCACATGCGGGCAGACGGGCACCGGCCCCACGGGTTCGAGATCCGGTCGGCCGCCGACACCCTGGTGGGGCTGGTCGTCCACTGCCGTCGCGACCGGCGCGGGAGCGGCGGCCCCGGGGACGTGACGACGTCGCGTGACTGGATCGTCCTGCCGGCGCGGGGGCCGACGCCGAAGCGTGTGACGCGGGGCAGCCACTTCGCCGTCTGGCGCTGCGCCTTGCTGTATGCCCAGGCACCCATGCTCGAAGCCCGGCGGATCCGCGAAGCGGCCCGACGCGAGGAGGCACGACGGCCATGGCCGGTGGACCCATTCGACGCCGAGGCCATGGACGGCTTGACGCCCGCCATCCCGTGACCCAGGTACCACTCTCCGCTGCATAAGCGGTTCCCCGGCCCAGCCGGGCGTAAGAGCCTCCGGCAACCCCGGGGGCCCTTCGCGTTTACCGGACGCGTCAACCGCCGCGAAACTCGGGCGTGCCACGGTCCGGGCATGAGACCCACCGATGACCTCGCCGGCCGCCTGCGCTGGCTCGACAAGGTAGCCACCCACGCCCGTGGGTTGCCGGACGTCCCCGCCCCGCGGGCCGCGCTCCTCCAGGCCATCATCGAGTGGGCGCGCTCGCACGACCACGGCACCCAGGTCCTCCCCCGCGAGGGCACGCGACCGGCGGACACCATCGACCGTGAGCTCCGCGCCCTGCAAGAGTATGTCGAGCAGGACCGCCGCGCCCGGCAGCAGTACAGCGACCTCCCCCAGAACACGCGCGCGGATGGTTCAGGGGAGCCTGTCGGACCGGACTGGCCATTCTACGAGTAGCGACGTCCGCATTTGCGGACGGTTGGATAGCGACTGAGCCAAACCTCCCCCGGCCTGCCGGGCGGCCTCTCGAATTGGGGGGTCATACGACAGCCGGGGCTTTTCCCCTCAACCCCTGACGGGGTCCTCCACGCTGTTTCGGCGCTTCGCGTGCGGGTCGCCCTCGTCCGTCTCCAGGCCCTCCCATCGAGGCCGCGCAGGGCGGCCGAGGGAGACGACCATGGCCCAGTTCGACATCCACCAGACCGTCACCAACTCGATCATCGCGACCCTGGAGGCGGGCGAGGCCGGGCAGTGGACCTGCCCCTGGCACCGGCGCGGCGGCGGGCTCCCCCGGAACGCACTCACCGGCAAGGCCTACCGCGGCATCAACACGCTCAGCCTCTGGGTAGGCGCGCAGGCCGCCGGCTACAGCGACGACCGCTGGGCGACGTACCGCCAGTGGGGCGAGCTCGGGGCGCAGGTCCGAAAGGGCGAGAAAAGCACCCTGGTGGTGTTCTGGAAGGACCTCGGCAAGGACGAGGAGGACCGCCCTCGGTTCGTGGCGCGGGCGAGCTACGCCTTCAACGCCAGCCAGGTCGAGGGCGCGCCCGAGGCCGGGGAGCCCCTGCCCCCGAGCGAGTGGGTCATCCCCGAGGTTTTCGAGGGCTTCGTCGACCGGACGAATGCGACGATCATCCGGGGCGGCGAGATGGCTTGCTACATACCCAGCCAGGATCTCATCCGGATCCCGTCGCAGTCCCGGTTCCCAGAGGCACACGGCTACGCCTCAACCATGCTCCACGAGCTCGTACACTGGAGCGGGGCCAAGGGGCGCCTCGACCGCGACCTCTCCGGCAGGTTCAAGACGCAGGCATACGCCGCCGAAGAGCTCATCGCCGAGCTCGGGTCGGCGTTCCTTTGCGCGGAGCTCGGGCTCGAAGCGACCCCGCACCCCACCCACGCCAGCTACCTGGCTTCCTGGCTGACCCTCCTGAGGAGCGACCCCAAGGCCATCTTCACCGCCGCCAGCGCGGCGTCCCGGGCGGCCTCCTACCTGACCGCCCTCCAGAGCCAGATGGCTGAAGCCGCCTAAGCACTCGGGCCCCGGGCAACTGGGGCCCTCGATTCCATATCCGGACCTGGAGACCTCCGATGCGCCGCGCAGCCCTCGTCACCCTCGCGATCCTCGCCATCCCGACCGCCGCAGATGCCCGGCGATATCCCCCTCCACCGCCGAACCCCCCGGAGGCCCTCTATCTCCAGGCATGGCGCCGAGCAGCCGATCTGCCGCCGTCGAATGTTCTCTGCCGCCACCGCATGCCCCGGCGTCTCATGAAGGCACTGCACGACAGGTGCCTGTACCTGACCGCCGGCATGACGGCTCAAAACTGCGGCGTCGAAGACACATGCGCGCGCACACTGGAGGAGCTTCAGGCCTGGTGCGGCAAGGGCGACCGCCACGAGGTTCCGTGTTCGGACGCGTCGCTCGCGGGCGCTCAGTAGCGCCCCTCAGAACCAGGCCGGCCGCCCTCTCGCGGTCGGTCATGACCCCCCCTGCCAACGGCACTCGCCATTCAGCCTGCGGAATAGCTCGTCCGGCATGGTGGGCAGGTCGCGGTGGTCCCCCATCTCGCCGCCCAGTTCCTTCCCGTTCGGGTCAGTCCAGTCCCAGGCCTCGATGCCCTCCTCCTCGGGCCACCAGGTAGCGGCCTCGACGGTGTAGCCCTCGTGCAGCGCCCAGGCCGTCACGATGGCCCGGCGCAGCGGCGTGTCCTCGCGGTCGGTCATGCCATCCTCTTGAAGCGGTACTTGCTGGCCTCGGCGAGCCTGCCGGCCTTGACGGCGAGGTGGTCTCGCCAGGCCTGCCGGTGGACGTCCGCCGGCGTGATGCCGAGCTCGGGATCCGCCGCGTCGGCCGGCACGCTGGCGAGGGACGGGGGCATGTCGCCGAGGTTCGCGACCAGCCGCTCGACCTCGTAGTGCAGCAGGCAGGACCGCTCGCTGGGGAAGTAGTCGCGGGCCCGGAGGTAGGTCTCCCGGCTGCCGGCGAAAGCGGCGGCCGCCACGATCATCGTCCAGAAGGCATCCTCGGCCGGCCGGTTCCGCATGAGCACGGGGCCGGTCGGCTGCGTGATCGTCAGCGGCTCCGGCGGCATGAGGTGCCTCCGCTCGGCGAGGAAGAACAGGCCGGCGATGCCCTCCGCGTGTTCCAGCAGGAGGTCGGCGGCCTTCTCCAGGGCCTCGCAGGCGGCTTCGTGCTTTTCGGCTTGCGTGGGCTCAGCCATGGAACGACCCCGTCGCCGGGAGCGCGGCCGCCTTCGCCCGGGGCGGCCATGGAAGGTATGGGCGACCATCCCGCACGGGATCGAAACCGGGCGAGTTACCCGCTCGCGCGACCTTCTCCTCGGCCGACAGCCTTTCGTCGTAGAGGATGTCCAGGACGAGCCGGAGCATGCGCTCGTGGTCGTCTTGGATGTGCGCAGTGGCCGCCTTCGGCATGGCCGGCTGAGGCCTCGACGTCAGCACCGTTTCGGTGCCGTCGGCGCGGGTGATCGTCTTCACGACCGGGAAGCGGCCGGCGAACGGGTTGACCCGCTCCGTCTCCGCCGCGGCGCCCCAGACCGGGTGGCGGGTGAGGTCCTTCTCCGCGGTCATGCCGCCCTCCGGTGCTCGGCCGGGGCGAGCTCGATGGCGGCCGCGGGGTCCTCGCCGGCGACGTCGAGGTAGACGGACAGCAGGCTGTGCCGCGTCGTCAGGACATTGCCGTCATACCGCTCGACGATAGCCAGGTGACGTTCGCCGAGCTTGATGGGCCGCCGGGTCCAGTGGCAGGTCCACGGCTTGCGCGCCCGGACGACCTGGCGCCGGAGCTCTTCGGCGCCGTCCTGATCGCCCTCGAACGGCGAGGCCGTCAGGATCAGGTCATCGGTCATGGCCTCCGCCTGGACGAGGAGCCATTCGAGATCGGCGGGGCCGGCCTTGTGGTTGTTGATGCGCCTGACGATGCGCGCCAGCCGGCTGGCGTTCTGCGTCTCGACCTCCTCGAAGACCTCGTCGCAGAGGCGCACGACCTCAGCCACGCTCGCCTCTCCGAACAGGGCGGATACAGCGACGGCCTTGCGCGCGAGGTCAGCGCCGCGGCAGCC
Organism: Methylobacterium phyllostachyos; assembly: GCF_900103445.1. Lineage (GTDB taxonomy): Bacteria > Pseudomonadota > Alphaproteobacteria > Rhizobiales > Beijerinckiaceae > Methylobacterium > Methylobacterium phyllostachyos. Next base: position 113,439 of record NZ_FNHS01000003.1, on the reverse strand, counting down.
GCGCCCGATGCCGACGGCCACCGCGTCGAACAGGTCGGCCGGCGGCGCGCCCCAGTAGCTGCCGCCGAGGACGGTGAAGTGGTCCTGCGCCGCGCGGTCGCCGTGCATGGCGGCCTCCCGCTGCGCGAGCAGTTGGGCGCGGGCTTCTAGGGAGAGCTCGTCAATGTACCGCATGGAGGCCTCGGAGTGAGTGAGGCCGTGATCGTCATCCCCGCGGACGCCTGTCACCAGAGCCCGACGTGCGGCTCACTGCGTCCCGCGTCGGCCTACGTGCGCCCACCGTAGGCCGACGTGGCAAGGATCAAGCGCAATCGCGCATGCGCCGACCGATTCGTCGCCGAAACCCCGAATTCGGTCCCCGGAGGCCCTGTTTGGGCGGGTCCGGGGCGCGTGGCCGGGGCGGGGCAACGGGGGGCCTAGAGGGAGCCAGCCGGCGGCGCGCGATTGCCCCTGGCGGCAGGCGATTTGAGCCGGACAATCCATGGGCGTCGGACATCGACAGCCCATTCGGAGCCGCCGCCCATGCTCAAGTCCATCCTCGCGTTCGCCGGCCTGACCCCGGCCCCCACGCCGAAGCGCCCGCCCTCGGCGCGTCGGACGCCGGCCAGCGCTACGCGTCCGACGCCCGCCCCCGTGTCGGACACCGTGTCGGACGCCGCGCGCACGGCCGACCTGAAGGCCCGCGCCGCCGCCCTCCGGACGGACCCGAACGTGCGGTTCGTCGAGGCCGTCGCGACGGTCGTGAGGACGTACGACAGGCACTCCACGCAGCCCAGCGCGGAGCAGCTGCACATCGCCATCAACCGCCTTGGCGAGGCCGCGGAGTACATCCGGGCCGTCTACGCCGGCGGTGGCCGCGTCGCCGTCCTGCCCCTGTCGCAGCACGCGGAGAGGCGCCGGACGGCTGCCTATCGCGAGCACATCCAGCACCTCGTTCGGACCGACCTGGATAGGTGGGAAGCCGGGGCTCAGGCTGTCGATAAGGCGGCCGCCGCCGCGAAGAAGTTCGGTGATGACGCGCAGCCGCCCATCGCGCTGCCTGACGACGTCCGGGAGAAGCTCGACCAGCGTGCCCTGGAGAAGCTCCGGCGCATCAACGAGGCGGCCGCCCGGCGTAGCGGCGGCGGCCAGGGCGGCACGGACGGATCTTCCGGCCCCCAGGGTGGCGCCGCGCCCGCCACGCCCCCCGTCCCCCCTGTCGCTCCCAAGGGCGATGACGAGCCGGAGGGCCACGAGCCCCCGGCCGGTCCGAAGCGGTGAAGGGGGAGGCAGACATGCAGACGTCCGACGTGCAGTCGTCCGACACGATGGAAAAGGTTGGAGTTAAGCCAGCCATGGCGGTCGGACATGCTCCGCATGCCGCCCCCCAGTCGCCCCCCGCCTCGGGTGGCTCGCTGCCAGGGGCGTTGCCCCGTGGACCCCAGCCTGCGGCGCCTGATTACCGCAAGCTCGCCAGCAAGGTCGACGTCAGGCTCACCGCCCCCCTGCGGGCAGCCCTGACGGCTGCGGCGAAGGCCGAGGGCGTCACGGATGGCGCGCTCATCCGGCGGTGGGTGGCCGACGCCCTCGGACTGGACGCCGAGGCGGACCGCGCCTCCGCCCCCCGGGTGCGGATCCCGCCGGAGGAGCAGGCCGTCCTCGCCGGGGCGCTGCGCGACCTCGGCGCGCTCTACGAGCCCCTGTCGCGGCCCTCAGTGCCCGCGGACGAGGTCAAGGCCGGCCTCGACCGGATCAGGTCGGCCGTCATGCCAATCGTCATCGGCCTGGGGAGGTCCGCATGAGCCCGCTGGAGCGCAGCATCGACCGGGAGCTCCGGCGCAACCGCCTCCCTGTCCACGTCCGCCGGCGGCAGGCACGGCGGCTCACCGCAGCCGTCGAGGCCGCCGGCTACGCCGTCCCCGGGCCGCTCGTCCCGGGCGACCCTGTCCTGAACCAGGCCGCCCTTAGTGGCGCACAGGTCGCCATCGGCTTCGTCCAGGCGGCGAGGCAGCTGAGCGCCGGCGTCGAGGAGATCGTCCGCAGGCTCCAGGGGAGGCTCTGATGGTGGACGAGTGGGACGTCATCCACGCCGCGATCCTGCGCCTCCGCGCACGGGCCGGCGACGCCCGGGAGACGGCCGCCGACGTCGAGGAGTGGCAGGCCGACGTCCGGCACCGTGTCGAGGTCATCCTCGGCGACGCCGGGCACCCGAGCCAGGATCGGCTCGACGACGCCCGCGAGGTCCGGTTCGAGATGACCCGGCCAATGTTCGGGGCCTCGCGATGATCTCGGGCGCCGAGCGCGGCAAGGGCGGCGATGCCTTGGCCCGCCACCTCCTCAAGCCGGAGAACGACACGGTCGAGGTCCTCGTCCCGCGGGGCCTCGGCAGCCGGGATCTGATCGGGCAGGTGCGCGAGCTCGTCGCCCTGTCGCTGGGCGGCCGAACGGACCGGCCGGTCTACCACGTGCACTGCGACCCTGATCCCGCGATCCAGGACAATGACGGCGCGAGGGCCCGGTTCTGGGCGCTCTTCGAGGCCGAGTTCCGACTGGGCGGCCAGCCCTTCGCGGGGGCCGTCCACGTCAAGCACGGCAGGCGCCACGAGCACCGCGTCTACAGCCTCGTCCGCCAGTCCGGCGCCGTCGTCGACCTGGCTTGGGACTTCTTGCGCAGGGAGCGGTGCGGCCGGATCGTGGAGTACGAGTTCGGCATGCCCTCGCCAACGCCGAGCAAGCACTCGCGGGCCATCGTCTCCGCGCTGCGCCAGGCCGGCCGGGACGACGTCGCCGCGTGGATGGAGGCCTCCGGGACGACCGATGCGGCCCGGCCGGTGGCCCGCCTGAGCCCTCAGGAGCGCCTGATCGAAACCCGCACCGGCGTCCCCCTCGACGACCTGCGCGCGGCCGCCCTGGCGGCCTGGACCGCGTCCACCGACGGCGCCGCGTTCCTAGCCGCTCTGCGCGAGCGCGGTCTCGACCTCCGGCAGGGGCGGTCCGGGCCGGTCGTCGTGGACCGCACCGGCACGGCCCACCTCGCTACCCGCCTCGTCGGCGCCGCAGCCCGGCGCGCGGACGGCACACGCATTCCCGCCGCCGAGGTCAAAGCCCGGCTGGCGGGCCTCACCCTTCAGAACCACGGAGAGACACATGGACAGGATCGACGAGCTCACGACCGAAGTGCGGTCGCTCAGGCGCCTGGTGGAGGCCCTCGTGACGGCGCTGGCGCCGGAGGAAACCCCGGCCGAGAAGTCGCTCATCGAGGCGCTGGGGGAACTGACGCAGACGGTGGACGATCAGACAGGCGTAGTGTCGAGCATGCACTCAGCCGTCTCGTCGCTCGCCCGCGCGAGGCCCGTCTCCGAGGCCGCCTGAGGCTCATGGCGCCGGGGCGCAATCGCGAGCTCGCGTACGCCCTCGATGGGATCCGCCGCAGGGACTGGGTGTGGGTGCCCGGGATGACGGACATCTGGGGCCTGCCGATCACGCCGGACGGCAGGCCCAGGTTGGGCTAGGCGGCCTTCCGGGGCCGCTTCTCCTGCGCCGCCGGCGGCGTCCGTCCGATACGGGCCCAGCCGGCGGGCGTCAGCCTCTCGTACGTGAACCCTTTCTTAGGCCGGTACCATCCTTTCTCCAGCCCGTGCACCGCCCACCATGCGCCCCTCGGGCTGCACGAGATGCCTCCGCATGGCGAGGGCGTGATGCTGTCCCACTCGGCCTTGCTGTCGCCCTCGACGGACCCGACCGCCGCGAGCAGGGCCCGGGCGTTCGCCAGAGACAGGTCCCCCCAGGTCAGATGCAGGCCGACCGCGCACTCGACGTACCCGCGGTCCGTGTGGCCCATGCTCCCGGCAAGGCTGCGCCAGCCTTCGTCGGTCGCGAGGTCGACGGCGTGGTGCCACTGCCCGTTTCTGGCGTTCGGGTGCCACACAGCCCGCAGGCCGGTGGCGGCCTCGACGCGCATGACGAAGGGGAGGTCGGCGCAGGCCGGGGTGTTGAGGTACAACCCTGGCTCCGTGGCGAACCAGGGCTGGGTGTAGGCGACCGGGAAGGCGACGGACCGCGGGTGGAACGGCGCGTCCTTGTCCCGGATGAGCCCCCCGAAACCGGGCTCGTGGATGGAGCGGATGATCCCAGCCTCGACGAGGGCCTCCAGCGGCGACAGGATCGGCGCCGGGACGAGCGTGAGGTCGAGGAGGTCGGCGAAGGACGCCTGGCGGGGGTCAGGGCGGCGGGCCATCAGAGCAGCCCTCCCTGCGCCGGCAGGCCGAACTCCTTCGCGATATGGGCCTTCATCTCGGCGCTCCCCCAGTCCGGCCCGCGGGCCCAGGCGTTGGTCGCGTCGTCCCAGTAGATGTACGGCTCCGGCCGCCCAGGCGCGGCGCTGGCGAACCCGAGGGCCTCGCCCTGGAGGTCGTCGGTGCGGTCGCAGTCCAGCAGCTGGTGGGACCAGTCGAACAGCACGACCTCGGCGGTCCAGTGCCTGCCCCGGGGCGGACGCCTCGCGGACAGGATCACGCGGATCGGCGTCGGCCTGTTATCCCTGCAGGCGAAGTGGTCGATGAACCAGGCCGCGTCCTCAGGCTTCACGCCGGGCGCGAGGATGACCTCGGGCGCCGGCTGGGGTGGCGGCGGGGCCGGGGCGGTCGCCCAGCCCCTCTCCTCCCGGAACTCGTCGAGGGCTTCCAGCGCCTCACGCAGCTTGCCGATCCTGCGCTCGACTTCGCCCCGCAGGAACGCCGTTGCCCCCTTGCCGGGGCCATTGCCCTCGCCAGCCGCCCACCGGCGCACCGCACGCGGGTCCTCCCCGCACGCGCGCGCCAGGTCAGTCGTGTGGCGGTCGCCGAACAGGTGCTGCCCGATGCTCAGGACAAGGGCGGCGCCCGGCTTGAGCGCGATGGGCTCGACGAGGGGCGGGCCGCCGTTGCCGCCGCCGGCGTGGCGGCGCTGCTCCGGGCTGAGGGCGTAGCGGTACTCCCGCTCCGGCGACGGTTCGATGCCGGCGGCGGCGTCGGCCTCGCGCTTGGCCTCGGCCTCCTCGTTGGCGATGCGCGTGTTCGCGGCGATGCGCGCGAAATGCTCGGCGAGCGTCTCTGCCATTGTCAGGACCTCCAGGACAGGATGAGATCGGCCAGAGCGCGGCCGGTGGCGGTGGGCTTGATCCAGGGGACGCCGTCCGGGTCCTGGACCTCGGCGAGGTCGCGGCGGGCGAGCGCCTTGCCGATGGCAAGGACCTCGGGCCTGGACCAGTCCGTGACGCCGGCGATGCTCCAGACCGGATACCCCCAGCCGAGCCACTGATCGCAGGCGATGAGGAGGACGCGGCTCAGGCGGTACGGCAGGGCGGCCGCCGTCGCGACGGGGTCGACGGGAGCGTAGCGGGCGATGTGGGCTTCGCGGATGGAAGCGACCCGGATGGGCGACGGGTGGGCCCAGTTGTCGTCGCGGAGTTCGGGGGGCAGGTCGAACACGGGGGAGGCCTCCGGGGCGGCGGGTGGCCGGGGCGCGGGGCCCCGGCCGGCGGGGTCAGGCGTTCTCCGCGAGCTCGGCGAGGTGGGCGGCCTGCGCTTTGGCGAGCCGGGGCCGGAGGATGTCGGCGGCCATCACCGACGCGATGACCGGGACATTGTCGTCCCCGCAGTACGTGCTGACGGCCTCGTCCGCGTCCCAGTCGTAGTCGCTGCCGTTCAGCGTGACGTTCTCGTCGACGCCCGTGAACGCCTCCTCCGCGACCTCCTCGGCACGCTCGGCGTGGCGCTCCAGGTCCTGGCGCAGCAGGTCAAGGGCGGCGAAAACCGGGCTCCGCCGGGCGTGGGCGACCGTCAGCGCCTGGCGGTCCGGCTCGCCCGGCTCGTCCGAGATCGAGTAGGCGATGCCGCCCTCCCAGATGTAGCTCAGGTCGACGGTGCCCTTCCGGGCCTCGACTTCGAGGATGAGGCGCGGCTTGATCCGCAGCGCCTCGGCGTCCGCCTTGTCGAGGATGATGGCGAACCGCTTGCGGGCCGCGGCCATGCCGAGCTTGCAGGAGGCACGGGCCTCGGCGGCCTCGATGAGGGCGGGGATGGAGGCGGTGTCGGTAATCTTCTTCGTGTCGGTCACCGTGTCGTTCCTTCGATCTGTGCCGGTGGGCACCGGCGGGTTGTGATGCCCCTCAGGGGGTACGGGTGGGTGGCCTTGGCGGCCCCCGGCCAGCGTCCGCATTTGCGGCGGCGGCTGGCGGGAGGTCGGGGTGTGCCCGGCGGCGGACACACCCGCGGCTGTCAATGATCGAGCGTGTCGGCGAGGCGGTCGCGCATGTCGGTGAAGTCGCCCTGCCGCACGATGTGATCGCCCCCCGCCATCAGGGCCCAGGTCCGTCCGATGCGCTGAATAAAGGGGGGCCGGGCGAGATCGGCGGTCAGGAGGTCGGCGAGCCGGTTGGCAATTGTCGCGTTCGGGGCGCGGCGGATGCGCTCGCAGATGTTCTCACGGTCGGTCATGGCTGGTCCTCTGTGGGGTGGTGTCAGTCGGGTTGCGGGAGGCTGTCGCGGTCGCGCTGCCAGTAGCCCGTGAGAAGGATGCGGATGCCGCGGGTCCGGTCGTGGAGCTCCACGAGCCCCTCCTCGGCGACGCGCAGAGCGGCATCGTCGACCCATTCTGGGATGCTGCGAGGGCCTTTGACCCACATGACGACGTGCGAGGGGGCGACCTTGTTGGTCGTGTGCCGCGCCAGCGCCTCGGCGAGGGACGTCGCGTAGCGGGGCCCGTAGAGCATGCGCCCGAGGGCACTCAGGACATCGCGCCTGACCTGCATTCTGTATTCGCTCATGGCGTTCTGCCTGTCGTGGGGTGGGCGGATCAGGCGACCGAGATGTCGAAGAACAGCGCCTCGCAGGCGTCGCGGTGGGACACGACATGCGTCCACTCCTCGTCGAATAGGCCACCGCAGGGGCGGTCCAGATCCAGCGTGCCCCAGTACGGGACCTGCGCGGCGAGCAGGCTCCAGAATGCCGGGCTCATGAGCCAGGCGTACTCCGCGCGTTCCTGGTGGCGGATGGCGATGAGGGGGCGCCTGTCATTCATGGCGACCGTGACACTGACCATGTCGGTGGCGTGCATGGCCTGCCCGGTGCGCATGATGTCGGTCAGGTAGCCGGCGATGCCGCCGGCAGCCTGCCTAGCCGCCGCGAGAACGTTGCCCTCCCGGGCGTCGACGATGGTCTCAATGCAGTCGCCGGCGTTCATGGCCTGCACGAGCAACGAGTGGATGGCGGAGCCCTGCGGGGCCGTCATGCAGACCGCCCTGTAGGAGTGGCGGCGCAAGACGGCATCGAGGCCGTCCGACAGGGCGTCGCCGTCGAAGAGGCCCGAGGTGTCGAGGCCGGCGAGCGGGTTGAAGGGCTCAGCCGGGGCGCTGGGGGCAGGCATCGGCTCGGCGTTCTCGACGACACCGGCGAGAACCCAGGAGGTCTGCGGGGCGGGGGTGTGGGGCTGGGTCATCGGTGGTCTCCGGGGAGGACCGCCCTCCCTGGTAAAGAAGATTACCACTCGGCCTTTCCGGTGCAAGGGGGTCGTGTGCATATTTTTTACCACTGGGCGTCCGGGTTATCCCTGGCCTCCGGCGCCCGTGGGGGATTCGCCGCCCCGCGACCCTTGCTAGACTCCCGTCCGGACTGGTGTTTTGCGTTGGAGGCGGTCGTGTACGCGGAGAGCAGGGGCCTCGACTTCGAGGGGATGGGCATGGCGCTCGCGTACGGGCGGTCCATCCGGCAAGCCCGTCAGGCTGCGTGGTCCTGGCAGGATCGGGCCGAAGCCCTGGAAGCCGAGCTCGCGACCGCCCGGGCAGAGCTCGACGCGCACGACGCCGGCCGCCGGGCGCAGCTACGGTCCCTCCGCGTCGCGTTGGACGCGTGCGCTCCCCTCGATCCTATCCTCAAGCGGACCGGGCGAACGTACGATGGCGGGGACGCCGAGAGGGTGTGGGAAGCGACGTACGGCGACGCCTACGATGCCGTCGCGCGCGAGCGGGGCATCGCGCCGACGAGGCGTCCCATGACGCCGTCGGAGCGTGCCGAGGCGGCCGAGGCGGAGGTCCTGGCAGAGCCGATCACCGCGCGCCGTTTCCTCGGTATCCTGCACCAGCGCTTCTTCTGGCGGGGCGAGGAGCACCGGACCCTCGCGGGCGCCAAGCGGGCAAGAGAAAGGGCCGCCCGAGAAGCCCGGGCGGCCCTGACGTAGCCAAGCGTCGTTCGCTACGGATTACCCTCAGAGGTCGAGAGTGGCCTGCGCGCGCACGACCAGCGCCACGCGGGCGTCCGTCGCGACCTTGTCGGCCCACCGGCGCCGCAGGTATTCGAGCCCGCGCGGCGTCACGTAGGTCTGGGGCAGGATCATGCCGCCGACCTCGCGCGTCCGGATCTCGAAGACGCCCATCTTCCGGAACTGCGCCCGGGGCATCAGGGCGCCGCCCTCGTGGAACAGGTAGACCTCGCGCAGCCACCTGAACCAGGGCTCGTGGTCGGCGCCGATGGCGCGGCCGGCGTTCGAGAGGGTCAGCAGGCCCTCGGCCGCCATCAGGGCGTCGAACGCCTCGACTTTGGGCTCGGCCACCGCGAGGGCTTCGGCCTGGCGCTCGACGACGCCGGCGAGGCGCATGTTGTCCGAGGCGTAATGGCCGAGGACTTCCATGACCGCGGACGGGTTCTTGAGGAACTCGACCATCGCCGGCATCGAGGGCGCGGCCGGGCGGCCATACGAGCCCGTCTTCCGGATGGTCGGCAGGACCTTGTGGAACACCCAAGGCTGGAACCGCTGGACGCGGTCGCTCATGGCGACGCCGAGGGTGGTGACCTGGCGGCGGGAGGCGATGGCCCGGTACAGGCCCGGCTCCGTCACGACGGAGACCTCCTGCATCCCGCCAGGGGTCTGCACCGAGTGCAGACCCTTCTCGTCGGGGTCGAGGCGCCGGGTCAGGGCGGCCGCCTCGGAGTAGCCGAGCTCGCGGTAGACGTCGCGGGCGTCGAACACGGGCTCGCCGTCCTCGCGGATGTAGACGCGGAGCCAGCGGCCGTCGAAGCGGAAGGCGGGGCCGGCCGGGCCCTCGTGGGCGACGAGCGCGGGGAGCGTGGTAGAGTGGGTGTCAGCCATGGTGTCGGGTCCATCCGATCCTGGTCAGGCTCCCCGTCCGAGGCGTTCGCTGCGCCTCCGGGGAGCCGCCCCGTGGGGCTGACAACTGAGTGTAGCGATTCGTTCTGAGCCTGCCGGGACGGCCCCTGCGTCGACGCAATCCTGCGTTCACGTGGGGTCCGCGCTCAGTGCAGACCCTTATCCGGGCGGCTCGGCCTGAGGGGCACGATCTTACCGGTGGTGACCCGAACCTCCTCCTCCTCCGGGGGCTCAGCCTCAGGCGGCGCAGCCCAGGGGCGCCACACGACACCCACCAGGACGAGGAACAGGGCGAACCAGCCCACGCTCGCCAGCATCCACGCAAGGGCCTGCCGGGCAGCGGAGGCCTCCTCGGGCGCGGTCAGGCATCCGACGATCACGGACACGAGCGCCAGCCACGGGCCATTCTCCGGCAGCCAGACGTCGAGGGTGTACTCGCGACGCGTCATGGCGTGGTCTCCGGCGCGAGGGCCTCGACGGCTGCCCTCACGAGCGCGTCGACCTCGGACGTCGACAGGATCGGCCTCGGCGTCTCCGCCACGAGGTCGACGAGCGTCACCTCTCGGCCGCTGGCGAGCACGCCGGCGACGCGTGTGACCTCCCCGGCGCCATCCCAGTCGACCAGGATGCCCATGAGCCCGTTCGACGGGCACTCGGCCATGGCGGGGTGCTCGGCAGCGTACGTGGACCAGGGGATCAGGCGGCCCGACATTCGGTCTCTCCGGGGATCGAGGCGATGACGCCGTAGCGCCGGTCCATGCGGTCCAGCTTGACGCGCATGTCATTCGACAGGCCGTCGGCGGGGTCGTGCTGCCGGCGGACGGCGCGGCGGTCGCCGGACGCGCGGGCCCTGACGACGACCATCGTCACGCTCCGCCAGCGCATGCCCAGGGCAGCCCCGATGGTTGGAGCGTCGAGGCCGGCCGCCCATGCATCGAGGATCGCGGACCGGCGCGCCCGTTGCGGGACGGCGGCCTCCGCCGCGGCCCGGGCGGCGCGCACCAGGGCGGCCCGCGGGACGTCGACCACGATGGGCTCCGGGGCGGGCGGAGGCGCCGGCGCGGCGCTCAGGCGTACGCGGCCGGCGACGGCGTACCGGAACCCGGCCCGCGGATCCCCGCGCCGGCGGGCCTCATGGAGGATCGCGGAGACGTGCGGCGGGTTCAGGCCGAGCGCCGAGGTGATGAGCGTGCCGGACACGCCGGCCGCCCACCTGTCCAGGACGGCGTCGTGCAGCACGGTCGTCTCCGCCCGTGTCCGGCGCACCTTCATGGTCAGGCGGCCTTGGCCTTGGAGACGTCGTCGGTCAGGTCACGCCCGAAGTGGACGCATTGCTCCTTCGAGCGACCGTACATGCAGCTGGCATGTCGCGAGCAGGACCCAGGCTTCAGGCATCCGTTCGGCCAGGCCGGTTCGGTCTGTGCGGTCGCGCGGTGGAGCCGGATCTCGTGGAGGCGCCACCGGTGGACGTTCACCAGAGGCCGGTCACCCGACGCACTGACGATAGTCTCCTCCAGGCCCTCGTAGCCGATCCCTACGGCGCTGATGAGGCCGGATGCGATGGCACCCCGCATGGGGCCTTCGAGGTGCAGGCGCACGCGTATCTCGACGCCTTGGTCCGTCGCGGTGCTGCCAACGACCAAGCCACACCGGGGCCAGTCCCTATACGGGTCCGTCGCATCCTCGACCGTCACCGTCGCCAGTTCATCCCCGTCCCGCTCCAGGCCATGCGGGTTCAAGGCCTCGTCGACCTCGATGTCACCGTCGGCCTTTGCCTTGACCTTCCGCCAGGACCGCGCCGGCGTGCACGGCACCCAGACCGTGAACTGACCCGTCTCCGGATCCCACGAGTTCGGGCTGAGGAAGGCGTGCTTGGGGCCGGGGTCGACCTCGGGCAGCGCGTCGCCGGGGAACGTCACTCCAAGCTCACGGAGGCGGGCCTCGCTCACGCCTGCCCGGCGGCGGAGTTCGCCCGCCAGGGCCATCCGGAGGACGTCCTCCATCTCCAGGTCGAACTTGTGCCCGAACAGGAAGGCGGCCTCGGCGCCGCGCGTCTCGACGTCGTCGGCCTCATGGAGGAGCTCGGCCCGGCGGGCGGCGAGTTCGGTCACTTCCTTCACATCTTCCAGCGTCATGGGGTCCCCCTATGGCAGGACCCGATCGTCAGCTGCCGGGCCGCCTGTCACCAGCGCCTTCCGAGACGAGCTCGGGGAACAGCGCGTCCGCCGCCAACACGACGAACACGGCCATCATGGCTGCGTCCGCGTCGGCCGGGCGGGACCAAGCCGCGCGGGCCGCCCGGAGCGCGTCGCGGGCAAACAGGCGCGCTTCCTCGGTCGGCGTCAGCGCCCTGCGGCAGGGATCCGCCTCACTCACGGTCGGCCTCCGCGGCATCGAGGGCGGCCAGCGCGCGTTCCAGGGCGGCCGCGAGGCGGTCCGGCAGGTCGCGGTCGTCGGGCAGGCCGAGGTACCAGCGGCGCGACTTCACCAGCTCGCGGGCGGCCTCGATGACCTCTTCGGCGGCGTCGATCACGATGCTCTCCGGGGCGGGGGGACGAGGCAGAGGGCGAGCGCCATGCCGACGAGGAACGTGGTCACCGGGGCCTCCGGCGGAGAGGCGCGAGGGCTTGGAGGGCCGCCGCGACGTCCGCCTTTGCGGCGCCCTTGGCCGGCATTGGCTCGCCCATGAGGGCGGCCATGACGGGCGCGTCGACGGCCGGCGCCGGGGGTGGCGTCCAGCACACTAGGGCGGCGGCGAGGGCGAGATCGGCGGGGGTCACTCGTCGCCCTTGCGAGACGGCCGCATGGCCTTCACGACCTCGGTGAGGGCGTTCCGGATCGAGTGCTCGACGGTGTCCATCTTGGTGGTCAGCCGCTTCTCGATGTCCTTGAGGTCCTCCTTCTTCACGCACGTCTCCGAGACGTGCAGGCGGAGCTCGGCCAGGGCCGTCCCGTAGGCCTCGACGGCCTTGTCGGTGTCCCGGGCGCGGCCCTCGACCTCGGTGACCTTGTTCTTGACGGTGACGTAGCCGGCGTACCCGGCGAGCGCGGCCAGGAACAGCGTCACTCCGATGGCCAGCAAGGCGCCGAGCGAGACGGTGGGATCGAGGGTCACAGCGTGGATCTCCCGAACTCGGCCGTGACCGCGTTCATCCATAGAAGGGCGCGCTCGCCGCAGGCGGTCTTGGCGCGGTCGAGCAGCTTGGCGTCGGCGATGATCCCGACGGCCTCGCGCCGGCCGAAGGCGCGGGCGGGGATCTCCGGGAAGGTGCGGTGGATGCAGGCCTCCAGGTCCGCCGGGACCGGGGGCAGCGCGGCGCGGCCGGTCAGGTCGAGGGCCGCCTTGTCGGGGCAGCCTCCCAGCGCGACGGCGAGGCCAACGACGGCGGCGAGCGTCAGGACGCGGCGCATCACAGCCCCCTTAGCCGGCGGGCGTCATCGCCCGTCACGCACCCGGCGTCGGGCGTGCGGGCGAGGTGGGCCTTCAGGTCCCGGAGGCGCGAGGCCGCCGCCTTTGCGGACGCCTCGGCCGCCTCGGCGCGGGCCCTGTCGCCGGCCGATATGGCGGTGGCGGCCGCTACCTGGCGGTCGACCTCGGCGAGGGCGTCGCGGGCGCGCTGGAGATCGGTCTTCGCCTGGAGGGCGAACGCCTCGTGGGCGCCGCGGGCCTGCCCGGCCTGGTAAAGGGCGGCGCCGATCAGGAGGACGAGGCCGGCGGCGACGAGGGCGTGGCGAAGGACGGCAGGCAGGTAGGCCGCGGCCAGAAGGGCCACCGCGATCAGCCCGACGCCCCCGAGGCCGGCGAGCGTCGCGACGATGGAGAACGCGGCCCAACCGTGGGAGAGGAGCGTGAGGGCGGAGGCGATGTGATCGTGCATCACAGGCCCTTCCGGCAAAGGACCTGTTCGTCGTTCCGGCGGATGGCCAGGCCGTTGACGCGGCGGCCGCCGGCCTTGTCCCACATGTCGAAGGCGTCGCAGGACCCGGCGATGTCGCCGGCGTTGTAGCGGCGGGCGACCGTCGACTTGCAGTAGGCCCCGGCGCCGATGTTGTACGCCAAGGACACGTGGGCCACTAGGCGCTCGTCGGGGGCGCTGGCGAGGCCCGGGACGCATTTGAGGACGTCCACCTCGAACTCGCCGAGGCCCTTGAGGAGCATCGCCTGGCACTCCTCCTTGGTGGTCGTCATGCCCATCGTGACACCCCGGGTCTCCCCGTTGCAGATCGTCGGCACGCCCACGATGTCCCGGTAGGCCTTGAGCTTGGTGCCCTCGCACGTCCCGACGAACGTGACCGCCAGCGCGGCCGCGGCGGTGCCGGCGACCATGCGCCTGCGGAGCGTGCCCCTGGCGGCCGGGGCCTTGAGGGGCACGGACGGCACCCTGCCGGCAGGCAGCGGCGCTGCGACCGCGGCCGGGCGGGGACGGAACAGGGCGGAGAGGGAGAAAGCCATCAGGCGTCTCCCTTCGGGGCCGGGGCGGTGACGCCCTGCTGGGCGACGCACCGGGCGAACAGGGCGGCCAGGGCCAGGCCCATGTTGAGGAGGCTCAGCGTTGGCGCGGAGACGAGCTCGGAGCCGGAGAAGCAGCTGACCGACGCCTGCGCGGCATCGAGGAGGGTCGCGAGGGCCAGGAACCGGATGGACCAGGCGCGCTTGAGCACGTCCTCCAGGTTGTGGACGAGGGTGAGCTTCACGACAGGGCCTCCTGCGCCTCGATGGCGGCGTCGAGCTCGGCCAGCGTCGCGTCGAGGACACCCACCATCCCGCAGCGCGGGCACAGCGCGGTCAGGACGTCGCCGACCGTGACCTCCGCGACGGACAGGCAGGCCGCGGGATCCGCGCAGGGGGCGCGCAGGGCCGGCTCGGGAAAGGGGATGATCTTGGCGGTCACGGGGACGGTCTCACGACCGCCAGGTGACTGCCTATCGAGAGCCAGCGGACCCGGCGCGCCGTGGCCCGCGCAAGGTCGCGCGGCGCGCCGGAGGGGAGCGCGGCCGCGGCGGCCGGCCGTCCGCAAAGGCGGCGTGACGATGGTCACCACCGCGCCCCGGGCGACGCGCACGGTCATGCCTTCGAGGGGCACCACGACCGCCCCGTCCCGCATGCCGGTGGCGACGACGATGCCACCGAGCTCGGCCAGCCTGCGCCGGATCCAGCCACAGTCGATCCCCTGCGCCTGCGCGCGCGCGAGTGCCTGGCGGTCATCGAGGCCCTCGGCATCGAGGCCCAGGACGCGCTCCGCGTACCGGCGGACGGCGTGATCGGTGGGGTGGGCGCGGTACTCGGGCGAGACGTGGGACACGGGGGGCTACTGCGGCTGGACTCCTAGGCTCCCCGCGTCGGCCCCTCCCCGCCAGCCATCGAGCTCAAGTCGTTCCCCCGCAGTGGCCGGGGTCTCCTCAGATCTGAGCAGACCCCGAAAATCGCCATGGCCGATTCGTCAGGCCCCATGGGGCTTCATGGGGCTGCCATGGGCCTACATGGGGAAGAGATGGGCCTGAGCCCCTGACCCTGCACAAAAATATGCATGGCCCGGGAAGGCGCCTGGATGCCCGCCACGGCCCTTCGAGGCTCGCCAGGTCTCAGGACGCCACTCGCCAGGAACTCATGGGCTTCTCATGGGCGATTATGGACCTCTTATGGGGACCTCATGGGGCTCGGGGGGAGCATGGGGTCGGCTAACGCGGCCATTAAGGCTAGGCCCTTGGAGTGACTAGCGGTTTTCCAGCGACGCGCTCACGTTTGTGGGTGCGCGGACCGTCGTGGTGCCGGTTCTGAGCGCGCTCCTCCTGCCCCCATGCGATGATGAGCCATCATGACAGGACTGAGGGGGATCGTGCCCTCGGATATCATTGGCGGGTCTCCCCGGAGCTCGTCGAGAAGCTCGGCCTCGACCCTGGCGGCCGGGTGGCCGCCCAGCGGGCCCGCCGCAGCATCGTCGCTGCCCTCGCGCTGGCGGCGGAGACGGACAGGCCCTGGATCTCCTACTCCCGCACGCGGGACTGGTACGCCGGCGGCGAGCACTACCCGGGCTGCGACTACACGTACGACACCGTCGTCCCGGCCGCGAACGACCTCATCAAGGCCGGGCTGGTCGACGAGGTGCGCGGCCTCGTCCGCGACGGCGGCAGCGGGGTCCAATCCCGCATGAGGGCCTCGTACCTGTTCCTGGAGTGCCTCGGCGCCGACCCTGCGGTGAAGCACGTCGGGCCCGGGTCCTTCCTCCTCATGAAGGACGAGGACGGGCGGCTGATGCCGCTTCCCCGCACCGAGGCCGTGGCGCGGATGGTCCGGGGGATGGACGCGGTGAACGCAGGCGTTCGCAACCTCCGCCTCACCGTCGACCCCAAGGCCGACCAGTCGAACTGGCGGTGCGGCACCCGGCAGTGGGCGGCGCGCAAGGTCTGCAAGGACGGGACGGAACGGTGGGCTTACGTGCTGCCCACGCCGCATCACTACCTCGTCAGGATCCTCGGCCGTGGCCGCCTGGACTGCCACGGCAGGCTATACGGGTGGCATCTCGGCCTGCCCCGGCTCCGCCGGCAGGAGCTCCTCCTGAATGGCGACCCAGTCGCGGAACCGGACTTCGAGCACCTCCACCCCACGCTCCTGTACGCCATCGCCGGCGTCTCGTTGACGTGGGATCCGTACCTGACAGGTGTCATCGAGCGCGATCATGCGAAGCTGGCCCTGAACATCGCCATCAACGCCAAGGGCGGCCGCGGCGGCGCCATCCAGGCCATCGCCGACCATCCGAAGTGGCGGAAGGAGTGGAAGCTGACGCACGCGGACGCCAAGAGGGCCTATGACGAGGTCGCGAAGCTCAACAAGCCCATCTCCCATCTCCTCGGGTCCGATGCCGGCGTCCGCCTCATGGGGTTCGACAGCCACATGTGCCTGAGCGTCCTCAAGGGGTGCCGGGAAGCCGGGATCGCGGCCCTGCCGGTGCACGACAGCTTCATCGTGCCGTCCGCGAAGGAGGGCGAGGTTCAGGCGATCATGGACGAGGCGCTGCACGCGGTCCGCGTCGAGATTTCGCCAGGGACGTCAAGCACTTCGGTCAAATCCATTCTACAAGTGCCTTTCGCGCCGCGCGCCGCCGCCTCCCGGCCCTCCTCCTCGCGCGAGGCGAAGCCGAAGAAGTCCGCCGTCCCTTCTAAGAAGCGCCCCGCCAAGGCCGTTTCCATGGCCGTACAGGCCGTCGAGGCGGAAACGGCTCCCGAGCCCATCCCCGCCGACTTCGACCTCGCAGAGCGCTCCCTCGCCCTCCGGGACCGGTACGAGGCCCAGGCTCGCGCGAAGCTCCGCAAGTTCCGTCTCGCCGCTCAGTCAGGTTGGGGTGTCGCCCCCGGCTGGGATGAGAAGCGGGCCGAGATGGCCGAGGCCAAGAGGCGGGCCGAGACGACCGCCAGGCAGGAGCGAGAGACCGGCCTCAGGATCGACCTGGACGTGCCCTACAGGCTGTCGGAGGATGCCAAGGCGAAGCGGGTCAAGCGCCTCGCCCCCAAGCCCCGCAGGCCGTTCCCGGCGCCCTGGAGCCGGCGGTCCTCGGCCCGCTGGGCGAAGCCTGAGGCGACCCTGCCCAAGGGCGAGGCGAAGCCCCGGGCGACCCTATTCTCCTAGACAGGGCCGTAGGCTTCCCGAGACCCCTTTCCCCTTGTGGGAGGCAGGGGTCGCCGCTACCTTCGGATCGTCCTCGCATGGGACGGGCGTGCACCACACTCCCGGAGCCTCCCGCCGGCCCAGCCGCGGGGGGCTCCTTCGTTTCAGGCCCTCGCGACCCCACAGGGCCTGTCCACGCGGTCCTGCGGCACAGGATGACCGCCGGTACCCGGAAGGGCACGTGGCGACCGCCCAGGACCGTCCCCGTGCCCTTGGGCTGGCCACGCGAGATCCGCCATCGTTGGCTGATGGCCCGGCCCCCCTCATTCGGATCCCTCGTCCAGGACCTCACCGGCGCCCTCGCGGCGTGGGAGGATCAGTACGTGTCGGAGGTCTCGTTCAAGAAGTACCAACGGGCCTGCGCGTGGGTCGTCGACCAGTCCGCCAAGGCGGTCGCGGTCGATATGCGGGGCGCGACCGACAGCCATTTTCGCGACCCCACGCCGTGGATGCGCAACGCCTGGCAGTACCGGCGCACACTGGGCAAGGGCCGCACGGTCTACGACGAGGTCCAGGCCGAGGCCTACGTCCTCGACGACCAGAGCAGCGTCCTCAAGTAAAGCATGGGCGACCAGCGGAACACGCGCTACCCGGGCGACGTCGGCCTCGCCCAAGACCGCATCCTGGTGCCCAACTGGCGCAACTTGACCCTCACCCAAGGGGTCAGGCCGACCGCCTCGCACGACCTGCCGGGGGCGACGATGGCGCGCCTCATCCGGAACAGCCAGGGCCAGTACGCGAGGCGCAGCGTCCCGGGCAGGTGGGGCGTGTACAAGGGCGAGATCACGGTCAACGGCAGCCGGCTGATGGGCTACATCGCCCGGCCGCCCAGGGCCCGTGTGCCTGCCACAGACGCCGGCACCGAGCGGTCGATATTCGTCAACTCCAAGGGCAAGGTGAAGTCGCCCACCAGGGTCGTGAACCTCGGCCGACCGCGGATCCTGCTCGTCAGCATCCCCAAGGCCGAGTACCGGCCCATCCTCCAGGACCCGTTCGAGGCCGCCGTCGCCAGCGCCCGCAGGAACGTCGCCGACCTCATGGCCAGCCAGTTGGCGGAGAACATCCGCCACCAGGGCTACAGCCCCTCTGGCCGCCTGGAGACCATCATCGGGCAGATGCAGGCCGCGTCAGCCCGAGGCGAGTACAAACAGGGGGGCCGGGCCTGTCCCGGGGCCGTGCCCTCATGACCGAGGCCAAGCGCCTCCTCGACGTCCTCGGCAAGGGCCGCTGAGGTCATCGATCGACCACGCCGATGGGGCGTCGGCCCGACGTGCGTCCCCTGTGCGCCCACGAATATGAACAAACGTTCAGGTATACCAGGTGCCCCCTCACCCCATGGGGGCATGGGCGTGCCCTTGTGCGGGCCACGCCCCCCGGCCTCCCCTGGCAGGGACACAGGAGGCGTGCCGTGCCTCCCTCACGAGCACCAGACCGTGAGGCCACGGCGCCATCCCCAGGCCGGGAGCGGGGCATGTAGAGGGCGGCGCGGTGCGCGAGCGGGGATCGGGCGGCCGTCGGGCGCGCCACAGCCCATCCCGGACCCCCGGGGGGTGGGCGTCGAGACCCCGGCCGGGGAGTGGGGTCGATGGAGACCCCAGAGGGGTGGTGGAGCGTGCGGGGAGGCATTCGCCCGCGGAGGCTTACTGCCTCAGAAATTTTTCAAATGGGCCCAGCATTCCGCATTCGGAAACGGGCCGAGCCACTGATGCCGCCGGGAAATCGCCCCAGCGGAATGCGGAGACGAGGATCCCATGGACCAGACCGGACCCGGCATTGCCCCCTGATCCCAAGACCTCGTCCGCAAATGCGGACGGTCCGCGCGGCGAGGTTGTGTCCTTCACCCGGCTAGCAGTACTCATCGGGCCACCCTATTCGACGGGGTCAAGCGCCGCTGCCTGCACGTGGTCCGGGGTGGGCGAAAACCATTGTCCGCAAAAGCGGACAACCGCTGTCGAACGCAGATTTTTGGTCGAGTTAGCCCTCGCCCCGAGGCATCGTCCGCAAATGCGGCCCTCACTCGCCACGAAGTCGTGTCCCCATGGTGCCTCTCCGGGACATGGCGTCCGCAAAAGCGGACAGACCTCTATCGACCCAACTCGGCCGCACCAACGTACACCGGGGCATTCTGGAAGCAGCCATCCATCAGCCGTTCAGCGGCCTTGATGTATGATTGTAATCCCCCGCAACGCGCTGATCGGAAAGCCGCAGTGACGATGTGACGGTGCTTCGCTATCAGCACGGCAAAAGGACCACGTCGGTCGCCGGGGGGCGGGCTTATTTTAGATGGATAACGATCTGGGTCGCCTCTCCCGTGAGGAACTTGAGGCAGAGGTCCTGCGCCTGCGGGCGGATCAGGATGAGCGGCCCGGTCGAGGTGCAGAAGCGTTCAGCAGGCGTGACCGCTCACACGCATCTGATGCCAACGTTTTGCGCTCTGCCATCGACAGGACCAGCCTGCCGATGATCCTCACGGATCCCAATCAGGACGACGACCCGATCGTCTTCACCAACCGCGCTTTCCTCGACCTCACCGGCTACGGCATTGACGAAGTCGTCGGTCGCAACTGCCGTTTCCTCCAAGGGCCAGATACCGAGCCCGACTGCATCGATCAGATCCGCGCCGCGCTGCGCGACAACCGTGACCTCACCATCGAGATCACCAACCACCGCCGTGACGGGACGCCCTTCGTCAATGCCTTGTTCGTCGGCCCCGTCTTCGATGGGGAGGGACGGCTGCGCTACCGCTTCGGCAGCCAGATCGACGTCACTGAGGCGCACCGCAACCGGCGGCGGCTGGCCGAGAGCGAGGAGCGGCAGCGTGCAATCTTCAATAGCGCTAGCGAGATGGCAATCATCGTCACGGACACCGAGGGCTGGGTGACCGACTGGAACGTGGGGGCCGAACGCATCCTGGGCTGGTCGGCCGAGGAGATGCGTGGGCAGACTGTCGAGCAGATTTTTACGCCTGAGGATCGCGCCAACGATCGCGCGCGAAAGGAGATGGAAGGCGTTCTCCAAGCCGGGCATGCCGAGGACGAGCGGTGGCACCTGCGTAAGGATGGCCGCCGGTTTTACGCGGTGGGTGACATGACCTCGCTCCGTGGGGTGGATGGGACCCACCAGGGGTTCGTCAAGGCGATAAGCGATCGGACGCAGGAGCGCGTCGCCGCCACCAAGCAGCAGGCCGACGCCGAGTTCATGCGCAGCGTGCTGGCTTCCTCGGCCGACTGCATCAAGGTGCTCGATCTCGACGGCAGCCTAAGCTTCATGAGCGAGGGCGGCATGCGAGTGATGGAGGTCAGCGACTTCAACAACGTGAAGGGCTGTCCGTGGCCCAGCTTTTGGCAGAACAAGGGTCATACCGACGCCCTCGCGGCGCTTGAGGTGGCCAGGGCCGGTGGCATCGGCCACTTCCAGGGCGGGGCTGACACCTATCGCGGTACGCCGAAGTGGTGGGACGTGCAGGTCACGCCGATCCTGGGAGCGGATGGACAGCCGGAGAAGATCCTCTCCATCTCCCGCGACATCACCGATCAGAAGTCAGTCGAGCAGCAGCTCGCGGTCAGTGAGAAACGCTGGCGCGGCCTGTTTGCCGATATGCAAGAGGGCTTCATGACCGCCGAACTGATCCGCGACGCGGACGGCCGGGCAGTGGACTTTCGGTTCCTTGAAGTGAACCCAGCCTTTGCCGGGCTGACGGGGCTACCGGCTAACACCGCCGGGCAGACGATGCGCGAACTCGTGCCGGACATCTCGCAATGGCTGATCGACACCTACGCTCGCGTGGTCAAAAGCGGCGAGCCCGAAAGCTTCGAGATCCACGTCCCGGAGCTGAGCCGGACGTTCGAGGTGCGGGCGAGCAAGCAGGATGACCGGCGGTTCGTCGCGCTGTTCCTAGAGATTTCGGAACGCAAAAGAGCAGAGGTCCGCCGTGCGGCGACAACCGAACTCGGTGACCGGTTGCGCGATGTGACGGACAGGGGGGAGATCAGCCGGATCGCCGCCGAGGTCATGGGGCGCACGCTCGACCTTAGCCACGCAGGCTACGGGCAGGTCGATCCCGATGCTGAAACGATCCTCGTGGACAACGATTGGACGGCGCCGAACCTCCCCAGCATCGCCGGGTTGCATCGCTTTCGGACCTACGGCTCGTACATCAAGGACCTCAAGGCAGGGCGCAACGTTGCCATCGAGGACGTAAGCCGTGACCCTCGAACGGCGGAGGTCGCCGACGCCCTCGCTGCAATCAACGCCCGCAGCCTCTTCAACCTGCCAGTCCTGGAGCACGGACGGTTCGTGGCCCTATTCTATGGGCTTAGGTCCGAGCCTGGCCCGTGGCCGCCGGAAGATATCGCCTTCGTGCGCAACGTGGTCGATCGAACCCGATCGGCCATCGCGCGCGTCGAAGCAGAGGCACAGCAGAAGCTGCTCAACCACGAGCTGAGCCACCGCATGAAGAACATGCTGGCGATGGTGCAGTCGATCGCTACGCAGACGATGCGGGGAGCCAGCGACCTGGATACCGCCAGGGACGTGCTGGCCAATCGTCTGATCGCGCTAGGCAAGTCCCATGACCTGCTGCTGGGCGGTACCCTGTCACAAGCTCCTATGAAGAGCGTGATCGAGGGTGCGCTTGAGATACACCGCGACCGACCGGACAGGTTCATCCTGGAAGGCCCCACCGTCATGGTCGGCTCCAAGGCGGCGCTGTCACTTTCGCTGATGCTGCACGAGCTGGCGACCAATGCCGCGAAGTACGGCGCGCTCTCAAGCGCCAGCGGTCAAGTCACTATCGCCTGGCGGATCGACGGCGATGGGGAGGATGCTCAGGTCACTTTACGTTGGGCTGAGGCAGGCGGCCCGCCGGTCGTGGCGCCCAAGCGTACCGGGTTCGGCACACGGCTGATCGCGCGCGGTCTTGCCGGGAGCTTCGATGGAGAGGTCGATTTGAGCTACCCTGAAACGGGTGTTGTCTGCACGATCGTCGCGCCGCAGCGCGGCTTTATGGCAAGCTGAGTTTCCGCTCCTTGACGTTGGCGCGGACTGAAGGGTCAGTCCGCTGCGCAGGCTGCATCCAATTGAGCGAGAAGCTGGTTCAGCCGGTCCGGCAATGGGGTGGCCGGGATGTGAGCATACATGCCCTGCAACTTGCGGCCGAGATGGTGCTGGATTGCATGGGGCGCTCCGGGGCGCATCCATGTGGAAGCTCCCTCTGCCAAAGGTCGCTCGCTCCCATGGTCGGTTTGACCAGACACAGGACCAGGGGCACGTTCGCCCATCACGACAGCCTCTTTGCCTCGAAATCACGCGACGGAAGAGTCCAACCACCCTATCACGATTAAGTTCTCTCTAAAGCGCGCAAGGGTCAGCGCAGTGCTTTTGACGCAACACCGATGGCCCGCGCCGTTGCATCCTTCCTCATATCGGAAAATCCACACCTGCACCCGAAGGCGGAACAGCAGAGATCCCCCAATTAGTCAAAAAAATACGGTTTTGGCCGCTGGGCCAAAGGCCGGCCGCCTCTTTCAATCGCAGTTGTCTAACGACCGCTTTGGAGACGCGTTGATGATAGTTTGGTCGGCTGGGTTGGGTCGCAACCGGGCTCCTAAGCGTCCACATGTCTTGAGTTTCGCACCAACCCTTTCAGCCATCGGGGATATGCGCCGCTACGCTCGCGCCAGCGCGTGCTCCTCGCGAGCGGCCGACCATACTTCGCGCGCCGCGTCCGCGTTCATGGCCGCGATCCCGAGGCCGACGATCAGGTCAGGCCATGCCGACCGCCAGAGAAAGGCCGTCACGAGGCCCGCCGCCATGATGGCGATGTTGGCCAGCACGTCGTTCCGCGACGACAGGAAGGCCGCGCGAGTGAGACTGCCGCCATGCGTCCGGTAGCGGGCCAGCATGTAGGCGCAGGCGAAATTCACGATACACGCGCCCGCGCCAGTGAGGGTCAGCAGTCCCGGCTCCGGCGCGACCGGCACGTTGAACTTCTCCCAGGCGGTCCAGAGCGTCGCTATGGCCGGGATCAGCAGAATGCCCGCCAGGGCCATGCCGACCCGCGCCCGGTTCTTCAGCGACCAACCGAGGGCCGCGAGGATCAGGAGGTTGACCGAGGCGTCCTCCAGGAAATCGACGCTGTCCGCGAACAGCGATACCGAGCCGATGGCGAGGGCGACCGCGAACTCGATCCCGAAATACGCGAGGTTGAGGAAGGCAACCAGGCGGACAACCCGGCGCAGTCCGGGATTTACGACAGCCGCATCCATCACGCCGCCTCCTCTTCGATCTCGATCTGGGCCACGGCCTGCGCTCCGTCGTTGAAGCGGGCAGCGATGAAGTGACCGAGGGCGACGGCCGCGATGCACAGAACGACGGACAAGCCGATGTTGAGCGCGGCTCGTGTCATGGCCCCGTTCCGCATGAGATCGAGCGTCTGCAAGCTGAATGAAGAGAAGGTGGTGTAGCCGCCGCTTACCCCGATCATCACGAACAGCCGCCAGTTCTCGGAAACGGGGAAGCGGCCGGTGGCGAGCGTCAGCGTGCCGAAGAAGCCGATGACGAACGATCCGGTGATGTTGATGAGGATGGTCCCCCAGGGCAGCTCGCGGCTGATCGGCTGGGCAAGGACGGAGACAGCGTAGCGGAGGAAGGTGCCGATGGCACCGCCCAGGATCACGACGAGGCAACTGGCAAACGACATGGGCGCTCCTATCAGCGCGGCACAAATCCTCCGGTGAGCCGGATGGGTGCCGCATCTTCGATAGGAGTCATCAGCCCACGGCGGGCGGTTTCGGGGGAACCCCATCCCCATCGGCCGCAGCCTAACATACCGCGCCGCAGCGCAACATATGTAGGGCGACCATTTCCGGTCAGGCGTGCCGCCAGATCTTTACCGACGATATGAGAAGGATGCAGGCGAGCACCGGCAGCAGCACCGCGCCCGGGACCAGGCCGAGCAACTGGCCGCCGATGAATGTGCCGATGACGGACCCGGCCGCCATGGTCAGCAGGAACAACCGGTTCCTGCCAAGCACGGCAAAGCTCCGATCCTGGCTGTAGCGGGCGAACCCGACCAGCATCGTCGGCAGGCTCACCGCCAGCGAAAGGCTCCCCGCGAGCTTGATGTCGGCCCCGAACAGCAGCACCAGAGTGGGGATCAGCAACTCCCCTCCGGCGACACCGAGGAGCGCCGCCACCACGCCGATACCGAAGCCGGCGACCACCCCGGCAATGATCCGAGCCGGTCCGGCAACGAGGGCCGCTCCTGCCTGCGTGTCGTGGCCGAGCAGCAGCATCCCCGCTATGGCGACCAGCATCACGGCGATCACGCGGTGCAGCGTCTCCGAACGCAGGCGGGTCACCCAGCCCGCGCCGAACCACGCGCCAACGAGGCTTCCGGCCAGCAGGTTGAGGATGATCGGCCAATGCGCCGCGACCTCGGCAAACGGCACGGTCTGCGCCCGGAACGGGAGCGCGGCAGCGACCACGACCAGGCTCATGGCCTTGTTGAGGATCACCGCTTCCAGTGCGCCGAAGCGGAACAGGCCGATCAGGAGCGGCAGGCGGAACTCCGCGCCGCCCAGGCCGATCAGGCCGCCGAGCGCCCCGATGACGGCCCCGCCGCCGAACGCGGACACAGCATGGCGCGGCGCGTCCTGGGTCGTCATGACGTTTCCTCTTCGGTCAGATCGAGGGCGTGCCGCACCCGCGGGCTCGCCGGGGCCGAAAGCACGTCGGCCGGACGCCCGGTTTGAAGGGTTTCCCCGGCATCGAGCACGCAGAGCCGGTCCGCCAGAGCCGCCGCCTCATCGAGGTCATGCGTGACCAGGACGATCGGCACGGCCAAGGTGCCGCGCAGTTCGCGTAGTTCATCGTGCAGCCGACGCCGCGTTCGCCGATCGACCGCCGAGAACGGCTCATCGAGCAGCAGCACCGCAGGCTCGCGGGCGAGCGCCCGCGCCACCGCGACACGCTGTTGCTGCCCGCCGGACAGGGAGGACGGCCGTCTGTCCTCCAATCCTTCGAGTTGGACCAGCCGGAGCAGCGCCCTCGCGCGCGTTACGCGCTCCCCCTTCGGCCGATGCGCCAGCGCCGCCATGACGTTGCCGAGCGCCGTCATGTGCGGGAACAGCGCATAGGACTGGAACACCAGGCCCGCCTGCCGCCTGTACGCAGGCACGGCAAGGCCGGACGCGGTATCGAGCCACACGGCCGTGCCGCACGCCACCCGCCCATGCTGCGGCCGATACAGCCCGGCGATCGTCCGCAGGATCGTGCTTTTGCCGCTGCCGGATGGCCCGACCAGGGCCAGCAGCTCCCCGGCCCCGCAGACGAAATCGACCGCGAGAGGGATCGGTCCGGCCTGCCTGAGTTGGACGTGAAGGCCAGCCGGGTCAGACACGGCGACCGACCCGGCCGGAAAGGCCATAGGTGATGCCGAGCGCGATCAGCGAAAGCAGCAGCAGCAGGGCCGACATGATCCCGGCCGATGCCGTGTCGAACGCCTGCACCCGGTCGTAGATCGCAATGGCGATCGTCCGGGTCTCACCCGGGATCGAGCCACCCACCATCAGCACCACGCCGAACTCGCCCAGCGTATGGGCGAAGGTCAGCACCAGGCCGGTGACGATGCCCGGCCACGCCAGCGGCAGGTCGATGCGCCAGAGCACCCGCCAGGGCGAGAAGCCCGACACGGCAGCCGCTTCGCGTATATCGGCCGGGATGGCCTCGAAGCCGCGCTGCATCGGCTGGACCGCGAACGGCAGGTTGACCAGCAGCGAGGCGAGCAGCAGCCCCTCGAAGCTGAACAGCAAGGGATGCCCGAACAGCGTCCGCCAGCCCTGCCCGAGTGGCGAACCGCCGCCGAACGCGGCCAGCAGGTAATAGCCGAGCACGGTCGGCGGCAGCACGAGCGGCAATGCCAGCAGCGCCTCGACCACGGGGCGGCCCGGCACCCGCCGGAACGCCAGCCAGCGGCCGAGCAGCACACCGAGCGGCAGCAGGATCAGGACGGTCGCCGTCCCCAGGCGCAGCGAAAGCGAGAGAGCGGTCCAGTCCATGCGGTCACGGCTCTTCGCCGGGCAGCACGAACCCGAACCTGCGCAACACCGTCCGGGCAGACGGCGTCTGCATGTAGGCGTAGAACACCCGTGCCGTGTCGCCCGCGCCCTTCATCAGCACCATGCGCTGCCGCAGCGGCTTGTGCCAGGCGGTTGAGATCAGGGCAAAGGTGCCAAGCCTGCCGACGTCGGGAGACAGCGCCAGCGAATAGGCGAAGATGCCGCCCTGCGTGCTCCCCGAGGTGGCGAACTGCGCCGCCTGCGCGACGTTTTCTCCGAGCACCAGCCTGGGCTGAATGGCGGCCCACAGACCTTGCGACTGCAACGCCTGTTCGGCGGCCACGCCGTAAGGGGCGTGCTCCGGGTTGGCGATCGCGAATTTCTGCACCCGGCCGTCGCCCAGGGCAGCTTTCAGGTCCGTCAGCGTGTCGTCGGGCTTGAGGGCCGAGCCATGCGGGGCGAACAGCACCACGCGGCCCTCCGCGTAGAGCGTTCCCCGATCGACCGTCTTGCCCGCATCCGCCAGCTTGAACACGAAGCCCTCATCCGCCGACAGGAACAGCTCGAAGGGAGCATCCTGCTGGAGCTGCCGCGCGAAATTGCCCGACGAGCCATAGGTGATGGTCAGGTCATGGCCGGTATCGGCCTTGAACTGCGCGGCAACGGCATCGAGCGCGAATTTCAGGTCGGCCGCAGCCGCGATCGGAGCTTTGTCGGCCGCATACGCAGCAGGGGCGACGCCGAACCCAAGGGCTGCGGCCAGCAGAAGCGAACGGAGGAAAACCAGCGTGGTCATGCGTATGGCGATATAGCGGAGCGGCTATATCGACAAGTCAAACTGGGGGCTTGAGCAGGCCGGTGAGCTGCGCCAGGTCGTCCGTGACGGCCTTGGTCGCAGCCGTCTCCATTCGCCGGTATGCGTCCAGCACCGCGTCCCCCATGGGCGTGAGCTGTGCCCCGCCGCCGGTCCGGCCGCCTTTGTTCGCCGTGACGAGCGGGTCACGAAACGCGCCGTTCAGCGTGTCGATGAGATACCAAGCCCGCTTGTAGCTCATGCCCATGCGCCGCCCGGCGGCAGCGATCGAGCCGGTTTCCCGGATGCCTTGCAGGAGGTCAGCCTTGCCCGGTCCGAGCAAGATGTCAGTCCGCAGCTCGACGCGCAGACGGATATTGGGTTCGTCCAATCGCCAATCCCCTTGATGCCGACTGTCCAAGCGGCCTCTCCCAGGGGTGTCATAGTTGCGACCGCAGCGGGCGTGAAAGGGTTCGGTTCTGGCTGCAGTGTCGAAGATCGGCCGCGATACCGGACTGAAGTTGCCCGACGGCCGCTTTGGAGACACGCCGATGACAGTCTGGGCGACTTGGTTGGGTCGATGACGGGAGGTCTGCTCGGGGTGGCTTTCTGCCGGTCTGCTTCCAGGCAGCGATGCACAAGAGCGGGCGTTGCCGCTGAACCCGCCGATATGACATCGATCTCGGAGGCAGGCGTCCTACCGTTTTGCGAACCCGATGTCGGCGGCGACAGCCTGAAGGCGTGCCGGTTCGCGCTCCTTCCGCTCGCTGTATCGGTCGACGAGGTAGTCGGCCCGCCCACGTGTCAGCAGCGTGAACTTCATCAGCTCCTCGCAGACGTCGACGACACGGTCGTAGAGCGGGCCCGGTTTCATCCGACCGGCATCGTCGAATTCCTTGTAGGCCATCGGCACCGAGGACTGGTTCGGGATGGTGATCATCCGCATCCAGCGGCCGAGCACCCGCAGGGAGTTCACGGCGTTGAAGCTCTGCGAGCCGCCCGAGACCTGCATGACGGCCAGCGTGCGCCCCTGCGTCGGACGGACCGAACCCTCGCTGAGCGGCAGCCAGTCGACTTGGGCTTTCATCACGCCGGTCATGTTGCCGTGCCGCTCCGGGGATACCCAGACTTGGCCCTCGGACCAGATCGAGAGGTTGCGCAGCTCCTGAACCTTGGGGTGGTCGGCGGTGGTGTCGTCCGGCAAGGGCAGCCCGTCCGCGTGGAAGATGCGCACGTCGCCGCCCATCGCTTCCAGCAGGCGTGCCGCCTCGTAGGCGAGGAAGCGGCTGAACGACCGCTCCCGAAGCGACCCGTAGAGGATCAGGAAGCGCGGCGCGTGGGCGGGCGGGGCCGTCGCCGCCATCCGCTCCGCGGTCGGCACCTCGAAGTGCGCCTCGCTGAGGTTCGGCATCCCGTCGGTGAAGGATGGGGTGGGCTTGTCCACGGATCTTCATTCCTGTACATTCAAAAGGTAATTTGATAGTTGTACCGAAGATGGACGAGACGCAAGCCCTCGCAGCCTTCCTGGCCCTCGGGCAGGAACACCGCCTCCGCCTGGTGCGGGCGCTCGTGACCGCCGGGCCCGCGGGTCGGGCCTCCGGTGTCCTGGCCGACGCGGTCGGCGTGTCCCCGGCGACAGTGTCCCATCACCTTAAGGAACTGAGCCACGCGGGGCTGGTCACCTCCCGCCGCGAGGGCCGCTCGATCATCTACAGCGCCGCCTATCCGGCGCTGTCGGACTTGGTCCAGTTCCTGATGCGCGACTGCTGCCAGGGCCATCCGGAGGTCTGCGCCCCGGCCGTGGCCGCGCTCGCCGCCTGCGATTGCACCACCGGAGCCGCCGTCCATGCCTGAGCCCACCTACAACGTCCTATTCCTCTGCACCGGCAACTCGGCCCGCTCGATCCTGGCCGAGGCGATGCTCAACAAGGATGGCGGCGGCCGTTTCCGGGCCTTCTCGGCCGGGAGCCATCCGAAGGGCGAGCCGCATCCGCTCGCGCTCCAGGTGCTGCGGGAGAACGACTACCCGACCGAGGGCCTGCGCTCGAAGTCCTGGGACGAGTTCGCTGCCCCCGGCGCCCCGGTCCTCGATTTCGTCTTCACCGTCTGTGACAACGCCGCCGGCGAGGCCTGCCCACTCTGGCCCAGCCAACCGGTGACCGCCCACTGGGGCATCGAAGACCCCGCCGCGGCGGAAGGCTCGGAGATGGAGCGCAAGCGCGCGTTCGTCACCGCACAGCGCTACCTGAAGAACCGCATCACCGCCCTCGTCGCGCTGCCGCTCGGCAGCCTCGACCAGGTCGCCCTGTCGTCGAAGGTCCGGGAGATCGGCCAGATGGCCGGCGCGACCTCGGCCCGCCCGGAGGTCGCGTGATGGACGTCGTCATCTACCATAACCCGGATTGTGGCACGTCGCGCAACACCCTCGCGATGATCCGCAACGCCGGCATCGAGCCGCACGTGGTCGAGTACCTGAAGACCCCGCCGAACAGGACGCTCATCAAGCGCATGCTGGACCGCGCCGGCCTGTCGGTGCGTGACGCCCTGCGCGCGAAGGGCACGCCGTTCGCCGAACTCGGGGACCCTGCGCTGACCGACGAGCAACTCCTGGACGCGATCGAGGCGCATCCGATCCTGCTCAACCGGCCGCTCGTGGTCACGCCCAAGGGCGTGCGCCTGTGCCGCCCGTCCGAGGCCGTGCTGGACCTCTTGCCGGTGCAGCGGGGCGAGTTCGTCAAAGAGGACGGCGAGCGGGTCGTGGACGAACACGGCCGCCGCATCGGCACCGCCTGATCGTCACGCAAACCAAGAAGAAGAAAACGCCCGGATGCTCGCGCTCGCCATCTTCCTCGTCACCCTCGTCTTCGTCATCTGGCAGCCGAAGGGGCTGGGGATCGGGTGGAGCGCCCTCGCCGGCGCCGGCGTCGCGCTGATCACCGGGGTGATCCATCTCGGCGACATCCCGATCGTCTGGCACATCGTCTGGGACGCCACCTTCACCTTCGTGGCGCTCATCATCATCTCGCTCCTGCTCGACGAGGCCGGGTTCTTCCATTGGGCGGCCCTGCACATCGCCCGGTGGGGCGGCGGCCGGGGCCGGCGGCTGTTCCCGCTGGTGATCCTGCTGGGTGCCGCGATCGCGGCGTTCTTCGCCAATGACGGAGCGGCGCTGCTGCTGACGCCGATCGTGCTGGCGATCCTGCTGCGCCTCGACTTCAAGCCGGCGGCGGCGCTCGCCTTCATCGTCGCCTGCGGGTTCGTGGCGGATTCGACCTCCCTGCCGCTGGTGATCTCGAACCTCGTCAACATCGTCTCGGCCAACTTCTTCGACGTGACGTTCGGCCGGTACGCCGCCGTGATGGTGCCCGTGGACCTCGTGTCCCTGGCGGCGACCCTGCTGGTGCTGTGGGCCTATTTCCGGCGGGACGTGCCGGCGTCCTACCCGGTCGATGCGCTCGAACGCCCGGCCGCGGCGATCCGCGACCCGCTGGTGTTCCGGGCGGCCTTCCCGCTCCTGGGCGTCCTGCTGCTCGCCTACTTCGTCACCGCCCCGTTCGGGGTGCCGGTGTCGGCGGTCACCTGTGCCGGCGCCGCGGTGCTGCTGCTGCTCGCGAACCGGGGCGGCATCATCCCGATCCGCAAGGTGCTGACCGGCGCACCCTGGCAGATCGTCCTGTTCAGCCTCGGCATGTACCTCGTGGTCTACGGCCTGCGGAACGCCGGGCTGACCGACGAGCTCGCCAGGGGGCTGGTCTGGCTCGCCGGGCACGGCCCGTGGGTCGCCACGGTCGGCACCGGCTTCGCCGCCGCGATCCTGTCGTCCGTCATGAACAACATGCCGAGCGTGCTGATCGGGGCGCTCTCGATCCAGCAGGCGCCGGACCTGTCGCCGCTGACACGCGAGCTCATGGTCTACGCCAACGTGATCGGCTGCGACCTTGGGCCCAAGTTCACGCCCATCGGAAGCCTCGCCACGCTGCTGTGGCTGCACGTCCTCGACAGCAAGGGCCAGAGGATCACCTGGGGCCAGTACATGAAGGTCGGACTGGTCATCACCCCGCCCGTGCTGCTGGTCACGCTTCTGGCGCTGGCGGCCTGGCTGCCGCTGCTCGGCACGCGGTAATGGCCCCCCGATACGTCGCTAATTCGGCAATCGTCGAAATAGTGTCTTGACCGGTCATAGGTCATCGGCCAGCTTATTTCCATGAACCTCGAACAAGCCGCCAAGCAGCTTGAGGCCCTCGGCAACCCGACCCGCCTCGCCATCTACCGGACCCTGGTCCGGGCGGGTCATGCGGGCCTGCCGGTGGGCCAGGTTCAGGACCGGCTGGGCATCGCGGCCTCGACGCTGTCCCACCACCTTCACCGCCTGATCCTCACCGGCTTGGTCACGCAGGAGCGTCACGCCACCTCCCTCATCTGCCGGGCGGTCTATCCCGCGATGAACGATCTCGTCGGCTTCCTCGTGAATGAGTGCTGCGCGGACGCGGGCTGCGTCGGCACGAGCACGGCCGCCTGATTTTTTCGGTCCGTTAATTCGATATTTCTGGAAATAATGGAGGAAGCGATGATCGAGAGCTTGTCCCGTCTGCCGGTCGCGGTGATCGGCGCCGGCCCCGTGGGCCTGGCGACCGCGGCGCACTGCCTGGAACGCGGCCTGCCCGTAAAGGTCTACGAGGCGGGGGCGGCCGTCGCCGCGAACGTACGCGACTGGGGCCACGTCCGGCTGTTCTCGCCGTGGGAGTTCAACATCGACCCGGCGGCGCGGCGGATCCTGCTGGCGACAGGGTGGTCGGAGCCGCCCGCGGATGGCTATCCGACCGGGCATGAGTTGGTGGAGGCCTATCTCGCACCCCTCGCCGCCGCACCGGAGGTGGCCGCCATTGTCGAGACCGGCGTCCGCGTCCACGCCATCGGCCGCCACGGCATCGATAAGGTGATCTCCCGGGGCCGCGAGACGCGGCCCTTCGTGCTCGCGGCGACGGATGGGCAAGGCCGAGCGAGGCGCGACCTCGCCCGCGCGGTGATCGACGCCTCCGGGACTTGGGCGAGCCCGAACCCTGCCGGGGCCAACGGCCTTCCCGCCGCGGGCGAAGCCGACTTGGAGGATCGGATCACCTACCGCGTCCCGGATGTCCTGGAACGGGAACGGGGCGTCTATGCCGGCAAGACGACGCTCGTCGTCGGAGGGGGGCATTCGGCGGCCAACGTGCTGCTGGACCTCGCCCGGCTGGCCGAGGATGCCGAGGGCACCGTAATCCTGTGGGCGACCCGCGGCTCGGATCTGACGCGGCTTTACGGCGGGGGCGCGAACGACAAACTCGCCGCGCGTGGCGCGCTCGGCAGCAACCTGCGCGCCCTCGTCGAGGGCGGCCGCGTCCGACTGACCAAGGGGTTCGCGGTGACGGGGGTGAAGCCCGAAGGGGGGAAGCTTTTGGTCGAAGGCGAGACGTGCTGCGGGCCACGCGTGCTCGGCCCGGTCGACAACCTTGTGGCCGCGACCGGCCAGCGGCCCGATCTGGCGCTCACCCGGGACCTCCGCCTCGACCTTGATCCTTGGCTTGAGGGCGCCCGCGCGCTCGCGCCGCTGATCGATCCGAACCTGCATTCATGCGGAACGGTCTATCCTCACGGCCATCGCGAGCTCGCGCACCCCGAACCGGGGTTCTACACGGCCGGCATCAAGAGCTACGGCCGTGCGCCGACGTTTCTGATGATGACGGGCTACGAGCAGGTGCGCTCGATCGTGGCTGCGCTGGACGGCGATTTGGCCGCCGCCGATGCCGTGCAGTTGACCCTCCCGGAAACGGGCGTGTGCTCGACGTCGCGCAGGGAATATGGCTGTTGTGGCGAGCCGGCCCCCGATCCTCGGACGGCGTCCTGCTGCGGGCAGGCGGCGTGAGCGAGGGTCGACGCTGGCCGGTGATCTCCGCCCTGGGGGTGATCGAGATCCTCGCCTGGGGGTCCTCGTTCTACCTGCCGGCGGTGCTCGCCGGGCCGGTGGCGGACGGCACCGGCTGGTCCCTGGCCTGGGTGGTCGGTGGGCTATCGCTCGGCCTGCTGGTCGCCGCGTTCGCCTCGCCGCACGTCGGGGCGGCGATCCATCGCCACGGCGGTCGCCCCGTCCTGGCGATGGCCGCGCTTCTGCTGACGGTCGGGCTCACCACGCTGGCCCTCGCGCCCGTTCTGCCGGTCTACCTCGCCGGCTGGCTGCTCCTCGGCCTTGGCATGGGCTGCGGGCTGTATGACCCGGCCTTCGCGACCCTCGGCCGGCTCTACGGCGCGGAGGCGCGGCCGGCGATCACGACGCTGACCCTGTGGGGCGGGTTCGCCAGCACCGTGTGCTGGCCGCTCTCCGCGTTCCTGGTCGCGCATGTCGGCTGGCGGGGGGCCTGCCTGGCCTACGCAGGCCTGCACCTCACGGTCACCCTGCCGCTTGTGCTCCTGCTGATCCCGAAGGCCCAGGCGCTGCCGGCTGGCACGGGGCATCGCCAGGCCGACACCGGACCGCTATCCGCGCCGGAGCGGCGTGCGTTCCTCCTGTTCGCGGGGGTGCTGATCCTCGGCGGCGCGATCATGTCGTTGGTGTCGGTCCACCTGCTGACGCTCCTGCAGGCGCGGGGCGTCGCGCTTGCGTCGGCGGTGTCCTACGGGGCGCTGATCGGCCCGGCGCAGGTCGGCGCCCGCATCGTGGAGATGTCGTTCAAGGGCCGCCACCACCCGCTCTGGACCCTAACCGCGGCCCTGGCGCTGGTCGCCCTCGGCCTGGTGCTGCTCGCCCTGGGCCTGCCCGGCGTCGGGGTCTGGCTCGTCCTCTACGGCGGCGGCAACGGGATCTACTCGATCGCCCGGGGAACGGTGCCTCTGGCCCTGTTCGGACCCGCACGCTACCCGCTGGTCGTCGGGCGCTTGGCGCGGCCGGGTCTAGTCGCGCAGGCGCTCGCCCCGCCGGCCGGCGCGTTCGTCCTGACCCACGCAAGCCCGGATGCCCTGTGGTGGATCCTGCTTGCGCTGGGCCTAGCCAACGTCGGCCTCGTAGGGGCTCTGTGGCGTTCACGGTAGCCTGATCTCACCGCATCGCTCTTCTCGACCCCTGGTTCGAACCTTCCCGCGGCGATCAGCGTACGACCGCTTACGGGAGGGGCCAATACCGCTCTGTTGGTCCGGGTTGGGTCGCCAGTGGAACGTCCGCTTCCCCAATACCTCACCCGAAGCGGTCATGCGGCTACCGACCCAACTGCGCCGTAGAAGCAGTCCGACGTCGTTCTCGAAAGCAGACATCGAAACTGGGCTCGCGCCGCCAAGGTACTCTTATGAGTGTTCGCCTTCCGAACTAGCGCCCCCCACTCGATCAATCCACAGTCTGCATCTGGACGACACTGCCGAGTTCACCGGGCTTGCCCGAGACCACCACGAGGTAGCGCCGGCTAGCGCCGGCATCCGTGCGGGTGACCTGTCGGATCGGGCCGATCGCGTTGACGATGGCCGCGCCGGCCGGGTTGGTCATGAAGGCGGCGAGCGGCTCCAGGCCGGTCGCTCCCTTCGGATTGGCGGCGAGCGCCAGCACGAAGGGCATTTTCGCGGGCAGTCCTGTGACCGCGGCCTGTAGCGTTTGCAGCACGCCTTGGTCGAACAGGGTGACCTGCGTCGCCGGCTTGTCATCGGAACCGGTGAGCGTCAGCGCGCTGGTCTTGCCGGCAGCACCCAGCGGCTGGAGGTTCTGCTTTCCGTCGCCCTCCGGCACGGCGTTCGGGACGTAGGCGACGCCCTGCGGACCCTGCCCGATCGGCACCTCAGCGATCACCGTGTTCGACGCCGTGTCGATCACCGCCGCCATGTCGGCGTTCTCCAGGCCGACATAGACGCGGCTGCCGTCGCCCGAGGGCCAGAGCCCGTGCGGCAGGGCGCCGGTCGCGATGGTGGCGACCTGAGAGAAGTCGTCGGTGCGGAACACCTTGAGCTGGTTCAGGCCGCCGATCGTCACGTAGGCGAACTGGCCGGCCTTGGTCGAGACGATGTTGACGTGGTTGGTGATCGGCCCGGTCTCGATCGTCTTCAGCGGCGCGAAGGGCGGACGCGCCGAAAACACTTGGGTGCGGCCGACATCCTTAAGGGTGAACCACACCTGCTTGCCGTCCGGCGTCGCGGCGATGTCGGGGCAGAACGGGCTCTCTTGCTTCACGCGGCCGACGATGGTGTGGGTCTTGGTGTCGATGACGACGGTCTCGGGGCTGAAGCTGGAGCAGACGTAGCCGTAGGCGCCGTCCGGCGAGAAGATCGTCATGCCGGGCCCGTTCGGTACGGTGATCCGGCGGCTCTCCTTGGCGGTGGCGGCATCGAGCACCGCGATATGGTCCTCGCCGCGCACGCTCACCCAAACCTCTCGGCCGTCCGGCGTGAAGAAGGCTTCGTGCGGCGAGCGGCCGACATAGGCGGTGTGGCGGACCGCGTTGGTCGCCGTGTCTATGAAGCTCACGGAGTTCGAACCGATCGAGACCGCGAGCAGGGTCCTGTGGTCCGGCGAGAAGCCCATGCCGTGAACCAGAAGCTGCCCGCGATAGAGCGGGCTCAGGTTCATCGGCGTCGGGTCGCCGAGCCGGATCACCCCGAGCAGGGTGTTGGCGGCGGGATCGACCACCGAGACCGTGTTGGAGAACTGGTCGGAGGTGTAGAACCGATCCTTGCCGCTAACCGGCACGTCCGGGGCGGAAGCTGCGCCCGGGGCCTGCCCGGCGAGCGCCGGGCCGGAGAGCAGCGCGAGGGCGAGGATAGTCAGGGCGGTCTTCATCGGCGGGTCTCCGAGGGCATGGCGGCGGGGGCTGCACTGTGGTCGTGGGAATGGGCCGCACCAGTCGATGGCTGCGGCGCTTTAGGAAGACTGGCGAGCGCACGGCGCATCACATCGATCTCCTGGCCCTGCTCGACGACGATTCCCTGCGCGAGGCGACGCAGGACCGGATCCTTGCCGTAGAGCAGCTCCGCCTTGGCCATCGCGATCGCGCCCTCGTGGTGGGGGATCATCATCGCGGCGAAATCGCGGTCGGGATCGCCCGAGGGCGGGACCATCATGTCGGCGTGCATCCGCGTCATCGACTGCGCCATCATCGCGTCGAACGACGTTGACGACGCGGCCGGAGGCTCGCTGGCGGCCAGCGTCGGGCGCATCATCATCCGGCCGCCGACGAGGCCGCTCGCCATCAGCGCCGCCGTCACGGCAAATCCCAGTGCTCCGCGCATGCGGCCTCCTTGCGATCCGGTATCAATGGAAGGGATGCCAGAGGACCGGCTTTATTCCGCGGCGGGGCCGAAAAAGCGTTCGCGCCGATGGGATCGCCTTTTTTCGTGTGTCAGCGGAATAAAGGCGCCCGTTTCGCATCCCTCCCGATGCGGTCATGCTCGACCGCGGGAGACTTCACCCATGCGCAATCTGCTGATCCGCACCGCCTTCGCGGCTATCGCCTTCTCCGCCGTGGCCGCCCAGGCCGCCGCGCCCGCCATGACGGCCGAGACCGCCAAGGGGCCGGCGCTCGTGGATGCCAAGAGCATGACCCTCTACACCTTTGACAAGGACATGGGCGGCAAGTCGATGTGCAACGGCCCCTGCGCCGCCAACTGGCCGGCCCTGACGGCTGCCTCCGGATCGGCGGCCTCCGGCGATTGGACGACGGTGACCCGGGACGACGGCACGATGCAGTGGGCCTACAAGGGCAAGCCGCTCTACACCTTCGCCAAGGACACCAAGCCGGGCGACACCACCGGTGACGGCTTCCTCAACGGTGCGTGGCACATCGCAAAGCCCTGATCGGTGAATGCCCGGATCGGCTCCCTCTGATTGGGACACGTCGTTGGACGAGATCGCCCCCCTGATCGAACCGCAGATCCCGGCCCTGCGGCGCTACGCGGTCGCGCTTCTTCGGGATCGCGAAGCGGCGGACGACCTCGTCCAGGACACCCTGGAGCGGGCATTGTCCGCCTGGTCCGGGCGTCGCCGCGACGGCGACCTGCGGGCGTGGTTGTTCACGATCGAGCGCAACCTGTTCCTCGCCGCCGTCCGACGCCGGGGCCGGCGCGGCGCCGATCTCGGCGCGGAAGCGTTGGAGCAGGTGCCCGATCCGAGCGCCGACCCGGGGGCAGCTTTGGGAGCCCGTGACGTACTCGCCGGGCTCGACACCCTGCCCGAGGAGCAGCGCTCGGTGTTGCTCCTCGTGGCGGTGGAGGACCTGTCCTATGCCGAAGCGGCACAGGTGCTCGGGGTGCCGCTCGGCACGGTGATGTCACGATTGAGCCGGGCGCGCACGCGGATGCGCGGATTTGTGGAGACGGGCCGGACAGGCCTGCTGAGGAGGGTTAAATGAGCGGGGATCCGCGCCCGGTCGGCGAGGACGATCTGCACGGCCTGATCGACGGCCGCCTTGAACCGGAGCGGCAGGCGCTGGTCGAGGCGTGGCTCGTGGGGAACCCCGCGCGTGCGGCTGAAGTCTCGACGGACCGAGTTCTGCGCGAGCGCCTGCGCGCCCGCCTCGCGCCGATCGCCGAGGAGGCGATCCCGGCGCGACTGCGGGTGGCCAACATCCGCTCGCGACACCTGTACCCTGGCGCACGCTGGTTCCCCATGGCGGCTGCGGCCGTGCTCTGCCTCGCGCTCGGCAGTGCCGGCGGCTGGGTTGGCCATGCCCTGCACGGTGTGCCCGCGGCGGCGGCGGTGGCGGAGGCACCGGCGACGCAGGACGCGGTCGCAGCCTTCCGCACCTTCGTGGTCGAGGCGGTGCATCCGGTGGAGGTGCGCGCCGACGAGAAGCCCCACCTCGTGACGTGGCTCTCGAAGCGTCTCGGTCACGCGGTCGCGGCCCCCGACCTCTCGGCGCAGGGCTTCCGGCTGATGGGCGGGCGCCTGTTGCCGGCCGGCACCGAGCCCGCGGCGATGTTGATGTACGACGACGACCGCGGCACCCGGCTGACGCTCTACAGCCGCGTCGGTGACGGCGACGGCCGCACGCTCTTCCGCTTCGCCCGCGAGGGCGACATCGCTGCCTTCTCCTGGGTCGATGGTGGCATGTCATACGTCGTCACCGGCCGCACCGACGAGGCCCGGCTGCTCTCCGTCGCGCAGGCGGTCGATGCGCACGTCCGCGGCCTCGCGCCGGATCGTCGGCAGCCATGACCCTCGATCAGCTTCGCATCTTCGTGGCGGTGGCCGAGCGACAGCACGTGACGCGGGCCGCCGAGGCGCTGAACCTCGTCCAGTCGGCGGTCAGCACGGCGATCGCCAACATCGAGGGGCGGCACGCGACGAAGCTGTTTCACCGGGTTGGCCGCGGGATCGAGCTGACCGAAGCAGGGCGCGTGTTCCTCGTCGAGGCCCGCGCCGTGCTCGCCCGGGCCGAGGCCGCCGAACTTGTGCTCGCCGACCTCAGCGGCCTACGACGCGGGACGCTGGCGCTTTTTGCCAGCCAGACCATCGCCAGCGACTGGCTGCCTCGCCACCTCGTCGCCTTCCGCCGGGCCTACCCTGAGATCGCTATCCGGTTGGCGGTGGGCAACACCACCGACGCCGCCGACGCGGTGCGCGCGGGGCAGGCCGAACTCGGCTTCGTCGAGGGGGCGCTGGACGATTCGACGCTCGCAAGCACGACCATCGCCCAGGACAAACTCGTCCTCGTGGTCGCCCCAAACCATCCCTTCGCCGGGGCGGCTGCACTCGCACCCGAAGACCTCGCCGGGGCCGACTGGGTGCTGCGCGAAGCGGGATCGGGAACCCGCTCGGCCTTCGAGGCGACCCTGGGTGCGGCCGGCCTTGCCGCGGCCCAGCTCCGGGTCATGCTCGAACTGCCCTCGAACGAGGCAGTGCGCGCCGCCGTCGAGGCCGGGGGCGGGGCCGCCGTCCTGTCCGAGACCGTGGTCGCCGCAGCGCTTCGAACCGGGACCCTGGTGCGGGCGGCGTTCGACTTACCGAGCCGGCCGTTCCGGGTGCTGCGCCACAAGGAGCGCTACCGCAGCCGGGCCGCCGACGCGCTTCTCGACCTGATCGCGACGGCGAACATCAAATGAGCGAGCCCGCGAAACCAGTGCCCCCCGACGACCCGCGGGTGAGGCTCGCCGAGGACCGGACGGTGCTGGCAGCCGAGCGTACGTTCGTGGCGTGGCTTCGAACCGGGCTCGCCTTTCTGGGCGTCGGCTTGGCCGCGCAGCGCTTCCTGCGGGAGGTGCTGGCGGTCTGGCCGCTGAAGGTGCTGTCGCTCACGTTGATCGGCTGCGCGCTTGCCTCGTTCGCCGGCGCCGCATGGCGGGACCGGGCGATCCGGGCGCGTCTCGCCCATGCCGAGATCCCGATGATGCCGCGCATCCTCACCATCGGGATCGCGGCCTTGCTGATCGCGATCTCGGGCCTCGCGGCCACCGCCTTGCTCTGGGCGTGATGATCAGGCCACGGTGACCCGCACCCGGTGCCATGCGGCGCTAAGGTAGCCCTTGTAGTTCCAGGTGTCGTCGGGGGCGGCCGGCTGGGTCTGGCCGGCGGAGTCCCAGGCCCGCACCGCAAGTTCGTGCTCGCCGGCCGTCAGCTCGCGCTCGATCTCCCAGAATGTCCACGCGTAGGGCGCGTCGGCATCGCGGTCGATCCGGGCCTGCGCCCAGCTGCGGCCGCCATCCGTCGAGACGTCGACGCGGGCGACCGCGCGGTCGCTGGCGATGGCATAGCCGCGGATCGCGTGCCGGCCGGCCTTCAACGCCGCGCCGCGGGCGGGCTCGCAGATCGCGCTGTTGAGCGGCATCGCCTCGATGGTGATGCCGTGGGCGGGGTCCGCGGTCTCGGCCGTCACGTCGGGCGGAAACAGCTTGTAGTCGTCGGCCTGCATCGGGTTGTCGGAGGGCCGGTCCTGCACCGTGATCCGGGCGAGCCATTTCGGGCTGCGGATGCCGGCAAATCCCGGCACCACCACGCGCAACGGATGGCCGTGCTCGGGGGCGAGAGGCTCGCCGTTCATCGCGAAGGCAAGCAGCGTCTCGGGCGCCAGCGCCTTGGCGAGAGGGATCGAGGCGCCGAAGCGCGTGTCCGTGTCCGCGATCCGGTCGTGGCTCTCGAAGGCGACGTAGCGCTCTTCATCTGCATCGATGCCGGCCGCGCGCAGCACCTCGGCGAGCCGCACGCCGGTCCATTCCGCGTTGCCGATGGCACCGGGCGCCCACGGGTCACCGGAGACCGGCGCCACCGCCAGCATGTCGGCCCGTCTGTTGCCGGCGCATTGCATCACCGCCGTGACGGTGGCGTGCGCAAAGCGCGCCTTGAGTTCCGCGAGGGAGAGTTCGAGCGGCATGGTGACCATGCCATCTACCGTCAGGCGGTAGCTGTCGGCGTCGAGGTCCGGGATGTCGCCGTGGCTGCGGACGTAGAAGTCGGCCTGTTCGGTGAGGAACGCCGCCCGCAGGCGATCGAGCGGCGGCTCGGCGTTGTAGGGCGCCTTTCCGTGGACGATGAGGCGGTCCTTGCGCTGGAA
Organism: Methylobacterium phyllostachyos; assembly: GCF_900103445.1. Lineage (GTDB taxonomy): Bacteria > Pseudomonadota > Alphaproteobacteria > Rhizobiales > Beijerinckiaceae > Methylobacterium > Methylobacterium phyllostachyos. The sequence goes on along the minus strand of NZ_FNHS01000003.1, from coordinate 73,311 downwards.
CAGGCGGAGCATGGGGTCTTTGTCCTGCGTACTTGACATGTCGACGACGAGAACGCGCCGGGGGCGATAAGGCCCCCGGCGCGCGTCGCCTCAGGGCTTCATTGTCGAGACCACCGCATTCTTCGCGCGATCGACCACGGCGACGCTGAGATCGCGGTTGAGGACGTAGGCGCGGGCGTTGTCGGCCGAGAACGCGATCGCTTGGCGCGGCTCGTTCAGGCCGGTCACCGTGGCGACGACCTTGAGGGTGCCGGTGTCGATCACTGAGAGTGAGTTGTCCTTGAGGTTGCCGGAATAGACGAAGCGACCGTCCGGTGTCAGTGCGGCTCCGTAGGGGTCCTTGCCCACCTCCACCTCGGAGGTGACTTTGCGGGCGGCGATATCGACCACGCCGATGGTATTGCGGCCGCTGTTGGCGGCAAACAGCGTCTTGCCGTCCTTGGTGATCGAGATGGCGCGCAGCTTGTCGAACCCAGCGATCTCGCCGGTGATCTTGTTGGTGGCGGTATCGACCAACGTGATTTTGTCGCCGAGGAAGTTCGTCACGAACACGGTCTTGCCGTCGGGCGACAGCTTCACGCCCTGGCGCGGCTGCGCGAAGCCGGGAATCACGGCATCTGCCAGCATAGTCTTGGTGTCGAACACGGTCAGCGTGCTCGCGGCCTCGTTGTTGACGTAGAGCTTGCCCCCGTCGGCCGAGAGCACGGTGCCGAAGACCCCGGGCCCGGCGGCGAGAACGCCGGCTTCCTTGCCGGTGGCGGTCTCGTAGACCGTGATCCGGCCGGTGCCGCTGTCGGAGACGTAGAAGCGGGCGCCGTCCGGCGCGAACACGATGTTGCGCGGCGTGACGAAGCCGTCGAGGCGGCGCAGCACCGTGCCCTTGGCGACGTCGTAGACGACGACGGCGCTCTCCTCGCTGTTCGATACAGCGGCGACGGTCCCGGCAGCGTTCAGCGCCAAGGCGTTGTTCTTGATCGCGCCGTCGAAACCAGCGGCGGACCCGGGCTGGCCCTGGGCGAGAAGCAAGGCAGCTCCGGCGAGGAAGGCGCGGAGACTGGTGCGGATATGGGTCATGAAGCGGGTCTCTTGGGCATGCGCGCTCGTTCGGCGGCCGGGGCCAGCCGTGCGGGCGGGTTCGAAATCGGATTGCGTCGTGCGGGACCGGTCCGGCCATGCATCGCCTTAAGGAGATGCCAGCGAGGGCGGTCTATTCCCCGAGGCCGGCGAAAAAACGCGGCGGCCTCGGGATTCGGGAGTTCAGGGGGTCGGCTTCAACGCCGTGAGGTAGTCGACGATGGTCTGCACGTCGGCCTGATCGACCGGAGCCTTGTAGATGTGGACCATCTTGTTCACGGTCTCGGTCCACTGCGCCTTCGTGAGCTTGGGCTGGGTCAACACCATCCCGGCCGAATGGCAGGCGAGGCAGTTGTTGTTGACCGCCTCGGCCCCGGGCCCGTCGGGGAAGATCCGGTCGGAGGTCGGCATCTCGATCGATTGCGAGGTGAAGCGCATCGGCTCGGGAGCCGGGGCGGCGAGCGCCACCAGGGGAGACAGTATGAGCGCGACGCTGAGGGCTGCAGAGCGGATCGGGGTCATGGCTGTTCTCCTCAAGCGGCCTGGAAGGACACGGTTTCTATACCGTTCTGCATGAAGCCGGCCCCGTTCCAGACCCGGTCCGTGGGCTGCGCGACGCCGTTGGTGTTGGTGCAGCGGACCTTCACCGTGTGGGTGCCGGCGGCCAACGCCGGCAGGCTGCCCTCGAAGCGGCGGAAGCTGTAGGGGCCCTCGTCCGCGCCGAGCTGTGCTGGAAACCACGTCGCGCCGCCGTCGCCGGAGAAGTCGACCGCCTTCACCCCGCAATCGCCGCCGAAAGCGATGCCGCGCAACGCCACCGGCGCGCCGGCCGTCACCTTGGCGCCATCCTGCAGGTTGGTGACGAACGAGCGCGGTACCATCTTGTTGATCGGCACCGTCTTGAAGCCGGTCTGGCCGGGCTTGATGTTGGCGCCCGGCACGTCCGGGATGCGGTAGGCGGTCTTCATCCAGTACTGGTCGTCGGGCTTGTCCAGCACCTCGATCTCCGACAACATCTTGACCCAGTAGGTCGAGTACCAGCCCGGCACCACGAGGCGAAGCGGGAAGCCGTTGAGAAGCGGCAATTGCTCGCCGTTCATCGCGTAGGCGATCATCACCTCACCGTCGTTGGCGTGGTCGAGATCGAGCGACTTCTTGAAGTCCGGCGCGTCGTCCACGACCGGCTCATCGAGGCCGCTGAAGCGCACCTGCACGGCACCGGCCTTCACCCCGGCCTTTTCGAGCACGTCCTTGAGGCGCACCCCGGTCCAGCGGGCGTTTCCCATCGAGCCGTTGGCCCATTGCGCGCCGGGAACCCGCGGCTCGAACAGCCCGCGGGAGTTGCCCGAGCACTGGTTGACCGCGGCGATCTCGAAGCGCGGCAGGCCGGCGATGGCATCGAGGGAGAGCGAGAGCTCCTTCTCGACATGACCGTGGACCTTGAGACGGAAGGTGCCGGCATCAACCTCGGTTGGGATCGAGGCCCAGTGCCAGCGCACGTAGAAGCGGTCGTTGGGGGTGAACACGCCCTCATCGAACACCGCAAACGGCGTCTCCAGCAGCGGCGGATGGGTACGCTGGAGGATCATCTCGCCCTTGCCGGGAAAGGCCGTCGTGAGATCCCGCACATCCGGGCCGCCGGGTAGCGGCAGCTTCACCGAGCCCGCGGCCCAGGCCGGCATCGCGGCGGCAAGGCTGCCGAGCCCGAGCCCGCCCAACAGGAGGCGGCGGTTCGTCGGTCTTTCCAATCCGTGCATCGTCTCTCCCTTCAAAGTTCGTCGGCGTCGATGCGTTCGAGGGCACCGGACCCGTGGCGATTCCTTGCGACTAGGGAGATGCTACGGGATGCGTTTAATTCCCACCAACGGTCTTTCGCGATGCGAACGATCTCCCAATGCGATGATTTGAGAATTTTGGATCTCCGCGCCGGTGGTGCCAGATATCGTCTCGACGTCAGACCGCCGGTGCTTCGACAGGCGCGGTCCTGCGACACCCGAACAAGGCGTGACGCTCGGCGAAACCGCGAAGGGCGACAATGCCGAGCGGTTCGAGGGCATGCGCCAGGCCGTGGAGGAAGGTGTCGGTGGCGATCAGCGGCGTGTCGTAGGTCTTGCACAGGCGCTCGACGCGAGCGAGCACGTTGAGATCGCGGCCGATCGCCGTGAAGTCGACCCGGTCGCCGCCGCCGATATTGCCGTAGGCGACCTCCCCAACATGAAGTGCGACGCCGACCTCAAAGGCAGCCCTGTCACCGTCGCGCAGGGTCGCAAGCGCATCGAGTGCGGCCTCGGCGGCACGCAAGGCGGCACGGCGCGCCTCGGCCTCGTCGCGATCGGCATCGAACACGGCCAACAGCCCGTCACCAATATACTTTAGCACCTCGCCGCCTTCCGCCTCGACGGCCGGCACGATGGCATCGAACATCCGGTTGAGGGCGGCCACGACATGGTCGGGGCTTTGCCGGTCGGACAGTTCACCGAACCCGCGCAGATCGGTCAGCATCATCGCGGCCCGCATGAGGCGTACGTCGCCGCGCCGCACTGTGCCGGCCAGGATTTGCCGCGCCGGGTCGCGCCCGACATAGGCGCTCAGGACCGCGCCAAGCATGTCGTCGAGCGCCTTGATTTCGAACAGCAGCGAGAACGGCTCGACCAGCGCTAGCAACGTCTCGATCTCGATCGGCGTGAAGCCGCCCGGTCTCGCCGTGGCCCAGGAGGCGGCACCCATGCGTCCACGCGCGGCGTGCAGCGGCGCGATGAGGTAGTCGGTCAGACCCTCGTTGCGAAGCTCGCCAAGCACGGGAAACGGCAGCGGCCCATCCCCGTCGAGACGGCATTGGAGTGGGGTCCGCGTCTCGACCACGTGCTCGACGGTGTTGCCGTGGAAGGTCGGCGTGCCCTCGATGCCGTGGCGGCGACGCAGGGCTAGGCTCGACGTTCCTGGATGCCAGACGCGCATCACCCACCGGAACGACGGATGCAGGGTCGGCGCGTGGGTGGTGGCGCGGGCCAGCGGCAGGCCGAGCCCCGAGAGGCACGCACTGAACCCATCGAGAAGGGCTGCCGCGTCCACCGCTTCGCGACCCGGCCCCATCAACCATCCCGTCGCCTGCGCGACTGCCTCGGATGAAGATTGGGACGAACGTGTCACGGCAATTCTTCCATCAAGGGGTCGGATCGATGCCATAGCGCGGATCAGACGAGGCCGAGCACATGGATCAGGCCGAGGCTGACGGCGCCGAGGGCAAGGAGCGAGACGACCACAGCGAGGGTCACCCGCGCCCCGGCCTTGGCGACGCTGCGCACGTCGACCCCGAGGCCGAGTGCCGCCATCGAGACTACGGTCAGCACGTTGGCGGTCTCCGACATCGGCGCGAGCGCGACTTGCGGGATCAGCCCGGCCGAGCGGAGTCCCGCGAGCGCCAGGAAGGCGAGGATGAACCACGGCACCAGGCGGTGGATCGCGAGGCCGCCGGGGGCCGGGCGGTCGCCGGTTGTGACGCCGGGGGCGGCCTCGTCGGTCTCCTCGCGCAGCCGGCTCGCGCCGAGGGAGAGCATCAGAACGACCGGCCCGAGCATCAGCACCCGGACGAGCTTCACCAGGGTTCCGACCTGGACGCTGAGCGCCGCGACCGGCGCGGTGGCGGCGAGGACCTGCGGCACGGCGTAGACGGTGAGGCCGGCGAGCACGCCGTACTGCATCGGCGACAGGCCGAGCAGCGGCACCAGCAGCGGCAGGCCGAGCACCACCAGCACGCCCAGCACCGCGGTGAAGGCGATGGAGGCGGCGACGTCCTCGCCGTCGGCGCCGATCACCGGGGCGGTGGCGGCGATCGCCGAGTTGCCGCAGATCGAGTTGCCGCAGGCGACGAGGATCGCCATGCGCGAATGCAGTCCGAGCGCCCGGCCGATGCCGTAGCTCGACAGGATCGCGACCACGACGACGCCCGCGATGCCGAAGAGCAGGCCCGGGCCGGCGGCGAGGATCGTCGCGAGGCTGAGCGACGCGCCTAGCATTACGACCGCGATCTCCAGCACGGTCTTGGCCCCGAAGGCGATGCCGGGAAAGAAACGCTGCGACGGGGTCCAGGCGGTGCGGATCGCGCTCCCGAGGAGGATCGCCAGCACCAGGGCTTCGAGCCAAGCGCGACCGAACAGGTGCGTCTCGACGGCTTCGAAGCCGACCGCTGCGGCGGTAACTGCCACGCAGAGGCCCAGTCCTGGAAGGATGGCTCTCGTGCCGGCCAGGGCACGCATCGATCGAGGGTGGGAGACAAGTCTGGGGGCGGACATGGGTGGCTCCGATGTGATGCCGGAGAATCCCACTTCCCTTTCATTCACTCCAACGGAATGATTAGATAATTCCCATCACTTAATTAGATCAAATGGGGATCCCTTCGAAGCGTGAGGCGACCCATTCTTGGGGGCCTACAGGCGGATTCAACCGTCGATCCAGCGGGCCTCGATCGTCGTGTCCGCAGCAAACTCATAGATCCTGACGGAGCCCGTCGCGAGTTCGAGTTGCTCGACCTCCGCCGGGCTGAGGTCGTCGAGCGCCATAACGAGCGCCCGCAGGCAATTACCGTGGGCGACGACGAGCACGTCCCCGCCCATGACCGCCGGTAGGATGGATCGGAGGTAGCATGGCACGATGCGGGCGACGGTATCGCGCAGGCTCTCACCGTTCGGCGGCGCCTCGGCGTAGGAGCGCCGCCAGGTCTCGATCCGCTCCGCCCCCCAGCGCGCATCGGCGGCGGTCTTGTCGAGCCCGCTGAGGTCGCCGTAGTCTCGCTCGTCGAGCGCGGCGAAGCGTTGAGGGATTAATCCGGGTTGCCCGAGCGTATCGAGGATAAGCCGGCCGCTCACGACGGCCCGCGTCAGCGTCGAGGTGAAGGCATCGGAAAAGCGCCAGCTGCGCTCGGCCAAACGCCGCCCGGCTGCCACGGCTTCTATCCGACCCTGCTCGGTCAAGGGCGAGTCCAGCAATCCCGTGAACAGACCGGATCGGTTGGCTACGCTCTGGCCATGCCGGACCAGCACGAGACGTCGCGTGATTGGGGCTTTGCGATCGTGAATCACTCTGTCTCCCAAGGCAACGCACTTTCGCGTCGGTCGCATCGCCTCTGATGAAAACGGCATCCGGCTTTTACGAACTTCGACCCTGAGATGGGTTGGACCGTCCATCCGGAGACGGCGATTCATCCTAGGTCCGCTTTAGAACGTCTTGCGACCGAAAGCAGCCAAGCTGCTTCCCACCCGATCCGGCCGTTCATCAGCGGAAGTCAGCGTACTCAGAACTGGCCAAAAGCGTCCGGTCCGGGCTGCTTGGGGACGGCAAGCCTAGCATCGTCCCCATTTGCGGAAACGGGCGCCTGGGCGTCCCCACTGGATCCGCGCCATCCGCGAGGGGTTACTACCCAGGCTGTGGTCGTTTCGCCACTGGGTTGTAAATCCAACCGCTCCGTAACTCAGCGGCATTGTGACCGGTTGGCGACCCTCGTATCGTTCACGGAAACGGGAGACGGGTCTACGGCGGCCCCAAAATTCCCTGCTACCAAGCGGGTTGTGCCACCGTGAACCTGATTGCACGCATGCCGGGGTTAGCAGAGGCGTCGGTTACCTCAACCGCCGAAATCTTTCTCGACTCGAACGCCACCACGCAGCCATCACCCGGAGTGGTGGCAACTGTTGTGACAGCCATGGCAGCGGGGCCACTCAACTCGGCGAGCGTGCACGGAAGGGGCGTCCAGGCGCGTGACCTAGGCATCGCCGCTAGGGATGCCATCACGCTTCTCGTCGGGGGCTGTTACCCAGAAGGCGTCTGCTTCACGTCGGGGGCGACGGAGGCGAACAACATCGTTCTCGGGCCGATCCACTGCGATGAGGAGACAACCCTGCTTGTTTCATCGGTAGAGCATGCTTCGGTCTTGCGACCGGCTGAGCAGGCACGACGCCGTGGTTGCGACGTACGCATCTTGCCCGTCGACGGGAACGGCTTGGTCGATCCTGACGCGGTGCGCGTCGAGGCGGGCACCGCGCGGGAACGCCTCGTCGTGTCTATCCAGTGGGCCAATAGCGAGACCGGCATCGTCCAGGCGTTGGCGGAGATTGCGCGCGAGGTGCGACTGGCGCGCGAGACGTTCTTCCACTCCGATGCGGTGCAGGCCCTGGGGAGGGTGCCCGTCAACCTTACGGCGGTGGACGTCGACGCGATCTCAGTGACCGCACACAAGATGCATGGGCCGCAGGGCATCGGTGCCCTGATCATGCGGGATCGGGATGAAAAAGTCCCTCCGCCGCTGATGTTCGGGGGGGACCATCAGGCAGGCCTCCGCCCCGGAACGGAGCCGGTCCAACTCGCCGCCGGCTTCGGATCCGCGGCAAGCGAACGGGCGGGGCGCCTCGACATTCATGCGTCCAGGCTTTTGTTCCTGAGGAACCTCTTCGAATCCGCCGTTAAAGAGATGATGCCTGACACCGAGATCAACGGATCAGGCGTCGCGCGCGTGCCCAATACTTCCAACATCCGGTTCCGCGGCGTCGACGGGGGCGCGCTCGTCGCCCAGCTCGACGACGCAGGAATACGTTGCTCGCAGGGAAGCGCCTGTTCGAGCGGCAGGCCGCAGCCCTCTCACGTCCTCCTGGCGATGGGGTTGCCGGACCGGCACGCCAACGAGAGTGTAAGGTTCTCGTTCTCGATCATGAACACCGAGGAAGAAGCGTTGCGGGCGGCCGAGGTCGTCGCAACGACCGCCAAGTCCATGCAGGGCCGCATGTCATGGTGAGCCCGGCGACCGTTCGTTACCGGTACGGCAGGCACGAGACCTTCGCGGTCCGGTATGGCTGGCTGACGAAGGCGGCGTATCAGGTCGAAGAGCAAGGCGGCCTCGATGCCTCGCTTGAGACCGCGGACGAGCTCGGCCTCGGCAGCAAGATGATCCAGTCGCTCCAGTTCTGGGTCGAGGCCATGGGCTTGGTCCAGACGCAGGAGCGTGCCGCCGGCGCTACCGAACGACAGCGGTTGACAGACCTGGGCGCACTCGTCTGGCGGCATGACCGCTACCTTGAGTACCCTGCGACGTGGTGGTTCCTGCACATGGAGCTTTGCTCTGCGCCCGGGACCGTCTGGTCGTGGTTCTTCAACGAGTTCGAAGAGCGCCACTTCGACCGCAATGCATGCGTCGACGCTTTCCTGCGCCATACCCGAGAAAAGGCACAGAACCCGGCCACCCCGGCGGTCGCGCAGAAGGACGTGGCGTGCCTTCTCGCAGCGTACGCGGCCCCCATGGCCGCCGAGACCGCCGATCCCGAGGACGGGGTCGCATCGCCACTCAGGGAGCTCGGCCTGATTCTGCGGCACGACCAGGTGCACCGGTTCGAGCGCGTGCGTGCGCCCTTCAGGCTACCTCCGGAAGCCTTCCTTGCCGCGGCCTCTAAGCTCGCGAGCGTCCTCGGAAAGGGATCGCTCTCGCTTGAGGAGCTTGCCCGCAGGCCAAAAGGTCCCGGTCGGCTGCTCTGCCTTGGCTTCGAAAGCCTGGACGCAGCCGTCGAGGCCGCCTGCGACACCTATTGGAAGCAAGGGGTGAGGACCGAGCTCCTCGGCGCCGAACGGCATCTGCTCTTGCCGGCCAAGGCGCCGGTCCACTGGCTCAAGGACCATTATCGTCGCCTGGGGCTGGTGAAATGAGATCTGCCACGTTTCTCCGCTCGATCAGGCTCCGTGACGACCTGACGGAGCCGCAAAGGCTCGCCCACTACCGCCCAACCCGGAAATCCGCTTCGGTGATCGACGCCGTGGCGAGGCCCGGGGGGGTGTCCATGGTGGTCGCCGCCTACGGAAGTGGGAAATCCCTCGCCGCCGGCGTCGGGGCGCTCGTGGTCAGGAACGACGCCGAGGCGCGGGGGATCGTTCGCCCTCTCCTGGAACGGCTGGGCACCGTCGACCGCTCCTTGGCTGACCGTGCGTCCATCCGGCTGAGCGCGAAGGGTGCCGGGCTCGTCATCGCTCTCTCCGGCTTCGTCGACCACTTGATCAAGGAGATCGCGGACCAGGCCGACATCGAGGGCGAGTACCGTACGCTCGACAAGCTGCTGACGGCCATCGCGCGCAAGCCGGGGATCGATCACGTCGCCATCGTCTGGGACGAGTTCGGTCGCCACCTGGAGAGCCTCGTCGATCACGGCCGGTCGCGTGAGCTCGACCATATCCAGACCCTGGCGGAATGGGCGGCTCGGGCGTCGCGACCGACGGCAAGCCTCACCGTGCTCATGCACCAGAACCTGCTCAGCTATGCGGGAAGGCTGAACCAGTCCTCCCGTAACGAGTGGCGCAAGGTCGAGGGGCGCTTCACGCCCATCCGCTTCCTTGAGGACAGCTTCGAGATCTTCGAGCTGCTGGCCGAGGTGATCGCGGAGGAGGGCGACGACGTCTCGATGCCCTACGAGGCAGCCACTGTTGCGGCAGACGCCATCGAGGCTGGCTGGTTCGGCGGCGAGCGCGACGAGCGTCGTGTCGCGGAGCTGGTCCGGAAGGCATGGCCGGTCACCGCGGGGGCGCTCCACGCGTTGCCGTCCCTCGTCGCACGGGTGGGGCAGAACGAACGCAGCCTGTTCGGCTTCCTGGCCGAGCGCGAGGTCGGAAGGCCCATCGGCTTCGAGGAGATCTACTCGGCGTTCTCGGACGCGATGAGGTCGGACGTGGGCATCGGCGGCACCTATCGCCGCTGGATCGAGACGGAAAGCGCTCGCGCACGGGCGCAGGACGAGCTTGAGCGAGAGGTTCTGGCCGCTACGTGCATCCTTCAGCTGGGTCGTGACGGCGAGCGGCGAAGGTTGCGTCGCTCGACGCTTGAGCTCGCCCTGCGGTGCCGCGGGACGGTTCCCGCGGCGGTGACTTCGGCCGTAGAGGCTCTAATCGGCAGGTCCCTTCTCCTCTGGCGGAAGAAGAACGACGACGTGTCCGTCTGGCACGGCACAGACGTCGACGTCTCCGGCCGGGTCCGGGAAGAGCGGGAACGCCGTTCCGAGACCTTCGACCTCTCGGAGTACGTACGGTCCCGGATGGTGGCGCCATTCGTGCGGCCCGTGTCGCACAACGTGAGGCTTGGCGTCACCCGCCATCTCAAGGGACTCTTCCTGACGGCCCGGGAGCTCGCCGCCTGCAAGGGCGATCTTCCGGCTGAGGCCCTTCCGGCGGACGACGAGGATGGCCGCGTCGTCTACGTGCTGGCGGAGAGCGTCGAGGATCTCGTCGCCGCCCGAAAGGTCGTCCAGGGCGCTGCCTCACAGAAGGGCAGGACCGTGTTCGTCGTCCCGGACGAGCCATGCGAGTTGCGCGAGGCCGCCTTGGAGATCCTGTCTCTCGAAGCGCTGCGTGAAGACGTGGCCTTCGTGTCGATGGACCCTCACGTCGCTTCGGAGCTCGACGAACTCCTGAACGTCGCGAGGACGCATCTCGATACGCTCGTTCGCCGGCTCGTCGATCCCCGCCCACATGGCACGAAATGGTACCATGGCGGGCAGCCGCTCGACGTCACGTCGGACAGGCCCGCGTCGGTCGTTGCGTCCATCTTGATGGACAAGTGGTTCGAGGAGACCCCCCGGATCTCGAACGACGGCATCGTGCGCGACCGCATATCGCGGCAGATGAGGACGGCTCGCGTCAGGGTGATGCGCAACACGCTCGAACGGGTCGGGCGTCCCCATCTCGGTTACGCTCCCGAGGACCGTAGCGCCGAAAGTTCGATTTTCCGGACAGTCCTTGAGAAGTCCGGCCTTTACAGGACCGAGGGCGATGGCGGCCGCTTCGCCGACGCGGAAGAGCTGCCTGACCGGCATCTCGCCGCTGTCTGGCGCAAGATCGGCACCTTCTTCGGGACGGCGGCGCCTGCTCCCAAGCCCGTGACTGAGCTAGTCGGCCTGCTCGCGGGAGCGCCTCACGGTCTGCCAAAGGGGCTCATCCCGATCATCGCCACCGCCGGGTACGTAAGGTTCGCGCGTGCGGTGGCCCTGACACGGGACGGGCAATACCTGCCCGACATCCTGGGCTTCGACATCGAGCAGATCTTCGAGGATCCGGGTCCATTCGCCGTCACCGTCGTGGACCAGGGGGCGTCGACGGCCGAATACCTCGAAGAGGTGGCCTACGTCTTCTCGCACCGTAGGCCTGAGCCAGGCAGGGAGTTGGCGCGCTTCGCCTTCGATGCCGTCTGCCTGTGGCGTTCATCCGTGCCGGACGCGGCAAGGAGGACGCTGAGGCTGAGCGAGGGAGCGCGTGAGCTCGTTCGGCTCACCGCCGCCATGACCGACCCCCTCGATCTCCTGCTCGGCGGCTTCACGAGACTGGGCAGAGCTGGCGTCGGCAGCGGGGATGGTCGTCACGCGATCATCCGCCGGCTCGAAAGCCTTCGCAACGAGGTGGACGGCTTGGTCGACGGTTACACCGCAGAGGCCGTGACGGCCCTGTCGGACACCCTGAGCTTGAACGGCCCGGGATGCGACCCCGTCGACGGGGTTCGTGACTGGGTGAACTGCTTCAGCGTCGACGCCTTGCTCGCCAGGACCGATCTCCGCGTCACCGACAAGGCGATCCTGCGCACCGCGCGGGAGACCTCCAACGGGCGGTTCTCGCCGCAGAGTCTGGCCCGCACCATGAGCTCGGTGCTCCTCCAGAAGGGCCTCGACCAATGGGGCGATGCCACAGTCGACCAGTTCCGGGCCACGCTTCGGGAGGCAAAATCCCGCATCGAGGACGCGGCTCTCGACGCGCATGATCCGCCGGCCTCGCTCCGGCCGGTCGTCGAGGCCAGGATCAGGAACCTGGAAGGCCTCCTCGAAAAGTGGGGTGACACCGGCTCCGCAGAACGAAACGTCCTCGCACTCCGTCGGAAAGCATAGATCCATGAGCGTCCAGCCGGCGACGGTCGACGAGGCGGCAGCGGACCACGAGGCGCGGCACGTGGTTCCCCTGTCCGGTGGCAAGGACTCGACCGCGCTCGCGGTCTACCTGTCGCAGCACTACCCGCACCTGCCCTTCGAGTATGTCTTCGCCGACACCGGCGCGGAGCTGCCCGAGACCTACGAATATTTCGACCGCCTGCAGCATGTCTTGGGCGTCGAGGTCACCCGCGTCTCGGCCCTCGACCTGTTCGATGTCGGCCACAAGCCCGGCCGGTCCGCGTTCGACGTGGCCCTGTACGAGCACTTCGCGGGCTTCCTTCCGGGCCCTCGCTCCCGCTGGTGCACGCGCATCCTGAAGATCGCGCCGTTCGAGCGGCACATAGGCTCGGCCCGCGCCTACTCCTACATCGCGATCCGCGGGGACGAGAACCGTGCCGGTTACCTCGGGACGGGGACGAAGCCCGTCGTCATGTCGGAGCAGCCGAACATCACGCCGGTCTACCCGTTCAAGGACGACGGCATTACCCTGGCCGACGTCCAGAACATCCTGGAGGCGTCCGGGCTGGGCTTCCCGGGATACTACGAGTGGCGCAGCCGCAGCGGGTGCTTCTTCTGCTTCTACCAGCAGATCGGCGAGTGGCAGGGCCTTCGCGAACGGCATCCGGCCCTGTTCGAGCGGGCCAAGGAGTACGAGGTCGTCAAGAACGGCAAGAAGTTCACCTGGGTCGACGGAAGGACCCTGGACGACGTCTCGCGCATGCCCAGGCGCACGCTGAAGCCCAAGGCCGACGCCGACGGCTGCGCCATCTGCCACCTCTGACGTGCGGACACCATGGACAATCCCCTGGTCAACTTCCTGCGCAGCTATGGCCCGAGCGCGGCATCCGACGCCCTGTATGACGAGCTCGTCCGCGGCGAGATCGACCGCCTGGGCGTCGACGAGATCGTCATTCCCTCGCCGCTCGTCGATGAGGTCGGACAGATCCTGACGGGCGCGGATCCCGTCAACGTCGTGCTGACGGGCACCGCCGGCGACGGCAAGACCTACAACATCCGCAAGGTCTTCCTCGACTTCCTGAAGGGGCCGGCAAGCGCCTGGCCCGGGTCGGACGTCCTGGTCACCCACACGTTACCGAACGGCCGGGAGCTGCGCATCATTCGTGACCTCAGCGAGGTGCCCGCGGCGCGAAAGGCCGAGGAGATCGGACGCATCACGAACGCCCTTCTCGGGCACGACACCTCGGCGGTGTATCTCGTCGCTGCGAATGACGGTCAGTTGCTGAAGCTATGGCGCGACGCGGCGGACGGGGGCGGCCCCGATGCGGAGCGGCATCGGCAGGTCTACGACATCCTGTCCGAGATGATGCTCCATGAGGTCGAGAAGGACCCCACTGGCAAGCTTGGCCTGAGACTGTTCAACCTCAGCCGCAGGCTGACCGGCACGACCCTCGACAGCGTCATCGACGCCATTCTCGACCACCCTGGTTGGGAGACCGGATGTTCCGGTTGCCAGATCGCGGCCGATGCCGAACGCCCTTGTCCGATCCGGCTGAACAGGGCGCTTCTGCACGGCGGCGTCGACGGACGGTCGGACAGGCTTTTCCGCACGCGGCTGCGCGAGCTGTTCGAGGTGGCATCGGCGAACGACAAGCATGTGCCCCTTCGCCAGGTCCTGGCCCTCGTCGTCAACGTCGTGCTCGGCGACGCCAAGGATCCCGATGTCCCGCTACTCACCTGCGGCGAGGCTCGTATAAGGGCCCAGGAAAACGCCTACTCACTGACCAATCCATACGACAACGCGGTCGGCGGGAACCTTCGGTCCGAGCGGCGGCAAAACAACAGCATGTTCGCGGTGCTCGACGCATTCGGTCTCGGCCAAGAGACGAACAACGCCGTGGACGACCTGCTCCTTCACGGCCGGCCCGAGCCTGTTAGGGCGGCGGTGAACGACCCCGACCCGCACTACGGTGAGCGCCTGTTCGAGACGCAGCGCAACGCCTACGTCAGGGGCGGTCCCCAAGGGTTCAACAGGGCCGAGTTTCACAAGGCTATTGATGCCCAGCGGCGACGCCTTTTCTTCCGGCTGCCGACCAACGGCATCGAGCCGGCCGCGCCTGGACTGGCGCCCTGGGTGCTGACCGTGTTCCACCACGGAGGCGCGTATCTCCGCTTCCGCGAAGCCGTGAGAACAGGGGGCGATCAGGCGGCTGTGAAGAGCGCCACCCGCGATCTCATCAGAGGTCTCAACCGGACGCTCACCGGCATGATGTCCGACGATTCCGACCAGCTCTGGCTCGCCGGCACTCTCGGCCGGACGGACGACCCCACCGGCCGCATCGTCACGGTCGACCCGATACCGCTCGCTGGCGGGCACTCGTTCCTGCACGTCGCCGTGTCGCACGACAAGTCGAGGCGGCGGCCACGGCTCTCCGTGCAAACGAGTCTCAAGGGCATGCAGCTGCCTGAAATGCCGGCCCTCGACCTCCGGCCAATCCTGTTCGAGTACCTTGTCAGGGTCGCGCACGGCAGCCTGCCGTCCAGCTTCTCGCGGCAGTGCCACCAGGAGACGCGGCGGTTCGCGACCCTCCTGACGCAGCACGTCCTGCGCTTCGTGAACGGCGGATCCAGCTCCGCCGCCACCAGTCTCGGGCTCCTGCACATCACCGAGGCGGGCAAGATCCAGAGGGAAGGCATCGAGGTGTCCGCGTCATGAGCACGGCCAATGCCCGCGACCGGGTGTTCCTCCCCCACGGTGCCCTGCGCCCGCACACCGAAACCCAGCTCTCAAGCGTCACCAACTGGTGCGAGTACGGGGTATGGGGACTGACGCTCCACGACGGTCAGCCGCCGTGGTTCGTCCTGATCGAGTGCTTCCAAATCCTGCACTCGCTCGCCAAATCGTCGACGCCGCTTTTCCAGGGCATCACCCTGCCGGACGGCACCCAGCAGCATGAACACGTGGAATACACAGTCCCCGTGAACCTCAACCTGAGGCACCTCCTGTTCCGGGACCAAGAAGTCTCGAAGATCGCGAGCAAACGGTCATTCGACACTCAGGCGCTATGGGAGGAGTTGACCAAGCGCACCAAGGAAGTCGACAAGCGCAACAGCATCGATCTGAAATACTTATCGTCAGCTTTTGACGATTTCGATAAATTCGCCAAGTCTCTTGAAATCCTGCGGTCGGTTGAAGTCGAAAGTTTCAACGTCAGTAGATGGACGTCGCGGCATCTCCTGCCGCTCGGACCGTCGATGCTGTTCGCCGACGTCGACGACACGTCGCTTTCTGCCGACAAACGCATCTTCCGGCGGACGGGGGAGATGCTCTATCTCATGCTCAATCGCTCGTCCGATGCCATTCGCAAGGATTTGGAGGAACGCGTCCGCACTCGGATCGTGGACTTGCAGCATCCACTGAACAACCTTGCCCAAACCTTGGCAGGACCCAAGTTCGGCGAGAGCACGGCCAAGAAGCCCATCTCGTTCTCGACCGGCTACCTTCCGATGCCACACATGGCCGTCTACGACAGGTTGGCCGAGGATTGGTGCTCCCTCCTCTGGCTGAACTCGGTCCAGCTGGAGATCCTGCTGGATCCGCTGATGCGCCTGTCGGCGTTCCACCAGATAACCTACACGATCAGGCGCGCGTGGGACGAAGCGGGTGGCCTGGGAGAGCCGCCGCCGGTCGTCTTCGATCTCTCGGGCTCGGCCCGAAAGAACCCAGTCCAGCGGCTCGCCGCCGATCAATACGAGAACCACCGCGTCCTGCCGCGGCGGGCGGTCGAGCATCTCCTGGATCGAGTTCCCGAAAGTGATGAGTGGAAGGAACTGCTCCAGAAGTCCGAGCTCCCCCGCAAGGAGCTGGCCTGGACCCACCTCAAGGAGCGCTTCCTCTGGCCCAAGCAGAAGACCATGGGCCTCGCGACGCAAACGCTTGAGCCGGAAGGACAACGGCAGGAGCTGCTCGCGGCGTTCCAGTCAGCCACGAGCCACACCGTCTGGACGTTCATGGCCGCGCACGCGAAACGCGCCGGGCTGGTCCTCGCCCGCCAGAAGGCGGGAACATGGTACTCGCCCAGCGAGAGCTTTCTCGAAGCCCTCGTGCTCGCGAACGTGACCACGCCCCTGGAGTTCGGAAGGTTCCTCGACCGGCTCCGCAAGCGCTACGGGATCGTCGTCGGCCCCGAGCAGGCACGCCAGGCATTCGAAGGCAGCCTTATGTCCTTCGAACCCTTCAAGGCAAACCAGGTTCGCCTTGAGGAACGACTGGCGGTGCTCGGCTACATCGACCGCAAGTCAGACGACTGCGCCTTCGTCATCAACCCCTTCCACGATCGCATTGGCGACCAGCGGGAGGCTCGCCCCAATGGGATCGCGGCATGAGCGGCGCAAAACTTGTCGGTCGCATCGTCGGCGCACGCGTAGGCGAACTGATCGCCCGGGAGCGGGGCGCGCGCGTGATGTTCGCGGTCATCGACCTTTCACGGGAGGTCACGAGCGCCATCGCGACCGCCGTGGGAGCGATCATGCCGGTGGCTGGCCGCGTGCAGGTCGGAATACATCCGGACCTGGCGACGCCTGACGTCGACAAGGCATTCGTCTCGTCGGACGTCGCGGTGAAGTTCCGCAACAACAAGCCTGCCGACGTCGTTGCCACCGTGTTCTCCGTGCCGATTTCCGAGATGGAGCTCGTGATCCAGAGCCTCGGTAGCGTCGAGCGGATCAACGAGGCCTGGCTGTTGGAGGGCAAGGAGTTCAGGCGTTGGGCCGACATGGGCCTTAGCAACGCCGATCCGAGCACCCGTGAACACCTGCACGGCTTTCTAAAGGGACTCCTCGCCTCGGAGGTAAGGATCTCTATCGAGACGCTCGCGGACTTCGTGACCGAGGTCGATAGGCTGATGTCAGGTCAAGAGGGCCTGGGCTTGGTCAACGCGATCAACCAGGCGCTGCCCATCCTGCACCTGCCGCGGGAGAGCCTGGATCCGACGTCGACGCCTGAGAACCTCGCCAAAACGGCCGAGAGCCAACTGCGGCGGGCAGCGGAGATCGTTAGGCTTCACTTCCATCTCCAGGGAGCGAAGGGGGACTACCGTCCATCTTCCGAACTGCGCGCGAACGTCGACGCGCTGGTCGCGGCAGGCAGCCTCGATGATGAGGCAGCCAGTGCGCTCCGGGGCCTGATCTCCGACCGGTCGATGTTCGGGGGCAGGTGGACGGATAGCCAGGCGCGGATGGCCAGGATCCCGTGGCCGAAACTGCGCTCGTTCTTTGAGGAGCCCAAGGCGAAGGCTCGGCCGAACCTCGGTGGTGAGACGCTCGGGTTCCTCGAAACGCAGGTCAAAAAAAAGGAGATAGACAAGGAGGACCGGGCGACGCTGGGGGACGTGCGGAGCGAGGCTGCCGGCTCGAACGAGCGGCGCGAGGCCTTCTTCCTCAAGTGGCGGCCGCATCTCGCCAAGGATGCCAAGCTCTTCAAGCGCTGGGAACGACTCGTCTTCAACGTACCCATTGAGGCGGACGACCTCCTAGTCGGCCTCGTCCAACTCGCGGCACAGGCATTCAGGCAAGTCGACGACGAGGAGAGTGGCGGGCAGGTGGGGGAGAAGGCCCTACTCGTTCGGTTGCGCGACGCGTGGCAACTGGATTTCTGGACCGAGAAGAAAAACACCCAACTTCTCCGGTTCCTTCGGGACCGTTATCGCGGCCTCGACAAGCTGCTCGCGCCGACCGTGAGCCTTCAGCTCGGCCTGTGCTGGTCGGACTGGGAGACCAAGATCCCGAATGCCACGATCAACTACCGCGGCAGCAAGGCAGCGGAATTCGACTTCGAAGCGTTCGTCGTTCCGGCGTCCCTGATCGCCGATGGTCGCAGCCCGGCGGACGCCGAACTCAAGGGGATGCCGAAGGCGCAGATGACGTGGAAGCCCGCCCATCGTGGGCTGCACGTCGGCTTTTCGGACGATCTCGCCAACCTAGTTCCGGCCGCACCGAGCCTGACGCATCTACTGTCTTCGTGGGTCAAGCAGGCACGTCACGGCAAGAGTGGCTCCCTGCAAGCTGTCGATCTATCTCAGGTCGAGACGCTGACGGACACACGCGGGACGAACCGCGGCATCCTGACCGATCCGGACAAGGAGGAGTTGCACGTCGAGACGCTTTGGTCGGCCAACCTCAGCAAGTTGGTCGAACAGGATATCGTCAAGCCGGCAAACGCGGATTCGCTGCGCGAGCTGTTCGCGCAATTCCACACTCTTTACGACCTTGCCTTACGAGGCTTCCGTGACGGACACGGCCTCTCCGACGATGCGGTGATCGAGCAGGCAGAGGCCTACGGCCGGCTGTTGGCGGAACTGCAGGTGAAGGCCCCAGAGGAACGGTCCATCGGGGAGCTGTGGGATCCGCTGCTTCGCATCGGAACGGCCCCTGTGGAAGGCGAGCGTCGGTCGCTCATAGTCGCCCCCTGGCATCCGCTTCGCCTCGCGGAAGTCGGCGTCAAGGCTCGCCAAGCGGTCGAAGCCATAAACACCGTGGTGTCGAGCCCCGAGCGCGCCGCACCCGGGGTCGAGGACTTCGTGAAGGATCGTGTCCGGGCCCTTTCGTCACCCTACTACGTCGATGTGGGTGTTCTGCCGGGCGCGCCGCGCACCTTCGTCGTCGAGACCTCGCGTCTCGGTGATTACGGCCTGTTGGAGCCGCCGAGCATCGAGGGCAACGACCAGCTTGCCGACGAGCCGGCCCGCGAGACGGTCAAGGCATTCGGAACGATCGCCAAGCAGTACCTCGACCTCAGGCCCCACGAGGCCGCGAACTTCTCCGCCGTGATCCTCGACGCGGAGTCAGAGGACCTTCCGGTCCTGATGGCCAGCCACCTCGCCCGGCAGATCGAGGGTGAGGCCGACCTCCGCTGCGATCTCACGGTCACCCATGCCGATCCGGTGAAGCTGCGCGCCATTTACGAGCGGCAGAACCGTCGCATTGGTCACGAGATAGACTCCTCGCTAACCAGTGAGGCCGCCAAGACTTTCCTTTCGCGCCTGCGGGTGGGTATCGCCAGCCCCGCGAATTTCGGGAATGGCGGCCTCGTCCGGCAGAACGACATCGTGCTGCTGCACAACGTGATCGCGCGTCATGCCACCGTTTCCTGGGCGTTGGTCCCGCAGCCGAAGCGCGACGTGGCTTTCGTAACCCACCGGCCCTGCGACCTGTCCCGGCGCCGTCCTTACAACAAGGGCAACGTCACCGCGGGCGTCTACCTGACCGCTCCCGTACAGCCGGCCGCCTGCAGAGCCTACATCGATGCGGTTCACGACGTGCTGATCGGACATGCCCTCAAGGTCGGCATGCACCGATTGCCCATGCAGCAGGTCGATTTCGCCTCGCCGACCGTGCAGGCGCAACTGAAACTGGCGCACGGCCTGGGCAACTGGGTGATGACCTATGATCGCTTGGCTGACCGTCGCCTCATTGCGGCGACGGACAGCCTGCGCGTCCTGCGCTACTTCAGCCTGCCCCGGGCGGTTCACAACGTCATCGTGTCGACCGAGATCACCCGCGAGAGCTTCCGCGAGCGCCTGCGCAGTGACATCGCTCGCATACTCCCGGGCAGCGCCGACGAGGCGCTCGACGCGCTGATCGACTGCGTGCGCCGCAGGTCCGCCAGCCTGTCAGGCGGCATCGTGATGCGCGGGGCGCAGTGGGAGAACTACGCCAAGGAGCTGATCGGGGTCGTCGTGGCCCAGCGCCAGCTCGAACTCCTGTTCGACAATGCGGGGCCGAACCGGACCGCTTGGTTCTTCCTCGACGAGTTCAAAGGCTGGCTCGATCTCTCGGGCGAGATCGCAGACATCCTCGCCGTGAACCTGGTCGAGGTCGCGGGGAAGCCCCGTGTCCGGCTCTCCATCGTCGAGGCGAAGTGCGTCGGTTCGTTCGGTCTGGGCGAAACGCAGGCACGCAGCATGCGACAGCTTGAGGCGACGTACGCCGCCCTGCACGGGCGTTTCCTGGATGACCGCATGACGGTCGATCCGGCGATCTGGCGCAATCGGCTGGCCGACATGCTTCTCGAACACATCGATCCCTTCGAGAGGGTCGAGGACGTGACGTTCGAGGAGTGGATCGAGGGCATACGGCATGGAGGATTGCCCATCGAGCTCAGCGGGCATTCCGTCGTCGTTGTCCATGACGCGGCTGCGGTCCCCGACCCTGGGCCGACGGTTCCGGACGAGGCAAAGGACAGGGATGACCGCCGGAGATTGGCTCAGTGGACGTTCGGCGAGGATGTTATTCGGCGCACCCTGGCCGAGATCGACACGAAGAATGCCGGCGACGTCAAGCGCTTCATGGCCGAGCCGTCGCTCTGGCCGAGCGGGCAACCGGCCGATGTCCGCGAGGACTTGATCGACCAAGTCTCCGCTGCCTCCGCCGGATCCGGCGAGACGAATGCGGCGCCAGCCGCGCCGCAGGACCAATCCTCGCCGGAACCTGTTCAGGTCATCCAGGAGGTGGCCGGACCAGCGGAGGCTCCCCCGGCAGCAGATCAATCACCCGCT
Source organism: Methylobacterium phyllostachyos (assembly GCF_900103445.1). Lineage (GTDB taxonomy): Bacteria > Pseudomonadota > Alphaproteobacteria > Rhizobiales > Beijerinckiaceae > Methylobacterium > Methylobacterium phyllostachyos. The sequence continues at coordinate 52,787 of NZ_FNHS01000003.1, read as the reverse complement.
GGCTGGCTGCCGGAGGTTCACGCCGCTGTGCGCGCCATGGGGAAGACCCAAGGCGGTGCAGATGACGAGACCTGGCTCGCGGATGAGGTGGCCAAGCTCAAGCGCAGCCTGCAGGCACAGGGCTTCGACGCCAAGGTCCTGGACGCCCGCCTGACCCCTAACTCGGGTCTCATCCAGCTCGATGGACGGGGCGTGACGTTCAAGTGGCTGGATGCGAACCAAGAGCTGCTTTCGACGAAGTACGAGCTGGACATCATCCGGATAACCCCGAAGGTCGGTCGGATCGCCATCGCCATCCGGCGGCCGAAAAGGGCGACGCTGCACCTGTCCGAGGCATGGCTTCGCCGTCGCCTCGGGCCGAACGCGCCCTGGTCGAGCCTGGCGCCCCTGATCGGTGAGCGCGAGGAGGACGGCAGCCTGCTCTACCTGCCGCTGGCAGGTCCATTCGGGGACCAGGAGCGGGCGGCGCCCCATACCATCGTCTCGGGGGCCACCGGGAGCGGCAAGGGCATCCTGGCGTCGAGCCTGATCCTGGACATCTGTGCCTTCAATGCGCCTGGGATGGTCGAGCTTCATCTCATCGATCCCAAGCGTGGGGTCGACTATGCCTGGGTGAGACGCCTGCCGCATCTCAAGGGCGGCATCGTCGACACGAAGGATGCCGCGCTCGATCTCCTGCGTGACCTCGTTGGCGAGATGGAGCGGCGGTACGCCCGGTTGGGCGAGGCCGAGTGCGCAAACATCGACCAGTACAATCGAAGCCCGCGTCAGGGCGGCCCGATGCCCCGCATCGTCGTCTTCTTTGACGAGGTCGCCAACTGGATGCAGGACGATGAGTTCAAGGATGGCGCGGAGCCCCTCTTGAACGAGATCGCGACCAAGTCACGTGCGGCCGGCATCCATCTGACGATGATCTACCAGCGGGCCGACAATCAGGTCATGACGATGCAGTTGCGGACCAACCTGGGCAATAAGTTGGTTCTGCGGCTCAGCGACGAGGGCTCGTCCAAAATCGTCCTCAACGAGAAGGGGGCAGAGAAGCTTCTCGGTCGCGGGCACGTCATCGCGGTGCTTGACGGTGGCGATAAGGTGTTTGGCCAAGTTCCCTACCTCGACGAGGACGAGGTCCGGGACCTTGCCCGGGCTATCGAGGCCGGTTGGTTGAACCCGCCTCGTGCTCAGGTGAGCGAGGCCGCGGAGTGACCCGCGCGGCCTCGGGGCCGCGCGTCGGCAAGAGGGTCGGGGGAGCCCTCTATTTCCATCGTTCCGCGCTGGACCTGCTGGACGCCGAAACGAACCGGAAGGTTTCTTCGGCGTCGGAGCGCTCAGACGTGCCCTGGAACGTCGCGAAGGTCGAGGGGGAAGCCGTGTCGCTTCTCCGGTACGAGGATTTCGACGACCACGCATTTCCCTGCCTTCTGGAAAGCGTGCGGATCGACGGCGAACGGGTCGTCCGAAGCGACTATTCCAATCGTGAGAACCCGCCCGTCCTCCACCGGAAGGAGCTGCTCCTTCGTCCCGATGACGACCGGATCCCGGTTTTCGCCGCCCTGACCGCGGCGGCGGAGGGGCACGGACTGTTCGCCGCCTCGCACCGGATCGGGACGAAGCAGGCCTGGACCCGGCGGGTCACCGAGGCCGGCCTGACGGTCGAGGGGCATGCATTGGTGTCCCTGCCGCCGCCGTCGTTGGAGATAGCCCGCCATCGGACCGCCATCGCGCGAAATCGATTGTCCGCCCCGATGCAGTCGCTGGTGCGGCACGAGTTCGTCTCCCCTGGCACGACGGTCCTGGACTACGGTTGCGGCCAGGGCGACGACGTTCGCGCGTTGGTCGAAGGCGGCGTCGAGGCGTTCGGCTGGGACCCCCACTTCCTGCCCGACGGGACGTTGGCGCAGGCTGACGCGGTGAACCTGGGGTTTGTCCTCAACGTCATCGAGGAGCCTGTCGAGCGCCTCGAAACGCTCAGGCGGGCATGGTCCTATTGCCGCCGGGTCCTCGCCGTCGCCGTGATGATCTCGGGGCACCGTCCGACCGCCGGATTGCGTCCCTACCGAGATGGCTTCGTCACGTCCCGAGGGACTTTCCAGCGGTATTTCACACCCGATGAGCTGAAGGAGATGGTCCGCGAGGCGCTGGGCGTCGAAGGCTTCGCGGTCGGGCTGGGGGTAGTCTTCGCGTTCAGGGATCCGGCGGACGAGCGCGCATTCCTCTATCGCCGGCAGGTCCGGAGGGCGGAGCGCGTGGTATCGTACCGGCCTCCACCGAGGGAGCGCGCGATACAGCCACGCGAACCGCTCGCAGAACGGATGCGCCCCACGCTCGACGCGCTCTGGGCCACGCTCATGGCAGTGGGACGCGTGCCGTCGTTCGACGAACTTCCCACGGACGTCGGACATGCGCTCAGAAAGTCGAACGTCTCGATTTCCCGGGCCATCGGTTGGTGTGAGGGCATCTTCGACCGGGACGAATTTGAGAGGGCTGCAGCGGCCAGAAAGGAGGATCTGGTGCTCTACTTCGCGCTGGGTGCCTTCACCCAGTCCGTGGCACTGAGCGATCTTGCGGCCCGTCTCCAGCGAGATGCGAGAGCCTTTTTCGGCGGTGTGGGCAAGGCCAAGGAGGCGGCGATGGCCTTCCTGTTCTCCCTGCGTGCCTCGGACCACATACGCTTCGCCAGCAAGCAAGCCATCGGCGCCGGTATTGCCCACGAGGATGGACGGGGCGGGATCCACTTCCGGCGCGAGAAGAAGGACGACCTGCCGCTCGCCTTACGCGGGGTCGTTGGTTGCGCCAGCGTCCTCTATGGCGACCTCGATGACGTTGAAGTTGTCCGGATAGATATGGAGAAAATGGCAGTCTCGCTGCTGTACATCACGGATTTCGAAGCGAAGCTCCCCCTGATCGTACGGGATGTGAGGATCAACCTGAGGAATCAAGCTATCTCCGACAAGATCTTTGACGAGGACGGGCGCCGCGTTTTTCTGGCGCGTTCGGCATACGCGACGGACGAGCGGGAGAGGGTTCAGCGCGAAGCCATTGAGACCAGGGTCAGGCGCTTGCTGGCGCTGCAGGGCACCGCGCAAACCGTCAGGCATGCGAACATCGTTCGTGCATTGAAAGACGCTGCGGGAAAGCAATTAGAGCGTTCCTCTTAACTTCGAGGAGCCCCGGAGTCCTTCTCAACCTATTAAGCCCCACCGTTGTCATTTTACTCTGAAATACCAGACCAAGTATTCTTCGGACGTCGCACATAATCAATGCGTGGTGGCATCCTGGCCCCACGGGTACGACATCATTGAACGGTATGATGCCCCGGCCGGGGCCCGCGCCGCCTAGGAGCGTGAGGCCGAGCTAGCCGGGTGGCTCGACCGCCACGTGGCCGCCTGGCCAGGCACGCTGGAGCGCGTACGTAAGCGGGTGCCTTCGGCGCCGAGCGAGATGAGCAGGGGCGTGAAGCACCCCCAGATCAGATCCCAGATCAGGAGGGAGAGGTCCGAGGGCTGGGGGATGGAGCGCTTGCTCGCCGCCCTCGATGCCTGCGGCTACGAGGCCGTCATCAGCGTCAGGCCGAAGGCCTCCGCCTAGAACAGCGGCACCTGGTTCTCGCTGACCGCCAGCCGCCGCCCCGTGGGGTGCCTGGGCCGGACGATCATGTTCGTGTTCGCCGCCTTCACGGCCGCCGGCGACAGCCACAGGACCTCCTGCCGCCACATGCGCGCGTGGTCCGTAACCTCCCGCGTCACCCGCTGCCACCCGGCCAGCGCCTCGTCGTACAGCGGGCACGCGTAGCCGCTCAGGACGACCATGCCCTTGAGGGACAGCAGGCAGTCGAGGAGCTCGGCGTGATCGGCGTCCGCGAGCTCGTGCGCGTACCCCTTGCGGACCTCCGACCGCGTGGCGTGGACGTACGGCGGGTCGACGTAGTGGAGGGCCTCCGGGCGGTCGTGCCGGCGCATCGTCTCGACCGCGGGGCCGCGCTCGATGACGACGCCTCGGAGCCGGGCATGGATCGCGGGGATGGCGTCCGGGTAGGACGTCCAGTCGACGCTCGCGACCCGGCGGACTTGGGCCGTGTAGCGCCTGAACCCAGTGCCTTGCGTCTCGCCCCGGACGTCGGGGGAGACTTGCATAGCGTGGCGGACGACCATCCTCCTCGCCCGCTCCACGGGATCCGCGTCGGGCCCGAGGCGCTGCATGGCGAGCCTGAATTCCGCGTCCGAGTACAGCGTGAGCTCGCACGCCGTCCGGAGGCGGGCGGCCAGGTCGGGGTCGCGAAGGACGCCGTAGAGGCAGAGGAGCTCGTCGTCGCGGTCGCCGAGGACCTCGATGGGGGCCCGCGGCTTCCGGAGCAGGACCGAGGCGCTGCCGCCGTACGGCTCGCAGTAGAGCTCGTGCGGGGGTAGCTGGGAGATGATCCAGGGAGCCAGCCTCCACTTGGAGCCCAGCCACCGGACCATCGGCCTCTCGACGACGTCGCTCACAGGGTGAGCTCCCCGCCGGCGCCGGCGAACAGGATCGTCCGGATATGCGGCGGCAGTTGCCGCCTGTGCTTGTGGACGAGCTCCAGCCCGTAGACCGTCTCGCGCAGGCCGATCTCCTCCCTCGCCATGCCGGCGAGCAGGTGCCCGGCGAACGTCGTCGTGGTCGACCAGCCGCGCCGGTTGCGGTCCTGCGCCCGGTCCGCATCGAGTGCCGTCAGGAACTGGCAGGCCTCGTGGACGGCGGCCGGCACGCCGGGCATCTCGGCCCGCGCGACGTACGCCGCGCCCAGCGGCCACTCCCGCATGCGGCGGCACTGGGAGAAGTAGACCCCGGCCGCGTGCCGGGCGATCTCATGGACGGCATCGGGTGTGTGGGGGCCGAGGTTGCCGGCCGCCGCGATAGCCTCGGCCGCGTCGCGGTCCTTGGCGAACGCCCACGCGTGCTTCGCCAGCCCGTCTCGGATCCGCTTCAGGGCTTCTGCCTGGAGCCTGATATCCACCCGGTCCCTCGCCGGCCTCGGATTGTCGTGCGTGTACTCCACCGTGGTTCCCCGGTTCGCGAATTTGAGAACCAGTATGAGCGGGGCGGCGGCCCCAGCAATTCATATTTTCTAAGCAAGCCGCCCGCCGCCGGAGATCTATTCCAACCACGATTTCAACAACAGGCTGTTGGTTAAACCGTTGTTGAAATCGTACCCCCCTGTTGTGAATGAAGCCTCGCCCTCCTGTCCTGGCGTCAACTCTGGATTTATTTCGGGTGGCTCCGTTCGAGACGCTTGAATTCCTGAAATCGCTGGCGATCATATTCCCGAATTCGCTTATCGGGGATGCCGGCGCATGCGTCAGTTGGATCTGTTCAGGGACTGGCGGCCGCCGCCCGCGCCCCTGCCGGCGCCGCCCCGGACTGTCCGCCGGGACGAGGCCGAGCGGGCGATGGACGTGGCGCTCCACGTCTCCCCTGACCCCAGGAAGGTCTACCAAATCGCCGTCTCCCACGGCTTCGAGGCGGCGGCCGGGCGCTGGTACTGGCTTGCCCGCGGGACCGTCGGTCGCCTCATCTCGCAGGGCCGCGCCCTGGAGGTCGGAGCCCGGTCCGCCAAGGCGCGCCGCCCCCTCGACGACGCCCAGGAACGGGCCGTCGTGGCGGCCGCGCTGGAGCTCGGCGGCGTCGCCTACGCGGCTCAGGCCTGCGGCGTCTCGGAGAGCATCGTCAGGACGATCCTCCGCGAGCGCGGCGTCGACTACCCCCGCGCCTCCGGCCGCCGCCAGGACGCCGCGGCCGCCCGGGTCCGCGTCGCCGAGTACATGGCAAGGAGGGCTGCCTGATGGAGCTCACAGCAGACGACGTCCGCGCCCGCCTGTCGGCCGCCGTCCGGGAGCTCGGCTCCCAGCGCGCCCTCGCCCGGCGGGCGGGCGTGTCGGAGCCGTACTTGTGCGACGTGCTCCACGGCCGCCGGAGCGCCGGTGACCGCCTCCTCGCGGCCATCGACCTGATCCGCGTCGAGCGATTCGTCAGCATCCGCGGGGGGCTGTGATGGCCCGCGAGGCGAACGTCGACCTCGACGTCTACCAGGACCCGGACCCCGTCGTGGTCCACCGCATCATCGCCCAGTACGGCGCCGAGGCGGCGGCCGAGCGGTGGCACTGGATGTCCACCCGGCGGCTCGCGTCCATCGCCGCCCGTGGCCGGGCCCGGGATGGCGCCCTCGCCCGCCTGCGCCGGACCAGCGCCTACGAGCCGCTCACCGTCGCCGTCGCCATCGAGACGGCGTTCGCGCTGGGCTCCGGGACGGCCGGCGAGCGTGCCGCCGGCATGCACAAGGGCAACCTCCTCAACTACCTCGCCCAGCGCGGCCTCGATAACCCGGCCATCACCCCGGAGGAGCGGGGCCGGGTCTCCCGGGACGGGGCCCGCGCCCTCCGGGGCGACGTCGAGGCCGCCGCCCGCGTCGAGGCCCGGCACGCCTACGAGCGCGCCGTCGCTGGTGTCCTCCGCGTCGCCATCCCCATGATCGACCCGCAGCCCCGCGTCGGGCGCTACCGCCTGCCGGAGCCGTCGCCCGAGCTCGCGGCCGCCCTTGCCGGGCACGACCCGGTCGCGGTCGCCACGGTGTTCCCGGGGCTGGTCCTGCCGGCCGCGCCGTCGCCGGCGGACGCCGAATGGGAGGCGGCCGCCCCTCCCGCCGTCGCCACACCCGTCACCCCCGCCAGCAAGGAGCCCACCATGCCGTTCGCCTCCAAGGTCCCGTCCGACGACGTCATCCGCGCCCACCACGCCGAGACCCCGCGTGCCCTCGCCCTCGCCAAGCGGTGGGGCGTCACCGACGTGACCGTCTACAAGCACCTCGCCCGCCTCGGGCTCACCAACCGCCGGGCCAAGGGGGAGCCGCTGGCGCTCCCGGCCCCGACGCCGGCGGCCGCCCCGGAGCACGAGCCCTCGAACGTCGTCCCGTTCGAGGCGCCGCATGCGGAGCCAGCCCCGGCCCGGGCCGCGCTCCAGTGGGACCTCGCGTTCCCGAGCCGCCTCGGCCTGGAGGACCTGGTGCTCGCGGTCGCCCTGGCGCAGCGCACCGGGCTCGTGGCGGATGATGCGGTCAGGTTCGTCCGGGCTGACGCGGCCGCCGCGAGGCCTGCGTGACCGAGGCCGAGGTCCACGTCCGCGCCGCCCGGCTCGCGGACGCCCTCCTGGACACCGACCCGGCGGCGATCCGAGCCGCCCTCGCGGGCATCACACCCCTTCAGGCCAACCGCGTCGTCAGGGCGGCCGCCGCCCTGAACGGCGGGCGCCTTCGAATCGGATGAGGAGGACCCCATGGCTCGGTACAACCGCCACGCCCGTCATGACTACGGCTACCTCCGCGACGTGACGCCGTCGCGTGCCTTCGAGGAGGCCTACTCCACCTTGCCGTACGGCAACCGGCGCGCTTGGCCCCTCTCGGTCAACCGGCTCCTCATCGACGCCTTCGCCGGGCGGGAGACCCTCAGCCGGGCCGACGCCGTCGACGCGATCATGGCCGCATCCGTTACCGTGACCGGCAAGGTGTCGGAGGAGTTCCGGTCGAGCCGCGCCGGCAACGCCCTCGGCTGGGGCGTGAAGCTGGGGTTCCTCCACGTGGACGTGGTCGACGGCCAGCGCGTCTGGACGATGCCCGACCGCGAGGAGTGGTTCGAGCTCGACGCCAAGGGCAAGGCGCGCCAGATCCGCGGGCTCACGGACGCCCAGCAGGCGGACATCAACCGGAAGGCCGCCGCGCAGGAGAAGGCGCGGCTCACCCTCCAGGCCAAGGAGGCGGAGCGCGTCGGCCCCCTGGTCGAGGCGGCCCTTCACAGCCTCCTCAGGCACGATCCCGGCTACGTCATCCCTGCCGGCAGGCCTCATGGCCCTTACCCGGAATACGACCTCGCGCTCTACCTGCCGACGGTCACCGCCCCGGTCCCGCTCGTGGAGGTCCTGCCCATCGTCGCGGAAGCACACCGCGACATGGAGGTGAGGCGCCAGCGGACGTGGCTTCGAGCCGTCGAGGAGCGAGCCCACCTCGCGAAGCGCCGGGCGGAGATCGCGGCCATCGACGCGATGCATGCCGCCCGGGCGGCTGAGCAGGCCGTGGACGACGCCGCCCTGGAGGATCTGTGAGCGCCGCCCCCGCCGCATATGCGGACGACTGGACCGGCGCCGCCCTCGCGACGCGCCGGCTTCCGAACCCCGTCCTCGCCGTCGAGGTGTCCCCCGCCGCCGACGCCCTCGCCGTCCGGCTTCGCGACGGGACGACGTGCGTCCTGCGTGCGCCCGACATCGGGCCCCTGGCGCCGGGCGGCGACGCCCGGGACGCTATCCGACAGGCCGTCGTTCGGGCGTGCCAGCAACACCAGAGGACCGCAGCGTGACGCAGGACCGTCCCCCCGCCGGGCTCGCCGGCACCGTCGATCACGTCGACGCCGGCGACGGCTGGCTCGTTGTCCGCCTCATGACCCGCCAGGCCCTCGTCCGCGAGGGCGAGCACATGCAGCACTGCCTCCGCCACGGGAGCTACTCCCACCTCGCCGGCGAGGAGGAGATGACCGGCGACGCGATCTGGTCCTTGCGGGATCCGCGCGGCATGTCCCGGGCGACGCTCGATGTCCGGTCCCGCAACGTCGTCATGGCCAAGGGCAAGGGCAACAGCGACGTCGGCGCGAAGGCCGCCCGGCGGCTCAAGGCGCTCGTCGCCGCGTTCCGCGCGGCCGGCGCCGACCTGGACTTCGCCGGCGAGACGGGCCTGATCGTCGCGCCGAACGGGTACGTTTGCCGGGAGGAGCATGCGCCGCCCGAGGTTATCGAGGCCGTGCGGGCCAAGCACAGGGCGGCCGTGGAGGCGCGGCGCGAGCGTCCGCTCTTCTTCCAGAACGGCCGCCCACTGACCCTCACCGAGGGCGACGAGGACACGTGGGCGTCCAGCGTCACTTTCTTCCAGGGCAGGCACGGCGTGGTGGTAAGGCCGCGCCTCAGGCCGCTGCCTTCCGAGAACGTCCCTGTCCACTCCCAGGCCGTGTTCGAGCGGACCGCGCACATGGCGGATCCCATCCTCCAGATCGAGCAGGAACGCACCGACATCTCGGACGTCATCAACGTCACCCTGCGGAGCGGGGCACAGTTCCACCTGAGGGGCGCCGAGGTCATGCGGGGCGTCCGCCCGGGTGAGGATCCGCAGGCCTACCTCGACATCGCCATCGTGGCCGAGGCCCTGCGCCGCCAGCCGCAGCCGCTCCGGACCATCACCGTCTCGGGCATCCGGGCCGGTGAGATCTATTACCTGGAGACCCATCCCGTCACCGACGTCACGGTCTCGGTCGACGGAGCGGACCTGCGCGCCGGCGACGACTATCACCTCGGCCGCGCGGGCTTGCTCCAGTTCATGCGCGACGTCCCCGGGGAGGCGACGGTGACCTTCCGCGAGGACAGGTCAGTCCGTGTGGAGCGGATGACCTTCGGGTTGGACACCATGGTCATCCGTCAGGACGAGAACCCCCACCGGTCAATCCTGCCACCCGTCTACGACCCGATCCTGACCGTCCCGGAGTGGTGTGAGCGCGAGCTCCTCATCCCGTCCCCCAGGTATCGGTTAGTCCAGAGCCTGTCAGGCCGGCCGGTGGTGCTCAGGGGCGGGCCGCTAGGCTGAGCCCACTGCGGGGGAACTCGATTAACGATCGCGGCGGATACCGATTGCTCACGACCAAAGGTTGGCTGATTCTCCCTTCGATGACCGCGACTTACACGATGATCGTCTCCCTGGACTTGTCTGAGGGCCTCGCCGACCTGGCGGAGCTCGCGGGCGAGGACGCCCCCCTCGACCTGGAGACCGCCCGCTGGGCGCCCGAGATCCAGGGCCCGGCCGGGCTGCCGGCGTACAGCGTCGCCGACCTGCGCGGCGCCATCCGTCGGGGCGAGCTTCCGGTGAACCGTCGCGGTCGTCTCATCGAAGTGTCGCGGCGTCAGCTGCGCGCGTGGAGGGACGGATGGCAGTCAGGAAGCGGAAGGGCCCCCGCAAGCTTGGGGTCGGCAGGAGAGGCGAGCCGTACCTGTGGTACCGGCCCGGCCGCGTCGGGAGCGACGGCATCGAGCGCGGCGGCGTCTGGATCGTCATGCACGCCGGTCGGCAAGTCCTTAGCACTGACTGCGGCCTTGGCGAGGGCCCGGAACGCGACGCGCTCAAGCGCCTAGCGGACTACAAGGACAGCCTCGCCATCGCGGCTGTCGACGCCGCCCCGCAGGCCAAGGGCCGCCCGGCCCACGAGGTGACGCTGGCCGAGGTCCTCAGCCGGTACCTGGAGGCCAAGCGGGGCATCGCCGATCCGAAGACAGGCGAGTTCAGGGGCGGTGTCGCCCGCCACCACGAGCTCGCCCAGCGCGTCGTCGCCCTCCTCGAATGGTGGGGCGAGCGGACCCTGGCGGACGTCGACACCGTCTCTTGCGCCGCCTACGTCGCGAGCCGCGTCGGGACGCCGTGGAAGACGCACGCGAGGCTCGGGACCGGCCGCGACGGCAAGCCCGCCCGGACCGGCTACAGCAAGCCAACCCGGGAGCGCGTGGTCACCGCCGGCGGCGCCCGCCGGGAGCTTGAGGATCTCCGGGCGGCGGTCAACGTCGCCATCGCCGACAACCTGACCCGCGACGCGGTCCGCGTGACCCTCCCCCCCAAGGGCCAGGAGCGCGACCGGTGGCTCACCCGCAACGAGGCGGCCCGCCTCCTCCTGCGCGCCTGGCGGAAGCGCGAGGTCCAGACGATCCGGTCCGGCCCCCGGAAGGGCGAGACCTACGTCATGCCCCGGCGGCCGGCGCGTCACCTGGCGAGGTTCATCTTGGTGGCGTTGCGGACCGGCACCCGGTCGGGCCCGGTGTGCGGCGCCTCGTTCGTGCGCGAGATCGGCAAGCCGTGGATGGAGCTCAAGACGGAGACGTCGACGGAGGAGCGCGTCGAGACCCGGACCATCGACGGCGAGACGTTCGAGCGCAGGGTGCAGGTCCCCGTCATCAAGCGCGTGGCGATCTTCCACCGCAAGGCGCTCGGGACGAAGGAGGCCGAGAACAAGAAGGCGCCGACCGTGCGCATGCCCGACAGCCTCGTCGCCCATCTGTGGCGCTGGCACCACGTCCTCGGGCACCGGCACGTCGTGGAGTTCGAGGGCCGGCCGGTGGGCAGCACGAAGAAGAGCTTCGCCAACCTCGTCCACGAGGAGGGCCTCGGGGACGACGTCGTGCGGCACTCGCTCCGGCATACCGCGGTCACGTGGGGCATGCAGGCCGGCGTCGATATCTGGGAGCTCGCCGGCTACGTCGGCATGACCGTGGAGATGATCGAGCGACGGTACGGACACCACAGCCAGGCACACATGGAGGGCGCGCGGGCGGCGCTGGGCGGTCGCGGCGGGAAGCGGAAGGCGGCCTAGGCCGCGACCAAAGAACCGGTCCGATCTTTGGTCGAACCTTTGGTCGGGATTTGCTCTCTGAGCCGGGAAGACCGGTTTCCCTAAGGAAACAGTGGTCGGAGTGGCAGGATTTGAACCTGCGACCCCCACGTCCCGAACGTGGTGCGCTACCAGACTGCGCTACACTCCGAAGGCCGGTCCGCATCGCTGTCGGTGCCGGCGAGCGGGCTTATAGCTGTGCCTTCGCCGCGCCGCAAGCGTGGTCTTGCGGGTTCAGCCGAGATGATCGGGCCAATCTGTCGGCAGCGTATGGTGCCGGAGCGTAACCCCGGTCGCCGGCACGGCCACGGTGGCGGCATAATCCGCCCCGGCCTCTATCGTGGCGAGCGTCCAGGCCTCCCCGCCCCGCAGCATGCGCGGCGGCGCCGGAGGCACCGTCACGCTGAACCGGTCGAGCGGGAGGGACAGACCCGCGCCGAGCGCCTTCACCACAGCCTCCTTCCGAGTCCAGAGGTCGAAGAACGCCGACGCGCGAGCCTCCAGCGGTAGGTCCGCGAGCGCCGCGGTTTCGTCCCCCGCGAAATGCCCATGCGCGATCCGCAGGGCGTCGGGGATCGGCCGCAGGGCCTCGATATCGACGCCGATAGAAGGGGCTTCGGCCAGCCCGATGAGGGCGCGGGCTCCGGAATGCGAGAGGTTGAACGCGATCGCGCCCTCGCCGGGATCGGCGAGCCGAGGCTTGCCGAACGCATCGGCCGTGATGCGGATGGATGAGGGCCTACAGGCGAGCGCCCCGGACAGGACGAGCCGGAGTGCCGCGTGGCTCATGATGAAGCGCGCGCGATCCACGGGGCGCAGGAACCTCTCGGCGCGTTCGCGCTCCGACGCGTCGAGAACGTGCGCGCAGCGCTCGATCTGAACAGGCGGCAGGGCGAGATCGACGAGCCAGATGTCCGCCGCGCTCATGCGATCCCTCGCAGTCTCTTCGAGTTAGGCCTAGAGTTGTAGGCTGGCATGGGCACGGCACGAAGCGGATGAGGGCGACATGAGAATCCTCGCGCCCTTGCTCGGGGCGGGCAAGGGCCGATGCTCCTGAGCGGCCCCACGCTGGCGCCCGCGGTGATCGCCCCACGAACGCCGCCGAGCCTCGCCGGCCGTCGCACCCGCTATCTCGTCTTCTGCGCCACCTATTTCTACCAGGGTCTAATCGCCGGCTTCTCGCTGACCGCCTTGGCCAACCATCTCACGGCTCGGGGTGTCTCGGCCGCGGAAATCGGCTTCCATTTCGCCCTCGCCGGTCTGCCCTGGACCCTGCAGCCGATCCTATGGGGGCCGGTGGTCGACCGGGCCGGCGACTTTCGGATGGGCCGACGTCGGTACTTCGCGGTTGCGGCGCTGCTCGGCTGTCACGTCACGCTGGCGCTGCTGTTGTGGGGATCAGAGGATCGGCTCGGCTGGCTCGGGCTGATCTTCCTGGTGCACAGCCTGTGCGCGGCGCTCCTCGATACCGCCTGCGACCGGATGATCATGGACCACGTTCCGGAGACCGAACTCGGCCGGATCAGCGGTTGCACGCGGGCGGGCTTCGTCACTGGGAGCAGCCTCAGCGCAGCCGTCTTCGCGTGGATGCTGACGGCATACGGGTTGGCCGTGAGTGCCCGCTGGCTCCTCGCCGCTGCCGTCCTGGCGAGCCTGCCGATCCTGCTGGTCCGCGAGGCACCCGGAGACGCGCTCGCGACCCTGACCCGGCGCGGGCCGGTGCCGCGCCGCTTGCCGTTCCGCCGATTCCTGCGCCGTCTCCTGATCGGCCTGAAGCGGCCGCGGGCCCTGTGGCTGCTGGCCCTGTGCTTCGGCCTCGACGGCGCCCTCGGTCTGTTCGAATTGCCCTTCTCGGTGGACCTGCTTCAGCGCCAGGCCTGGGATCCAGCCGCCCTGTCTCGCCTGCAAGCCGGGCTGGCGCTCGCGAGCGGCACCGCGGGAGCACTGGTGGTCGGCTTCTGGTCCGACAGGGTGGGCCCGATCCGGCCGCTGCGGGCTCTCCTGCTCGCCAGCGCCGCCACCTTCCTGTCGGCCGGCGCCCTGATCGCCGTAGGGCTTGTCGGGCCCGCCGGGCCGGTGATCCTGGCGCTGACCAACATGTTGCCAGGCCTGCTGATCGTGGCGCTCATGCCGGCGCTGCTGCAGGCGAGCCGCGGACGCGCGGGCGCGGCGACGCAATTCGAGGTCTACATGGCGGCGATGAACCTCGGCTCCGTCGCCGGCACCGCCTTGGCCGGGTGGCTCGCACCGGTTCTGCCGCTGGCGATGGTCGCGGTGTTTGTCGCGGCGGTCTTTCTGGGCGCGCTCCGGATCGCCGGCCGCGGCAATCTGCTCGCCGCCCGAGCATGAGGGAAAGCGGGGACGTCGCGCGCGCGCGACTCCCGGCCGGCCGGCGATGCGCTAGAACCCCGCCATGGCCGCTGCGAAAACCGACACGCCCGATCTCGACCTGACTGCCGAGGAGGCACGCGCCGAATATGCGCGCCTCTCGGCGGCGATCCTGGAAGCCGACAGGCTCTATCATCAGGAGGACGCGCCGGAGATTTCCGATGCGGAATACGATCGCCTGCGCCGACGCCTGGAGGCGCTGGAGAGCCGCTTCCCCGATCTCGCCGGTACAGGCGCCGCCAGCACCTCGGTCGGAGCCAAGCCCTCGGAAAAATTCGCCAAGGTGCGGCACGCCGTGCCGATGCTGTCGCTCGGCAACGCCTTCGACGATGCCGAGGTGGCCGAGTTCGTGGCCCGGGTGCGCCGCTTCCTGGGCTGGCCGGAGGACGCGCCGCTCGCCTTCACGGCCGAGCCGAAGATCGACGGCCTGTCGCTGTCGCTACGCTACACGAACGGCCGGCTCGACACCGCCGCGACCCGCGGCGACGGCGAGGTGGGCGAGAACGTCACCGCCAATGCCCAGACGGTCGGAGACATACCGGCGGTGCTCGAAGGTACCGGCTGGCCGGAGATCTGCGAGGTGCGCGGCGAAGTCTACCTCTCCCACGCCGATTTTGCCGCCATCAACGCGCGTCAGGAGGCGGCCGGCAAACCGCTCTTCGCCAATCCCCGCAACGCCGCGGCGGGCAGTCTGCGCCAGCTCGATCCCGCGATAACGGCGTCCCGGCCGCTCAAGTTCTTCGCCTATGCCTGGGGCGAACTCTCAAACCCAATCGCCGAGACACAGACCGGGGCCCTACAGCGCTTCGCGGACTGGGGCCTGCCCGTGAACCCGCTGACCCAGACCTTCACCGATCTCGACGCGATGCTCGCGCATTACCGGCGGATCGAGGCCGACAGGGCCGGGCTCGGCTACGACATCGACGGCGTGGTCTACAAGGTCGACGACCTCGCGCTCCAGAAGCGGCTCGGGTTCGTCTCGCGTTCGCCCCGCTGGGCGCTCGCCCACAAATTCGCCGCCCAGGAGGCGACGACGATCGTGGAGGACATCGTCATCAATGTCGGCCGCACCGGCTCTCTGAACCCCCTGGCGAAGCTGCGGCCGGTGACGGTCGGCGGCGTCGTCGTTTCCAACGCGACCCTGCACAACGAGGGCTACGTGAAGGGCGTCGGCGCTGACGGCGAGCCGATCCGCGACGGCCGCGACATCCGCGTGGGCGACACGGTGACGGTGGTCCGGGCCGGCGACGTCATCCCGAAGGTCATGGATGTCGATCTCACCAAGCGCCCGGCGGAATCGAAGCCCTTCGCCTTTCCGGACACCTGCCCGGCCTGCGGAAGCCGCGCCGTACGGGCGATCAACGCCCGCACCGGCCGCGCCGACGCGGTGCGCCGCTGCACCGGCGGCCTGATCTGTCCGGCGCAGGGGGTCGAACGGCTGAAGCATTTCGTCTCGCGCAACGGCTTCGACATCGAGGGCTTCGGCGAAACCTATATCGAGGTCCTGTTCGAGGCCGGGTTGGTGCGCCAGCCGGCCGACCTGTTCCGGCTCGACTTCGACACGCTGAAGGCCGCCATCGTGGCCCGGCGCGAGGCGCTCTCGGCCGAGCGGCGAGCGGAATCCGGGGCGGCCGAGCCGCCCAAGAAGGCGACCAAGAAGAAGGGCGAGGAAGACGATAAGGCGATCAAGAACCTGCTCGCCGGCGTCGAGGCGCGCCGCCGCATACCGATGAATCGTCTGCTCTTTGCCCTCGGTATCCCGCAGATCGGCGAATCGACCGCCAAGGCTTTGGCCAAGCGTTTTCCGGACATGCCGTCGCTGATCGCGGCGATCCGCGAGGCCGCCGCGGCGCAGCCCGGTCCCGACTGGGTCGAGCTGACAGCCGTCCCACGGGTCGGAGGCACGACTCGCGACCGGCTGCTCGACCTTGGCTTCCCGGAGGACGAGGCGAGCCCCGGCACTGAGCGGGCGCGCTTGAGCGCGGTCCAGCGCGCCAACCTCCTGGCCCATTACGGCGACGCCGACGCGGTCCGCGCCGCGATCGCCCGGGCCGCACTACAATGCCCTGGGGATGCCTACCGGTTCTTCGCCGATGACGGCGAGATCGGGCCGGTGGCGACCGACGCGCTGATTCTGTTCTTCGCCGAGCCGCACAACGCGGAGGCCGTCGCGGCCCTGCTCGACGAGATCGACGTCGAACCGATGGAGCAGGCGGCTTCGGCCGCGGCCTTCGCGGGCAAGACCGTGGTGTTCACCGGCACCCTGGAGAAGATGACCCGTAACGAGGCCAAGGCGGTGGCCGAGCGTTTAGGTGCGAAGGTGTCAGGCTCCGTTTCGGCCAAGACCGACCTTGTCGTGGCCGGCCCGGGAGCAGGCTCCAAGCTGAAGGACGCCCAGAAGCACGGCGTCCGGGTCGTTTCGGAAGACGACTGGCTCGCGATGGTCGCGCAGACTTGAAGCCGGAGTCCGGGCAGCCTAAACCAGCGGGAGAACACCCCGCGAACGCGCGCCCGGTATGGTCGATCCCCGATGACGGTCCTGGCCCTCGACTTCGAGACGGCCAATGAGCGGCGTGACAGCGCCTGCGCGGTTGGGCTCGCCTGGATCGCGGATGGCCGGGTCGTGCGCCGGGAAAGCCACCTGATCCGCCCGCCCGAGATGCGGTTCGCGCCGGGCAACATCCGGGTCCACGGTATCCTTCCGGCGAACGTCGCGGACGCGCCCGACTTCGCCACCGCGATGGCGCCCTATCTGGGCGATCTCAGCCGTGGGCTCATCCTGGCCCATAACGCCAGCTTCGATATCGGCGTCCTGCGCGCCGGACTCGCGCGGGCCGGTCTGCCGGTGCCGGACCTCGCCTATCTGTGCACGGTGCAGGTCGCGCGGCGGGTGTTCCCGGCGCCGGAGGGCTGTGGGCTGGGGAAGGTGGCTCGGCGCCTCGGGATCCGTTTCGAGCACCACGATGCCGGCGAGGATGCCTATGCCTGCGCGGAGATCGCGCTGGCGGCGATGCGCGAGCGGGACGCTGCGGACGTGCACGCTCTGGCCGCCGCGCTGGGTCTGCCGATCACGCGGGCGGCCGGCGGCCCGCCCCGTCGGGCGCTGGGGGCGATCAGCGGGCGCGCGATGGCGGCGTTTCCGGCCGAACCCGCCGCCCTGCGCTTCACCATGCTGGGATCAACCGGCAACCGCTACACCGTGGCGCTCGAGGAACGGCCAGGGGGCCCACAATTGCGGTGTACTTGCACGGCCGGCCGCTACGGCGTGCGCTGCCGCCACGTGAAGGCTCTCGAGGTCGGCGATATCACTCACCTGATATCGGACAACGCCTCCGATGTCGTGCTCCTCGCCCGTATGCTCGGCGCGAAAATGCGGGTCGCCGGCGCGGCCTGATCCCGCTCAGGCCGCGATGAGGCAGGTCCGGAAAGCCGCCACCGTGCGTTCGACATCCCCGGCCGTGATGTGCCGGTGTGTCACCAGCCGGAGCCGCCTTTCGCCGAGCGGGCGCGTACGGATGCCGAGCGCCTCGAGATCGCCCACCCAGCGCTCGCTGTCGCGTCGGGTTCGCGCAAGATCGACCTGCACGATGTTGGTCTGGGGGACATTTGCCGAGAGGGTGGGCCGCAGGGCGTTCAGCCCGTCGCTGAGTTGCCGGGCCCGGTCATGATCCTCGGCGAGCCGTGCGCCCATGGTGGTGATCGCTTCAAGGCCCGCCGCCGCCACCACGCCGACCTGACGCTGGGTGCCGCCGATCATCTTCCTCAGCCGCCGTGCCGTCGCGATCACCGGCCCGCTGCCGGCCAGCACCGCGCCAACGGGCGCACTCAAACCCTTCGACAGGCAGAGCGACACCGTATCGACATGCCGGGTGAGATCAGCCGGCTCGACGCCGAGATGCGTGGCGGCGTTGAACAGGCGGGCGCCGTCGAGATGGACAGGGATGCCGTGCGCACGGGCGAGATCCGCCACCGCCGCCATGTGGGCCAACGGGGGAACGGTGCCGCCCGCGGCGTTATGGGATGTCTCGAGCGCGATCATGGCGGTCCGGAGCGGGCTCGCGGCCGGGCGTAGCGCATCCCCCAACCGTTCGAGGTCCATGGCGCCGTCTGCGCCGGGTATGCCGAGCAGGAACGCCCCCGTCAGGGTAGCGGCACCGCGCTCGGTGTTGATCATGTGGGCCTGCGTTTCGAGCAGGACCTGCTCGCTACGCTGGACCTGCGCGAGGATCGCCAGGAGGTTGCCCATCGTGCAGCTCGGCACGAACAGGCCGGCCGCCTTGCCGAGCATTGCAGCCGCCGTCTCCTCCAGCGCCCGTGCGGTCGGGTCGGCGTCGAGCCCGTCGTCGCCGAGGGGCGCAACCCGCATCCGGGCGTACATCGCCTCGGTCGGTCGGGTCACCGTGTCGCTGCGCAGGTCAACCACGGTGGGGGCTTCGGCGACAACAGCCATATCGCTCTGCATCTCGAATGCACCGGCCGCCCTAGCGGTAGGCCGCCTCATCACCGGAATCGGTCGGGTTGGCCAAGGCACGCTTGAGCACGTCGCTCATCGGCAATTCGAGATTGATGCCTCTTGGCGGGATCGGCTGCTCGAAGTAGCGGCTGTAGAGGCGCGCCACGGTGCCGTCCTGGATCAGCTCGATCACGGCCTTGTCGACGGCCGCCTTGAAGGCCGGATCGTCCTTCGGCTCCAGAATTCCGTAAGGCGCGAATTCGAGGCCCTTGGTGCCGATCTTGTAATCGCCCGGCTGCTTCGCGCCCGCCACCGTTGCGTGCGCAAGGGCATCGTCGTTGATCGTCCCCGCGGCGCGGCCGGTCTCCAACAGCAGGAAGACCTCAGCGGTGTCCTTGGCGGGCATCACTTGGATATTGAGCTTGTCGCGGACGTTGATCCGCGTCGCGACGCGCTGGGTCTCGCCGCCCGCCTGAGCCGAGATGGCCTTGCCGCGAAACGAGGCGATGTCGTTCACGTCGACCGGCGAGTCCTTCTTGGCCGTCAGCACAACCTGCGCCACGAAGGTGGTCGGCGCGAACGCGATCAGCTTGTGCCGCTCCGGCAGATTGCTGGCGGTGCCGCATTCGAGATCAATGGTGCCGTTGTTGATCAGGGGGATTCGCGTGGCCGACATGACCGGTACCCGGCGGATGTCGAGCTTGGGCAGGCCGAGCGCGGTCTTGAGCTTTTCGGCCGCGTGCTCGCATATCTCAAGCGAATAGCCGACCGGCTTGGCATTCTGGTCGAGGAAGCCGAAGGGCGGTGACGCGTCCGGGAAGCCGAGGCTGATCTGGCCCGTCGCGCGGATCTTGTCGAGGCGCCCCTCTGCGGCCGACGGTGCGGCGAGCCCGACCCAGCACGACGCGGCCACGATGAGCGAAAGCATCCTCGACACGATCCGAACCCCCCGGTTATGCCAAACTCTGCATCCCAAGCTTTGCCGGCTGATCCTAGGAGCGGCCGCGCACCGGCGTCCAATGCCGATTGATGGCCCGAGCATACGGATCTGATATGGCCCAACGGCGGATGACCTTCCGGCACATCGAGGCCTTCCGGGCTGTGGTGGCCACAGGCTCCATGACCGAGGCGAGCCGGCAGCTCCACACCTCGCAGCCGCAGGTGAGCCGCCTGATCGCGCAGCTGGAGGCGATCACGGGTCTACCCCTGTTCGACCGCAGCGGCAGCCGGGTCGTGCCCTCCCTGGACGGCACGCGCTTTCACGCCGAGGTGGAGCGGGCCTTCATGGGAATCACCAGCCTGGAGGCGGCGGCTGCGCGGATCCGGGCCTTCGGCGCCGAGCGCCTGCGGGTGGCCGCCATGCCACGGCTGGCCGGGAGCCTGCTGGCACGGGCGGTTGTGCGCTTCCGCGCCGCGCATCCGGACGTGATCGTGGCGATCCATTCCGGTGACGACGAGACCGTGAACCATTGGATCGCGACCGGATCCTGCGATGCCGCACTCACGATGCTGTACGGCGACCTGCCCAAAGCGAGGCTCGATCATGTCGAGACACGGGCTTGCGTGGCGGTGCTTCCGCAGGATCATCCGCTGTCGGCGCGTGCAGCGCTCGGCCCGGAGGATTTGCGCGATGTGCCCTTCGTCGCGGCCTCGCTCGGCAGTGCCCTGCGCGATCGGACCGAGGCCGTCTTCGAGACGGCGGGCGTTACGCTCAGCATCACCGCCGAAGCCGGTCTTGGCGCCTCGATCTGCACCCTCGTCTCGGCCGGGCTCGGGGTCAGCATCATGAACCCGCTGGCCGCCTACGAAGAGGCAAAGGTCTCACCAATCGCGATCCGGCCCTTCGCCCCTGCCCTGCCGGTGCATTTCGCCCTGCTGTTCCCACCCGATCACGCGCGGGGACGCCTCATGCGGGCCTTCGGCGCCTGCGCCCGGGCGGTCCTGCTGGAGGAACTCGCCGACCTGCCGGACGCCGCGATCGGGCGCCCGGCCGGCTGAACTCAGGCGGCGCGCTTCTGGGCCTCTCCGTAGAAGGTGCCGCCTCGCTCAGCCATAACGGCGAGGATGTCGGGCAGGTGGAACCGCGGGCCGTGCTTGGCTTCCAGCTTTCGGGCCAGATCGACGAAGGCTGCCGCGCCCATGAAGTCGATATAGGACAACGCCCCCCCGGTGAACGGCGCGAAGCCGAAGCCGAGGATCGAGCCCACATCCGCCTCGCGGGGATCCGTCACCACGCCCTCGCCCACCGTGCGGGCGGCCTCCAGCGCCTGCACGACCAGGAGCCGCTGCTTCAGCTCGTTGAAATCGACGGATTCTGGGTCCTGGCGGTTAGGCTGGAGATCCTTCAGGCCGGGCCAGAGGCGCTTCGGGGCGCCCTCGGGGTAATCGTAAAACCCCTTGCGATTCTTCCGGCCGAGGCGGCCCTGCTTCTCCACCAGCTCGGACAGGATCGCCTTCTGGGCTGGATCGACGGCCCCCGCCCCGACCTGCGCCTCGGTGGCCTTGGCGATCTTCAGCACGAGATCGAGGGCGACCTCGTCGTTGAGCGAGAGCGGCCCGACCGGCATGCCGGCCTGACGGCCGGCGCTCTCGATCATGGCGGGCGGTACGCCCTCGGCCAGCATCTTGTGGCCTTCGAGGATGTAGGCGCCGACGCAGCGGTTGGCGAAGAAGCCGCGGGCGTCGTTGACGACGATCGGGGTCTTCTTGATCAGTCGCACGTAGTCGAGGGCCGTGGCGAGCGCCGCGTCGCCGGTGGCTTCGCCCTTGATGATCTCGACCAGCATCATCTTCTCGACCGGCGAGAAGAAGTGGATGCCGACGAACTGATCGGGCCGCTGCGAACTCATGGCGAGCCCGGTGATCGGCAGCGTCGAGGTGTTGGAGGCGAAGATCGCGTCCGGGCGGATCACCGCCTCGACCTTCCGGATCACCTCGGCCTTCACCTTCGGATCCTCGAACACCGCCTCGATCACGAGGTCGCACCCGGCCAGCGCGGCGTAGTCGTCTGTCGCCTGGATACGACCGAGCAGGGCGTCCCGGTCCGCGGTCTTGGCGCGGCCCTTGTTGATCTGGCCGGTGATCAGCGTGTGGGCGTAGGCCTTGCCCTTCTCGGCGGCCTCCACCGACTGATCGACCAGCACCACCTCGATACCGGCCTGGGCCGTCACATAGGCCACGCCGGCGCCCATGAAGCCCGCGCCGATCACGCCGACCTTCAGCAGATTCGTGGCCGGCACATCCTTCGGCCGGCGCGCGCCCTTGTTCAGCTCGCCCATGGAGATGAACAGCGTGCGAATCATCGCCGCCGCTTCCTTGCTGCGCAGGATATGCGCGAAGTACCGGCTCTCCACCCGCAGGGCGAGATCCATCGGCAGCTGCAGGCCCTCGTACACGGAGGCCAGGATCGCCTTGGCGGCGGGGTAGTTGTCGTGCGTCTCGCGCCGGTAGATCGCGTTGGCCGGCGGCCAGATCATCATGCCGGCGGGCGAGTAGACCTTGCCGGAAGGGGCCTTGAATTTCGGCACGTCCCAGGGCGCCACCGCCGAGCCGCCCTCGCGGATCCAGGCCTTGGCGCGTTCGACGATCTCGGCCTGCGGTGCCACCGCGTGGATCAGGCCCATGCCCTTCGCCATCGGCGCGCGGATCTGCTCGCCCTTGAACAGCATCTGGAGGGCGTCGCCGGTCTGCATCAGCCGGGCGACGCGCTGCGTGCCGCCGCCGCCCGGGAACAGGCCGACCTTGATCTCCGGCAGGCCGACTCGGGTCTTCGCGTCGTCGGAGGCAACCCGGTGGTGGCACGACAGGGCCAGCTCGAAGGCGCCGCCGAGGCACAGGCCCTGGATCGCCGCCGCGAAGGGCTTGCCGCAGGTCTCCAGCCGCCGGAACAGCAGCGACAGGCGCCGGGACGCCTCGAAGAAGTAGCGCATGGCCGCCTCCTCGCCCTGCTCGGCCTTGAGCGTCTCGTAGGCGCTGCGATGGCCCTGTAGCATGGTGAGGTCGGCGCCGGCGGAGAAATTGTCCTTGCCGGTGGCGATAACGCAGCCCTTGATGGCGGCATCGGAGGCGACCTGCTCGATGATCTGCTCGAGCTGGTCCATCACGGCTTCGGTGATGACGTTCATCGACCGGCCGGGCATGTCCCAGGTCGCCAGGGCGATGCCGTCGGCATCGGTCTCGAACCGGAAATCGGTCAGCGTCATGGTGCCGTCCTCCCAGGAAAGCGTCGGAAAGATACCAAAGCGGTCACGTTAAGGTTGTGTAGAGCGCAGTCAGGCACATACGGCGAGTCGGGGGGCACCGACGGACGCCGATCATGACGAAGGAAACCGGGTGCCGCGCCTGCCGCGCGGGTTCCGCCCTCGACTTCGATTTCTCGATGGCGTTCCAGCCCATCGTGGACGTCGGCACGGGGTCGATCTGGGCCTACGAGGCCCTGGTGCGCGGCCCCAACGGGGAGCCGGCTCCGACGATCCTCAGCCGGGTGACGGACGAGAACCGCTACCAGTTCGATCAAGCCGCCCGCGTTCGGGCGATCGAGCTCGCCGGCCGGCTCTTCCCGCGGGACAGCGACACGCGGCTCTCGATCAACTTCATGCCGAACGCCGTCTACGAGCCGGTCGCCTGCATCCGCGCCTCCCTGGAGGCGGCGCGACGCGTCGACTTCGCCCACCAGCGCCTGATGTTCGAGTTCACCGAGCAGGAGCGCTTCCGCGACATCGCGCATGTCCAGCGCATCGTCACCGCCTATCGCAAACAGGGCTTCCTGACCGCCCTCGACGATTTCGGCGCTGGCTTCGCCGGCCTGAGCCTGCTGGCGAATTTCCGCCCCGACCTGATCAAGGTCGACATGGATCTGCTGCGTGGCCTCGACACAGACGCCGGACGCCATGCCATCGTGTCGGGGGTCGTCGCGATCGCCCGGGCGCTCGGCGTGACGGTTCTGGCCGAGGGGATCGAGACCGCGGCGGAACGCGAGGCCCTGCGCGCCCTCGGGATCGACCTGATGCAGGGCTATCATTTCGCCAAGCCGATGCTGGAGGCGCTGCCCCCAGTCGCCGGCTTCGCGCCGAAGGAAGCCGCGCGCGCGGCCTGAGGCCAGCCGGGAGCGCGCGGCAACCATCGCTTATTTCGCCGGAACGGGCGCCGCGGCGGGCGGCATCGGCGCCGTGCCGGGCTTCGGCGTATTGTCGGTCGCCGAGGCCACCGCCAGCATGTTGAGCAGCTTGGTGACCGAGTTCTGTGAGATCGCCGTAACCGAGGAGTTCGGATCGGCGTTCATCGTCTGGAACTTGAGGTAGGTCGGATCGGAATAGATCTCGTCGAGATGCTTCAGCTCCGCGAGGCTGAACTTCTCGGCGTATTCCTTCGACAGTCCCTCGACCATGATCTTGCGCTGCTTCTCGAACTCGTCGGTGAGTTCCTTGCGCACGGCCTCGGCGCGGGCCTCCGGCATAGGCGCGACGGTCTTCTCCAGCGCGACGTTGAAACCGGTCTGCAGATTCTTGATGAGGGTCTTGTTCACGAGGGTCGTGGCCGTGGCGACGCGGTCCGCCGCCTCGTCGGCGTGGGCGGCGAGCGGCAGGCTCAGGGTGACGCCGAGGCACAGCGTCGCGATCAGGCGGTTCAAGGGCTTGTCTCCCGTAGATTTTCTCGGCTGGCCCAGGTTCGGGCCAGTCGTCGCCCGCGCCTCTAGCAGCGTTCCCGGACTTTTGGGAGCGGCGGCACAACGTTCCGGGGCCGCACCCTGGATCAAACCCGCTCGATGATCGTCGCCGTCCCCATGCCGGCGCCGATGCACAGCGTGATCAGCGCCCGCTCCTTGCCGGTCCGCTCCAGCTCGTCCAGCGCCGTGCCGAGGATCATCGCGCCCGTCGCACCGAGGGGGTGGCCGAGCGCGATGGCGCCGCCGTTCACGTTGACGACGTCGGGGTCGAGGTCGAAGGCTTGGCAGAAGCGCAGGACCACCGCCGCGAAGGCCTCGTTCACCTCGAACAGGTCGATGTCCGACAGGCTCATCCCGGACTTGGCCAGGACCTTCCGGGTGACGTCCACCGGGCCGGTGAGCATCAGCGCCGGGTCAGAGCCGATATTGGCAAACGCCCGGATGCGCGCGCGCGGGCGCAGGCCCGCAGCCTCGCCGGCTGCCTTCGAGCCGACCAGCACGGCGGCCGCGCCGTCCACGATGCCCGAGGAATTGCCGGCGTGATGGACGTGGTCCACCGCCTCGACATCGGGATGCGCATCGGTGGCCACGGCGTCGAAACCGCCCATCTGGCCCATCTGCACGAAGGAGGCCTTCAGCGCGGCGAGCGACTGCATGTCGGTGCCGGGACGCATGTGCTCATCGCGGTCGAGCAGGGTGATACCGTTCACGTCGCGCACCGGAACCACGGAGCCGTTGAACCTGCCCTCGCCCCAGGACTTCGCCGACCGCTCCTGCGAGCGGACCGCGTAGGCGTCGCACTCCGCCCGGGTGAAGCCGTACTTGGTGGCGATCAGGTCGGCCGAGACGCCCTGCGGCATGAAGTAGGATTTGATCGCGATTGCGGGATCCACCGGCCAGGCGCCCCCCGACGCGCCGATGCCGATGCGGCTCATCGATTCGACGCCGCCGCCGACCGCCATCTCGTGCTGCCCGCTCATCACCTGCGCGGCCGCGAAGTTCACCGCATCGAGGCCGGAGGCGCAGAACCGGTTGATCTGCACACCGGGCACGTGGGCGCCGTAATCCGCCACCAGGGCCGCCGCCCGGGCGATGTCGCCACCCGCCTCGCCGACCGGGTCGACGCAGCCCAGAATCACGTCGTCAACGAGGCCGGTGTCGAGCCCGGTGCGATCCTTGAGGGCGCGGAGCGCCGTCTCGGCGAGGCGCAGGGCCGTGACCTCGTGCAGGGAGCCATCCGCCTTGCCGCGCCCGCGGGGCGTGCGCACGTGGTCGTAGATGAAGGCGTCCGTCATCAGCACTCCCCGGGGTGTCCGTCCTCGCCTCGCGGCGACGCGGCCTTACAGGGCCGTCTCGGTTCGCGCCAGTCTGCCACGGCGCGCGCGCCCTCGACCAGCCCCAACTGCATGGTGCCGGCGGAGGACGCGTGACAGGGCGGAGAATTTGGCGGCGATCGTCCCGAAGGCATCGCCGATCCCCGGCCAGTTAAAGTCCGGCCGGGACTTGTGGGTCGGTTAGTCCTGCAGCATCCGCTTCAGCAACTCGACTTCATCGCCGAGCACCGAATCTTCGCCGATCTGCTTCTCGATCTTGCGGACCGCGTGCAGCACCGTCGTATGGTCGCGCCCGCCGAAGCGCCGGCCGATCTCGGGCAGCGAGCGTAGCGTCAGTACCTTCGAGAGGTACATGGCGATCTGGCGCGGCTTGACCACGGCGGCGGTGCGGCGCTCCGACAGGATGTCCGACCGCGAGACGTTGTAGCGCGAGGCTACCAGCTTCTGGATGTCCTCGATCTTGATGCGCTTCGGCTCGCGATTCTTCACGAGGTCGCGGATCGCGGCCTCCGCCGTCTCCATCGTCACCGCGGTGCCGGTGAGCGTGGCGTGCGCCAGCAGGCGGTTCACGGCGCCTTCCAGGTCGCGGCCGTTGGCGGTGATCGCCCGGGCTACGTAGGACGCCACCTGCGGCGAGACATCGAAGCCCGGGTGCGAGGCCCGCACGGCGGCGAGCCGCGCCGACAGGATCGAGACCCGCAGGGCCTCGTCGAGGGAGGTGATCTCGACCACGAGGCCGCCGCCGAGGCGCGAGCGGACCCGCTCGTCCAGCGCCTCCAGCTCGGTCGGCGGCCGGTCGGAGGCGACTACAACCTGCCGGCCGGCATCGATCAGGGCGTTGATCGTGTGGCCGAACTCGGCCTGGATCGACTTGCCCTGGATGAACTGCACATCGTCAAGGATGAGCAGGTCGATCCCGCGCAGGCGTTCCTTGTAGGCCAGGGCGGACTGCGTCTTCAGGGCGTTGACGAAGCCGTACATGAACCGGTCAGCCGTCAGGTAGATCACCCGGCGCCCCGCCTCTCGGGCGGCGTGGCCGATCCCGTGGAGCAGGTGCGTCTTGCCGAGGCCGACGCCAGCATGGAGGTAGAGCGGGTTGTAGAGCGCCCCCTCCCCCTGGTGGGCGGCCACCCGCTCGGCGGCGGCGTGCGCCAGGGCGTTGGAGCGACCGATCACGAAGCTCGCGAAGGTCAGCCGTGCATCAAGCGGCGTGCCGCTCAGATCGCCCCCGGCTTCCGTGGCCGGGCGGAGCTCCGGCGCAACCGCGGCCACGGGAACCGGGGTACCGGCCGCGTGCAGACGGGCGAGCGGACCGCTGGCGGGGCCGGCCTTCGGTGCGCCCGTCGCGACCGTGCGGACCGGGGCGCCGGAGCCGCGCACGCCGACCTCGATGCGCGCGATCTCCTCGACTTCTGCCTTGAAGGTGCCGAGCACGCGGTCGAGATAGTGTGACTCGATCCAGCTCTTGAGGAAGCGGGTCGGCACCGTAAGGCGGGCCGTACCGCCCGAGACCGCCTCCAGTTCGAGGCGGGCGAACCAGCTCGCGAAGACATCCTCGCCCAGCTCGGCGCGCAGACGGCGCTTCACGCGGGCCCAGGCGGATCCGTAATCCATGGTGCCGCCGCCGTTGCGGCTGCCCTCGTCGTCGCTCGCCACCGTTCCGTCGACACGCATCATTGGCTCTCCCGACGCTGCCCCGGAATCCCGCAGGCCGCGCCTACGCACGATTTACGCCCTCAGAGTCCCGCGCGGACGGGCGGGACCGAGTTCCTCGAACAGAGTCAAGCCCTTCACGAGGAACTTTTGCTGATTGGAAGAGCCTATCAACAATTACCTACGGTTCCTTTAACAGTGGGACTTGTGGGGATGGCGTAGACTCCCCTCCGAAAGTCTTCCGGCCGGCGCCAAGCGGTCCCGCTAGAGTCTTGGCGAATCAGAACGATTCGCCAGAAACCCGGACGTGCCGCGTTTTGCTTGATCGGTGTCAGGTTTTGTTAAGCTACACGGCGCGCCGAGACTCTGCAATGTCGCCGATTCTTGAACAGGGTTAATGGTTCCCGACCTTTCAGCTCCAGCTTCGATCGGCGGGCCGCGATGCAGGCAAGGAACCGGGCAACAAAAAAGCCCGGCTCATGGAGCCGGGCTTCAAACCGTCTGAAAGAGGCGGTGGTTTAGGCGGCGAGCGCCTTCACCCGAGCGGCCAGCCGCGAGACCTTCCGCGAGGCATTGTTCTTATGAACGATGCCGTGCTGGGCGGCACGCATCATCTCGGGCTCGGCGGCGCGGAGCGCGGCGAGCGCGTCCTGCTGGTTGCCGGTGGCGATGGCCTCCTCGACCTTGCGGACGAAGGTGCGCATGCGCGAGCGGCGCGAGCGGTTGATCGCCGTGCGCTTGGCGATCTTGCGGGTCATCTTCTTGGCCGAAGCGGTGTTGGCCATGGAATCCTCGTTCTCTTCGTCGGGCGATGCCGACGGGCCGGCTGGGCCGGAGATCGGTCGTCGCGTCAGGTTGTCTGGCGATGGCCGAGACGCAGCGCGCGCGAAAACGCGGCCCCTCGGCGAAGCGGTCTCTATAGTGAGGGGTGCGCGCTGCGTCAACGCGGAACAAACCGCACGCACCCGGGCGAGCCACATGTCTTAGATCTTGACATTTTTCCTATGTTCTTGTTTTGTTCCAGACGGGTCGCATTAGGGCGGAACGGCGGGGCGACGATGCGTGACGAGTCTCAAGCGCACGGCGAGGCGATCGTGCTGCGCAACGTTCTTGCCGGCCTCTCCCTGGAGACCAAGCTGATCCGCCTGCAGCGGCAACTCCAAGCCAAAGGTTGGGAGACGCAGCCGCGCGCTCCAGCAGGACAGCCAAACGGCGGCGAGTGGGTGCAGGGACCGAGCAGCGGCCAATGGACCTCGCTTCAAGGAGATCGGCCCGAGGGGGCGTTGTCTCAGGATCCGCCCCCTCTCACGGAGAGCACCACGCTGGAGGATGGGACGCACGTCCTGTCGATCCGAATACACGCCGGGCGAAAGCCGTTCGACGAACAGCACACGGTTATCGCCCCGGACGGCGAAAGCCGGATCTTCGAGACATCCGGCGCGACGCAGACGATTCGGGATGGTCAGACCGGTGATGTGCTCTCGCGCAGTACTTTCACTGCAACTGACCTCGTCTCGGAACCGCTCGTACAGCCGGCCTTTCTGCCGGCTGTCCCGCTGGCAATCGAAGGTGCGCTCGCCGCTGTTGAAGCGGTGCGGACCCTTGAACTCGCCCTGTCACTCTTGGCGGTCCTGTCGGCTCAGGACGATGGCTTTGGAACGGTTTTAGGCCTGACCGCACACGAATTCGATCCCGGCACAGCTACCCAACCGGCTCTAACGCCCTGGGTTGGAAAGCTTAATTAGCAGGCTCTCGACGGCGCATGCCCGCGCAATGGAGAAATCTTAGCCATTGTCAATGATGTTACCAAGTCAGTCCGCGCGTCAGGGAATTTTCGAGACGCGAAGGATTTTGGCAACAAAGTACATATTGAGGTCGCGAGACGGGTAAACTCCCAGGAAGATCCCGACTTTAAGGCAGAAATCCTGCTCGATCCAAGAGGAGGAACGCCAAACCCCTACAAGCCAGGCAATGTCCGACTTGATCTTTTGGAAAATGTGAAGGCGACACAGACTGTCTGCGTCTATGATCATAAGACTGGGAATGAAGGGATCTCAATGGCGCGGGCAGCACAACTCGCTGCAGCCACCATCAGGAATTATCCTTACCTTCGGCGAATCATCATCATTCAGGTACGACCGCAGACATGAGCTCGGCTCCCCAGATCAAGAGGCTGGCCAAACCTCTGCTCCAACGACACAACAACCTCATCATGGCCACCGGCAATATAATAGTCTATCTTCCGGTCACTCACTGGAGTCGTTATATCCGTATTCACAATAGACCAAAAAGGGGGTATTTTACAGTCGATTGGTGGATAGATACTCGGTTCGAGCCGGGACACTATGCGTTTATCAGTCGGAGTGGAGCGTATTCGCTAATAGGCCGATCACTGCAATACAAGCCCAAGGGGCAAACCGGGCTGTTCGAATGAGATGATCCCACCATGCCGGGCGACTTTATCGATCAAGTCGAAGCCAGAATCCTGCCGGTATTCTCCTCTCTCGATACATTGGAGAAGACGATCGCCCACCTTCGTTCACATCAGCACAATTCCTTTGCCCAGTATCCGCCTTGGAAGGCGCTGATGCATGTCGCGCTTGGCGAAATTCCGGCCGCACAAGCCCAGTGGCAATCTGTGATGCACAAGTATGTACCGCGCACGACCGTTTCAGATGATTCGGACGATTACGTCTACGACCAGTTTTGTCTGTTAACCGAACCGCTGATGGCTGGGGACCGCGCAGCGCTGGCGCGGTTGCTGCACGGCTGGGAGGCCTCGAACATGATCGGCACGAAGCTTGAGCCTTACTGGCGTTCAACGCCATTTCCCTTAGAGCACACTCTTTGAGGCAGATTCGGCTAAATCATCTATCACCCCGATGGGAATCAATCGATCAAAACAATTTATTACGCGCCTGAAATACATATATAACACATCGATACCGCCATTATTTGGCTCGATATCTCAGCAATGAGCTTTGGATATGGAAAACATCAGGGTTTTCGACGTGCTGAAGAGGCTGGAGGAAGCCAAAATTTCCTTCCGGCTTGCGCGGGATCGGCCGGATACGATCAGGGTCGACGCAACGCTCTACGGGTTGCGCCTCGAGATCGAATGCTTTGACGACAACCACGTCGAGGTATCGACCTTCCGAGGGACCGAAGACATCGATGGAGAGTATGATTATCTGCTGAAGATACTGGCCGAGAATCCGATGGATTAGGTTCGGCAATGCGCTATTGCGGCCGTCGGCAGGACGCAACGTTCGATCGTCAAGCCTCATTCCGGCCAGCGCAAAGCCGCCGCCGCCGCCAGCGTCCCGACCACGGCGGCGATCAGCGTCAGCGCGGCCAGCACGGCCAGGGGCACGAGGAACGGCACCGTCCCCCCGCTCGCCGCCTGGGCGGCCGAGACGCCGAAGATCAGCGTCGGGATCATCAGCGGCAGCACCAGCACAGCCAGAATCAGCCCACCCCGGCGGATCGAGGCCGTCAGCGCCGCGCCCACCGCGCCGATGAAGCTGAGCGCCGGCGTCCCGGCGAGCAGCGTCAGGGCCGTGGCGCTCATGGCGGTGCCGTCGAGGGCGACGAGCAGGCCGAAGAGCGGCGCGGCCAGCGCAAGGGGCAGGCCGGTGGTCAGCCAGTGTGCCGTCACCTTGCCCAGCACCACCAGTTCGAGCGGCACCGGCGCGGCGGTCATCAGGTCGAGGGAGCCGTCCTCCTCGTCGGCCTGGAACAGGCGGTCGAGGCCGATCAACGTCGCCAGCACGGCGGCGAGCCATAGGATTGCAGGTCCGATCCGCGAGAGCAGATTCAGATCGGGGCCCAGGGCGAAGGGCACCAGGGCGACGATCATCAGGAAGAAGACCAGCGATAGGGCGCCGGACCCGCCGACCCGACCGGACAGGCGCAGGTCGCGGGCGATGAGGGCGAGGAATGCGCGGATCACGCCCACTCCTCCGACACGTCCAGGACGGCGTCAGCGGCGGCCGTCTCGATGCGCAGCTCGGCGGCGTCCGTAAGACCAAGCGTCTGGTGCGTTGCCGCGATCACGAGCCCGCCCTCGGCCCGGTGTGCCGCCATCAGGCCGGCGAGGACCGCCTGCGAGGCCGTATCGAGGGCCGCCGTCGGCTCGTCGAGTAGCCAGAGCGGCCGGGCGCAGACGAGGAGCCGCGCCAGCGCCACACGCCGCCGCTGACCGGCCGAGAGATAAGCCACCGGCAAATCGTGGGCATGGCCGAGGCCGAGCCGCTCCAGGGCGTCACCGGGCGACAGGCGCGGCGCCCCCAGGAGACGCTGGGCGAACAGCAGATTTTCCCCCGCGGTGAGCGAACTCTTCAGGCCGTCGCGATGGCCGACCGCGTGCAGGCATTCCGGCAGGCTGGCCTCCCCAACATCGGTGATCGTGATCCGCCCGGCATCCGGCCGCAACCGTCCGGTGAGAATGGCGAGCAGGCTCGACTTGCCGGCGCCGTTCCGCCCGGTGACCGCGAGGGCGTCGCCGGGCCCGAGGGCGAAGGACAGGTTGGCGAAGATGCGGCGCCCGGAGCGGCGGCAGGCCAGATTGTCCACGCTGAGCCGCACCCGATCCCCCGCCCCGTCCCGTTCCGCCCTCCATGCCCGATTGCGCCGTGGAACGGAACCGCACGGCCGAGCTGAGCTTTCGTCCCGAAACGGAGGTTTGCCGATGGCCGAGGCGAGGAACCCGAGCGAGGCGGATGTCGCCGCGACGCCCGACGCGGTGGCCGGCCGCGCCAAGGTCGAGGCGCGCATAGCCGCCTGTACTCCGGAGGAGCAGGCCGCGTTCTGGGACGCGGTCGGGCGCTGCTTCGGTGGCGGCAAGCCGCCGGAGATAGAGCCGGCCGGCGAGTAATCAGGTGCCCTTGCGGGTGAGCGCCCGCAGCGCGCCGCGAAAGGTCCGGACATCCTGCTCGGTCAGGCTCATGCGGTGGAGCATGTCGCGCATGTTGCGGGCGATGATGTCGCGCTTCTCCGGCGGATAGAAGCCGGCGGTGTCGAGGGCTGCCTCCAGGTTCCCGAACAGCGCGACCAGCGCCTCGCGGGTCGCCGGCGGCGAGAGCAGCTCGCCCGAGAACGGCAGGTGCGCCCGCCCGCTCGCCTGGCGCCATGCGTAGCCGACAAGCAGCACCGCCTGGGCAAGGTTGAGCGAGGGGAAATCCGGCGAGACCGGAAAGGTCACGATGGCGTCAGCCAGCGACACCTCGTCGTTGGTGAGCCCGACCCGCTCGCGGCCGAACATCACCGCGGTCCGCTGGCCCTCCCGGGCGACCAGCTCGGCCATGGCGTCATCGGGCGAAAACACCCGCTTCATCTGTCCGCGCTCGCGCGCCGTGGTGGCGAGCACATAGTGGCAATCGGCGATCGCCTCGGCGACGCTGCCGAAGAGCGTCGCGCGGTCGAGGACGTGGGTCGCGCCCGAGGCCGCCTCGCGCACGCCCTTCTTGGGCCAGCCGTTCTTCGGATTGACGAGGCGCAGGTCCGACAGGCCGAAATTCGCCATGGCGCGGGCCGTCATGCCGATATTCTCGGCGAGTTGCGGCTCGACCAGGATCACCGTGGGGGCGATCCCCAGCGGCAGTTCAGTGACCTTCCTGGGGGCGTCGCCCTGTGCGTCTCGGCTCGTCATGCGGGCGGTCTGGCATGGCCGGCCCTCGCCCGTCGAGGCCCGGGTGACGAAGCCGCCCGGATGACAGCCCGCGCCTTCCGTCGCCGGAAAGGCCGCGCTATGTCGCGGGGCGAATTTCCGTCCGACCCGTCCGGGCGGGCGACCGCACGGCCCTTGCATGCCGTGCGCAGGGACAACGCGGAAGGCATCGTTCCATGGCGAAGATCAAGGTTGCGAACCCGGTCGTCGAGCTCGACGGCGACGAGATGA
The DNA here is from genome assembly GCF_900103445.1 of Methylobacterium phyllostachyos. Classification (GTDB taxonomy): domain Bacteria; phylum Pseudomonadota; class Alphaproteobacteria; order Rhizobiales; family Beijerinckiaceae; genus Methylobacterium; species Methylobacterium phyllostachyos. The sequence goes on along the minus strand of NZ_FNHS01000003.1, from coordinate 19,972 downwards.
CCCGGATCATCTGGGCCGAGATCAAGAACAAGCTGATCCACCCCTATCTCGATGTCGATCTCGAATATTACGACCTCGGCGTCGAGCACCGCGATGCCACCAACGACAAGGTGACGGTCGATGCCGCCGAGGCGATCAAGCGCCACGGCGTCGGCGTGAAATGCGCCACCATCACGCCGGACGAGGCCCGCGTGAAGGAGTTCAACCTGAAGGAGATGTGGCGGTCGCCGAACGGCACGATCCGCAACATCCTGGGCGGCGTGATCTTCCGCGAGCCGATCATCTGCAAGAACGTGCCGCGGCTCGTGCCCGGCTGGACCCAGCCCTTCGTGATCGGCCGCCACGCCTACGGCGACCAGTACCGCGCCACGGACTTCAAGGTGCCCGGCAAGGGCCGCCTCACCATCAAGTTCGAGGGCGATGACGGCACGGTCATCGAGAAGGAGGTGTTCAAGTTCCCCGAGGCCGGCGTCGCCATGTCGATGTACAACCTCGACCAGTCGATCATCGACTTCGCCCGCGCCTCGCTGAACTACGGCCTCGCCCGCAAGTACCCGGTCTACCTGTCGACCAAGAACACCATCCTCAAGGCCTATGACGGCCGGTTCAAGGACCTGTTCCAGAAGGTCTACGAGGAGGAGTTCGAGGCGAAGTTCAAGCCGCTCGGCATCACCTACGAGCACCGCCTGATCGACGACATGGTGGCCTCGTGCCTCAAGTGGTCGGGCGGCTACGTCTGGGCCTGCAAGAACTACGACGGCGACGTGCAGTCGGATACCGCCGCGCAGGGCTTCGGCTCGCTCGGCCTCATGACCTCCGTGCTGATGACGCCGGACGGCCAGACCGTGGAGGCCGAGGCCGCCCACGGCACGGTCACCCGCCACTTCCGCGAGCACCAGAAGGGCCGCGAGACCTCGACCAACTCGATTGCCTCGATCTTCGCCTGGACCCGCGGCCTGTCGCACCGCGCCAAGCTTGACGGCAACGACGATCTGGCGAAGTTCTCTGCCACCCTTGAGAAGGTCTGCGTCGATACGGTCGAGGCGGGCTACATGACCAAGGATCTGGCGCTCCTCGTCGGGCCCGACCAGAAGTGGCTTTCGACCACGGGCTTCCTCGACAAGGTCGATCAGAACCTCAAGACCGCCATGGGTGCGTGAGGTGTACAGGCCTCCGGTCTGACTGAATGCGGCGGGCGTCCTTGCGGCGCCCGCCGTTTCGTTGCGTGGACGGCCTTGCGCACGCAGCGGGATGGCGCGCTGACGCAATCGGAACAGGTGAACCGCGCGAGCCCCGCGCGCATACGTCCGTGTGTTGCGGCGAGTGGCTGCTAACGACGCCCGTCAGACCTATCCAGAGTTACCGGCGCTTCCCAAACGCGGTCATCGCCGCGCATTGGCAATCTCGGAGCGCTCCCGCCTCAATCGCGCACGCGTTCGACGAGGGACAATAAGCACCCGGGTCGTGCTGTATGGATGTTCACGAACCGCGTGCGCAGGTCTGTGAGAGCACGTTGCAGAGGATCACCGACATCCTCCCCCGAACAAACCCGTCCAAGGTCGTAGAGGCATTGATGCTCTGCATCATACGCTCTGACTGAAACGAGTGGGTTCGCTCGCACGATGGGAGCGATCTCGTTGATGACCTCGTGACGGGGGCAATCGGCCTCGTGAAGAAAAATGGGACTGGGCGTCCAATAAATGCCACGTGGCTGAGGTAAATCGTAGGATCCGAGCAGCATCGTCTCTCCTGGAACAGCGAGTTGCAGGCAATGCCTGCATGGAAATCCGCCACTCGCTGTTGCGACGACCTTACGAACGCGATTGCCGCGATCATCTATTCCACTGTCTCGAAATCGATCGGCTGTCTCTGTCGCAATCGCAACGCATCGAAACCTCGTCATGTGCGCACCTCCGGAGCGCGTCCGTAAAACCCGGTGCCGTGGGTCGCATCCCGCTTCTTGCTATCCAATCGCCGCAACCATTCGCGATGTGGACTGCCGCTACGTATCGGTGCAGAGCGAGACGCCGACATCCCTCGCTTGCCATTTCACTCAGAAACGGACCGGCCAGAAACCACCCTGCGTGGACGAACGGTGAGCAGGAGGCGGAAACTCCTTGTGCCTATCCGGTTCTCCGACCCGCCGGCAGTGATCGCTCAGCGTCCTTGGGCTTCGGCATGCGGCAAATATCCGGTGTCGTTTCTCCATGTTTCTTAGCCATAGCCCGACTAAGTTGAGCGCGAAATCGCCAGGAAAAACTTCATGAAAGCATAAGCTCCAGCAGGTACGAGTCGACCCAGGAGTTTGACATGCGTGCCATTCTAACCTGCGTTACGCAGCAGCACGATGAACGGTTGCTGCTATTGGCGGCGCTCGTCTGCATCGTCGGCATCTATGCGACCTCCGCCATTGCCTCTCACGCAGCCCGTTCCGAAGGGCTGCTCCGAAGGAAATGGGGTATCGTCAGCATCGTCGCCGGTGGATGTACGGCGTGGGCGACGCACATGATCGCGCTGCTGGCTTTCCAGCCCGGCATGGCGGCAGGCTTCGAGCCAATCCTGACCGCAGCATCCCTGCTCTTGGTGATCGGCGGCATCGGTTTGGGGGTTTGGCTGTCCATTGGAGCGCAACGCCGCCAGCGTCGCTTCCTGGCCGGCGTCATCATCGGACTGGGTGTGACGGCCCTTCATTACGTGGGGCAAGCCTCCTACCGGGTCACGGGACATGTCCTCTGGGACATGGGCGTGGTCCCCCCGACCATCCTAGCCAGCCTCAGCCTGTCGGGCTTGGCCTTGATCCTCGCGGGTGAACGCGAGCGCGCCGTGCGCCGCCTTGCTGGCCCCTTGCTCCTGTTGGCCATCGTCGTTCTCCACCTCGGGGGGATGACCGCGATGACCCTCACCTTCGATCCAGCCGTACCGTTGCCGGATACCGCGATCGCGCCATCGACCATCGCACCCGTGATCGCCGCTGTCTCCTTCGGTCTGATGACGCTCGCCTTCTTCGGGCTGCGCATGACCCTCAACGCACGGGCGCAGATCCGCCGCGATCGCGAACGTCTGCGCGAGTTGGCCAGCGTAGCGCTCGAAGGCTTGGCCGTGTGCGACGGCGAGTACATCACCACCGCCAACCGCAGCCTCGAACGCCTGTCGGGCATGTCGCAGGCCCAGCTCGTCAATTGCCGCCTGACGCGGCTTCTGCCGGGTCTCATCGCGTCCGACATCCCGGAACAGGAGGAGCGCGAAGCCGAACTAATCGGTGCCGATGGTCAGTCCGTTCCGGTTCGCGTGCTGCGGAAGGAGATCTCCCTCGGTCACAAGCGGCAGACGGTCATCGCCTTCCGCGATCAGCGGGAGCGTTTGCGTTCGGAAGCCCGCCTGCGCACCCTGGCTTTCACGGACGCCGTGACGGGGCTGCCGAACCGGGCGCGGTTCGGCGATCTGCTGGCGCACCGCGTCGCCGCCCAGCGTGAGCAGGAAGATGGCTTCGCCGTCTTGATGCTCGACCTCGATCGCTTCAAGTTCGTGAACGATACCCTCGGCCACGCAATGGGCGACGAGTTGTTGCGCAAGGTCGCCGCCCGTCTGCAATCCGCCCTCGCCGAAGGGGACATCGTCGCGCGTTTCGGCGGCGACGAGTTCGCGATCCTCCTGCTCGATAGAACCGCCGTTTCGGATCCTGGGGCGGTCGCCGCGCGGCTCGTTGCGGCGATGAATCGGGTTTTCCTGCTCGATACTCAGCTCGTCCATGTCGGCGCGAGTGTCGGCATCGCAATCGGCCATCAGGACGGACATCACGGCGACGAATTGTTGCGGAACGCCGATCTCGCCCTGTACAAGGCGAAAGCGGAGGGCAAGGGAACGTTCAGGTTGTTCGAGCCGGCCATGGCAGCACAGATGTTGCTGCGCAGCCGCCTAGAGGCTGACATGCGTCGCGCCCTGACCGCCGGTGAGTTCGAAGTCCACTATCAGCCATTGGTCGATGCCCAGACTGGAGCGGTGACGGCAGCGGAGGCCCTGGTCCGCTGGCGTCATCCGGAGCAGGGCCTCATCCCGCCTGCGGACTTCATCCCCCTCGCGGAAGAGACAGGCCTGATCGCGCAACTCGGCGCCTGGGTGCTGCGCACCGCATGCAGCGACGCGGCAGCGTGGCCGAGCACGATCACGCTCGCGGTAAACCTGTCGCCGGTGCAGTTCCGCGACGACCATCTTCCGGACTTGGTGGCGTCGATCCTGGATGCCACTGGGTTCGCCGCCCACCGGCTCGAACTCGAGATCACCGAGGGCGTGATGCTCGAGGATGAGGCCCGCACGCTCGCGCTGCTGACCAAGCTCAAGGCGATCGGTGTGTCCCTCGCCATGGACGATTTCGGAACCGGCTACTCGTCGCTCAGCTACCTGCGCCGCTTTCCTTTCTCGAAGATCAAAATCGATCGGTCCTTCATCCGCATGCTCCCGGAGGACAGCGAGAGCGCTGCCATCGTCCGGGCCATCATCACGATGGGGGCCTGCCTCGGCATGGCGACGACGGTCGAAGGGGTCGAAACCGCCGAGCAATATGCCTTCGTCGCCGCCGAGCAATGCGGGCAGGTTCAAGGATACCATGTCAGCCGGCCGTTACCGTTCGCCGATTTCTTGACCTTCCTTAACCTTTCGGCGATGGCCGCCTGATTGTCTCGGCGCTACGTCGGGAAATTCATCGAGCAAAGTCTACAAAATCAGGCACGCCCTGTCCGAAGACGTGGCTGGAGACGCCCGGCCTCAAGCCGCCACCAGCAGCGCAGCCCCGGCAACACCGGACAGGACCAGCCGCAGCCGGCCGAGCCAGAGCGGCGCGAGGCCCCGGCGGGGCAGATCCTGGTCGATCAGGCCCCAGGCGAGCACGAGGACACCGAGAATGCGCAGATCCCAGGGTGCCGGTGCCGCCATCGCGGCCCAGGCCACCAGGGAGGGGATGATCGCCACGAGGTAATCGGCATTGCCGGCATTGCGCGCGGCGGCAGCGCCCCAGCGGATGCCGCCCAGGAACGAGGCGATCACCGCGCCGTAGGCCGACAGGATCGTCCGCGGCGCCAATCCGAGACTGCTCAGACCGCCGTCACTGCCCGAAACCGCCAGAGCCGCGAAGCCCAGGAACGGGATAAGACCGGCCACGCCGAGCACGAGGGCGCCGATCGGGATGGTGTTCCGGCGCGGCATCCATCCTCCGAGCAACCGCAAGAGCTGGCAACCCGCGCGGCACAACCGCCGGTCCATCGCCGCCCAGGCGGAGCGTTCCCGCATCGCGGGAGCGCGGTCAAGCTCGGATCGTCCGGCACCGCGCTCCTGTAAACCGTCGCTAGGATCGCTTCGGACCGCCGGTGAAAGCTACCGGGCTGGGCGCAGGAGCGCCGAGCAAGGACATCGGGGCCGTGGCACCGGCCTTCGGGCTCGGCGGCTCGTTGACCGCCGCGTCAATCTTTCGCGGCTTGAACGAGGCCGCGAGGGACTTCGCACGGGCGAGTTCGGTCGTGCTCAGCTTGTTGGCCACGTCGTCGCGCTTCTTGGCAGCGTCGTCGTCGCCCTGGCCGGCGGCGGCCGCGAACCAGGCGTAGGACTGCACCAAATCCTGGGTCAGACCCATGCCGCGGGCGTACAAGACGCCGAGGTTGTACTGGCTGTCGCGGACCCCGAACTCCGCGCCCTGACGGAACCACGAGGCCGCAGAGGCGAAATCCGGCTTTCCGTTGGCGGCCGGATTCTCGGCAAAGATTACCGCGAGGTTGTGCATCGACCGGGCGTGACCCTGCTCGGCGGCGCGGCCATACCATTGCTTGGCCTTGTCGAGATCGCGGACCACGCCGGCGCCCTTCTCGTACTGGCCCGCGATCTTGTATTGCGCCGGCGCGTAGCCCGCGGAAGCCAGCTTCTCGAAGAGCTTGGCGGCCACCGCGAGGTTGCGGGGCATGCCACGGCCATCGGCTTCCCGGGTGGCCAGGTCCCAGACTGCCGTGCCGTCGCCTTCGAGGGCCGCGGACTTCACCGCGGCGAGGCCGGGCGGCACGCTGCCGAGATCTGCTTGAAGGGTGTTCATCCCCGCAACCTGCGGCAGGGGGGCTTTTACGGCGCCCGCGTGGGCTTCGGCAGGCACCGGGTTCGGCAGGGCCTGAGTGGTCGTCGGATCGGTGACCAGCGGCTTTGCACCGGGCGCATCCTTCCAGCCCTCGGCCCCGGCAACCTTGGCGACGTCCTTCGCGGCGTCCTTCGCGGCGTCCTTGGCAACCCCCTCGGTCTGGGATCCGGCCGCGACCTTCGTGGGATCGCCAGCCACCTCGCTGTTGGTTGGCGCGGCTTGGCCCGCGGCGACGACCGGGCGGGGCTCGACCGGGGCGCGCAGCTTGACCGTCTGCAGGGCACCGAGCGCCAGGATGATCGCGGCCAGCCCGAGCAGCAACGGCCGACGGCGGCGGTCCATCTCGCTCCGCAGCTGGCTGAGGCGACCCGGCTCGCCCGCCGCCTCCGGGGACGCGGGCTTGGCGGCGCGGGTGTCCCGACGGTCGGTCGGCGCCTCGGCTGCCAGTTCCGCCTGGGCGGCCTGCGCGGCACGGCGCGCCGCCGCGATGAAGCTCGTCTTGATATCGCCCTCGGCGCCGGGCTCGACCGGCAGCCGGACGCGGGCCGATTCGGCCTGCGGATCCTGGGCAGACCGGCGGCTTGCCGCACCACGGTCGCCACGCGGCGCGCGCGCCGGGCGCCCACTGCCGGGTTCCAGAAGGTCCGCGGCCAGTACGGGGGCCTCGGCCCTCACAGGCCGGCCGGACGGGTTCATGTCTGCGGCGGCGAGCGCCACCTCCGGGCTCGTCGAGGACATCAGGCGCTCGCCGAGGGAGGGCGCCCGCGGATCCACCGTCTCCGAGGGGCCTAGCCGCACGAGGAGGCGTTCAAGAGCCGTCTGGACACCCTCCAGCGTAGCGCCAAGGCGCTGGTCCGAGGCGGCCTGCCGCGCCTGCATGTCGGCGAGGCTCGCACGCAGAAGGCCGATCTCGCCCGAATCCGCGGCGATGCCGGCTCCGCTGAGGGTCTGCGCGACCGCGTTGCGGGCGGCACGCTCGACCACGGCCTCGCTCGGCGCCGCGTCCCGAAGAGCCGCGACCTGCGCGATCAGATCGCCCATGGTGCGCTCAAGTCCTGCCAGCGCCGGATCGCCGCCATGGGGCGTGTCCAGCCGGTCGGCGAGGGTCATCACCTGCTTCTCGAGGGCGTCGAGGCCGTCGCGCTCGCCGGCTTCGTCCACCTTCTCGGCCAAGGTGTGGAGCATTGCCTGGATCGAGGCCATCTCGCCGGGCTGAGGCTGGGCCACCGCGTCGACCGCCTCGGACAGCCCCTGCCGCGCGCAGAGGTGATCGACCTTCTCGGCCAAAGTCTCGATCTGCTCCGCCAGCACTGCGGGTGCCGCGATCTTCACCTCGCCGCGGATCTCCTCCAGCAGAGGGCGCAGGTCGGAGCCAGCCCCAAGGCGCTGCAGCTGCGCCACCTGGGCGCTGACGACCTGCAGGCTGTTCGCGAGGCTCTGGATCCGCTCCGGATCGGCCAGCGCCGTGATCAGCTGCCGGATCGCGTCGAGTTCAGCGAACAGCGCAGCCAGCGTCTGCCCCTCAGGATCGGTCGGGCCGGTCGCGGCCACATCGTCGAGGCGCTCGGCCAAGCGGCGGACATCCTCCGCGACGCGGGCATGGACATTGTCGGCGACCTCTTCGGCCAGACGTTCGATCTGGAGCCGGATCTCCTCGATCGGCGCCGCGATCGCGGTGAGGTCGGTGCCGACCCGGGCGCGCTCAAGACCGCTCGTCAACGCGGTGACGGCCTGCTCCAAAGCACCGATGTCGCGGCTCGTTGCCAGCTGATCGATGGCTTGGCGCAGGCGCACGGTCTCCAGCTGAAGCTCGGAGAGGGCAGCCGAGGTCGCGGTGCCATCCTCGGTCCGCGCCTCCAAGCGGCGGGCGAGGTCGAGGCGCATGCTCGCAACCACGCCACCATCCGCGGCGGCCCGCGACGCGGCATCGCCCGGAACGTCCTGCGACAACTCCTGCTGACGCTGGCGGATATCCTGGACCGCGTTGCGGATGTCGGCGGCGGCCGGGCGCGTGCGGCGGCCAAGCTGACGCTTGGAAGCGACCTGCTCGCCGAGCTGCGACATCCGGCGCTCGATATCGCTCAAGCGCTCTGTCACTTGGTGGACCGGTGCCGCCTTCAAGGCGTGCTCAATCCGGGCCTCGATCTGGGCGAGCCTCTGCGACTCGGCGATCAGCGCCTCCCGCCGATCCGCATCCAGGGCGCGGTCGATGCCGTCGAGCCGGTCCATCAGAGCGGCGATGCCGTCGTTGTAGGTCTCGGCGATGGGTGTCGGACGAACGGCCGGGATACCATCGGCCGGGACCGCCGCCTGGCGCGCTTCGGGCCGATCGGCGATCACCTCCGGGCGGAGTGCCGATTCTGGTCGGGCAGTCGGCCGGTCGAGCTGCTCGGCGCGCAGACGGCGACGCTGGCGGCGGTTGCCCGGAGCTCCCGATTGCGATTGCGGCACCACTGACGCGATCCAGGTTTCCAGCGGAACCCCCGCCCGAGCAGCAACGTCGCGGGCGGCGTCGAGCACCTCAGGATCGAAACTGTCCAGCTGCGGCATCGCGGTGCGGGTCATCGGTGGCCTGTGGTCGGCAGCGTTCGGCGTTCGCTCCTGGGCGCGGCTGCGGTTTCCCCAGCTGGGTATCCACGGAACGCGCCTAGGATCGTTCGAACGTGACCATTAACTTTCTTGGTAAACACGAGGTTAAGGGTCTGATGCTCTGGTAATCGTGCTGGCGGAGACGCCGCCGTAAAGTTCGAGGCCTGTCACGGCGTTGCGCTATCAAGCCGTTGCTCCGGAGGCGGCCGGGCCGTTACATTCCGTGTGGAGAGCGGATCCAACCGAGAGGTCCGCGCGCAGGGGGAGGCCCGAAAATGCCGCAGTACCGCGCACCGGTCGACGACACGCTGTTCCTGCTCAGCGACGTGCTGGGCTTTCACGCCCGGGATAACCTCGCGGGTTTCGCCGACGCATCCCCCGATGTCGTCGAAGCGGTGCTGCGCGAGGGCGCCAAGCTCGCCGAGGAGGTGCTGGCTCCGCTGAACCGGACGGGCGACATCGAGGGCTGCCGCCGGGAGGCCGATGGCACCGTGCGCACCCCCACCGGCTTCAAGGCGGCGTACGACACTTACGCGCAGGGCGGCTGGATGGGCCTCTCGGTTCCCGAGGCCTATGGCGGCCAGGGCCTGCCGCATACCCTCAACACGGCGATCCAAGAGTTCGCCTCGGGGGCGAATCTCGCCTTCGGGATGTATCCGGGCCTGACCCAAGGTGCGATGGCGGCCCTGCTGGTTCACGGGACCGACGACCAGAAGGCGCTTTACCTGCCGAAGATGGTCGAGGGCGCTTGGACCGGCACCATGAACCTGACCGAGCCGCATTGCGGCACGGATCTCGGTCTTCTCAAGACCAAGGCGGTGCCGAATGGCGACGGCTCCTACAGCCTCACCGGCACCAAGATCTTCATCTCGGCCGGCGAGCACGACTTAGCCGAGAACATCGTCCACCTCGTCCTGGCCCGGATCGAGGGCGCGCCTGCCGGCACGAAGGGCATCTCGCTGTTCGTGGTGCCGAAATTCTTGGTGAACCCGGACGGATCGCTCGGCGCCCGCAACGGCGTGTCCTGCGGCTCCCTGGAGCACAAGATGGGCATCCACGGGAATGCCACCTGCGTCATGAATTACGACGGGGCGACGGGCTGGCTGGTCGGCCAGGAGAATCGCGGCCTCAACGCCATGTTCGTGATGATGAACGAGGCGCGGCTCGCGGTGGGCGTGCAGGGCCTGGGGCAATCCGAGGTCGCCTACCAGAACGCCGCCGCCTACGCACGGGACCGACTCCAGGGCCGTGCGCTGACCGGCGCCAAGGCGCCCGACAAGGTTGCAGACCCGATCATCGTGCATCCGGACGTGCGCCGGACTCTCCTGCAGATCCGCGCCTTCAACGAGGCGGCCCGCGCGCTGATGCTCTGGACGGCGCTGCAGGCCGATATCCTGCACCGCTCGGAGGATGCCAAGGAGCGGCAGGCGGCCGACGACTACCTCGGCCTGATGACCCCCGTGGTGAAGGGCGTCCTCACCGATCGCGGTTTCGCGAATGCCGTCGAGGCGCAGCAGCTGCTGGGCGGGCACGGCTACATCGAGGAATGGGGCATGTCGCAGTTCGTGCGGGATGCGCGCATCGCGATGATCTACGAGGGCGCCAACGGCATCCAGGCGATGGACCTGATCGGCCGCAAGCTGCCGAAAGACGGCGGCCGGGCGATGATGGCCTTCCTCGGTGAGATCCAGACCTTCCTGAAGGACCACGGGGAGGATCCCACGATGGCGCCGTTCGTCAAGCCACTCCAGGCCGGGGTGAACGATCTCCAGGCCGCCGTGATGTGGTTGATGCAGAACGCGTTCAGCAAACCCGACAATGCAGGAGCGGGCGCTACCGACTTCATGCACCTCTTCGGGCTCGTTGCGCTGGGCTACATGTGGGGCCGGATCGCCAAGGCGGCGCTTGCCGAGCAGGACGAGGCGCCCTCCCCGCGCTGGGAGTCGAAGCTCACGGGCGGCCGGTTCTTCATGGAGCGGATGCTGCCGGAGACGGGTCTGCGGCTGGCGCGGATCAAGGCCGGGGCGGAGAGCACCATGGCGCTGGAGGCGGAGGCGTTCTGAGGGCGACAGAGGCCCATCACCGGCAGTCTTGTTCCGGTTTTAGAAGCTGGGACAAGGCACGCGGTGCACGGGTGCGCACGGACCGGCCACACGCGCCTTGATTCTTATCGTCGATGAACTGATTGCGACTCAGACACCGAGTTCGGCGTGAGATCCGATGCGGACCAACTGGATCGTCGCGGCATCGGGACGCCGAGAGATCAGCTCGAAATCCGGTTTGACGTCACAGTCCCGAGGGTCCTGCCAATCGCCGACCAGGGCATGCTCCGGACGTCGCGCCTCGAGCGGGAGATCGGCCGCAAGCGTGGCGCGGTGGCGACCCGTCATCTCTGATTCAGGGGCGCGTGTGAACTCGCCGGTGTGCTCAATCGTCCGTATTCAGGATGGCCACCGGCGAGACCTCGTCGTGGAAACGCGGCAGACCTCCCTGGCGCGCTTCACGCATGGCGGCAATCAACGTCTCGATGGGCGCGAACGGTCACGCCTTTTCGCGGGCAACACGCGTCAGCAGCAGCCTTACGGCATCGGACACCGTGAAACCGAGGCCGGCCAGAACGGCGGCAGCCTCTTCCTGCGTGACGGGATCAACGTCGGTTTCGCTCGCGACATTCGCCATCGTGACACCCTTTGGACGGGCCGCCCGCTCAAACAACACAGAGATTCGAAAACCGGACCGCCGGTGCAGCCTGTTCGTCGAAACCGACGGTGCACGCTCAAGCGCTGAGCGCCCCATCCAGATCCTCGATCAGATCCGCCGGATCCTCCAGCCCGATCGACAGCCGCACCACGTCCGGCCCCGCCCCCGCGGCCGTCTTCTGCGCGTCAGTGAGCTGCCGGTGGGTTGTCGAAGCCGGGTGAATGACCAGCGAGCGCGTGTCGCCGATATTGGCGAGGTGCGAGAACAGCTGGAGGTTCGAGACTAGGTTCACCCCCGCCTCGTAGCCGCCCTCCAGCCCGAAGGTGAAGACCGCCCCCGCGCCATTCGGCGTGTAGCGCTTCGCGAGCTGATGGTAGCGGTCGGTCTCCAGGCCCGGGTAGCTGACCCACGACACCGCCGGGTGTTGCGACAGGTGTTTGGCGACCGTCAACGCGTTGTCGGAGTGGCGCTGCATCCGCAGCGGCAGGGTCTCGATCCCGTTGAGGATCAGGAAGGCGTTGAACGGCGACAACGCCGGCCCGAGATCGCGCAGGCCCAGCACCCGGCAGGCGATGGCGAAGCCGAAATTGCCAAACGTCTCGGCCAGCACCATGCCGGAATATTCCGGCCGCGGCTCGCTCATCATCGGATAGCGGGGATCCCCCGCCCATTGAAACGTGCCGCCATCGACGATCAGCCCGCCGATCGAATTTCCGTGGCCGCCGAGGAACTTCGTCGCCGAATGCACCACGATGTCGGCCCCGTGCTCGAAGGGCCGGATCAGGTACGGCGTCGCCATGGTGTTGTCGACGACGAGCGGGATGTTGTGCTTCTTGGCGATCTGCGAGAGCGCCGCCAGATCGGTGATCACGCCGCCCGGATTGGCAATCGACTCACAAAAAATCGCCTTGGTGCGTGGCGTGATCGCCGCTTCGAAGGCGGCCGGATCGTCGTTGTCGGCCCAGGCCACCGACCAGCCGAAGTTCTTGTACGAGTGATTGAACTGGTTGATCGAGCCCCCATAGAGCTTGTTGGAGGCCACGAACTCGTCGCCCGGCTGCATCAGGGCGTGCATCGTCAGGAATTCGGCGGCATGACCCGAGGCGACTGCCAGCGCGGCGGTTCCGCCTTCAAGGGCGGCGATGCGTTCCTCCAGCACGGCGTTCGTTGGGTTGGTGATCCGCGTGTAGATGTTGCCGAAGGCCTGGAGCCCGAACAGGGAGGCCGCGTGGTCGACATCGTCGAACACGAAGCTCGTCGTCTGGTAGATCGGTGTCGCCCGCGCGCCCGTAGCGGCGTCGGGGGCAGCGCCCGCGTGGATCGCCAGGGTGTTGAAGCCGGGCAGGCGGTCGGTCATCGTCGCGTCTCCTCGGAACGTGCGGACTTGTAGGCCCCGGTGGGCACGGCTCGCGAAAGTCTGCTCGCCTTGGGCTTCAACGCTCGGGCGGCTGCGCGTCCTGCCCCGGCCCGATATCGACATGCGGCTGACCGGCTTCGACCAGCGCCCGGTCCACGGCCTCGATGGCGACGAGCGTGCGGGTCAGATCCTCCGACATGGAGATGGGTGCCACGTCGAGGCCGCCGATCCGGCGGGCGATGGCATTGCGCTGCCGTGCCAGTGCGGCTCGGGCGCGGTTCAGGTCCTGGATCTCGTCCGCTGTCATTCGCGCTCCCTCTCCGATCCGGCGCCGCTCAATTTCCGGGCATCCAGTCGATGTTCGGCCGCTGCGCCAGGATGCGCTCGAAATAGTCGGCCACCGCCTGAGCCCCATCCGTGTGCATCATCGCGACGGGATGCGCGAGGTAGGCGCGGGCCAGATCGATAGGGATCGCGCCGGATTGAAGGGCACCCAGCACCTCGTCGATGAAAGCGTCGTTCGCTTCGTTGAAATCGTTCGACAGCTTCTTCCGGTCGTTCAAGGCCTTAATCGCCATTCCGCATCCTTGCTTCTCACCTGGGCTCAGGTTGGCCCCTCCGACCTTCCGAACCGGATACGGCATCCCGCGTTCCCGCAACAGGGTCCAATCCGGAACGGACGCGGCGCGCCTCGGTAACTCTGCGCTCGCCTCCATGGGAGCGAAAGCGCGCGCCCGGACGTTGATTGGGCATGTCGATGCATTCCTCAGACGCTTCACAGGGCCATACGGTCGAGATCGTTCCCTGCGCGGACGGTTTTCGGTGGGTCATCCGTGCACGTGGCGGAGCCGTCGTCGAATCCTCGCCCTATGCGTTCGTCTCCTCAAATGGAGCGCGCATCTCCGGCGAATGCTGGAAGCGTGAGCATTTCAACGACGGCGAGAATCTGTAGCGCGCCCTCCAGCGACCTGAACTCCGGTCCCGATCGCGAAGACGGCGGGACTGGGCTCGATGCGTGCCGCAGACGGGCCACCGCAAACAATTCGCCCGGCGCCACCGACTGATCATACTGATGCTTCCGAGCACGTCACGCGCACAACTTTTGCGCGCATAGACGCTGCGATACCGCGCTTAACGTGTATCGATTTTGTGTGTATGCCGGCCGACTTCGGAAGCAGGTAAGCAATATTGTACATCTCAAGTTGCGCGGATAATCAGAGAAGAAACGATTAATCATCGTCTGTTCAAAAGCCTGGCTTTGTCGGAATTTTAAGCGACAGCGCCCATCCTCGAGCCACCTTGGATAAGCAGGCTCGAGAACACGCGATGCTGGACGGTGACACAAGCGATCGGAACGAAATTTCCACGACACGGATGGGCTCGGTAACCTCGATCGATGGGTCCAAGGTTCATCTCGAACTCGCCGCGCAGAACGGCCGGCCCCACGTTCGGGCGACAGTCGGAAATTTCGTCCGGATCGAAGCCGGTCCGACCCTTCTAATCGGCATTATCACGACACTCTCGTCCGGCGGCGACCGCGCCCTTCGGCCCGGCGCCTATGCCAGCATCGACCTTCTCGGAGAGATCCTGTCCCAGGATGGGGTGAAGCGGTTTCGCCGGGGCGTGACCTGCTATCCCGCCATCGGGGATGCCGTGGATCTGCTGCCTCCGGGCGATCTCCGGATCCTCTATCAGGTCTCGGCCGCGAACATGGCCACGGTCGGCGCGCTGTATCAGGACCCGGATACGCCGGCCTGCATCAAGGTCGAGGATCTCCTGACGAAACACTTCGCGGTGCTGGGCACGACTGGCGTCGGCAAATCCAGCGGTGTCGCCGTCATCCTCGATCAGGTGATGCGTGCGCAGCAGGCGGTGCGTATCTTCTTGCTCGACGTGCACAACGAATATGCGTCCTGCTTCGGCGACCAAGCGAGCGTCATCAGCCCACGCAATCTGAAGCTGCCGTTCTGGCTCTTCAACCTGGAGGAGTTCGCCGACGTCGTCTACGGCGGCCGTTCCCCGGTCGACGAGGAGATCGAGATCCTCGCGGAGGTCATCCCGCTCGCGAAGAGCAAGTACGCGCAGTACAAGGAGGCGAGTGACCGGCAGGTCGTGAAGCGCACGATCGGCAAAAGTGCCGGCTTCACCGTCGATACGCCCGTTCCCTACATGTTGCAGGACCTGATCTCGCTGATCGACGAGCGGATGGGGCGCCTGGAGAACCGTGTCGGCCGGATGCATTATCACCGGCTGATCACCCGGATCGAGGCGCTGCGCAACGATCCGCGCTACGGCTTCATGTTCGAGAACGCCAATGTCGGCGGCGACATGATGGGCGAGATCCTGGGGCACCTGTTCCGGCTCGACCCGGACGGCCGACCGATGACGATCATGCAGCTCGCGGGTCTGCCCATGGAGGTCGTGGACGCCGTCGTCTGCGTCCTGTGCCGTCTCGCGTTCGAGTTCGGCATCTGGAGTGAGGGCGCGATCCCGTTGCTGTTCGTCTGCGAGGAGGCCCATCGTTACGCCTCGGCCGACCGTTCCATCGGGTTCACACCGACCCGGCGCGCCCTGTCGCGAATCGCCCGCGAGGGCCGCAAGCACGGCATCTATCTCGGGCTCGTCACGCAGCGGCCGGCGGAACTCGATGCGACGATCATGTCGCAATGCAGCACCCTTTTCGCCATGCGGATGACCAACGACCGCGACCAGGCTTTCCTGGCGGCGGCGGTCTCGGATGCCGTGAACCTGCTGACCTTCGTGCCGTCGCTCGGCACAGGCGAAGTCATCGCCTTCGGCGAGGGTGTGCCGATGCCGGTGCGGATGAAGTTCACCCCCCTGCCCCCGGAACGTCAGCCGCGCAACGACGTGAGCGGTCGCGTCTCCGAGCACGGCGACACGATCGCCGGCGCAGCCTTCGTGGGCGCGGTGGTCGAGCGCTGGCGCGGTGCGACCATGAGCAAAGTCAGCGGCCTCGAATCCGAGCAATCCGCGGGCGTGCGGCTGACTCGGGAGCCGGGCGCCGAGGGCGGGCACGGCGCCGCGCTCGACCAAGTGCATCGCCGCCTACTCCGGCGCCCCCTCGAAGCCGGCGACAACTCCGGTGAGGGGACCCTGCGCGCCGCCAAGACGCTCTGGCAGCAGGGCTGACGTGAGCACGCCCGCGTCCAGACATCGGCAGAGCCTCCTCGAAGCCGCCCTCCAAGCGCTTCCGGTCGGCGTCGTGGTCCACGACGAGCAGGGCCTATGCATCCTCGCCAATACGGCGGCCCGGGCCCTTGGGCCCCGGGCTGTCAACGACCTGCCGGCCAGCGCCCTTGAAAATCCCGCCGTCGCCGTCGTGACGGCGATTGGCGAACACGTCATCGAAGCCCAGGCTTCTACGGTCGTCACCGAATCGGACTTCTATACGCTCACGACCCTCACCGACGTCACGCACCACCATGCGATCCAGCGCGACCTGATCGCGCGGGCCTTCATCGATGCGCTAACGGGCCTGCCCAACCGGACGATGTTCGAGCAAAGCATCGAGGATCTGATCGCGACCGCGGGGCCAGACGATCGCTTCGCCGTGGCCTTCATCGATCTCGACAACTTCAAGCACATCAACGATTATTATAGTCATGCCGCGGGCGATGCTCTTCTGCGCAAGGTCTCGGATCGTATCCGCGGGGCCCTGCGGCCGAGCGACATGCTCGCCCGCATCGGCGGCGACGAGTTCGTGTTGCTGCTCCATCCGGTCGTGGACCGCGATGCAACCCTGGCGGCCGTCCAGGACATCTCGAAGCGCCTGAAACAGCCGTTCTTCATCGACGACCACGAAATCTTCGCCTCGGCCTCCATGGGCCTCAGTCTGTTTCCAGACCATGGAACCACCTACGAGGTGCTTCGTCGTCAGGCGGACAACGCCATGTACCGGGTGAAGGGCGGCGTCAAAGGCGGCGTCAGCGTCTTCGAGGAGACGATGAGCCACGCGGCCACCGCCCGGATGGCCGTGGAGCAGCGGCTTCGGCTCGCGATTCGCGACCGTTGCTTCTGCTGCGCGTTCCAACCCAAGGTCGACATGCGTACCCACGCGGTGACGGGTGTCGAGGTGCTCTTGCGCTGGCGGGACGAGTTGGGCGTGATCCAAGCCCCCGGCGATTTCATCGGGCTCGCCATCGAACTCGGGCTGATCAACGAGATCACGCTTCAGGTCCTCAGCGAAACCGTGCGGACCATGCCCGATATTGACGACGTGTTCGGGCCGCACGTGACCGTGAGCCTGAACATCGCCGCCAAACAGGCCTGCGACGTTCCGTTCATGTCGGCCTTCTGTGACGCCCTCGGGGCGACCGGCATGGCCAAGCGCTTCGTGCTCGAACTCACCGAGGAGGCGTTCTTCACCAAAGGTCGGTTCCAGCGCGAGGTGCTGCCCCGCATCAGGGCCATCGGGGCGCGGGTCTCCATCGATGATTTCGGCGTTGGCTACTCGTCACTGGCCGCGCTGGCGGAGATCACCGCGGACGAATTGAAGATCGACCGATCCTTCATCACGGACATCGACAAGCGGCCGCGCAGCCAGATCGTCCTCAAGGCGATCGAATCGCTCGGGATGGCGCTCGGAATGTCGGTGGTGGCCGAGGGTGTCGAGACCTTCGAGGAGGTCGCCTATCTCCTGGGGGCGACCCAGATTCGCTGCGCACAGGGCTACTATTACGCAAAGCCGCTGCTGATCGAGCAGATCCGGCAGGGGGATGCACGCACGGCCGTCCCGCGGGCGCCGGTCGCGCACAGCCGGACGTCGGACTTTCGGTCGCCAAGCAGCCTGAGGCGCGCTTAGGCGCGCCGCTGAAGTGGATGCCGGTTCGGCTGAGAAAGCGCTTCGGAACGTCAGTTTGTCGCCGAGGCGGATCGCACCACGATCGGTGGCGGCCGCGAGAAGCGCACGGATCATGCCGCGGGACCTCGCGCGAGACTTTATCCGTCGCCGGCCTGCGCAGGTTGAAAGGCGGAAACCGCGAAAACGAAAAAGGAGCCGCAGAGAAGCGGCTCCTCATGAGTCTATTCTACCGATCTGGTCAGTACTTGCGGATGATCGGCTCCGGCGACATCGGCACAGGATCGGCGCCGAAGCGGTAGGTCAGCCCCGCATAGATCGAGAGCGGTTGGGCCAAAGTGGTGGTCCGCGGATCGTTGATCGAGAGATTGCCGGCCACCGCCCCAGGCTCCACGAAAGTCCCGAACGTGGCGTAGCGGTTGTTGGTGAGGTTGGTGATGAGCCCGAAGATCTCCAAGTTCTTGGTCACCTGATACTTCGTCGTCAGGTTCATGACGTAATAGGCCGGCAGCTTGCGGTTCAGGTTCGATTCGTCGCCGCGGAAGTAGGACGAGGAGAATGCCGAGACGTTGAGGCCGAAGCGCCAGTTCGGCGTGATGTTATACTCGAACCCGGCTTTGATCTGATGATCCGGGATCAGCGGGATCTTGTCACCCGGCCGCACGCGGATACCGCCGTTTGGGATCACGTCGCCGCCTGTCGCGCCACCGGCCGCACCGGCGCCGGCCAGCGGGTTGTTGGGCGACGAGAGAGTGGCGTTGAACTGGAAGGTGGCATCGATCAAAGCGTAATTGGCGTAGATCAGCAGATCGGGCGTGACGACGTACTCGGCGCTCACCTCGATGCCCTGGCGACGCGTCGCCGGCACGTTGATGTAGTAGGCGCGGGCCGCGTTGCCGGCGACGGCGATCTGATAGAGATCGTTCGTCAGGTCGGTGCGGAACACACCGGCCTTGTAGGTCAGGGCGCCGCCCGAGAGGAAGCTCGGGATCACACCGCGGAAGCCGGCCTCGTAGGTCTGCCCGATGACCTGCTTGAGCGGCGGGTCTGCGACCAGCGAGTTCGGCAGCAGGCAGGGCTGGGTCGGGCTGGAGCAGGACAGCTCCAGCGGCGTCGGCGCGCGGTTCGATTCCGAGTAGCTGCCGTAGAGGTTGAGCGCCGGGTCGAACTGATAGGTCAGGCCCGCCAGCGGATTGACCTTGGTGTACTCGTTCACACCCGTGACGTCGGGCGAGAACCCGGTCTGATCGCGCGTCTGGATACGGGCGTAGTTGAGCCGGAAGCCGGCGGTGAGCGACAAGCGGTCGGTCACGTCCAGCGTGTCGGTGGCGTAGAGGCCGAGATATAGCGTCGATCCACTGACATTGGTCGGCGCGATGCCAAGCGCAGCGAGGGTCCGGATATCCGGCGTGCCCAGCCCTGGGATGTTGCCATAATACGGGCTGTTGGGATCGATCGAGACAGAGAGGTTCGGGTTGATGACTCCCAGCGTGCTCGACGACTTGAACGAGAAGTTCGAGGCGTCGACGCTGCCGCCGACCACAAAGGTGTTGGGCAGGCCGAAGACGCGGTCGCGGTTGGCGGCCTGCAACGAGCCGCCATAGGCCTCCGACTGTGTCAGGGTCGTATCGATCGTGCCGTACGGGACGTTCCGGAAAGGAATCGGCTGACCGTTCAGGCCCAGGATCGTGAACTGGTTGGCATAGGCCCGGCGCGCTGCCACCTGGCTGGTTGGCGGCGCATTCACGTTGAACGCATCGTCCTGATAGCAGAGGAAACCGCGGAAGCTGCCGCGCTTGCTGCACTGCTCGAAATTGCCGTCGTTGCCGTCGACGTAGTTTTCGCCGAAGCGCCGGTAATAGGCGTTGCCGGCGAGATCCCAGGTCGGCGAGATGTCCACCCGACCGGTGAGCTGAAGCGAGCCGACCTGTGTGGTCTGCGTCTGCGGGTACGTGAAGATCGCCCGCGGATCGACATGGGTGAAGTCCACCGGCGTCGCGGCCGCCGCCCCGTAGAAGCTGCGGGCGGCCAGACCGATCAGGTGGAACTCGGAATCCTGCGAGCGGTAGCCCAGATCCGCATAAAGCCGGCCGATCGTGCTCGGGTTCTCGTAGCGCCAGCCGCGGTCGTTCAGCCCGTCGCCGGTGAAGTAGAAGCTCCAGTTGTCCGCCACCTTGCCGTATTCGAGGTAGCCGGCGGTGCGGCCGTCCGAGCCGCCCCAGGCCGAGATCTCGGTGCCCTGCCAGGTGAAGCCGTTCTTCATCTGGATGTTGACCGCGCCGCCGATGGCGTTGAGGCCGAAGACGGGGTTGCCGGTGACCACGTCGATGCGCTGGATGGCCTGCGGCGGGATCAGGTCGAAGTTGACGACGTCGCCGAAGGCCTCGTTGATGCG